>NZ_JAYJLO010000001.1:0-1210305 GCF_051948935.1 Bacillus sp. Brlt_9 | reverse complement strand
AATGGCTTCTTTTGCGATAACGTCGCTTACACGGCACTAGATACTGTATTTCCCTAGTGCAGCTCTAAGGTGGTAAGTTATTTTTCTGCGTTAGGAAGTTCTCAGCTTTCCTTCCTTCTCTGTATAACCGGGTAAAATAACTCGTGTCCTTTTCTTTGCTTTTATAAGTACATCCATTAATTGTTATTTACTATATCTTATTCATTTTATTTTTGCAAGTGTTTAAAAAAGTTTTTTTATTTAATAAAAAAGAAACCAAAAATAGTTTTTTGGTTTCCCCTTCTCAATTTTACCAATCTTGTGGTTCGTAATTTAAGTCTGAAAATAGACGGCGTTTCTCTTTCTTCGATAAATCTCTCCACTGTCCAACAGGTAAATTATTCAATTCAATATTCATAATTCTCGTACGTTTTAACGTGTATACTTGATAACCTAAAGCTTCACACATACGACGAATTTGGCGATTTAGCCCTTGTGTTAAAATAATTTTGAACTCATATTTTGATAACTGTGTGATCTCACAAGGAAGTGTTTTCGTTCCTAAAATTTTCACACCAGCTGCCATTTTTTCTAAGAAATCAGGTGTAATCGGCTTATCTACTGAAACGATATATTCTTTCTCATGTTTGTTTTCAGCACGTAAAATTTCATTAACAATATCACCATCATTTGTTAACAAAATTAAACCGTCTGAGTCTTTATCAAGACGTCCAATATGACTAATTCGTAAAGGATGATTCACTAAATCGATAATGTTACCTTTTACAGCTTTTTCACTCGTACATGTAATACCTACTGGTTTATTTAAAGCGATATATACGTGATCTCGAGCAATACGAAGTTGCTCTCCATTTACGCGTACATCATCACCTGGATTTACTTGGTCACCAATTTTTGCAACCTTACCGTTTATAATTACTCTTCTCTCATTAATTAATTTATCTGCTCCACGTCGAGACGCTTTTCCAGCTTCACTAATAAATTTATTGATACGCAAATTAGGCACATCCTTTTCAAAAAAATTTCAAGCTCACACTGCTTCTACCGTACAATACAAAAGGGTAAGCCTTCTATTATAACTTAAATATATTAACATGAAAGGGTATATAACGTCTTCTATTAATTACTCATTTATAAGAAAATATCTTTATTATACATTCATTTATGCACGTTTTGTACACTTAATATACAAGCCACTCTTCCTTACATACAGCTTGTTTACCTCTTATATCTTCTAAATCCTCATGAATATTAGCTATTTTATACAACTCTGGGAAAGTCTCTTCTGCATAATTTCGATGCGCCATTTCATCTTTCCAATACGTTAACACGATGTAACGATTTCCATTTTTTAAAGACTTCCCAACAACTCCAGCTAGCATCCCTTTTGCTTTTTCCATTCCTTTATTCCAAATTGTTTCTTGTTTATGTAAAAAATACTTTTCCTTTCCTACCTTTACATCACATATAGCAACTCTTATGAATGTTCCTTCTGTAACAACATCTTTCAAATGCTTATCAGTTATATCATACAACGTTTGAAATAGTTCAATTTCACATGAAAGAAACGTATCCGCTTGATTGCTATTTACATAAATTGTATCGTGTGCACCATTCATAAATGATTGATACGCACTTCTATCTTCCCATAAAGTAAATACACATGCCTCACCCTCATACCATCCACCAAATTGCCCATGAAATCCATCTAGATGCTGTATAGCTTGCCATTTTTCTTGTGCTTTTGAAAATAAGTCCTTTTTCTCTTCTTCTACCTTACAGTAGATTGTTTTTAGTAACATTTTTAACTCCCCCTTAGGATATAATTTATCTTCCACTCACAATTTTTAGTTTACATAATATTTTTATGATCTCTTAAGTACTCTTTATGTGCATATAGAACTAATCATATTTATCACTACATCTATCAAACCATCTATCTGATTTTATTTCAAATAATTCAGAATCAAAAGAAAAGATGTAACCCTTAACGAATTACAGCTTTATCTTATCTCCCTTATTCACCTTTTGTTCAAATACATAATACGTAAGTTCTCCCGGATAATGTAATACAGTTACCTTCCGCTCTCCTTTTTTAAAACTAACAGTATGCCCGTTTTCACCTAAGTTCTCCCATCCACTTACCTTTGTAATAGGCATTACACTTATATATTTATAATCCTCTTCCTTTTCATCGTTAATATGGATTGCTGAAATTGGTACTGGAAAATCTTCAATTTTAGATTCTTTGTCTAAATATATTAGTGTAAATAAACCAACTAATAACATAGCCGTTGAAATATTTGAAACTAGTTTTCTTCTATTCATTTTCACTAAAAACCCTCTTTTCTCACATATTACTTTCATCATTTTACTAATCTTAATTATTTATGTATAGAAAAAATATAATTAAAATCAATTCCAGACTATTTTCTCTATCATTAACAATATTATTGTTATATATTACAATTAAAAGATTTTTATTTTTGGAGGTATTACCTGTTGAAGAAATTATTTTTTAATAAATGGACAATAGTTATTTCTATTTTTATTATTACCTGTACGATTTTCTACGCAACTAAAGATAAAAATAATAATGCAAAAACTACCGTAGAAACAGTTGATACAAAAAGTTTTAAAACTAAATTACAACCAAAAATTGATGAATTGACTACTAATTATAATGACATCATCGAAAAAGATTGGCTGCCTGCTTGGGAAGAAATTAACACGAACGGAGATTCAGTAAATAGAGATAAACTATTAGTTACAATGACTGCTGTTTCCAAACAATATGAAAACATTTTGAACGAAATAGACACTTTGAAAATTAAAGAAAATATATCGGAAGTACAAATACAAGAACAACTAGTTTATTTCACAACTGAGTTTAAGGCTGCTTCTAAATTTATGAAAAATGCAGCAGATTTAATTATAGACGGAGGCATTAACTCTACTCCAAACAGTGCAACAATTGAAAATACTAAACATGCTTTAGGGCTTGCAGATCAACATATTGTCATCGCTTTATCTACTTTAACTGAAGTTGAAGAGAAATTAGGACTTTCGAAAAAATAGAATTCTTTACTATTTTAAAATAAAAAATGATTGCATTTCATTAATTGTATATCTATAATGTTTTTATTGATTCTATACACATTCAATGCGTATAGGTTATTAATTTTATAATTCGGATGAACCATTCAGGAGAAGATCTATTGATCTACCGACGGGGCAAAAAGTTGTAAAACCAACTTTGAAACTCTCAGGTCTTGGTTACAAGTAGAACTGCATGGGGACGAATCTCTGGAGAGACTCCCTCTCGCTATATATAGCGCGGAGGAAAACGAGCACCGAAGGAGCAAATCCGCTACTATAGCGGATAATCTCTCAGGTAAAAGGACAGAGACAAGCGAAAGAAAAAGCCGATTTGTATCGGTTTATTTTTCTATCCCTTGTTTCTCCAGAGACCATTTCATTTACTTGAAGTGGTTTTTATTTTTTCATAAAAAGGAGAATACAGATGGAGACAGTAAGTAAAGTATTAGAACAAATGAATCACTATGTGTGGGGATTACCAACGTTGTTGTTACTCGTTGGTACTGGTATCATTCTCACAGTGCGTTTAAAAGGTTTACAATTTAGTAAACTATTATACGCTCACAAACTAGCATTTAAAAAATCAGAAGATACATCTTCCTCTGGAGATATTAGCCACTTCCAAGCTCTTATGACAGCTATGGCGGCAACCATTGGAATGGGAAATATAGCTGGTGTTGCAACTGCTGTGACGATCGGTGGTCCCGGTGCAATCTTTTGGATGTGGATTACTGCTTTGTTCGGAATGGCAACAAAATATGCCGAAGCCATTCTGGCGGTGAAATACCGTGTTAGTAATGAAAATGGAGAATATTCAGGTGGACCAATGTACTATTTAGAACGTGGTTTAGGTAAGAAATGGCTTGCTATTTTATTTGCGATATTCGGTACAACTGCTTCTTTTGGTATCGGTAATATGGTGCAATCTAACTCAGTTGCAGAGGCCATGCGAATTAATTTCTCTTTCCCTCCTGCTTTAACTGGTATATTAATGTCGTTTCTAATCGCCATTGTTATTTTAGGTGGTGTGAAAAAAATCGGGAAAGTGACAGGATACATCGTTCCTATTAAAGCTTTCTTTTATATCATTGCTGGTCTTATTATTATTTTCTATCACTACGATCAAATTCCAGAAGCATTTTCACTTATTTTTTCTGGTGCATTTAATGGTACTGCAGCTGCTGGCGGTTTTATCGGTGCGACAGTTGCATCAGCTATCCAAATTGGAATGGCACGTGGTGTATTTGCGAACGAAGCTGGGTTAGGGAGTGCCCCTATTGCAGCAGCGGCTGCAAAAACAGATTCACCTGCAAAACAAGCTTTAGTTTCAATGACTGGTACTTTTCTAGATACGTTTATTGTATGTACCATTACAGGACTTGTATTAATTACTACAGGTGCATGGAAATCTGGTAAAACTGGCGTTGAAGCTACAACACTTGCGTTCCAATCTGTATTTGGCACTGCTGGTAGTATGATTCTCGGTATCGCAATTATATTATTTGCCTACTCTACTATTTTAGGATGGTCGTATTACGGTGAGAAGTGTGTAGCTTATTTATTCGGTGAAGGAGCTGTACGATATTATAAAGCAATCTTTATTGTTATGATTGCTATTGGTGCGAATTTAAAATTAGGCATCGTATGGACATTTGCTGATATTGCAAATGGACTTATGGCGATTCCAAACTTAATTGGCCTTATTGGATTAAGTGGTATTGTTGTAGCTGAAACGAATCGATTTTTACAAGAAGAGAAATTGAAAGAAAATCATAAAAAGCAAGTTAATCAATAAAAAAAGAATGGCTTATCTATAGTAAGCCATTCTTTTTTTCACCTATTTCACTTCCTTCTGCACCATATGTAAATACAGCACAAAGTCCGTCATTGTCGATGAATGACCAAGTTGACGAATCATTGCTGTTATATTTCCTCTATGATATGTCCCATGATTTACGACATGTTGTACTAACTCTAAAATTGACGTTTCTAATTTCCCTACATATGGATTCTCGATAACAAATACAGCATTCACATCTTGTATTGTACTTAAAAATTCTTTATATTGATCTGCCATGTTTTCAAACATTTTTTCTAATTCATGTAACGATTTGTTTTCGATTTCTGTTCGTAAATCTTCTCGGTCTTGTATTGCTTCATTCATACCTTTACCATGCAATATGTGTAACCACACTTGATCTGTAATATAAATATGCGCAAACGTATCCTTAATTGATGGAAATACACTCTGTATCTGTTCAGTAAAAATAGTCTCATAGTTTGATAATTCTTTTAGTCGATTGAATAATCGTATATTAGCCCAAGCATGGTAATCCACTTGTTTTAACATGTACTCTTTCAATCAAAATCGCCTCCTTATTGTATGAAACGAATAGTTTGTTTCTTCATTTCTGATTCTCTATCAGTCTTTACAACTCCTTTTTCTTCCATTTCATATTTATTTATAGTTTTATATTTTACATACGTATGAAATTCCGTTTGAAATGGAAACGGTGTGATCCGAATTGTTTCCTCGTCCACCCACTCTGCTTGAACAGGTTTCTCCTCCTTACTATTAAACATTTCTGTTCCTTCAAAACCATCTTTAAACAAATCAATTTCATCTTTCTTTTCTACACCAGGTTTATTCATACATACGTATAAAGAAAGTTCATCGCAAAATTTTAATAATCTATAATGTTTATCAAACATCGCAAATTGTTCTTTTGTTAACGTTTTCAATATTCTTTTTTGTCGTTTCAACTCCCCTGTATAAAATGACATCATCTCTTCATCTTCCTCATTTAATGGAAAGGATAAAAAATGCTTACTACAAAGTAATGCTCCGTATGGATTGGCATCTTCAATTTCATTCAAACCAATCGTATAAAAGACAAAGCGTAATGAACTTGGACAATCCATAAAAGTATATGGAATATTTTTAGCATCATTTAAAATTGGTACTTTATCAAGTTCTATCCATCCTCTATCATGCTCATATATTGCATCAATTGTCTCTTTTAAATATGTGTCAGCTTCAAAAAAATCTTCTTTTATATGCTTCGCAATCTCTCCAGCTAAAAAACCGTGATCTTGTTGACGAATTAATATACTTTCTTTCTCATCTTTTTCACGAAAAATCATCCGTATACTCCCCCTCATCCTCATATTACAGTGTTTTCTATGCATCAATTCTTAATTAATCCCTAATTATTAGCAGGGATTCAGTTTCTTGCAACGAAATTAACATAACTATATAGCATTCTTTCTAACAATATAAATAGCTTTATCTTTACTATCCATTATACTAAATCATTCATTCCAAAAAAATTTTTATGAGGTGAAAACATGAACAAAACAGAATTAATTAAAAACGTAGCGCAATCAGCTGATATTTCTCAAAAGGATGCTTCTGCAGCTGTACAATCTGTTTTTGACACAATTGCTACTGCATTACAATCTGGCGATAAAGTTCAATTGATTGGCTTTGGAACTTTTGAAGTGCGCGAAAGATCTGCTCGTACAGGACGTAACCCACAAACTGGTGAAGAAATTCAAATTGCTGCTGGTAAAGTCCCAGCATTTAAAGCAGGTAAAGAGTTAAAAGAAGCTGTGAAATAAACAAGAAACCAGCCATTTTATAGGCTGGTTTCTTGTTTTAAATAAGTAATTCTTTTATATTTTCTGCATGATATACTTCACAAATATAAAACATACATTTGCAGTTACTTACAATTTGATATTTTCTAGTTGGATACACATTCGCTGTAACAGAACATCCATCAAACAATTCAATAATATTTCCAGATGGCTGATATCCTTCATATAATACGTTCCTTCTTACTTCCATCTTTTCTATAAGTTTTTCAACTGGAATGTTTCCACTCTCTAACTCACTCTTTATTGTATTTGGTAAAAACGAAGTATCCGCAAAAATGAGATTTTCAGATAATATTTTTCCTTTATAACTAACATTGGATACACGGTAAAGAAATGTTCCGTTTTTATCGAAGAAATTCTTTGCTTCTTTCGGGATATACTGTCTATCAATTACCTCTTGTTCAAGAACATCAAACTGGACTGTATCATTCAAAAGCTTTTCTAAAGCATGAATAGATGATGAATCTCTAGAAAATAAAATACTTTTAATTGCTTGTACATTATAAGTGAATTCATTTGTTCTATTTTCCGCTACTAACATGAGGAACACCTCTTCTATAAGATATTTTATTAAACCTATTTATAATTTAAAAGCGCTACTGCGTCTAACTGTGTGATTTTAGTTACTTCTTTACTAAATATTGCAATGGAAGCTAAATAATCTATACTTGGTCTTATATCTTCCATCATTGTATGTTCTACTAACTCTTCTCTATCCTTAAAATCCAACAAATTTGGAGGATCATTTGGAGCTGACACGGTAATATCCATTGGTGGAATCATTAGTCCTTCACCTGTTGCTTTTAACACTGCTTCTTTTCGAGTCCAATATGTTAAAAAACCTTCAATTTTCTGTTCATCTCGTAATTTCATAATTTGCGCTATTTCAATGTCCGTTAATACACCTTCTGCCATTTTCATAACATCTACATTTAGATTCATTTGTTCAACATCAACGCCTACAGGTGCAGATTTTGTAAATGCAACAACAACCCATTCACCCGAATGAGAAACAGATAACTGTGGCATGCCTTCTGGTAATTGTGGTCTGCCATGTTGTAACTTACATACTGGGCACATTCTATCAATCGGTACTTGAACTGGCGACATAGAAAGTATCTTTCCAAGAACTAATCTACTAATTACACAACCTATTATAAATCGTGCACGATCTGCCAAATGGTGATATGAATTTGCTTTCTCTCGTTCAACGTCATTTAGTAAATTGTAATGCCATGATTGTAAATCTGAAATTCTTCCCCACCATATTTGACAATCATTCTCATTAAGAGTTGGTATAGAATCTACAACTTTACTTTCTATCATGTAAACTCTCCTTTATACAACGAATATCAATTGTTATTCATTGACAAGTGCTTTCTGTTTTTTTGATACGGATAACATTTTTTCTTTCTTCTTTGACATTACCTCTTTATCAGAAATACGTAAAGAAAATAGTAATGCTGCGAGTAAAAACATTGCTGATCCAATTAATGCAGCTTGATATGGTAAGAAATCTGACTGTGTATTTTTCTGTATTTCATTACTTCCAAACCCAGATAATATGCTAGCTAAAACAGCAACTCCTATCGCTGAACCTAATCGATTTTGCACATTAAATATAGTCGTCGCCCTCCCCATAGAAGGTGGCGTAATATTGTTAAATGCAGAAAATTGGACTGCTCCAACAGACTGACCTAAGAAAATACCTATGCCAAACAATAATGCCCGTATTTGCCATGGATTCGTATCGTGATTTACAAAACTTAATAAAACGAAGATAATCGCCGTACAAATTAAGCCAATAGAAATTACTTTACGAGCTCCTAATTTCTTATATGACCATGGTATAATCTGTGAAGATATTATTAATCCAATCGCCTCTGGGAATGTCGTAAGACCTGATTCCAATGCTGAAACTCCTATTACATTTTGATACATAAGCGGAAAAACAAATAACATTCCTAGCAAACCAGCGGATGAAAACAATGAAATAAGGCTCATTTTTCTAAAGACTGGCTCTTTTAATAAGCGTAAATCTAACATCGGTTGCTTTACTCTAAGTTCTACAATGATAAACAATATAATGAATACAATCCCAGCTATTCCAGTACTTATAATCTCTGGAGAACCCCAGCCTTTTGACGGCCCTTGACTAAGTGCATAGATAAGCATCGCGAATCCTGGTGCTGAAAGAATAAAACCGAGAGAATCAAAGCGACCAGCTGATTTTTCAATATGCTCTTTTAAAAATAGTAGACCGAATAGTAACGCTACGATTCCAAACGGTAAATTAATATAAAACGCCCAGCGCCAAGACATTTGATCTACAAAGAAACCGCCAATAATTGGTCCAACTGCCGGTGCGACAGCAATTGGTAACACAATAAACCGAGAAATTTTCGGTCTTTCCTCTGGTGAAAATGTTCGGAATAACATCGCCATCCCGACTGGTGTTAAAAGTCCCCCACCAGCACCTTGCATGATACGAAAAATATTCAATGAAGTAATATCGTTCGCTATTCCACATAATGCAGACGCAGTTGTAAATACGAAAAGAGCGGTTAGAAATACTCTTTTCGTACCGAAGCGATCTCCTAACCAACCAGAAATCGGAAGGAAAACAGCTAAGCTAACTAAATACCCAACATTAACTGTCCCCATTGCAGATGGAGGCACTTGTAGTTCTTTACTTATCGTTTGGAGTGCTACATTCACAATCGTTGCATCCATCGCAGCCATAAACATCGCTGTTATATATACGATGCTTACAACTACTTTCGGATTTATTTTTGCCTTCATTATCGTTTTCCTACTAATATTTTTTCGCCAACTTGATTACTTTTTGGATTCAAATCTGTCCAGTTTTTTTCAACATATTGTAAGCAATCGTTCCTGCTAGCTTCTTCATGTACGACATTCCAACCAATAGGTACATCAAGAAAGACAGGCCAGAGAGAATACTGGCCCTCCTCATTTTTTAATACTTTATATGTGTAATTATCATTTTCAAATGGATTCGTCATACTGTACTTACCCCTTTCTTATTCTGCAAATATTTCGCTAATACTTGTCCAATTTCTGTAAGTGGCCCTGGTTGACATAAATCTTTATGTCTACAATCAATATCGTGTTGCACTATTTCCCCGTCTAAATAATTTAGCCACGTATTTGGCGAAATAGGATCAAACCAGTCTGGTATAACAGTAGATCTAAAGAATAATATATCTCCGTTATAAACTTTCGGTACATATCTCCCTAACAATCCAACTGAATTCACATATGTTTCTTTCAAATTTAAAATCGTCTCTTCTTCAAGACTTGCTAATGCACTTCCATCTTTACGAAGTATTTCAACCGCACTTTCCATCGTAAGTGGTTTACCATCCATGTTATCTGGATCATATCCCCCTAAAGCAAGTAATGCGATTAACGCTTCTTCTTCAGTAGGTGCTTCCGTATTCGGTAAGAAGTGACCAGGGTAAGAATCTAGCATAACGAGTAATTCTACTTCTTCCCCTTCATTTTGCAGTTGCGCCGCCATTGCATGCACAACATTTCCCCCAAGCGACCAACCGAGTAAACGATATGGTCCGTGAGGCTGTACTTCACGAACATGTTTTAAATAATCCACCGCCATCTCCTCTAAACTTTTTGGAAGTTCTTCATTTTTAGCGATACCACGTGCTTGTACACCGTAGATTGGATAATCTGTTCCTAAAGATTTCATAAGTCCGGCATAGCACCAACTTAATCCACCTGCTGGGTGCACACAAAATAGTGGTAATTGGTCTCCGCTTGCTCGTAATGGAAGCAACACATCAAGTGCACTTTGACCATTTCCCATTTCAAGTCTTTCCGCAAGCCCAGCAACAGTAGGTGCTGCAAATAAAGTTCCAATATTTAATTCCACACCAAGCGCTTCTTTAATTCGGCTCATAAGCTGCACCGCAAGAAGTGAATGACCACCAAGATCAAAGAATCTGTCATCAATTCCAATTTGAGATACACTTAAAATCTCTGTAAATAAGTCACATAACATTTCTTCTTGCGGTGTTCTTGGTCCACGACTAGAAGATGATGCGATAAATTCTGGAGCTGGCAATGCCTTTCTATCTAATTTACCGTTTGGAGTTAAAGGTAACTCATGTACTACTACAAAAGCATACGGAACCATGTAATCTGGTAAACTACCTCCAGCATATTGACGCATTTCATTCGTATCGATTGTTTCATGATTAGATGCGACGATATAAGAAACTAACCGTTTATCCCCTGGTTGATCTTCCCGTACAATAACGGCTACTTGCTCGACTTTAGGGTGTTTCATTATGACCGCTTCTATTTCACCTAATTCAATTCGGAATCCACGAATTTTTATTTGGTGATCTGCACGCCCTATATAATCTAGCGTCCCATCTTTACGCCAACGCGCTAAGTCTCCTGTACGATACATTCTTGTACCTGGCTTACCAAATGGATCTGCGATAAAGCGTTCTGCAGTTAAGCCCGCCCTTCCTAAATAGCCACGAGCAAGCCCAGCTCCTGCAACGTACATTTCTCCAACTACTCCAGGTGGTACTGGTTGTAAGTAGTTGTCTAATACGTATACTTTAAGGTCTGGTATACTGCAACCAATTAAACTATTCGCGCGTAAAGAAACAATATTCTCATCTAACTCAATATAACTAACATGTACTGTCGTCTCTGTAATACCGTACATATTAATCAGCTTCGGTGCGTTATGAGGATGTCGACTATACCAATCTTCTAATCTACTTAGTTCAAGTGCTTCTCCTCCAAAAACAACATATCGTAAAGATAATGTTTGACCAATCTCTTCATTTTCACGATCCGCTTGCATCAATTGATAGAACGCTGATGGAGTTTGGTTTAATACAGTAACCTTTTCCTTAACTAGAAGTTGTAAAAATTCTTTTGGCGAACGACTTACAGTATGTGGTACTACGACTAGACGCCCTCCATATAATAAAGGTCCCCAAATTTCCCAAACCGAGAAATCAAAAGCATATGAATGGAACATCGTCCACACATCGTTCGCGTCAAACTGGAACCAATGATCAGTTGCTCCTAAAAGTCTTACTACGTTTTGATGAGGTATCATAACACCTTTCGGTCTACCTGTTGAGCCTGACGTATAAATAACGTATGCAATATGTGAAGGAGTTAGTGGCTTCACACGCTCCATTTCATCAATATTGTCCTCACTATATTTCTCAATTTCTTTTATTACTTTTTCATCATCAACTAAAATTTTCAGTTCCTCATCACATTCAATTTCCACATCTGAATTTGTTAAAACACATGATGGTTTCGCATCTTGAAGCATAAATGAAATACGATCAGACGGGTAATCTGGATCTAATGGAAGATAACCTGCTCCTGCTTTAAGAACTGCAAGTAAACTTACAACCATATTTAAAGAGCTCGGCATTGCTAAAGCAACGAGTTGATCAGGACCGATTCCGTTTGCAATTAACAAACGAGCTATTTTATTCGCTTTTTCATTTAACTCTTCATAAGTTAACTTTTCATCTTCAAAGACGACAGCAATAGCATTTGGATTTATATGAGTCTGCTTTTCAAATAATTGTGATAATGTCATTTCTGGTACAATTTGAAAACCACCATTCCACTTTTCTAACACTGTATTTTTCTCTGCTAACGTTAAAATTTCTAATCTACCAATTGATTGATTAGGATTCTCTGCTGCATCATCTAATAACAAAATGTATCGTTCTATTAATTTTTGCACCGTTTCACGTTTATATAAATCAGTACTAAACTCTAATAATCCGTGTAAACCTTTTGGAGTACCATCAACGCCGTTACTCTCGCTAATTTCAAATGTTAAATCAAATTTTGCAGAGCCAACGCTTTGAATTTCAAGGCTCGCTTCTATATCAGGAGCATCAAAAGTTGCTTCTGGCGTATTTTGGAAAGCTAACATAACTTGAAACAGCGGATGACTATTTCGAGTACGTACTGGGTTTAACAATTCAACGAGACGTTCAAATGGGACATCTTGATTTTCATAAGCTGCAAGATTTACTTGCTTCACTCTATTCAATAATTCTTTAAAACTTGGATCTCCTGATGTACTTGTACGTAACACTAATGTATTTACAAATAAACCGACTATATCAGTGAGAGCATCATCGTTCCTTCCAGCAATCGGACTTCCTATTGGTATGTCAGTACCTGCACCTAATCTTGTAAATAGCGCACTAAGTCCCGCTTGCAACACCATAAACAAACTAACTCCGTTTTTCCGTGCAAGCTCTACTAACCTACTATGCATACCCGCATCTATTTGAAAATGAATTGTTTCTCCTTGGTAACTCGTTTCAATTGGACGCTGGTAATCTGTAGGTAACTCCAATTGATCTGGTAGTCCTTTTAGCTCTTTCTTCCAAAACTCCAATTGTGTTGAAATGAGACTCTTTTCTGTAGTTTCATCACCTAACAATTGCTGTTGCCAAAGTGCATAATCTGCGTATTGCACTGGAAGTGTTTCCAGCTGTGCTCTTTCACCTTGACATCGTGCTTTATATGCCGTTGTAAAATCTCTCGTTAACGGTTGTAATGACCAGCCATCCCCTACAATATGGTGCAGTAGAATTAGCAATACATGTTCGTTTTCATTTACTGTAAATAGTTGCAAACGAACTGCTGGTTCAACATCGAGGCTAAAGCTATATCTTACCGCCTCTGCAAGCACATTTTCTAATTCCTCTTTACATGTTTTTGTTTTAATCATTTCTAGATTTAAATTTTCTATATCTAAAATTTTCTGATAGGAACTACCTAATACGTTAGGGAAAATTGTTCTTAGTGTTTCATGTTTCTCGACTACATCATAAAAAGCACCTTGCAATGCTTCCTCGTTCAACTTTCCAGACAAACGAATGACTAATGGAATATTATAAGTAGGGCTTGGACCTTCTAGACAATTTAAGAACCATAACCTACGCTGTGCAAATGAAAGTGGAACTTCACTTGGTCTATTTACTTTCTGAATAGCTGGTCTTGCACTTTTTGCTCCATCCAGTTGCTTCGCTAGTTCAGCAACAGTTGGCGATTCGAATAGTTTTCCAATTCCTAATTCGACACTTAACGTTTCACGAATTCTTGCCATTAAACGAGATGCAAGAAGCGAATGGCCTCCCATTTCA
This sequence comes from Bacillus sp. Brlt_9, assembly GCF_051948935.1. NCBI lineage: Bacteria > Bacillati > Bacillota > Bacilli > Caryophanales > Bacillaceae > Bacillus > Bacillus sp. Brlt_9. Next base: position 1,196,350 of record NZ_JAYJLO010000001.1, on the reverse strand, counting down.
AAGAAATTATCATCAATGCTAATACGAGAAACACCAAGTACTTCTGCAAATAAATCACATAATATTTCTTCTTTCGGATTTCTAGCAACTCTCTCCTTATTCATTTCATTAAAATCAGGAGCTGGTAATTTCTTTCTATCAACTTTTCCATTTGGTGTTAATGGTAATTCTTCTAACAATACAAACGCTGATGGTACCATATAATTTGCTAAACTTTCTGAAACAAAAGAACGAATTTCGGAAAGATTAATCATTTCCTTCTCTTTGGCAACGATATACGCAATGATTCGTTTATCATTTGGGCGGTCTTCTCGTACCATTACTACTGCTTGCTTAATAATTTCATGGCGTTGTAATACCGTTTCAATTTCAGCTAATTCAATTCGGAAACCACGAATTTTAATTTGATGATCTGCACGGCTCACATATTCTAGCACACCATCATTGCGCCATTTTACAAGATCACCAGTACGGTACATGCGCTCCCCTTGCTCTCCATAAGGATTTGCAACAAACCGTTCAGCCGTTAACTCTGTTTTTCCTAAATATCCGCTTGCAAGCCCTTCTCCTGCAATATATAGTTCACCAATTACTCCAGGTGGTACTGGTTGTAATCCTGCGTCTAATACATATACAGCTGTACTCCAAATCGGTTTCCCGACAGGAGGCATAACACTTTCTCTTTCATCGATGTTCATGACAGTAGACCAAATCGTCGTTTCAGTTGGTCCATATAAGTTTGTAATAGTACAACCTAATTCTTTTAATGTTTTTGCTAAATGGGCTGGAAGTGCTTCACCACCTACGAGTACATTTAGTCCTTGTAGCTTCTCTGGATATTCCGTTACTAACGCCTGCCAAAGCGTCGGTGTAGCTTGCATAATTGTCACTCTTTCTTCTTGTAACAATGCCGTTAACGCAGAAGGTTCTTGAATTACTTCTTTTTGTGCGATTGTTAAACTTGCTCCACTAATAAGAGGTAAATAAATTTCGAGAGCTGAAATATCAAACGCAAATGTAGTAACTGCTAATAAATGATCGTTTTCATTTAGTGAAAACATATCGTCCATAGCCAATAAAAAATTACTTAAAGCTTTCATAGGAACAATTACACCTTTTGGATTGCCGGTTGAGCCTGAAGTGTAAATTGTATAAGCTGGGTTTAAAAGTGATTCATCATTTCTAAATGGTAGATTCATATGAGAATATGCTTTTAACGCTTGTTCTGTTTCTTCACGATCTAATTCAATTTTTTTCATACCATTTTCTATAACTAATGTAGATGAATGTGTGATGATACACACTGGTTTTGCATCATTTACAATATAATTGATTCGCTCAGCTGGATATTCAGGATCTATCGGTAAATACGCTGCACCAGCCTTTAAAACTGCTAGCATACTAACTACCATTTCCGTTGATCTTGGAAATACTAAAGCTACAAACTGATTTGGCCCTATTCCTTCTTCTACTAAATAGTGTGCTAGTTCATTCGCTCGTTCATTTAACTCTCTATACGTAAGTTTTATTCCGTTACAAGTAACTGCTATTTTATTTGGATTTTTTTGTACTTGTTTTTCAAATAATATAGGTAGAGAAATTAACTCTTCAGCTTCTTTAGTTTCATTCCATTCGAATAAAACTTTTTGATTTTCTTCAGGAAGAGTAATGTTTATGCTTCCAATCGACGCATCTTTTTCATAATCATTTATCACTAATTCTAATACATTCATAAATCTTTCTTTATGCAATGCTAGCTCCGCGCCATTATATACTTCTGGGTTCGCATCAAAATGAATCATTAATTCATTTTCATCGAAACGTTTATATACATTTATCGATAAATCATCGACAGGTCCTGCTGATAAATTATGTGTAATACCACGATTCCCAGCAAAATTAAGTCCATAATCAAAAGGCATCACATTCACTAACGGCCCAAATAATCTTTGGTTTTCACCTAGTAACTTTAAGTCTCTTCTTAATTCCTCATGACGGTATTTATGATGACGACGTATGTCTCGAATTTCTTTAGAAACTTGCTGTAATAATTCCGCAACAGTTATATTTGGAGTTACAGTGAGACGAAGTGGTACTAAATTCATTACCATACTCGGTGTATAAATAGATGCAGAACCGAGACGCCCCATCATCGGTAAGCCTAAAACAATATCGTTTGCACCTGTTAACTTATGCATATAAATACTTGTTACAGCGACAATAAATTCTGGCCAACTTGTTAGTGAAATATTGATATCTTCTAGTAAAGTTTTCGTGCTAGAACTGGATAAATAAGCTGTTTCTCGTAAAAATCCATTTGATGTTCGCGGCGCTCGTTCTGCTAAGCTTACAACTTCCGGTTCATCTGCAAATTTTTCTAACCAAAAAGTACGATCTTCCTGAAATTGTTTAGACTCACGATACTCCATATCTTCTTGCGCAACTTTTGCAAGAGAACCAAATGGCTTTTCATTCTTGTTTGTTTCTTCTATAAGTGATGTATACTCATTCGCTACCTTTTGGCTAAGAAGTGAAAATCCATAGCCATCCATCATGATGTGATGGATGCGCTGATACCAAAAGAAACGATTATTTTCAACTTGAATAAGTGCTTCAGTAAATAAATTATCTTTTTTCAAATCGACTGGCATAGATAAATCATTTTTCATCCATACTTTAGCAGCTTTTTCAGGATTTTCTTCTTTACGAACGTCAATAAAATGCATATGAAACTGTAATTCTTCAATAACTTGCCATGGTCCAATTTCATCCTCTTCGAAGCGAACATGAAGCGCTTCTGCTTCTGTTACAGCATTACGTACTGCTAACTCGAAAATTTCTTGATTAATATTTCCGCTTATTTCAACATACTCCCCAGTATTATAAATCGGATTCAGCGGATCTAATTGCTGTGCAAACCACATACCAGTTTGCGCAGATGATAACGAATGGCGAACCTTTTGGCTATTAGGCATTCTTTACTACCCCTTTATTATGTAGTCTATATTAAAGTACATGTTCTGTTTGCGGAGATAATAAGCGGTACCACTCAACAATGGTTGGGTTCTCTGCTAAATCCGCAAAAGTGATTTCTTTCCCTTCGCGACGCCACTTCTCCACTAAACTCATAATTCTGACCGAATCAAGTCCTCTATTTAATAAATCTTCATCAGTCTCAACACTTTCTACTGGTTCACGAAGTAATTGAGCAACTAGTTCATGTACTTCCTGTAAAGTGATCCCTTCACTCTTATCGCCTTTTACATTTTTTAAATCTTTTAACAGTAAGTTGGTTGATGTCGTTACTGCACATCTATTAGATGCATACTCTAACGCTTGTTTATGATGCTCTAATGAAAAATCAGCAACTGCATCTGCTACAAAGAACGGTTCTATACCATCCATAAACGCTTCACAAGCTGTTAAAAGGCAGCCAATATGCGCATAAATACCGCAAATAATGAGTTGATCTCTTCCTTGTTCATTTAAAATATCTAATAGATTTGTCTTTTTAAATGCACTATATCTCCATTTTGTTAAGAATATATCATTCTCATCAGGAGTAAGTTCATCAACAATTTTCTTTTTATCTGGTCCAGCAGGAATACCATCACCCCAGAAGTCTTGTAATAATCCGCGTTGTTCTAGTGTTTGTCCACCTGGCTGTGCTGTATAAACAACTGGTATACCAAGTTCCTTACATTTTTCTCTTATTACCTTAATATTTGAAATGAGTTCTACTTTTGGTGATTCTTTATCGCTATATGCATCAAGAAAATATTCTTGCATGTCATGGATTAAAAGAACCGCACGTTTTGGATCTGGCGTCCAGTTCACTTTATTTTTTGGTAGTTCGGATTCAACTGGCATTTTATATACTGAAATAGATGGGATAGCCATCTAATCACTTCCTTCCAATTTTTATATTTTTATCGTTTTACCGTAATAAGTTTTTTAGCAATGACTTTACGTAATTCTTTTTTGCTTACTTTTCCAACACCTGTTTGCGGGAATGAATCAATAAATTCAATTCGATCTGGAATCTTATATGCTGCTATACCGCGTTCTCTTAAAAACATTTTCAATTCACTTACTGCTGGAGCTTGTCCGCGTGCTATTACAAATGCACAAGTCCGTTCTCCTAAATAATCATCAGGCATAGATACAATTGCTGCATCATGTACTGCATCATGTGCTAATAGATGGTTTTCAACTTCTTCCGCAGCAACTTTCTCACCACCACGGTTAATTTGATCTTTATCTCTTCCTTCTACTATGATATAACCTTGTTCATTTACTTTTACAAGATCTCCTGTACGATAAAATCCATCCTTTGTAAATGATCTAGCATTATGCTCTGCTGCTTTATAATAACCACGAATTGTATAGGGCCCTCGTGTTAATAAACTACCTACTTCTCCAGGTTTTACATCGTTATCATTTTCATCAACGACCCTTACTTCATCAAATGTAGACATCGGTCTACCTTGCGTATGAATAATGATTTCTTCAGGATCATTTAATCTTGTGTAATTTACTAACCCTTCTGCCATACCGAACACTTGCTGTAATATACAACCAAATGTAGGGCGTATACGTTTCGCAACCTCAGCGCTAAATTTCGCACCACCTACTTGAATCACCTCTAGGCTCGATAAATCATTATTACGAGAAGATGCAGCATCAAGCCATATCATTGCTAATGGCGGTACGAGAGCAGTAATCGTAACTTTTTCTTTTTCAATAAGTGCAAATGCCTCATCTGGACTACCTCCAGTTGCGAGCACAACTTTTCCACCCGCATAAAAAGTTCCAAATGTCCCAGGAGAGCTCATCGGGTAATTATGTGCTACTGGAAGGACTGCCATATAGACGCTATCCCTATTCAAATTACAAATTTCAGCACTAACACGTAAACTGTAAATATAATCATCATGCGTTCTAGGAATTAATTTAGAAAGTCCTGTTGTCCCTCCTGATAATTGGAGAAACGCAACATCACTTGGCTGAACGTCTGGTAATAAAACGGGATCCATATACAGATCATTTATGTTAAGAAACTCTTCTTCTTCTCCCGCTACAATTACATGTTGTAAAGTTGGCACATTCTCTTTCACTTCTCTTGCTAGTTTTCGATAATCAAAGCCGAGAGCCTTATCTGAAATAACGTAAGCACTCGCCTCACCAAACTCACAAAAATAACTAATTTCACTGCTTCGATGTGAAGGTAGTGCAAAAACAGGAAGTGCCCCAATTCGAAATAGCGCAAAACATACTTCGAAAAACTCGATAACGTTAGGTAGCTGGATTACAACTCGATCCTCTTGTTTTAATCCTAAATTCAGTAATCCTGAAGCTAAGCGATCTACTTTTTTATCAAGCTCACTATATGTTATATGTGCATTACCACTTACAACCGCAATTTGATCTCCATATTTTTCAGCACGCTCCCTTAACACTTCGCCAAATGTTTCACCTAGCCAACATTCTTCCTCTCGATAGTGATCGGCAAATTCTTTTGGCCATCCCGTATAACCTGTTATCATTCTTTCTCCCCCTATTCTTCATTCAATGAGTTATCATTCAAACCTAAAGCTTTCAGCATCGTTTGGAATTTAGCTGAAGTTTCTGCTAACTCATCTTCTGGTTTTGACTCAGCTACAACTCCCGCTCCTGCAAATAATCGAAGTGTATTTTCTTGCACTTCCGCACAGCGAATTGTAACAATCCATTCACCGTCCCCATTTAAATCGCTCCACCCTAGCATTCCTGTAAAGAATTCACGGTCAAATGGCTCAATTTTTTGAATCGCCTCTCTCGCTTCTTCCATCGGCGTTCCGCAAACTGCTGGCGTAGGATGAAGAGCAATTGCTAATTCTAAAGAAGTAGTATTTGGATCCTTTAGTTCCCCTTTCACTTCAGTAGATAAATGCCACATCGCTTCACTATGAATAACGGATGGCTTTTCTGGAACATGTAATGTATGACAGTACGGACGAAGTGCTGAGGCAACCGCTTCCACTACTACCGCATGTTCATGTAAATCTTTTGGAGAAGAAAGTAATTCCTCTGCCCTTCTTTTATCTTCCACTGGATCATCACTACGTGGTCTTGAACCCGCTAATGGATTAGAAGTAACTTGCATACCATTACGTGAAACGAGTAATTCAGGGCTTGCTCCAATTAATGTCTTACTATCCTCGTTTTCCTCTTTCGGTAAATTCACAGCAAATGTATAACCGTGCTTATTATGCTCTGCTAATTCTCGAAGAAGTTTTTGCTTATCAATCTTTTCGGAAGATTTTACATCTAACGATCTAGATAGAACGATTTTTTTAAAATCACCGTCTTGTATTTTTTGAATTCCTTGCTTCACACCATTCATATACACTCCAGGATCTGGTACAGGCGTCATTTCAAAAGTTAAGTTCTCGTTTGTTTCAAACTGATTTGTTGTTTCCAATTGTAAACGCTCAGAAATTCTGCTATCTTCTGGTATGATAAGTTGAACTTCTTTTCTACGATCAAATGGCAAGGCACCAACAACGATAGGATTCGGATTTCCAGCTTGTTTTGCATTACGTAATAACGCCTGTACTAGTTCTGGAAAACTTTCAATTTCACGATGCTTTACTGTAGTAAACTCTCCTTCTGTCAATATTGTTCGTGTTGGTGAAGCGAAAAAGAATGAAGATTCAGTCTTATATTCTTCTAGTAATTTTTCTGACAGTTCCTTTACAGCCGTAAATTCATTCATAGTATAGTGACCCCCTGAATTTTTTATTAAACGCCTAATGTAGCTCCGCCATCGACACATAAATTATGCATTGTAATATGGCTCGCTTTATCTGAAGCTAAAAACAATACCGCTTCAGCAACTTCTGAAGGCTGTGCAATTTTTTGTAACGGTATACCGAGTCTATATGTACTTTGAGAACCAGCAATTATATTTTTTGCTCCATTCTCATCAGCCCATAGTAACCTTTGCATTTCAGTTTCAGTAGAACCCGGAGAAACTAAGTTACAGCGAATGTTATACGCTGCAAGTTCTAATCCTAAACATTTCATAAACATCGTCGTTGCAGCTTTTGATGCAGCATACGCAGCCATCTCGATTCTCGGGGTATTTGCTGCATTTGAACCAACTGTAACTATTGCCCCTGAATTTCTTTGCATCATACGTTTACTTACTGCTCGGGACATATAGAAAACGCCTGTAGAATTTACAGAGAATGTTTTATTCCAATCTTCATCACTTAAAGAGTGAATCGCTCCCATACGTAAAACCCCAGCAACATTTACTAATATATCTATTGGCGCTATATCATTTTCAATATCATTTACCATCTGTTCAACTGTGGTACTATCGCTCACATCTAAACGAAACGTTTTCATACGTGTTTCATTTAAGAGCTCGTTTAACCCCTCTTCATTTTGATCAACCGCAATAACTGTAGCTCCTCTTTCTAAAAACATTTTGGCAACAACACTGCCTATACCTTGGGCTGCACCTGTAACCAAAACCGTTTTCCCATCAAATTCCCCTAAGTTCATTTCCTCTATCCTTTCATTTGAAAATTAATCTAATTAAACAAATAATGATAATGATTATCATTATCGATGTAAAAAATAATACACTTACTAAACTAATTGGTCAAGTGTACTTTTCATCAAATTATTATTTATTGATAATGTTTTTCATTTAATATTGTTACAACGAAATGATAATCTTTCTCAATAAACTTGTCAACCTATTTTTATTTTTCAGATAAAATATTTTAGTGCTTCTCCAAACAATCACATCTAAAAGCATTACTAAGTACTTACATTAAAAATTTAATTCATACTCGTCTTTTTAAAATTGAAGAAGATTAAGTGTAGATGCATTCATTTATAAAGGCTTACCAAAAATTTAAGTATATATTTTCTCAACATTTTTCTGAAAATACCGGAAAAATATATCTTGCAATTAATGATGTATGTCGTGTTTATAATTTAAGATTTAATAAATAGTTCGAATATAATGTATCATTTTTAATATTCCAATATAATCCAAATAGATATTTCACTCATTTTTTTGTCTCAAAAAATTCCAAAGATTATATTACCTATTTAAAATAACTCAAAAAAAGCACCCTATTTAGCAGGATGCTTTTTTGTAATCATAGTGTAATAGAAAATTTATACCCTTATGCTACGCTGCGATACTCTTCTTCCTGTTCTTTTGTCTGCTTAGGTGCTTGAATTACAATCGCGATAATAAATGATACGACACATAAAACACCGATTACCATGAATGTCGGCTTGAATCCACCTAGAAGTGCACCGATAAAGGAACCTGCAAGTGCTCCAAATCCAAATCCTTGATACACAATACCGTAGTTCTTACTATGGTTTTTCATACCGAAGAAATCACCAACGATAGCTGGGAAAATAGTGATATTTCCACCAAAGCAAAACGCTACACTTGCTACACATACGAAGTAGATACCATAATTTAAATCTACGAAACTTAAAACTAAGACTGAACTCGCCATAACAACAAAAGTACCAGTAACGATTTTTAAACGGCCGATTTTATCTGATAACGGTCCTAGAATGATACGACCTAATGTATTGAAGATGGCAACCATAGCAACCGCATTAGCTGCTGTTGCTGCGCTAAGACCTACAAGTTGAACACCAATGTCTTTTACCATACCAATTAAGTATAAACCACTCATACATGATGTAAATAACATAATAAATAATAAGTATACTTGTTTTGTACGTAACATTTCTTTCGTTGTATATTCATGTGTTTTTGTTTCATGAACTGCACCTTGATCAGCAGCTTGATGGATTAAACAAGCTCCAAGGACAATCATAGCTGTAACAATTAAACCCCAGTATATAAATGCTTGTGATACACCAACTGTTTCAATCAACTGTGCGTTAACATATTTAAAGATTAAGCTACCCGAACCATACGCAGAGACAGAAATACCAGCTATTAAACCTTTACGCTCTGGAAACCACTTTATTAAATTGGATAATGAAGTAATATATGCTGTACCATCTGCATAACCTACAACAACTCCTGCTAGTACATAAAGCAATATTAACGAAGAAGCTTGTGAACTAAGTACTAATCCTAGTCCTAATGCTAACCCAGCTATCATAATAAGCTTACGAAGTCCCCATTTTTCTTGCAATTTACTCGCAAATAAAGTTGAAAATGCTAAGGAAAGACTCGTAATTGAGAAAGTTATAGCAACCGCGTTAAGACTCCAACCGTATTTACTAACTAAAGGCTGATTAAATAAACTCCATGTATATATCGTTCCAAGTCCCATTTGAACTATGACTGTACCGAGAACAACAAGCCATGGATTAACATTTGATTTTTTCATACCTTTCCGCCTCCTCTTTCTATTTCAATGCTGTTCGCTAAATTTACTTTTTTTATGTTCATATTGACCACCTCTTTTGATTTAACACCTTCATTGTATAAGATGTTTCCGGTTATGTAAGCACTTACAAGATAGAGCGTCAAAAACATGGAATCAGTTACAGAAAACGAAGGACGAAATACAAAAAAACAATTATTAAATACGTAAGTAGCTATTATAATGTTTTGCATCAATACGACTTACTGCTGTTTTATCATCTTTTTTTATAAAAATTATGTCTTATGTTATACAATTGCTAGATTGCAAGATTTTAATTTTCCAATTAAAATAGAAAAACTTTTTCACACTACGATGTACTTTATTTTTTATAAAACTACAAATTTTTTTTGATAAATAAAACTAAATATTCACTAATATATCTATCCGTGGTTTAATATATATAATAAAAAAATATTTCTGTTTTTAATGAGGAGGTACTATGAAAGCAAACGTAGGGGATACTATACTTTTTCAACGAAATAATTTAAAGATTACAGGAGCTGTACTAAAACTTTATACTGAATCGGTCTTAGTTGAAATTACAAATGTAAGCGGTGGTACTTTTGAATTCGATCGAACAATTGTAAATCATAAAAACTATAAAATTTTAAATGCGAATACATAAAGTGAAACTTTAATCAGTGGGGGTTTTGTTCATCCCCCACTGATTATTAGTTGAACCAATCGGACGTTTACGGACAGCCCGACTCCCACCTAACTTCTTTGCTCCAACTGAATTTTGAGGTGGGAGTTTTACTGTCCGTTAACGCGGGATAAAACAACACAAAATAGCCCCTGCTCATCAGCAGCGGCTATTTTATATGAAAATACTTCATTAGTTTATATATCCTAAAACACTTACAATCTTACTCGCCTTTAAATTATTAATGTGATAATAAATTTCTAATCCTCTTCGCTCAGCTCGTAACACTTTACCTTTCATTTTTGATAAATGTTGTGAAACAGTCGATTGTGGAATATTTAGTAATTCTGTTAATTGTGTTACATTACAAGTTTTTCTCGTACTTAATTCATTTACAATTTGTAAGCGGATTGGGTGCGCCATAATTTTTAAAATATCTACATCTTCTTCTGAAACTAAACTTTTTCTCATCTCACTCGTATATGTTGTCATAAGACATTCCCCTTTTATATGAATTTCTCTTATTTTGATCTATTTCCAAAATATTTAAAACTCTGATGTGAAACCTTTATATAAAAATAATAGAATTTTAAATTTTTGAAAACAGAACGAAATACAATTCACTTTATTTATTTGGTACATATACATAATACAATGTTAATATGTGCTCTATGTGAAGTTAGCATAAATTTATAATGAAGATTTTTCAAATAATTCACATCTAACTATATACTTCCTCAAAACACTATCCAGTGATTTTAACATATTTTAGGCATTTGTATATACTATCTACAAAATAAATGTTGTTTAGGAGAAGTTCAAATGCCAACAATATTACAAGAAGAAGTTGAAGAAGCAAGTGAAACATATGTCAGTCATATCATGGTAGTCAGTGAATCGCTCTATTTTTAGTAGATGGTGTTATATCGGCAATTTCGCCTTTAAAACTTATAATCGCTCGGAAAATACACCGCCTTCTCCAGATAACTTGTGGGTAAATTGTCTAATTCTGAATAACAAATAAATGCCACCTCTATAAAGAAATGGCATTTGTGTTCTATAAGTTCTATACTAGAAAAATTGCAAACAATACTTTGAGAATGAATTATAATTGAACTTACTTCACCACAAACCTCGTCTGACTACACCCATCCTTCTGCTTCGTTACTTCTAATACAGCTGGCATTGCGTTTTTCAGCTCTTGAACGTGTGAGATGACACCGATAAATCGGCCTGATTTTTGTAAGTCAATTAAGGCGTCAACCGCTTTTGTTAATGACTCCTCATCTAATGAACCGAATCCTTCGTCGATAAACATCGTTTCGATGGAAATACCGCCTTCATACGCTTGAATGACGTCTGCCATTCCGAGCGCTAAGCAAAGCGATGCGTTAAATTTCTCACCGCCAGATAATGTTTTTACATCACGTGTTTGGCCAGTGTATGCGTCGTATACATCTAAGCCTAATCCACTTTGACGATTTCTCTTTTCAACTCGTTCGCTTCGTTTTAAATAAAATTGTCCATTTGATAATTTACGTAATCGTTCGTTTGCAATTTGAACAATTTGTTCTAAATACTCTATTAAGATGTAACGTTCAAATGATATACGGCTTTCGTTATCACCTTTCATTACTTCATATAAATCAACAAGTTCTTGGAAAGCTTTTTCTTCCTCATGAATTTGTTCATCAATTCGTCTAATATTTTCATGTAAATCAGAAATATATGTTACCGCAGTTTGCGCACGTTGGCGTTTTTCTTTAATGATATCAAGATTAATTTCTAAATCTTTTATATGTTCACCTAATGCAGTAATATCCATATACTCTTTATCTTTTAATTCAACATGTAACTCTTCAATTTGTTTTGCAAGCACTTCAAGAGATGAATAATAACTTTGAATTTCTTTTTGTAACATATCCATCTGGGCATTACTTAATTTAGCCTCTTTATACGTAATTTGATCTGAAAATCCGCTCTGTTCAAGCTCTTTCATAAAGCGCGTAAAAGTCTCTTCTTTCTTCAATTTTGCACTTTCAAATTGAGTAGAAGCACCTTCCTGTTCTGCTTGAATACGTATATTTTCATTTTGCCAATGTTGATACGCTTCCTGCACTTTCTTCCATTCTTCCTCCATTAACTTGAGTTCCTGCATAGCTTGGTCAAACTGTACTTTCCAAGCTTGGACTGTTTGTAAGTTTTCAGGAATATTTTTCTTATCATGTTCATATGACGTACGAAGCTGCATACACTCTATTTCTATACGGTGCTGCTCTGTTTCTACCTCACGCTTTTGTTTCTGAAGTACATCTACTTTTTCTTCTACGCTTTTTATATACACAGCAGTTTGCTTACGCGTTTCTTCGCTTGTTTTTAACGTATTCACTTCAGTTGCTAATTGTTTTCCCTTTTGAACAAGCGCACTATATGTTTCAGCTAATTCTTCCGAGCGATAGCCTCGCTTCTTAACCTCTTCTATTACCCGTTCATATTGAAGATGATAGAAATTCCATTTCTCCTCTAATTGAACATATAATTTTTCAGCACTATTTTTCTTGTCTCTTAAATCATTTAACACTTTTTCATCGATCGCATCACTTTGCTCTGTAGCTTTTTTCGGATGGTTCGTACTACCACATACTGGACAAGATTCACCATCATGTAAATGAAGAGCTAATATACCAGCTTGTTCACTTAACCAGCGGCGTTCCATATTTTCATATGCATTTACTGCCAAATGCATCTTATTATATGCCGCTTCTTTTTCTTGCTCGAATTTTTGTTTTTCTTGCCAAACATCATATGCTTGCTTTAAAACTTTTGCATCTTCTCGCATATTCGTTAGTTCTTCCACTTTAGTTACATATTGCTCAAGCGCTCGTTCTAACTGTTGTAATTCACCAGACATTAGCTGTTTTTGATTTGTATGCTCTTCTAATTGTCGATCTAAGTTTTGCATACTCTCTTTGAGTTTCCCTACTTGAAGTTCTGCATTTTGTAAATTCAACTGTTTCTCAGCTAATGATGCAATAATCGGTTGTAACTCTTCTAATCTTTGAACAAGTTTTTTTGCATTTTCTCTCTCAGGCTCTTTATTTTTTACTGCTTCATATTTCTCCTGAGCTAGTTCAAAGCTATTCGTTATATTATCTTTTTTGGCGATTATTTGTTTCAACAAACTTTCAGCCTTCTGCTCATTTTGTATTGCTTCTTCGTACCATTGTTCAAATGGTAATAAGCGCTTCGCTTCTTCCGCACGTTTAAAAGATGTTTCTTTCATTTCAATAACTGTACGGTTTTCTTGTAAAGTATTATATTTCTCATTCTTTTGTTGTAAATCTATAAATTTCTCATTTAAAGATTTCGCTGCATGAAAACGTGTTTCAGCATCTTTTAATTGCTTCGTTTGAACTTCTTGTTCTACTTGTAATTGCTCAACTTCTGCCTTATACACATCTGTTTCTTGTTCTAATGCTTCTACTACTTGATGCGTATTTACATGTTCTTGTTCCACTAATGTCTCTAATAATGATCCATCTCGGATTGGTAATTTAAAAACATTACGGAAGTATAACTCTCGCTCTTTCTGTTTTTCTTGTAAGACGTCTTTCCATTGTTTTCGTTTTTGATCAAGTAATTCACGCATTAACTTATAACGATTCGTTTTAAAAATACGACGCAAAATTTCTTCTTTGTTTTCTGTCTCAGATGTTAATAGTTTTCGGAATTCCCCTTGCGGTAACATAACAATTTGGCTAAATTGATGTTTACTTAAACCAATTAAATCTTCCACTTTTTTATTTACATCCGTTACATGAAAACGATCAACGGCTGGAACCTTCTCTTCACCCATCACTTCATATAATTCTACTGCATGTCCCGTAATCGTCTTGTTTCCTTGTTTTTTATGTCCAAGTTGTCGTTTTATTTCATAACGTTTCCCTTTTAGTTGAAAGGTTAGTTCTACACTAGTATACGTATTATCATCAGCAAATTGACTGCGCAGCATGCTCGTATCACTACGTTCTTCTCCACTTGCCTCACCATATAACACATAACAAATTGCATCAAAAATCGTTGTCTTTCCAGCCCCTGTATTACCAGAAATGGCGAAGATACGATGATCTCCAAGATCGTTAAAATCGATTACTTCTTTCTGTTTATATGGCCCAAATGCTGTCATAATAAGCTGAATCGGTCTCATCCTCGTTCACCTTCCCGTTCTTGCACTGTTTGTAGTACCTCTACAAATAGACGTTCTTTCTCTTCTGATAAATCTAAGCCTTTCATTTCTTTATAAAAAGCCTTTAATAGCGATAAATCATCCGTTTTATGTCTTGAAACTGTTACTTCATTTGACTCTGTGAACTCTCGTCTTTGAATAGATCTTTCAACATGCATTGCATTTGGATATACAGAGCGTATTTTTTCCATTGGCTGCAAGACAGGATTTTCATCTAATAATTTTACAAACACGTAATCTTCACTTATTGGATGTTGTAATAATTCATCTATTTTTGCTTCTACTGTTCGCATTTTACGGCGTGGTGTAAGTAACCTTTTTTCAATTGTTACTTCACCTTGCTCGTCTAGTTCTACAATATAATATCCTTTTTTATGTTTTTCTTCAGAAATAGAATATGCAAGTGGCGAACCTGAATATCGAATTGTCTCATTACGTACGAAATGCGCTTGATGTAAATGTCCAAGCGCTGTGTAATGAAACTTATCAAAATAATGACTATTTACGTATTCAGCACCACCAATTGAAAGTGGTCGTTCTGCATCACTTGTATTCTCCTCAGCTTCTCCCGCAGAAGTTACAAATGCATGACCTACAAATATATGTCTAGCTTCTTGATCCATCGTTTCAGAAAGCTCATTCATAAAAATACGCATCGCATCATCATGAGAACGTACGTCTTCATTTTTCAATACATGTCTAACTATGCTTGGATCAGCATATGGAACGAGATGGAAGTGAACCTCACCATGTTCATCATTTAATATAATTGGATCATATGGAAATTGAAATTGCCCCACAATAAATAAACCTTGTTTCTTCATTAAACTACTACCAAAGTGAATACGATCAGGACTATCATGGTTACCTGCAACCGCAATAACTGGTGTTTGTAAATCAATCACTATTTTTTGTAACACATCATTTAATAAGTCTACTGCTTCTGTTGGTGGAATTGCTCGGTCGTATAAATCGCCTGCAATAATTACAGCATCTGGTTTTTCTTCTTCAACAGCTTGTACAAACTGATCTAATACAATCTTTTGATCTTCAGTCATATACACGCCATGAACAAGTTTTCCTAAATGCCAATCCGCTGTATGAAATAACTTCATATTTTCTTTCTCCTTTTAATTTACTGATTTAAGTGATACGAGTTGATAGTTTATTGTAGTTTTTCCGTTCTCCCACTCTAACTTTTGTATCATTGCACTACCAATTCTTTCTTCATTTGATTTATATAAAGGTAATATTTCTTGAACTGTAAATAAGTGATAACCATCCAATGTTAATTGAAATATATTTTCTTCTATATGTAATCTTACTTCTTTTTCATTTGAAATAATTTTTGTATGCATCTCAAATTTCATGATAGATACAACCCCTTTTTCTAATCTCTACATTATTAATAGTATATTGGCAGTGCAAGATTGACAAGTAAATACACGGTGAAGTGCTTACTTTTCTATTGCTATATGTTTTCTATTTTTACATAAAATACGGTATGTGAAATTTTATTAGATTCAAAAATAAAAATGCCTCTTGCGACATCTTTATTTTTGTATAAAGTCTTTCATTACATAATATAAAACTGTAATGAAAACGATCGCTACAAAAAATGAAAATACTGCGACAATGTACCCATCCTTATTTAATAGAAGACAAAAAGAAATAGATATGATAAAAATCGGAAATACAAGTCGTACTTTATCCTTCACTTCCTCTGTCGTATCTGTATGATGAAAATACTGAGTTATTCCTATCATTAAAGAAGACAAAATAATCACCGACAATAGTAAAGGTACTGGCATTCCGATTTCTCCTTTCTCTATTTCTAATGAAAAGCAATTTTTCTTTCATCGTAATACTCTTTTTGAAGTGATTATACACAGTTTACACATATATAATAGCGTGTTTATTATGATAACTTCAAATAATTACAATTACAGTAATGTTGTAATATTCATTTTCAACCTCCAAAATCCTGCAAATATAACTCGTCAAAATATGCGGTGTACAAATTAACACGTACCGCCAACTTTAGACAAATTTTATAAAGGACATTTCAGTACGTATCAAGAATTAAGAATAAGAAGATATGTAAGGGAGGATGAATTATGACTGAACACGTTTTATTTTCTGTTAGTGAAAACGGAGTTGCATCAATTACTTTAAACCGCCCAAAAGCACTTAATTCTTTATCTTATGACATGTTGCAACCAATTGGGCAAAAACTGAAAGAGTGGGAACATGATGAGCGAATTGCGCTTATCGTATTAAAAGGCGCTGGTACAAAAGGTTTTTGTGCAGGTGGCGACATTAAAACTCTTTATGAAGCACGTTCAAATGAAGCTGCACTACAGCATGCGGAACGTTTCTTTGAAGAAGAGTATGAAATTGATACATATATTTATCAATATAAAAAACCGATTATCGCTTGTTTAGATGGAATTGTAATGGGCGGTGGTGTCGGTATTACGAATGGTGCGAAATATCGAATTGTAACTGAGCGTACGAAATGGGCAATGCCAGAAATGAATATCGGCTTCTTCCCAGATGTCGGTGCTGCTTATTTCTTAAATAAAGCTCCAGGTTTTGCTGGCCGATATGTTGCTTTAACAGCATCTATTTTAAAAGCTGCTGACGTATTATTTATAAACGCTGCTGATTACTTTATGACATCTGATTCATTACCAAATTTCCTTACTGAACTTGAAAGTGTAAATTGGCATAAAGAAGATGATGTACATACTAATTTAAAAGAAATTATTCGTACATTTGCAACTGCTCCAAACTTAGAAAGCGAGCTTGCTCCTTCATTAGAAGAAATAAATTCTCATTTTGCTTTCGATACAATTGAAGAAATCATC
The DNA here is from genome assembly GCF_051948935.1 of Bacillus sp. Brlt_9. NCBI lineage: Bacteria > Bacillati > Bacillota > Bacilli > Caryophanales > Bacillaceae > Bacillus > Bacillus sp. Brlt_9. Next base: position 1,179,160 of record NZ_JAYJLO010000001.1, on the reverse strand, counting down.
CATTCATTGGAGAAAGACGAAAGTTCCTTTGCTTTAAAAACGAAAGAAACACTATTATCCAAATCCCCTGTTTCATTAAAAGTAACATTAAAACAGTTTATTGATGGAAAAGATAAGTCCGTTGAAGAATGTTTCGCTACCGACCTTGTACTTGCTAAAAATTTCATGAGACATGCAGATTTCTTCGAAGGAGTACGTTCTGTTGTCGTTGATAAAGATCAAAATCCGAATTATAAATATAAGCTGTTAAGTGATGTTTCAGAAGAAGATGTAAATCGATTCTTTAACTTACTGAACGCATAAGTGGTGGTTTACCCCTCACCAATAGCCCGTTCATTCGGGATAAACCTGAGGCTATATATTCGTGTAATTACGCGAATGTATAGCCTCTTTCCTGTTTAATAATTTTTAATAAAATTTAATTTTATTAAATCGAAATATGTGCTACACTATTTTTAATCAAATATTCTAAAAATAAAAAAGGAGGAGCGACTATGATTGAAAATTTTTTTCTTTTCATCATTATGTCTATTTGTCTTATTATTTTACCCGGTCCAGATACAGCAATGGCCACAAAAAACACATTAGTTGCCGGTAAGCTGGGCGGAGTAAAAACAGTGTTCGGCACATGTATTGCACTTTTGATTCATACGTTAGCAGCAGTAATCGGACTATCCGCACTTATTGTAAAGTCAGCTCTTTTATTCTCTATTTTCAAGTACGTTGGAGCTCTATATTTAATTTATATTGGTATTAAAGCCCTTTTAGCAGTAAGAAATAAAGAAGGCGTTGATACGAGCGATTTACCTTTGAATAATGAAGATGAACACACTTCTTGCTTTCGCCAAGGGTTTCTTACGAATTTATTAAACCCTAAAGTTGCAGTTTTCTTTTTAACGTTTTTACCGCAATTTTTAAATCCAAATCATAATACGTTTATCCAACTTCTCGTAATGGGCCTTACTTATCTCGTTTTAACAGTTATTTGGTTCGCTTTTTATATATTTTTAATTGATAAAATTAGTGCTTTTATGAAGAAACCGAAGACGCAACGTTATATTCAAGGGTTAACGGGAATCGTCTTAATTGGTTTTGGCATCAAACTTGCTTTTGAAAAAAGTAATTAACAAAACGAAAACCACCACTAGAAATAGTGGTGGTTTTCATTTAATAACTGATTTGACTGTTTACTCTTTATTAAAACCAGCGCTCAGTTACAACTTTTTTACGTGTATAGAATTGAACGCCATCTGTACCATTTGTACCTAAATCACCAAAGAATGAAGCTTTATTTCCTGCAAATGCGAAGAATGCCATTGGTGCTGGAACGTTTACGTTTACACCGATCATACCAGCATCGATATTATCACGGAACGTTTGTGCATGCTTACCATTTGACGTATAAATTACCGCACCATTTGCAAATTTAGATTGATTTGTTAGTTTAATACCTTCTTCTAAATCTTTAACACGTACAATGCTTAATACTGGTGCAAAAATCTCATCTTGCCAAATTTTCATTTCTTGATTTACACCATCAAAGATTGTCGCACCTACAAAGTAACCTTCTCCAACTTCTTCCTTAATTTTACGGCCATCTACTAATAAAGTAGCTCCATCTGCTACACCGCTATTAATATAGCCTAATACACGCTCTTTATGAGATTCACGAATTAATGGTCCAACATAGTTATCTTCGTGGAAACCATCACCTACTTTTAATTTCTTCGTCTCTGCTACTAGTACGTCGATGAATTCATCTGCAATTTCATCAACTACTGCTACTACTGAACATGCCATGCAGCGCTCTCCACTACTTGCGAATGCAGACCCAATTACACCTTGCACTGTTTTCTCAAGATTGCAATCTGGCATTACAATCGCATGGTTTTTCGCACCAGCTAACGCTTGTACACGTTTCCCATGTTTCGTACCTGTTTCATATACGTAACGAGCTACCGGCTCAGATCCAACGAATGAAACAGCTTGAATATCTTTATTTTCTAAAATGCTATTTACAACATCTTTGCCACCTTGTACTAAATTTAATACACCTTTTGGGAAACCAGCTTCATAGAATAACTCTACAAGTCGCTCTGCTAAAAGTGGCGTTCTTTCAGATGTTTTTAATACGAACGTATTACCGCAAGCAATTGCAAGTGGGAACATCCATAATGGAATCATCATCGGGAAGTTAAATGGTGTAATACCAGCAACAACTCCAATTGGATAGCGCCAAATCGACCCATCAATACCGCTAGCAATATTTGGTAGAGCTTGTCCCATCATTAAATTTGGCGTAGATGTTGCAAGTTCTACTGCTTCAATACCACGCTGTACTTCACCAGTTGCATCCGTTAATGTTTTACCATTTTCGAGCGTAATGATTTTAGCAAGCTCTTCTTTGTTTTCTTGTAAAAGCTGTAAATATTTATACAATTGTCTTGAACGATTCGGAACTGGTACTTTAGACCATGTTTCGTATGCTGCTTTTGCCGCTTCAACAGCTTTTTCAACATCTTCTTTCGGAGATAGCGGAACGTAAGCGATAATTTTTCCAGTCGCCGGATTTGGAACTGCTTCTACTTCTGTACCAGTAGATTCTACCCACTCACCATTAATATGATTTTTTACTCGTTTAATTTCAGTTGTAATCATTATATTCTCTCCTTTTTTATGATGTTTATAAGTCTATTATTTTTGATTAGAAATTAATTGTTCACTAATTTTCTTATATAAAGCAGCCATATCGTTTTCACCATAACCAGCTTCACTTGCTTCTTCATATACATTCAATAGCATTTCGCTTACCGGTAAGTGAAGTTCGCTTTCTTTCGCTAAATCTACTGCAAATCCTAAATCTTTCTTTAATAAATTCACAGTAAAGCCTGGCTCGTAGTTTTCTGATGCAACGAAACTTTTATAATTGCGCTCATAAATTCTACTTTGACCATAACTTACATTTAAAATATCAAACATTTTATCTAAATCCATATTATTCTTTTTCGCCAATGTTAAAGCTTCACTCACACCAGCTGTATAAAAACCAATTAATAGGTTATTAATTAATTTAACAGTTGTACCACTATCAATTTGCTCACTAACATGGAAAATGTTCGCGCCTAGTACACCCATGATAGATTCCGTTTTCTCATATACATCTTTTGATCCACCAACCATAAACGTTAATGTACGGTTTTCGGCTCCAATTACACCACCACTAACAGGTGCTGCTAAAAAGTCTACTTTCTTTTCCTTTGCAGCTTCCTCCAACTGTTTGTTTAATTGTGGAGATACAGTACTTGTATCAATTAAAACTACATTCGAGTGACTATTTTCAAATAATCCTTCTTCTCCAAAATATACCGCTTCAACAGCTCGAGGTGAAGGTAAACTTGTAAAAATCACATCGCATGTTTCTGCTAGCTTTGAGATTGATAAGCCTATAATTCCTCCTTCACTTTCAAAGGAAGCTTCAGCCTCTTTATTTAAATCCACACCGTATACTGTGTAACTTGATTTAACTAAATTTTTAGACATCGGAAGACCCATGTTACCTAAACCGATAAAACCAATCTTTTTCATATCGCTTTCCTCCTATTTACACAAAATACTTTCCGCGATTTATAATAGCTTTCGCAATTTCCCTCTTTTTTGTAAATACGTTCGTGTATAAAGGCACTAATAATTGACGAATTTCAGTTAAAATCACGTGTCTATCTTTTTCTTCTGTGACAGCCGCTGAAAGTATAGAAATCGCCGCTTCTTCTACTTTGCGATAGCCTTCTTCACAAATAACGTCAGTTATCATTTGTTTCGTACGCTCTTTCTCTTCACCATTTTTACTAATTACTTTACTCGTACGTAAAAATGCTGATTCCATGACGTACACGTCCGTTAACATATTTGATAATACACGTGAGTATTCTTGCTCTTGATCAATTTTTAAACCCGGAGTTTTAGAGAGCGTTTTCAAAGATTGTTTCAACAATTTTTTCGCTAATAAAATGTAACGATGGTTTCTTTCTACATTCGCTAAATCAATTTCTACTTCAGTATCTTCTATTTGCTCGATTTGCTTCATTAACATTTTGGCAACTGTTAATCTATTAATTTCGTTCGTTCCTTCAAAAATACGACTAATTCTAGCATCACGATATAATCGTTCTACTTCATATTCTTGCATATAACCGTAACCGCCATGAATTTGTACAGCTTCATCTACAATATAAGCAAGTGTTTCAGAAGCGTTCACTTTATTCAGTGCACATTCGACTGCAAATTGAGACATTTTCTTCATAAGATCTTCATCACTCTCGTGAATTGCTTCATCAATTACACCTGCTGTACGGTAGGCTGCACTTTCTGCTCCATATGTAGCAATAATCATATTTGCAATTTTCTCTTGAATCATCGTAAAATCTACTAATTCCGTTTGGAACTGTTTTCGCTCTTTTCCATATTGAACCGACAAACCAATTGCTTGTTTTGCTGTTCCAATATTTCCAAAAGCAAGCTTTAGTCTAGCAAAGTTTAGAATATTTAGAGCTACGTGATGCCCCTTCCCAACTTCCCCTAAAACATTTTCAGCAGGTATTACTACATCTTCTAGAATAAGCGTTGCCGTTGAAGAACCTTTAATTCCCATTTTCTTTTCTTCTAGTCCAATAGATACACCTTTACATGTTCTTTCGACAATAAACGCTGTCATTCCTTTATTTGTCTTCGCAAAAACAACGTATACATCTGCCATATGAGCATTTGTAATCCACTGCTTCTCACCATTTAACTTCCAAGCAGTACCATCTTCATTCAATACTGCGCTCGTTTTTGCACTTAATGCATCAGAACCGGCATTTGGCTCAGTTAAAGCATAAGCACCAACCCATTCTCCTGATGCAATTTTCGGCAAATATTTTTCTTTTTGTTCTTTCGTTCCATAATATATGTAAGGCAATGTACCTACACCAGCGTGTATATTAAATGAAACGCTAAATGCACCAGCGTATCCCATTTTTTCTGCTACAAGCCCTGAAACTGCCTTTCCTAATTCGAAGCCGCCATATTCTTCTGGGACCTCGATACTTAATAATCCAAGTTCTCCAGCTTTCTCAAATAATTGACGAGAAACTTTATAGTTATGTTGTTCAATATTCTCTATTTGTGGAACAATTTCTTGTTTAACGAATTGTTCTGTCGTTTTTGCGATTAAATCTTCATCTCCTGAAAAATCTTCTGGCGTAAAGAAAGCATGATTCACATCTTTATTAAGTGAAAAAAATTCACCCCACGGTAACTTCGTTTTCTCCATCTGAATCCCCCTATCATTTCGACCTTACTTGCTAATACATATGCTCGTCTACGATGAGTGGAATATCTTATTTTTGAAAACAGAAGGCGATGAATTTTCACATCAAGCAGTTCGTTTTGCCAAAGATGTATTCTCATCGCCTTAGTTGTTTTATCTATTGATCCTCTGATAATACTGTTTTTGCAATTCCAGTATCTAGTTCTTCAAAGTCATGATATGAAATTGTTTCATATAACTCACTTCTCGTTTGCATATTAGAAAGTGCATCTTTTTGAGAACCTGTTTCCTTAATTAAAGTAAACACATTCTCATACGCTTTCGCTGCTACGCGAAGTGAAGTTACAGGATAAATAACCATTTGGAAGCCCATATTCGCAAATTCCTCTGCACTATAATAAGGCGTTTTCCCGAATTCAGTCATATTCGCAAGTAAAGGCGCATTTACTTTACTATTAAATAGACGGAACTCTTCTTCTGATTGAAGTGCTTCAGGGAATATCGCATCTGCACCTGCTTTTACATATGCGTTCGCTCTATCGATTGCTTCATCTAAACCTTCTACACCGCGAGCATCTGTGCGCGCTACAATATATAAGCTTGGTGCAACTTCTTTAATCGCTTTTATCTTTTGAACTAATTCTTCTGTAGTAACAAGTTTCTTACCATTTAAATGTCCACATTTCTTTGGTAATTGTTGATCTTCGATTTGAACAGCTGCAACTTTCGCTTCTACCATTTCTACCGCTGTTCTAGCTACGTTTAGGACACCGCCAAATCCTGTATCAATGTCAACAAGGACCGGTAAATCTGTAGCTCTTACTAAATCTCTCGCTCTCTCTGCTACTTCAGTAGACGTCACGATTCCTAAATCTGGTAGCCCTTTACTTGCAGTATAAGCAGCTCCCGATAAATAAAGAGCTGAAAAACCTGTATTTTTCGCAACAAGAGCTGCCATTGCATCATGAGCACCTGGAATTTGCAAAATTTCATTTGCTTCTACTAAAGCTCGGAAGCGATTCGCAAGCTCCTCTTGTGTTGACTGTTTATTCACAACCCAAGCCATTCTAAATTCCCCCTATTATTAAATTAAGAATAGATCTACAAATTCGTTTACATTCATATTTTCTAGTTTCTCTTCATTTAAACAAGCTTCATGAATTTGTTCTTGTTGTTTACTAGAATAATGACCTGCCATATTTGCAGTGAATTTTTGAACAACTTTTGGAATTGCTTCGTCTCTACGGAAACGGTGACCAAGTGGATATTCACATTCTACGTTTTCTGTTACCGTGCCATCTTTGAAATGAACTTGTACAGCGTTGGCGATTGAGCGCTTGTTCGGGTCAAGATAGTCTAAACTGTACTGTTTGTTTTCAACAACAACCATCTTATTACGTAATTCATCTACACGTGGATCATTTGCTACTACATCCTCATAATCGTTCGCGACGATATCTCCTTTTAATAAACCAATTGCCGTAATGTACTGTAAACAATGATCACGATCAGCAGGGTTATTTAATGGACCTTCTTTATCAATAATACGAATTGCTGATTCATGAGTTGTAATTGTAATGCTGTCAATTTCATCTAATCTTTCTTTAATTTCCGGATGTAATTTCACAGCACATTCTGCAGCTGTTTGTGCATGGAATTCTGCTGGATATGAAACTTTAAATAATACATTTTCCATTACATAAGACTCTAGTGGTCTTGCTAATTTTAATTCTTGTTTATTAAATAATACATCTTGGAAGCCCCAGCCCGGTGCAGATAATGCTGTTGGATAACCCATTTCACCTTTTAGAGCAGTCATTGCAAGATGAACACCGCGGCTTGTTGCATCACCTGCTGCCCATGATTTACGTGATCCAGTATTTGGAGCATGACGATATGTACGAAGACTAGAATTATCAATCCACGCATGTGATAATGCATTAAAGATTTCTTCACGTGTTCCACCAAGCATTTTCGCAACTACAGCAGTTGTCGCTACTTTTACATATAATACGTGGTCAAGGCCAACACGGTTTAAGCTGTTTTCTAGAGCAAGTACACCTTGAATTTCATGAGCTTTAATCATCATTTCTAATACTTCACGTACTTTTAACGGTTCTTTTCCTTCTGAAATACGAACTCGGCTAATATAATCTGCAACTGCTAAAATTCCGCCTAAGTTATCAGATGGATGTCCCCATTCTGCTGCAAGCCAAGTATCGTTATAGTCTAACCAACGGATCATACATCCAATATTGAATGCACCTTTCACTGGATCTAGTACGTAAGATGTTCCTGGCACACGTGTACCGTTTGGCACGATTGTTCCTGGTACAACTGGTCCTAATAATTTCGTACACTCTGGGTATTGAAGTGCTAAAATTCCGCATCCAAGTGTATCAAGTAATACGTAACGAGCAGTACTGAATGCTTCTGCACTAGTTACCTCTTTATTTAATACATAATCCGTAATTTCTTCTAATAATGCATCTTTTTGTTTAATTTCGTTTGTTTTAATCATGCTATTCTTCCCTTTCTGTCGAAAATTCGTTATTATTAATGATGGGTGTCGGTCAAACACCCATCCGGCGGGCGGCGCTAACAACTCCCCAGTTGTTCTTATTTACTAAGTACATGTCGCTCGCCAATGTAATTTACACGTGGACGGAACAATCGATTGTTCGTATGTTGTTCAATTACGTGAGCACATAGTCCTACTGTTCTAGAGCTAAAGAAGATTGGTGTATAAAGTTGAATTGGAATACCAAGCATCCAATATACTGGAGCTGCATAATAATCAAGATTCGGATAAATTCCTTTTTCCTTCTCCATAATTTTTTCTCCAGCTTCACACATTTCATATAGTGTATAATCACCTTTTACATCACATAACTGCTTTAAAGCTTCCTTCATCATAAGTGCTCTTGGATCCATCTTCTTCATATACACACGATGTCCAAAGCCCATAATTTTTTCTTTGTTATATAGTTTCTTCTGTAACAACTCCTCAAACTTCTCAACATTACCAGCTTCTAAAAGCATGTACATAACTGCTTCGTTCGCACCGCCGTGTAAGCTGCCTTTTAAAGATGCAACCGCACCTGTTAAAGCACCATATAAGTCGGATTGCGTTGATGCGATTACTCGCGCTGTAAATGTAGAGTTTGGCATTTCATGTTCACTATATAAAACAAGGGAACGATCAAAGATCTTTTCCTCAAGTTCAGTTGGTTTTTTACCTGTTAACATATAGAAGAAATTCGCACTATATGATAATTCTTTAAGTGGTTCGATTGGCTCTTCATTATTTAAAATATGATAGCTATTTGCTACAATGTTTGGTACTTTACTCAATAATTTGTACCCGCGGCTTTTATTTACTTCTAATGAACGGTTTTCAATATCATTATCGTAACCAGCTAATGCGGACACACCTGTACGCAATCCATCCATAGGGTGCGTTTCTTTCGGCAATGCTTTTAATACGTTAAATACACCTTCTGGTACTGCGTATTCTTCTTTTAATTTCTTTTCAAGTATTACTTTTTCATCCTCATTCGGTAGATGTTCTTCCAATAAAAGGTGCACAATGTCTAAATACTCTTTTGTTTTTGAGAGTTCGATTAAATCATACCCTTGAATTACAATTTCACCTTTTACTGTGTCAAGAAACGAGATCTTCGTCTCCGCTGCCACTATACCATCTAATCCCGGGGAAAATTTTTCTTCAGCTTTCATCATTACTTCCTCCAATCCTAATAGATCTTCGTGCACATAATTGTAAGCCTTTACAATACTATGAAACTACATTTCTATTTCAATGTATCAGAGTTTTTAGAAGATTTCAATTTATTTTATAATGATAAGTTTCCTATACTTTTACCGATGTAACAATACAATTTTTCAAAAATAATTTTCATATTTTATAAAGAAAGGACAGACTTCTTTTCGATTTTTATTAAAACAAAATATAAGGATGGTTCAAAAAAACCTACTGAGTATAGAATTCTCTCAATTTTCTTAAGAAAATAAAAAAAAACGAGTTGTATACATATACAACTCGTTTCTACATGATATTTATTTCACTATCTCTTCAATATAATTTTCATATAAAACTTATTTATTTTTAAAAAAGTTATTATTTTACATAATTAAATTAAATTTCTTTCGTTTTCTCGAAGGAACCTTCAACTAAATAATAGTTTTGAAAGTACCAAAGTTCATCAACATCCACAAAAAAGAAACTGATTTCGTACTCAACTGACACAATTTCCTCATCTGGTTTCTAAGAACCTATCCCTAAAGAATATTCATGCTGCATTGAATTACAATCATGTTATATTCGTAATTCTTCCTTAAACCATTGTAGATCGTCATGTTCAATTGAAATTCTCATCTTTTTTACTCCCGTTTATGCAAATTCTTTTTTACCTAATCGCTGTTTAACAAAAAAGACAAAAATAATGAAAGCAAGTAATCCTGAAATTGCACTACTAGCAAATAAAATACGGTAACCAAACATTTGCGAAACAACTCCAAGTAAAATCGCCCCAAGTCCAATCCCTAAATCAAATGCGGTAAAGAACGATGCGTTAGCAACTCCTCTTTTACTCGGATCAACAATTGAAAGCATCGCTGCTTGTAATGCGGGCTGTGCTGAACCGAATCCAACACCGTATAATGCAGCTGCGATAACCACACCCATTAAACTATTTGAAATCGTTAATACAACTATCGCTATAATAGTAATACATAGTGCCGGGAGTATAATAAATACTTCTCCATACTTATCTAATAGTTTTCCTGAAATTGGCCTTACAATTGTTAAAGCAATTGCATATACAAGAAAGAATGTACCAGGATTCACATCAATTGACGATGCAAATAGCGGTAAAAACGTCGTAATCCCTCCATATGCAAATGATAAAAAGAAAACAACAATCGTAATGGATAGAACGGACTTTTCAAATAGTTGTATTTTTCCTTTTTCTTTTTGTGGTGTGAATGGCATTTTCGTCATGAACGATAATAAGACTGCCATAAAGGATAAAAGGGTTGCTAACAAGAATAAGCCGTGAAATGAATAATGTTGTACAACCGATAATCCAATCATCGGGCCGATCGCCATTGCAATTGTCATAGCCATCCCGTACCATCCCATACCTTCACCACGGCGTGAATCTGGAATAATATCAGTTATCGCTGTTCCAACAGCTGTTGTAGAAACAGCCCATGTTACTCCGTGAATAACACGCAAAACAGCTAAAAGGACAATAGTCGTCGCTAAATTATAAGAGTACATCGTTAACCCAAAAAAGATGAGTCCGAAAATAATAAAAGATCTTCTACCATATTGATCCAACATCCCTCCAATAATCGGTCGTATTACAACTGCTGCTATTGTAAACATTCCCATCATGAGCCCGACTTGTGATTCATTGCCACCTATCTCTTTAATAAAAAGCGGAAGCGTTGGAACAAGCAAATAAAATCCTGTAAATAAAAATAACATTGCGAAAGTCATTTGAATAAATGATTTCGTCCATAATCGTTCCATTAATAATCCTCCATAAACACGTAAGTTATTGCAATTAACACCTCTATTTTATATTTTCTCGGTCCCTTTGCCTTCCGTAAATAGACGTATCTTTTTATAATAAATGGTCTACCATCCACTTAAATTGGTCTTACAACTTTATACGTATGTTTTAGCCTAAAGTCCTATCTATATGTACCTTTATATGTGTGAAAAGAATATGCTACTTTATTATCAAAAATTAGGAATGATTATGTTATTTGGGTATCTTCAAGAGTAACTGCCGTAATTCCTTCGACTCCTGAGATACACATTCCTGCAGTTCATACAGCTAGTTCCGATGTCGGTATTGAACTTCCCGCAACTTGGCAACAATACTAAATTCCTAGTCAAGTTTCCCCCTCATTTTGGCATCATGGCGCACATCCAAGTGGTGCTACCTTTCAAAGCCACAGCTTTCCTCCACTACCTCAAGCCCAAGTTTTTTATCATGTCCCTTCCATTTATTCTCAAAATTTCTACGGTACTTTTAACATTTAAACGAAAAAAGCACTTAAGAATGTAATGTTTACAAATCTTAAGTGCTTTTTAATATTTTTATAAAATTTTCTTATTGGCCATTATTTGCAGGAATTTCTCCTGCACTCCCGCCAGTATCTGGTTGCGTGGTCGCTGGAGGTGTCGGATTCCCTTGACCTCCCCCATTATTTGCTGGAGGTGTTGTATTTCCTTGGCCTCCTCCGTTATTTGCTGGAGGTGTTGTATTTCCTTGGCCTCCTCCGTTATTTGCTGGAGGTGTTGTATTTCCTTGGCCTCCTCCGTTATTTGCTGGAGGTGTTGTATTTCCTTGACCTCCTCCATTATTTGCTGGAGGTGTCGTACCTTGGTCATTTCCGTTATTTTGTTCATTTTGTTTCTTTTCTTCTTCTTGTTTCCTTTGCTCTTCTTGTTTCTTTTGTTCTTCTTGCTTCTTAAGTTCCTCTTGTTGCTTTTGTTCTTCTTGTTTTTTAAGCTCTTCTTGTTTCTTTAATTCTTCTTGCTTTTTCTCTTCTTCCGTCTTTTGCTGTTGATCTGGTTTAGGTTGTTCTGTTGTATCCTGTACGCTCGTATTTGGAGAAGAATCACGTTTTTCCCCTTTTATACGTAGCTCACTACCTTCTTGAATAACACTACTTGGCATTTTAAAGCGTGATTTATCAGTAGCCATCTTGCTCATCATTTCTTTAAAGATCAATTGTGCAATTTTCGTATTTTTACTACTAATATACTCGTCTTTACCATCTTTCATATATCCAGTCCATACTGCCATCGTATATTGCGGCGTATAACCTGCAAACCAACTATCACGAGTTGCACTTTCTGGAATTTTATATTGAGCTAATTGTTTTGCAGCATAGTTTGTTGTACCTGTTTTACCAGCTACATCTAAAGAACTTATATTTGCTGCTGTACCAGTACCTGATGTTACTACTGAACGAAGCATATCAGTAATCATATATGCTGTAGAATCAGCCATTACTTGTTTTGGTTTTTGACCGAAACTTTGTGACTTGCCGTCTGGATAAACTACTTTCTTAACAAAATGCGGCTTCGTATACTTACCATCATTACCAAATGCCGCATAAGCACCCGCCATTTCAGTTGGTGATACTTCGTTTGTACCAATAGCATGCGATTCTTTCGGTGCTGAATTAAATGGAATACCTAATTTCTCAGAGAATTCCTTTGATTTATTAAGTCCTACTTCTTTTGCAGTTTTAACTGCTGGAACGTTACGCGACATTTTTAATGCCTCACGCATAGTAATTGGACCTAAATGAGTTCTGTCCGCATTTCGAACTTCTTGTCCAGTTGAATATTTAAATGGAGAGTCATCAATTTGATGATACGTAGCCCATTTTAAGTATTCAATAGCCGGTGCGTAATCAAAGATTGGCTTCATAGTTGAACCAGCTGCACGATCTAATTCAATTGCCATATTATGCCCTTTAAATACTGCTTTATTTTCACCGCGACCACTACCTATAGCACGAACCTCACCTGTTTTCGTATCCATAAATGTGAAAGCACCTTGGAATTTATCATTTGGATAATTAATAATATTTTCATCTAATATTCTATCAGCAGCATTCTGTGCATCTTTATCTAAAGTTGTATAAATTTCTAAACCGTCAGAACCAATGTTAGCATCTGGCAATTCTTTTTCTACTTCTTTCACAACTGCATCCATAAATGCAGGATATGGCATTGCTTGTACAGTTGCAGTTTTAAGTCCATCTGTTACTTTAACTTTCGAAGCTTCTTCCATTTCCGCTTTCGTAATATAACCATGTCGATTCATTAATTTTAGTACAACATCTCTTCTTTCTGTTGCTCTTTGAATATTGTCCGTTTTCGTTGGATCATAGTTATTTGGTGCTTTCGGTAAACCTGCAAGCATCGCAACTTCTGGTAATGTTAACTCTTTTAATTCTTTACCATAGTAGTTTTGTGCTGCTGTTGCGATACCATATGAACGGTTTCCTAAGTTAATTTTATTTAAATACATTTCTAAAATTTCATGTTTTGAATACTGTTGTTCTAGCTTATACGCTAAATATATTTCCTGAACTTTACGTTTTGATGTTTTTTCCATCGATAAGAAGTAGTTTTTAATAACCTGCTGCGTTATTGTACTTCCACCCTGTGAGCCGTAATCTCCTTTAAGACTCACCAAAACAGCACGGGCAGTACCTTTGAAGTCTACTCCGCTATGCTCATAAAAACGTGCGTCTTCTGTTGCTAAAAATGCATTTTCTACTAATTTAGGAATTTGATCATACGTAACATTCGTCCGTTTCTCTTTCCCGTATTCATATACCAAATCGCCATTTTTATCATAAATTTTTGAGGATAACGGATTAACAAGTTTTGCTTTCTCAAGTTTAGGTGCGTCCTTAATCATTACGAAAAAGGTAGCAACCCCCGCCACTAAACCAACAATACCAAGTAATAAACAAGTAATTAAAAATTTACGAAAGAACGATGTTTTCCCTTTTGGTTTTTGTGTTTTAGAAGCTGGCTGTTTTTTCTTTTTAACTTGTCGTCGCTCCTCTCGAGAACGATAATTTTCTGACATGTTACTTTCTCCTGCCTTTCAATTCTCCCGTTGATTTACTTAAAAATATTGAGGTCACTTTCTAAACTGAAGTTAATTAAGAAAGTATATTGACCTGGAGCATTCAATATTTTCCTAATTCACAGATTATAAATTTTAGAATACTTCTTATACAAACTATTTTCACTTTTATTTTTCCTAATAATGCCGCCCCTTTAAGCATAGAATGTAAAAAGTGAATTTTTATACCTCGTATAAATAATATACCTTTTTTTCAAATGGTCAATATTTTCTTATTTATAAATCAAAGGTGAAATAAAAATAGCACAACGATATGTACTTCGTGTGAACTTCCTTATTATTACGTATAACAAATATTTAATATATTGCGTATAAGTATAATACTTCTTTAATTATAAGGATTTCAACACCACAAACTCAACATCTACAAGAAATAATAAAAAATAAAAAGTGAGGAGTTGCGTAATAATGGAGCTATCTCCCGTGATTTCAAAAAATTTAGTTGCTGTTGGTTATAATCCACTTTCTATGATTTTGCGTATTCAATTAAAGAATGGAATGTATGATTTCTTTAACGTGCCTGAAAACATTTACACCGGTTTATTAAACGCACACTCTAAAACTAATTATCACAATACTTATATTAAAAATTCTTTCCGCTATACTAAAATTTAAACTTAAACAAAATGAAAAAAGAAAGGAGGTAATCCCCCTTTCTTTTTTTCATTTCACGACTCAACTATCTTCTATTTCTCTTATTCATTTCATCATATGCTTGAATTTGTTTTTTTAATCGCCGATCTGCTTTTTGATCATGTACAACTAATATCGCATGTATAACGCCTGGAACCCAAAAAATTAATGTTAATATGAAGTTAATTATAGCTTGAAATGGCTTTCCACAAAATAATACGGCTACAGGTGGAAGAAGAATTGCCAACAAATACATCATCTCTTGAAAACTCCTTGCTTTATATTTTTTCTCTCTCTTCGTACGCTAATAGGACCAATTATTTTTATTTACTCCTAATATCTTTTCTACTGCTATATATTCTATTCTAATACTAAAAAACCTATCACTTCAACTTTTCTATTTATGTAAAATTGAAATTTTACACATCTCCTTTATATGAACAATTTCATATGATTATTTTTTCTAACCTTTCTTCTTTCTCTATTAAAGTTAGTCCAATCGCAGAAATAGCAGTTCCAATCGCTTGTATCCAAACACCAATGAGTGCTATTATTCTCTCATTTTTCTTATCAACCGTACTGTCCTCCTTTTCAATTTCGTTATTTGATATATTAATAATACCTTGATATGCTTGAAGTCCAGCACCTAAACTTTGCAGAGAATTACCTAATATTATAATTCTCTGTACTGCTTTCATCTGAAGCAAAGCTGCTTCTACTCCTAAAAATGCTCCAATCGATTGTAAACTGTTCCCGACAATTATAAGATAATCATTCTCTTTCAATTTTTCATTTATATTAAAATATGTTCCTATTACATTTGATATATTCCCTAATGCTAATAACTCAATGCCCATTTTATCAAGCATTTCACTTTTATTTTTCAAACACGTATTTTGATTTTCTCTGTCACCTTCATCTTCAGTTTCATTACTCGCTATAATTTGCAATATATATCCGAGTGCTTGTAATAAGCTTCCTACAATTACAATCTTCGATTCAACTTTCTCTTCTCCGATAAATCCTCTTGTCGTCCCAATTGCCGCTGTAAGATTTCCGCCTACTTGAAACCATGCTCCTGTCACTTTTAAACCGCTTGTATTCATTTTTATCACCTATTTAGAAATTTTCTATTACTTTCGAAATACATAAATGGCATCCTTTAACTCATATTTATTTTCTATATGTAATTTTGTGCATTCTATAATGTGCTAATCATACAAAAAAGCACCTTAAAGGTACTTTTTTAGACAAAGTGTGTACCACTAAAATATGACAATTCAATATATATTTACGTAAATTCTGGGCATGTCAATGAAGCTCCATTTTTATCTATTGTTATCTTTAATATATATGGAATTGCATGTTGTGACCACATTTCAGGTGTGGGTGACTCGTTTACATACTGTGGTGCACATGAATATAGCATCGGGGTGCTAATACTTCCGCCCGGGTCTAAAGCAACAACAGCCATACCATAAGGCAATTCCAGTGCCAAAGATTTCGTGATGCCTTCAATTGCAAACTTTGAGGCACAATATGGCGCAAGCTCAGCTTCTCCTTCTCTCCCCCAACTAGAACTCATATTAATAATCATTCCTTCTTTCCTAGCTATCATTGCTGGGACAAATGCTCTTATGACATTTACTACACCGTTCACGTTTACATTCATTACATTTTCGAATTCTTGAGCAGTTACTTTCCAGATTGGCGCATTTTTATTAACAATTGATGCATTATTTATTAACAAATCAGGTGCTCTATTTCTATGAAGTATATAATTTGCCCAATCGCTTACTTGCTGAGAATCTGAAACATCAATTATTTGAAAATCATGTGTATTACCATAATATTTTTTCAATTCTTCAATTTTATCTTTTGAACGTCCACAGCCATATATATTCCATCCCAATTCATGAAATCGATCAACCATTGCACGACCTAACCCTTGCGTCACTCCTGTAATAATTACACTTTTCCCACTGTTATTTCGTTTCAAGCCTCTCTCCTCCTTTACAATATTTTATTATCTTCTTTTTTATTCAGCCAATTACTAAAGTATCAACTCATTTCATACTTTAGAAGGAGTTTTTATATAAGTAAAAAGAGTAACGATAACGGTTACTCTTTTTTATGTATCAAAAAAATCATTATTTATTTCGTTATTGTTTTTAAATTTCAGCTTCTCTTTCCCGCATTTCTTACACCGATACACATAAGCTACACCTAGCTTACCACTTTTATAATCTTCATTATCCTGCATCTTAATAAAACTATATTTATGTTTACAGTGAGATTCATTCAAAAAATTTCCAAACCATTTTTTCAACATAGAACAGTTCACCTCTATGATAGAATCTTCATTTAGTCTGATTACATACTTTTCTTTAAGTTCTCAATCTCATGCTGCAACTTTTTAAATTGCTCAAAATGCATAGTAATAGATTGACTGTTACCATACTCAACACTATGCTTCACAAATAAAACACCAGTGTCATGAAAAATTGCTTCCAGTTCTTTTCTGATGGATACTTTCATTATATGTGCTGTTTTAATGGCAGATAAAATTGCAATTTCATTAAACTTTAATTTTATTTCATTTGGACAAAATGCTTCTTCAACCAATATAACTTCATTGCTATAAATTAGTGCAACAAGATTACTTGATTTTGCATCTGTTAAATCTACTTTTTTTATAACATTATTCATTACATTTTGCCTCCTTTTATTTCACATATATTAATTATACAATTTCCAGAAAAAATTAATCGACCTTACATTAATTTTAACATACTTTTATTGTAGGATTAAGCTACACTTCAAACGTTTTACTATTCCACAATTTTTGCTACATGAACCATTTGGACTATAAGACCATATAGTAGTGTTAACAAATGATTGTAAAGCGGGTGAAAACCATGCCCTCAGTTGTAGGGAATTTAGTTGTACAAAATAGTAACGGTTCATTTAACTTAGGTGATTTCTACAACGTTTCTCCGAAAGAAAATACGAAGGCTTATAATGGATCTGGTGCTTCAAACGTTGGTTTTGTTGTTAATACTTTTAATGGCGTGAGCGCGACTAATACGTTTGATTCTGACCTTGCAGATCAAAACCAAGTGGGTACAGCCTAATCCTATTTTTCATCGTTCTGTTTAGGAATTTTAAATCTGTCTATACTATAATCAGGCTGTTACACAGCTATTGTTGATTTTTGGAGTACCCTATCTTTTTCTCCCTTTCCCTGGGGCTAAGCAGCTAGTATGAAGCTAGCTGCTTTTTCGTTTCATTTTTTATGTCCCTCATCTAACATAACGTAAAGGAAGCAAAAATTTAATTTTCAGCTTCCTTTACGTTATTTCAATAATATCCGAAGTATTAAATACGTAAGTTTTATAAAATGCGTCAGTACATATTACAATGCGCTTTAGCGGGTTTATATGCACAACTGTCATATAGCTTGTAAGTATGTATCCATCTTCAAAATATGTCACCAATATTTCTTTTTCAGACAATAATGACGTTAATAATTTATCAGAAATTCTCTCTTTTGCTTCGTTTGTTACGAGCGGTTTTTGAACTTTAAACTTCTCTCCAACAACCTTTCGCATACTTAGCAACTGTTCCGACATTACTGTAAATGGAACCCATTCTCTTTCTACTTTCTGCACCTTTACATCATTCATTTCTTTATCTCCTTGATCATTTATCCATTTGATTTCATACATATTGTTCTTTCATAATTGCTTGGCTCATATTTATCCCACATTAATAGACAGTAAAGATCATACCTCAATATTCGCTACAGGCGAGGAAAGTAAATTGAAAATCAACTGTCCGTAAATAAAGTTTCGCGTTCTTTCTAAATCGTATACTATCCACATCACAAGAACATTCGTTCTAATTATACACGAACCTACGTTCTTTTGGAATGATTTAAATTATATTTTTATCCATCATTTATTTTTTCTTCATCAAATGAGCTTTTCACTTCTTATTTAATAGGACGTTCAAATATCAACAAAAAAGCGACTTCATACAAGTTGAAGTCACTTTTTCTCATAACATATATTTCTATATTTATTTTTCTATTCTAACTAGAGTTCTTTCCGGAATACAAATCTCATCTATATTAAAATGATTTATTTTTAATTTTAATTCTCCCACTCTTTCCTTATCTTCATCACCAACCCAACAACTGAATAATTCAAAATAGTCCCCATCATTTAAATAGCCTTCCATAATTGAGCATAAAGCTAATAGCTTTTTTTTAGCTTCTTTCTTCTCCTTTTCAGTTTGCCACTCATCAAGTTCCATGCCCCAACTCGTTGAAACTTCATACGTGTAACTTGTTTGGAATTGAAACTCTTGTACAATTTCGAGCATACTTTCATCTGAAAAACACGATCCAAAAACAATTACATCATTAGAATCTGGATCTGTTAACGGAATTTCTACATTGCAGCCTATATAACTTGCTAAACTCATTTTTACTCCTCCAATATTCTACAAAATATCTTATATGAACATTTATCTACTCAAATATAAAATCCCTTCCTAAACCAAAAAGTTTTAATTTTCAAGTTTATTAACCATCTATAAATGAAAGCATATATTATAAAGAACGAACTCAAAAAATTTCTATGAAAAGAGAGCAATGTAAACACTCTCTTTTCGTACATACGATATAAGACTATCTATAAATAATTACTCATAATTATTAAATATATTTTGGTTGTACTATTATATGTAACTCCCTCTCTGTTACTGCTTTTTTTGGGTTACGAAAATACTCTAATTCGTATTTTAATACTTTATAGTCAACCATCCCAATCTTAATCCCTTTCGTTTCTTTTAAAATGGCTAATAAGTCACTTATATTTTCATCATGTGATTCAAAAATTTTTCCTCCGCCTTCTCTTTGAAAAATTACTTTCATATTTTCTCCTCCTACGTAATATATTTATCTATTAAATAATTCGTGTAAAAGAATTATTTCTTTATCCTAAAAATTTCATAATAAAAAGAACATCCTATTTTAGTAGAATGTTCTGCTTTTCACTTCATTTAGCATCAATATTTTTTCACTAATATTGTATGTTTCATTCTGCAAATTATGTTTATCCACTTCAATATAGTAAAACTTAAATCAATTAGGATGTTGTTTATCCCCCACTAAAAATTAGCCCACGCCAATCAAAATACCCGCAAATAGTGGAATAAAATTAATAAATTTACTTTATATTTAATAAAATTAAGCAAACAAAACATTATAATATCAACATTATATGAACCATTAATCATTCCAATTTTTAAAAATACATAAATTCCCATTGTAATTCTTAATATTTATATGTAATATTGTATTGTCTTACTATCTATTTATAACTCACACACTAACTAGAAAAGGGAACCTATATAGGTTCCCTTTTCTAATTACAGTCATTATTTCTTTTCTAGAAATTCAAATGTATTTTTAAATTCTTTATCATTCACCTTAATATCAGCATCTTTCAATAAATCATTGACTACTTGTTGTTTCCATTTCCCTGTCGTATCTTGTAGTCTTTGCTGTTCTAAGTCTTTACGAATGCTATCTTTCACTTCATCAAATGGCTTCAATTCTTTTTTATCTGTCACTTTAATAATATGATAACCGTAAGTTGTCTTTACCGGATCACTTACTTGTCCTGCATCTAATTTATATGCAGCTTCCTCAAATTCTTTCACCGTTTGCCCTGGAGCAAAACCAGTTATTTCTCCGCCTTGTTCTTTTGAACCAGTATCCTCTGAATATTGCTTCGCTAAAGCCGCAAAGTCTTCACCGTTACTTACTTTCTCTTTCACTTCTTTAGCAGTCTTTTCATCTTTCACTAAAATGTGACTTACTTTCAGTTCTGGTTTATAGTTATCTTTTACATCTTTTTCTGTGACAGTCGCTTTAATTGCTTTCTCAAATGCAATTTCTGGCTTCATTTTTTCTTTTAATTCATCTTCATTTTTCAATCCAACTTGCTCTAAAGTCGATTTGAAGTTGTCACCCATTTTATCTTTTGCTTCTTCTACTTGTTTTTTTGCTTCCTCATCTGAAACTTTATATTTATCTAGCAATGCCTTACTTAACACCATTTGATATAAAGTACTTTCCCCATATTTTTGTCTTAACTCTTTACTTAACTCTTTCTCTGTAACATTTCCTACTTTTGATGTTACTACGTTGCCTGAGGAGCCACATGCAGATAATGCCAGTACTACGCATGAAATAATCGTTCCTAAAAATAACTTTTTCTTTTTCAATCCCAAATACCTCACTTTTATTATTATATAAGAATAACTATACAATGTTGTTGTGTAAACAATGTGTTTTCCACATGTAATTCATTTCATTTGAATAAACTAAGTATCATATTCCTTTTGTTCAAATATTAAAGGTCATCTTACTATGTATCTGTAATATGACCCTTTACGTATTCTTAAAAACATGCAACTACTTATTGCGAATTAATAGTTACATGTTCTTCAAGTATCCAATTATTTTGCCCGATATCTACCGTATTCGAACCATCTTGAACTCTAGCAATAACTAAATCTAGCTGAGATGCTGCAAGATCCCACTCAATAGTTCCATTCCATTTTGAAATATCGATAATATACCCCAGTACAATTCATCTCCTTTTTATAATCATATTTAAAGCTTGTTTTATTGAAAGTCCCTTATATCTAATACTAGCTAGCTAGCTACCTATAATATAAATAAAGAAAATCTATATTGTTTTTCAAAACATACAATCTTTTAATTAATTTTCTACTAATTTTTTTACAATCTGATCACACCATAAAACTCCATATCATTATCAACTCAACTAAAAATTTCATATTATATATTCATACGTCTTTACAAACTAAATAAAAACACAGTATACAATACTGCGTTTTAGGAGCTGATTTCATGAAAGAAAAACCTATCGTGGTCAAAGTTCCACCAAATTCAAAACTAAAAATTACATTTTTCGGCCCTTGTAACGAGGTAATTACAAATGTTTCTATAATTAATCAACTTTCCACACCAAAGTGTCAAACTATTACGCAATATCCAGACTATAAGAAATACGAAACTGAAGTGCGATCATTATCCGGTTGTTAATCTGTTCCATTCATAATCCTAGCTATTTAGTTAAACAACTTCGGTAAAAGACTACAATTACTCATTTCATGATATTTCATTGATAATCTATTGATTTTTTACACGTTTTTATAAACTGAGCATATATTATCGTATGGAGATTATCCACTCATAAAACCTATCTTTCTTTAGAGCATACCGTTTGTGTATGCTCTTTTTTTATTTATCCCTCATCCTCTACATATAAACCTGTTCACTTTTATATTTCATTAGTGGTAAACCCACCTGCTACTTATAAGAATCTAATCAATGTGTACTGAACAATACTCCTGTATTTATTGTACTTTCACCCCTCTGTTACATTAGTGTATTCATTCAAGCGTGATTCATCTAATTTCCCTTCTAAATTGACCATAGATGTATTAAAATCTTTATATACTCAAGGAGGTCAAATATGTTCAAGTTACATCCAATACTACTCATCTTAGGATTTATTTTATTTTTATATAGTGTAATCACCTTAATGTTATTCCTATCCATTCAATAGCAATCCCTACACAAACCAATGTTAAATATGTAATTTCTATATAGTAAAGAAAAAGCCCGTTATTATACGGACATAAATTAAGATATTTTTTCTATTCCGTTAGACTGCTAGCAAATGTAACACCAAATAACTTTTACAACCATCTTACTCGTTTCGTTGTATGCTTTTTATTACTTGCAGAATATCTAATACTCATAATAAGCTAGCACTTTCAACTTTACTTCCTAACATGTGAAATTCTCATGAGACAAACTATAATTTTAGAAAAACAATAATAATCCCCCACCATTTGGTAAAGGGGATTAACTAAACCTACTGAAAAGTATTTTATTCTATTCGTTATTTAAGTGGAGAAGGAAATCTTGCAGCTTCAAAATGAACAGTATTCAAACCATTAACATTTTGAACAATTACTCCAGCAACACTGCTCTCAGCAAAAACTTCAACTGAATCTCCTGCTTCTAATTGAAGAATAGACGTTACTGAAACATCATTATTAAAAAATACCCCGGTCCCAAAGAAATCATTATCTATTGCTATTGCTGGATTTCCATTCACACGAATTTCAACTCTAGCTCTGTAATTTACATTAAAATCATTTGGAGAGAATGTTATATTCCCTAATACACTATATACCCCTTTCGTCTTTGGAATAAAAATAGATGTTGCTGGATTATATTCATTCGCTAGATCAAACTGTTCATTTTGAAATAATACTTTAACAGGAGTATTTTCCGGAACAGGTTGATTCATTGTATTTACAGCTCTAAATGCTGACGCTCTTACAAGCTTTTCTTTTTTATCATCACAAAAATTCACTTTTACATACTTTCTATCACATTGACTATTTTCTCTAAAGCAATCATGACTTTTCTTTTTGTAATCTTTACAATACTTACAGTAATAATAAGACGTAGTAAGTCCCCCTTTAAACTTATTATTGTATACTATGCTACATAGATTAGAATAGATTGGACAAACAGTTACTATTTTCAATAGAATAAAACATCCCCACCATTTTGGTGAGGATTAACCTATATTTTTGGTATACTGGACTTTATTTAATTGGAGAAGGGAATCTTGCAGCTTCAAAATGCGAACCGTCTTCTGAAGGACTTAAAACTCCATCTACGCTACTTTGTGCATAAATTTCAACTTGATCCCCTTCATTCAATTCAATAATCGTCGAAACACTTACTACATTTCCAAAACTTATTGGACCGAAAAAGTCATTATCTATAGCTATTGCTGCGTTTCCATTCACACGAATTTCTACACGAGCTCTATAATTTAAGCTAGGATCGTTTGGAAAGAAACCAATCGTTCCAATAATAGAATAAACTCCCCTAGTCTTCGGAATAAATATAGACGTTACTGGATTATACTCATTTGCTAAATCAAATTGTTCATTTTGAAACAATACCTTTACAAAAGTATTGGCAGGAACCGTTTGATTCACCGTATTTCTAGCCCTAAATGCTGATGCCCTAACAAGGTTATCCTTGTTGTCATTACACTTACTCGTGTTCTTACAACAATCATGCTGTTTCTTTTTATACTCTTTACAATACTTACAGTAGTAATAACAAGACATACTAGTCCCCCTTTCATGCTTATTACTATATATTATGCAAGGAGGATTCTTACTGTTTGGACGAGCTATTGTTTTAGTCCAAAATTTGCGCCTATTTATATATACGTGGGTGGAAAACATATCAATAAAACTTCAACCTAGATGTATAATGCGTAATTCAAATTTGATAAGTTCTTCTCTTATCTAGTTTACTTTTATACATAAAAAAGAGCGAATGTACATTCGCTCTTTTTTTATGGCCCATAGCTTATCATCCAGCCTAGCATAAATCCAAATACAGAAAACAGCATCATAAAAACAAATAAACTACATGCCCACAATGCATATTTTCGACTTTTTCTTTTTGTGATCATACCTATGACTGAGCACACCACTCCAATACCAACTATTTGCAGAAAACCTTTACCTATAAATGTTTCTTGAATAAGCAATATAATATTCAAATACAATAACGCTAGAAAGGCAATAATTAATGAAATAGTCCCCATCCACGTTTCCTGTTTATAAATATGATTCTTTCTTTTTTTTAAGAATGCCAATTCCATAACCTCACTTCACCTACTTTCAAGTTTCTAACTTTTTCGTGGCTCATCAATTTTTCAATTTCTACTTTAGGCCCAGTTACAACTGCCCCGTATGTTTTTACTCCATTTTTTTCAAGGAAAGAAATACGCTTTGACAACTCTAATACTTTCGCTCTAGATAGCTTCACTGCTAAATTTTCATGCTTCTGTAATGACTTTAACACATCAATAAATTGTTCCTCATGAGGTGAATCACTTGCAAAAGCACCACTTGGCCTTGAAATTATATCTGCTGGAAAACCAATCGGAGCTACATACATCCCCTCATTATTCATTTGCTTCTCCTCTAATCCTGTATTAACGGCATACCACACAATATCAATAGTAGGAAACATATTTGTTACCTCTTGTACACTTAATAATTCTCTAAAAGACACAAATGCTTCTACAACAGATTCTTGCGGCAGACCCTTTAATACTTGCGCTTCTTCGCTACTATTATAGGACGCATTATAATTATTAGGATGAGACAACACTTCGTTATCTACATATGGGATTTCTGGAATTTTTTCATCTGTTGTATATTCACGGCTTACTTTTGTCGCTCTACTAAATATATAATCTGTTTTCTCTTCCCCTATTCGAATATCTTTCTTGCCTACTCTTTTATACAAATCAAAATGCAATTGCAAACTAAGAGGCAACAATGTTTGCTCCATATCCCTATCTTTCAAAAATACATTTGGTTCTGTTACACTTAACGTTTGATTTACTACATTCCGTATCTCCATTGCGTTTGTAGGTGCCAACGTATAATATAAGAGTGTAGATATATATAAAATAGGTTGAATAAGTAATAAAAAAGTAAATACAATTAAAACATTCGTAATACGTGCTCTTTTTTTACCTATTTTCAACACTTGCTCCTGTTTTCCATCAGGAAGTGAAGCCGGTCTTTGATGAAGAGCTTCTTGTAACAATTCTTTATAATCATCTTGTTCAGAATGAGATTTATCATTTGTCATTTTGACTCTTTTCCTCCTTTAACAACTCTTTTAATCTCTTTCTCCCACGAAATACGTGGCTTTTATACGTGTTTAACTTTAAATCTAATACAGACGCACCCTCTTCGTACGTTAATTGATGTACGTCACATAATAAAATAGCTTGTGCCTCCACCACCGGCAAAGTATGAATAATCTGAATTAATTTTTCGTAACTATTTTTTGCAACTACGTACTCTTCTGTAGATTCCTCCGCTTGTATTGTCTCTAATTCCTCTGTTCCTACAAAAGTTACTTTTTTCTCTTTCCTAACAAAATCAATAAACGTATGATATGCCACTTTAAAAAGCCATGATTTTACCTTTTGATTTTCATAGTCTTCTAAATAAAGATACGCTCGATAAAAAGTCTCTTGCATCAAGTCCTCCGCTACGTGATGGCTGCGAGAAAGGGAAAATAAATACCGATACACATCGTTTATATAAACCTTATATATTTCTTCAATCTCCATCCCCCTCCTCCTTTCATATATAACACGAATAAGCAAAATAAAAAGTTGCATTATTTTTCCTTTTTTCTTTTTTTTTTTAAAGAAACATCATTTATACATTTCAATAACTATTTACAATTATAAACAAAATATTTGATGTTATGAATGTATATACTTCAAAATCAGTAAAAAACAGTTCTGATATTCGCCTGTTCTTGTAGTTCAATAATCAAAGGATAATCGTACTGCATGATATACTTCGTTGTTGCGTCTCGACCTGATTCGCATAAGTATATGTTCATATATCCTTTCATACAGAGCCATTAACCATCATTTGTCATGATAAAATAATTCACACTCTTTATTAATCGGTATCTTCTCATCAAAAAACTTCACTTATAGTATGTACGTAGATTATCACATCGGTTATTTCCAATTAGTAGGCGGGGACTATTTGACGCTTGCATATACACCTCGCCATTTACGGGTAATAAGACCCCTCCCCAAAAATTCGGCACATGCGAGAAATTTAGGTAGGAGCCGAGTTACCCATATATGTCCAATTGATGAGCGCTAATAATCAATTTGGGATACCTGCCCCCTGCTGATTAAACTTTCAATTTATAGATTAAATACAGTTCCATATGGGATAGTAAGAAAAGAACTTCCATACGGTGTGATTTGATGTACTGGGTAAAAATAATCCATGGATGAATAATATGGCTGGATACCTTGTTGCTGCATTTGCATTTGTTGTTGCATTTGTAACGCTTGTTGTACAGCTTGAACTGTACTTTGTGCTCCGCTAAACGTTATCGATGTACCATACGCTGGTCGCATACCAGCTTGATTAGCAAAATACGAATAAAACATTATTTTCAGCTCACTTCCGTAAAAGTAATTACAATTTATGTTATGTTCCTTTATTTCAGTGGGTGCGGAGAGTTAATCTATTAACCTTGATTAGGGTTAAAGATTTTTATTATCTGTGACACTTTCATATTTCATTTACAAGTTTCTGATAATCACTTTTTAAATTTGACTACTTTCCAAGTTACGGAAATGGATGTTCAAGATTACTAAAAATAGATTACTTTGCTATACACCCTCCACAAAATAAAAACACCCTAAACGGATGCTTTATTTTTCACTACATTAATCCATTAACAATAATTCAATTGTCCTCGAATTTCACCATTAGGATGTTGAACTGTATGAACATTAATATATATGTTTCCAGATATGATTTCATTTACAAGAGTACCTAATGTTTGACCCGCTAACGGCCCAACCAAATCTTCTTGAGTAATCGCTCCCGTAAGAGTTGCACACTTTATTGAAACTGGATTTGTTATAGGTCCAAATAAAAAAGCTACTACAGGACCGTTCGTTCCTTTTGATCCAAGATGCAGATGGGCAGCTACTACATCCTCAATATCAAATAAATCTAATTTGAATTTTAGGCTAAGCTTGTCCAGGCTTAATTTAAAGAAAGCCTCTCCTCGAGCATCTGTTTCTACTGGTGGAACTTCATTTCTACCACGTAACTTTGCAAAGAACATATTTACCACTCCTACGTTTTTATATACTCCTAATATATTCTTGACCTTCATATATGGTGTTAATAAATGAGCAGTTAGTCAAATTAAATTTTTTATACCATAGGTTAAATTATCAATTCTATTAAATTCATTAATCTGACTATTACGTATTATAATTCAGTTCATATACTATATTAGATTACTGGAAAGGAGGCGTAAGTATGGAAAGTTGTGTTTTGTTCGTTAATGGCCAACCTCTTTTAGTGGTCTCAGTCGCTGGAATCGAAATTGCTAGATTAGAACTTTCTCTTCAAGTAGCGTTGACCTTAATAGCATTAGGAATTCCAATCTGTGCATAAACGTTAGGTATCTATTCAAAAGAGAGCTTAGGCTCTCTTTTTATTTATATCTTTCCTTCACAACAAAAAAAGACGCCATTAAAATCACGGCATCGCGTAAAATAACTGCTATTTGTTTAATTATTACTTCACTAGCAACCCTAATTCATGTAGAATTTCTGAGAACGAATAGCCATATGCAAAACCTACAATACGAATCCCTGGAATCCATCTATGTTCTAAATTTTCATTGTATGTTTTCTTATAATACTTTAATTTAGAATCTATACTGTATTTGTCGTTAATAATTACTTCATCGCTATGAAATCCATCCATTTCAATCTGAACAGCTACGTACTCTGCTCCTTCAATAAAGGCTTTATTATAACACTCTTCTAATTCTTCTAATGTCATCCCCATTATTAACCTCCTATCCAAATGGGTGTTTTGTTCGATAAAAAGAGCATCTAGATTAGTAGATGCGAAGATATATAAAAGGTAAGCTCTTTAAGTATTTAATAGATTGTAAGCTGGTTGCTTGTCCTATAACATATTATATGATTTTTATATAAAAATGGTTCATCAAAAAAATAAGGTAAAAATTAACCTTTTTCATTTTAGGAATTTTTTACTTTATTAAAAATTATTTAAGCTATTCTATTAATCGCTCCCTTCCAACTCCTCACTTTCTTCACGTATTTGTCCAATTAATGAAATTACAGAACCTACCGCTTGTATCCAACTTCCAGCAATATCTACCAACTGTCCTTTTTTATTTTCACCTGGTTCGCTATTTACTTGAGTTTCTAAATTTTCCTCTACATCATTTGATCTATCTTCTTTACTAAATTGCCGTAATTCTCTTTTACTCTTTAGTTCGTAAATCCCTCCAATCGCCTGCAATGAATTCCCTGTAGCTTGCAGTAAGTTTCCTACAATATTTAAAGATTCATCTTTATCTGAAGTATCCTCAAATTCATCTGCTAATGCTGTAAGTCCTCCTAAAGCCTGTGTCCAATTCCCAGCAATCACTAATTTAATTTTTGTTTCATCTTTAAACTCAATAACCAACCCAGATATTACAGTTACATTACCAATTGATTGAATTTCATTCCCGATTTTTTCAAGAGATATTTCTCCTTGACCATCAGCCTCTAAAGCATTTCCGACCGCTTGTAATACGTTCCCATATACATTTAACTCTTTCCTTACATTACTACCTATAAAATAGAAAGGTGTACTTCCAATAGCGGAAGTTATTGTACCTATAGCTGCTATCAATGCACCAAATATTTCTTTTAGTTGGTTCTCCATTTATAACCTATCCCAACATTAAGTAATTATTTTCATCCTATTCAATCACACATCTACCTGTTAAAAATTCAAACTGTCACTTAGTTTTTTCTTCCTTTAACGGAGTGTCTTATAATAGGAAATCTTCTTATCAATCACACTCATATATTGAGCGTAACTCTACACTTCAGTTTATTAAAGTACTCAATACACATCGTTATTTCTATAAAACAGAAAAATATTCATAAAATACCATTTCGAATTAACTGAATGTTGTGATTTTTAGATATATATATATTTGTATTACATTTCCTATACAAAATAGTTTTTGCAACTAGATGATTTCTCCACTAGAACACTCAATACATTACTCCTTTTATGTTTTAAGTTAATAAAAATGTATTTCCATTTTGTTTTGTAGCCTTACTTACACTTCCTGTTAATAACCAAGTATTGACTATACATCCCATAAGAACGTCTCGATTTTCTAAACATATACTTAGAAGAAAAATATTCCTGAACATTACACAAATACTTACAAGCCCTTTAAATGCAGAAGAATATACAAATTCTTAAGACATACTTAACGATTAAAAAATTTTAAAAAGGAGGTAACTATGAAAAATAATCAAAACTCAAACGATCCGTGTGAAAAATTCAAATTCCCCTGTTTTATTTCTATATCCTCTTGCGATCAAAGTAATTGTTGTACACCTGTTTTTTTCTCATTTTCTCAGCAACAAGAATTATTGTCCCTAATTAACCAATTAAACCAAGCTATCCTTTCTTTCTTTACCACGCCAAATCCGACAACTATACAAATACTCCAATCTGCATTGCAGGCATTAAATGATTTAATCATTACAGTGCAACCAAATACTCCAAATAGAAATTTAGTTATACGAACTATAACTCAATTAATCAATTCCTTACCTACTGCATCTCTTACTCAAATCTCTGCGTTATTTCAATTTCTATTCCAAAATTTATCTTCGTTCATTAGTTGTTCCAATATATCGGACCCATTGTTGCAACAAACATTCAACTTAATTTTGCAAGGAATATTGAATAGTTCTCTATTAAATATTATCGGAACACCCGGTCCTACTGGAGCTACTGGACCTAGAGGATTTCCAGGGCCTAAAGGAGCTACTGGGCCTCAAGGTGTGCAAGGTATTCAAGGGCCAGAGGGACCAGAAGGAACTACTGGGCCTCAAGGGGTGCAAGGGCTTCAAGGACCGGAGGGACTTGCAGGAGCTACTGGGCCTCAAGGCGTGGAAGGGCTTCAAGGACCAGAGGGACCGGAAGGACCGACTGGACCTCAAGGGGTGCAAGGCATTCAAGGACCGCCTGGGCCACCAGGACCCACTGGTTCTGGGACTGGAATGGGAGTTCCTGGACCACCAGGGCCGACTGGACCTCAGGGGGTACAAGGTATTCAAGGGCAGGATGGACCAGAAGGACCGACTGGACCTCAAGGGGTGCAAGGGCTTCAAGGACCAGAAGGACTCGAAGGGCCGACTGGACCTCAAGGGGTGCAAGGAATGCAAGGACCGGATGGACCAGAAGGGCCAACTGGACCTCAAGGGGTGCAAGGTATTCAAGGGCCAGAAGGACCACCAGGACCGACTGGCGATTGTGAGTGTCCACCGGGTCCGACCGGACCGACTGGCGATTGTGAGTGTCCACCGGGTCCGACCGGACCGACTGGGCCAACCGGACCGACTGGGCCAACCGGACCGACTGGGCCGACTGGGCCTGCATGTAATTTCCTAGTATATGCTACAAATGCAGGACTCATAGATGACCCTACAAATGATACAGTATCTGTAATTAACACCGGAACAAATACAGTGGTTGATACAATTACTGTAGGTAATGCACCTCTTGAAGTAACAGTTTCACCAAATGGCGCTCGTGCTTATGTTACTAACATTTTTTCTGATACCGTTTCTGTAATTGATACTGCTACTAATACAGTTATTGCTACCATTCCGGTTGGGGCTGATCCAATTGGCGTAGCTGTTTCACCAGATAACACAACTGTTTATGTTGGAAACCACGCAAGTGATGATGTTTCTGTTATTAATGCCGCTACTAACACGGTTATTGATACCATCCCTGTTGGTAACGATCCGCAAGGAATCACTGTTTCTCCAAATGGAACCTTTGCATATGTTGCAAACGAATTAAGCAACAATATTTCTGTTATTAATACTGCTACTAATACAGTTAGCACTACCATTTCTGTTGGCATACGTCCTAGAATAATCGTCTTTACACTAGATGGTACTCGTGCGTATGTCACAAATCAAAACAGCAATACTGTCTCTGTTATTGACACCGCTACTAATGCCGTTATTAATACAATTAGCGTAGGTTCTGAACCGGTTGGTATAGATATTACACCAGATGGCACTCGTATTTACGTTGTAAATAAAGTTAGTAATAATGTATCGGTAATAAGTGTGGCAACAAATACTGTAATTGATACAATTCTTGTTGCTTCATCCCCAGATCAAGTAACCATCATACCGGATGGTACTCTCGCCTACGTTACAAACCAAGGTAGCAATACTGTTTCTGTTATCAATACTTCTACAAATACGGTTATAGATACAGTTCCAGTAGGCGTTGCTCCAACTGGTATAGCAACTGGAACTATTTGCGAATAAAAAAACAGGGAGACAAAAAATATGTCTCTCTGTTTTTTATTTTTTATGTTCCTTAAAAATTTTATATTCATAGCGGTCCCCTTATGTACTTTTCGTTAATCACAAATTACCTATATCACGCTCTAATCTGATTTTTCTAACCTCCTATTCATCACCTTCTAAATTCCTTTGCAAAATAAAAAAGCAGCTGTTATGCTACTTTACATTCATTTTAACCCCAAGTGAAATGGTATATATATTCCCCCGGTGCCCTTTGATTAATCCCATTAATTCTAGCAAACCGCATTAAGTCCGCCCCTTGAAGAAAATACATCGCAAGCATTACTGGTACTTGCGACCACATAAACTGATAAAGCTCCTCGATCCTCAAGTTTGTCGAAACAATTAAATCATTTGCAGGCCCTTGATTCCATACCGAAGTTCTAACTGAAATAAACGGAAGATCCTTCCCATTAACCACTATTCGCGCCATACTTTGAGTTATATCCACATCAATTCCCTCCATCATTACAAAAATCGGACCTGTGTATTTACTCCTTTTGTTATAAATATTCTTGACTTTCATAAATGACTAAGGCAAATCTCTATTTTTCGATTCTATTCAAATGAATTTATTTATTACAGTAAAAAGCAAATATATCTTCAGTATTTACCTCCTCAACTTCCGTAACATTTATATATTTTATAACCTTGTTCACTTTAAAAAGTCTGATATGCAAAATTACATATCTTATTATCTCAATATCATTTTATTTACTAAACTTCGATAGAAATTCATTCCAATCACTTGATAAATCAACATTTGTAATTTAATTCCTTATTTTAAATTCCACCCCTTTACTTTTAAACACTATATTCGAATAATTATATTGGAATATCTTGTTGTATACACATCTATCTTTTTCAAGTATTATATACGAGAAGAGTAAGGTAAGAGTTACTCTTTGCCATTTTAGGAAAGGTCCTGTTGAAAACAACAGGACCTTTTTTCGTAAAATTACATTTTTTTATTTCCGCCTTATAACCATTTTATTATTTATCAAAACACTATGCTGACGTAACACCCATCTGTAAATCAATGACTATGCATCGCTTTATAAAGAAAATAAAAAAACACGTTATTCGTCATTTTAACGATAGCGCGCTTCACTCACCGCCTTAAAAATGCAGGATTTCCCTTTCCAATATCGAATTGGTAATGTTTAGAAAGGGGGTGTAACATGGCGGAAATTAAAGTGGGACTTACACAATTTTTAGACTTTACACTGAAGAGTAGTGCAGCTAAAACAAATTTTGTAAAGAATCTAAAATCTCAACCTGAATATCACCCGGTTTTTGATTACTGGAAACAATTACGAGAAACTATTATTAAATTTCATAAAAACGAACTACCTTTTGACTGTTTTGAAACATTTGTACAAACTGTTGACCAGAAGAAAAAGCAAAACTACATTGATGTTATAAAACAGTACAAAAAATTTATTAAAAACAAAGAGGTTTCTTGGTTTGATCCAGGTAAATCACATTGGTTATCAGATAATTTAATCGTCCGCTCATCACCTGAACTCGGTTTGCTCATTAATGATGAGCCGCATCTTATTAAACTATTTTTCAAAGGAAAAAAAGAGCGAATTGATAAATATAACATCAACTCAACACTGACATTATTAAATGAATCAACATTTTCAAATGAATATAAAGATGTGAATTATACAGTCCTTAACATCCAAAAGAACAGAATGTTTACGAATAACTCTATTAATAATGATCATTTAATAGCCCTTGAATCAGAGGCCCACCAACTTTCTTATTTATGGAATAAGGTGTAAAAGAGTATAGGTATCTCTTCCAATACCTTGTTCATGCGTAATTTGGGCACAATTTTCACAAATCCAATTCGTTTCTTTTAAGTGAAGCTCACCTTCTTGTTTCTCACAAACAATGCAGGGTGGGCGTTTTTTGAACACAGTTTCTTTACTCATTTCAACATCTTAATTCTCCCCTCTGAAAGAATAATATAATGGTCTTTTTCTACCACATCTGCATTAGCCTTCTGACTTCTTAACCGCTAAGTAATTCCTAAGATGTTCTTACAATCCCTTTCGCGTTCCACATCATGTTTTTTCTTGCACTATATACAGTGCAGCAATTCCCCCTCTTGTTATTCACATTTCTTTATTTGGTTGTGATTATTGCTGAAACTCAGCTAACACCGCCCTAATCTCTTCACTCACAATTTTACGAATAAGTTCTTATAACGATTCCTCTAAATTCATATATGCATCCCCTACATCTTTTTTGAATTTCCTGCTTGTTGTTTCATTCACTCATTAAATTTATGAGTAATGATCATCCACTGTTTACCTTCTCTAACATCTCATTAAAACACCTGAGGAAAAGAACGTGATAGCGATGGCTATCATGAATACAATTTAATTTATCCTGTTTATAATAGTAACCTTACAATTCAGAAGTTTGACACAGCTCATGAAAAAGCTTATAAAGAAAAGTGAGGTTCCTAATACTCGTTTCTAGGTTTTAAGGTGTATATCTCAATAATCTTAAATAAACGATTAGGACATAAAGAGTGGGATCACAACTAGATACCTACTTACATGTTATATCAGAACTTCAAGAAACTTCGGTGAATCAATTTGCAAACGAATGATTCGGAAAGAAAACTCACGTTAGAATTTCGTTAGAAGTTTTCATTTCGTAGCAAATACACCAACTAAACAACTAAAAATATGAATAGTGAAAAAGGAGAAACAAAACATGAAAGAAATCAAATCAGAACAGGAATTCAAAGACATCATCGCAAGCGAGGAGCCAGTAGTTGTTAAGTTCTTTACTACATGGTGCCCAGATTGCGTCCGTATGGACAACTTTATCGGAGATGTAATGGAAGAATTCAATAAGTTTGAATGGTATTCTATTAATAAAGATGAGTTCCCAAGTATCGCTGAAGAGTATCAAGTAATGGGTATTCCAAGTTTACTTGTATATCAAAATGGCGAGAAGCTAGGCCACTTACATAGTGCTAACGCAAAAACTGAAGAGCAAGTTACTGAGTTTTTAGAAGCATACTAAGATTAAAACCCTCTGAAAAATATTTTTTAGAGGGTTTTTATTTTACCCAATCATCTTTCAGCAGTGTAGTATACGGATTCATCCTAATTCATATGTCCTTTCCCCTACCCCCCCCGATTAATATCGCGTTCACACCCGAACTTTGCACTTTACAACATATTTTTCCTTCACGAAACTTTGTTATCCCCTTCTTAAAAAGCTAAAAAACGTCAACAATGTTTGTATAGACCCACACGAGTTTCGTTTGATACTCTATTTATAGAAAGAAATTCCTTGTAGAAAGGTGAGTGATTAAATTGGATACTCTTTCTCATAAAGAAGCTGATAAAGGTGCGATTGTCAGCATCATGGCCTACATATTTTTATCCTCTATGAAAATCATCATCAGTTATATTACCCTCTCTAGCGCATTACGTGCTGACGGTTTAAATAACTTAACGGATATCGGTGCTTCTTTAGCGATATTAATTGGTCTAAAAATCTCTCGTAAACCTCGTGACCCAGATCATCCTTATGGGCATTCGCGTGCAGAACAAATTGCATCACTTGTTGCTTCTTTTATTATGGCAACGGTCGGATTAGAAGTTGTTATTAGTGCCATTCAATCTTTTTTAAATCCGAAACAAGCAGCGCCTAATGTGCTTGCTGCATGGGTAGCTTTATTTTCTGCTATCGTTATGTACTTTGTGTATTTGTATACGAAAAAGATTGCAGCACGAACAAAAAGTAAATCATTAGAAGCCGCTGCAAAGGATAATTTATCAGATGCTCTCGTAAGTATTGGTACAGTAGTAGGTATTGTCGGTTCACAGTTCAAAATGCCTATTCTAGACCCTATTGCCGCTTTAATTGTCGGTCTTATTATTTGTAAAACTGCATGGGAAATTTTCGTAGAAGCTTCACATATGTTAACGGATGGAATCGATCCAGATAAGATGGAAGAGTACGCTGATGCGATTGAACATATTGGTGGCGTGGAAAACATCGTAGATATTCGCGCTCGTATGTACGGGAATCAAACTTACGTTGATATTACAATTGAGGTAGATGCTCGTATGGATGTTGGTGAAAGTCATTGTATTACTGACAACATCGAAGCTATGCTTCGGAAAAAGTTTGGCATTTACCATGCACACATTCATGTTGAACCAATGGAAAAAGAACCTATTATGACATAGGTTCTTTTTTAATGAACGTTTTATGAAATATAACACATAAAACGAGCCAGCTACCGCCAGCTGCCCATCCTGCTAATATGTCAGATGGATAGTGAACGCCAAGATATATTCGGCTAACTGAAATAGATAATACAACAAAGCTCGCTATAAAAATAATCAACAATTTTTTATGCAATGTAATACGTTCTTCTGTAATTGTAACGTATGCAATAAATCCTAAAAAAGCAGTAGCATTCATCGTATGACCGCTCGGAAAACTATATCCAGTTGCCGTAACAAGCTGCGTTACATCCGGTCTTGCTCGTTCGTACCATAGTTTAAGCATACTATTTAAATAACGAGATCCATAATAATTAATTGTTAGAAGTAATGCACTAAGCAACTTTTTTCTAACGAGAAAATACATTACAAGAATGATGAGTAACGGAAAATATATTCTTTTGGAACCGATAAAAGACACCCAAGTAAAATAGGCTGTCAAGTAATCGTTTCGAAAACTTTGAATAAAATGTGCGACTATATTGTCAAATTTCTCAATACAAGCGGTATGATACGAAAGTGATAATACGACAAAACAAATGAGTAGCGTAAAACTTAACAAGTATAAATGTCGATATCGTTTCACATACATAACCTCACTATGCAAAAAAATGGAGCGGTTGTTTTAGTTTTCCTCTCCATTTCTTTTTTATGCATAGTTTATTAAAAAATATAATTGTTAATTTTTTCTTTCATCGCTGGAATATCTTCATTCGTTACTGTAAAGCGAATCACTTTCTCGTCAAGATCAAGCGCTTCTGCAAATAAACCTGCTAATCCGCGAGATTTTCTATCTACTTCCATAATAATCTCTAGGCGATCGTAAGCGCTTGGTAAGATTAATAATTCTAGTTCATCTAATTTCCCATAATACTCTCCAGAAACCGGAACAAATTCAAATTCTTGTGCGAATGGAACTTGCTTACGTAATCGATACGGTAACTCTTCACATTCTATATGACGCGCTTTAAAACCTAATTGATTTACACTCTCTAAAACACTATTTAATAGTCCATTTGGCAACACTTGAATGTAATCACGATCACTCGGATCTATACTGCGTTTAATATCAAGGCCCGTATGCACCCAAACAGTTTTCATTCCAAGAGTAAGTGGCGTTTCAACTGGCATTTTAAATGAAAATGGAATTTCTCTTTTTTCATTCGGCTCAACAGAAAAAGGTTCTGTTAAACGAACTCGCTCTAAATCATATGTTGCTGTTACTTTTTTATCATCCACTTCACGTACATACGATGTTGATAACGTTAAGTAAATGCTTTCAATTTGTTGGCTAACTGAACCACCTATTATATGAACCTTCCCGTGTATCTCTTCTCCAACAAGATAATCTTCTTTTTCAAGAACTGTATCTACTTTTGCATTACCGATACCAACGCTTGCTAAAAACTTTTGAAACATGGATCCTCCATCCTTTCTAAAGCAAAAGCTACATCTTTTTTTAAATCTTGTACATTCTCATAGTACGGCGTTTTTATTTGTAA
This sequence comes from Bacillus sp. Brlt_9, assembly GCF_051948935.1. Classification (NCBI taxonomy): domain Bacteria; kingdom Bacillati; phylum Bacillota; class Bacilli; order Caryophanales; family Bacillaceae; genus Bacillus; species Bacillus sp. Brlt_9. Next base: position 1,141,567 of record NZ_JAYJLO010000001.1, on the reverse strand, counting down.
CATGCGCATAAGCATTTCACGGTTACAATTTTCCAAAGTTAATTCGTCATACCATGGCTTTTCAAGTTTTTCATTAGATTCATAGCCTGCATATAATAAAAATAACGAGAAATGACCGAGCGCATAAAAATCGCTACGAAAGTGAACTTCTCGCATCAAAGCTTGTTCACCTTCATAAGTTGTAGCTCGTTCATCATCCTCATCCTTCAATTTAGCCAATCCAAAATCAATAATACTAATTTCGTTTTCTTTCATTAATATGTTTGGAATGCGTAAATCTCGGTGAATAATTCCTTTACTATGAAACACTGATACAATTTCTAATATTTCATATAAAATTTTTAAAACTTCATGTTCCGTATATACATACCCATCTAAGAAAATATAATCTTCGAAATTTTTACCAGGCATATATTCCATCACAAAAAAGCTTTTTTTCTCCCATACGAAATGATCATATAAACTAGGAATTGCATGATGATTTAATATTTGTAAAATCATTTTCTCTTGTTCAAATGATTTTCTTCCAGACTCATATCTTTGTTTACTTTGTCTTAATTGTTTTAAGACTTTATATCTATTTATTTGTAAGTCATTAACGACATATGTAACCCCATAACTGCCCATTCCAATTACTGATTCAATTTTATAACGTTCTGCAACAATTGTATTTTTTCGCAGTGGTCTATCAAATAAAGCTAGTATACGACGCCATTTCATCAGCTACTTGAAAAGAAGCTACGGCTTTTACGTTTTCTTTTATAATGATGATGCCCATAACCAGATGAACGTCGTTTATAATCGCTACTTGAATAAGAGCGACCTCTATGGCGATAATCACTACTAGAATACGAACGATATTTTTTCTTTCCTAATAAAGAATCAATAATTTTTTTGAACATCCCTTCACCTCTTGAGTAAAATTTTCTTTTAATTATACCAATAATTACCGACTATGTTTGTGACAAGTTTGTAAAGAGTAAAAAAACGACGAGTTAAGCCCGTCGTTACTTTCACTCATCCTCTTCATCAAAAACTTCATCAATCATACATTTCTCTAATAAATACTCGAATGTAATGTCTGCGAGATCTTCAATTTCTTCTCGTTTTGGGACGTATCCCCTTTCAATTAATTGCTCATAAAAAAACTCCGCAATCTCTTCCGTATCAATTACGACTTCAATTTCCTTCATGAGCATCACTCCTTTATTTCTGTTTTATGAAAAAATCTCAAAAATATGTATATGAGATTAGAAAAATAGTTTTTCTTTTTTTTAGGTTATACCCTTTGGACGAGATGCATACGATGGTAGTACAAGCTATCAAAAAGGGGGATTTTATTATGGAATACCAATATGAGGAAAAACAAGAAGTAGGGCAAACAAAAGAAGAGTTCATGCATGAAGATCAATGGGCAGACTCTCTTATTAAATGGCTTTTTATTTTTTTAATAATTGTAGGCATACCTTATACTGCATATGTTGTTGTTCAATTTATTCTCTCTTTCTAGTTAACTATTTTTTCTCTGTCAATTTAACTAAATAATTATGAACAACATCCATAACAATTTTGTACTCTTCATCTTTAAATGTATCGAATAACAATTGATAATCGTTATAAATATCAAGTAATCCATCAATGATTTCTTGACGATTTGTCTTAACACTCACTTTTTTTGAGTTGTTAATTGACTTTAATTTTCCTAAATCTAATTTATTCATACCAGCTTTATCTTGTTTCATTTTCTTCAAAATTGCATTTGCCGTTTGAGCATTGGCAAGTAACGTTAAATCTGATTCATCCGCTTCTAACCATTCACCATCCGTAATTCGTGACAATTCATATATTGTATCTTCCCATGCGTCATTTTTATATCTCCATACTTCTGTACGAAAACCAACTATTCGAAACACATCTTTATCGTATCCTGTTACTTGCACGAGATCACCAAATGTGAAATTATAATTTAATTCAATCCACTCAGTTTCACCTTTTTTCATATCTTGCTCTGAAACGTGCTGCAACGTTTGCTCTACGTAAAAGCCATCGTGATTATTTACTTCGTAAACGTAAACTCCATCTAAAACCTTCATATTTGTGATTTTACCAACGGTTCCATATAGCGTAATCACGACTATGTCCCCTACGTTATATTTAGGTTGCTTTTTCCTTGCCATCTATATCTCTCCTTTTTTTGACGTCGTGATTTTGATAACAGTATATGCAACCTACATAAAAACGCTTATCACAGAAGCGTATATTCATAAATTTTTTCAATAAAAAATATCACCATATGAAAATTTATTTACAACGTAAAAAAAGCTAGCAAATAGACTAGCTTCTCATCAAAAATTTCATATAGTTTTTATCTTTCTTGTATGTATAAATCCCAAGCTTCATCAAATATAGACATACTCTCTAGCATTCCGCTTAATTCTAAGTATGAACTAATTTCATCATAGTCTTCAGATTGCTTCGGAAAACTTAAATCATCATACATTGCCTCTGCTAAATTCGAAATTTCATTACTAAATAAAGCTGCACGATGCTTCATCATATAGTGGTAAAATGTCTTTTTCAAAAATATTCCCTACCTTTCTAACTTGGGTACATTATACAAGGCAAAAAAGAAAAAAACCAGCATAAAAGCTGGTTAAAAATCGAAATAATTTCTTTTTAATAGACGTGGTCTTCCCATTAATTCTTCATATGTTAGTTGTTTTGGTAAATCTTTCGTATAAATTAGAAACAATTGGTCTTCTATTTCTTTCACTGTTTGATCTGCTTGATAGTCCATACCACATGAGGAACAAGAAATACATGGTGTCTCTTGGATTTCAATGGCTTTCGTACCATCTGGTAATTCCCAATATACAGTATTCAAGCTTTCTTTCGCTTCTGTACTGTCACACCACATACAATTCATACTGCATCACCCTCAGTTTTTTTGTCGTTTTCTTCTAATTTAGCCATTTGTGCTTGATATTTTTTATCTTTTAATTGGTCGCGCTTATCACGTTTATCTTTTAATGATGCATGCGTTTCATTATCTTCGTAGTCTTTACGACGGCTCATACGCTGTAAGTCGTCTGGAACGAGGTTAAATTTCTTATCACTCATAAGGCCTGCGATACCAACATCTGAACGTTTTTCTTCGTAGTTCGGATAGATTTCTTTAAAGTATCCTTCTGCTCTTCCAGGAATGTAGCTTTCTGGCTCTGGATACGTTGTAATAACACCTTCAAAGTTACGAAGTACAACTTTATCTGCACTTTGTGAGATTAAATAGTTTGGCTGAAGTGCAATCTTACCGCCTCCTCCTGGTGCATCAACAACGAATGTTGGAACTGCATAACCAGACGTATGTCCGCGTAAACCTTCAATAATTTCAAGACCTTTAGATACTGGTGCACGGAAGTGACCAATACCTTCAGATAAGTCACATTGATAAATGTAGTATGGACGTACACGGATTTTTACTAAGTCATGCATTAGTTTTTTCATAATTGGCACGCTGTCGTTAATACCAGCTAAAATTACTGCTTGGTTTCCGACTGGAACACCAGCATTCGCTAACATTTCACATGCCTTTTTCGACTCTTCAGTAATTTCAATAGAAGTATTGAAATGTGTATTTAACCATACTGGATGGTATTTTTTAATAATGTTACATAAGTTTTCTGTAATACGCTGTGGGAACACTACTGGTGCTCTCGTTCCGATACGAATAATCTCAACGTGCGGAATATCGCGTAAATTTTTTAATACATATTCTAAAATTTTATCGTTAATAAGAAGACCGTCACCACCAGAGATTAATACATCTCGTACTTGTGGTGTATCACGAATGTAACCAATTGCATCATCTAATTGTTTCTTCGGCACACCCATTCCAATTTGTCCACTAAAACGACGGCGTGTACAGTAACGACAATACATAGAACATTGATTCGTTACTAGGAATAATACACGGTCAGGATAACGATGTGTTAACCCTGGAACTGGTGAATCTTCATCTTCATGAAGCGGATCTTCTAAATCGTATTTTGTTTTATATAACTCTTCCGAAATCGGTACAGATTGCATCCGAATCGGACAGCGTGGATCATCAGGATTCATTAACCAAGCATAGTACGGTGTAATATTTAACGGGATCGTTTTTGTTGAAATTTTAACACCTTCTTCTTCTTCAGGTGTTAAATTAATCACTTTCTTTAAGTCATCCAAAGTTTTGATCGTATTCGTTAATTGCCAAACCCAATCATTCCATTGTTCTTCAGTAACATCCTTCCACAACTCGATATCCTTCCAGTGACGATTTGGTTTGTATACATCATGTAACATTGCTATTCCCCCTTTTTATACGCTCATCCTTTATATAAGCAATAGTTATGCCAACTTTACTTTATTGATAAGTAAATGTACGGAGAACCCAATTACATAAGCGAAAAAATATTTTTAAGCACTGAATGAAATCCATACATACTATCATATTCATTACTTTTTATATATGTAAACGCTCTTTTATTGGTGCAAACACACAAAAACCGCCAACTATTCGGCGGTTTTGTCGTACTTACTCAGTTTATATTGAAGCGTCTGACGAGGGATACCTAACATTTTTGCAGCTTGTAATATATTCCCTTCCGTTTCAATTAACGCTTGATCTATTAATTCTTTTTCCGTTTGATGAAGTGCTTCTCTAAGAGGCAATATACCCTTCTTCTTCGGAAGATTCTCTTTCCGAAATGTACGTGGTAAACAATTAGCTGTTAACGTATTCCCTTCTGCAATTATGACAGCATGTTCAATTGTATGTTTTAGTTCCCGAACATTTCCAGGCCATTGGTAAGCTTGTAATCTTTCTTTCGCTTCCTTATCCATTTGAAGTACACCTTTTTTATAACTTTTATTATATTCTTTCAAAAAATAAGACGCTAATAATAATACATCTTCAGTTCTTTCACGGAGCGGCGGAATATATAATGAAAAGACATTTAATCGATAGTATAAATCAGTGCGAATTTTATTCTCTTTTAAGCATATTTCTGGTGGCTGATTCATTGCGGTAATAACGCGAACATCTACTTTTCTCGTCTTATTATCACCAATACGACGAATAACACCATCTTCTAATACACGTAGCATTTTCGCTTGTAAATCAAGCGGCATTGAATTCAGTTCATCTAAAAACAATGTCCCTCCATCTACAAGTTCAAATAATCCCGCTCGTTCAATTGCCCCAGTATAGCTACCTTTCGTTGTTCCAAACAATAGACTTTCTAATAGAGACTCCGGCAAAGCTGCACAGTTTTGTGCAATAAACGGCTTGTTCTTCCGTTTAGAAGCTTCATGAATTGCTTGTACAAATAACTCTTTCCCGGTTCCTGTTTCCCCATATATTAAAACATTCGCATCAGTTGGGGCTACTTTTTGTGCTAATTCTTTCGTCTGTTTAAACCTTGCATCATTCGTCACGATCGTCTCAAATGCAACATGCTTTTTGATTGCTTTTTTTCTAGATGACCGCTTTATTTTCGACTGCAAATCAACGATTGTATCCGTAAGCTTTTGTACAGTGGAATAATCTTTTGCAATTTCAACAGCTCCAGCAATATTTCCATCTATAAAAATAGGTAACGTCGTATTTACTGTACAAATGTCTTCTCCATTTAAATTTTGATAATGCTGCACTTGATGAACAATTGGTTTTTTTGTATCTAACACTTTCATCAATGTACTTGTTTCCCTAGATAAAGAAGGGAACGCTTCTAACAAATGTTTACCTAACACTTTTTCAATTTTTGAACCATCGTGTTTTGCAGCTACAGTATTATAGAAAATTGTAATACCATTTTCATCTACTGCGTGTATAGCCTCATCAATACTGCCCAAAATCGCTTCAATGACTTCTTGTGTCGAAACTGCTAGCAATGTCATCCCCCCTCTTGCCGAAAATTCAGCAAATATCATGCCGAATTTTCGGCATACCTATGTGCGATTATAAGCATGACGATTCCGTTCTATTTTCACCGTACTATTTAGACAAATCTTTCACCCATATATTCATATCTTCCAACTTATCAAAAATGTAGCAATTGTTCGCCAGGCGCCCTGAATACGTATAACCTAACTGATGAAAAGCCGCATTCATTCCGAAAGAAAGCGATCGAGCAATTGTATAAGAGCAGAAAATCGATCTTTCTTGTAGTTCTTCTTCTAATTTAATTAATAAGCTTTTCATAAACCCATGTTTACGATATTCGGGTAAAGTAGCACAATTCGTTAATTCTGCATTTCCTTCTTTTATATTCATTTCTGCAGATGCTGTACTAATTATTTTCCCCTCGAATTCATACACATAGTAAATTGTATCGTCTTCTTTCATCGTTTGTTTTACATAACTTGCTTCGTTTAAAGGAGTCGGATAAACTTCAAATACTTTTCCAAATACAGTTGCTAATTCTTCTGCATCCTCTTCTGTCGCTTTTCTTAATAGAAATTTCTCTGGGACTATTTTTTCCTTTACTTCTTTTGCTTTTACAGCGCTTAAGATGGTATCCTCCTCAGCCCAATGTATACTATTTCGTCTTTCATCATTACTAAATTTCACGAAAAAGTATGCATCGTGACCTTGGAAATAATGTGGTATTGTCGCTTCCAATAAAAAACCGAAAGAGAGCCATGTTGAAACATGCTCTCCCTTTCCTTTAAAAATACATTTAGTGAAAGAATGTTTCTCTGCTAATTCATCAATTGTTTGGATAATCCTCTCAATATTTCCCGTGTAGTGGTCTACTCGAATACGTTTATTAAAATAGTCCAAAACGCCTTCTACTGTATAGCTGTTCGTCTGCTCTCTAAAAGATTCATAGTATTTCATTTTTTCACCTCACACCAATCTAGTAATGTACATGCAATGATTTTTGCGGCAGCTATCATTTTATCAACTTCTATATATTCGTTTGGATAATGTGCTACTTTCGTTTCTCCTGGGCCAAATACTATCGTTGGTACACCTGCGATTTGTGTAAATAAACCTCCATCAGTCCCCCACGGAGATGCTTCAATAATTGGTTTGTTCCCTTCGATTTCAACAAAGTTATGACCGAGTGTTGTAATTAACTCATGATTTTCTTCTAGTTCACCAGGAACCCATCTCGCACCAAACCATTCTACTTCTACAGGATTTTCAACAAACCAATTGTCCACATCATTTAATTCAGCGATCCAATTCTCAAACTCTTCTTTTGCCGCCTCTATAGTCTCATTCGGCGCAATACCGCATCTTCCTTCTAAAATTAACGAATCAGGAACAGAACTTGGCCAGCTCCCGCCTTCAATTTTCCCAATATTAATTGGAATTGGAATCGGGATTCCTTTAAATAACGGGTCTGTAATTCGATCATTTCTCTTCTGTTCTAGCTTTCTCAAATGGTCTACAACAAACATACTTTTTTCAATTGCACTTACCCCTTCATAACGTGTTCCACCGTGTGCTGCTTTTCCTTTCACATGTAGACGAAACCACATGGACCCTTGTTGTTTCGGAAAAAACTTCATATTTGTTGGTTCTGGAATAATAACACCATCCGCTTTATATCCTCGTAATATAGTCGCTAATGTTCCTGCCCCGCCGCTTTCTTCTTCTATTACACTTTGAAAATAAATATCTCCTTTTAATTCAATACGAGATTCAATAATCGCTTCCATCGCAAGCATCAGTGCGACATTGCCGCCTTTCATATCCGTTGTCCCACGGCCATATATACGATTTCCTATTTTTTCACCACTATAAGGATGGTGGTCCCACTGATTCACATCTCCTTCAGGTACAACATCAATATGCCCATTTAATATCATAGATTTCCCGTCGCCACTTCCTTTAAGGGTTGCTACAATGTTCGGACTATCTGAAAAACTTGTACGCGGTGATACAAAATATGGATGATCTTTCATTTTAGAAAATGAAGGTTCCCAAATATCAAGATCTAAACCTAACTCACGTAATTTTTCAATTACAATTGCCTGCGCACCACTTTCATCACCAGATACGCTCTTTTCTTGAATTAATCGTTTTAAAAACTTTACGCTTTCCTCTTCATGACTCTCAATATAATCACAAACTTGTTTTTTTAATTGCTCCATATATTACATCTCCCCTCATTCAATTACTAGTAAGTTAGAGCCAATTTCAAACTTCGCTTCTGTATGTTTTTTTATATCTTCCACTGTGTATGGGCTCATTAATTCTTGTAAAATAAGTCCACTCGGCGTCACTTCCATAACTGCCATATCCGTAATTATTAAATCTACACATTTCTTTGAAGTTAATGGTAACGTACACTCCGAAACAATTTTTGCATTTCCGTATTTATCGACATGGTTCATCACAACAACGACCCGCTTTGCTTTTTGTGCCAAATCCATCGCTCCTCCAATACCAGGAACGCGTTTTCCTGGAACAATCCAGTTCGCTAAATCACCATTCTCACTTACTTGTAACGAACCGAGAATTGTTATGTCTAGTAAACCTTTTCGAATCATCCCAAACGCTGTGCAGCTATCAAAATAACTCGCTCCAGTAATAAGAGAAGTCGGCAAACCTGCTGCGTTACATAAGTTTTCGTCTTCATTTCCTTTGCTTGGCGTAGGTCCCATACCTACAATTCCATTTTCCGCATGAAACATAACATTTATATCGTCTGGCAAATGATTTGGTACGAGCGATGGTATACCGATACCTAAATTTACGATCATACCATTTTGTATTTCTTTCGCCGCACGTCTAGCAATTTTATCTCTCACTTCTACGCCCATACCCATTTCCAATTCACTCCTTCCGACGGTACGATATAATTTACAAATACTCCTGGGACAACAATTTCTTCTGGATCTAGACTTCCAAGTGGAACAATTTCTTCTGCTTCTACAATCGTTATATCCCCGGCCATAGCAACGTGAGGATTCATGTTACGCGCGCTCTTGTCAAACACAAGGTTACCGAACGGGTCCGCTTTTTTCGCATATACAATCGCAACCTCAGCAGTTAATGCTGTTTCAACTAAATATGTCTTACCATTCATTTCAACTGTACGTTTTCCTTCTTCTACAATCGTATCAACACCTACATCAACTAATACGCCACCAAGCCCTACACCACCAGCGCGAATACGCTCTGCTAATGTTCCTTGAGGAGAAAACTCAATTTGTAACCTTCCTTCGTTTAGCTGTCTTCCTGCATTTGGATTTGAACCGATATGAGAAGTAATTAATGATTTTACTCTTTCATTCGTAACGAGACGACCGATTCCTACATCAGGAAATCCCGTATCATTCCCTATTAAATTTAAATTTGTAATTCCTTTTTCTAAAATTGCCTGTATTAAAGATGGAGGGGATCCAATCCCTCCAAATCCCCCAAACATTAATGTCATATCATCATGGAACAAAGAAATTACTTCCTCTATTTCTTTTATTTTATCGAATGTATTCGTAATAGTTGTCATGCGATACTATGCCCTCCTTTTTGCATCATTTCTTCTACACTTTTTGCAAAAATTGAAAGTAATTCATCTAACTCCGAATATGTAGTTGTCATTGGCGGTGCCACAAGCAGTGCACTATCTTCTTTTCCTGCTTGCCCTGAAACAGCTTGGTATAAAAGGAGACCATTTTTAGCTGCAACTGAAATAAGTTCCGACGCCTTTGTAAACGGTTGCAATTCTACTCCGATTAGCAACCCTTTCCCGCGCACATCAGCTATAATTGTCGATTGTTGTTGCACTTTCTGTAATCCTTTTATTAAATATTCTCCCTTTTCTGCTGTTTTTTCAGGTAGATTATGTTTCTCCATATATTCAATAACAGCTAAAGCTGTTGCTGCAGATAATGGATTTGCACTTAACGTATGCCCACTCATAACAGAACGCGATCCTCGTAAAATCGGCTCCATAACACGGTCACTTACAATCGTCGCTGCCATCGGTGTATACCCAGCTCCTAAACCTTTACCAAGAGTCATAATATCCGGTTCTACACCCCAATGCTCCATCGCAAACCATGCGCCAGTACGACCAAGTCCAGTCATTACTTCATCGGCAATAAATAAAATGTCGTAATGACTACAAATATCTTTAATGACTTTATAATATTCTTTCGGCGGAACGACTGCGCCTCCAGCTGCTCCAATTATTGGTTCAGCGATAAAAGCTGCAATATGTTCTGCTCCAATCCTTTCAATTGATCTTTCTAGTTCAGTTGCACAAGCAAGCTGACAAGTAGGATATACTTTTTGCACAGGACATCTAAAACAATATGGAGCTGGAATAGTTGGATAATCTTCCAAAATTGACACGAAACGTTGTCTGCGCAATGGATGCCCAGACATTGATAAGGCCCCCATCGTTATACCGTGATAACTCATCCATCGTGACAAAATTTTATGCTTCCCTTGAATACCTCGCTCTTGAAAATGTTGAATTGCAATTTTCATAGCAGTTTCATTGGCTTCCGTACCACTATTCACAAAAAAGCTCCAATTCAAATCTCCTACACTTAAATCGCTTAATTTCTTCGCTAATTTTTCAGCAGGTTCACTCGTAAACTGTGATCTATAAACGAATGCAATCTCCTCTGCCTGCTTTTTTATAACGTCCGCAATCTCCTTTACGCCATGCCCAATACCTGCCGTAATTGCCCCTGACGAGCCATCAAAATATTTATTTCCGTTTTGATCATACAAATACACACCTTTTCCATGTGAAATCATTGGATACGGCTGACCAACAAGTGGTTTAATTAAGTAATCGCGCATAGCGCTCCCCCATTTCTCCAATTTGTATATATATATGAAGAAAATTGACGTTTCTTTCATAAAAAAGAACCCTCTGCGAAAGCAGTGAATTTATCAAAAAACTATTATAAAATATACAAATGAGTGCTAAATATTATTTCGAAAACAGAAAATTCAGAACTTAAAACGAAGACCAATCCTTATCTATACGCTCAAATAACCCTCCCTTATATAAAATTAATACTTCACTAAATATTTTTCTAGCATAATGCCAGCTTCCCTCAAACGCCGACATTGTGTAAACTTCGACGAAACTCCCTTTAAACTCCTTCCTATTCTCCTACTTTATATTGCATATTTTCAAACAAATCTCGACAATTAAACCTACTAAATGCATAGCAATTATTTTTAAAGAAGCCAATAATTCATATTCATTCCCCTCTGTTTTATGCAATAAAAAAAGAACCGATTAACCATATTAATCAGTTCGGCACGACGCTCTTTTATCGGTTAATACCGCCACTTGCTAACGTAAATAGAAAAAATAATGTTACAAATTCAAAATTCATCCTACAGCATTAAGCACAAAATCGTCCATAACTTCATTCACAATTCCTTGCGGGATATCCCCATCCCAAGCTTTCATTCCTTTCCTCAATTTCAAACTACCTTTCCTTTATAATTTATGTAGGACAATTATCACTTTGTATGTGTATTTGCCCATAATTTAAAAAAACCATAGTTTTAAGACTTATTTTCGATATGCCACCTGTTACACTCTTAAGGTTTTTTATTTCGAAATACATGCTGTGTACCTAATATAGATGAAATATTGCTGTATCATCTAGAAATTTATAACTCCCGCTCACCTAACCTACACTTATCTATTAAAGATATTTTTTATTAAATTTCCATTTTATTCTTTTAAAAAATCATTCTTTCGCATAATCTCGTTCTTGCTAAGCATATAGTTTTAATGATGACAAAGGAGGAATGTTCATGTCTCAATCTGAAATCGAAAAATATGGACAAGAAGCTGCACGTTACGAGCAGCTCGCTCGTTACTATCAATTTCAAAATCCAAAGAAATATGCAGAACTATATATGAAATATTACGATGCACTTACGAAACTTGTACAGGCTTATGAAAAAAGAGATTCACAAGAAGCTGCTTTACCGTCACATATAAGGTTTTTTCACTCTTCTTCCAATACACCCGTGGTTGACGTTTTAGTTAATGGGCAAAAAGTAATTAAAAATATTTCATTTAAACAATTTAGTCCCTATTTAACGTTAGTGCAAGGTAAATACCGCATAGATATTGTTCCTGTCGGAAATGAAACTCCCATCTTTTCAGCTTTAGTACCGATAATGGGAAATCACACTTATACTTTTGCCGCAATAAATAGCGATAGCCATCTACAATTACAACCAATGCTTGATAATACACATTTGCCAGCTGGCCAAGCAAAAATACGATTTGCGCATTTTTCTCCAGATACTCCTGTTGTAAATGTAGATTTAAAAGGCGGAGATCATTTATTTGAAAATGTACTCTTTAAACAAATTACGGATTTTTTAGAAGTTAGCCCTGGTACAGCAGATATTGAAGTTTCACTCGCAGATAATCCAAGCGTCTTGCTAAATATACCGGATTTCAAAGTCGAACCGAACATCATTTATACCATTTCAATTTTAGGTTATTCAACGAAAGATCCAAAATTAGAAGCCGTTATACTTACGAATTAAAACAGTCTACACCATTCATTTGGTGTAGACTGTTTATTTTTGAAATGCAATTTGAAATTCTGTCCAATCGTTATCTGAACGACACATGATGGACCCATTATGTTTTTCTACAATTTGTTTACATACAAATAATCCAATACCAGTTCCTAACTTTTTAGTAGTTACAAATGGTTCAAAAATCGTTTCTACATTTTCTGCTGGAATCATTGGCCCGTTATTTTTTATTACAATGCGAATCGATTGATCTTCTTCAAATACATCAATGATAATTTTTCGTTCTTCTTTCATTGATTCAAGAGCGTCAATTGAGTTCATTAATATATTTAGAAATACTTGTCTCACTTCACTGCGATAACCAGTAAGCGGAATTGGATACGGTAAATTCTTTTCAATCGAAACATTCGCATTGACCAAACTCGGATATAAGAACTGTATAATATCTTGAAACAAGTCATTAAGCCAAAATCGTTCTGATTCATTCCACATTTCTTTTTTCGATACGAGTAAAAATTGTGAAATACGAAAATTTAATTGGTCTAATTCATGCGAAATAATATCTAAATACGATAAACTAGGATGATCTGCCTTTAATAATTTGACAAATCCCATAATGGACGTAAGCGGGTTACGAAATTCATGTACAAAACTAGCTGACATTTGCCCTAAAATCGTCAGCCTTTCTTTATGTGTTTCATTAATATACTGCTGTTTTTCCTCTAAATTTCTTGAAATAATTTCCGAGTATTTTAAAACAGTGTAATAAATTAATTTATCAAAACAAGTATGTATTTGGGCCATAATTGGTTTCAATTCGCGTGCACTAACATCTAACTCACACATCGCTTCGAAAAGCTCATTTCTTCCCACATTTGCATTATAAACAAAATCACCTATATTCGCATCTGCTCCTGCACGTTCAATAGCTATTTTCTCGCATAATGGCTGAAGATAATTTATATCTTTTTCTTCCATAGTAAGTTCAATAATAAACTCTAATAAATCCTCTCCATTTTGAACTGCTTCTAGTCTAAATGGATCTTTATCGGAAATTATCATTTTGTTTTTCCAGTTCTCAACGAATTGGTGCCTGTTGTTTTTCAAGTGCGAACAAAATACTTCTTTAATATCCTTATCGATTGGAAAAACCTCCATTCCCTCCATTTCCATGCGACGAACACCCTTTATATTTTGAATATTAACACAAAAATTACGATTCGTTAATAGATTATTGTCACATTTTGTTAATATGTGTTGATAAAATTTTTTATGACTTTATTAATTGTTTAGATTGATACATGCCATTTCCCTTCCTTTCATTCAAAGTTTTTTATATTCGATGCGACTTTTTTTGCATCCTGCTTCATTCTTTCGTACAATAGAAAATGAAAGGTGTGAAAAATATGGTAAATAAAAATGTGGAAGATTATCTCCAAGAAGGCATTTACGGCCAAAAGCAGAACAAACCAGAAGAACGTAATATGTATTTAACTACATTACGTGAGCGTGTAGAAATCGCTTTAACTATCGGTCAAGTAATGCAAAGTAATGTATATTCTGAAGTAGCTAGTAGCATGCGCTCTTCTCAATCATTACAAATATTCCTAAATGGTGGCATTGCTTACCCACATTTATCTAAATACATTAAATTAGCAAATGAAAAAAATGTTCCTTTTACAATTGTTCAAAATAAAGGTACAGAAACACCAATCGGTTTAGTATTATCTCATAGCACCGCTGTCGACAAAGAACAAATTTATGTAGAAGATGCTATTTTCAAACAAGAAATGAAGTAAAAGGTACACTTGATTAAATGAAATCATTCTGAGAAACGTAAAACAAACAATAAAAAAACGAGTATGGAATCGTAAACATTTCCTACTCGTTTTTTATTGTGGTATTTAAGTTTTCCTATACTTTATTTTTTAATGCATACTAATTTCATTTCAGTCATTTCTTCTATTGCATATTTAATTCCTTCACGCCCCGTTCCACTTTCTTTCACACCACCATAAGGCATATGATCTACTCTAAACGTTGGAATATCATTTATCATGACACCGCCAACTTCTAGCTCATCAATTGCACGCAAAGCTTTAAACAAATTATTTGTAAATATGCCTGCTTGTAGACCGTAACGTGAATGATTTACTTGCTCTATCGCTTCATCAAATTCTTTAAATGTATTTACTGTCATAAGTGGGCCAAATACTTCTTGGCACTGTACAGATACATACTCTGGAACATTTGTTAATACAGTTGGTTCAAAAATTCTTGCATCCTTTTTATTACCACCGTATAAAACAGTTGCACCTTCCTTAATAGCTTCTTGCACCCACATTTCAATTCGCTCTACATCTTTTTTCGAAATTAAAGCTGATACATCCGTTTCGTCAAGCAGTGGATCACCAACAACAACTTTTTCCATCGCTTTCTTTAGCTTTGTAAGAAATTCATCCATTCTTTTTTCCTGTACAAAAACACGTTGTACCGAAATACAAACTTGTCCATTATTAACAAATGCTCCCCATTTTACACGTTCAATTAATTCATCTGTTAATTCTACATCTTCATCAATAATAACTGCAGCATTTGACCCTAGTTCTAACGTAACTCGCTTTAACCCAGCCTTTGCCTTAATTCCAATTCCAACTTTCGGACTTCCTGTAAAAGTAATGGAAGCAACATCATCATTTGTAACTATCGCCTCTCCTACAGTTGAACCAGGACCAGAAATAATATTTAAAGCTCCTTTTGGCAATCCTGCCTCTTCAAATAGTTCAACTAAAGCGTAAGACGATAACGGTGTTTGATCAGCTGGTTTTAACACAACTGTATTTCCGGCAGCAATTGCAGGGCCGACTTTATGTGCCACTAAATTTAATGGGAAATTAAATGGTGTAATAGCCCCTATAACCCCAATTGGTTTTCGTATAGTGTATGCAATACGCCCATCTGCACCAGGTGCTGCATCAAGTGGCAGTGTCTCGCCGTATATACGCTTCGCTTCTTCCGCTGCAAATTTGTATGTCTGAACGGTACGATCTACTTCCCCTCTCGCAGCACGTATTGGTTTTGCCGCCTCTTTTGCAATAATCTGTGCAAACTCTTCTCTTCTTTCATCCATTTTTTGTGCAACCTTCTCTAAAATGGTCGCACGATCATATGCAGATAATGTATTCATTTCTTTCATTGCATTTTTTGCAGCAGTAACAGCCTCTAGTACATCTTCTTCCGTTCCTTGTGCAATTTCCGCTAATGTTTCTTCAGAATATGGTGCGTATAATGGTTTATACGTGTTTACAGACTTCCAATCTCCATTTATATATAAATGCTTTTTCATAATTCTTCCCCTTCCAAATATATGTATACAACAATACTTCACCTAGTGAAAGGTCTGACTTATGTCATTGTATCATAGCCCTTATTCTGCCAAAAACATTATGCTCAAAAAAACTCTGCCATATAGCAGAGTCTACGAACTAATTTGTTCTTGTAATGAAATTTGCTTTTCATCTTCTAATACAACAATGGATTCTACACTTTTTGTAACTTCTAGTCTCTTTATATAGTGTCCATCTAATTCTTTCACGCAAAACTTATAATTTTCAATTTCAATGAAATCCTCTTCAGCAATTTCTATATTCTTCGTTAAAATCCATCCACCTATTGTATCAACACCATTATCATCAATCGTTAATCCTAACAACGTATTCACTTCACTTACGAGCACTTTTCCCTCTAATATCGTTTTCGTTTCACTAACTTGTTGAATTTCTGGCTGTTCATCTGTATCAAACTCATCTTGAATATCTCCAACTATTTCTTCTAAAATGTCTTCAACAGTAACAAGTCCAGACGTACCACCATATTCATCTATCAATATAGCAATATGCGTTCTTTCTTTTTGCATTTTTAAAAACAAGTCGTGTATTGGGATAGAGTCGATAACTAAAATAATCGGCCTCATATATTGCTCTACTTTCTTATTACTTACTGCCTTATGCTGCACAAAATCTGTGAAAATATCTTTAAAGTTTACAAAACCTATTACGTGATCTTTGTCGCCATCAACAACTGGATATCTCGTATATTTTTCCCGAGACATTTTTTGCAAAGCTTCTTCAGTAGGCATTTCTTTACTAATTATATGCATCTCAGTTCGGGGTACCATTATTTCTTTTGCTATACGATCATCAAATTCAAAGATTCTATTTACATATTTATATTCAGATTGATTAATCTCTCCGTTTTTGTAACTTTCTGAAACTAACAACCGTAATTCTTCTTCTGAATGAACCTCATCGTGCCCTTTCGGTGGTTTCAGCCCTAGCAACTTCGTAATCATTCGGGCTGATCCATTTAATAGCCAAATAAATGGAAACGCCATACGATAAAAGAAAATTAACGGTTTAGCAACAAATAAACTTACTTGTTCAGCTTTTTGAATCGCAAATGTTTTTGGAGCCAATTCCCCTATTACAACATGTAAAAATGTAATAAACAAAAACACTAAAATTACAGCAAAAATGTCTGCTAGTTGGGAAGAAATGTTCAAATTTACAAAAAGCGTGTCAAACATTTGCTTTAACGCAGGTTTACCAAACCACCCAATTCCCAGAGCTGTAACTGTTATACCTAGCTGACAAGCAGATAAATATTCGTCTAAGTTTGTAATGACTGTTTTGACAGATGTTGCGCGATTATTTCCTTCTGCAATTAAATAGTCAATTCGTGAACTTCGCACTTTAACAATTGCAAATTCTGCTGCAACGAAAAATGCCGTTAAGGCAATTAAAACAATCACTATACTTATACTATATATGTCCAAATACTTTTCCTTACTTACATTGTAAGCAAGGAAGCCACCTCCTACTTAATTTTATTCAAGTGAAGTAAGCATTCTAATACTCTAACAAAATTCTACATTAGCAACCACCTTTTTATATATTATATGCATACATAAAAAAGATATTTATCATTATGATAATCTAATTCTTTTCCTTCAGTCAAATAATTCTAAACCTTAAGGTAAAACATTTTTATATACACGATATATTCTTCATAGCTTCATTTCGTGAAAAAGCACTTTCTTTGCCGATTCCACACTTCTTTTGTCACACTAGAAGGGAACTTCCTTCATAGATCGAAATCATTCAACAGGATATATATAGGAGGGATTATTTTGGAATATAAAACACCATTTATCGCAAAAAAATTAGGTGTTAGCCCAAAGGCTGTTGTCCGGATTGCACAACAATTAAATCTTACGATAGAAAAAAATAAATATGGTCATTTTATTTTTACACAAGATGATTTAGATCAAATGTTAGAATACCATCTATCACAAATAGAACAGTGCCAAAACTCTAACCCTATTCAAAAAGCAGCATCAAACGATGTTGAAGAATTAAAAACTCAAGTAAATACAATTGTTCAAAACATATCCTCGCATGATTTTGAGCAATTAGCAGCTCAATTAAACACAATTACGAGAAGGCTAGATCGAATGGAAGAACAAATGCAAGATAAGGCGAATGATGTTGTTACGTACCAACTTTTACAACACCGTCGTGAAATGGAGGAAATGTTAGAGCGAATTCAAAAGCTAGAAGCTACCCTCAAGAAAGAAGAACCAATATATATTACTCCCGATACAAAACCAACATATGAACGTGAAAAGAAACCGAAGCGCCGTAAAATGATTTTTAGTATTTTTGGATTATGATTTTTAGACCCTTATTAAAATAATAAGGGTCTTTTTTCATGAGGAAATATTTCATTTTAAAATAGTATTCTCTTTATTATACATATTCATTTTGATTTATTTGGTTAACATAATATTCTTACTGTATTCTGCGATTAATGCTTGTGCATGAGCATTTCCTTGAATTACATCTCGAAATTCTTTTAAAGAATACAAATGTGTAGCCCCTTTTCGGGCATGAATTCGTACTGGTACACCTTGTAAAGTATCATGAAACTGAAATGGCTTATCTATCGGTTCAATTGGAAAACCGAGTGTTAATAAATACATGTACATTCTTTTTGTAACTGCTGCAATATACCATTCTGCTTTCGTTTCTAATGCATGCATAAATAAAATGGCTGTTAGTCTTTTGAAATGCCCTCTCCCACGAGACGTTTTCGCAATACTTAACTTGCCTATTTCATATACATTTTTCAAATCTTTCACTAAATCATTTTTAGAAAACGGATAGAAAAACTCAGAATTCGATTGCTCTGGTACCGTATACTTAATACATTCTACTGTACCGATATGATGTTCATCTTCTATTAATAAAAATCGTGATGGATTTAAATTACGTTCTACGAACATTAAGTTTCTTTCTTCACAAAAATCTCCCCATAGTTGCTCGAACCAAAAATGTTCTTCCTTTGTTTGAACACGCTGGAACATATTTCCCCGCCTTTCCCATCGCCGCTCTGTTTTTGATAACGCTTTCACTATCTATCATATAAGAACAAATCTTCGTATGCAACTAAAAATATTTATGACTTATTATATTCTGCAAAATGAATTAAATTCCATCTTAATCGTCTTTTATTACTCATGTAGCGTTCTGCTAACAACATATTTATATTACTATCAAATTCATATCGTAAAGAGCTATCTTCCATACTGCATATAATTCTTCTTAATCTAAAAGAAATCCTTTATAAAAAAGGATTTCTTTTACTTCATGCTTTTTAACCACTTCTCAAAAATTTGTACCATTCCATGTTTTCCAGCTAATTTCTCTTCCCCTTGTTTCGTTTTATATGGATATAATTGCAAGAACACACCACATCCAGACTCAATTTTTTTACTATGCATATGACTTCCTGGATATACACAAATGACTTCATAAATAGCCCTTCGATGATAGACTCGCTTTCCATCTTGTTCTTCTACATATTTTATAGACCAGTACTTATACATTTGCTCAGTCGCTTTCGTATTTCCAACGTGCTGAAAAATATTGTACATTGGGCTATACTTCACTTCTATAATAATAGAAGATTGATATACATATTTCTCTTCTTCCTTTACATAACAGTCTAATCGAATATCTGGCTTCTTCGTGTCCTCTCCATTATAAAAGTTACTCCCTTTACTTAATGCAATAAGAGGATGTGTTTCAATTAAATCATTAAATGCGACATGTACTCTCATATCATCTCGGTGTAAAACTACTGTCGTTCCATCTTGCAATCCATCTACATAAAAATGCTCTTGTATTTGTTCACGAATGGAATTTCTAGCCTCAAAACCAATATGTTCTAACATGGAAATAACGATAAAAAAAGCGTAATATTCATACACTAAAAATGTTGGTTTATAAACAAATAATAAAGATGGAGATTGATCTGTGTATTGTGGAAGTAAATCTAAATGCTGTAGTAGTTGTTTATGTGGTATCGGTAAATTATATGAGTTCATCTTACCCGTTTCAGAAACTTCTCTCCAAAATGGAGAATGCATTAAAGTTTGAAAATATTGTACACTTTCATGTACAAAATGCGCTAATATTTTATATTCTTGTATCTTCATGGAACTTTTTCGTAAATCCGCCTCTTTTAGTAAATGTATATTTTTATATTTCTGTTTCTCTCTATCGGTCACTGATCCATTACGCTCAATTGTTTGTATAATCGTTTTTACAGCTTGAAATTCTTCTGATTTCTTCTTCTTCTCTCTTTCTAATATTTCAATTGTTTGACGCAAAAAACTTTCCGCTTCAAGTAAATAAAGATAAAAATGCATCGCTTTAAATTTAAGAAATGCATTTTCCTTACTATTTTTTTGTTCTATAAACTTACGATTATAATATTTTGCATACGGTTTTCTTTCCGCGACTACGGCTCCTTTTCTCGTTGCTTTCCGCTCTTTTTCTTCCCATTTATATTCATGTATAAACTTTGAACTCGATTCTATTTTCTTAAAAATTTGCTTTATCTTTTTCATTTTTTGCGGCAACTTTCTAAGTAACACTAAATAAGAAGAATCTTCAATATCACTAAGCACAGAGAAAGTCTTTTTATAATAACCTCTATCTAAAATCAACTCATTTAAAATTGACTTCACATAGTCTTGAATCATATCAAATTGATCATTAAAAAAATTTTTTGGAACGACTTGAAAAGCGCCATAATACTTTCGATCTTCTATATTTACCTCAAAATGATATAAACCACAACGCCATGGATAAAAGAATTCTGTTTTTCCATGTTCATATATTAATACCTTTTGTTTTTTGTCATTTATTTCATATTTTGTCTCTTTTATATTCTTCTGTCCCTCATATACTTTATTCCATATAAAAGTAATATTCATTGGATTTTCATAATGGTATTGCAATCTAATTGGTTTTAATTCTTGTACTTTATAAATACATTGAACTAATGCTGTAGTAGATGTACAAAGGCGATTTAATAAAATATAATCCCCTTTTGCCTCTGTTCCAATGATTAACTTTAATACAAAAGGGAGCGTTTCTTTCGTATCAACGATTTCGGTTTCATATCGCCCTTCATTTTGCATAACCATACAACTCCAGTTCTCTACGCTTTTCTCTTATATATGCTATAGAGTGTTCAAATGTAGATACTCTGTTTGCAAGTGAAGATTGCAAAAGAGGTACTAATGTCGCTCCCCTTTTTACTTCTTCAGAAAGTAACGATCCAACCATCATTTCAGTCCCTCTTATTTTCGTCAATATACGTTGCTTAATTTGTAAATCAAATCCCTCTTCTCTACTGATCATATAGGAATGGTTATTTTGGAACGGTATATTTTGCAAATAAGAAGCGATTGCGTTTGCACACCGAAAAGAAATTCCCTTTGACGCATCGTGTGATGACAATACAGCATGTAACTTATCTAACAGTTCTAACTCTTCTCCAGAAAACACCTCAATCATCGTTTTATTCCTGATCCAATTTATACGAAATTCTCCTGCGGTTACTTTCAGAGGAGGTTGTAATACAACTTTCTCTTGTTCCATACACATCTCACAAAACGGAATCTTTTGTAACGTTATTAAATTCGTCCGATCTAATAATCGATCTGAGAGCTCTTTCGTTGTTTCATCAAAATTTATAGTACCTACAAATATAATATTTTCTCCAATTTCAATTGATGGTGGAATTGGATTTTCTTCTTCTTGTACACCTTCATATAAATTTAAAATACGATTTTGCTTTTCAAGTTGAAGTACAGATAGAAATGGAGTAAACCAATGTTCAATATGTGACATATTCATTTCATCAAAAACGATAATATACAGCTGATTTTGATTTTCTTTTGCCTTTATTAAGGCCCTAACTAATTTTGTTTCACTTTCAATAAAAGTACCATTAGGGTGAAGATAACCAAGTAAATCATGTGGTTCTTGATACGATGGTGAAATCGGGATCCAAACCAATTCTTCCCCGTATTGTAATCCAAGTGCTTCTGCATAAGCGTGCACAAAACGTGATTTCCCAGCGCCCGGTATACCACCAAGAATCGTCAACATATTGGTTTTTGCACTTATATGAAAATTATAAATGTCCGTTTCATCTAAAAATAGACCTTTATTACGTACATAACTTTTTACATATTGTAAAAAGACTGATTCACGCTCATCCCATTCCCATTCATCCTTTTGCACTTTTATTTCCTCTACTTCTACATGCTTACCTTCTTCAGTCATTCGTTTTTTTAATTGCTCATACACTTGATTACTTACAAAATATAATTGATCTTCTACTGCTATTTCTACATACTTCATCCAGTCATTAATTTCTATATACTTACATTCCCGCTGCTGTTCAAAATATGCGATTGAACTAATTGATGATGATTTTAACGATATATTTCCATATAGCCTTCCATCGTGCCACAATAATTCGGGAGGCTCAAAGTCTTTCGGATATTTAGGCATTAGAAATGACAAATAACCATTATTAAGTTTTCTTTCTAAAGACTCCCCTTTTTTATAATTGGAAACTTTAGGTACTGGAATCATTTTATAACCATTTGCAATTTCTCGCGGTTCTTCTGTACAAATTAATTCCGCGTATATATGCCCTCTTTCATAATAGAGTCGAAACATAACCAATTGTTTTTCTAATTTTCTTTTCTTTAATTCTGAAAAGATCTTTTCATTCTTTTTATTACTACATAACCCTTCAAATACATATGGTTCATCTTTTAATTGCTCTTGTAACGTGAATGGCATTGGCGATAGGCATTGTACAAAGAAATTCTCTCCATTCTTCTCTTTCTCTGCTTTTATAAACTTTCCGATAAACCTCATATAGTACATTCGTTTTATAAAACTTGGCTGAAGAGCTTTATGTAATTTCACCTTCGTCACCTTCTTTTTTTCATACTATTCTTAGTGTATGAAAGAAAAGAAAAACTAGAAACAAAAAACCTGACGTTATCCGCCAGGTTCAAAATGAAAACGTATATTAATGAGATGGAAATGCGTTTTTCTCTTGTAAAATGGCATTATGTGCGATTTTCATTTTAGCAAGTACATATCGCAAACGATCTTCAGCGTTCTCATCTTTATGTTGCTGTAATTCCGCTAAATTCTCTACAGCACTTGCTAAATTTTCAATCACTCCTCGTAGTTCAGGATGATGATTAAAAAAAGATTCTTGCACTAATACTTTCCTTACTTCACTCGCTAAATCAACGATTCTGGTCAACTGTTCTTTTTCTTCCATTTTCATCCCTCCTGAATATCTTATGTATTAAATATTCTCTAGACAAAGAAAAAAGCCCTTTATTTAAAAGGACTTTTACATTTTTATATTTCCAGTCAACAACATATAAAGAGATGTGATAGCTGCAATAACAATTGCCCACATTACATATCTCTCAATACCTCTAAAACAACGATTCCCTTTTTCTTTTCTTGCATACATGTAAACAATAATCCCGATTCCATACACGATTGAAACGAGTAATAAATTTTTCAAACCTGCTGCATATAGAAGCCATACAGAATAAATAGAAGCAATTAACGCTAACGATCCGTTTTTTACTTTTGCATCTTTTAGTTCGTTTGTAATAACTAATTTAAATTGAAATAACGCTGATAATAAATATGGTACTAAAATTGATGTTGACGCTATGAAATACATAATTTGATATGTTGATTCTGAAAACAGAACAATTATAAATATTACTTGGGCAACACCATTTGAAATCCATAATGCCATATGTGGCGTTTGTTTTTTATTTGTTTTCGTAAAAACTTTCGGAAATACACCATCTTTTCCTGCTACGTGAGAGATTTCAGAAACAAGTAAAAACCATCCTATTAATGTACCTACAAGTGAAGCAACTAACCCGATGTTAATCGCTACTGCACCCCACGTTCCAACAACATGTTCTAATACATGTCCCATTGACGGTGTTTCTAAAACTGCTAGTTCTCCTCTTGTCATCGCTCCCATTGATAAAACAGAAATTAAAATATAAATAGACATTACTAAAATAAGTCCTAATACTGTCGCTTTACCGACGTCTCGGCTATTTTTGGCTCTTCCAGATAATACTACCGCTCCTTCAACTCCGATGAAAACCCAAAGAGTTACAAGCATTGTATTTTTCACTTGACCAAGTATAGAGGAAACTGAAATAGTTCCTTCTCCCCAAAAATCATGTGTAAATGTATCCCAGCGAAATGCTGTTACCATTACAACAATAAATAATACGATTGGAACCAATTTCCCTATCGTTGCAATAACGTTCATAATAGAAGCTTCACGAATTCCAAATAAAATTAGTAAATGAAGTGTCCATAGTAAAAGTGATGCACCTACGATAGACGCAACACTATTTCCGCCCTTAAAAATCGGGAAGAAATAACCTAACGTACTAAACAGTAACATAATTGTTGCAACGTTTCCTAAAATTCCTGCGAGCCAGTATCCCCATGCACTGTTAAATCCAATATATTCACCAAAACCAGCACGTGCATAACTATAAATTCCGCCCTCAAGCTCTGGTTTTTTTCTTGCTAACGTTTGATATACGAGCGCGAGTGGAATCATTCCCATCGCTGTAATACACCAGCCAATTATTATAGAGCCACTATTTGCTCCTACTGCTAAATCATGCGGTAAACTAAATACACCGCCACCAACCATTGTTCCGACTACTAATGCAATTAATGGAAAAAACCCTAACTTCTTTTCTATTTGTACCACCCCATCTGTCATTCTAGGTGTTATGTTCGTTCAACTATTAAAGTCACCTTTTTCTCTAATAGACGTTTCTCTTATATTTTTTCAGGAAAACATTACTTATTCTAAAAGAAAATGAAGAAAAATGGAATACTTTTTTGAAAAAATGTATAAGTATGCACAAAAAAACCGTTCATTTTGTAATGAACGGTCATTTCATACATATAAATTTGTATATTTCTTGTAAAATTAACGAAGTAAATTCTCTTTTTGTAAAAATTGTTTCGCTACTTCTTCACTACTTTTTCCATTCACATTTACTTCATAATTCATTTTTCGCATTTCTTCATCTGTAATCTTTCCATATAATTTATTTAATACTTTTTCAAGTTCAGGATATTTTTCTAATGTCTCTGTTCTTAATAACGGTGCACCTTGGTATGGTGGGAATAATCCTTTATCATCTTTTAGCACTTTAAGTCCGTATTGCTCAAGTTCACTATCTGTTGAATATGCATCGATTACGTTAACATCCCCTGATTGAATAGCACTATAACGTAGTTTCGGTTCCATCGTTTTCACATTTGAAAACTTATAGTTATATAATTTTTGCATTCCTTTATAACCGTCTTCACGATCCGCAAATTCTAATGTGAATCCTACTTTAGCATCTTGTGCCATTTTTCCTAAGTCAGAAATTGTATTTATATTATTTTGATCTGCTATTTTTTTCGGCATAGCTAGTGCATATGTATTGTTATACTCCATCGGCTTCAACATCACCATATTATACTTCTTTTCCATTCCAACGCGAGCCTGCTCATATACTTCATCCCGATTTGTGCTTTTAGGCTCTTCTTTCACGAAAGTAGATAAAGCTGTTCCTGAAAATTCAGGGTATATATCTACTTCTCCTGATTTCAATGCTTCAAATACAAATGCTGTTTTTCCAAGTCCTGGTTTTAATTCTACGTGTAAATCGGTATCTTGTTCAATAAGCTGCTTATACATTTGAATTAAAATTTCAGGTTCTGACCCAAGTTTGCCGGCAATAACAATATCTTTCTTTTGTGTGTTCCAAAGAAAAGGAGAAGCAATCATGATACAAATCATACATATCGTCAATATAACACGCTTAGAAGAGCGTTTCGGACTCTCAAGTACTCGAAGTACTACATCAAAGAATAAAGCGAGTAACGCGGCTGGTACGGCCCCTAAAATGATAAGTGCATGATCATTTCGATCAATACCTAGCAATATGAGTTTACCGAGCCCACCAGCACCTATAAGAGCTGCTAATGTAGCTGTTCCAACAATTAATACCATCGCCGTACGAATACCGGCCATAATAATTGGTAATGCAAGAGGAAGCTCTACCTTCCACAGCCTTTTCCAGCTATTCATCCCCATAGCTCTCGCTGCTTCGATTAAAGATTCATCTAACTCCCTTATGCCTGTATATGTATTGCGCAAAATAGGTAATAGTGCATACACAACTAACGCAATTATGGCTGGAAGTTTTCCAATTCCTACCAACGGAATTAAAAGTCCGAGTAATGCAAGTGATGGCACTGTTTGCATTACTGCAGAAGTTCCTATAATAAACTCAGCCATTCGTTCTTTTCTCGTTAATAAAATGCCAAGCGGCACCGCAATAGTTACTGCAAAAAATAATGAAATAAGTGATATTTGTAAATGCTCACTTAATGCAGTTAGTAATTCTATTTTTCGTTCTTGGAACGTTTGTATAAAATCAGTCACTGTTTAGCCTCTTTCCTTCATTTGTTCAACAATATAATTGACAATATGACTACTTGTTAAAGCTCCAACATATTGACCATTTGCTTCAACTGGAACGACTTCATCAGCTCTCACACGAACTAGAGCTTCTTGTAAAGAAGAATGTAATGATAGTGCATCCCCTTCTACCCGCATACTCTCATCAAGTGGCAATACAGCTTCTATACTTTTCCCCTCATACCAAGGTCGTCCACGATTTCCAATGAACTCTTCTACAAATTCATTTTTCGGATTATGTATAATTCCTTCTGGTGTATCTAATTGAACAACTTTTCCTTCTTTCATAATACAAATACGATCTCCAAGTGATAATGCTTCTTGCATATCATGTGTTACGAATACAATTGTTTTTTGAATCGTCTTTTGCAATTGTACGATATCCTTCTGAAGCTGCTCTCTACTTAAAGGATCTAATGCACTAAATGGTTCATCCATAAGAACGATTTTCGGATTTGCGGCTAATGCCCTTACGACACCAACGCGCTGCTTTTGCCCTCCTGATAATTCATCCGGCATACGATCGCGATATACGTCTGGATCTAGCCCAACCATCTGTAGTAACTCATCGACACGAGCTTTTATTTTTTCTTTGCTCCACTTTCTCATTTCAGGAACAACTGCAATATTTTCAGCAATTGTCATATGCGGAAACAAAGCAATTTGCTGCAACACGTATCCTATATCCCAGCGTAATTCATTAATATTGTATTTTTGAATGTCTTTTCCATCGATTAAAATTGAGCCTTCTGTCGTTTCAATTAAACGATTAATCATTTTCATTGTCGTTGTTTTCCCACAACCACTTGGACCAATAAGGACAAAAAATTCTCCCTTTTTAATTTCTAAATGCAATGCATCCACTGCTTTTGTGCCATCTTCATATGATTTTGACACTTGATTAAACTGAATCACAAATACAACTCCTTTATCGTTGTTTCCTTTATTTTGATGGAATATGGAATTCATTTCAAATGATACGCATTATTCTACAAAAAAAGAGCTCACATTTGAGCTCTAACGGTCTAACAATATTGTTTTCATAATAGCGGCATATTCACGCACATACATTTTTCTCTTAGAGCGCATTGGCGTTTCAGCAGCTAGTGCCTCCATCTTTATACCTAAACGCTTTGCAATTATTTTCGTTCTAAACAAATGATACGTATTACTTACAACTACCGCATGTTTTACTTTATATAAATCTATACTAAACTTTAAATTCTCATACGTATTTGTAGATTGATCTTCTATTAATATACGACTATCATCTATACCACGCTCCATTAAATAATTTCTCATACTATGAGCTTCCGGTATATCTTCATCTTCTCCTTGACCACCTGAAACAATTACTTTCGCTGTAGGATGAGAAACTAAATATTCCAATGCTACATCCAAACGGTTTTGAAGAGATAAAGACGGTTTATCTCCAAATAATTTTGCACCTAATATAAGAACGTACGGAGAGTGATGGCTCAATTTTTCACGAGCAACCTGCTTCATTCGAAACGTCATATAAAGAATGTATAGTGGTGGTAATAATACGATTATAAGTAATATCCATTTGTTCATATATATGTTTGCACTCCCTTTCTTTTTATTATATAAAAAAAGATTGGAAGGGAGAAGGTTTTTTAAACGATTGATTTATTAGAAACGTTCGTCCCTACTTTACGTTGTGAATATACATAATAAAGAGCTATTCCTAATGATAGAATCAATATACAGCTAAGTACGTAAAACGGGAGCATTACCCCTGCTTTTGATACGCCGGCTGTAAACAACATTAATAATACAATGCGTATTCCTGTACCAATTAAGCGAAATAAGCTATCTACACGTCCCATTATTTCATTTGGGATTTCCTCCATCATCAATACATTTCTCGCCACTCTTGTACCCGCATTTCCAACTGCATGAAAAATCGAAAGTCCGTATAAAAACATTACGGAAGGCTCAATAATCATTGCGGTAATTGAAATTACATAAATGCACATCGTTATAACGATTGAAACTTCTGTTTTGACATATTTCATTATGAGCGGAATACAGATTCCTGCAACAACCGCTCCAACACCGTACATCATTCCCTCTATCGCGTATACAAAGGCATTAGCTTTAAGTATATCCGAAATATAAACTGGTATTAAATAATTTGCCATCATAACACCTATAAACGGCATATACGTGGCGAGTAAGAACCAAAAGAGCTTAGGACGTTTTTTCATAAAGTGAATTCCTTCGAACAATTGCTTCTTAAATGTTATTTTCTTTTTAATCTCTTTTTTCTTGACATACGGTATACATAAAAACAGCAAAAACGCTCCTGTAAAAGTTAACATATCTACAAACAAAATCCACTTCAAAGACACAACTTCAATTAGGAAGCTCGCGGCCGCTCCAGAAATAACTTGCGTTAACTGTCCTTGTATTTCCATCGTTCCCCTTAAACTTTTATAATGTTCTGCTTGAAATATCTCTTGGTTGAACGCAAATATTGTAGGATAAAATAATAAATAGTAAAATGACCCTGCTATATATATTAGAATATAGTGAATAGAATGATAAGGTTGCCCAGCGAATCCCCATATAACCATTATTCCAATTACAGCTATTCCAATTCCTTCGTTACATAATAATAAAGATTTTCTTGAAAAACGATCAATACTTTGCCCAATGAATGGTGTTAACAAAAACATAATAAGTGTTGAGATAATGGATACATAACCAAACGTTGTCTCCCCTCCACTCTCTTTAATTAACAACCACGGAATCGTTATCATTACAATTCCGGAACCAATAGCTGATAGACTATTGGCCCCCAGAATGAAATACAAGCGTGAATCTTTATATAGAGATGACATTATCACTCAACTCCTAGTTGCTTTTTCACCTCTTTATATACGCTCATATATGCTTTTAATTCTTTCACTAAATCGTGAATTAATGGTTTTGCATCTTCTCCCAGTTCACCGTCTTGTACATGAAGTCCATCAAGCACAACTTGTTTTGGGATTGCATTTGCGTATACCCCTCTAGCTACAATGCGCATACTGTTTAATGCGTTAATTCCACCTTTACCGCCTCCTGCAACTGCAAGTAGTGCGACAGGTTTATGAACAAATTCACTACTACTTAAGTAATCTAACGAATTTTTCAACGCCCCACTCATTGCATTATGATATTCAGGTGTACAAAGTACTACACCGTCTGCCGCTTTCACTAACGCCTTTAATTTTTTTACCGCCTCTAATTCACGTTGTGATTCTTCCCCGTTATATAATGGTAACTCTTCTATCGCTAAATCATATAATTCCCCTTCAAATTGATCCGCAATATATTTTGCCACCACGCGAGTTCTACCAAATTTTCTTGGCGTACCGTTAATAACGACTAGTTTCATAATTATTTCTCCCCTTTGTTTTCCAGTTATACTTATATATTATCAGAAATTTCTATACAAAACACAATATAAAGAAGGAACTAGCTTGATAAAATAATATGATAGACGTAAAAAAGAACTCATACGAAAGTATGAGTTCTTCACAATTACTTTTCCTCCTCTTTATGACTCAGTATGCCTTTGCTTCCTTTTGCTTCAAAATGGGTATACGCTTTTTCTGCTAATTGAATACGCTCTTCTGGTAATGCTACATATTTCATAATATTTTCTATTATGTTTTCATACGGAGTAAAGACAATTCCTGGCCACTCTATCTCGTCCTCTAGATTGCTATTTTCCGAAATAATAAATTTCTTATTTGCCACTGCATAAGAAACTCGCGGTGTTTCTAGAATGCCCGATAAGTAAAAGTGAATATTTAATATAATTTTAGACCTAGCAATTAACTCATTTCTGACAATTCCCCACGCATTATTTTTAAAAACGATATTTAAATGCGGGGCAATTGCTTTTAATTGATCAAAAATAGCTTGCCGCCTCGGGTTAAGAGCACCTATAAACAATATATCAATGTCTTCAGTTATCCCATCTTCAAATGCATCTTTTTTTATTTCTAAAGTTGGAGCATAGTTCATTTCCACATGTTTTATTTCTCTTCCTACTCCTTTTTGTTTTAACCATTCTATATTTTGTTTACTATAATCCCAAATTTCCTTATCTTTTAATAACATTAAATAAAGGGGATGCGCATAAGGACTTCCTTCATATAGCTGTTCTAAATTATAAATAATTGCATTTTTCGGAAGTAAATTCGGGTTATGTGCATATGTATGCGCTCCAAAAACGATTGTATTCCCCACATTTTCTAGTATTGTTTCTGATATGATTGCTGTATTTCCCTCTTGCTCCAATCGCCATTTCAAAGCACGTGCGACATCTATGAAACTACCATACGTCTTTGGGCATATAAACAGACAATAATCATATCTTTTATTCAAATATGCTTCCATTAGCCTTAAATTATTTTTATATAAATCCACATCCGGATATTTAAGTAAAAGCTCATTTGCATGTTTCTTTGCCACTTTATATAATCCTGCATAATAAGCGGCAATACACCTTCTTAATTCAATTCTTTGCCGATGCTCATCTGCTACATCCATATTTAAAAGAAGATTCGCTACACAATACGCTTTTAAATGATCTCGATCATAATAATAATCTAGTAGTGGTAACAATTCTTCATACGTATTTCCATGCACAGATTCCCCTAGTTCTAGCGCCCATCGTATTAATTCCATTATTACTCCACTACTCCTTTAACCGACATTGTATTTAATAAAATTTTGCATTACTTTCTACCATATTTGCTATATGCAACGGTAACTCTTCTTTTTTCGCTTCCAAAACTTTTTGTGATACTGCACCTAAATGTTTTTTATGTGGTATATAAAAAGCACTTATAGAAATCTCATAGTCAAATAAGTAATCATACACATGATAATCTACAAATAGAAGATCATTATTCGGAAAAGGAACTTCCTTCCCTTGCAGGGCATACATCAAAGCAATATTATTTTGAGATTTTAATCGATACATTCTTGCAAGTTGGTATAATGGCTCAGCCCGAGTTGGTCGATATTCCCACGCTTTTTGAAAATAAAGAATAGCTAACGCTGTATATTGCTCTTCTTGCGTCTTAGCATTTTCTTTTTCATCTGCTTCTGTTACTTCATGTTGTTTATTTGCTGAACGGTTTGCTAATTGTTCATAACAAAAGCCTATTCGCAATAACGAGTAGAAAACCTCTTCAACCCATCCGCCTGCTTCCACTCGTTTTTTATACCATTTAATCGAATCTTCAAATTGACTTAAATGAAAATAAGTTTGGGCTAAATAAAATAAATATCTTATATGCAAATCAGGCGTTGTTTCTGGATCATTAATCCCTTCTAACAACAATCTCTCATCTCTCTCAAATTTATCAGCTTTACTCCCACCATCCCCAGGGTCGTTAACGACAAGCGTCTCTAACCTAGCTACTCTCGTATTGTAATTCGCACCAACTTTGGAACGATCTATATCCCAATACTCATGAGTAACACCGACAGATTTCCATGGTAAAGAAGCTTTTAAAAGGCGTGTAAGCCAATACTTAATATGAATATCATATTGCAATGTAAGATAATGGTCTTCCGTTAAACTAGTCTTATCAAACCTCGGATCAACTTCTAATATCATATCTGCATCTAATATTAATAAATAATCTGCTTCTGGATATGTTTGTTGCGCCAATGAAACTGCTAAACTTCTGTTATAACCAAAGTTTTTAAATGGTTCATGATGAACTGTTCCAGGGATATCATTTTCTTTACACCAATTTTCAATAATTTCAGGTGTACTATCAGTTGATCCCGTATCACAAATAGAAACAAAATCTACAATTGATTTTGTAGCATTTAAACATCTTTCCATAATTCTAGACTCGTTCTTAACAATCATACAAAGACATAACTTTTTTTCTTCCCCTGCATTCTTCACTTTCTCATTTCCCATTTAACCACCTCATATTTTATTAACACGCTCTTTTCATATGTAACACCATTTCATAGCTACACTGATGACATAATCATCCTTTTACTATTTATGAAAACTTCATTTTATTTATTCTTATTTTTATGTTGGGACATTAGCTAGAATGTGATAATTATTACTGACGAAAACAATGACTGATTGCTATTTTTAAATTAGTTATTTCTTAAGCAATAAAAAAGAAACTTGCGCTTATACACAAGTTTCTTTTCAAAAACATCCTTATTTTTTCACAACTTCATGTCCACCGAACTGATTACGAAGAGCTGAAACTACTTTTCCGTGGAATGTATCATCTTCTTGAGAACGATAGCGCATAAATAATGACATTGCGATTACCGGTGCTGCAGCTTGCAGTTCAAGTGCAGTTTCAACAGTCCATTTCCCTTCTCCTGAAGAGTTCATTACACCTTTAATTCCATCTAGTTTAGGATCTTCTGCAAATGCCTTTTCAGTTAAGTCCATTAACCAACCGCGGATAACCGATCCGTTTGCCCATACTTTTGCAACATCTTCATAATTGAAATCAAAATCACTTTTATCTAACACTTCAAATCCTTCAGCGATTGCTTGCATCATTCCGTATTCAATGCCGTTATGAACCATTTTTAAGAAATGACCACTTCCGACGCGGCCTGCATAAGAATACCCATTCTCTACTGCTAAATCTTTAAATAAAGGTTCTAATTGATCGTAAATTTCTTTTTCTCCACCAACCATTAAGCAAGCACCGTATCTTGCTCCTTCTACACCGCCTGATGTACCGATATCTACGTAATGTAAACCAAAGCTTTTCGCTTCTTCAGCACGGCGTAACGTATCTTTATAGAATGAATTTCCGCCTTCAATAACGATATCGCCTTCTTCTAATAATGGATATACATCTTTTAGTACCGATTCAACAACTTCTCCCGCAGGTACCATTACCCAAATTGTACGAGGAGCTTCTAGTTCAGCGATCATTTCTTTTAATGTATGACGAGCAGTAATTCCTAAAGCCCCTGCTTTTTCAACAAGTTCTTTATTTACGTCATATACAACTACTTCATGCTTGTCTTCATATAAATGTTCTGCTAATGGGAATCCCATTTTTCCTAATCCAATTAAACCTAGTTTCATATTAATCAATCTCCCATTCTATACAAATATATTTAATAACGAAATGAGTCCAAGTGCTACAACAGATAATATTGTTTCCATTGCCGTCCATGTTAATAATGTTTCTTTCACAGTCATTCCGAAATACTCTTTAATCATCCAAAATCCAGAATCATTTACATGTGATAAAATTAATGACCCTGCGCCTGTTGCGAGTGCTAGTAGTTCAACATTTACACCTGGTGTACTTGCTGCAATTGGCGCTACAATTCCAGCTGCTGTCATCATAGAAACTGTAGCAGATCCAGTCGCAATTCGGATAAGTGCCGCAATTCCCCAGCCTAATAATATCGGTGAAATATGAGATTCTTTCGCCATTTCTGCGATTGTCGTTCCAATTCCAGAATCTAATAACACTTTATTAAATGCTCCGCCTGCACCAATAACTAACAGTATGTTCGCAATAGGTCCTAAACAATCATTTGTAAATTGTAATACTTTATCTTTTGAGAAACCTTTCGCATAACCAAGACTAAAGAAAGAATATATCGTTGCAATTAATAGCGCGACTATTGGATCTCCAATAAAGTGCAATACTTGTGCAAGTTGACTTGTTTTGTTTAGCGCTACTTCTGCAATCGATGCACCTAGCATAAGAAATACTGGAAGTAAAATAGTAAACAATGTATTTCCGAAACTAGGAAGTTCCTTCTTCTTATCTCTTTCAATAAATTGCTCTGCTATATCTAAAGGTACTTCTTTATGTATACGAGCACCAATCCACTTCCCGTAAAGCGGACCTGAAATGATTGCAGTTGGAAGTCCGACGATTAATGCATATAAAATTGTCTTCCCTACATCTGCTTTAAAAATACCTACCGCTGCCATCGCTGCTGGATGTGGCGGCACGAGTCCGTGTACAACGGATAGTCCTGCTACTAGTGGAATACCGATTGTAATAAGTGATACCCCTGTTTCTAACGCAATTGTAAACACTAATGGAATTAATAGTACAAATCCAACTTGGAAAAACACCGGAATCCCTACTAAAAATGCAACGAACATCATTGCCCAGTGAACACGTTTCTTCCCAAAACGACCAATTAATGTGTTAGCAATTCGTTCTGCACCGCCAGATTCGGCCATCATTTTTCCAAGCATCGTTCCTAATGCTAAAACTATTGCTAAAAATCCTAACGTATTACCAAGCCCTAGTTTAATAGAATCGATAATCCCTGGATCTTTTGGTGAAGTTCCAATCAATGGCATTCCCATTGCTAGCCCTACACCAATTGCTGTTAAAATTAACGCGACAAACGGATGCCATTTCACTACCGTAATAAGTAAAAGTAGTATGACAACTGCCGCTAGTACGATTCCAACTACCATTTCTCCCAATCCCCCTATTGTTTACGTTGGAAAGCAGCTATACAATCAAATTCTTCTTTCAAGCGATTGTAAAGTCGTTCATACATATAAAACATTTCTAAATATATAGCCGTATTTTCTTTATTCGGTACATGGTGATGAACAATATCAATCCAATCCTTAACCTCTTCAAGAGAATCAATTTTCCCTACAGCATATAAAGCAACTGCCGCTGCCCCAAGCGCAGATGCTTCATGACTTTCAGGAACAAGCAATTCTTTCCCCATCATATCGGATAACATTTGTCTCCAAAATGCAGATTTCGCAAATCCTCCTGAAACGCGTATTTCCGTAAGTGGCCCTGTACAATCCCTGATTGCAAGTGCTACAGAATATACGCTCATACAAACACCTTCCATGACTGCACGTATAAAATGTTCTCGTTTATGCTGAAGGTTTATTCCAAAGAATGTACCACGAGCATTTGCATTCCAGTACGGTGCACGCTCTCCAGATAGAAACGGTAAAAATAGCAATCCACCTGCTCCAGCTGGTACACTTTCCGCATATTTAATTAATAAATCATACGGATCAATTCCAAGCTTTCTTGCTACTTCTTGCTCCGGGCTACCAAATTCATCACGTAACCATCTCAGTAAAATTCCGCCGTTATTCGTTGGTCCCCCGATCACCCAGTGCTCGTCAGTTAATGCATAACAAAACGTTCTTCCTTTTTCATCTGTATTAACACTTGATGAAATTGTTCGAACTGCACCACTTGTTCCAATCGTAATTGCAGCTGAGCCAGGCGATATTGCCCCAACACCTACATTCGCAAGAACACCATCACTTGCCCCAATAACAACTGGAGTATCTTCACGAATACCCATCTTCTGTGCTAATTCCGGTTTCATACCGGATAAAATATATGTAGTTGGTACAGGTTTTGATAATTGTTCTGGCGACATATGTAACATCGTTAAAACATCTTTATCCCAATTTAATGTTTCTAAATTAAATAACCCAGTAGCTGATGCTATTGAATAATCCACTACGTAACGTGAAAACAATTGATAAATAACATACTCTTTAATGGAAATAAATTTATAAGCGCTCGTATATAATTCTGGCTCTTCCTCTTTCATCCACAATAATTTAGAAAGCGGTGACATCGGATGAATTGGTGTACCCGTTCGTCTATAAATGTCATGTCCATTCATATGTTGTAATAATTTTTCTGATTGTTTCGTACTTCGATTATCTGCCCAAATGATAGAACGCGTTAATGGCGCACCGTTTTCATCTACTGCAATTAATGCGTGCATTGCTGTACTAATACCGATTGAAGAAATATCATCTGGTAACACGTTACCTTTTTCGATGGCAACGCTTACAGTTTTGTATACAGCAGCACATATTACATCAGGATCTTGCTCAGCCCATCCGACGTTCGGTTGAATAATTGGATAATCAACTGCATGTGATGCAACGACTTTTCCTTTTTCTGTGAACACAACCGTTTTTGTACTTGTGGTACCGATATCAATCCCGATTACTCTCCCCCTTGTTTCCATGCGAATCTTCCCTTCGTTTCTAGCAAAATACGATCTAGTAAACCGTTTACATGAATTAGTATATAAAATATTTTTTCTTTAATCAAGTTTTAAAAAGAAAATTTTTTTCACAACAAAAAATATATCGCCCTCATTCCATTTCATTTATATACTATATGTAGCTTTTCCGTTTGGTATAGTTAGATAATATACGTTTCGAAACACACTCTTTTTCTAGTTTTTAATTAACTTGTTCTTTAGCTTAATAGATATGTGGTTTGTTGTAGAAACTCAAAATTTTTAGCAAGATTGCGTAAGGTGTTAGGGGGAGAAAAAGTTTTAGATTCCTTGAGCAAATTGTAATAATAGATTAAATGAAAAAACGCCATTCTTTCCTATGATTCTATGGAAAGAATAGCGTTTTTTCATTTTAGTTAGAATTTTATTTTGTTAACTTGATGATACTGTGCTTCTATCCTACATCGTCTCTAATTTGAAAACATTTATTCCATTTAATAATTCTTTAATGAAAATAATCTAACTGACATTTTCAAACAACTATATTGACACTACACTTCATTAAGGCACATTATTCTAAATTTATTGATGTAGCTGAGATGGACTCACTTTTTGAATTTGAACAAGTATATCAAACGCTTTGCCTAATGATATATCAACTGTTTTTGGTATATCAGGCCCTTCGGTAGCTATTCCAGCGAAAATTGGATGTTGTTCGTTTAACCAAGTTTTTGTCACGCCGTTTGCCTTACGTAAATCAATAAAAAATTGATCTTTTTTAACTTGTCCAAAGATGTAGTTATAACTGTTTGGATCATCCGATTTTAATATTCCATATGGGCCAAATTCACCATCGCTATTCTTGACATTGTATTGTCCTTCATAAACTGACGTTCCAATAGATACGTACCGTTTTCCATAATACTCTGCTAAATACTGCCCAGCTACTTTAGGGTATACAAAAGGAAGCATATTTGTTTTCGAAACGTGTCCATTATGTCCCCATACAATTGTTTTTCCTAAATGTTCTTCAGTCCACTTCGCATTTTCATACATTGCAATATCATGTTTCAAATATAAATCAGATGGTTTATCAGGAGGTGACGCTAACATTGTAGTAAACTGTTCAATAATACGAGCATTTTGTTTTATCCATGCGAACTCTTTAGATTTCCCATTTAAATAACTTTTATTTTCCTCTAATAAATCACTAATTTGTTTAGCATCTGAAATATACTTTTCTTTTTCTTCTTTCGTAAGGCTTTCAAAAGTATTCATATCCTTTGTTACAGGAATAAGACCTTTTATCTTCTCTTCTACCCTCGGCACAAGTTTTGAATTGGTTCTTTTAATATATTCTATTATATTATTATAAACATTCTCATTTACTGATTGAATGTCCATCCCAATGATACGCACTTTAGATTTATGTTTTGGATTAGCATTATATTGCCGAATCCAATCAAGTAAATCTAACATTTCTTTCGTCTTAAATATAGGTGATAGATATTGGCTTGGATCTCCCTTACCAGTAAGAACATATCGATCAAGTTCTAAAGCTCTGTCCCACCCCTCTTCTAAAACTAGGTTGGTAAAGCCCTTTTCAGATACTAAATAATTCACAATACGGTTTTTCATCGTAAAAACTTCATGAGCCCCATGCGTAGCTTCACCTAAACCTACAATTGAAGCTGAACCTACCATATTCTTAAGTGGTTTTAAATCATCAACAGATGCATTTGGATTCGTTGTTTTTAAAGGCTTCGCATGCATTTCTAACCATTCCGCTATTTGATTTTTCTTGTAGGGAGCTGTAACAGAAACTCCTGTTTTCGAGTCTGCATAAGTACTTCCTACAAAATTAGTCAGTATTATAGCAGAAACACCAAGTGCAGTAATCATTTTCTTTTTCATAAAACCCTCCTGAAATATTTACTTAAAACGATAGCGTTCTTTTATACTTAATTACGAGTATTAAATTTTTTAGAGCAAGTTGTTTTTTGCACCAAAATGGTATATTTTAAACTATAAAACTATGATAAAACTTATCCGTTTTTCCTACTTCCTAAATTCAGCAAGTAAAATACTTTTAAAAGGATCAGGATTACTAAAGTTAAAGCTGTTCAAATTGACGGCCAATGTATGCTTGCCTCCAAGTGTTCCACCAACAAAAGTGGAAAACCCTGGAACGCCCCCCCTGTGTCCCCATACCGAGACACCATTTGGAAGCTTAATTTCAAGTATTCCAAGACCATATCCAGTTCCTTCTCTTTCTGTAGGAACTGTAGTAAGCATTTGTTTTAGTTGCTGTTCCTTCAGTAATTTGCCACTGAGTAAGTAAGAGAAGAATTTGTTTAAGTCGTCAGCAGTGGAAATCATATCTCCATCCGAGCTACCTGGGTTAATATAAGTAACGTCTTTTAGCTCACTTGCTCCGTCTAGTTGCAAATAGCCACGGGCATGCTTGGTGCCTGGAATCACGCTTGAATTGCCAGGTAGGAATGTATTTGATAAATCAAGCGGTTCAATAATCCGATTTTCAACCTCTTCCGCATAGCTGTTTCCTGTTACTTTTTCAATAAGGATTCCTAATATTACGTATCCTGTATTTGAATAAGACCAACCCTTTCCTGGAGCAAAGTCTGGGGGAAGAGAAATCCCCATCTTTACAAATTCTTCAGCCGTATACGATTTTTTTATATCCGTAATATCAAAGTCTTTTGAATTTATATAGTCAGCAATACCACTTGTATGATTCAATATTTGCCGGATCGTAATCTGGTTACCATCATATCCGTTTCCTTGAATGACACCAGGCAACCATTTTTCAATGGAGTCGTCTAAATTCAAACGATTCTCCCCAGATAATTGAAGTAGAACTGTTGCAATGAACGTTTTCGTTACACTGCCAATACGAAAGCGAAAATCTGCTTCCATTGGTTTCTTGGTTCTCACATCTGCTACCCCAGCGGTATAACTCCAAGTTTTACCACCCTTAGAAATTTTAGCGAGTATTCCCGGGTATCCAAGTTGTAGTGCATCCCGTATTGCTTTCTTAACGGAAGTACGATCGCTTTTCGTACTTGTTTGTAACGAACTAGATACATTTTGCGTGGGTTCTGCTTTTACTATTGAGTTTGGTGTTATGTATAACAGGGAACTTCCAGCTATTAAAAGTGCTAGACTTGTACATGTAATTTTACTGCATGTTTTCATAAAGCATTCCTCTCCTCTATTTAAATTGTATTGATGGTTGATAGGTATGTCATACGCTAACCACATAGCTATCAACTCTCCCAATGATAAGAGTCAACACTGAATTTGCAATCATCTATAGATCAATTATTTCTACAAGCAACTCTCTGACCTAATAAATGATTAATCCCTCTTCTTCAGATGTTTGTTAATTTCTATAATTTCTTCTTTTTCTTCCATAGAGTTTTA
This sequence comes from Bacillus sp. Brlt_9, assembly GCF_051948935.1. Taxonomy (NCBI): domain Bacteria; kingdom Bacillati; phylum Bacillota; class Bacilli; order Caryophanales; family Bacillaceae; genus Bacillus; species Bacillus sp. Brlt_9. The sequence goes on along the minus strand of NZ_JAYJLO010000001.1, from coordinate 1,101,561 downwards.
TTAATTTGTTTTTATAAAAATATATAGTAACTATTCCCCCTCTCGTTCTTCTCTATATTTTGATCATACACATTGAAAATCTCTTTTTTCTTACTCCTTCCTTACAAATTCCTTACGTTCAAAATCACTTCTATATTTCGGTGGTTTTTATTTTAAGAAATCTTAGTTCTATTAACTTGATCGCAATGGAATAGCACCAAATACCCATCAACTGAAGAAAAGTAAATGCCTCGAAAATGGAAATACTGCACATTTTGCTTGATGGACATAGGGACTGGCTCCCCACTATAACCTTTTTACCGTATAAATATATATTCCGTATTAAAATTATAAAATCCGATTAATTTCTTATTTTTCAGAAAAATAAGACAATAACATTGAATTTATTGTATAATGTTGTAAAAAGATGTCGGAGGGATTTAATGTTACATAAAATATCTCAATTCACAATGAAGCTTTCATCCATTCTTTTATCACTGTTACTATTACTAAATTTACCTTATTTATTTATCACTCAACAAGGATTTACCTTTCAACCAATTTATTTTTTTGACCAGATCGTTACTATGTTAAAACAGGTTTTCTCCCCTGAATCATTGTTGGTTATAGGATCAGACCCAAAGTATGGTCATTTAAAAACAACACCATTATTTCCAACTGTTTTAGAACCTTATCTATATTCATTTACTATTTTATTTTTAGCCTTTTTGCTTGCGCTCTTTTTTTCATCTAGCATGGCATTTTTTTATTTTTTAGCAAAAGATTATATAAAAAAATGGATAAACCGAATTGTGTTCATATTAGAAGCTGTCCCTGATATGATGATGATGATTTGTTTGCAAATATTTTTCATATGGGTACTTCAGAAATTCGGAGAAGCTCCTTTCACCATTATTTCCTATAATGAAAATCGAGCTTATTTACTCCCTATTTTATCTTTATCTGTTTTACCTACATTACAAATGTTTCGAATGATGGTGTTATACATAAAAGAAGAACATGGAAAACATTACGTAGAGGTTGCATATGGCAAAGGCCTTTCATCAAGTTATATACTTTGTATTCATTTATTCAAAAATATATCTATCCACTTCTTCCACCATTTAAAAACGATTTTTGTTTTCTTACTGTCTAACTTATTCATTTTAGAATTCGTTTTTAATATGCAAGGCATTATTCAATTTTTATTTAAAAAGGCGTTTATTTCACCACCAGCTGCATTTATCATACTTGTGATGATTATTTTACCGTTTTACGCCATTTTTCAAATCATCTCTTTCATGATGAATAAATGGCAAAAGCAATTGAAAGGAGCAGCTTTATGAAATCTATTTGGAAATCAAAACGCTTTTTAATCGGCTTTACTTATTTATTCATACTTGTTTCAGCTAGTTTTATTTATAGTTGGTTCTTTAAAGAGACCATCCCAAAAGCTCCCCAGTTACTTTACAATGATAATAACGAATTGCTTGGAAAGGCCCCCTTTCCACCATCATTAATACCGCCTTTTGGATCGGATCGTTTTGGAGAGTCTGTTTTCTTACAAATTATAGAAGGAGCAAAGTTCACCATTTTATTAGCCGTGGTAATTAGCTTCTTTCGCATATTATTCGGAACATGTATAGGAATACTCTTAAGTTTATACGCTTCAAAATTCAAGAGATTTTTCCAGGCATGCTCAGAAGTTTTTTACTATATTCCTACTTTATTTATCGCATTTATACTCATCACACCCGTTAATATTGTAATCGTATCAAATGCTGATAGATTAGATCCAAACATTTCATTTGCGTTTTATCAAGTACTCGTACTTATATTCGTCGCACTGCCTACACTTTCTTTATATATATCCTCAGAGGTTGATGAATTTATGAAACAAGATTACATTTTAAGTTCCCAATTGCTAGGGGCTAGCCGTTTTCATATTATCAAAAAACACTTACGAGTCTTGTTACTTGATCGCTTATTTGTGTTATTCATGGAACATATTGTCCAAGCGCTCATACTCGTTATCCATTTAGCGTTGCTTGATATTATAATTGGCGGGATCCAAATGCGGGAACTCTATGATGGAGCGCTCAAACCTGTTTCTCTATCTAATGATTGGGCTGGTCTTATTGGATTAAATCGTTATGAAATGAATCTTTCGTGGTGGATTATTTTTTATTCTCTCGCTTCATTCTTTATTACGATTCTATTTATTAAGCTTATGACAATCGGGATTCAAGATGCACTGAAAGTAAGAGATTCGCAAGTTGTAGCAATTCAAACCGTTCCAGATCATAAGAAATTTGTTAAAAGTAAAGATTCTTTTTCGTTTGTAGATAAAGTGAACTTTTAATCATCTCTCATGAATCGGTATTGATATAAAAAGAGCTGATCCCTGTTCAATGCAGGGATCAGCTCTTTTCTGGCATCTAACTTTTTTACATGTTTTTAGCTAGACTCATGCTTTTTATATTTAAAGTGGATTATTTACAATCACAATTATGCTGTTTAAAATCGATTACCATACGTCCTTGAATTCTACCTTGTTCCATTTCTTCGAAAACATTTTGCACTTTATCTAAAGAACAAGTTTGAACGACCGGCACTACTTTTCCTTCTGCACCGAACATGAACGCTTCCTCTAAGTCCTTACGAGTACCAACTAAAGAACCAACTACTTCAATTCCATCTAGTACAAGTCGCGGGATGTTTAAATCCATAGTTTCTACTGGTAAACCGACTGCAACGACTTTACCACAAGCACGTACTGCATCAACTGCTGAGTTAAATGCTACTTTAGAAACAGCTGTTACTACAGCAGCATAAGCACCACCAAACTCATCTTGAACAATCTTATCAGCAGGACCTTGAGAAATTGGATTGATAGTCATATCAGCACCAACCTCTTTTGCTAAGGCTAATTTATCGTCATTAATATCTACTGCAATTACCTTTGCACCAAATACATTTTTAGCATATTGGATAGCAAGGTTACCCAATCCACCACAACCATAGATGACGATAGGTTGACCAGGTTTAATGTCTGATACTTTTATCGCTTTATATGTAGTTACGCCCGCACATGTGATAGATGATGCTTGAGCAGGATCTAATCCTTCTGGTACTTTCACCGCATAATCCGCTGTAACAATACATTGTTCTGCCATACCACCATCTACTGAATAACCAGCATTTTTAACTTCACGGCAAAATGTTTCTCTACCAGTTACGCAATATTCACAACGCCCACAAGATTGGAACATCCATGCTATACTTACACGGTCACCTATCTTTAGTGAAGTAACATCATCAGCAATTTTCGTAACAATACCTACACCCTCATGACCAAGAATGCGGCCATCTGTGTTTCCGAAATCATGATTTGCAACGTGTAAATCAGTATGACAAACTCCACAATACTCTACATCTACTAGCGCTTCACCTGAGTGTAACGGACGTAATTCTTTTTCAATAACTTCAATATTTGCTTTACTATTTTTATTTACTACTACTGCTTTCATATGTGATCTCCCCTTTAGTGTTTTAGAGTTTTAATGAGTTCATCTCACAACTTCTACCTGCACTGTTTTGGCCAATTATTGCACCAAATTTAAATGTTCAATCATCATTACACGTTCATCATAACATGTAATTTTAAGAGCTTATTGTTAAATATTGAACAATATTTGAATTATTAACCAAATATTTATTTGAAGGAAAAACTGAAATTACATCTATGTATATATTTTATTAGAGCTCTACGCGGGAATATAAGACTCCATTAATACAGATTTTTCAAAACAGGAAATTCTATAGTCATCAAATTTTAATAACAGACTACTGACCAATATAAAAAGCCCTTCATCTGAAGGACTTTTTATATTCGTTTCATCGAAATTGTTTCACGTATACTTTGTAAATTTTGCAACGTTTCTTCTTGACGCTGTAACGATAACCCAACGTATAAAGTATCTAATAAACTTAATTGTGCTAATCTTGATGAACTGGCCTCTGTGCGGAATTCCGTCTCACGTGTTGAAGTATATAATGTAATATCAGCAAGTTGACTTAATGCGGATTTCTGATAGCTCGTAATTGCAATAATGTGAGCTCCCCTTGCTTTCGCTACTTCTAACGCTTCTAGTAACCCTTTATTGCTACCAGAATGAGAAATTGCAATAACCACAGCTTCTTTCGTAAGTAAACCCGCACCCATAATTTGAAAATGTGAATCCGTATGAGCAATACAAGAAATACCCGTTCTCATAAACTTATGATATGCATCCATCGCAATAATACCAGAACCACCATTTCCATAAAACTCAATACGGCTTGTATGTTGCAATACTTTTACAGCTTTCTCTAGCGCTGTATCGTTTAGCAAATGCAATGTATCTTGCAGTCCTGTAATATGCGAATGAAAAACTTTTTTAGCAACAGTTACCATACTATCTTCCGCCGATACTTCTTCATGAATATTTTGCATAGGAGTATGTACAATTTCACGAGCTAGTGTAATCTTTAAATCTTGAAACCCTTGAAATCCAAGGTGCTTACATAAGCGGAATATCGTAGCTTCAGAACTATTCGTAACTTCAGCTAATTCTGTAATAGATTTATGTACTACATCTTGTGGATGTTTCAATATATGTTCGGCAATACTTCGCAATTTCGGTGATAAACCGTTTAACGAAGCCTGAATCTTTCCAATCCCACTTCTTGTTCCTGGCATAGCATATCTTCTCCTTCCACCTTAGCTTAATCCCGTAAAAATCCAATTGGTACAGGCTAATAATCAGTTGGAATGGACCCACTGATTCAAGTTTCACTTTATTGTACCTAATTATTGAAAGAAGAAAAACCTTTATTTGGCACCACTATGATTTGTAATGTAAATCAGTGCGAGTTTTGTACATCTCTCACTGATTGTTAGCCCGCAAATAGCGGGCTAACTCTATATACTTCTATATATTCTGCCATAACATGGTACACCATTATTCATACTTACGATTCCTCTCATGTTTCACCGCATATAATGCAGCTTGCGTACGATCATCTACTTCCAATTTAGCTAAAACATTTGAAACGTGTGTTTTCACAGTTTGTTCTGTAATATGAAGCTCTGCTGCAATTTCTTTATTACTTCGCCCTTTCGCGATTTCACGAAGTACTTCTTGTTCTCTTTTCGTTAACATGGAAAAAGGGTTTTCTTTTTCTTTTTTGACTGCTGACCGTCCTAATAGTGCTGGTGTTACTTTCGGATGAAAATTCGCATTCCCTTCATGTACTGCGATAATTGAAGCTACAAGTTGCTCTGGTTGTACTTCTTTTAATTGATAACCATCTGCTCCAGCTTCTAGCGCTGGTAAAACATAATCTTGCTCTGAAAAACTGCTTAATATAAGTATCCTTATTGTTTCATCATATTGTTTTATCCGTTTTGTTGCTTCAATACCATCCATCTTCGGCATTGATAAATCCATTAATACTACATCTGGTCTTTCCGTTCGGACGAATGTTAATGCCTCTTCACCATTTTCCGCTTCCCCAACTATTTCAAATTCTTCTCTCGTTTTCAAAAAGAATACAAGTCCTCTTCGAACGATATGATGATCCTCAACTAGTAGTAATTTTATCTTCAACCTTCTTCTCCCCTTCAAACTGGCAATTGAATTTCAATTTTCGTACCCTTTTTCAGCTCCGTTTTTATTTGAAATGACCCCCTCATTAACTGAATACGTTCCTTCATACTTTTTAAACCGAGCGCTGACTCTCTTACGTGATCTTGTATAAATCCTATTCCGTTATCCTCTATGTAAAAATACAACTGATTATTTTCTATTTTTAAAAGAACATTTACCTTTTCACATGAAGCGTGTTTTTTACAATTATGTATAGCTTCCTGGCTAATACGCCATAAAACTTCTTCTATTTCATCTCCAATTGAAACCATTCCATCAATTCGAACTTCCACGTGAATCCCTAACAACTTCCCATAATTTTTAATCGCCTCTGCTAAACCTTTCTCTAATCCTTCCGGTCTTAATTGCCAAATTAAAAGTGTCATTTCTTGTAATGCTTCCTGTGATAATTCTCCAATATAACTCAACATCTCTTGCAAGTCTCTATCTTGCGTCATATTTAGAGTACCTTTTGCTGTTAGCATAATAGAAAATAACAATTGTTTTACTGAATCATGTAAATCACGGGCTAATCGATTTCTTTCAGCTACCACTACATATTTACGTTCTTTCTCTACTAACTGAATACGTTGTATTGTTGTTCCTATTTGAAATGCGATTGATTCTAGTAATGCCAATTCTTCCTCTGAAAAATGTGTTTTTTGAGGTGAGGCCACATTTAATAGACCAAACTTCTCTGATCCAGACCTAAGTGGAATCGTCGCATGATGCGTAACATCTTCTGTCTCTCCCCAATTACACTCAATTGCATCCTCTATTCGCTTACATTCAATAATATTTGTCGCTTTTTCTAATCTCCCATTCACAAAACGCTCTACACACCAGCAGTCCCCTTCACACATTGGCTTCTTCTCTTGCCACGTAAGAGCTGATGGTAAGTTTTCATCTACAAGCATTCGGTGCTTTCCACTTTCATCAATAAAAAAGATCCACCCTGTTTGCAAATTCATAACTTGTAACAATGTATGTAACACTTTTTCTAACATGTCTTGTAAATCTGTTGCTTCATTTAATAATTCTGCAATTGCCTTTAATGCTTCTAAACGATGCATCTCTTTTTCTTCAAAGTTCATTTTCATCACCATCTATCATTATAACATTAAGAAATTTCTAAATTCTACAAATAAAAAAGAACTGAATTCCTTCAGCTCTTTCTTTATATTGATCATTTTATTATTGTTTTTCTATCCAATCATTCTACTTTAGCTGTCCGATACAGATTGTCCACCATGGTTATACTGTAAACTCTCAGTAGTAACGAACATATTTGCTGATGGCATTTGCACTTGATTCTTATGGAACATAGACATTAATTCAAATCTTACTTGTCTCGAAATTTCAAAATAATCTTCTGGCTTTATTAAACCTGTAATACAAAATTCATATCCAACGTATTTAAGATTCGGATTTAAATCTGTAACACCAACGTATTTAAACGGTTCCACAGCTTCATCTTCTACTTTATAAAGATTTAGAGCGAATTTTTCATTGCAGTTCACACAAACTTCCTCTAACAATTTCTTAACTCTCGTAGGATCTTCCTGATAACTTACTGTAATCCGTTCAATTACACGCATCCATCCTTTATTAAAATTTTGTATCGTTCTAATCTCTCCGTGTGGTATCGTAAGAAGTTTTCCTGACCATTCACGAATTTGCATAAAACGAATACTAATTTCCTCAATTGTTCCTGAGTTTGTTCCGTTAAAAGTAACAAAATCGCCAACACGAAACTCTTTGTCCGCTAATCGTGCAAAGCCTAATATAACATCTTTTAACATCTGTTGTGCAGCAAAACCGATAACAACCCCCGCTATCCCTGCACCTGCAATGATACTTTTTATGTCTACAAATTGGCTAATTAAATATATGATTAGACTGATGATAATGATATATCTAAAAATAGATCGAATCACACTTTGAATCGTTTGCTCTACCTCTTCATCAAAAAAGCTTGATTTCCTAAAAAACCAATCAATAATGCGGTTAATTACAAAAGAGATAATGATTAAAACTAAAGCAAATAGTAAAAATCTTAAAAGTAAAAACTCTCTTACATAATTAAAAAATTCTTCCGTATACGTTAATACGCTCATTCATCCACACCCTTAACTAATGAAAATTTCATGAAAAACTAGTTTATTGTTTTCATTTTTGATTTCCTTAAAACTTGTTACACATTCTTCTATAAATATACCCTTTTTTATCACCTAAAGGGAGCTGACAATTGAAATTTTATTAAATGAAGTTTTTTTAATCGCAACACTTCCCTATACAAAAAGGGAAATATTAACACAATGCCGAATAGTTCATTTAAAAATATTTTGACCCTCGGAGGTTACTAACAATGGGATATATCGAAGAGCTAAGAGAAGCTATTGGATCAAGACCACTCAATCTAGCTGGCGTTGCTGTAGCTGTTTTCAATGACCAAGGACAAATACTACTACAACAAAGGCGAAGTGGTATTTGGGGTATCCCTGGTGGATTTGTTGAACTTGGTGAATCCACAGAAGAAGCCGGAAGACGAGAAGTGCTTGAAGAAACAGGGATTGAAATAGGAACCTTACAATTAATAAGCGTATTTTCTGGAAAAGAATTTTTTGTGAGATTACCGAACGGAGATGAATTTTACCCTATCACAATCGCATATCTTTGCAAAGACATTATAGGCGGCATATTAAAAGCGGATGGATTTGAATCATTACATGTACAATTTTTTGATTTAAATGGGTTACCAGAAAAAATGAGTCCGTTCATAAAAAAACTAATTGAGCAAAATATCGTCTCAATTTAAACGTAAAAAAAGAGACCTTTGTAAAGGCCTCTTTTTACTTTACTTCTGCATGTAAGCATGACTTAAAATGTCCAAGTGCAAATTCATGTCCTTGTGCATTAAAAGATGCAACCGCCTTTTCAAAAACTACAATTTTAAATCCTTTATTATAAGCATCTACTGCTGTGTGGAGAACACAAATATCAGTACAAACACCTACAAGATGAACTTCTTCTATTCCTCTTTCTCGTAACTTCATTTCTAAGTCTGTTCCTGCAAATGCACTATATCGTGTTTTGTCCATGTAATATACATTCTCTGCATTTTTATATGTTTCGTACACATTCTGTAATTCACCAAACAAATCTCTTCCATTTGTACCAGCTATGTTATGAGGCGGGAATAACTTAGATTCTGGATGATATACATCGTTTTCTTCATGTTTATCGATCGCAAAGACAACGTAATCTCCATTTTCAATATATTCTTTCGTTATATGGACAATTTTCTTCTCAATTTCTTGCCCTGGTTTCCCGCATGTTAAAGCACCTTTTTCAGCTACAAAATCATATGTATAATCAATATTAATAAGAGCTCGTTTCATAACCACTATCTCCCCTTCTCCTGTTTCACAGTAAACAATAGAAAATTTGTTATTACGACATCGTATGTACTATTCGACATTTCAAATGAAATACCTACATTTTTCATGTAAAACTTACCTTAATCCGAGTTTATCATATAATAGATAAACAATGGTAAAACAAATAGCTCCTATTAACAAGTCGGGAATTTGATAGTAAAGCGTAATTTGAGTCACCTCTTGAATCGTAAACCAAATGACTGACATCGTTAAAATAATTAAGACGATACGAATACACTAATTCACACCTTCAGTCTCTTTTTCTGTCATAGTAGAAACAAGTGATTTCTTCCTACTTAATCGTATTAGAAAACGAAACAAGTTATTCACTATTACATCCTCTAGTATAAACAAAAAAGCACACTACTTTTTGAGTAATGTACTTTTTATTCTTCTTATGACGCAGGTTTTGTTTCAAATGTTGCTTGATTTAAACTAATAACCTTTCCTTTTGGATCATTGTTTTCATACTGAACTGCAGTAATCGTATGACTACCAGTCTCAAGCGTCTTTTCTTTTAATTGTACTGTTGTCTGTGTTGTACTAGTTACTTGATGTTTATCTGCATACACTTGATCTACAAATATAAATGTTTCTTTATCATTTTGAAAATTAGAAAGCTCTAATTCAACATGTTGAATTAAAGTATCCTTTTTGATGAATACAGCTGGTATATTGCCATTTTCAGAAGTGCCATCTGGTGTAATGACTTTTACTTTTCCTTCTCCGACTGGTACTGCACCTTCAGGGAATACAACTATATTCTCATTACTTGCATTTACAACTCGTTCTTCCTGCTTTGATTGCGCATTCTCTTTTTCTTGTGGAGCACCGCAACCAGCTAATAACAATACAGACAATCCAGTGATTATGAATTTTTTCAAAATTCATCCCCCCTGTCATTTCATTATAATTTATTATACAAAAATAACTTTTTAATTTTAAGACTATTTTCAACACTTTCATGAACAAATAGAATATCGCTCACGATTAATGTATCATACTTTCCTTAATAGAACATTAATTTTTTTTATGAAATAAATAGTAATTCCCTCTTATCTATCATTTTAGCCCAACAAATGAATTACATACCTGTCCAAAATAAAAAGACATTGTTCATTCAATGTCTTTTTATTTTAAACTTTAAAAAATAAATGTTGTAATCTCATCTACTTCTTTTCTCGGAAGTTTCTTTGGCTTATCTTTCGGAAAACCAAGAGAAATAACCATGTTTATTTGTTTTTCAGGCTCAATTTGTAAATATTGTCGTAGTTCATCTTGAGCTAACAATACCGGTCCTGTCATTGGACAAGTACCAAGCCCTTTGGCATGTGCAGCCAACATTAAGTTTTGTGCTGCTAAACAGCTACTCTTAATTCCTTCTTCTTCCCAAACTGAATCTGGAACAAAAGCAATTGGATCAAATATCTTTTCGCGAAATTTTGATTCATATGGTGTTGCCAAACATAGGATTAGTACTGGTGCCTCTGAGAAAGCTGTTGCATATGGTCCGAAAGAACGGGTAAGTAATTTACCTGCTTTCTCTTCTCCGTTTTCAGTGGCTTTTGCCGCAAGTTTATGTAATGCATCCCAAGTCATTTGCTCAATTTCTTTAATTTTCTCTCGGTTCATAATGACTAAGAACTCCCAAGTTTGTGAGTTCGTATCACTCGGTGCATAACGAGCACAATCAATAATTTCTTTTATATCACTAATGGATACTTCTTGTTCTGTGAACTTCCTTACACTTCGTCTACCGTGAATTACTTCTTTAAAATCTTCATAATTCATACATTAAATCCCCTTTTTACAGCGTTTTCAAATCTTGTCCTATGTTTGAATTATATCATGAAAAAAAGCTGGAGGAATACCAGCTTTTTTCTCCAATATTAGTTCGTAACTTTAAACAAGCTAATACTTTCTTCATATGCAACTTGGAGTTTTTTCGTAATTGTTCCTCTTTCGCCGGTACCAAACTGTTCATCACCAATTTGAACAACTGGGAATATTTCAAGCGGTGTCGCTGTAAAGAAGCATTCATCAGCCTCATATACTTCTTGTAGTGAAAACTCTCTTTCTTCTACTTCAATATGTAACTCTTTCGCTAATGAAATAACGTAGTGACGTGTAATGCCATGTAGAATGAAATTGTCAGCTGGATGTGTAATCAATTTATTATTTTTCACCATAAAGAAATTTGAATGACAGCCTTCTGTTACAATTCCATCACGTACTAATATCGCTTCTTGATATCCTTGTTCGTTTATTTTATTTTTAATCATAATATTAGGTAGCAAATTTAAAGATTTTATATGGCAAAACTTCCAACGTATATCCTCTTCTACAGTAACTTTTATTCCTCGTTCCATAGCAGCAATTGGCCTTGGAAACGAAACAATATTTGCAAAATAAGTTGGTTGCATATTTGACTCATAAACATGATTACGTGCTTGAGCACCTCTTGATATTTGCAAATATACATTCCCATCTTCTTGAAATTGATTTTTTTCAATCATTTCATGTAACTCTTCCACTAACTCTTCCTTAGTAAACGGTGGAATTAGTTGTATTTCTTCCATAGAATTAAAGAATCGTTCCAAATGTAAATCTAACAAATGTGGCTTCCCATTATATAGTCTAAATACCTCATATATACCATCACCAAATTGAAAGCCTCTCTCCTCTAATGGAATCATCGGCTGTTCTTCCTTCGTATTTACAATTCTTCCGTTAAACAAAATCCAATCTTTATGAGTAGCTTTCATTTATTCCCACTCCTTTATTCCATGATTGATTTAATTGTACAACTTATCCATGTTCAAAAGAAGGAATTTTCTGTATTTTCACAAATAAAAAAGTACATCACCCATTTAAAGTGATGTACCGGGCCATTCTTCTACTTCAGAAAATATTTTTCAATATCATCTAACATAAGATTTGCAGCTACAATACCACCTGCTGTATTCCAAATCACTTCATCTACTTGGAATACTTTATTATCTTTAGAAGCCTGCAGTTGTTTAAATAGTGGATCTTCTGTCCATTCTTTTGCTAACGTGTTTCCTTCATTATTCTTATCCGCATCTTTATCAGATGTGAAATAGAATAAATAGTCCCCGTCCATATTTGGAATTTGCTCTTTTGTAATTCCTTTTATCGCAAATTCATCTTTATCTTGTAGTGGTGGTCGTTTAAATCCAATATCATTTAATACAACGCCTGAGAATGAATTTTTTTGATAAATACGAACATCACCTGGAACGAAGCGAATAATGGAAACTTTAGAGTTAATTTTATCACCTAATTTTTCTTTTATTCCTGCAATACGCTTTTTATAATCATTAAGAGCATTTTGCCCTTCTTTTTCTTTATTTACAGCTTTTGTATAAAGCGTAAAGTTTTCTTTCCAATCACCGCGCAATGTTTCAGCATATACAGTTGGCGCAATTTCTTTTAGCTGCTCATATATTTTTTCGTGACGCATTTTGTTTCCGATAATTAAATCCGGCTGAAGCTTCATTACTGCCTCTAAATTAATGTCACGCTCAGTTCCTACTACTTTCGTATCTTTTAACTCTTTCGCTAAATGAGGATACCATTCATCACCAGCTCTTGGTTTTGTCGTTCCAACTGGCGTTACTCCAACAGTTAAAAGCGCTTCAGCACCCTCATTTGTTAAAACAACAACTCTTTTTGGCGTACCATTTACTGTCGTTTCGCCCATTGCATGTTTTATCGTATATGAATCTTTTGCTTTAGCTGATGTACCTTTATCTTTCTTCTCTTCTTCTTTACCGCACCCTGCGATTATGACCATTAGTAACATAACGCAAAGCATAAGAATATTTTTAGTGCGTGTCATAAATCCTCCTAGTTGAAAATGATTTTCAATTACATTTACAAGACTAATGTATATCTCATACATTGTCAATACATATATCAGAAAACTTTTTCAATATATATAATTTAGACCTCATTTTTATTCAAACTATTACTTATTTGTTATCCATATTTTTTAACCGTAACATATGAAAAATAAACGGACATAAGAAAGTAATTGTAATTCCAGTCAATACATAACGTAAATAATACATATCGGGTATTACTTTTTTTAGTATGAGCTGTATCATGAACATGAAACTAAGACCTAATACTGTTTTTACTACTTGTATTTTAAAATTATTATTTTCATTCATTTTAATAAAATGATTCTCTAACATGATTCCAATCGTAGAACCTGTCAAAACTCCAAGTAATTTTAAATTATCTATTTGCTCTGTCATAAAATACATAATAAGTGAAACAGCCAATACAATTTGTTGTAACAATACGAATCTCTTATCACTTACGCCCACTGTTACTTTCGTATATAAATAAACAACGATGACACTAATCAAAACGGCACCCATTATATCACTGAGCCAATGTACACGTAAATATAAACGAGAGGTAGCAACCAATATAATAAAAACAAGACCAACGATCCAAATGATTCTCTTTTTACATAAAATCATGAATGAGCCCCAAAACGTTGCAGCTAACTGGACGTGTGTACTTGGAAAAGAATAACCTGCGGCTGATTTTTCATATAAAGCCTGAATTCCATCGTATGTATACGGCCTTGGGATTTTCATAAATTCTTTTACCACTATCCCTACATACCCAGAGAAACAAAGCATAACAATCATATGAAATGCTTTTCTTTTAGAAACGCACCAATATAAAATCGAAATAATAACTAAATACAGCGTTTCATTTGCAATACTAGATACAAGTTTTAGAAATGTTGTGAGTACACTTCCCTCCATACTGGTCATCCATTCAAGAAATAAAATATCAATATTAAACATACGAAAACGATACCTCCTAAAAAATTTCCTCCTGCTATTTGTCAGCACTTAAAATAAACTATTTGATTAGCATTTTAAATTTATACACCTACTCACGTTATAGATTAAGAATAAATAGTACCACATACTAATAACAGATAATATGTTAAATCCTCTAATCATTTCTATAAATTTTAATGAAATTTTGAGCTTTATATACAAATCTATTACAATTACAAATAAAAAAACCGCCTTATGTAAGGCGGTTTTTATCATTTTGCTTTAACCAATTTAAAATAAATATATACGATTGATAGTGAATATAACGTATGCAAAATAAAAGAAATAAAAGGGCTATTCCAGTGCTACTATACAGTAAACCGAACTTTAAAAAAATATTTAAAAGCGGCGGAAAGTTCGTTATGTTTTGCAATGTAATAAGCATACTAAACAAAAGGAAAAACACTGGAGCATATTGTAATTCATATGGTTTTCTCTTCTTATTCATTCTTTTCCGAATAAACATATGGATTAGCTCTGCTACTAAAAAACACCCTCCAATTAATACAAGACCAGAAGTCATCGTCATACATCCACCTGCCTTATATTTATCCCGCATAACTACTCATCGTTATATTTTCTTCACATATAGTCCATCTTCCACATTAAACCCGAAGCTCTCTATAAAAGATTTCGCTTCTTCTGTTAATTCCGTTTGTAATACCTTTATCTCTTTCACATTTCTTTCTTTCATCATCGTTTCAAATGTGAAATACGTATTTGTCCCATAACCGTAACTTTGATAATCAAAATGAATAATTAACTGAGATAAAATCGCACTCTCCTCTTGTACACTATAGTCTATTACACCGATATATGTATCATCAACTTTCACACAATACTGTACTTGATTCTCAGTTAAACTATGTGAGCGAAACATTTCTTTAACAACGTTTTCATTTTCTACAGTTACTTTTTCAAACGTAATCATATATTGTCCATCCTTTTACTATTATTGTATCAATAATACGTCCTATTTATGAAAAAAACCTTAAGATCATATGCGATCTTAAGGTTTTTCTAATTAAACTAAGCTATACGCACGTTTCGTTTCTTCGTGGAACTTATTCGTATCGTATTTATGCTCAACATAAATTTGATGCCATACCATAAACGCAAGTACAGTCCAAATTTTACGGCTATAATCGCCTTTATCTGCACAATGTGCTTCCAGTAAGTTTAATACATACTGTTTGTCGATTAAATGCTCTGTTTTACTCTCATTAATAATATTGATAGCCCAATCATGCATTTCGTCTTTTAACCAGTGACGAATTGGTACTGGGAATCCAAGTTTTTTACGATCTAATACGTGATCTGGAACGATTCCGCGTGCTGCTTCACGTAAAATAGCTTTCGTAGTTCCGTTAGCAATCTTAAATTCAGTTGGAATTTTAGATGCAACATCGAATACTTCTTTATCTAAGAATGGTACACGAAGTTCTAATGAGTTTGCCATTGTCATTTTATCAGCTTTTAATAAAATGTCACCGCGTAACCATGTGAACATGTCAATGTACTGCATTTTACTTACATCATCATAATCTTTAATCTCGTTATACAATGGTTTCGTGATATCCATATAGTTAACACTTTCATTGTAATACTTCATTAATTCAGCTTTCTCTTCTTCGCGGAAGATTTTCGCGTTTCCATAGTAACGCTCTTCAATTGGCGTACATCCACGCTCTAGGAAGCTCTTTCCTTTAAAGC
Organism: Bacillus sp. Brlt_9; assembly: GCF_051948935.1. NCBI lineage: Bacteria > Bacillati > Bacillota > Bacilli > Caryophanales > Bacillaceae > Bacillus > Bacillus sp. Brlt_9. The sequence goes on along the minus strand of NZ_JAYJLO010000001.1, from coordinate 1,085,850 downwards.
CTTCTTTAAGAGCACCACTTAATGCTTTTAGAACGCTCTTACCTGGGCTAGGAATGTAAGAGAACATTTTCAGTGAGTTTGGCTCACGGTAAATGTTATAACCACCAAATAGCTCGTCTGCACCTTCACCTGAAAGAACAACTGTTACATGCTTACGTGCTTCTTTTGCAACGAAGTACAATGGTACAGCTGCTGGATCTGCTAAAGGATCGTCCATATGCCAAATGATTTTTGGGAACTCATCCATAAACTCTTTCGCTGAAATGAATACGTTATGGTTTTTAACGCCTAATTTCTCAGCAGTTTCTTTTGCAACATCAACTTCACTGAAACCACGTTGCTCAAAACCAACAGAGAATGTTAAAAGATTTGGATTCATTTCTCTTGCGATAGATGCGATGATAGATGAATCGATACCACCAGATAAGAATGAACCTACTGGTACATCACTGCGCATATGCACTTTTACTGAATCATATAACACATCACGGATTGCTTGGATATGTTCCTCTTTCGTTGCACTTGAAGCATTGAAATAAGGTTTCCAGTAACGATGGATTTCCATCTCTTTACCGATTTCTTTTACGAAATAATGACCAGGTTCAATTTTATTAACATCAATTGTTAATGTTTCTGGCTCTGGACCATATTGGTACGTAAAGTAATGTTGTAATGACGTTGGATTAACACCTTTATCTTCCATCACATGCATAATACTTTTCTTCTCAGATGCGAAGAATGTAGTATCACCTTGTTGTGCAATATATAAAGGTTTAATACCGAAATGATCACGTGCACCGAAAAGTTTCTTCTCTTCACGATCCCAAATCATAAATGCAAACATACCACGAAGATAGTCTACACATTTTTCTTTCATATGTGCATACAATGCAATGATAACTTCTGTATCAGATTGCGTTGCAAACGTTGCACCTTTTTCAAGTAACATTTCACGTAATTCTACATAGTTGTAAATTTCACCATTAAAAATAATTACATATCGATCATTTTCATAAGTTAGCGGCTGATGTCCTGCCTCTAAGTCAATGATACTTAAACGGCGGAAGCCAAATTGTACATGTTCATCACGAAAATATCCTTCGTCATCTGGACCGCGGTGGAAAATCATCGTGTTCATATTTTCAAATTGATGTTTTTCTGTTTCTGAAAACTCTCTAGGGTTTTCACATAAACATCCTACAAAACCACACATACTTCTTACCCTCTTTCAGTTTTCATTCTGTCTCTATACTACTATATCAACCCTATTTATACTAGCATAATCAACTGAATATGGCGACCAAAAACTATAAAAAAATCACTCCATTTCACATTTTTAACAATTTTTTATGAAAACATGAAAATTAGGCAATCACCTTTCTCCGCTTTTGTCATATGATATTGCAAATTGATTTCTAGGAGGGAATAACCATGAGTGAAGAAAAAAAAGACTCTTCTCGCCCACCGGTTCGCAATTATTTAAAGCAAATTGATGATTTCTTCGAGCAAACACCACTTCGCAATGTAATTGCTGATTTAAATCATTTTTTCCAAAAAGGAAACCGTTTATTAACATTCCCTGTAGATTTATATGAAGTTGGTGAAGAACTCGTTGTTACAGCTGAACTACCAGGTATACAAAAAGAACAAATTCAAATTGAAATACAAAGTGAATACTTAAAAGTCTCTGTAAAAGAAGAGATACTTGAAGAGGCTGAAGAAGGAACATCTCATAACTATTATCGCCGAGAACGTTCCATTTCAGAAGCATCCAGATTAATTAAATTACCATACTCAATTAATAAAAAAGAAGCGAAAGCTTCATATCAAAATGGCGTGTTAGAAATTCGGGCACCAAAACTTCCACAACAGCATGACATTTTATCCATAGACTAATGTAAAAAAAGAAGGGTGCTTTCATCTGCACCCTTCTTTTTAATCCGCTAATCGCTTCATATCACGTATAATGTCTTCATATGGCGTATTACTAATACCACTATACTTTTTCATTACTTTTCCGTTTTGATCAATTAAATAAAACGATGTACCATGTATAACTTGACCATTTTCAGGTTTATCTACAAGTGATTGGAAATTATCTTTTGAAAACTTTGTAATATCCTCTAACGAATAACCCGTTAATAAATTCCAGTTACTAGTATCCTCTGTAAACTTTTGAATGAAAGCCTTCAAATTCTCCGGCTTATCAAGGTCTGGATCTACACTAAACGAAACAAACTGAACGTCTAATTTCTCTTCTTTTGCCATCTTTTGCAGTTTTGCCATATTAGCAGTCATTGGCGGACAAACTGTTTGGCAGTTTGTGAACATAAAATCTGCAACCCAAACTTTCCCTTTTAAATCTTTTGTACCAAATGGCTTTCCATCTTGATTTGTAAATTGGAAAGTTTCTAAATCCCAATTCAATGGTTTACGAAGCTTTGAACCTGATCCACTACATCCAGCAAGTACAAAGAGACAAAATACAACCATAAGACCAATTATTTTTTGATAACGCTTCATTTATAAACCTCTTTTCTCTATCCTAAATTTAAATAGGTTATGTTTATCATAACAAAAGTTAACACTACGAGAAAATTGTTTACTACATTTGTTCACGAAATCGTACGAATTTACGTATGTTACTTCTTTATTTCAAGCGAATTACTAGACAAAATATATTTTTTTACTATTATTTCTCTAAATAGAAGTTACAAAACTAATTTTATTGTTACTTTTGTAAACTCATCCCCCTATTTTTTAACAATTCCTTAAACATTCATCCATGTTATACACTGTATTCCTTAACAACATTTCGGTACAATACAATTACAACGATTTTAAATGAGGTGATCTTCATGACAAAACGTTATGAAAACATGGATAATGTGAGCACAAAAAAATCAATTCGTTCCTTTATACGTTGGCGAAAAGAACGAAAACAAAATAAAAAGGATTTTTCTTTTTTAGTAGAACAATCACCTGTCAAACAAAGTAAATTCCTACAAAACAACTTTGAAAAGACGACTGTAACTTGGATTGGTCATTCCACATTCCTTATCCAAACGAATGGGCTTAATATATTAACAGATCCAGTATGGGCTACTAAATTAAAATTAGTTCCAAGGCTGACTGAACCTGGTCTTTCTATACAAGAGCTACCTAAAATTGATATTGTCCTCATTTCGCACGGTCATTATGACCATTTAGACTTTTCAACGATTCGCCAGCTAAATGATGATGTTTTATACCTTGTACCTATTGGATTGAAAAAACTATTTACTCGCAAAAAATTTACTCATGTAGAAGAGTATAATTGGTGGGAAAATACAATCATTAATGATGTTTCCTTTCACTTCGTCCCTGCTCAGCACTGGACGAGAAGATCGTTATTTGATATGAATACATCCCATTGGGGTGGATGGATTATTAATAATGAAATAACGAAAGAAACTATTTATTTTTGTGGAGATAGTGGCTATTTCCAAGGTTTCAAAGAAATTGGCAAACGCTTTTCCATTGATATTGCCCTTATGCCAATTGGAGCTTATGAACCTGAATGGTTTATGAAAGTATCTCACGTTTCGCCTGAAGAGGCAGTGCAAGCTTATTTAGATTTAAACGCTACACACTTTATACCGATGCATTACGGAGCTTTTGCCCTTGCCGATGAAACACCGCGTGAGGCTGTAACAAGGCTTCGGAATAATTGGAACTTACGTATGTTACCGTGGGAACAACTGCATGTACTCTTTTTAGGTCAAACTTTCACTTTTAGTAGCGTAACAAATGATAAACAGGTAAATGAAAAAAGCGAAACGTTACATGTATAACATAACTACTTATTTTCTATATCCAACATATAATATAGGAAATCATAAAGTGAAATTTTAATCAGTGGGTGTTTTCTATGAATGAATATTTACAGACGCGCTATATCATTAGCGGTAGTACCTGTATAGCCCTCCTTATTTCTTACTTTCTATTCACATAAAGTGAAACTTTAATCAGTGGAGTTCTTCATCTCCTACTTAACCAATTGCCCGTAAATAGTGGTATAAAAAAAGCTACTTGAAATTTATTTCAAGTAGCTTTTTTATTACTCTGCTAAATACATAAATCCGATTGCACCTGGACCTGTATGAGTACTAATAATAGGCGTTGTAAAGAAAATTTCTGATTTAGCAAATCCACTTACTTTTTCTACAGCCGCTTTTACATTTTCAGCTAAAGGAATTGCTTTCGCATGTGGAATTGCCACAGCTTTTACAACTTTTCCAGCTGTATCTTCCTCAAATAACTTAGCTAACGTTTTTACAATTTGACCTTGGCTACGCACTTTCGTTACAGGGTTATAAACACCATCTTCAAGGCTAGCAATTGGCTTTATATTAAGTAGTGAACCGATAAATGCTTTTCCTTTACCGATACGCCCACCCTTCACTAAGTTTTCTAATGTATCTACTACTACATATAAACGAGTATTTTTTCTCACTTCATCTACACGTTTTAAAATTTCTTCTAGTGAGCGTCCTTCATTTGCCATTTTCGCAGCTTCCACTACTTGATATGCTAAAGCATGTGTAATAAATTGCGAATCAACAACTGTCACTTTTGTGTCAGTCATTGATGCAGCACTATTTGCAGTTGCTACAGTACCACTCATTCCACTTGTCATATGAATGGAAAGTACTTCACTTCCATCTTCCCCTAACTTGTCATACATTTCTACAAATGTACCCATTGCTGGTTGTGATGTTTTTGGTAGTTCTTCTGATTTAATCATTTCTTCAATAAATTCATCCGGTTGTAGATCAACGCGATCTAAATATGTTTGTCCATTTACAGAGATTGATAATGGTAGAACATGAATGTCATACTTCTCAATTACCTCTTGTGATAAATCTGCCGTTGAATCTGTTACAATTTTAATTTTTTGCATATTATATTCTTCCCTTTCCAATACGCTCTCCTTGTTATTATACTAGTATTCCCATTGCTTTCAACAATTTGGAACGAAATTTAATCAAATTAATTATATTTTTATACCTAAAATGAAAAAGACAGAGCTCCTAACCCTGTCCACACTCTATATCATGCATTTTTTTCAAGAGTATTTGTTTTATATACATTTAAATAGTCATTCCACTTCAAACAATTTTGTAAATATTCACGGAAAGAATACGAAAATCTTGGTTGTTTTTGTTTTTGAATTTTTGCAATAAATAATTGAAGACGAGACTGAATTAGAAACGATAATGGATGCTGCGCCTGTAGGACAGGGATTTCAAATATTTTAATACAATCCCCTGTTGAATGAGTGAAATAAAAACTTTTCGTAATCACAATATCAATCCTCTTTTTCATTGGATTTTTGAACTTCCTCTACTTTACGCTGTAACACGTTGTTTAAAGTGGAGACTCCTATGAATACAAAAGCATCCTTAGACAACCCCTGTAGTCCTTATTGTTTGAAGATTTATACTCTATTCCTCTCCACCTAATCCATCCTCCGTCCTACATATCCGGTAAGACGGGAATCTCGTTATCCGTAAATTGCTTAATAATTTCAGTATAAACTTATAAAAGCGCAAAGTTTGTCTAAATTTTGGAGATTCTATAATTTTTTTCTTCTTTATATTGTATACGTTTATAGCTAGAGTATAACAAATAAATAAAAAAAGTGCCTTTATAACGAGGCACTTTTCGACTGGATTTCTTCTCTTTTCTTTTTTCTCTTACTAACAATCTTCGATAATGCGATACTAATTTCATAAATACAAATAAGCGGTACAGCAACTAAACTATGAGATAAAAAATCTGGCGGTGATATACACGATGCAATGATAATCAACGCTACGTAAGCATACCTTCTTATTTTTATTAGAAATTCCGCCGTCAATAGTCCAATACTCGTTAAAAACATGACTACTACAGGCAATTCAAAAATTACAGCAAATGGAACTGTTAAATTAAGAACAAAATGAAAATATTTTTCTGTCGTAAACATCGTATTAAACATTTCATTACCTATCGTAGTTAAAAAATGAAATAAAAACGGCATTACAACGAAATACCCAAAGCATAAACCTGCAATAAATAATATAGACAATACCGGTATATACATAACTGTCATCTTTTGTTCATTTGGATGTAAACCCGGTTTTACAAATAACCAAATTTGTATAGCAGCAAAAGGAATTGTACAAACGATAGCAAATACTGTAGCAATCGAGAAAAAAATCCACAATACATCACTTGGACCGAGAACAGTTAATTTCATTGGTAAATCTTTTACAAGCCAAAAATAAATATCTTTCGTAAAAGTAAACCCAACAATTAAAAATAATACAAAGGATAGCACTGTATATATTACTCGTTTGCGAAGCTCAACTATATGTTCTACTACGCTCATTTCCCGATCTTCCATCTCGTTCACCACACTTTATTTATCCATTACAAGGAAAATTCATTACATTTTTTCTTTTTTTTCCTTCTCTTGAAATGCATCATCAGTCAATTCTTTCGTTGATTTTTTGAATTCTTTTAACGTTTCCCCTAAAGCCTTTCCGATTTCCGGCAATTTTTTCGGCCCAAATAAAATAAGTACAGCTACTAAAATTAAAATTAATCCTGGAAAGCCAATATTTGAAAACATTTCTCCATCCCCTTTATTAGTAGATTCCTTGTCCTACTATTGCATAATTTTATTTTGTCAAAAAAGTTTGAAAACGTCAACAAAACCATTGTCTTTTGTCAAAAAAATTCAAAAATATAATCAATTATACAAATTTCATTTTCTATTGCCCTTGTGTATGATATGGTAAGGGAAACGACATATTATTTTATGATAGTAGAAAGGATTACCATTATGACTGAAAAAATGACACGAATGACGCAATTTGTGAAAGAAGAAATTGCAAACGCAATTACACATGGTATCGGTGCCATTTTAAGCATCCCTGCCTTAATCATATTAATTATTCATGCCTCTAAGCATGGTACCGCATCTGCTGTAGTTGCATTTACGGTTTATGGTGTAAGTATGTTCTTACTGTACTTGTTTTCGACATTGTTACATAGCATTCACCATCCAAAAGTAGAAAAATTATTTACGATACTAGATCACTCAGCCATTTATTTATTAATCGCTGGCACATATACTCCTTTTTTACTGATTACGCTTCGTGGACCATTAGGCTGGACGTTACTCGCTATAATATGGACACTAGCAATCGGGGGTATCATCTTCAAAATTTTCTTTGTACGTCGCTTTATTAAGGCATCAACATTATGTTATATCATTATGGGGTGGCTCATAATCGTTGCTATTAAACCACTTTATGAAAATCTAACTGGGCACGGTTTTTCACTACTGTTAGCGGGCGGAATTTTATATTCTGTAGGGGCTATATTCTTCCTTTGGGAAAAGTTACCTTTCAACCATGCTATTTGGCATCTTTTCGTTTTAGGTGGTAGTGCGATGATGTTCTTCTGTGTACTCTTTTATGTCCTACCAACAGCATAATAAAAAAGGTTTCAGCTTATATAAGCTGAAACCTTTTTTATCTTTTTCGGCAAGAAGAATCCATCTGATTTGTGTTACGGGTGAAACCCAACAATTCAGGTGGCATGAATGCTAGAGCGTCAAACTGTCTAGCGATAGACGAAAAGACCTAGCGTTCAAACTCAAACCCCCACTGAAACGCTGTATCTCAGTGGGGGTAGTTGACTACTTATGTAATTGTGATGCGATAACATCCTGAGTATGCTTCGTTAACTCTTTAATATCCATATTCGCATACTCTACTGGTGTAATTGGCTTAGAAATTGTTACTGTTGCATGAGCTGATTTCATACGGTTTCCATTCGCTTCAAACATTTTATATGTCCCATCTAATGTTACAGGTAAGATTGCTACACCAGATTTTACTGCAAGGTGAAAACTCCCAGCCTTAAACTCTCCGATTTCGCCACCTTTACTTCTCGTCCCTTCTGGGAAGATCACGATAGAATGTCCATTCTTTAACAGCTCAATTCCATCTTTAATCGCTTGAAGTGATTGACGACGATCATTACGATTCATAAATACACAATTCATAAGTTCCATCCAAGTTGGTACAACTGGAAACTTCTTAATCTCTGCTTTTGAAACGAATCCAATTGGTTTATTTAAGTAACCTAGTAAAACAGGAATATCCATATTACTTTGGTGATTACTTACAACTAGTACCGGCTTATCTTTTGGAACATTTTCAAGTCCCTTTACTTCAACTGCCCCACCAGCTACACGTACCATTTTCTTACCAAACCAATTTGTCGTTTTATACACAACATTATCTTTTTCTTGTGGCGACATCGTATTTGCTTGCCTTTTCAGACGCCACATTCTCGGTGTAATCGCAATTACGATTAAAATTAAATAAAAGATTTTAAAAAACGTTTGAATCATACAGAACCCCCACCTATTATCATTCCGACCTTCATTATACTAGACAAACGAAGGAAAAAGAAGAAAAAATGTCCAAACAACAAGTGTTTGGACATTTTTAAGCATTCTATATTAGAAACGTTTTGCTAATTCACGAGCATTAGCAATTGCTGCTTCTTTAATTTCTTGTGCTTTTTCAGGGTTTGCATTCATACCTTCAACTGCAATATATTCAGTTTCATTTACACCAATGAATCCTAATACTGTTTTTAAGTGATTGCGGCCAAAGTCTACAGCTGCGTATGCTCCTTCAGAATAAACGCCACCTGTTGCTTGAATGTGAAGTGCTTTTTTGCCTTCTAATAAGCCAACTGGACCATTTTCAGTATACTTGAATGTTTTACCTGCGATTGCTACGTTATCTAAGTATGCTTTTACTACTGGTGGATAGCTAAAGTTCCACATCGGAGTTACGAATACATAACGATCTGCATGCATAAATGTTTCTAAGTTTGTGTTCATTGCTGCTACTTTTTGTTGTTGAACTTCAGTTAAAGTTTCAAAGCCTTCACCTGCTGCAAATTTACCCCAAGCAGCAAATACATCTGCATCGATTGCTGGTACCGTAGTGTTGAATAAATCAATTGTTACCACTTCATCTTGTGGATGTTCGTTTTTATAAGCTTCGATGAAAGCTTCCCCTACTGCCATTCCGAAAGAACCTTCTGCTGAATTTGGATTTGCTGTAATAAATAGTACTTTTGTCATTGTATTCTCTCCCTTTTTTCTCTTTATCTTTAATTCAAGATTTGTTTTTTAAAAGTTAATAACTTACCTTATGTAAGTATAATACAAAAAGTTTTAATTAATGTCAATAAAAAAATAGCTACTTTTTTTTCGTAAGTTAATGATTTATTTTGTTTCCTTAAAATTTAGTATACAGATATTAAGAATTTTTTCATATAAAAAGGCTAGCTCTACAAATTATAGAGCCAGCCTTTTATTACATATTATTTTTGAAATACATGTTTTACTTTTTCCGCTGGAATATTACTTCCACCTCTACCTTTTACATCTTCAATCATCATCGTAATGACCATATCTGGTGAATTTAAATCAAATGCAGCGAACCAGCCTAGTTCTTTTCCTTCGGCCTCTTTTGATACTTTTAATTCGGCTGTACCTGTTTTTCCAGCAAGAGTCATTCCATCAATTTTAGCAATTTTCCCAGTACCATCTGGATCATTAATTACTTTCGTCATAGCAGTTTTTAATATATCCTGATTGCCTTTTGAAATTACATTCTCTTTCCAAACTTTTGGTTGCTTATCTGTTTTAATAATATATGGAGAAGGTATATTTCCATCATTAACAATTGGTGCGTACGTTAATGCTAGATGGAGTGGAGTCATTAATACTTGCCCTTGTCCATAACCTGTATCTGCCATTTGAATATCATTTTTAATACCATCATTTGCGATTTTAGAAGCTGGGAATCCATATTCAATTGGTAGTTTCTCATCGAATCCGAATTTTTTCGCTTCACTCATAAACTTGTCTTTTCCGATTTTCAAAGCTTCTTGTGCGAAGTAAATATTATCCGAGTATTTCATCGCCTTATCAAAATCAATCGGATTTGCATCTTTTACACGCGTTACATAATAATTACCCCAAGAAGAATCTTTTGTCCATTTTAATCCTTCAATTTTCAACTCTTCTTTTGGATCAATCGTTTTCGTTTCAAGACCGATTGCACCTGTAATTGGTTTAAATACAGAACCTGGAACTGATAATTGTGTAAATCGATTCGTCATCGGTTTTTTTGGATCATTATTCCATGCTTCTCGTTGTGCTTTTGATGTCCCTCTTGCAATTATATTTGGATCATATGCTGGACTACTTACTAGTGCAATTGTTTCTCCACTTTTCGGATTAATTGCTGCACTTGAACCAGCTTCACCCTTCATTTCATTATACGTTTTTTCTTGAACAGCACTATCAATCGTTAAAGTTACATTTTCTCCATCAACAGCATCTGTTTTTGCTAAATTTTTAATTTCTTTTCCTTGTGCATCTTCTACAAACACACGGCCACCTTTTTTACCGCGTAGCTTTTCCTCTAATACTTGCTCTAAACCCGCTTTACCTACTGGATCATCTGCTTGATAGCCTTTCTTTTGTAGCGTTTTTAAATCTTCAGCATTTACTTTTCCAATATAACCAGTCAGATGAGCTGCCGCTTCTCCTAACGGATATGTACGAACATTTACAGGTTTTGTTGAAACACCTGGTAATTCAATGTACGTATTTTGTGTTGCCCCTTCAGGCAAAATTCCAATTGGTACGAGATACCCTGGTTTTACCCATTTAGCAGCTAATTTTTGATCAATTTCTTCTACAGACATATTTAATAACTTCGCTACTGTTTCTTTCGTTTGCGGAGCAGTATCGCCTAACTTTTCAGGAATCAATCCAATTTCAGAAGCTTTCCCATTTGTTGCAAGACCTTTTCCATTACGATCGTATATTTCACCACGTTTTGGCTGTGTTGTCTGCATACGCACTTTACTATCTTTCGTCATGCCAGGGAAAATAAAATCAGGAGTCCAATCTATTTTCCAAGATTCTTTATCTCCATCTTTTTCTTTCACCATTTTTGCTTCATGACCAAATGTAATTTTACCACCAACTGTATCCATGCTTACTTTAAAAGGAACAGGGCCTTCATCTTTTTTATCTTCTTTTACTTCCCCTGTTTCTACCTTTAAGTCTTTCACTTCGATACCAGAATAAATTTTTTCATATTTCTCAGTAAACTCTTTCTTTGAAATATCTTTTTTTGCCTTTTCTGATAGTTGATCATACATATCTGAAAATTTTTGTTTATTCCACGCTTTTACATATGTATCAAACGCTTCTTGTGGTTTTTCTTCTTTACCACATCCAACTAACATGAATGTTATGCAAAGAAAAAGAATCCCCCATATCTTTCTCAATCGATTCTCCTCCTCTTTCTATATTAGTACTTTTGAAAATTTTAGCATTTTTACATGCTATCTATCATTATAGCACTATCGAATCTCATCTATAAACTTATATTGGTGAATATAAATAAAAAGATTGATGCGAATTCTCACATCAATCTTTTTTATTATTTTTGTTTCTCATATACATGGTAATAATACGTATACGGGTTTTTTTCATCCGTTAAACCTTTTTCAACAAAAATCTCTTTCCAATTTGTCATATCTATTTCTGGGAAGAATGTATCTCCTTCAAATGCATGATGGATTTTTGTTATATATAACTTGTCTACGTAAGGTAAAAAGAGATCGTAAATTTGCGCTCCACCAAAAATAAAGATCTCTTCTTCATTTTTGCATAGTTCAAACACTTCTTCTACAGAATGTGCTACTTCACAGCCTTCAACATGATACCCTTCATTACGAGTTACAATAATATTACGTCGTCCAGGCAGCGGTCTACCAATCGCTTCATAGTTTTTTCTTCCCATAATAAGCGAATGACCCATCGTTGTTTTCTTTACATATTGTAATTCACTCGGTAAACGCCAAGGTAAATTATTATCTTTACCAATTACTCTATTCTCGTCCATTGCGACCATAAATGAAACTATCATCTTTTCATCTCCTCTACAATTACACTGCAACCGGTGCTTTAATTGCTGGGTGTGGATCATATCCTTCAATCGTTAAATCTTCCATTTCAAAATCAAACACAGATTTTACATCTGGATTTAATGTAAGTTTCGGGAACGGACGTGGTTCACGTGCCAATTGCTTTTCTACTTGCTCAAAATGATTCGTATAAATGTGTGCATCTCCAATTGTATGAACAAATTCTCCCACTTCAAGTCCGCATTCATGTGCAATTAAATGTGTTAATAGCGAGTAACTTGCAATGTTAAATGGGATTCCAAGGAATATATCCCCACTTCTTTGATATAGCTGACAAGAAAGTTTACCGTCTGCTACATAAAACTGGAATAGCGTATGACAAGGTGGTAATGCCATACTTGGTACATCTTCAGGATTCCAAGCAGAAACAATTAGACGACGTGAGTCTGGCGTTTTTTTAATCATTTCAATTACATCTTTTAATTGATCAAGTGTCTCACCAGCTGTCGTTTTCCAAGCACGCCATTGCTTACCGTATACGTCTCCTAAATAACCATATTTATTTGAGAAATCATCATCTTCTAAAACGTTCTTTTTAAACAACTCCATTTGCTCATCGTACTGTACTTTAAATTCCTCATCTTGTTGTGAGCGAAGACCGAAATCGGTCATGTCAGGACCAGTATACTCGTCACTTTCTACCCAGCTCTTAAACGCCCATTCATTCCAAATGTTATTATTATGCTGCAATAAATAACGAATATTTGTATCACCTTTCATAAACCAAAGTAACTCACTTGCTACAAGACGAAACGGCACTCTCTTTGTCGTTAATAAAGGAAAACCTTTACTTAGATCAAAACGCATTTGATATCCAAATACAGATACAGTGCCTGTTCCTGTACGATCTTCTTTCTTCGTACCATGCTCCATTACATGGCGGCATAAATTTAAGTATTCATTTTCAGCATGTTTCATATGTAGTAAAACCTTCTTTCAATCTTATATGCAATTTATCATAACATGAAAAACAGTGAATTTAATAATTCAACTCAATAAAAAATATTTCTATATAAACTGAATTCTACTTCCATATATTTTTACAAAATGTAAATATATAATCCCCTGACCCTAAATCCCTTTCAATGTTATGTTCCGATTTCCACCTTGTTTCGTCCATCCTTAATGTAGCACTCGTATTAGGTGGTACAGAAATATGTAAAAAGGCTTGTTCCTTTTCTAAACTCCACTCAATCTTAATTTCTCCATAAGCTGTTTCACGTTTTACTTTAATCCATTCTAAATTCGAATCAAAATGTGGTTGTATATAAAAATGTTTATATGCAGGTTTGGCTTCATCCACTTCTAATCCAACGATATATCGGTATATCCATTCAACGATAGAGCCATATGCGTAATGATTGTACGAATTCATCCTATCATTCCAAAGGGTTCCATCCTCTTTCACGCCATCCCAATGTTCCCAAATCGTTGTGGCACCTTTTTTCACTTGGTATAACCATGATGGATAATCTTCATGAAATAGAAGCTTACAAGCAAGGTCATGACGATTAAACTTGCTTAATATTAAATTTAAATAAGGTGTTCCTATAAAACCAGTTGTTAAGTGATTTTTACTTTCTTTTAAAAGCTCAATTAAACGATTAAATACTTTCTCCTTCACATCATCTTTCACTAATTCAAAAAGAAGTACTAGTATGTGGGCTGTTTGTGTATTCGAACTTAACCTACCATTTGGTGTAACGAATTCATTTTGAAACGCTTGAACAATATTTGCATGTAATTCTTTATAAAACGTAGCATCTGTTTGTTCACCTAAAATCTCAGCAATTTTTTGTACAAGCGATGTTGAATATGCATAAAAAGCCGTCGCAATAAAATGCTTGTCTGTTCCGCCTTCATATATATCGGGTTTCGTATCTAATGCAAGCCAATCCCCTAAATGATAGCCTGTATCCCATATATAATCGTTCTCACCTTGTGAACGTATGTAATCTATATACTTCTTCATACTGTCATATTGTTCTTTTAAAATTGAGACATCTCCGTAATGTAAATAATGAACCCACGGACAAATAATTGCTGCATCGCCCCAACCACCGGAAGTATCCAGATCAAAATCTACTCTTTTCCCAAACGCATCTGGTATAACTAAAGGCACAGCTCCGTTTTTATTTTGGTCTAGTGATAAATCTTGGAGCCACTTTTTAAAGAACAATTGTACATCCATAATTTGCGTAGCTGTTCCAATGAACATTTGTGCATCTCCTGTCCATCCGAGCCGATCGTCCCGCTGCGGACAATCTGTTGGCACATCAAAAAAGTTCCCTCTTTGAGACCATTCCACATTATGATGAAGTTGATTGATTAATGGATTAGACGTTTCAAATTCAGTCGCTTTTTCCATATCTGTATGCAATACAATCCCTTCAAAATCTGCTATTTGAGGCGGCTGGGTTAATCCACTTATTTTTACATACCTAAAGCCTTGATATGTAAAATGAGGTTCGAACGTTTCGTCCTCTTCTCCTTTTGCCATATACACTATTTTTTGTTTTGCCTTTCGGAGATTTCCAGTATAAAAACTACCGTCTTTATCTAATATTTCAGCATGATGCAATTCAATCTTTTGTCCAATATAAACATGATGGACTGTAAAACGCATCCATCCTACCATATTTTGTCCCATATCAATAAGCCATTCATGATTTGATAGTTTTGAAATAGCAATTGGTTTTATTATTTCCATTTTGCGAATCGCTTTATTTTCTTGTGCAACAATCGTTTGTTTGGAATACTCAATTATTTCAACATCTTCTAGCACTTGCCCACTTTCTTCAAGCCTAGCATCGTATACTTCACCTTCATAAATTTCTGAGTACAAAATTGGGCTTGAAGTTACCTTCCATGTTTCATCCGTTACAATTTTTTCTTTCGTTCCATCTTCATACGTTATATGTAATTGAGCAATTATTGCTCGTCTTTTCCCGTAATAATTACGCACATGATGCATAGTAATCGGCCCTTTATACCAGCCGTTACCTACCAGAGTAGAAATATCATTATGCCCAATCTTTAATACATGGGCTATATCATATGTTTGATACAATACCCTTTTATCATAACTTGTCCATCCGGGGGTAAAATAACAATCTCCAATACGCTCTCCATTTATAGAAGCCTCGTATAATCCTAAACTTGTGATATATAAACGTGCTTTTTTAACTAACTTTTTAATAGAAAATTTTTTATTAAAAGACATAACTTGCGTGCGCTCTTTTTTCGCAGCAATCCAATTCCCACTCCAGTTATCTTGCCCTTGTAATCCAGTCTCCCAAAATGCTACTTCTGACCAAGATGTTTCTTCCCCATAATTATCCCATACCTTTACTCGGCAAAAATAGCGCGTTTCTGCTCTGTATGAAAATGAATTGATTGGAATATGTAAGCTTTGATCTGTTTCTACTTTTTGGGAATCAAACATTAAATTTTCAAAATCTCTATCCTTCGCAACCTGCAATTGATAAGCAAGTTGTTTTACATTTTGGTTACTCGATTCAAGCTGCCAACTCATTTTTACAACTTTTGAATCTATACCAATCGGATTTTTTTTATTATCGCAAAGCATTCTCTTTATTGTTAGCACACTTCTTCACCATCTTTTCTAAAACTCAATTTAAATTAATTATAATAAAAATAAAATTCTAAATAAATAATAATTCAATTCATCCTTACAAAATTATTAACTTTCCATAATTAAAAAGGTTTTCATTTTCTATTACCGAAAGTATAGTGCGGTAGAACAAAATTTATATTTGGAGGTTAGAGGTATGTCTAAAATTGAAACTCCTGTTATGTCTTCTTTGCAAACAACTGTTGAAAAAATGATGAAGGATTTAAAGGTTCCTGGCGCTGCTGTAGCTGTTATAAAAGATGGTGAGGTAATTATTTCAGAAGGTTTCGGCTATCGTGATTTAGAGTCAAAAGAGCCTGTTACACCGCATACTCGGTTCGCAATCGGTTCCTCAACGAAAGCTTTTGGCACACTTTCATTAAGCTTATTAGCGCAGCAAAAAAAGTTTGATTGGGATACTCCCGTCCAGTCATATATACCTAACTTCTCTTTATCTGAACTACTTGCTACCTCACAAGTTACAGGAAGAGATTTAGCTGCTCATCGTACTGGAGTAAGTCGTCATGATGCTCTTTGGTATAGCTCTTCCTTATCTCGAAAAGATCTCGTTGAAAAAATAAAACATTTACCACTTGATGCACCGTTCCGCACAGCATTTCTTTATAACAACTTAATGTATGCAACAATTAGCTACATTGTTGAAAACATTACAAATCAAACGTGGGAGCAATACGCTACAGAACATATTTTAGAGCCTTTAAATATGAGACATACAAACTTCTCTGTTACAGATTCACAAACTACAGATGATTATGCTTTACCTTACGTTGAAAATGAAGGTGAAATAAAAGAAGTTCCATTCCATAACATCGATACAGTCGGCGCTGCTGGGTGTATTAATTCTACAATTGAAGATATGGCAAATTGGGTACTTCTTCACTTAAACAAAGGGAAATTTGGAGACCATGAATTAATCTCCTCAGAATTATTACAACAAATGTATACACCACATAATTCCATTCCAGATCAACCAGTTTTATCACTTCCTGAATCTCCATTAAATAGTTACGGTCTTGGTTGGTTTATTAGCGCTTATCGTGGTAAAAAGGTGATTCACCATGGCGGTAATATCGATGGATTTTCAGCACTTGTTTCATTCATACCAAATGAAAACATAGGCCTTGTCATTTTAACGAATGCTGGAGGCACATTACTTCCTACTTATCTCGCTAATCAAATTTATGACGAACTACTTGAATTAGAATCTATCGATTGGCATAAACGTGCTGTAGAAGATAGTGAAAAAATGAAAGAAATGATGAAAGAAACAACTGAATCACTTCCTGAACAAATGAAAGGGACTGCACCTTCTCACAAATTAGAGGATTATACTGGTACTTTTGAACATCCTGCATATGGAACATTACAAGTATACAAACGAGATAATTCGTTATTTGTACAATTTATGGAGATGGATATTCAATTAGCGCATCATCATTACGACATCTTCTCTGCAAAAGTTGACTTATTCCAAATGAAAATGAATTTATTATTTGCTTATGAAATGAATGTGAGTGGTGAATTCCCATCCCTTCAGTTACATGTGCCAGCTATGTTAAGTACGCAGCCACTTGCATTTAAGAAAATTAAATAAATATTTTAATAGAGAGAATCCCAAAAATTAGACATGCATATTTCATATAAAAAAGTCGAGTTTCTATAGATAAGAAACTCAACTAGGAGCAAAAATCCCTTTATTCCTTCCTACTTCACATCATTCAATTACAGATAAAGGAATGTTCGAGGGTGGTAGTGGTATACAACGGTATATACTAGAAGGTGTAGATTTAAAGTTAGCATTACAACTGCTTCAAAACGACGAATGGTAAATAAAAAAGGTAGGTGTGAATCACACCTACCTTTTCTATTTCATATCAATCTTTTCTGGTTGAAACCAAATTGGCTTTAATAGCTCAAAGTCTTTATGATCGTCTAAAACTATAGTAAGACGTTCTAACGTATCATCTAACATATGCGGTGCTGCTCGTAATGTCCAGACAACTGATGAGAAAACTGTCATTCCAACGTACACCGCATATAATCTCCAGAACTCCTCAGGTATTCTTCCGTTATAATATCCAGTAATTTGCCCAATCGCATATGGGATACTAATGTCTCGTGCAAATAGCGAAATTTTTACGAAATCATGAAGTGGGTCTCCCCAATCATAACCATTAAAATCAACAACACCTACATATTTCCCATCCCGTACAATTATATTTTCTAAATGAAAATCATCGTGTTGAAACCGATTGGGGCGGTTTTGTAAATACATTTCATTATCATCTATAAACTTCATGATTTTATCATCATTTTTTATTTTTATTCCGCATGTTTTGTATGCCTCTACATATTTCCGATGTTTTTTCATAGCTCTTTCATACCATGGAAGGATTTCATTAGGAGCTTCATATGTATGCATTTTTACTAAATCTTTTCCTGCCTCTATACCAATCTCATATTGTTCTTTTGGCGTATATGTAGGCAACAATTTTTTCGCATCTTCCCCCTCTATATATGAGAAAATACTATATACACCTTCTTCTTCCAATATACCTATTTCAATCGGCCTTTGTGCCTGTACGTTACGTTTTACCATTTCATTTAAAATTTGAAATTCTATTTTCCTTCTTTCATACTCTTGTATATCGCCAATCCGTAACAAATATTTTTCATTATCAATTGTCGTAACTATATATTTTTTATCAGGAGAAAAACCTTTAGAAATTTCTTTAATATCCACTGCATCTTTTACTATTTGTATATTGTTTTGCCTTGCTGTAATTGTTTTCATTATTACTCCCCTTACATATCTACATTTGGTGTATACGCTACTTCTATAATAAATCCATTCGGATCGTAAAAATCAATTGTATAATACCCTTCCGAATAATGATTCATTTCAATTGGACCACGTATTATCTTTATTTTCGTACTAGAAAGAAACTGTGCTACCTCATCAACTACTTCTCTATGAATAGCTTGGTAACAAATATGTCTAGGACCTAACGTCCTTACGATTTCCTCGTCTACTTCTTTAAAATATATTTCACTTTCTCCCGTACTATATGATACTTCATTTAACTTTCTCCATCCAATTATGGAAAACAACATATCGTAAAAAGAAATGGACTCTTCTAAATTCGCTACCCAAAATTCAATATGATGAATGCCTGCAAAAAGCGTATTCCTATTAAGAATACGCCCCTTGTACTACTTGCACAATTTCCATTGGTGTATTGACCATATAATCTGGTGCATCTTTTTTCACTGTTTCAATGACATCATACCCCCAAGATACCCAAATTACGTTCACCCCAGCCTTTTTACACGCTGCTACATCTCGCTGTTCGTCACCGACGTATAACATATCTTTCTCTGTTATTTTTTTCGATTTTAAAAATCTTTTTATCATTTTATCTTTACCGAACAAATTTTTAGAACAATACACTTCTTGTATATTTTCTATATCATTATTGTGTAAAAATGCCCGAATGTGCTCTTCTGAGTTCGATGATATAACGGCAATTCCGTAGCCTTTTTTATGTAGTTCATCTAATACATCCTTCATCCCATGGAACAAAATGAGATCTTTTATAGCAGGTTGATACAATTTATAAAACTCTAGTGCTAATATCGGTAGTTTATACAGTGGTACATCGAGCTGTTTACATCTCTCTGGCATCGTTAATTTACGTAAATATTCAATTTCTTCTTCCCTTACCGTTTTATATCCGTGCTTTTCAGCGATTTGATTATAAATTGGTACAAATATATTTTGTGAATCTACTAATGTGCCATCAAAGTCAAAAACAATATATTTTTGCATTCCCATACTCCCTTTACTTCTTTTTTCCTAAACCTATTTTATTCAACACCGTAGTTGTCTTACCCTTCTATACACACAAAAAAAGAACAAGATTTTCTCTTGTTCTTTTTAAGAAAGCCACTTTGGTGGTACATTTGTATTCCAATAAATATTGCCTAATTCATGATGTCCTGAGTATCCATCATCAAAACGGTGATAGTGGAAATTAAAATAGTAACCATCTTGCGGTGGATGATCTCTCCTTACATGAAATCGCAATAAGTCATTTCCAGATTTCGTGTCATAAACGTGAAAGATTTTTTCATTATTCCCACCAGCTGGTTTTTGAGAAATCGCTAATGATTGTAGCGAATCTTCTGGTACATCATTGGCAAGCTCAGCAATTGCCTCTTCAATTTTCGGTAATATTACATCTTTAAACTCATCTTCAATTACTGGACCAATTTTAGTGCCAAACTTTTGCATCGACTGCTTCTCTGCTTCTTGCATTGCGTACGTAATAAAAGTATCAGTGGTTAACCTGTCATTCGTTTCTTCATATGTATAGGACGTACTCTCCAAATTTTGTTGCCCAGCTGTGCTCGTAGGCTTGTCCGCAGCTTTGGCATTATCAAGCAATATGGAAGGAGGTGTCACTAAACCAAATGTAAATACGGTAATTAATGCGACTAAGGTTTTTCTAAACCAATTTGGCATGTATGTTCCCTCCCCTTTCACTCATTATTTTTTATATAACGGTTGTTTCTTCTATTATACAAAATGATTGTAATTTTTGCACTTTACAATTTTGTTAACGTTCACATATTTTTCACTTGAATATGAAATTGTAAGATTTCATACAATATAAATACAACAACAATGAGGAGGCGATCATATGTCTTTAGATGTCATGTATTCCGCCGCAAGCATACTCGTTTTAGTATATTTTCTTTATCAATGTGTAACAGATTAAAAAAAGAGCCGTTTTTCGGCTCTTTTTCTATGGTAAAAATACAATCCAACCAATCCATACTATAAAAATAATTCCGGCAATTACAGCTGGTAATAAATAAAAATGAGAAAGGATAACTATTCCATACAAAAATAGTACTGGAAGTAATAAATAGCGATCTGCCTTCCATCTTAACAATAGTAATTTTCCTTCATCACAATATAAATGAAGAAACATTTTTTTCGTAAATTCATTCCAATAATCGCGCGCATAACGAGAAATTGCAACTAAAGCAAATGTAAGAATAATAGCTACAACCACCCTTGGACTCATAATAATACTTACAGTGCTTATACATACAATTTGAATATAAAATATTCGTGCACTACTTGTACGGAAAAAGTCTTTTAAAAAGGATTCAACAATGCGAGATTCCTTTTTCTTCCCTAAAAACTTTTTAGAACGCGGAAACATCCATGGTTTTTTATTTGAACTACTCGGTTTAGCTGTATGACCACCAACTTGTATAATCCCACTCGTCCAGCGCATACTTTCTTCTTTCTCTTTCTCAACTTCTGTGAACTACCCACCACTTAGTACCTCTTACGAGCTTACTTGAAGTAGGGGCTTCTCGGTTCATCGCTACTTTTGATAGCTAACGAATTTGTCCTAGGACAGCCGAGCTAATCCCTTGTTCCAAAGGTTATTTTATTACTATTTATGCCAACACTAATAAGCGGATGGCTTCCTTTTTGATATTGATTGCTGCATTATAATCACGGCCAATTGTGAGTCCACACAAACACGCATACGTACGTTCACATAACGGCATTTCTTTTTTATTTCCACAATTACTACACATCTTTGTAGAAGGAAACCATTTATCTATTTTTACAAGCTGTTTTCCTTGTTCTTGTAGCTTATATGCTAAAAATGTCGTGAACATCCTCCAACCGTTGTCCGCTACACTCTTACCAAATCTAAATGCTCGTGACATTCCTTTCATATGTAAGTCTTCGATTGCTACAACGTCAAAACTCGTAGCTAATTCTTTAGACTTATGATGAAGAAAATTTTTACGTTGATTGGCGACCTTTTCATGCAATTTCGCTACACGAATGCGTTGTTTATTCCAGCGCTGTGAACCTTTCACACGTCTTGCTAATACTCGTTGTGCCTTCGCTAATTTCTCTAACATCTGACGATAAAAGCGAGGATAATTGGCTTTCTCATCTTCGCTACTCACGTACAATTCAGCCATTGCGAAGTCTAATCCAACTACACGTTCTACTTCTTTTGGAGTGATTTTTTCTTCATATTCGGTCAAAATAGACACATAATACTTACCAGTAGGTGTCATCGAAATCGTACACGATTTGATGATATGTTTTTGCCGGATTTCTCTATGTTGCTTCAGTTTCACCATTTTCAACTTTGGTAATTTGATATAGCCATGAAATAACATAATATTTCCGTTTACTCGATTCGTTGTATAGGATTTTCTACTCTTTTTACTTTTGAATGTAGGAAACTCACTTTGACCACTAAAAAAATTCTTATACGCAGTTTGCAAGTTTAATTGCGCGTTGGCCAATGCCAATGAATCAACTTCTTTCAACCATTCATACTCTGTCTTATATTTTGCAGGAGTAGGGAATTTTTCTTTCTTTAGTTCTTCCTTGTTCTCTTTATATTTTTCATATACTTCTTTTCGTTCAGCTAACATTTTGTTATACACAAAACGTACACACCCGAATGTTTTTCGTATGAGATGTGCTTGTTCTTCTGTTGGGTACAGACGAAATTTATACGCCTTATTCTGCTTTGGCATATCCATTCACCTCATTTTCCGCTTCATTTTCCATAAGCTATGACGGTGATCACACAACCTGAACACTATAAGGTTATTATCTACTTTCATTGTTATACCAAAATTCCCCTCTTATAAGACTGATTATATCAGAGGCGAAATAAATAGGAAAAACAAATGTTTGGCTACGCCAAACTGAAATTCATCTCCCACCTGCCGCTAGACTATCGTCTTTCACACGCCTGAGGAAGGAGACTTCTTTCGGATAATATGTTAAAAAAGCAATTTTTATAATTCAATTTTTCTTTTATCAATATGATAATTAGAAAAACTGCTAGACCGATACATAGTATAGAATAAAATGGATTTTTATTAATAAAAAACAAACTCAATCCAAAAAAGGATAGACCTGTAGAAAATATTACATTTTTTATAATCCATAGTAGCCATCGTTTCCCCACACGTACATGAATAAATCTCGTTAATAACGCCAACAGAAATCGAAATACAGTAAAGAATAGCCCAAATAATACGAGTTGTATCTTCGTCACTCCGATACTTTTCATCAACACTGGTAACATAGCAACAACAACAACAACTACTACATTCGTTATCGCTATTCGAATAAACGTATATGTCATGCCATACTGGATTAATTTTTGCATGTGAGCGGGATACGAAATTAAAAATAAACTATCCGCTTGCTCAAAAAATGAGCGAACTCCTCTTCCATATAAAATATTTATTTTCATAGCAGGAATAAATATTTTTTAATAGAATAATAAATGTTTGATTACAATTTATTGGAGTGGATAATATGTCTTTTCAAATTCGCGAAGCGACGATATACGATATAGATGCACTTTGCTCATTGACGAAAGAATTAAAGGGTTCCTCTATTTCCTATGAAGATATGAACAACCGATTGCAATTCGTACAAATGAGTCCTTTTGATTTTTTATATGTTTATGAGGAAGAAAAAACTATATTTGGATTACTTGGCTTTCGTATACGTGAAAATTTAGAAGATGTAACTCGGTATGGAGAAATTTCAATTATTAGCGTTGATTCTACAGTACGACGAAAAGGCATTGGGCAAGTATTAATGGATTATGCAGAGCAATTAGCAAAGAAGCATAATTGCATTGGCACATGGCTAGTTAGTGGAACAAAAAGAGTAGAAGCTCATCCTTTTTACAAAAAATTAGGATATGAAGTAAATGGCTATCGATTTGTGAAACATTTTTAAACTACTTATAAATGGAAAGGACTAAAACTATGAAAAACATCGAAGCTATTTTTATTGATCGTGACGGTACAATTGGTGGTGACACTACAATTCATTATCCTGGATCTTTTACATTATTTCCGTTTACAAAAGCAGCTCTGCAAAAACTAAAAGCTCAAAATATAAAAATTTTCTCTTTCACAAATCAGCCAGGTATCGCAGATGGGATAGCGACTGTTGCTGATTTTGCACAAGAATTAAAAGGATTCGGCTTTGATGATATATACGTATGTCCTCACAAACACGGTAATGGTTGTGAATGCCGTAAACCAAGTACAGGTATGCTGCTACAAGCAGCCGAAAAACACGACCTTGATTTAACAAAATGCGCTGTAATTGGTGATCGCTGGACTGATATCGTTGCGGGAGCAAAAGTGAATGCGACAACGATTTTAGTACGAACAGGCGCTGGATACGACGCTTTACATACGTACCGAGACAAGTGGGCACATATTGAACCAAACTACATTGCAGAAAACTTTGAAGATGCGACAAATTGGGTTTTAAATCAACTATAATGCAAATTAAAAGAGACGCCTTCAAAATGAAAGCGCCTCTTTTAATCTAATATTATTTAAAACGTTAATTCATAATGGAAATAACGATTATCTCTCAAATATCCATTTTCAGCGTATAATCGCTGCGCTGATAAATTATCAATCTCCGTTTGTAATTTTACACCTTTTGCACCATTTTCTAAGGCAAATTCTTTCGCAGCTTCTAATAATTTTTTTCCTGTTCCTGCTCCGCGCTTAACAGCTTGCACAAATAAATCATTTAAAATCCATAATTCTTTCATCGAAATAGAAGAAAATGATGGATATAATTGTGTGAACCCAATATATTCACCGTCTTCAACTGCCACGAAAATAACGGATTCTTTTCTCTCCATTCGATTTCGTAAAAATACTTTTGCCCCTTCTATATCGGAATCTTGTCTATAAAACATACGATAGTTATTAAAAACTGATGCTAGTCCATCTAAATCTACAATTGTTGCTTCATATATTCTCATTTTACTCCATTCCCCTTCCAATACTGTCTCATTATATCCGTTGCCCATTTAGGCTGTACAATTTCTTCTGTCGGCATAAACTCTTTCATTATTGGCTTTATATCCAATATAGGGGTGCCATCAATAGCATCTAACCCCTCAACAATAATTGATTTTCCTTCTCTTTTTATCACCTTTACAATCGTTGCTCCTATGCGATTCGGACGGTTTTTCCCGCGCTGTGCAAAAATGCCTACTTTAGGATAATCATTATTATTTCTAGGATGTCTAGCAAAATATTGAATTTGTTCATCCATTACTTTATGAAAATAAAAAACAACTTCAATATGAGAAAAATCTTCAATCCCTTGTATACTTTCTTCTGTATACATTTCCGTTAAAGTAATATAGGATCTTACTTCTCCCCACTCATCATCTTTTATTTCCTTTCTTTCATTATGTACAAATGCGATTGGTTGAACCGAAAACATACGCATTCCCCCTTAAATGTAACCACTTACATTATAAAATATTTTCTGAATGTTTTCCACATACACGGACTAGGTTACATAATATAATTACATTCTATTTCGTAAAGCGAAATTAACTGCTTCAACTGCATGTATATGAGTTGTATCGAATATCGGAACTGATACGTCTTCCTGTTTAATTAATAATCCTATTTCT
The DNA here is from genome assembly GCF_051948935.1 of Bacillus sp. Brlt_9. Taxonomy (NCBI): domain Bacteria; kingdom Bacillati; phylum Bacillota; class Bacilli; order Caryophanales; family Bacillaceae; genus Bacillus; species Bacillus sp. Brlt_9. Next base: position 1,060,527 of record NZ_JAYJLO010000001.1, on the reverse strand, counting down.
GTACACCCTAAAATAATTCCTTGGGCCCCTTCTTGTATTAGATTTTCTATAACACTTTTATAATACTCCCTAGATTGAGTTGTTATCTTTCCTAAACACAATTCTGTATATATTACTTCGTTTACCTTCTCTCTATCCTTTTTTGACGGAATCATTACATTTATATGATTTTCTTCTATTCGTAACTTATAGAAATCTTGCTCCATTGTATATTTAGTTCCAAGCAAACCAACCGTTTGAATATCTTTTCTTTTTATTTCTTTCGCAGTTGCATCAGCGATATGTAAAACTGGAATATGGATATTCTCCTTTATTTTCTCAATTACTTTATGCATAGTATTTGTGCAAATAATTATAAAATCGGCTCCTCCTCTCTGTAAAGAATATGCTGCATTCCCTAATACTTCTCCTGCGCCATTCCAATCCCCGTTAGACTGAAATCGTTCAATCTCTTCAAAGTCCACACTATTAATCATACATTTTGCTGAATGTAACCCTCCTAATCTCTCTTTTATTTCTTCATTTATGATTCGATAATATTCAGAAGTTGATTCCCAACTCATACCACCAATTAAACCTATTGTTTTCATTACACAATCCCACCTTATACTGTTTTTAAAAACTAATCACAATATTTTATTATGTATATTATACATAATAAAACAAGACTTTACGTTTATAATATAAAGTCTTGTTTTAACTATTTCCAAGGAAATTTTAAGTGAATATTCTGAAATTAATCACCTAATGTTTTTATAGAATTTTCATATTGATAATGAAAACATTCTCGATACAACTGTTTAATTTCATCATATGATGGCACACGTGGATTATTTGCTGGACTTCCACTTTCAATTGCGTCAGATGCCATTTTAGAAATTGCTTTTTCAAATTCAACCTCACCAATTCCGTATTCTTTTAAATTTGGGATACGAAGATCAAAGCAAAGTTTTTTTATTTCCCTCAGTGTGTAGTCAGCTACTTCTTCATCACAATAGGAATACATATCTTTATTTAAACAACGTCCAATTTCCGCTAGTCTTTTTACTGCACTCACTTTCGTATATTCTAAAACTGTCGGTAATAGTATTGCATTCGATATACCATGTGGTACATGAAATAACGCCCCTACTGGTCTTGACATTCCATGAACTAACGTAACAGATGCATTTGAAAATGCGATTCCAGCTTGTAAGGATGCTATCATCATTGCTTCTCTTGCCTCCATATTTTCTCCATCTTCATATGCAATGCGTATATATTTCATAATACTTTCAATCGCGGAAAGAGCTAGTACATCTGTGAGTGATTGTGAAACTTTAGAAATATATGCTTCGACTGCATGACATAAAGCATCTATCCCTGTTGCTGCTGTAATATGTGGTGGTACCGAGCGTGTTAAAATCGGGTCAATAATCGCTACTTGCGGGGTAAAACTCGGATGCTTCATCATCATTTTTACATCTGTTCGTTTATTCGTAATTACTGCTACACTTGTTACTTCCGATCCAGTTCCAGAAGTTGTTGGGATTGCAATAAGTGGTAGCGGATCATTGTCTATTTCTATATATTTTTGGACATAATCTTCCACTTCTCCACCATTTGTATATAACACCGCAACTGCTTTCGCTGCATCGATACAACTTCCACCACCGATACCGATAATAAAATCACACTTTCCTTCTTTACAAAGTGTTAACGCTTCTAACACGTGAATATTTGTAGGCTCAGCATTTACTTTATTATATGTAATAACAGTTATACCTTTCGTATTGAGTTGTTGTATACAGCTCTCAACATATCCTAAATCCTCCATAATTGTATCCGTAACTATAAACGCTCTTTTCCCCAACTTCTTAGATTGTTCCCCCAGCTTTTCAAGCGAATTTCTTCCATATAATACAGACTTCGGCATACGAAACTCAGCAACTTCTTGCAAGTACTCCACCCCTTCTTACCCTAATTAATATTTTAGTTTATAGAATATCGACTTAATAAATTCCTGTTACAGTATAGAATGCAATTACTAAAAACACAGCAACCGTTTTCAAAACAGTAATTGCAAAAATATCTTTATATGACTGTTTATGTGTTAAACCTGTAACTGTAAGAATAGTAATAATTGCTCCGTTATGTGGTAATGTATCCATTCCTCCTGATGCCATTGACACGATACGATGCATTACTTCTAATGGAATATCGAATTGATTGGCCGCTGCAATAAACTTATCTCCCATCGCACTTAAAACAATTCCCATTCCTCCTGATGCAGAACCTGTAATTCCAGCTAAAATATTCGTCGTGACTGCTCCATTCACTAGAGGATTTGTGAATGTGGCAGAAATGCCATCTCTCATAATCGCAAATCCTGGAAGTGCTGCGATGACACCACCGAATCCAAACTCAGCTCCTGTATTCATCGTTGCAAGTAGCGCTCCACCAATACTTGTATTCAATCCAGCTTGAAATCCTGTTACTACACGTTTCCAATATAATAATAACGTAGTTACTATACCTATAATAAGTGCCAATTCTACTGACCAGATTCCAACTACTGCACTTAATTCTACTTTTCCAAATGACTTCATACCAATAGCTGAAAAATCAAAACCATTCGGATACCACTTCGGTATCATAATAGTAAAAACTTTATTCATTACACCTACTAAAATAAGTGGTATAAAAGCAATCACTTGTTGTGCTCTTGTAATTTCAATACTTTTCAGTAACGGCATATCTTTTTGTTCTGCTTGTAAAGAAGCTGCCATTTCAGTATTCCCATCGTTAAAACCAAAATACCCTTCTCCTGCTGCCTTTGCCTTCTTACGTCTACTCTCTAAATATAGTAAACCTAACGTAAGTACAAAAATTGCCCCTACAATACCAAGTATCGGTGCAGCGTAGATGTCCGTTTTAAAAAACGTTGTAGGTATTACATTTTGAATTTGTGGTGATCCAGGTAGCGCATCCATTGTAAACGTGACTGCTCCAAGAACGATTGTTCCAGGGATTAAACGTTTTGGAATATTCGCTTGTCGAAACAACTTAGCTGCGAACGGATATACAGCAAACACTACTACATACACACTAACGCCACTATACGTTAAGATAGCACCCATTAATACAATCGCTAAAATCGTACGTTTTTCACCAACTAACTCTATAATTGTCTTTGCAATCGAGTCCGCAATTCCTGACATTTCTACTACTTTCCCAAATATTGCCCCAAGTAAAAATACAGGAAAATATAGTTTAATAAAACCTACCATTTTCTCCATAAAGATATTAGAAAAGAAAGGTAATACAAAACTAGGCTCTGTCAAAAATACCGCAAATAATGCAAAAATCGGTGCAAATAATATAACAGAAAAGCCTCTATAAGCTACAAACATTAGTAAACTAAGTGCTAATAATATAATAACTAGCTCCAATTATACCCCTCCCTTAAACTGAAAATTCAAACTTTTATTATTAAACTTCTACTAATCTTTTATTTCTGACATTCCTCCTCTTATTCATACAAATTTTTTATGCTAAAAATGTCTAATTATAAGTATTCGATTACATATGAAAAATCCCTTTAAACAAAAACGATTTCATCGTCATCTGTCATAAAGGGATTTTTAGTCTCTATATTTACTTTTTTACCAAACTATTTTCTACACAAAAATGATGTAATTCTTTTATATCATTTACTATATGAGTCGCACCAACTTCATTCAATTCTGTTTCACTACCATAGCCATATAATATACCGACTGAAGCAATTCCATTATAATTCGCCCCTATTATATCGTGTTTTCTATCTCCAATCATAACAATTTCTTCTTTATTAAGATCTTCATTTGTTTGTAGAATATGAGCAATGATCTCTTCTTTCTTTATTCTCGTACCATCTAAATTACTTCCAATGATATCTTCAAAATAATCCGTTAATTGAAAATGATCTAGTACTTGTTTTGCAAATACAGTAGGTTTTGAAGTTGCTATAAATAATCGATTTCCGGTATCTTTTAATTGTTTCAAAAGATTTGGAATACCCTCGTATACATTATTCTCCAACAACCCACGTTGCTTTAAATACTCCCTGAAATAAAAAACAGCTCGTTCAACTTCTCCTTCATTCATATTATATCTCTCTACGAATGATTGCTGGATGGGCGGACCAATAAATGAGTCTAATTCACTTACATGTAATTCTTCAATTCCAACCTTTTTTAATGCATACAATACTGAATTTACAATTCCTTCTTTCGGATCAGTCAATGTTCCATCTAAATCAAATAGAAATGTTGTATACAAATTTAATCCCCTCATTCATTTTTACTTTATATATTATATGGAAGGCTTTTTCATGCCCACCTTTTACTATACTATCATTGTTTATCTTTTCGAATTTTTTTCTTCTATGTCACATACTTTCCGTTACAAAGTGTAATACATATGATAAAGTAAAAAAGTTACAATTATTTTAATAGAAATTGGTGAATCTAATGTCAATTACGTTAATTGTTATAATGGCTTTCACAATTGTTATTCACGCGGTTGAAACGAGCTCTTATAGTATTCGGTTAGCTGGAGTGCGTTTAAAGAGAATTGCTGTTGCTTTGTCTGTCGTAGGCATGGTGTTACTTATTTCAAGAACATCTAACATGCTACAAGCCTTTTTAATCGGTGGGATTGTCGATGAGGCAAAACTAGACGCATCCATTAATTTAGAACATATTATACGGCTCGTTCTATTATCCGCCTCTGTCGGTACATTAATTGCGATTATACTATATCCAACTTTAACTAAACTATTTGGATATGTCATTCAAAACTTTGAAACAGACGGTTCTTTCATTCGATTGATGAAAACAAATAACATTCAAAAATTAAAGTACACAAAAAAATATGTACGCTTCCCAAAATTAGAAATGATTCATAGACTACGTATTGGTGGTATTCCAAAACGTATTATGCTTATTAACATGTTTGCTACTGCTATTTATACAGCTGGTGTTCTTTCAGCCCTATATGCTTCTTTTTTACTTCCAGCTTACGCGACAAAAGCTACTACAGCTTCTGGACTTATTAATGGTTTTGCTACCATTTTATTAACAGTGCTACTAGACCCACGTATCGCACTTTTAACAGAGCGAGCCCTTCAATCAGAAGAAGGTGTTGAAGCAATGAGTAAAATGTATGGTTGGTTAATGATTTCTAGACTTTTCGGTACGTTATTAGCACAACTATTATTCATACCAGGTGCTTATTGGATCACATGGATTATAAAACTAATGAATTAGTCCTCAATTAAAAAGTAGGTGGGATAACAAATGACAATCCAAACAGAGCAAGATATAATTCGCTTAATAGAAAACGATAAATGGATGATGAATGTATTACAAATGGCCAAATCACTAGAATTAACTGATTGGTGGATTTGCGCCGGATTTGTTCGCTCTAAAATTTGGGATACTTTACATAACTATGAAGTTAAAACAGCAATGCCTGATGTTGATGTGATTTATTATGATAGTCTACATAAAGATGAGCTATACGAACAATCATTAGAAACGAAATTAATGAATATGGATGCTACGATCCCTTGGTCGGTAAAGAATCAAGCTCGTATGCATGTAGTGAATAATATGCCACCGTATTCTTCTTCTGTTGATGCTATTTCTAAATTCCCTGAAACTGCAACGGCTTTAGGAGTTACACTTGATCAATTAAACAACGTCATATTAACGGCTCCATGTGGTATTGAAGATGTGATTGCCTTACAAGTGAGACCGACAGCCCATTTTCTTGAAACAAAAGAACGATTACATATGTACAATGTTAGAGTTACTAAAAAGAACTGGCAAAACAAATGGCCTAACATAACAATTACTTATCCAAAAATATAAAAAGGGAGCTTCGCATTATACGAAGCTCCCTTTCTACATTATTTCAAAAACTGAATGACTATTTCAGCAAAACGATCTGCTTCTTCATAATGCGGTGTATGACCACTCTCTTCGAATACAATATAATCCCCATTTTGAGCATCTTTATTAAACGTTTCAATTTGTTTTTCACACGCTACTACATCATATTTCCCTACAATTAATAACACTTGATTTTGTAAACCTTTTATTTTAGGTAATAATGAAGTATGAACTGCTCCTTCTAATTTTAATCTATCAAAATGAATTTTGGAGCGATTTGAAAATACTTCCCACTCTTCATCACTATATAAACTCTCGTCTGTCACATCTTCCTTATAATTGTATATCTCCATTCTATTTTCTTCTAATTCATTGCTTAGTCTTATATAAGCTTCTAGCAACTCTTCTGAACTCGCATTGCTAGATGAATAAGCAAGGGACTCTTCTGCTACTTCTTCTTTTCCATACTTTTTTAATAAATTCCCTGTCTTTTGTAACAAAGCTCTACTTGTTAACGCAAAATCGAACGTTGGCCCTTCAAATATGATTTTCTCTATTGAACTTGGATACCTCGACGCATATAGCAACGCTACATATCCACCGAAAGAATGTCCAATTACAGACCACTTCTCAATTTGTAATACTTTTTTTAGTTCCTCACAGTCTTCAATCAAATCATGTAATCCAAAAGCTTCGTCTTCAGTAATTTCTTCTGAGCGACATACACCTCTTTGATCTATCATAATTACAAATAAAGAATCTTTTAATCGTTCCGCTTGATGAAATGAAAAATCATAACAACTTTCTCCCGGTCCACCATGTAAGTATAGGACTGGTTTATTTTTAGGGTTTCCATGCGTTTCAACATATAGCTTTTTGCCTCTGATATGCATGTATTTCCCTGCTTCTATCAAATTCGCCTTTATGATCATCACCTTCTTTTTTTACTGAATATTATAACACTTCATCTTAAATAATCCCTATTACATTTAAAAAGACGATGATGATTGCGAGTGGTGCTACAAATCGAAGTAAAAATGCCCAACAAGTAAATACTTTCTTTCCATAATTACCACCTACAAAAAACTCTGCTTCTTGTACCTTCTTCTCCATTTTGAATGAAACGAAAATACTAATAAATAGTGCTCCAAGCGGCATTAATATATTACTAGATAAGAAGTCTACTGCATCAAAAATATTCTTCCCGAAAATCGTAATATCACTCCATATCCCAAATGATAACGCTGATGGTATACCTACTAAGAAAATGCCGAAACCGATCATCCATGATAATTTCGTTCTCTTTTCTTGTTCACCATTTGCTAATGCTGAAACAACTGTCTCTAATAGTGAAAATGCTGATGTTAGTGTCGCAAATGTAAATAGTGCAAGAAATACTGTTAAGAATAAACCACCGAATGGAATTTGACTAAATACTGATGGTAATACGATAAATAGTAATCCAGGCCCTTCTGTTGGCTCCATTCCTAATGAAAATACGGCCGGAAAAATAGCAAGACCTGCAAATAATGAAACAAATAAATTCAATCCAACAATTGTTATTGCCGATTTTGGTAAACTTTCTTTTTTATTTAAATAGGAACTATACGTGACCATAATCGAAATACCTATACTAATCGCAAAGAATGACTGGCCCATTGCAAACAAAATACTTTCTGAAGTAATCTTTGAGAAGTCTGGTTGTAAGAAAAACTTCACACCTTTTATTGCGTTATCAAGTGTTAGTGAGCGAACAATAAGAGCGACAAATAACACGAACAATGCTGGCAACATATATTTACTTGCTTTTTCAATCCCATTTTGCACTCCCTTTGATACAACCCAAATCGTAATGAACATAAAAGCGAAATGTCCCATAATCGCCCAAGCCGGATTTCCAATTGTTTCAGTAAATAATGCACCATAATTTTGTCCCGGAGTAATAAGTTGTCCCGTTACTCCTCTGAATAAATAAATTAATACCCATCCACCTACAACACTATAAAACGAAAGTAGTATAAAACACGTTCCAACGCCAAGACGTCCAATCCAGTGCCATCCTGTATTAGGTGCGATACTTTTAAATGCGCCAACTGCTTGTTTCTGCGTACTGCGTCCAATCATAAATTCAGCTATAAGTAACGGCAGCCCAATTAATACAGTAAATAATATAAATATTAGAAAGAATGCTCCTCCCCCGCTCTTCCCAGCGATATAAGGAAACTTCCATATTGCGCCAAGCCCAATTGCCGATCCTGCTGCAGCCATTATAAAACCTAATTTCGAAGTCCATTGCTCCGTCTGTTTCATCTTATTTTCCTCCTAAATAAATCTTTTTATATAAATAATAGAATTTTATAAACTAGTCCAAATAAACCCTCCATTTCTATTTCCATAAAATAAAAAAATGGCCCAACGTCTCTATATAAAGAGACGCTAAGCCATTTACTTAACGCGGTACCACTCTTATTGATTCCATTATGAATCCACCTTAGTAGTAATCGTTTGATTACAAACCTAATATCGAAGGTTAACCGTTAAGATTTACTAAGAATGTGATTCCGTTCCACCTTACTGCTCCTAGGCGAGTTCAGGATGTCATTTGACTATGTCACACCAACCCATAGCTCTCTGTACAAATATACGACCTTACTACTCCTATTCAACACAATTAAATATTTAGAATATATTTTCTTTTGAAATTAATATGAAGTATATCGGTTATATTTGTAACTGTCAAGGGATATATTAAAATTTGATGAGAATCCGTTTATTGTTGTGATTATCCTTCGTCATCATCATCTTGATCATCATTGCCCTCTTCTTGATCATCTTCATCTTGTTGCTGTGATGACTCCTTTTGCTGAATAGCGTTATTTACCGATGTAGTTGATATAATTTCTCCTGTTATTGTATGTACTCTTACATCAACCGTTTCTGTTTGTTTTTTTATTATAATTTGGTAGGTAGCCATACCATTTATATCAACTACACTTACCTTCTCGATAGAACCACCTGGTACTTTTTGTAACGCAACTTCTTTCGCCTGCTCTTCTGTTATAACTTTTTGTATTTGTGAAGTACCAATAAAAGCGCCTGTATTTTCTGCTATTTCTACTATTACATTCTCATTTGCACTTTTCTCTATTTCTATTACATATATATTTTTTTCGTTTTTTTGCTCAAGCCTAATTCCCTTTACATTCCCTGGCACTTGCTGCACTGCAATTTCTTTTGCCTGCTCTTCTGTAACTTTTGTCATCGGTTTCTCTAACAATTGAATTCGACCAGTTGTTTTTTCAATCTCAACTACCTTACTTTGCTTATCATTTGTTTCTACCGTAATTACAAACACTTCTATCTCATTTCTCTTTTCTAATATAGTATGTTTAATTTCACCTTGTACTTTCTGTAGCGCCATTTCTTCCGCTTTCTCTTTCGTTATTGTATTACTTTTTAATGATTTTTCTTTTGCGCGTTTTATCTCTCCATTTTTGGCCTCTACTATTATTTCATATGAGCCTTGTTCATTTGAAAGATTTACCTTATAAAAATCTTGTTCCCCTTTATTTACTAATTTCATACTTTTAATTTTTCCAGGATACTGTTCAGATACAATACTTTGAATTTGTTTCTCAGATAATATTGTTTCTCCTTGCTTAGAAACAATACGTTGTGATACAAACGCTACACTTACAACTGCAAAGCAAACTAACAATGCAATTTTCCATTTCTTTTTCATTTTTAAAGCTCCTATCCTTTTATGAAAAATAAGGTAAATTTACTGTAACTTTCGTCCATTCTCCTTCTTCACTTTCAAGTTGTATATCTCCTTCATGAGCATCAATAATTTGTTTGGCAATCGATAAACCTAAACCAGTCCCCCCTGTTTCCCTACTCCTCGCCTTATCAACTCGAAAGAAACGATCAAACACTTTCTGTATATCTTCCTTAGGAATTCCCATACCGTAATCTTGAATAGAAAAAAAGACTTTTTCTTTTTGTATTCCTACTATAATATCTATAGAATCTTTACTATATTTCATTGCGTTATCCAATAAAACTACTAATACTTGTTTTATTTTTTGTTCGTCAATATGTACAACAATCTTTTCTTCCTCTGTTATAACACGAAAAGTCCGAGCATATGTTTTTTCTAACTGCTCACCAGTCACCTGACATAATCGGACCAAATCTGATTCGGTAGTCTCCAAATTCCACTCAGCACTACTGTTTGCTAGAAGCAGCATTTGATTCGTCATACCTTTCATTCTTACTGCCTCAGAATAAATCGCTTCTACAGATTCTTCCAAAACATCTTGTTTTTTCATTCCCCATCTTTTTAATAATTTCGCATAACTTTCAATAACTGTTAGCGGTGTTCTTAATTCATGCGAAGCATCTGAAACGAACTGTTGCTGCTTTTCAAAGTTCTGATGTAATAAATCGATCATTTTATTAAATGTCGTTCCCATTTTGTACAATTCATCTTTTGATTTTTTCTCAAGCGATATTTTTTTGAATATCCCTCTATCTTGTATATGCTCCATTGTTTGTATTAAAGAATTTACAGGTTTTAAAATGAGTTTACTTAACATTCTTCCCGCAAAAAAAGACGGAATTAAAACGAAAAGTGATGCAATAACTAATACATTTTTTAACATATTTAAATTCTCTTGCAAACTATCTAAACGTTCTGTCATTTCTAACGAAACGATTTTCCCATCATTCCAAATGATTGGCATTTTTATATAAGCGAATTTCCCACCATTTTTCTCATAAATTCCAGCTGATTCTTTTCTTTCAAATTTCGTATTTAGTGCTGGAATTGGTTTTGTACTATCCACTTCTTGCCTAATCATTACCTTTGAATTTTCATTAATAATTCTAATCATACCGTTTGAAGGCAAGTATGGTTGCAATAGATTTATTGCATCTACTTTCTTTGCTGAATCAGCGTTCATTCCATCAATGATATGTACTGCCTCACGTTTCAATCGTTCTAACTCTCCGTTCGTAGTCACTTTATAAAACAAAAAATATATTGAACTATTAATAATTAATAAAATAAGTAGTAACCATACTGTAGAGAATAAATATATTTTATTTTTAATTTTCATATATTACACCTTTAAGACATACCCAACACCTCTAACAGTGTGAATAAGTGGTACATCCACATTACAATCTACTTTTTTACGCAAGTATCGAATATATACGTCAACAACATTTGTATCGCCATAATAATCAAATCCCCAAACATTCGTTACAATTTGCTCACGGTTTAACACTTGATTTTCATGCTTCATTAAAAAGAGTAATAAATCAAATTCACGTGGTGTTAAGTCGACTAGATTATTACCTCTTTTCACTTCTCTCGTTTTCTCATCTAAATATAAATCTGCAATTTGATAACTACTATTTTCCTCTTCTTTTACTACATTTGAAATTCTTAAACAAGCACGAATTCTCGCTAAAAGTTCTTCTATTTGAAAAGGCTTTGTGATATAGTCACTTGCACCTTGATCTAAACCACTAACCTTGTCAACAACTGAGTCACGAGCGGTTAATAAAATAATAGGTATTACAACATTTTTCAAACGTATTCTTCGAAGAACTTCTAACCCACTTATATTTGGAAGCATTACATCAAGTAATATTAAATCCCAGTTACCATTGCCGAACTTTTCCATTGCCTCAGTACCTGTTTTTGCAATTTCACTTTCATATCCTTCAAACTCTAATTCCAACTGCACGACACGAGCAATTTTTTCTTCATCCTCGACGATTAAAATCCTTTCTCCCATAAAAGCCTCCTATAATATATATTTGCACCATTTTAGTATAACAAGTAATACTTTCCTTCAAAAGAAAAAATATCCAATATGTTTTATCCTTATTGAAAAAAATCAAGAATGAAATATATTCCTGATTTTTAAAGTGACAATCCAACCCATTGCCAATATGCATAGTAAAATATAACCATTACAAATATATAAATAACACTTAAATAACTACTTAACTTTAACAAATCTTGTGGCTGAAACGTTTCTCTATCACTTTCTTGAAATAATAGTAATGCTTTAGAACTGACCGGAAAGGTTAAACAATAATTCATTCCAACAATACCTAAAAATAAGACAGCTACTTCATTTAATTGCAGACTACTTGCAAAATATAGTAATGGCGGAATAAAAATAACTGCTCTCGTTGTGTGAGAAGTAATATATAAATGTGATGTGACTGAAAGAATAACAATTACGAGTAACACGATAAAAATAGATTGCTTATTAATTAATTCTGTTACTAAAAATAGCTTCTGCATAATCCATTGTGCTGCACCACTCTCCATTAATGATTTTCCTAATGCAATTGCTGCTCCAACAAATAAAATTAAGTTCCACGAGACACCTTTTAAACTTTCTTTCCACTGCATCACACCGAATTTTGGTAAAGTTAATAAAAATACTCCTATTATAGTTACAGTTGCAATTTCCAAACCATGTAGCGACTCTGTTAACCAAAAAGCTACCATCGCTATTAAAATACTGACTGTATACTTCTCATTTCGCGATAATTCAAACTTAATTTTCTTCTGTTTCAGTTTTGTTTTTACTTCATCTTTGTCTAAAAATAAAAATAATATTACGCGACAACTTATAAAGCTCATTATGACACCAAATGGGAATCCCCATATTAACCACTCTACAAATGTGATATTTTTATTATTAAATTCCTTTAACATATCTAGGGCGATTAAATGTGAGCCTGCCCCAATAATTGTAGAACTTGTTGAAACTAAAATAACAGTAGGCATTAAAATTGCTAATGCTTTCGTAATTCTTCTACTTCCAATTTCTTTACATATTGCTTGAAAAACAGGTAATACAACCGCTGCACGTCCCGATGTAGATGGAATAAAAAAAGCGAGTATTTGAATAATCATTGTCAAAATCCCGCACAAACCCGAAATATTTCGAGCACGATTTACAACAAAGTACGTCATTTTCTCAGCTAAACCGGTAACTTGAAGTGCCCTTCCTAGAATAAAAGAACCGATCATAAGCCAAATGACATCTGAAGCTAAAGAATCAAATAAAAGATCTTGCTTTGCTGTTCCTGAAGTAATTAGAAATAAGACAGAACCGAGTGCAATATAGGCCGAATTTATCGTTGTTGTTGTCCATAATATAATTGCAGAGCAAAATCCAAACAAACTCCATTTTGCTTCCATCGTTAATGATGATGGAAGCAAAAGAACGATTTCTACAATTAATATAAGTGCTACAGGCAGTATCCAGGATGACTTAACTTTCGAGGTATCATTATTATTCACATGTAATTCCACTACATTTTTTTCAATCATGATACGTACCCACTTTTATTCAACCGAGAAGCGATTTGGTAACCGACTAAAACTGTACGCATCGTACTCTCTGTACAATCACGAAGCCATTTCTCCGCATTAGAAAATGCATTTTCTAATGAAGATGGCATTGGTAATATGCTTGTATATGCATCAATTCCATAATCGTAATTAATACGTGCACCTTTACCAACCGTCCCTACTAACGCTATTACTGGTAATCCATATTTTTTTGCACATTTAGCCACCTCAGCTGGAATTTTCCCACGTGGTGTTTGAAAATCTATACTTCCTTCCGCAGTAAATACAAGATCACACGCTTGCAATAGTTTATTTAAATCCATATACTTCATAATAATATCGTATCTCGGATGAAGCGTCGCCCCAATTAAAGCTTGCAGTCCAGCACCAAGCCCGCCAGATGCACCACTTCCTGGTGTATGATGTACATCTATCCCTATATCTTTTTTTATAATAGTAGCATAGCGCTCCAATGCTTTTTCTAGTTCTATTACTTGTGCTTCGTTAGCACCCTTTTGTGGACCAAACACTCTAGCTACTCCATGCTCACCACATAATTGATTAAACCAATTACAAGCAACGTCGATTTGAACATGCCTTAATCTAGGATCTACTTGTGACGTATCTATTTTTGAAACTTGTAATAAAGAGGTACCACCTTGAATTTGTATTTCCTTGCCATCTTCATTTAAAAACTTTACACCTAACACTTCAGCCATACCAGCACCTCCATCAGACGTACCTGAATCACCACATCCTATTAATATACGATCTACTCCTTTATTTAAAGCTAATTCTATTAACTGTCCAACACCATGAGTCGTCGTTTTTCTAGGATCCCGTAAATCTCTCGGTACAAGGCGTAGCCCAGCCGCAGCAGCCATTTCAATAACAGCTGTACGCTCACCATTTCTCGTTTCAAAAACACCAAAAAAAGATTGCACCTTGTCTCCAACAGGTCCCGTTACTTGTACTTTATACATTTTTCCACTAGTAATATTTATAATTGCCTCTGTAAACCCTTCCCCACCATCAACCATCGGTAAAGTCTCTACAGTAGCAAGTGGCATAACTTTTAAAATCCCTTCTTTCATTACATCAGCAGCTTCCTTCGCCCCTAAACTTTCTTTAAATCCTGATGGTACAACTAAAATACGCATGTATTATTTCTCCCTTCACCTTATATATCTTTCGTATCTACGGCTTATATTAAAGGTGAAAAAAGAGAGCAAAATTAAGCTTACATTAAAATTTGGTGAGAAAGTGCTGAATTTTGCAAACTAAAAAATCCATTACACTATGAAATAGCGCAACGGATACATTCCTTTACTCTTTATTCAATTTTATTTCTCTATTACGGGACAATACTTGTATGATTTCGCGTTTCTTTTACTCAACAAGCAATTGCTTTAAGTTTATATTTTGTAAGTTTTGTAGCACAAGTATGATACCTTTTACATGTGGCGACAAGTGTTACGTTAAAACTTACGGGTTTGTACGAGTTCGTTAGTTTCATGCTCACTCCATGTGTTTATATTTACCGCTATGTAAAATGTCATTTCGCCTAAGCTCGTACTTCGTTTTCTATTCTATCATTGCATATAGTACTTCATGATGGTACAACCATCATGAAGTACGTACTTTCTAACAGCCTATTCTTTTTCTTTTCACTGCAAATATACTTTATTCGCATTAATCTATATATTCTGCCGTACCAATGAAATCCAACTTGTAGGTAGTCTTATCTACGAGGTTAACAATTTTACCTTCTTTATTATAATCATAATTATAAATTAAAATGATGGTATTGTATTTAGACTTTAACTTAATGTTATTGTACTGTTGTATTAATTGATTATCATATGAAAAATCTACTAACAGCTTTTCTATGTCATCTTCAGCATCAGGAATCCAATCTTTTTCAACTAAGTCCCTATCATAAAAACCTAATTTAAAATCTTTCTCAAAAACAGAGCGAATACTATCTCCATCTACACTATATTTTATTTCAGTGTACGTTTCGATTTCATCAAAATCACTAAAGCATCCTAACCATAAAGAAACATCGTTTTTCATTTTTTATCTCCTCAAACCTTCTGGTAAATACATAAAGCCATTTTTCATTCTATTTTCAGCCCACTCATTAAGCCCTTTAAAAAACTTTCATAGTCAGATGTAGAATCAATAATCTTTAACATTTAATTATGTACTTTTGTCGAGCCTCTTCTTCCATGACGACCAGGTGGATTTACAAATTCAACATCTTTAGTCAGATACCTCATTTCTTTAATATCATCCCTACTAATTCCCCACCGCTTAAATTTAGGAGTTCTTGCTACAAGATGCCACTCATGGTATCCTCCTGAGCGTCTAATCCTATCTTCTATTTTACTTCTCAACTGAGGATTATTCTGCATTTCCTCAAATTCTTTTACTGTTAGATTATCAAACCATTTATTAAACTCATTGTTTCTTACTGATGGAATTTTCACATCACTTAAACGCTTACTATTCCCACTAGTACTCTTACTACCTTCACCCGTACCCTTATTTAAAAACAAAAGCGATAATTGGGTTACCAATTATCGCTTACTAATTCAAATCATTTGATGTACTATAAAGTAACAATTATTTTATTATCTATGATAGTTCTAAAATTGGTGTAATTTCTCATCATGTTATTACCATATACACTAACTGCTTCATTACTACACACCATACTTTCATAGTTATCTTTAAATTCTTTTTTTATTGACTCTTCCAAACTGGCATAGTATCTTTTGATAGCTTCCTCTGCCAATTCATGCGACCCGTGCGTTAATATAAAATTAATATCTATCATATAACCCTTTTGAGGATAAAAACCCTTTTCAACAACCTCTTTTACAAAGTTATTTAAATCATTTGTGCACTTTTCTAAAATTGGCATAAATACACTATTTAACCAATTAGTGAATTCATTAACTGTCCGCTCCCACTCTTCCTCATTTGCTATGTTCCAATATAACTGATCGCTTGGTACATTGCACTGACGTGTATTAATATGAAATATTTTATCTTTAGATTTTAAAGGAAGAATTGCACATTCACCATAAAATACTACATTTTTATCAGATATATTATTCCAACTTGTATAAAGGAGTACCTTATAAATGAAATTTTTATCTTTTTTACTCATCCAATGACCTGACTTAGAATATTTCCAACCATTATCTAAATACTTTTCAGATATTAGATTACATACATATTCAAATGCTTTGTTTGCTTTCATATTACATCTCCAATTCAAACTACCTAAGATTCATATATTTTAAACTCAATCCTTAAATCTTGAGTATTCTCCCTAAAATTCTCCAATAATTTGCAACAACGTACAAATTTGATTTCTGTAATATCTCATAAAAACGAACTCTTTTTTCTTCATTCTGTAAAACTTCCACTTACGTCTCATCTAATGGACAAATTTCTAGTAAACTCATTGAACTACACTCTTTATCTAAAATAACTTCGCCACCTTACTTAAAGCAAGATGGCGAATGTTAAATACGTTATTTTTGAATATTGATAACTGGTACTTCATTTGTATTATTAGTTCTATTTACTAGATTTAGGTAGAAATGTGATACTGTAGTAGTATAATATGGCGTAATCCAAAGGTATGGAAGATTTAGTGTAAATATTCCCACCAATGAACCTAAAATAAACCACCCAATGAAACTTAACCAAGTGATAAATAAATCTAACTTATGTCCTTTCATCATCATTTTACTTTTTTTAATTGCTTCACTTGCTGTACATTCTGGATCCTCTAACATAATGTAGTAAGCCATAGAATAAGAGAAAAATTTAATAATACCTGGAACAATGAACAAAAGACTCCATAAGCTAATAAATATTGTTTGTAAGATACCTAATTTCATAGCTCTAAATATATTATTTGAATTGAAACCAGCAAATAGATCACCTATTGTGGTAGATTCATTTTTCGCTAAACGTAATGTGATTTTATAATAGCCGTAACTCATAACACTTTGTACAACAATATAAAGAATAAAAATAATAGCCCATACAATAAGTTGAGATAAAATCAATCCAAAATTAATTTGAGGTTCGCCATATGAATAATATACAAAGTTCTCAGGTCCTATAACATCTATAAACAAACCAAAAATTAAAAATACTACTATACCAATGATATACATACTTGCTACGGGAATGAGATAATTAAGAAACGTTGAACCTACCCCTAATCCCCATCGGCCTTTCAATGAGACTAATGCTTCCCTTTTTAAATTGCTAATCACCTTTTTCCACCTTTCAAATTCTTTATTATGCATAGTGTGGCTTTAATGAATAATTAATGAGTTTAGTAAAATTTAAAAATCTACTAAAACTCATTAATATTTACTCCTTATACGAAATAATTGCGCCATCTTACTTAAAGTAAGATGGCGCATGTCAAATCCAATTATTTTTGAACGTTCATAGCTTTAATTTTTTCTACATTCTCTTTTGCTTGTTTCGTTATTTCTCCATTAATAGCTTTTGCATATTTATCACGAGTTAAAAATTCAAAACATTTATATGCATTATTCGTATCGGTTGCGGACATATATCCTGCACCTTTATTAAACATTTTTAGAGCTATCGTATTCATCCATTCTTTTGCATCTTCTTCTGGATATCCTAGTTCCATCGAATGATAAGTTAATTCAATTGCTGAAGCTAAATCTTCAATCGTATCTTTATTTCCGCTTACCTTTGCAGCTTCAAATGTACTCAAATACTCAATTGCCGCTTTTACCCCATCTTTAATTCCTAATTCTTCAATACCTGGTGTTTTATATAAAATTTGATAGTTGTTTAACGCTGATTTATATTGCGTTGTTTCTAACTGTTTTGCTTCTTTAATTACAAGACTAGCAACATTAGAAAATCCTGTTTTGTCAACAACACCTCGAGAAGCTGCTTGACCATAATAATGTAAAGCATTATAAAGGTTCGTTTGTCCTTCTTTATTTGCTTCATCACCTGCTAACTGAATAAGTTGAATTCCCTCCATTTTTTTGGATGCGTTATCAATCATATTCATACCACTAATTTGGCCAATCGTTTTATCAATATCCTTTAACTGTGCAAGTAATGTGTATGAGGGTAATAAGTTTTTACTTACTTCACTTTGCCATCCTGTCGTTCCATTTATTTTATTCCATTCATTTTCTGTATCTGTCCATAATTTATTCGCATAATTAACCATTTCTTCTCTTGAACGTTCCAATGGGTGCTTTGTACGAATTGCATTTGCAATATTTAATACCGCTGTATAATATTCTCCATTATTTGCAGCATCGTTTGCTTTTCTTTCAAACATTAGCGGCATTAATAACTTATGAGATTCATCTTGAACAGATTTTTCTACTCTTGCCGTATTGGCTAATAAATTTGCTTTATTTATAGCATCTTCCACTGTAAAATTAGGATCTTTTATTTGTCCACGAAGTCCCTCTACAGCCGCACTAAATTGCTGTTCTAATTTTTCTTTTTGTTCTCCTGTTGCCCCGTCAACATACTGATTTGCTAATAGTAAAGCATTTTCATAATGTGGATTTGCTGGATTTAAATATGTTTCTATTTGATCAATCTCTTGACTAAATGGTTCAGATTTTACTTGTGCTTTTTGAGTACTTGAATCGATATTATTTGTTTTCTCGTTATTTTTGGCACCTTCAGTCTTAGCATCTTTTTGGTTTTTCTCAGTTGTTGTACTTGTTGCCTCATTTTCTTCTGTAACTGCTTTTCCTTCATTACTGCTAGTATTTTCTTTTACAGGGCTTGCTTTTTCTTTTGTCTCAGTTGCAGACTGCACTACTGTTGTTTGGATATTAAGGTTCTGTAATTCTTCTTGTAATAGCTGGTTGAAAATATCTTCTACACCTTGATTCGCTTTTTCTACTAATGTAGGATCTACGCTTTCAAATACTGATGTAACTAAATAAAATTTACTTAATGCTTGTTCTAAAGATGCTACATCCCCTGTATTTGACCACTCTCTTTTTTCTTCTGTTGCTGTTTGATAAACTTTTTCTGCTACAGATTTAATATAATCTTTCTTATTTTCACTTAAATATCTTTGTAACTCTTCTTGTGTAGTAACCGATTCATTTAGTACATTCATTTGATTACGTAAATAGAATAGTGCTCTCTCATTTGAATATTCACCACTTGTAAGAATTTGTTCTACATTATCTAATGCTAACTTATGTTCAGCTATCGATTTTGATTTTGATGGTGTATTCAATTGGCTAACGAGCGTCCAGTCTTCTTTTTTGCTATAGTAGTTTGTTAAATTGTTTAATGCATTTTCATCCAGTTCTTTTTGACTCGTATAAAAATCATTAAAGAAAACAGATGAATAGTATTTTCCATTTCCAGCGTACCACTCAACTAAAATATCACCCGTCTTTGGTGATACTGTAATTGTTGGGTGTGTTGGTTTTGGTTCTGGATCTGGCTTTGGTTTTGTATCTGGTTTTGTGTCTGTATCTGGTTTTGTACCTGTATCCGGTTTTGTACCTGTATCCGGTTTTGTACCTGTGTCTGGTTTTGTGTCTGTATCTGGTTTTGTACCTGTATCTGGTTTTGTACCTGCGTCTGGTTTTGTGTCTGTATCTGGTTTTGTACCTGTATCTGGTTTTATACCTGCGTCTGGTTTTGTGTCTGTATCTGGTTTTTGTCCGTCTCCTTCTTGTACAGTTGGTTGCGGTTTATTATCATTCGCTTTTCCCGGTTCTGCCACAGGTCCAACCATATTAGTTGGTAAATCTAGTTTTTGCGGAGTTGGTGCATCTGATAATTTGATTTGTGGATCCTTCTTTTCCACCAATACTTCATCTGGTTTATACGTTACTGGTGTAATTGGTGATTTATTATTTCCAATTAAGTCTGCTAAATTAATAGTTGGTTTTTCACCTGGTTTTTCATCTTTTTTTGCAGGATCAGCGACTAAATTTGGGAACATAGACTGTAAGTCGCCCCCTGTAATACGATCATCTTTTTTCTCTTCTGTATTACTTGCTAGTTTTACTGGTTCTTTTCCTGCTGTCTTAAATCCTTTGTCATACACAAGATATCCTGACGTTCCAAGTAAAGCGACTGACATTACGGATATAGCGACTTTTTTCCCTAAGTTATTATTGTTTTCCTCCATGTCCTTTTCCCCTTTTCCTATCTTTATTGAATCCAACCGTTTGTTTTCATTTCTGTTAGTTTTTCTTGCGCGGCTCTTACTTCAGATTCATTTTCATTTGCTTGCACTGTTTTTCTTAAGAAGCGACTTGCTTCCTCGTATTTTTTCTGTTTAATTTTAAACATTCCGAATGCAAAATTCACATGTGGATTTTCATCGTTTTGTGAGTATGCTTCTGTGAAAAGCTTCTCTGCTTCATTTCCTTGTCCCACTTTATCGTATAAAATCCCTATATTTACAAGCGTATTTATGTCGCGTGTTCCACTGCTAACAACTCTATTGTAAGCTTCTAACGCTTGCTGATATGCAGCAGTACTCTTTGCACCATCTCGCGTTTCATAAAATTGGCCCGCTTCGTAATACACAATTCCTAGTTGATTTAACAACTCAATATTTTTCATATCTTTTTGAATCGCTACTTGTAAAATGTGAGATGCTTGTTGATAATTCATTTCTTTCTTCGCGCTATCAATTAAGTTTGTTTTATTCCAAAGAACATACAAATTTGAAAGTTCAATTGTATATATCGGATTCTTTGAATCTTGCATAATAGCTTCTTTAAAGAAAGATTCTGCTTTGTCTAACTGTACAGTTGCCGTTGATAATTGACCTTTTAAATACGAAACAATTGCCTTATCTTCATTTGTTTTCGTACTCATTTTGACAATAACATCTTCTGCCTTTTCAAATTCTTTCATTTTCATATGACTTACAGCTAAATCCCGCATCGCATCTTTTTTGTATGGTTCAATTCCTTTTGCATTATTCGCTAACGCTTGTTCAAAATTTTGCACTGCTTCTTGATATTTTCCAATGCGGAAATTTGCTGAAGCTAATAGATAAGCAGCTTCATTATTTTCTTTATCTATTTCTCTATCTTTTATTAGTTTTGTAATATAATCTATTGCAATTTTATTTTTTCCTTCAGCAACGTAAATCGTTGCTAATTGGAGATAAGCCTCGTCTTTACCCTTCACAGCAATTGCCTGTCCAACAGCTTCTTCAGCTTTTGTATATTTTTTATCATCATAAGCTTGTCGTGCTTGTTCCATAAACTTTTGATATTTAGCATTTGTTGTGTAGAAATAAAATAACGTTGAACCACCTATAACAACCACTACAGTTGAACCAATAATCAAAATTCGCTTTTTATTCTTTTTCCACCATGTAGAAAAAGCCGACGGTTCGCTTTGTTCATGCGTTATTGTGAGTGGTTGATTTGATGCTTTTGCATTTAAAATTTCATCATCCACATCATATTCCATTTGTTTTTTCGTTTGTTTTCGGCTCTGTAGAATGCTATTTGGCACTGTAATTGTAGCTGCTACTTCTTGCTGCGACTGTGTTCCTTGCTCTTCTTTTATCTCTTCAATAATGCTTTCAATTTCCTGTTTTAACGCCTGATCAATGTTTGGAAATTGTACGATTCGTGAATAGACGAAACAAGCAAATGCTGCATTGTTTTCTCGTTCCAATTCAGTAGCTAATTCCAAATAATGTTGTAGGACCATTTTATTATTTATTTCAGGCTCTTGACTCTCCATAGTTTGAATGATATATGCGAGTTCTTTTTGTAGAGCTTTTGATGGATTGAGTGAATTGAAAATTATTTTATACTCATATAATGCCGCTTGTTTAAATCCTCTCTCTTCTAATAATCTTGCAATTTCCAAACATTTTGATACAAAAAGAGAGTGTTCTTCTGCTGACTGCCTTTCCGCATCAATTTTTATTCTTTCTCTCGCGCTATTAAATACTTTGTACCACTGTGCAAAGCTTGGGCATTCTGCGAAAGATTTACTACTCCATGCCTGCTTAAATAATTTTGCAATTTCCCCGTTCCATTCATCATGTAATACTTGCTGAAGTAACGTATACCTTTCACATTCTGTCTGCATTTCTTCCGTTTTAAAGTAACTTGCATCCGTCCATTTTTTATTTCGAACTTCTTCACTACACCAACTTAATATTTCTCCCAATAAAATAGCACCAGCAAATCGATCGGCTTCTTTTTGCCATACTCCACTTTTTAAATACATCGGTGCGTAACCCGCTGAACCTGCTGGCAATAACGAAGGTCTTTTCGTTTTTGAGCCATACATTTGCTCAACATCAACAAGTTCGATATAGTGTTGGCCTTTAATTGGATTTTCACTTAAGAAAGGTACGAGTATGTTGCTAGACGATAAATCATTATGAGCAACTTCATTTTCTTCCATCATTTTAAGTGTTGTAAGAAATGCTTCTGCAATAAAGAAACATTGTTCTTTTGATAACATTCGTTGTTCTTGTAAAATATCAGCCCAAGTTGGACCTTCAATCCAAGGCATTACAATACTGTTAGCAAGATCTTCTGATTTTTCGATAGCAGATATATGTTCTTCTTTAGTAACAATATAGCGTGAACATACTTTAAGACCCGCTAAGGAAGAAAGTGGTTTCAAAAATGCTAGTTGATGTTTTTCCTCGCGATAGCGTTCCTTAAAGACTTTTAATGCAATTCGTTCCATACCATTTTCATGTTGTAGTTGATAGACTGTTCCTTGTCTACCTTCTTGCCCATATGGCATTTCAATCCCAACTACTGCTGGATGTTTCTCAAACCGATAAACATCTTTATTAAGACTAATTTCTTCTCCTACTTCCGGTCGGAATCCCATTTTATCCCCTTACTCTCATATGACAATTTTTCATACAAAAGACCAGGAACAATAGCTCCTGGTCTTTTGCAATTGTTCTATTCTTAGTATGTGTTATCTGTACTACGGAATTTCTCAGCAATACGTTTTAAGTCTCTCGAAATTCCTTCTAAAATAGGAATGTATTGTTGCATTTTTTGTTTAGAATTTTCAAATTCTCCTCTGAATTTTGCTTGTGTTGACCCAGCCCATTGTCCATCTAAGCTTTTAATATCGCCTTCAAGTCTATTAACTTGACTTTGTGCTTCCGCAGCTGCGTTATTAAAGTTATTAGAAATTCTTTCAAGGTCTTCTGGTCTAATTTTAATTTCTGTCATTTTATTAATTTCCCCTTTCAAACCATAAATGATATAACAATTAGATTATAAACTATATTCATACAATTTTAAAAGAGTTAAATTGCAAAAAAATTCTATTTTATAGTAATTTAACCCTATTTTAATATTATTTCACTTTTAATTCAGACCATTTAACACTAATTTTGTCTGTCATCGTGCGAAGTAAATGTAATGGTGTATATGCACATTTTATTTTTATTGGCTTTCTACGTATGCAATATCCATCCCCACTTAATAATTCTTGATCGATTTCAGCATGTGGAAGTTTCATATTAAAGAAATATACATCGTTATTGTGGGTCGTTCCTAATAAATAACCTATACTTCTCTTTCTAATTTCTCCAAACCATTTTTCATGTGAAAAGCTATTTACACTAGATGTTGTAGCCGCCGTTAAAAAATGAACCCCTTTATTTTTACAATTTTGAACTATTAGTTCCATTTTATTTTTCGCCTCATAATCAGTAGATAATACCGTTAACATTTGATCAATATCATCAATTGCAATGATTATTTTCTTATATGGAAACTCCACTGTTACCTTTGGATCTATAGAAGGTACTACTGCTTCTCTATTATTTATTAGCTCTAACAATTCATCTAACATTTCTTTTAATTGCATATCATCTGTAACTTTCTTCTTCACATGAGGTAAATCTCCAAGAGCTAATATGCCAGTAGGTCTTTCACCAAGGTCTACTAAGTATAGCTCAACCTTTTCTGGAGAGTATTGGTATGTAGTAGTGAAAAGAAGTGTTTGTAATAATGATGTTTTCCCACCTTCTATTCTTCCACCGATAAATATATGATTCATTTCGTCCAATGAAAAATTTTGCAAACGGATATCGTCTGTTTCAACTCCTGCAGAAATTTGAGTTGGTTCTAATTGCTCAACTAAATCTTCTACAAATATTTCTTTAGGAACCATTGGAATCTCTTTTGCTTTTTCACCATTCCATTCACTGCCCATTTTTTGAATAATCGTTTTTAATTGCTGTGAGTATTCTAATTCACTTTCACCTATAAACGGCAGTGCTGCTTGGAACAATTCAGGTGGTTGTCCTTTCATTAACCCACGGCCAGTAGGAACTTCAATTAACGGGAAATTCGGTCTACCAACTAAACTAGGATATTCAGCTCTATCTTGCAATTCAAATGTAATTGCCATCGGTATATTATTACGAACACGATCAAACATATCAATTGTTTGATTAAGCGAGAAATAGAAGTACACGCCATATGTGCTTGATTCGCGTAATAACATTTCTAATACTTCATTCTCTTTTTCGAATTCATTCTTAAATCTTATATAACCATCTACCATTACAACGATAGCAGGAATTCTCTTTCCAACCATTCGATTATACATAGAGAATGACTTTGCACCGATATTAGAAAAACTCTCTTTTCTATACGTGATTTCCTTCTTTAAAAATCCGAATAGACGTTTCATTTTTTCATTTTCGTCCTCTTGTACAACCCCGCCTACATGAGGTAAATCTCTAAAATCTAAGAACATACGACCAAAATCAATAATATAAAAATTCACTTCTTCTGGTGTATGAGATACTGCTAGAGACATAATAATCGTTTGTAACATCGTTGTTTTTCCTGTTCCTGGCATACCATAAATATTTAAGTGTCCTTCTTGTAAATCTAACTTCAGCGGAAATTGCGCTTGATTTGCAACATCATCAATTAATCCTACTGTTACTTGTAAATATCCTTTTGATTTATTCCACTCAGCAATTGTCCAATCTTCCATAGCATAAAATTCTTTTAACAATAATTTTTCTGGTAATGGATCCAGCCAAGGTCCTGGTAATGCTTTAATATTTTCTTTTTCTGATACGCTCTGTACATATTGAATAAAAGCTTGTAGTTGTTTTGGACTATTTGTCATTGGTTTTGGACGCTTTTTCACTTTTATTCTCTCACCCGATAGCTTAACTTCTGTAAAATCAACTATATCAAGTACTTTCTCTTCATCTGGATTATAAGGTGCTCCGCTCCATGCTGATTGGAATAATTCCAATACTTCATTGCTACCAACTTGGAGATACCCTCGTCCTGGTACATTGATTTTTGATGCATCTGGAATCTTTAACATTTCACGACTATCCGCATCATCTTGTACACGTAAACAAATTCGAAAACGCGAGTTACTCCAAATCTTGTCATTTACAACCCCTGAAGGTTTTTGAGTTGCTAATAATAAGTGAACTCCTAACGTCCTTCCTATTGCAGCGACACTAATTAGCTCGTCCATAAATTCTGGTTGTTCCTTTTTCATTTGAGCAAACTCATCAATAACAATAAATAAATGTGGTAAAGGTTCTTTTTCGCGCCAGCTTGTTTCATAATATTCATCTAAATGCTGGACATTTCCAGCCTGAATGAATAATTTTTGTCTACGCTCTAATTCTGCCTTTAATGAAATTCTGGCACGCTCAATTAAGTTTGGATCTTCTAAGTTCGTAATAGATGCAATAATATGCGGTAATCCCGCAAATGTGTTTGACATTCCACCACCTTTATAGTCGATAAGCATAAATGCCATCTCATGAGGATGATAGGTTGCCGCTAACGCGGCTATTATAGACTGAATTACTTCACTTTTTCCTGATCCAGTTGTACCAGCCATTAGACCGTGCGGACCATGCCCTTTTTTCTCTATTTTATCGTGAATATTTAGAAAAACAGGTTTACTTCCTTCTCTTACACCAATTGGAACCGGCAATGAAGTCGGGTATCGATTTTCTTTCCATCTCTCTAGCACTTGTAATTCTTCCATGTTTTTAGCTTGAAACAAGTCTAAAAATGTTAATACTTTCGGAATGTTGGCTGCTGTTGAACTTTTCATTCGAATTGGAGCAATACTTCGCGCTCCTAATTCACATCGTTCGAATGAAAGTCGATCTACTTTAAAACTAGCACGCGTTGTCCCACTATTTTCAGCTGAACTTGAAAACGTTTCTACTAACTCACCATCTTCTCCATTTAAACTTATTACAAGATCACATTCCATCGGTAACCGTTCCTTTTGTTCCGCAAAAATAAATGTAGAAGCTCCTACACTTTCACCTTCTCTAAGTAACATTGGAGTTAAAGGATCATCTTCTAAAAATTCTCTCGCTGATAAGAAAAAGACATACATCGGAATTAAAGGAACTTTTGCATCCGCTTGCGCAGAAGAATTATAGATTCTACGCATGTTAAGTGGGGTAAATAGTACTTCAGCTAGTTTCTGTGCATCTTGTTGATTTTCAGATAAAAAGCGCATACTCCTCTGTTCATCCCATACGTGAGGAAGCCACCTCATCCACTCCCACTGCTTTTTCTCTTTCTCATGATAAAATGCTGCTATTTTCACTTCATTTGGTGCATGATGCGTCATAATTTGCGTCGTTACAATTCGAATAAAGTTTAGTCTATCTTCTTTATTTCCAACTACACCAATTACATCGTTTTTTTTCAAAGAAATGGAGATGTGTCCATTTGGTATCGTATTGAAATCCCTTTTCACATTTTGCGCTTCCGTAACTAATGGATTTTCTTCATAACCTTTCTGTTCAGGCACCTTCAATTCTACAAGAAACGGTCTTTCTCCTGTACCAATACGAATATCTAAAAAGTCTGGACTTTCAGGTGTACGCTCCCATAAATTACTTTCCCGATTTTCAATTCTTTGTACACTTTTTAATGGGCTTGGATTTTGTGTAATTAAATATTTTGCTTGTTCAACCTTTAACGTATCTAATTCCACTCGATGCTTTTGAATTTGCTCTAAATATCTTGTTTGTAATTGTTCAACCATTTGACGATGTTCTTTCTTTTTACGGAAATGTCCCATCGTTGTAAATAGATATGACCCCAACATCGGAATACTTGAAACCATCATTAATGGCATATAACTTGCATTCATCTTCATAAATTTCATCATTACAAAATATAATACCAATGTTAAAACCGTCATCATTGCAGGCAGTAACATTGTTTCAATTGAAAACTTCGGCTCCTCCGGTATATTCGGTGGATCATGAATAATAACATCCCCTGTCGGTATATCTACTTTCACACGCGGAGAGCGTTGAAAATACGGTGATTTTTGCACAAAACATTTCTCCTTCCCCATCCAAAAACTATTACTCAATGATTTTCCATACATAATCTTCTTCACTAGAAGACATATCTTGTTTAACAGGTTCATTATAAACTTTTTCTGCTGGCATCATTTCAAAAGAAGGGATAATTGCTCCTTTTTTATGTAGCATTACATATTGTCCATCCCATACATCATTATCGCGCAACGTTTCATCATTTCCAATAGAATGCCACTCTTCTTTATCTTTTGCCACTCTAATTTCATAGATCCCGCTTAATGCTTCATCTATTTTTTCATGATGTAAAATCGATTCAATAATTTGCACCACTTTTACGTCATTTGGAATTGCAATATCTATTTCTTCATTTGACTGTTTTATGTATGTAACAATAATCTCTTCCACATTTATTCACCTTTTTTCCATCATGTTTGTTACCAAGAAATATCTAAAAATGAAATATCATCGCTTGTCGGAGAGTTCTGTGCCCTCTCAATTTCTTTTAACACTTCCTCAAAGTTATACTGCTTAAGCGGCACAAGTCCGTCTGAGTGAATAACTATCCGATTAGCTTCTTGCCTAGATAATGTCTTTGAAAAAACCGCTAATTCCCCACCAATAATGCCCCGCTGCGTAGACCATCTTTTCTCTATATTTCTCTCAAACTTCATTACATTCAAACAATTCTCTTTATCTCGAAACAATTGTACAAATGAATCGCCATGTGTAACTATCGTTATTTGTACTTTATCTTCATTTGGAATCAACTCTATTTTCCCACCGATAAACATCGCTTCACTACCTTGTTTTCGCTTTTCTTCTAATACATCGCGAAGTAACCACGGTGTTTCTTCTGGCAATCGAAATGCATTCACTTCCTCTGAAGCTTCTTCTATCCAATTTTTTAACTGTTCATTTAATAATGTAGCAATATCCAGTCCACTTTCTTGACATGTTTCAAACAAGTTTACTAACTTCATACCAAGAAATTTCGCAGCAATTTCACCATGAAAAGACAGCCCTACACCATCACATAACGCAAATATGAAACTAGTTCCATTATCTAGAAATACTAGAAAGTCTTGTCCACTCTCGTTTAAATCCTGCGTTTCTTTTGCTCTTACATAGCTATATCGATAAGTAAAATGTTTCGTTTCCTTTTCTTGCAATACCGTTTCTTTCTCTTGAGATAGAATATATTTCATCATACTTCTCTCTCCTATCGAACCGGCGTTGCAGCAGACATTTGAAATCCAAGTGATACTAAGTCCGCATTTGTCCCAGGAAACATCATCACAGCACCGTCTGCAATATGAAACCCATGTTCCGTCATCATCTCACGATAGCTTTGAGGGATAGGCGATGAAAGTCTTTGCAACTTTGCACCATATTCATCTGTAATCTCTGTATTTGGCATAATTCCTTCCCACTTCTTTATATTAGAAATTTGGTCTTGCATAATTTCATCTGAAATAAAAATATTTTCAATTAGTACGTTTCCATCAGGTACAGCCATATTCATAATTCTTCGTACAATTGATTCTGGATCTTCACCAGTTGATGCCCCATCTGTCATATGACAAACAACAGGAGCTGGCCCGTCTTGTAAATTTGGTAGTTCCTTTTGCAATAACTTCTCCACTACTGAGAAAGCTTTTGCTGTATCAGTTAAACGATGCGTTTGGATTTTTTCTAGTGGGCGAAGTCTTGCTACCTCATCTATTGTTTTCACACCACCCAATAAATCAAAAACATGATCGCTATAGGCTAAAATAGATAACTTATATCTCGGAAGCAAGCGACTACCTTTTGTTGAACGAAATACCATTTGGCGAATCGCTAAAGAAAGAGCATCCGTTACAATATCAATTCTTCTTTTTTCTTCTCCGCCTGCATCCATCATTTGGTTCATTGATGCGCTTACATCAAGAAGATAAATTATATAAGCTGGTGTTTGTTGTGTTGCTTGAGTTTGATATAACATGTTTCATACCCTTCCATACATTATTATATGAACTTTTTTTATATTCATATTTCATTATAACTTATGAATTTTCTTTTTCTCAATTCATTATAAAATGTTCTTAATATAATTTACATATTTTCACACAAAAAATTATTCCTTTTAACATGTGTTGAAAGGAATAAACCCCTTCTATAGTATAGAAGGGGTTTATTCTTATGGTATAAGACGCGTACAATCTCTCGGAAAAGCACTCGCCTCTCGTACATTTGTTAATTCTAATAGTTTGTATACAACTCTCTCTAATCCAATTCCAAAACCACCGTGCGGGGGACAACCGTATCGGAATGTATTTAAATAAGATTGAAATGTATCTAGATGTAATCCTTTTTCTTTAAAAGAAGCAAGTAACATTTCATAATTATGAATTCGCTGCGCCCCTGAAGTTATTTCTAGTCCTTTATATAGTAAGTCGAACGAATCAGTAATAGATGGATTCTCATTATTCGGCATCGTATACATCGGCCTAGCTTCTTTCGGATAATGTGTAATGAAAACAAACTCACTCTTATATGTTTCCTTCACATATTTCCCTAATAGCTTCTCGCCTTCCGTATCTAAATCTCCAATTGGCGATTCTTTTCGGTACTTACTTTTCAAAATTTCTTGCGCTTCTAACAATGTAATTTTCGGTATTTCTGTAATAACAGGTACTTCTATTTGTAATAGTTGCAGTTCTTTTTCACAGTTTTTTGCTACTTGTTGAAACATATATCGTAAAACTTCCGTTTCTAGTTGCATCACTTCATAAAAATCATGAATAAATCCAAGCTCTACGTCTAACGAGATATATTCATTCAAATGACGGGAAGAATTATGATGTTCCGCTCTGTAAACAGGTGCAACTTCAAAAACACGTTCGATTCCCCCAGCTACCATCATTTGTTTATAAAACTGAGGTGATTGTGCTAAATAAGCTTCTTTTTGAAAGTATGGTAGTTTAAAAACATTCGCTCCTCCTTCTGCCCCTTGCGAAACAATTTTCGGAGTAAATATACGTGTGAAATCGTTCTCTATTAGAAATTCACTAAAGCTCTGAACGAGTGTAGATTTCACTTTAAATATTGCCGCGGTTCTCTCATGTCTTAATGATAATACCCGTTCATTCAGTAATTGATCTAAACCAACTTGTAACTTCTTTTTATTTATTTCAAACGGAAGTGGTTCTGCACCATTTAATATTTTCACTTCGTGAGCAAGTACTTCAACTCCTAATTCTGTTTTTGAAGTCTCCACTATTTGGCCTACGACTTGAACGACACTTTCCACATCTACTTTAAATCCAGCTAGCTCGTTTTCTAATACGCATTGCATAACTCCTGATCGATCCCTTATTAATAAAAAACTAACATTACCTAGATGACGAATCTTCTTTACCCATCCTTGAAGTAATACAACTTTTCCGCTTTGTTTTGTACATTCCTTTGTGAGTGAACGCTTCATTACATTTCCCTCCAGTAAATTTATATTTATTTACGTTATTGTTGTCATCGTCATCATCCACGGTCACTCACCTCCTTTCAAAGAATACAAAAATCCGCCCCTATAAATAGGGACGGATTTTTCCGCGGTACCACCCAAATTGTCATAATGACCATCTTAGCCCTGATAACGGTAGGTACCGTTTGCTTTTACTAATTATCACGTTCAAAGCAACACTCACAGGTGTCTTTCCATCATGCAGTATCGCAATCATCTCAGCAACCGATTGCTCTCTGTAGACCTTTGCATTATGTACTTTTCCTGATCCTCACTTTTTATATTTACAGAGTATTCTATCTCTTTACTTTATAAAACGCAAGCCTTTTTAAATATATTTTGATTTTTCAAATCCAATTTTGTACAATCTCCTCTAAAGCCATACCACGTGAGCCTTTCAGTAATACAACATCCTTTTTCGAAATAATTTTCAATACTTCCTCTGCTATCTTGGTCTTATTATTAAATGACCGTACTTTTCCTGAATCATATTTCTTTCTTGCTTCTTCCGCTACAATTTCAGCTAGCTCTCCATAGGTAAATACATATTGAATGCTCTCTTCATTTAACATTTTGTCAATTTCTCTATGATATGTTTCAGCTTTCTTTCCTAACTCCAACATATCCCCAATCACTATAATTTTTTTCTCATAGGCATTTAATTTCTGTAATGTCTCAATTGCAACCTTCATTGAAGAAGGACTGGCATTCCATGCATCGTTAATAACCGTAAAGCCTGTTTTAGCAGTTAAAAATTGAAAGCGCATTTGAGTAATATTTACTTGTCGTAATGCTTCCTGTATTTTTTCTGTAGGGACATTATAATATTGACCTAGGGCGATTCCGACAATCGCATTTAAAATATTATGTTTTCCATGCAAAGGAACATCGTACTGTATTTTTGAATCATTTAATTTAAAATGAACACCATATTCATCTAATTGCACGTTTGTTGGAAACAAATCATTTATATACGTTTCACCAAATACCTTACAATTTATACTCGATAGATTCTTATTTTGCAAAAGCAATGGTTCATCACCATTATATAAAAACAAACCATTTCCTTTTAACCCATCAATAATTTCTAATTTAGCCTTCGTAATCTCTTCTCTTGATCCAAGCGTTTCTAAGTGAGACTGACCGATCATTGTAATAATCGCTACATCTGGCTG
The DNA here is from genome assembly GCF_051948935.1 of Bacillus sp. Brlt_9. NCBI lineage: Bacteria > Bacillati > Bacillota > Bacilli > Caryophanales > Bacillaceae > Bacillus > Bacillus sp. Brlt_9. The sequence continues at coordinate 1,028,159 of NZ_JAYJLO010000001.1, read as the reverse complement.
TGCTATTTTTGATAAGTTTCGAATTTGTCCTTTTTCACTCATCCCCATTTCAAGTATTAAAAACTCTGTATCTCGTTTCATCTCTAAAATTGTTAATGGTAAACCGATTTGACTATTAAAATTGCCCTCTGTTTTATGCACACGATACGTTGTACTTAAAATTGTGTTTATTATATCTTTTACTGTTGTCTTGCCATTACTACCAGTGATTCCGATTACGTTTACATTTAGCTCTTTTCGATAAAACTGTGCCAATTGTTGCAAAGCAAACAAAGTATCATCTACAAATATAATTGCTACCCCTTTTGGCGGAGTACCGTAAGACTTTTTCCATAAAGAAGCGACAGCTCCATTATCCATTGCCTCTTTCACATAATCATGTCCATCTTTCACTCTAATAATTGGGACAAACAAATTCCCTTCTTTAATGCTTTTAGAATCTATGCAGACACCATATATCTCTATATGATGAAACGATTCTTGTAACCCTTCACCACCTACTACCTTTTCAAGTTTTTTCAAATTCATTTGAATCAAATTATCACCTTTTTCCATTTTATTACATAAAAATTTATTTTTTACGCATATTAATTAAAAAATTTAAAGCGAGGTGTGTATATGAAAAAAACAATAAGTTTCTTTCTCCTTTTGTTATGCCTAGTCGTAGTAAATGAAACGTACGCCTATTCACCAAAATCGTTACCAATCTCCCAAAACTCTGATCAATGGCAAGTGAATATTGATGAACCAAAAAAAATAAGCAAAAAGACGCTTCAAGCTAAAAAAGATGAATTTCAAACATATCAATTTTCAGTAAAAAATGTTGGAAACAGTGAAGTATATAACGTACAAGTCGAAGTATTCCGCAACGAGCCAAAAACGAAAACGAAATATGAACTTTTCTCACGAAAGGAAAGTCGCTTAGCAAGTGGAAAAACTGGATTTGAACATGCTAATTTTCCAGTTGCTACAAAAGCAGATATAGTTGATGTAATTATTACTTGGCAAGAACACCCTTTCCGCTCCATGAGAAACGGTCAAAAAGTTGAGTCTAGAAAATTTAAAGAGCATTTTGTTTTTAAAGACGAGAAAAAATAAACAAATGCATATAAATTCACACTACCATTCATTTTGCTTACTTTACTAGTACCAGTTCATAAGCAAATTAAAAAGTCGTGGCTTATAAATGCCACGACTTTTCACATTAATTCGTACTAATTCCTCTCGCTGCCCAAATACGATCAATTTCAGCAGCATGTTGTCCGCCATATAAAAGAGCATCCGCTTGCTTAATCGCTTTTGCTCCATCACTGAATTTAGAGTTTGGTGTTAATGACCAGTGCGATTGTAAAATAATTTTCGTTGCTACATCACGGCCAAAAGCTTGTGCCATCTCATATTGTCCTTGTGACCAAATCTCCCCATCAGCATGTACTTGATTTTTTAAATCTCTCGGATACACTTTATTCGTATCTAATCGGCGCAGGCATGTTGGATCTGAACTAGAGTAAGCCGCCGCATCCCACTCTCCAACACATGCTTTTCCGTACCCTGTAGTCGATACAGCATCTTCATACGTAGCACCTAAGAAGTCACCAAATCCTTCTCCCATCGCTCCGCCTTCTGCTGAACTACCAAAACCAGGAACTTGGTTATCTTGAATCGAATGCCCGTATTCATGTGCGATAATACCAGCATCTTCTGCATCATCTACTCCGCCAGTACCGAAAGTTAAAGCTTTCGTTGTCGGAGAATAAAATGAATTATCAGCCGTCGTTCCATTCACATTCACTTTAATAGAGCGATTATTAATATTTTTAAAACCTAACCCTTGAATGTAACGCTGTAATGTATCGATATGATAATACGACATAACATCTTCAAAGCTATCATTTGCGCGTGTATAGTTAAATTGTAAATTTGCAGATTTCGTTTTTGCTTTTGAAGAAATCGTTACATACTCTCCAATTAAAAATCCTGTCCCATCTAAACCTTTTAACGTAACAGTCTTCAATTGGTTCGTTAGCGCAGTTGAATCTGCATCGTTATTATCTTTTAATCCTGTTAAACTCCCGCTTGATACAACAGGGTTAGGTAAAAATACTTTTCCTGTTCCTTCTACTTTTCGGTTTATATCAACCTTTTTAATTAACTTTCCATTTTCTGCATCAATAAATGTTTCCCATGCACCAAACGGGTTATTAGAATGGACTACAACTTTATATACTGGACGTGCAATTCCTTCTTCCACAATATATCCGAATTCTTTCTCTGTAGGAGCCCATAAGTTTTGCTCACTTGCTTCTCCAACATACGCCATTGATTTTTGTATTGCATCTTTTTCACTAATTTTTGTCGTTACTTCCTTCACCCCTTTAACGGATTGATAATCAGAAACAGCAAGTACTCCTTTTCCCTCTCCGTTAAGAGTAACTGTAATTTGTTTTGAAAATACAGGTGCACCATTAACAACTTGTTGGAACCTAACATATGAAGCTACTGATGTTTCTGTTGTAGAAATATATTGCAAGTCTGAAAGGTCTGTTTTCAATCCATACTGCGCAGCATTTTCTTTTAAATATTCAGTTGCTTTTTTCTGCGGCGAATAAGCTTCTAGCTTTACTTGCTGCTGTTTTTCCAATGCTGAAACCGTAGAAATCGTCCCCATTACTAATGGCACAGTCATTGCCATTGCCACCATTTTTTTATTAAACATAGAACCACTCCCCCTAATAAAGTAGCTCAACCTTATCCCATTACCAATCGGCAATCATTTCCGCAAAATGGATGGATAAAAATTGAATCTACGAGTAATTCTCTATAAACAATTCCATTACCTTTCTATTTAAGGTGAGTGAAATTTTCTCAATATTTATGTGTAAAGTAAAAACAATACTTTAGAAATAAATTCCTAAATCCATTCCTTCCCCTTAAAACTTTTCAAATTACTGTGTAAAAAAACAGGTTATTTTTTACCTAACGATAGGTTGAAAAAATCAATTATGAGTGATACGATTTAAATAACATTTTTAGGAGGATCAATTATGAGTAAAAGTGAAGAAACACTCTCTTCAATAATGGAAGCAAGTTATCGCCTTTTTGCTAAGTATGGTATTGCTAAAACAACTTATATGATGATTGCTGAGGAGGTTGGTATCGCAAAACCATCTATATATTACTACTTTAAGTCTAAAGATGCCTTAATTGAATGTATGTTTACTGAATTATGTAAAGCTATGCAGTTCTCTTTGTATTTTCATACAGAAGAGTTTACGAAAACAAATTTTATTGAAAAATGTATTGCAACTGGCTTTAAAATAATTGATGAACAGCGAAACGATCATTATTTTAATCGTGTGTTGCAAGAGTATGTATTACTATCTTCAAGAAACGATATGTACAAAGATCGATTACTAACTGTGCAAACAGAATATTTACAAGGATTTGAATCACTCCTTACAAAAGCAAATGAACTTCAATTAATTGAAAATGAAAATCTAGTTTCAAAAGCTCATATGTTAGCTTTAGTACTTGATAATCTCGGGAATTTTATGATGATTGATGCAAATATAGATTATAAACAAATTTGGATTGAAGCTGTAAATAGCATTTTTGAAAGAAGGGATTGAAGTGAATACACAAAAGCGCATTATCGGCTTAGATTTTGCTAGAGCTTGGGCGATGTTCGGGATGTTACTTGTTAATTTCATGGTAATAACAGGGGCGGAAGGCAATGGTCCTCCACTGTTGAAAACCTTTATGTCACTTTTTGAAGGCAGAGCTTCTGCCTTGTTTGTTATACTTGCAGGCATTGGTATAACTTTAATGACTAGATCAGCTGTTGCTAGCAATGAACAAATAAAAATTTCTAATAGCCGAAAGATCATATGGAAACGATCATTATTTTTATTTATTTTAGGATTACTACTATATGTACTTGAGTGGACTGGAGATATATTACATTACTACGGTATTTATCTTTTCCTTGCTGCATTCCTCATTACTTTACGTAATAAATTATTACTCTTACTTTCTATCATTATTTTAATCATCGCACAAAATCTGCAGCTTACATTCAATACCTTCGAAGGTTGGGGAGGTCCTACTCCCTTTATAAACTATATAGATTTCTGGACAATAAAAGGTTTTCTTCGCAATTTATTCTTTAATGGCTATCACCCTATTTTCCCTTGGTTCTCGTTCTTCTTAATCGGTATGATAATTGGCAGGTTAGATCTTCATAATAAGGGAATTAAAGAAAGATTACTCTTATTTGGTGTTACAATTACAATACTGACAGAACTTTTATCAAAAGGACTTACACACTTCTTTATTCCATACATCGGGAAAGAAGCAGCTACATTTTTGTTTAATACAGGACCCATTTTACCAAATGTATTATACATTTTATCTGCTACAGGATCCGCTATTACTACATTAATCATTTGTCTCTATATCGCTGAAAAATATGAAAATAATTGGTTTGTCATTTCCATTGTACAAACCGGACAATTAACATTAACTCATTATGTAAGTCATGTCTTTATCGGTATTGGAGCATTGATTCTCTTAAATAGAATGGAACATCAAACACTACTTTTCGTTTTATTATTTTCTACTTCATTTTTCATTTTCAGCATTTTAATTAGCGTGTTATGGAGAAAGAATTTTTCTAGAGGTCCTATCGAATGGATTATGCGGAAAATAGCCGGATAAATTCCCATCATACAAAAAGGAAGTTGGACTCATTCCAACTTCCTTTTTTCTTTAATTAGCTGCACTTAATTTAATTCTAAGTTTTGTCTCACCTAAAGAAAGTTCATCGTCTTCATTCGTTAAGTGACCAAATGTAAATTGTTTAACGAGTAAGTTTTCTTCCAACAACTCTTTATGATTCGTTAACGTTTGCTGTAGTTCTTCCTCTGTATCAAGAATAACATCGACTCGTAAATTAACCGGTAAATTTAGTTGCTTACGATATTCTTGAACCGCTCGAATAAATTCACGTGCTACTCCTTCTTGTAACAATTCTTTTGTTACATTCGTATCTAACATAACTGTATATTGTCCGTTAGTCGTATTAGAGAATCCTGATTTTGCAACTTTCTCTACTAATACATCTTCAGTCGTTACAACTACTTCTTCTCCTGATGCTGCTTCGTAAACTGCTTTTTCTGTAGAGACAAAGTTTTGTACCTCGTCTTGTGATAATTGTTTTAGCCAGCCATTTACTGCATTCACATTTTTACCAAACTTTGGCCCAGCCGTTTTAAAGTTCAGCTTTAATTGATAGGACGTGTATTTCGTTTCATCGAGTTCAACATGGAACGCCTTCACATTTAACTCATCCATAACGATATCACGATAAGATTCCCATTCCATATCATTTTCATTATGCTCAAGTAGTACAAGTTCCGCTAACGGCTGTTTTACTTTTAAAGAATGCTGATTACGGTTACTTCTTCCAAGTTCAACAACTTGTAAAACAGCATCCATTTCCGCTTCTAATTTCGGCTGAAGTAATAATTCATTTACAACTGGATAATCCTCTAAATGAACGCTACTTCCAGTTAAATTCAAATGAATATCTTCAGCGACAAACGGTGTAAACGGTGCGATTAACTTACTAATTGTCACAAGCACGTCATGAAGTGTTTCATACGCAGCTGCTTTTTCAGCATTCATACCAGATTCCCAGAAACGATTACGTGATCGTCTTACGTACCAGTTACTTACTTCATCTACAAGCGCCGCGATTTCACGAGCTGCATTCGTAAATTGATAATCATCAAGTGCTGTTCTTACCTTTTTCGTTGTGCTATGCAATCTTGATAATACCCATTCATCCAATTTCGTCCGCTTTGCATCATACGTTTCTTTCGGATTATACCCATCTAAATTTGCATATAAAACGTAGAAGCTATACACATTGACTAATGTATCTACAAACTTAGATTTGGCTTCTAGTACTGTTCTTTCAGAAAAACGCTTCGCATTCCACGGAGCACTGTCAACGAGTAGCGCCCATCTTAAAGCATCTGCACCAAACTGATTTACTAAATCAACTGGATCTAGTGCATTCCCTTTACTTTTAGACATTTTCTGTCCTTCTGCGTCTAATACATGCCCTAGTGATAACACTCGCTTATAAGGCACTTTTCCTGTATATAGCGCTGATACTGCTAATAAACTATAAAACCAGCCGCGTGTTTGATCAATGCCTTCCGCAATAACATCTGCTGGAAACTGCTCTTCAAATAACTCTTTATTTTCAAATGGATAATGATATTGCGCAAATGGCATGGAACCACTATCAAACCAAACATCAATTACTTCTGGTGTACGATTCATTGTACTTCCGCATTTTTCGCAGCAAACTTGCACTTCATCTACATACGGTTTATGCAGTTCTAAATCTTCCGGTGTTTCTTTCATACTATGCTTTCTTAAATCCACAATGCTTTTCGGTGCGAATTGATGATCGCAACTTTCACATTCCCATACGTTTAATGGTGTTCCCCAATATCTATTTCGGCTAATATTCCAGTCCACCATATTTTCTAAAAACTTACCAAAGCGTCCATGTTTCATATGGTCTGGATACCAAGTAACAGAATCGTTATTTTGTAAAAATGTATCTTTAATTGCAGTTGTTCGGATTAACCAACTCTCTCCTGCATAATAAAGAAGTGGTGAATCACAGCGCCAGCAATGCGGATAGCTATGTTCATACTTTTCTTTATGATATAGTAAGCCTTCCTTCGCTAAATAACGAACAATATCCACGTCACAATCTTTCACAAATTTCCCTTTCAAAAATGGTACTGCTTCTGTATACTCACCTTTCTCATCTACAACATGCAGGAATGACAATCCTTCACTTTGAACGACTCTATAATCGTCCTCCCCATATGCTGGAGCGATATGAACAAGTCCTGTACCACTATTTGCCGTGACAAAATCTGCCGCTATAACTCGGTAGCCATTTGTAACTTCTTTCATTGGAAATGGTGCTGTATACGATGTGTTTACTAATTCTTCACCTTTATGGACAGATAGTACTTCATAGTCTTCTTTTAATACATCTTGTACACGTTCTTTTGCAACAATGTATACATGACCTTCTTGTTTCACTTTCACGTATTCCATATTTGGATGTACAGCGAGCGCAACATTTGCTGGAAGCGTCCAAGGTGTCGTTGTCCAACCTAGGAAATACTCATTTTCACTATCTTTCACTTTAAACTTAACTGTTGCACTTAAATCTTTTACTGTTTTATACCCTTGCGCAACCTCATGTGAACTTAGTGACGTTTGACAACTTGGGCAATATGGTGAAACTCTATGTCCCTTATACAATAAGCCTTTTTCATGAATCGTTCCTAAAATATGCCATACACTTTCGATATATGGATTCTCTAGCGTAACGTATGGATTATCCATATCTACCCAATAACCGATGCTTTCAGTAAATTCACGCCACTGCTTTTCATATGTGAATACACTCTCTTTACACTTCTGAATAAATGGCTCAATTCCATACTCTTCGATTTCATGTTTACCAGAAATACCGAGTTGCTTCTCAACACCTAATTCTACAGGTAAACCGTGCGTATCCCATCCCGCTTTTCTTAACACTTTATATCCAGCCATCGTTTTATATCTTGCTACTAAATCTTTAATTGTCCGTCCAAGTGCATGACCTACATGCGGTAATCCATTCGCAGTTGGTGGTCCTTCATAAAATACGAAAGACTGTGCGCCTTCTCGATTCTGAATTGATTGCTCGAAAATACTTTGCTCGTTCCACTGCTTACGAATACGTGTTTCTCTCCCTACAGCTGACTCTTTTACATCTACTTTCTTCATCTACAATCACTCCTTTGAATGTTTTAAAGCACACAAAAAACCCGTCCCTATAAAGTAGGGACGGGTTTACCCGCGTTACCACCCTAATTCTATTAGCTCTTCACTAATAGCACTTAGCAACGTACTATCATACGTGTTCTTTGTAACGGTAGACATCCGTCCGGGCTTACTCACTTTCAGCCTCGGCTCCTCGGAGATGATTTTCAAATAACGTCTGCACGCCGGCTTTCAGCAACATACCGGCTCTCTGGGGAACAGTACACTATTTTACTCTTTCTCGTCTTCAGATTTGTATACTTTGTTAAAAGCTATTTTATGCCATTTGGCAACGAATTGTCAACTAATTCGAAATATATTTTATTTATACCCTTTTTCCCTATTCTTATACAATTACTTTTCAAATTCTCGCAATGCTGCTAAATTTTCATCATCCTCGATAAGTTCAGCGAAAAATCCCGACTCATCCTCACGAAGTACAATTTCAAGTTCTTCCTTCGCCTCTTCCTTTCTGTTTAACTGTGCTAAATAACAAGCACGATCGTATCTCGCTAACAGATCATTCGCATCAATTTTTAATACTTCATTCGCTATTTTCTCTGCCTTTAGTGTTTGACCGGCACCATGATATGCAGATGCTAAAGAAAGAAGAATCGCTGTTTCATTTGGATGATGTATAGAAGCATTTTCTAATACATGAATTGCCTCTTCAAACCGTTCTTGACTTTGATATATTTCTCCTAAAGCAAGAAACGCTCTATTTACAAACGGTGTTTGCTCCGTTAATTGTAAGGTAATCTTTTCTGCTTTTCTTTCTTCCCCTGCTTTAAACAATACTTGTGCTTGTAAAAGAAGAGTATCATAATCATCTGGTAATTCTCGAACCATTTGCTTCGTTAACTCTGAAGCATCCCGTAACATATCTTCTTCCTCACACCCTATGAAAACATTTACAAGCTGCTTCGCTACATCGTAATCCCATTTATTTTCTAACGATGTTTGCAATACATCTATTGCCTCGTTGTTCATCGTCACATTCTCGTAAAATAGTGCAAATCGCTGCGCTGCCAAACTATTTTTTTGATTTAACTTTAACGAAATTTCATATAAATCAATGATTGTAGTAATAATCGAAATTTCTTTCGCACGGTTTTTCATGCGATAAAAAGCTCTCGTAATTATGGATTTCTTCGGCTGATCATTTTGTTGACGTTCAATCCATCTTTCTGTAACCGCAGATGCAGCATACATAAATGCCATACTTCTTTCTGCCTTTTTCACTTTTAGTGTATGAAGAAAATCTCGTATATTAGACCATTTCTTATGTTGTTCTATCGCTTTTACATATACATCAAATATACGTTCATTATTTGCATCTTTTTGTATCACTTTCATCGCAATTTCAATTGCTTTTGCATTTCTATTTTTCACTAGTACTTTTGCATAATGATATAGAACTTCTGTATGCTCACCATCTAATTGTAGTGCGTATTCAATCTGTTCTTGTTCTTTATCTATTTCATCCATCGCTCCATACACATATGCAACCGCATCTAATCTCCATATTTCAGGTACTTCGTCTGCTAATTGTTCTAGCTTAGTTAGCAATTCTTTCTGTAGATTCATTTCTACTGAAAGCTGTGCCAAATATTCCATATTAATATGCAATGGCTCTTCTTTCATCGCCTGAACCATATGACTTTGTTCTTTAGAACGATTTTCTTCTTTTTCGTATATTTCCGCAAGCTGTAAATGTACACCTACGAAATTCCCATCAAGCTCTAAACATCTTTCATACGCTTGTTTTGCTTCCGTCAATTGCCCTAATAGCATAAGTGTTTCACCAATTCGGTAATACGGTAATGCCGTTTCCTTTTGTTCTATCGCCTTATTATATCTTTTCATCGCTTGGCCGTACTGTCCAATCGATTCATATAAAATACCTGTATAACAGCCGTATTCACTTACTTCATTTCTTTCTTTCTGTAACGTTCTTAAGAATGCTATACCTCGTTGTACAAATACTGTTCCTTTAATTCGATTCACATATTCATCTAACGCACTTGCTACATTATATTCGCTCTGCTTTATACCACTCTCTAACTTAGACAACGCTACTTTAAATCCTTCTTCACTTCCACCAAGTTCGACCTCTGCATCCCATAAAACCATCCCTGCGTTCATAAGGAAATCTTGACTCTTTTCAATTTGTTTTTCGATACTGAGAATATATTCTTTTGCTTCTTTATATTGTTCTCTTGCCATATAAACTTGTGTAAGTCCGAAGTGCGAGTATACATCATCATGATTTTCTTCCAAAGCACGAGCATACAATGTTTCTGCTTCTTCCAGACTATCATTTTGGAAATGATAATCACCGAGCTTTACGTATAGAGGTGCCTTATCGTCACAATTCTCAATACCTTTTAATAAAACTTCTTTCGTACTTTCTTCATCCTTCAAATCAGATTCGTATATTTCCGCAAGTTTCGTATAAATGTATGGTGCATTACTATCCAAATGAATTGCTATTTTAAGCCCTTTTATCGCTAAATATAATTTCCCTAAATGATGCGCACATCTCGCTCGCTCATACCATACATGTGCTTCATTTTTATATTCTTTTAACAAATCATTAAAGATTTCATACGCTTCTTCATATCTTTCTAAATCTATTAATATTAACCCGTGATTCGTTAAAGTGAATCGTTCTGGACTACGTTCCAAGGCAACTTGAGAAAACTGTAACGCCTTTTCAGACTGATCGATATACATATACGATAAAGCGAGAAAACTCCAAGCAATCGGCTGATCTGCGTCTAATTGTAACGAGGAACGAAAACTTGAAATCGCTTCTATATAACTTTCCTGCTCAAAAGCATACCTTCCGTTTATTAAATGATATAAAGCACGATTATTTTTCTTCTCAACACTCGCAAGCATGTGCCCCGCTTTTTCTAACTCTTCAAGGCGAATAAAGCACTGTGCACCATGTAATTTAACAAAATCTGAGTTTGGAAACTTCTCCATTAACTTTTCAATACAAGATATAATAAACTCGTTATCTACTTCAACATCTAAGTGCTTAACCGTATACAACCACGTATTCGGATTATCACTCGTCTCTTTTAAAAATTGTACTAACTTATGAATCCCCTCATTATCTTGTTCATCTAAATGATCCGTTAAAGAAAAAATGGATTTAAAATAATGATGTTCTTCCTCATTTAAAAATGATAATTGTCCCTTCTTTTCTTGCGGAACAAACGTAATCGCTAAACACCCTGTATAACGATATTTTTCTTGTAACTTACTATACTCCACAATGACTGGTTCGATAAAGTTTGGATCTTGAACATAAAAAGCTTGTAACCTATCATCATACCCAGCTAACACTTGCACATGTGAAGCATGCTCAATATCAATACTTAATAAAACGGCAACTCCTTCGCCGAGTAATTTCTTATAAGTTTCCACATTTCCTTTAAAATAACGATATGCATAACCTAAATCTTCTAAATAAGAAACAGTATCTGAAAACTTCGAGCCCGTCATATCAAAAATGAACTCTGCTATTTCATCTTGTGTACGTTTTTCTCCCCATAACTGCAACATCATTTCTAAACTTGTCGGCACACAATAATTATCCTTTTGTACAATGGGAACTATCGGTAAGTGAACCTTTTGGCCATCTGGATTTTTTTCTAAATTATGATATAAAGACTCTTTTAAACTTGTTTCTTCTTTTAATAACTGTTGTAAATCTACAAGTTTATTCATTTTGTAAAGCGCTTCTGCACGTAAATGCACGAAGTAAGTTTTATACGCATGATAAGGAAGCTGATTATTTATGTTATCTATTACGTCTAACACTTCTTCATACTTCCCTAAATCTAATAAATATTTCACCTTTTCAAAATGAAAATATGGTACTTGCGGGAACTTTACAATTGCATCATCAATTAGCTGTAATGCACGTTTTTGTTCCCCTTTATTTGCATATAACTGTGCTAATAAATAAGTAGATAACTCTTCACAATCTTTATGCTGCATGCCAGCTATAAATTGTTCTTCTGCTTTCTCCCATTCACCTGTATGCATATAGACGTAACCCCATTTATCAAATACGGCACGTGCACTGTACTCCTCTGCCTTTTGCATATAAATAAGCGCTTCTTCATTTCGTTTCATTTCTAACAAACATCGTACTAACGTAAAATATGTTTTCGCTAAAAGATCAACTTCTATCTCTTCTTTATTTACCTCTTCTAATGAATCTTTTAACAACTGTTCTACTTCAAGTATTTTCCGCTCATCAATTAACTCTTCACAATATAAAGAGAGCGTTCTCATATTTGGGAATTTTTTGTAGGCGTAGCGAATGAGGAATGAACTGTATTGGTGCATAAGCCCTTCATCAGTAAGACGTATTAATATATCAAACTCCTTATGTGAAGGAATATTAGCAAGCCAACTCTTCAAATAAGATAAAGTATTCTTTTCTTTTATATATGAAATTTCATTATTTATTTCCTGTAATCCATCTATAAATCTCTTGTCTTTCAAACAAGCATCTAACTGCTTAAAATCTAGCATGTATTCACCTCGAATAATTTTTTGCACTGCTACTTGCTTAGATTTTACACATCATATTGTAGGTATTCAACTAAAATCTCCTATAACGGATAGTATTATTTAATATTATTCGAATTTATAACAAAATATAGTAAAAATGATTGTTTTTCTCTGTATTTTGTTTGATTAAATGGAATAACGTTACATGAGGATCTTATCTTTTGGAAGCTGAAATTACAATTCTCCATTTAATAAGGACATTCCTACACCTGAAGCAAGTCTAGAAAAGTTTAAACTTAATAAAACTTCTGCTTTCACATTTTTTATAAAAATAAATAAGGATACATATCAACTATGATACGTATCCCTATTTATTTTACATCTCCTCAGGAGCATCCACCCCAAGTAAACGTAATCCCTCTTTTAATACAACTGTCACAGCATACACTAATGCCAGTCTGCTGTCTTTCTCTTCGCTCTCTTCTAATATACGAACATTTCCGTAATATTTATTGAACGATTGTGCTACATCTAATACGTATTTCGAAATGATTGATGGCTCATTTTTGTTGAAGGCTGCTTCAATTACTTGTGGGAATTTATTCAGTAATTTTACGACGCTCCAGCTATGATCATCTTTTAATGCAAACGTACACGTTTCAAATTCTACACTTTCTCTTCTTAAAATAGAGCACGCACGTGCATGTGTGTACTGTACATATGGACCTGTTTCACCTTCAAATTTCAGCATGTTTTCTAATGAGAATTCGATATTATGCATACGCTCGTTTTTTAAATCGTGGAAGATAACTGCGCCAACACCGACTTGCTTCGCTACTTCTTCTTTCTGTTTTAAGTTTGGATTTTTCTCTTCAATATTTTGTTTTGCAAGGTCAATTGCTTCCTCAAGTACTTCTTCAAGTAAAATAACTCTTCCTTTACGTGTCGACATTTTCTTACCATCTTTTAAAATAAACCCAAACGGTACATGTTCCATGCCGTCAACCCAATTGTAGCCAAGCTTTTTTAATACCGTGAAAAATTGATTGAAGTGTAGACTTTGTTCCGGTCCAACCACATATAACGCTTTATCAAACGCATATGTGGTTTGACGATATAACGCTGCCGTTAAGTCACGCGTTGCGTAAATCGTCGCACCATCTGATTTTCTAATTAAGCAAGGCGGCATTCCCTCTTCTTCTAAATTAACGACTAATGCACCTTCTGACTCTTCAAGCAAATCATGCTCCTCTAAAATCCCAATAAAATCTTCCATTAAGTTATTATAAAAAGCTTCCCCTTGAAAATTAGTAAATTCAACACCGAGAAGTTCATAAATACGAGAAAATTCTTTTAAAGATTCGTGACGGAACCAATTCCAAAGCTCAACTGCTTCTTCATCACCTTCTTCTAATTTCTTAAACCAAGCGCGTCCTTCTTCTTCTAATTCTTCGTCGTCTTTTACCTCTTCATGAAATTGAACATATAACTTAAATAATTCACGTATTGGATCCTCTTTCACTACTGCTTCATTTCCCCATTTTTTATAAGCCGTAATTAACTTTCCAAACTGTGTTCCCCAGTCTCCAATATAATTAATTCCTACAACTTCATAACCACATTTTTCAGCGATATGTTTCAGTGAATTTCCAATCATTGTAGAACGTAAATGCCCCATCGAAAAAGGTTTTGCAATATTAGGAGAGGAATAATCGATAACTACCGTTTTTTCACAACCAAAGTGATTTTGACCGTACTCTTCTTTCTCCGCTAAAACCGTTTTTAATACATCATCACTTACCGTTTCACGATTAAAAAAGACATTTACATAAGGACCAACGGCTTCTACTTTCGTAAAAAACGGATCATTTAATTTCTCAGCAACTTCCTTTGCGATAAGAGCTGGTGCTTTTTTATATTGCTTCGCTAATGAAAAGCATGGGAACGCTGCATCTCCAAATTCATCTTGTTTCGGTGTTTCAATTAAATCTAAAATTTGTTTTTGCGTTAATTCATTCGTGAAAATATTAGATAAACTTTCCGCAAACTGCATTTTATAATCCATGATACAACCTCCTTATTTTTTAAAACACAAAAAACTCGTCTCTAAAAAAGAGACGAGTTTGAACCCGTGGTACCACCCTTGTTGTTCATTACGAACCACTTTCCCGTTTATAACGAGGACAGGGGGCCTCGGCTTACTCTACTATTCGTTCAAGAAGCATCTCCGAAGTGCGCTTCATCTTTTTCTTCCGTACTAGGCTTACACCATCCCTAGCTCGCTTTCCTTCTAAAAAAGACTACTCTCTTCATCACAGACAGTATATTTAATTAATTATTGCTTATTATACATCTTTTCAAACAATTAGCAAGGGTCAATTACACCAAAGTGAAACTTAGCACTTTTTCTTTTGTATACGTAAAAATTATGTTTTTCAAATCTAGAACTACGGAAATGATCTTTTAATACGACACGCTTTCTCGCCACTCGCTTCGCCTCCGCAATTGTTTCATCAGTAATATCATGATACAAAGCGAAGTGTTTTAATCCTTTAATTCCGTCAGATTCTATGACAGTTTCTTCAAACATCGGATCGAGATAAACGATGTCATAGCTATTATCTTCACATTGTTTTAAAAATGCGTAATGCTCAGTTTGCTTTACATCTATTCGTTGCATTGCTTCATCAATTTCAGAAACGGATGAAGACCATGTTTTCAAACCATTTTCCATAATATAAGCCATATACTCATTGCCTTCAAGTCCTGTTACTTTTCCATTTTCACCAACAATATAACTAGCTACAATACTATCTGATGCCATACCGAGCGTACAATCTAACACTGTCATTCCGCTCTCTAATTTAGCAGCTTGTACAAATGGGTCGTGTTCTCCGCGCATTAACCTTTTCACACGAAACATCGCTGAGTTCGGATGAAAGAAAAACGATTCTTCCGTACCTTTTGGATAAATAGCTAAGCGGTTCTTTCCTACGACAAGCACATCTTGTTCATACTGCTCATGCAGCTTATGTACTGGTATGTCATTACGTTTAACGAAAGAAGCATTTAATTCTGCTGCTACCTTATTTGCATAATCTGTCATTTCTTTGTTTGTTCTTCCTGCTGTTGTTACGATCATTTTTTCACCTCTATATAAAGAAAAGAGGGAGATTTACTCTCCCCCTTCTTTAGCAATTCTTTTCGAAAGCTTGTTCTAAGTTCGTAATAATTTCGTCCATAGTTGCACCTTCAATTTCATGACGGTGAATGAAGTGAACAACTTCTTTTCCTTTTAACAATGCCATAGATGGTGAAGATGGAGGAATTTCTCCGAAGTATTCACGCATTTTTGCAGTAGCATCTTTATCTTGACCTGCGAATACAGTTACAAGATGATCAGGTTGTTTTTCAGCACGGACAACTGCTTGACCTGCTGATGGACGTGCTAAACCAGCTGCACAACCACAAACTGAGTTTACAACTACTAAAGTTGTACCTGCCGTGTTTTCCATAAATTCTGTTACAGCTTCTTCTGTAGTTAACTCTTCAAACCCAAAACGCACTAATTCTTGACGCATTGGGACTACCATTTGGCGCATGTATTCTTCATAAGCATTTGACATCTTGTAATCTCTCCTTCAACTTTCATTCCAAATTCATCATATCACGCTCTATTACTAGGTGCAAAAGAAAGATTACGATGATTTCATTTTTTTGAAGGGATTTCACAAACCCCACCGCGGCAATGTCCAACTGGGACAAGTTTTCTATTGTTAGCGATATAATCGTATACTTTACTTCCGAATCCGAGTACGATAGATAGTTTTATAAAAGGAACGGCAAACCAATAAGATGGAACAGCCTTTGCTAATACATGTATGCTATGAATTCCGTCATACCACTTATTATTTTTTAAAATATACAATCTTTGTTCCATCTTACTTTGTAGTTCTTGAGAGAGTCCATACTTCTCAACTACATCTTCATCTCGAAATGAAACAAATTTCATCTTACCCTTTTTATCTAACTTTTTCGTACGTTCTGCAACCGCCGTACACATCGGACACCAACTATCATAGAAAACAATCATACACTATTCCCCTTTACGAGACTCCGTCATTTGTTTCCATACAGAGCCTTTTGCTTCTTCTCCGCCTTCAATACGCTCTAATGCTAGACGCGCTTGCATCGCTACTTCAAACTCTGGATCATCTTGCGCTGCTTTTAATGCAGGAATCGCACTTTCATCTCCAAGTTCAAATAAGAACATCGCTGCACGCCAGCGTACTAATTTACTTGAATCTTTCAGAGATTTAATCATAACGAACATCGCTGCTGGATCACCTACGTCTGATAAGCAATCGCCCGCTGTACGGCGAACACTTACTGAACGATCTAATAACGCTTTATATAATAACGGCAATACTCCATCACCTTTTACCATACCTAAATACGCTGTTGCTAAACGGCGGATTGAAACTTTTTCATCATCTAATGCCATCTTCAGCACTGAAATATCTTCTTCCGTAGGATCCATTTGCTCTAATGCTGCAAAGCGATTTTTCCAGTCAGCATCTTTCATCATCTCTTCTGTTACTTTATATGGCTCACGCTTTTGAATCGTTACTTCAACAGCACCTGCCTGATTTAATAATTCTTTAACTGTTTCATTTACACGTTCTTCTGAATACGCAGCAACAATCTCTTCTACTACTTCTTTCCCGATTTCTTCAAAGTTACCGTAACGTGTACTTTGTTCCACCCATTTACGTTCTTTTACAACGTTTGGCGCAGACATTTGAACTTTCATAATTGATTCTTTAAAACGATCTGGTAAACCAACACGTTCTTCCGATGTTCCATCTGTTAACTTTACTTGCATTGGAATTGTAAAGAACATTTGAACAAACACTTTCACTTCCCCAAAATGAGCAAGTTGTTGTTCTTCACTTTCTTCTACTACCTCTTCGCCGAAAACAGCACGAACTTGTTGTAATAAAACTTTCCAGTCAAACTTCGCATTTCGCTCCACTGCTAAAAAGTCGGCTACATGATATACACCTTTAATGCCTTCAATTTTCAAAATTTCTTGCACTTGCATTGGTGCTTGTTCTTTATTTTCATTTGTATAATTATTACGCGCTCCTGATGGTAATACTTCATTCAAAATAACCTTCATTGTATTTGGACTTGGCGTCGGTTCAATTGCTTTAATCTTCACGTAAAAAACTCTCCTTTATTGCGTGTTCTTAGGTGTATTGTAACATGTTCCACCCCTTGAAACCTACTCGGATGCTCTATCTTGCTGATTTCTTTCCATCATCATACTTTATCTTTCCACCTAATTCCCCCAAGTCCCATCTTTTTTTGATGCCCCCTCCCGTATTTTCTCCAAAAATGTAATATTATCAATCACAACTTCCGTTATATATATTCTCTTTCCTTGATTATCCTCGTAATTCCTCGTATGAATACGTCCAGTAATTCCAACAAGAGACCCCTTCTTGCAATATTCAGTTACATTCTCAGCCGATTTTCTCCAAACGACACAATTAATAAAATCTACTTGTTGCTCACCTAAACTATTTCGAAAACCTCTATTCACCGCAACACATACTCGTGCATACGCGACGCCTTGCTTTGTGTAGTATAATTCTGGCTCCTTTGTCAATCTACCTCCCTTATGGTAAGTAGTATTTTTGTATAAACTCTATCAGCCTTTGGTAAATAACCTTTTGTAATGTGAATTACGTTTTTTTATAATTAGACAAAAAGCATAGTAACATCGGACCATTTCATCAGAAAAAAAGGATAAAATTTTGGACATTTTCGAACTTTAAGTTTGGATCAAAACTAAAATAATAAAACGTCTTTCGACGGCTCTAATTGCAGTAAAGCTACCTATTAGTTTAACAAGACTAGATATTAGTTAGTTCTGTTACTTTATCATTTTACGCGAGCCTTTATGTATTTTATCGAATTAGGGTTTTTTATAATAAAAATCTTCCCCAAAAAACTTTTTCTGGAAAACTAGTAAACTATGATATTTGTCAATTTGGTTCTGGTTCAAAAACCCAAAAACTCTTGCAATTAATTCCTAATATTAGATATACAGATGGTATGACTCTAAAAAAGTGCGTGAATAGTATGGAAAAGAAAGCTCGTTCGAATAGAAGCGTTATCAGACGGATATTATTTTGTTAACGGTACGATGTTACCTACAACCTCAGTTTTCATGACTTAGTGGAAATGCTATAGGAACGTGGCTTATCCTATAACAATTGAACAGTTAAAAAAGAAAAAAACATGCCCGATAGTATGCAACTTAGACAACAAAAGTACTTGAATAAAATAGTAGAACAAGATCATCGCTTTATAAATAAATGAACCCGTTCTATACTATGGTTCAAATGCTTCGACACAACTACTGACATTCTTTCTGGAGTAGAAGCAATGCATATGATTATAAAAACAAATTGATTTACGGAACCAGTCTGCCCAAAATCAGAAAGAATTCATTCATCAATTGTTTGGACTTGCAACATAAGATGTGATTCTGTTAAGAATATATGCGCTTTATTCTTTTTATTTTGCACCAAAACCGCCGGGAAGGCTTCAGTGAACATGAACACAAATAACCATAAAATTTTTAAACCGCAAAAGAGAACAATTTAATCCTCTATCATTATCTTCTTTATTTATTTGAAACAATCCCCAATATCGATTTAAACAATAAAGATGAAATTAATAAAGTCTTACCGTGGTTAACAGGTTTATCGTCTAGATGAAGCGTGACGATAAAAGTGAAGTTAACAAAAAACAACTCCAAAATCAACTTTCATTGTATATTCTAGAATTGCTTTATGTTTACTTCTATAATTATAAATTTGAGTTTATAATTATTATTGTTGCTAAAAATAATTATTAACTTTATCGCTTAGAGAAGGAGAGGACAAAACATGAGTTTTTGGACAAAAAAAGTAGAGTATAAACGGACTGATCTATATATATGGGAAAGAAAAATATTACAGTATATCACCAAAAGTGGAGTCTATGTTTTTAGAGATGTAAATGATGAAATCATATATGTTGGAGAAGCGACAAATTTAGCAAAAAGAGTTAATACACATCTTGCTGGAAATAGTGATACCTCTGCATTGTATGAGGATGACGCTTTTTCATACACACACAAGGTAGAACTATATGAATTAAAGACAGAAGATACTCATGAGAGAAAACTAATAGAATTGGATTTAATCCAAAGGTTTAATCCAGTATTTAATCGCAACCATCGTACAAATGGTACACCTAAACAAATAGAAAGTATGCGCAAAGTTTATTTGAAACAAAATTCAGCATACACTTGGAAGAATTGGAGCGTATGGCAAATAAAGGCTTTCATAGAAGGTGATGTATTAACCGATTTCGTTCTAATGAGCGTCGAAAATGAAACTAATACAATAACGCCATATCCCTCTATTGATTCATGGGAAAATGAAATAAAAGATAAATTAATTAACAGGATTATGAAAAAACAAAATTATAAAGATCCACTAGAGGTGATAAATAAAGCGTTTTCTATTGGTTTAGTTCGAAACGGAGATTACAACCTAATTTCCCCAGTAAGTTATAGTTTACATTTAACGCCATTTTCACCCAAATTTCTGAGTATGTACGCTGCTGCTCCAGTAAAGTTGATAAACATTTTACAACATAGAAAGAATGTTGGGCAAAACTTAGCTCCAACAAATAGAAGAACAGGAGATCCTCATCCTGTTTCAGAGGTACAGACTTTTATTTAGTTTTTCACATCCTAAAGCTTAAAATATAAATTTTTGTTACATATATTATATATTTATTAGTTTTTAAAAATTATATATATTCTTTATTAATTATTTATAATTAGGCGTGATTCGCTTCTTTTGCAAAAATATTAGATAGAAACATAGAGTAACCATTTCCTCTTCGTTTCTATCTAATGTAGCAAAGCTAAACAATTTATGAATAAATTCTTCCTGCCTTTGGACAGAGTTAGTTGTCCAATAAAACAAGCTACCCCTTTTTCGTTATATGCATGGCTTCAAATAGAAATAAAATATAGCTTATGAATACTTTTTACACGGATCCCGATTGAACCACAGTTAGGTATCCAACTTTAATCTTTAATTCTTTCATCAATTGATTTGTATTCTTTTAAAAACATTGGTACAAAAGGATTTAATGAACGAATGCTAGAAGAATTCTCTCCAAAATGAAGAATCAATTCCCTTGTTATTTCCACTATCTTTTTCACGTCGATGTTCTTTAAATCAAAGTATTCTGTTTCACCGTATCGTGCTTTATATAGTGCTACTTTCTCAATATCAAAATAACTACCTCTATAGTCGAAATGTTCAGCAACTAATGAAATCTCATTCAAAAGATAGTAACCGATTAGTTGAGCTGCATTTTCCGACGAATATACGAACGATCTCCCTGTTTTGAAGTCGTATAAGACCCCGTCAATTATTACATCGCCATCTGCACCATTAACCATTAAAGAAGCAAGTCCAAAATTAGGATTGTACACAACTTTGCTTTCTTCATGAACAATTTCAGGAACAAGAAATTTCTCCTCAAATACTTTACACATCGCTTCTAATTCCCTCGCTATATCATCGCTCGGAGGGGAAAATAAACTTTTACGTATATTTACTGGTGGCCTATGATTACGGTAAACACATTCTAAATTAGCTAAAAAGCATGATACTTTTATTATCGTTTGAAAATCATTCCCATTAACTACAAAATCCCTCATTAAATTGATTGCCTTTTTGTGAATTTTTTCTAATTTAACTGTAATGTCATTATCTTCTCCCAGAAACCTCTTCATTTCGTTTAATCCTTTTTCTGCTGCTAATTCCGTAAAGAAATCTTCGCGGTTGTTAATAACTATTCTTGCAATCATTAATCTAGCAATATAATCAAACGCTGTCCCCACTATCTTTGCGTTATAGCTATTTTCTAGGGTGTATGGTACCAACATATCGTATCCATCAGAAAAAGCTGTATTACCAGACAATGTCTGGAAATCATTTCGATTAGGTGTTACTTCTTTTATGATAGCCTGAAATTTTTTTTCATTTTTTTTTGAACCCGTCAACATACTATTTAATGACATAATATTTTCACCTCATTAGTTTATTTGTTTGACATTCAGCTTTATTCTTTGCTCATTACCTCTAAAGCAAAAAATCCGTTATTTTTTCTAATCTAACTTATTTAGAAAGAATAACGAATTTTTTTATTGAAGGATATTAAAATCTCTTAAGTTGATGGGGATGTATGGTAACCCCTAATTGTGTAAAGAAAATGCGATGCAACTTTTTCAAAACGCATAACTGTATTTTAATCTACCATATTTACTTTAATTTATGTTGACTTACACAGATAGAATCACTATTATACGCAAACGATCTCGGATTGTGTTTGTAAAATTCATGGTTTTTTTGCGTTATCTTCATTTTGGTAAATTACTATCCTTGTCGAGAAACGCATCTGATATTGATTATAAAATTTCATTTCACTCATACCAAGTTCAAAAATAGTGTTTTCTGGATTTTCAAAAGGATAGTTTCCCCCTCTAATAACCAGCAAATGTTTCGGCGATAGTGGTAAACAAAATTCCTTGTATACCTGCATTCTTTTAATATCAACATGGTCAATCACTATGACTGGATTATCCGAAATAAACAATTCATCAGTAACCACCATTGAGGATTTCATTTCTTCAGAATCTCCTACAACCCCAAGGAATCATTGGAAATTATCACTTAAAAGATATGAATCCACCCTCTCCAATATTCCCGAAGCTAAGTGTACCAAAAGTTGCTCATTATCATCTAATTCAAACTTAGAAAATTCAGGTTTAAATTTAGCGAGCATCTTCATGAAATTACCACTTAAATCTCTGAAATCAGGAATTCTAATACTTTGTAAAAATATAAACATCACTAAATTCACTCTGTCTTCTTCATCTAACATTTCATTTAAACTAGAATTTAGCAGATCAGGTTGATTACTTATTTTCTCTGCAATTATTTTTAGCATTTTGCAAATTCACCTTCAAATTCGGCAAAATACTCTTCTAGAAAGTGTTTATCAAAAAAACTCATCAGAAAAATTGTAAAAGTATTTTTGAAGCGCAACATTTTCAACTGTCATATTAGACAAATCTTTATCTATAACTTTATCAAAATAATTCATCTTTCCACTATTTCCAAAATAGTTAAGATAAAACCTTGGTACATAATGTTGTCTTTTAACCATTCCGTCACCTGTTCCTAATAAAAATCTTTACAACACTATATTACCAATATGTAATATAGTGTTGTAAATAAAAGACTGCAATATTGTAGCTTTTACACTTAAATTATTTTAGTAAAGATGTATTTTTGAATATTTCCTAATAGAGATACCGTCACATGCTCATCAACCTAACAGAGCTGTCACTAAAAGGGATACGAAAACATATCCTATTTATAAATATGTCAATCAAAATTAAGACTATTTTCAGATTTCATCACAAGGACTCCAGATTAAAAAGAAACATTTATTTATATCTTAAAATTTTTTGTTTATCTTTAATTTTTTCCCACTCCGATTTAATATGATTTTTTAATAGAATTTCAATCTCTTCGGTTTTCTCATAAATATTTCGATCTATTAGTCGAGTTAAAGTGTGCACATTATAATACTCAAAATGCAACTTCCTAAAAAAATCCAAATCATATTTTTTAATAAAGCTCTCCATCTCCACAATATCCTTTTCTTCTGTCCTAAGTTGAATTAGCCTTAATAAATATCTAAGTTTATTTACAACATTTAGCTCTTCCCTCTTATGAGCGTTAAATTGATACTCTATAAGACTACTTAAATACTTTAATTCTTTATAATTACTCTTTAAAGCATTTTCATTTACACTTACTAAAATCAAGGATGTAAAACTTGCTGTATTTTTCTTAAGGTTATTTAAAGAATCTAATCTCTCTTTTAATACAGTGCTAGAGTATATGTTTCTCTGATTATTCAATATAGAAAAAAACAGAGTTACTATTCCAATTATAGCTGTAAATATTATCCCAAGGGAGGTGAATTTATCCTTTGGCTCAAGGGCTAAAAAGCTTTCTATCATAATTTGCAAACTCCTTTTTTTAGTACAGTAAAAACTTATCAGTTAAACAGTCTAAAACTCATATATTTTTATACAGTACTTCTATAATATTAATTATTACTCAAAAAAATTTTTTATTAACTCATATGAAATCATTACGCTATTTCTAGCAGCATATTGTGCATAATCACTATTCTTTTCTTCATCAGATAAATCACTAACACCTTTAATCCCTATCCCTATAGGTTTAATACCATATGTATTCTCTACGGCATACATAAATCCGTAAATCTCCATGTCTATCCCTAAAAGCTTACGTTGCTGTTGTTTAATAGCTTTTATTTTACTAGATGCTGCAACAACAGCTGCTCCACTAGCAACCGGTCCAATATGAACGATAAAAGGATTACTTGGTTTTTGTTCACTAAAACTAGTATACAGCTCCATTATTAAATCTTTATCACTTCTTAATATATTTACTTCCTGCTCCAAAGTTTTATCCAATCTAATTTGTAAAGGACTTTGTTTAAATATTACTTCTCCGCCCTCAACAACATATTTCCCATCTCCATAATCCCAACTTGGATCAGAAATTACTACATCACCTATACTCACTTCAGATTTAACACCACCCATAATACCTGGCATAATCATTACATTCGGTCTAAATAAGTTTATCATTTTCATAGTAGTTACTGCAGCAGCCGATAATCCCATTTGATTAGCTGCTACTGCTACTACCCTTAAATATTGATCCTCTACTAATATTCTCCCAATATAATAAATCAAATTGTCAGTTTCAAAAATTTGTTTAACCCAGTTAGCTTCAAGTTTTAGCACTTCACTTAATTCCGGAGATGATAATGCACATACAAATCCTACATCAAATATATAACTATCTGATTGAGGGCTCTCTTTCAAACTTTTTATATAGGAAAATTTATTTTTAATTTGCTCAACCCATTTTAGACTTGTTCTATCAAATTTTATTAATGAGAATAAGTTATTTTCAAAATACTCTTCCACTAATTGCATACTTGTATCATGCTCTGTTAAACCAATAACTTCTTTTGGGAGTTTATATTTTCTCCTGTTCCCCATCGCTCTTTGCAACAATTTCAATCCACCTTCTGGATCTGGTATCTCCCCAAACCTATACGGTAAATTAATATCTAAAATAATAACATCAAATTGAAATTTTCTTAAAGTTTTTATACCATCCTCTGAACATTGAACTGTTGTAATATCACTATTATTCAAAAATTGAAACTTTGTAAGCTCCGTCCTAATCGTTCCTGTCTTATTTCCATCATCATCAATTACTAGTACTTTGAGCAATTATTTCACCCCAAAATTATCAACTACACCCTGCAACTCATGTTTCCATTCAATACCTGCTGGATTATAATAAATTGTTTTTATATAGTTATCCGAAAATTCTTGTTTAAGTTCCTCTTTTAATTTATCTAGAGTCATTTTCTTTTCTTCTCCAAAAGATTCAAATTGAGTAACAACTACCGTTGGTATACTAACTTTTTTTCTTTTTAATTGCCTTAATATTTCCTTTCCTCCAAAGTGCATTACTTTACCTCCGCCTGCTTCTGTTGAAATATCAAAGGTAGGCATACTCATATCTAAAACAAGAAAATGATATTCGTTTCCCAAAATTTCTTTAAGTCCCGTTTTATAGGATCTTTTAATAGTAATCGATTCAAATCCTGAAATATTAGAAAAAAATTCATTCAATTGCTTTGCTTTATTCGGATCATCCTCAATAATCAAGATATTCAATAAAATCCCTCCTAAATTTTCATTTCTATAGTAAGGATAAATTCATCTTTGACAATACAATAGTCCATACTGCTATCATCATATCCTAAATCGATTTTCAAAATCTTTAATATTTTTAACAATCCTGATCCACCCTCTGTGCTAACTAATCCAAAATCTGAATCACTGATTACCTTTTTATTTTTTTCGATATTAATTAACCGCTTTTCTAAAGACTCAGTTTTAAAGGAAATTTTATTTTTACACTCTAATACTAAATGTTTCCCCTCTTTAATAACTCGTAAACTAACAGGAATGTCCTTTGATATTCCACTTCTTTTGAAAACATTATCAAATATGATAACAAATATATCCACAAAACCTCTCAATTTTTTACCGTGTATAGGTTTTGACAATAAATTCTCCACTTCAAATTTTATACTTTTACTTGTATTAATTTTATATGCAACTTCTAAGCCTATTTCATAAGCTAAATCTATCTCAAATTCTTTCACATTAAGGCCTTCACTTCTATTAAACCAATTGGAAACATGATTAATTTCATGAGCCATATTTGTTTTTGTTTCAATAATTTTACGTTTTAAATCTGTTAAACCCCCTTTTCCCTTTATGCATTCAATATCGAATAACAACTTATCAAAATAACTATTTATACTGTCTAAAAAGTTATTAGATATATAATATTTTATGAACTCTAAATTCATTTCCGTTCTAGCCCACAGATAATTTATTATTTGATCAATAAATTCTTCTAAACTCATTCCATTCATGCTATCATTTGAGTTTAAAGAAAGATATAAGCTATGTATAACTCTTTGATTAATAGAATATTCAAAATGTGAATTCGGTACATAATTTGATTCTGTAGTAATTTGAACTTTTTCTTCTTTCAAACTTCCCACAATAGTATCGAAACTTTCAGAGAAAGAATTTAATGCTACTATTAGTTTTTCTTTATTTATATTATCTATAGGATTAACTATTTCCATCCAATAATCATTAGTTATATATTGATTTGTTATAGAATCTTTAATTGTAATTAATTTTGAGCTCTCTATAGCTCCCCTTAGTTGTCCAACTAAAGTTCCATGTCGAATACCTACACTTAAATACCCGTCTAAACCATATTCTTTACTGAAAACAAAATGGTCCCTTATTTCCCTAACCATACCTCCAAATATATCTCTTTTTTCATCTTTAGGTATGGATATTGTGTAGTTGTTCATTTCAAAGCGATAAACCCCATCTAATAGCCCAACTTCTTTATATTTAAAGTTCTTAAACCTAGCATAAGTTTCTTTCAAGCTTCTTTTCAATAAATTTTTCAATCCATTTTCATCCACATAAATCTTACTTGTTTCAATTTCCCTTTTAACAGTTTTTATTCGTTTAACTCTAGTAATTTCTTTAATCTCTTCATTATATACTTCAACATTATCAGAATCTATCTCGGCTAATAAATTACATATAGCTATTCTTTCTTCTTCAGCTTCATGTTCTGTCCCAATATTCCATAACTTTGAAAGAACATCAATAACACACACTTCTTTTAAAAAATATATTAACTTTTCTTTGTCAAATATGTTAAAGTTTATTTCTTGTAACTCTGATACTAAATCAACATCATAACTATTTAAAAAATCTTCTAATATATCACTCCGTAGCTCTTCTTTCCCCGAACCTACATATCTTGTAAATAACTCATAAACTATAGGGTAATTTATATCACTGTTGTTTTTTTCTATTTTTTCTAACTCATCCAAAATCCCTTTCAAATCAACATCATCAATTAGATTAAAACCTTCAATAAAATTATCTATAATCACTTCAATAGATTTTTCGTATTCCTTTAAACACTTGTAAATCTTTATTTTTTCAACTAATATTTCAAATTTAGATAATCTAGTGTTATCTAAATGAATATTTTCATAGCATCTTAATGCCTCATTATAATTTCCAATTTGTTGATAAATAGCTGCTGCATATTTGTTTTTTCTTTCATTAGAGATATTTAGGGCATTTATTTTTTCTATATTGTTAGATAAAAAAGCATGATGCAAATCATTTGTTGAACTATCCACTTTCCCAAACCTACAGTTTAAAATTTTTTCTAACTTATTCTTAGGAAATATTCCATTAAATATTTGAGGTTTCACCAACCAATAAAATTTAAATCCCTCTGGTATGCGAGCATATTCTTTAATTTCTTGTAAATCTAGTTTTGTTTGGAAAGCCATAGCAATTAATTTCCATGCCCAAACGTTTAAAGAATAGTCGTATGATATTTTTATGATATCATCTAAATAACCGATTTCATTTTTTTCTTGTTTATATAAAGCACAAAATACTACAATAATTTTATCTAATAAGCCTGTATATTGCCGCTCATGATCTTTTTTCATATATACAAGCGACTTTGCATATACTTCATAAAAATCAACACACCAAGGACGTTTTTTTAATAACTCCTCACATAAAACAATCGTTTTATCATAGTTCCCAATAGTATAGCTATCAATTATCTCTATAGCCATTAAATCTGGTTGATAATCCTTTAATTGACTATCCTTTAAATATGGGAGCAATAGATTTTTCAAATCTGAATCATTAATATTTTTTATATTTTTATAAACACTACTAATAAGTTCTTCATCAATTTCTTCGTTTTTCAAATAATTTAATAATACTTTGATAAACGAATCATATCTATCCATCATTGGCATTTTAGAATCTAATGCCAATAATACTCCTGCATTTTGGGATTCAACGTAATTGAAACATAATTTATTCGATAAGTATATTGCTAAAACAGATTTTAAATCCCCTTTAGATACCTCAACTATTGTTTTATATAAATCATTTTCGTATTTAGCCGGAGTAACAGTCCCCTCTGCTTTAACACTTAGGTGCCTTACCATAAGCTTATATAAATCTGGAACATTATTATTTTCCAAAATTTCCAAACTGTACTCTTTTTGTTTATCAAGCCCATAAAATTCTTGATAAACTTTTAGTTTAGTTTCTATAACCCACAAATTTATTCCGTACTTTCTTTCTAATTCTCCTAGTAATTCTAAACCTCTTTGATTTTCACCATGAAATAACGCCTCAAAAATTTTATTTTTATAATCTAATACATCATTAATTTTTTGATGAATTTTCGAGAACACCCTTGAATACCATAATAGATCTTTTCTTAAGTCATCTAAATCGTAACTATCTAGACTATAATAATAATTTAGTTTGCTATTCATATTATTAAAATTTATCGGAAATGCTTTATGAAACAACGCTTCCCTAGATAGCGGATGATTAAATAGTTGGTCTACTGTTCTATTTATATCCTTAATATTAGCATTTCTCTTTACATACTCTAAAGCATATACTGGACCTGTTTTTTTTATTTTTGAAGCATAAGTTTTAGTTGCATTCATCTAACTTTAACCATCCTTTCAAACTCAATAACTCTATAATATATATTATATTATTTCTATACCATTCTATGTTAGATTATTGTATTTTTTGTTTTTTATTGAAATACTATTCTTAGTTACATTTACCTTAAAAACCTACTTACTCTTTGCAAATTTTCAGATCAACTTACTCGAAATTATATTTAGATAATATTAAACAAACCACTAACAATGACCTTTTTAAGCTATAAAATATAATTATCTTCTATAAGATAATTATTCACATTAAATTCATTGCTTTATTTCTAATAGTTTTCTTATTATATTTCAATGCTACGGATACGATTTTCACTTTTTTTATCTGTATTGATTGTAAAAAATCATACCATCCTCACCTTCTCTGAAAGACTTATTCTTACACTGATATTAAACTCTTCATTCATATCTATCTCGGTGATTTTAGAAATAACCAGATGCTTAATAAAGGAAATCCACTACCTACTAATAATCCAAGATCACACTCTAAATCTTTTTCAATTTATTTAATTCAATGGCACAATTTTTTTCTGGTTCTGTTCATTTAAAGCCTTGCGTAGCTTGCAGTTTTCTTCTTCAAGTTTCTGAACATCCTGTTGCCTTGATTCCACTTGAAGAATAAGTCGTTTATTTACAGTCTCCAACATTTCAAGGCGTAACTTCAATTCAAAAGAATCCACTACTTGTTGTCGTAAACCATCTAGATATCTTTCAAGTTCACGCTTTTCACTTTTAAGCCTTTCGTGTTTTTTTATGTTGAAGATATCTTCTTTTTCTATTTCCATAATCCGGTATTCTATATAAAACTTTAAAGTATTGGTATTTAAATTTATCTGGCTTCTCGGAACCTTTGCACCCACCGAAACTGACGATATGGACAACTTACTGAATTGTTTTATTTGTTCACTCAATCGCTTTTGATTCATACAGAAGTCTTGTAGAAATTCTTCTATCTGAACTAACTGTTTTTGAATTGTTAGACTTCCTATTTTTTCTAACTTACCGATTCCAAATTTAATAGTGTTTTCATTTACACATTCTTTAATGTTAGTGCTGATGTCCATTTTGAAATCTCCTTACCAATTTCATCTATATTGGAAATAATACTTTCTAATTGTGGAAAAGCAGAAAGGAAGGACTCTTTCCCTTCATTTTTCAACTTAAAAAGAATTAACTCATATTCAGGTAAAAGACGATTCTGATAAAATTTACTTATAGCCATATATTCATTCTCATAATCTCTTTGGTATTTTGAATCTTGTTGAACTAACTGTTTATTATGTTGAACTATTATAGCTTTGTCTAGAAACCTTCTATAGGTAAAATCAAAGGATTCAATATTGGGAATAGTCGGGCTAAGGTAATACCATTTTTCAAAGGTCGCAAGACGATATTGACGCTCACATATTATCCCCAGATGTTTTATACAAACACCAACATCGTTTTCACGCAATGGATTATATTTCAAAGTATTTATAATTTGATCAATATCCTTAAAAATGTTTAATTTTTTCTTTTTAAGAAATTTATTTATTTCCTCATATGCTTTTATTAACTTTGGTTCCGATTTTTCATTTTTTATAAAACTATTTTGATTATCATAATTCATCTCTAACGAGTTTCCATCAGATGATGCCCGCTTAAATAATGTTTCTTTTACAATTTTATCATCTCGAAAATAGTGTTTAGTCATATCTTCATCAAGGTGGTTCATATGTTCCCGTATCCATTGTAAACTTACTTTATCCTTCAAAATATTAGCAATTGCGACCCGAAATTGATGAGCATTCAAATTTAAAAATTTTTCTACTGTGCTGTTTGGGAATCTTCTTCTTTCTATGTAGCCCATTAAATATACTCCTACTTTCTGACAATGAACTTGAGTTTGTTCAAAATCCGTTAAACCTTTGAATAGTTCTTGATGTCTATAAAAAAAGAAATCAAACATATATGCAAAAGCTGTATCACTATACTTTTTACCCCTATTATTCAGAAATAAGTAATTGGTTTTTCCTTTTATCCTTCTTTCTTCCGATAATTCTTCAAGAGTATGATAAGCTTTTAATGTTTTAGGAAAAGCAATTGTTTTAGTCCAATGACCTTTTTTCCTACCAGTTGTTTTGTAAGTGAAAAATTCAAGAATATAGGCTTTTTCCTTTTTATTCAATATTTCAATACCTTTTAATTTGTTTACTTCTAATAACTGAAGTTCGCCTCTTCTCATTCCTGTATGAGATAAAATCACAATCAAACAAGCCATCATCCTGTCCTCAATTGTAAGACTATCATCATCCATATCCTTTAAAGCAGTCTGCACAACCTTCTTATAAATTCTCATAGGAATGTTAGGTGTTTTATTTGCAACTATTTCAGCCTTTATTTCTTCCCAGGAAATGCTATGAATAACATCTTTATATTGCGATATTTTTATATAATGACCTGCTATTTCACACTCTTTAAGAAGCTCTCCTATCGGAGACAATTTTTTTGCCAATGTGAACTTGTTCCTCCCCTTTTGCTTATAGCCTTCAATATACTCCTTAATGATTTCAGGTGTTAAATATCTTAAATCATACATATATTTTTCATTCTCTAAAAACCGAATAAAACTATTTATTATTAAGCATTT
This sequence comes from Bacillus sp. Brlt_9, assembly GCF_051948935.1. Classification (NCBI taxonomy): domain Bacteria; kingdom Bacillati; phylum Bacillota; class Bacilli; order Caryophanales; family Bacillaceae; genus Bacillus; species Bacillus sp. Brlt_9. The sequence continues at coordinate 996,694 of NZ_JAYJLO010000001.1, read as the reverse complement.
CTTATTAGCGGTTATACTCCTATTACCTACAAAGAACATTTGTCTAAGGGCGACTTTCTTTAATAGCACCCGGAAAATTTTCGACTTAATAGATGAGAAATTTATTACCACATTTCTATGTCCCTCATCGAAAAAATTCCATTTGTTATCCGAGAATCTTATGCTTGCTGTAATAAAGAGAGACGGCTCATCAATATAATCACCTTTTAGATAGTTTTCTTTTCCGAGTAACAAACTTGCATTATTAATGTTCCAATCAATTTCTTCTTTTATCTTGGGTATGGTTGTATTCATACTTTCCCTCCATAATGGCATACATTTCAGCAAGGTAGCTACCATATAGCTCAATTAATCCAGTATAAAAATTTTTTTCAGCAACAGATGAAGAATTCTCCTTCTTATTCATGTAAACCTTCATTCGTTGTTCAAAAATAGTAGTGCGTTCTACTGTTGTTACGAACTTTATACAAGTCAAGCATTTATAAAAACTGTCCTCGTCTGTATCGATTTTTACACACGATTCACTTGCACAGTTGCCAGCATCATTTTGGACAGGAGGGAGATTTCCAACAGTTTTACTATCAACGATAGATCCTGGTAATTCATCGTCCAAAATAGAAACCTCATAAAGTGCTTCTACATATCGTTTAGTGTTTTCCTTATTTCGATAATGCTTCGCAGCAACAACTGCGGAGTTTCCTGTAATAATCCCAACCTCAAACGTTGATATAAGACCATCCTCAACCATTTGCCAAGCTTTTTCAATATACGTGTGTCTCAAATTATTAGGTGTGTATTTCAATTTAATCTTCTCTTGCTCAAAAAGCTTCTTGGATATTGTTCTAAATGCCTTATTAAAAGGATGTCTCGCTGCTATTACCTGGTCTTTATAACGATTGTAATTACAAAGAAAAATATATTTTTTCAAAGAATTTTCAGCCATTTCCTTTAATGGCTGAGTAATTTCTGTAGCTTTTTGCAATAATTTAATATGTTCTATCACAAGAACTTCTTTTATTTTTTTTCTGCCTGATGTCTTTGCGTAATATTCAATAGTTCCAAATTTCTTACCATCATCAACCGAAATAATACAATCTCTTTCTAGTGCAAAAATCTCACCAAGACGAAGTTTTGTCTCTATGGCCAACTGTAAAATAATTAACATTATTTCATTTTCATTCTTAAACTTTTTCTCAAATTCCTCTTGTATTTCTTTAAAATCTTCAAGAGAAATTGGAGTTCCACCCTTTTCATTCACATCAATTGTAGTAAATTGTTCCATCATAACATCGGGAATGTTATATCGTGATTGAATATGCTTTATAAACTTTCTAATGGCCTTAACATTATAATTAATAGTAAGATCAGTATACTCCTTATTCGACACTAGACTTGCATAGTAGAATATCAAAAACCTACTTGAAAAGGGCTTCAAATTAGTTAACAATAAATTATTTAATTGTAACAATTGCCGCTCCTGTTGATAGTAACTGTCAGCTTCGTTCAGAAAATCTACCATTATACAAAAATGGCTAGACATATTATTATAAGACAAATCTAATTTCCAAATATAATCTTTTAAAGCATTTCTAAACTCAATATTGTGAACTAATTCAAAATTCATTAGAGAATTTTTAGAGTTAGCAATATGAGTACCATGCTTATTCGGATCTGCAACAACAAACCATTTATCTGATTTAGGATAGGCTCCCAATGAATTAAGATTAACACTTTTATAACACTGCTCTATACTAGTTAAGTACTGCTTATGAATAATAAGGTCTCTATTGAATGAGAATGAATTAAATAATCTTACTCCATTTTCCTCCAGATAAATCCCGTCAATATATCTGTAAAATTTAACTAAAAATTGTTTGAAATATACATACATAGGAGTATGATTAGATTCCTCGAACGAATTAAAGTAAAGTAATTGTTGTTTAAACGTTTGTTCATTAAAGTCTTCCAACCTATTAATTTCTTGACCACCTAAACTTTCCTCAAATAAAGTCACCACCAGTCTATTATCGAATTTATTCAATTTCCTTTTTGGTAAAATATTAAGAAAGTTTTTTATTGTATTTAGTAAGAATTGGCTACAAGTTGGTAAGAAAAAATTTACAAAGTTTACACTACCATCATTATGAAAATATTCTACTTGGATAATGTGTTCTGAACTAGAGTTAATGGGGAAGTTAGTACGAATACAATTGTTTATATAAGGAGTGTAATTTTGTTTGCCCTCAACCCTTTTAAACTCTCTAGTTAAAAGAAGGCTGTTATTCCTTGCAATAAAAGATTTAACTTGCGAATTAGTTATTGTATCAGAAGCAAGTGCGTGTAGATAAAGACTCCGTGTCATTTGCCTAAAAGGTGAATGAAATCCTTTTCTTTTCCCAAGAGGTATTTCATGCATAATCTTACAGTAATTTTCCCATGTAAAGTCCTCTTGTTTAAGAATGATTTTCCCTAAAATTTCTATATAACACTTTATTATTACAACTTTTACATTTTCATTTTTGTTGACTGGATACATTATAAATGGTCTTTTTAACAGGATGTTCTGCATTCCACCTGTTTGTAACCATTCTTCCAAAAAAATTTTTAGTATATTTTGAAATTGATATTTCTCTATATTCTCTGTAATACTCTTAATTTCTTCTTCATCATAAAAATCATTTGTGTTAATCATTAGAATAAAATCTTTCTCTATTTTTCATTAATAGCTCCACCTTATCATTCTCGTCTGGATTATAATATGTTTTACAGCTTTCTGGACTTTTATGACGAAGTGCTTTTTGAAGTTCATATTCATTTGAACCCTGTTTTGCAAGTTTCATAGCAAAAGCGTGGCGGAATCTATGACTTAAATTAGTTTCTTTTTTATTTTTATCCATTGAAATCCCAGCTTCGGCGAAAATTTTCCGAAGAATATAATTCCATCCTGCCTGAGATAATGAAGTATAGTGTTGATGATTTAAGAAAATATATTGATTCTCATCCCCCAAAAGAGAGATCGTACCAACCCTATCTGCAATTGCTTTCCTGTTTAAATTCCCTCTTTTTTTAGGACTTTGACTTAAAACGATATCGTCTCTCGATTCATCAATGTATTCTTGGATAAGTTCTCCCATTTCTTCACAAATAATAACTACTTGGTATCCAAGACCATTACCTTCTGTATTGTAACTACGACTATTATAAGTATCTATGTTTTCAGGGACCATTACTCCCTTTGCTCTCTGTGTCGGTTTGTCAGATACTCTATTTCGAATGATAAGCCTATAATATCCATTATTGGTTAGCTCAATATCTTCAAAAGTAGCCCCTAATACTTCACCTAAACGTAGACCATAATCATACATCAAGTTGATAATAACCTTTTCACGCAAACCATACTTTCCCTCAACGATTCCCATAATTTTCTTGTACTCATTAGGTCTTATATATTTTGGAACAGATTTTCCTAGGTCACCTACATTTTTATTTGCCGTATATCGTTCGTGTGTTGTTTTTTTTACGTGTGCAAAAAAACCTTTTCCAATTGATACTCCTGTTTTTATAGTGTCAAATAACGTCGTGTTTGAGAAATCATACATTTTGGATAAAAAATCTCTGTACACGTTTAAATATTGATTAAATGTTTGATTATCACGTCTAACTCGTAAATCTAACCCCCATACTTGACCGTCTTTTTTTCCTCCTTCCAAAAACAATCGAAGATCTTTGATGTCATCGTTTGTTAAATCTGTAGGATTATTAATATGTACTAGTTCCAGAAAGGAAAAAAAAACTTTTAATGCTGAGAAAGCACTTTCTCTTTTTTTATACTTAGCATCACCAATTTCTTTATTTAAATATTCATTGGCAGCAACTATTAAATTCCCATTAATATCAGTAACAATAAAATATGTCATTTTTCTTTCTGTGGATTTCTTTATATAACCAATTGCTCCAAATCTCTGAATCAGTTCATTATTGCTATCATAACGTTCATACACAGTTCCTAATAATGTTTGTTTCTCCCTAATGACACCCATATAGATCCCCCTCTACAGGACTATCTCCCTCTAATAGCACTATTATTATTCATTTAAATATCGAAGTTTTTCATTTGACCCTACTTTGCTTAAAACCCCACTATTATCATTATGTAGTTTCAAATTATTAGCCAGTTCTCTCGTTTATCATAAGTATATATTACACCGAAAAATTTACAATACTTTCCTAAATCTTTGTACTATCGATTAGCTTATCATAACCGATTAATACAACTCGATTCATCATAAGTTATACCACCTCACATATTTTTCTTCATTGTAATGAAAAAAGTGTGAAGGGTAAAAAGCTTAAAATAATATACTTTATAATTAAAAATATATTTTCATATCTTATAAAAACAAAAAAGAAACCTTACATATTTCAAACATGTAAGGTTTCAAAAATTTATACTTCACTGCATGAAATGTAATATCCTCCGCGCGCCATCTGTATTTCCGCACGATATAATACTTCTTCTAAGTAAAAAGTTATCGGTTTTACTTTACTCTCAAATTTTAGTCTTTCATTGCATTCAGCCGCATATCCTACTATTGCTGAAGTAATAACTTCTGATGATGGATACGTTAAAGCATCTTCTAGTTCTATGAAAAAACTTTTAGCAAGTAGTTTTTTCATAATCCCTTTCTTCTCTTTCATCATATTCCATCCCCTTCAATTTGAATTACCAACAACCATATTATACCATAACAAAAATTAACCAGCATTAACAGGCAGTATAATCCTCACTGATTAAAATTCCACTCTATCTTTGGAAATAAAAAAATCCTGCATTTTTCATGCAGGATTTTTTATTAGTCATTTTTCGTAAAGTAAGAAACGAAACGAAGAATTTCTAAGTATAACCAAACTAATGTAAGCATTAGTCCCATTGCAGTGTACCACTCCATATATTTCGGAGCTTGACTACGTACACCATTTTCGATTAAATCGAAATCTAGTAATAAGTTTAATGCAGCAACTACGATAACCACTGCACTAATAATAATACCGATTGTACCGCCTTGGTGAATGTACGGAACTGTTACACCAAACATGTTTAGTAGAAATACGACTAAATACATAACCATAATTCCAAGTGTCGCTGCCATCACGCCTGTACGGAATTTATCCGTTACTTTTACTACGCGTGTTGCATATAACACTAACATTGCAAATAGAATTGAGATTGTTAGTAATACAGCATTTAAAACGATAGAATCGCCAAACTTCATTGTATAAACCGCTGAAATACTACCTAATACAACCCCTTCTACCGCCGCATAGATTGGTGCACCAAAAGGTGAAATACGCGGGAAGAACATAGACGCAAATGCGATGATTGCCGCAACGATTAAAGCACCAATTAATACTGGCATTTTCATCGTACCCTCTATCATCTGTATGTATGAATAGACAGACGTTGCAAGTAGCAAGATAAGCATAATAAACGTTTTGCCTACTGTTCCGCCAATAGTCATCGCAGAAGCACTTGCTCCCTCTTTACGGAATGCCTCTTTTTTCAACATTGGATTAGATGTTCTCATTTTTTCCCTCCTAAAATAGGTTCTACCAATAGTGTAAAGTTTTTCTCTTTACTTTTCAATATATGCAGCTTGTTTTTATTTTAATCCTTCAACAATGTCGGATAGTTCACTCCATCTTTCCATCGTTTTTTCTAGCTCTTCTTCTGTTTTTTGCTGTGCTTCAGATAATTCTTGTGCTTTTGTGAAATCAGAACCAACATTCGAGAGTTCTTCTCCAATTGATTCTAGTTTCTCTTCAAGTTCCGCAATTGTATCTTCAATAGTTTCCCATTCGCGCTGCTCGTTATATGAAAGCTTACGCTTACGTTGTTGTTTCGGTGCTTCTTCTACTACTTTTTTCTCTTTCTGCACTTCTGCTTTCTCAATAAGTTCTCTCGTTTTTTCCATTTCTAAATAATCTGTATAACTACCTAGAAATTCGCGTACTTCTCCTTCTCCCGTAAAGATGAACAATTCATCAACTACTTTATCTAAGAAGTAACGGTCATGCGATACAGTTAAAACAACACCTGGGAAATCTTCTAAATAATCTTCTAACACTGTTAATGTTTGTGTATCTAGATCATTCGTAGGCTCATCCAATAATAGTACGTTCGGTTCTCCCATTAATATACGTAATAAGTATAAACGTCTTCTCTCGCCACCAGATAGCTTACCTAGCGGTGTACCGTGTGAATGTGGTGGGAATAAGAAACGTTCTAACATTTGAGATGCACCAATTACTTTTCCGTCTGTCGTATGAATGACTTCTGCGATTTCTTTAATGTATTCAATCATACGTTGATTTAAATTCATTTCTTCATTTTCTTGCGTATAGTAAGCGATTTTTACTGTTTGCCCAACTTCAATTTCACCACTATCAGGAGATATTTTACCTACAAGCATATTTAATAGAGAAGATTTCCCGCTTCCATTCGCTCCAATAATTCCGATACGATCGCCTGGTTTCACAATATGATTAAAATTGTTCAGTACAGTTTTATCACCGAATTTTTTCGTTACATCTTTTAACTCGAGTACTTTTTTCCCAAGGCGGCTACCGCTAAGCGCAATATCAACAGACTGTTTTGCAGCTGGGCCTTCTTGACCTTTTAGCTCATCAAAACGTTGAATACGTGCCTTTTGCTTAGTCGAACGAGCTTTTGCACCACGGCGAATCCATGCTAGTTCGCGGCGATATAAGTTTTGACGTTTTGATTCCTGTGCAAGTTCTTGTTCTTCACGAAGTGCTTTCGCTTCTAAAAACGTACTGTAATTCCCTTCATAACTATACAGTTTTCCATTATCTAATTCGAAAATACGATTCGTCACACGATCTAAGAAATAACGATCGTGGGTTACAAGTAATACTGCACCTGTATATCGTGCTAAATATTCCTCTAACCATTCAACTGTCTCATGGTCAAGATGGTTCGTAGGCTCATCTAAAATTAATAGATCCGGTGTTTCAATAAAGCACTGCGCCATCGCAATACGTTTTTTCTGTCCACCAGATAAATTTCCCACAGTTGCTGTGAAATCAGTAATTCCTAATTTTGTTAATAACGATTTTGCATTCGCATTTGCTTCCCAAGCGCCCATCGCATCCATACGTTGTTGCACTGCAAATAATTGTTCCTGTACCTTTTCATTACTTGGATCTTTTTCGATATGTAATAGCGCCTTTTCATAGTCACGAAGAAGACGAATTAAAGGTGTATCACCATGGAAGACTTGTTCTAATACTGTTAATTGCTCATCAAACTCTGGTTGCTGTGATAAATAACTAATTGTATACCCACGTGAATGCGTCATATCACCTGTATCAGGAGTTTCTAACCCTGCAATAATTTTTAATAATGTCGATTTACCAGTACCGTTTACACCAATAATTCCGACACGTTGTCCTTCTGTAATACTACATGATAATCCATCAAATAACGGTTTTTCTCCGTATGATTTCGATAAGTTTTCCACAGTTAACATTTTCATATTTGTGCATTCCACTCTTTCATAAATTGTTCAATAAACTGTTCCATATAACGATGTCGAACTTCAGCCTCTTGTTTTGCTGCGTCCGTGTTCATTAAGTCTTTTAGTTTCAAAAGTTTTTCATAAAAATGATTTAAAGATGGATCGTTATTTTTTCTATATTCATCTTTCGTCATCACTTCACGCGGAGGAATAGTTGGATCATACATTAATCTCCCTTTCGCCCCACCATACGCAAATGTGCGAGCTATTCCAATTGCTCCAAGAGCGTCTAAGCGATCCGCATCTTGAACAAGCTTTCCTTCAAGTGAATCCACTTTACCGCCATGACCACCTTTATAAGACATATTGGCAATGATATGAAGAACATGTTTACTTTCCTCTTCTTCCACATGTAATTCTTCTAACCAATCAGAAACTTTTTTCATTCCTGCTTCTTCACTTTCATTTAACTTCTCATCAGCCACATCGTGAAGTAATGCTGCCATTTCAATTATAAAACGATTTCCTCCTTCTTGCTCGGATAAAGAAATCGCCAGTTTATGTACGCGCTCAATATGATACCAATCATGCCCACTCGCATCTTTTTCTAAAATATGTTTTACAAAAGTAATTGTTTTTTGAATCTTTTCTTGTTTTGTCATTTTATATTCACCCAGTTACTTATTGTAACACGCCCGCATTTTTTCATCACATATTTTCTTGTCCGCCCATACACTAGGTGGTAAGCATCATCATGAAGGAGGAATAACTATGTTCTATAATAATCAACCGCCTTATCCACAACAACCATTTTACCCTCAGCAACAGGAACAACGGTATGAAGAACAATATGAGGAATATGGGGAACAAGAACAACAATATGAACAAAATCCATACGAAACACCGCAAAATCAAGAGCAACAATTTCAGCAAAACGCATACGACACACGTCCAAATTATGATTACCCTCAAAATCCATACGCAGCACCGCAAAATCAAGAACAACAATTTCAGCAAAATCCATATGTAGCACCACAAAATCAAGAGCAACAATATCAACAAAATCCATATGCAGCACCACAAAATCAAGAACAACAATTCCAACAAAATCCATACTCAACTCAGCCGCAACAACCGCAATACCAACAACAAATGTACCAACCAAACTACGACGCGCGTGTCTCACCACCTAAACCACCAACAATTGATCCGACACAACCACAAATTTTACCACCAGGACCAACACTCGATATTACACAACCGCAAATCTTACCACCAGGACCAACATTTGATATCACACAACCTCAAATCTTACCGCCTGGACCAATTACAGAACCAACACAACAACAAATTCAACAAGTTGTCGGTACACAGTTTTTACCCTTAAAGAAACCTGTACTAGATTTCGTAAAACCTTGGGTAGATTACGGTTTAAATGAAGCAAAACATACATCGCACAAACATGCTTTAACAGAAGTTGCTGCGATTATGTTTTTAGTTGGGAAAGGATTCAATCCAACGATTGCACATTATATTGTGGAATCTTGGGAGAAGAATGAGCAGTTTTAGGGTTGTTCGTTTCAATTTAAACAAAACAAAAAAATTGTCACAAATGCCTGTTTTATAAGCATTTGTGGCACTTTTTGTTTGTTATGTTCAAAATGGAAATTTCATGTTTTTTCACATATTTTTATATTATTTATAAGCAAATAATATCTTTTTAGTTAAACTGTATTAATTGCTTTTTATTTTAAAAACAATTCATTTAACATAAATTTCTGCAATAAATCTTGTATTACAATCACCTTCATAAATAGGTATTACCTTCCCCACTGTTGAACTTGTATTCTGAAAAATATACCTTCGTTTTAATATAATCATATTAAATGCAAGTTTATCTGATAATATTTTCCCACGGTATCACTACTTGTTATTAAATTGTGGTTTATTTTATTCAAACTAAATTTCGGGTAAAACGTGTGGGTTTGTCTACCATATTTTAGACCATATGGATGGTATAGATTGACTAATATAGATAGTTTTTAATACGTATATATCATGAATAATCTGGACATTCATCTTCACAAACTATAAAATCATATATATAAATATCACCTATCAAAATTTAGAAAGGATGCACTATTATTGTCACAAAATATTGAAGCTATTTTAATTAGTCACGCACACAAAGATGCAGAATATGCAAAAGCGTTAGTTGATATGATTACAGTTACAAGAGTTGAGGATAAAGGGGTTAAAATTATTTGTAGTTCATATTATGGACGTGACATCCCTGCAGATGTCAATATATATGATTATCTAAGTTCTACACTCCAAGGAAATGTTTGGGTTATTTATCTTCTTTCTAAAAATTATTATAATAGCGCTGCTTGTTTAAACGAAATGGGAGCTACTTGGGTCCAAAACAAAAAATACTCAACATTTATTACACCCAACTTTGAGTTTTCTGAAATAAAAGGCGCAGTCGATCCTTCTAAAAATGCATTTAATTTAAATACCAAAGAAAAATTGAATGATTTTAAAAATTTATTACTTGAAAAATTTTCTTTACGATTAGAGGATAACATTTGGGAAAGTGTTCGTGATACATCTCTCAACACAATAAAAATTATTGCAAAAAAAGAGTTAGAAAGTTCTCCGACAGAAAAGGTAGAGTTTGAAACAGTAAAAAAATCTGAAGGTAGTCAAATTAAGGTTATACTACGTGTAACAAATTATAATAATTTCTCTATGGATTTATCTTTCGTTAAAATACAACTCAAGGACAGTAATGGACAAGAATTCCTTATTGAGGATGAAATTACAGATGTTTGCGTGCATAGTTTCGAAAACAAATTAATTTATAGAACGTATTCTCTAGAAGACTCTAACTATTCAGCAGCTAGACATCAATCAGTTGCAATTGAAGATTTTAAATTTCACAAAGCTTATTAAAAAGGAGCGAGCTTCATGAAAATTAGCCTCAATGCTGAACAAGAAGAATTAAAAAAAATTATTAAAGAAAATCTAAGTATCACAAAACAATGGCAATCTTTAGATCACAAGACTGTAGAAGAAGCATTTAAAATAATGAAAACAGCTGCACATAAGCTTCATATGCAATTGGATCCTAAACCTAAACACCATAAATATATGATAAAAAATAGAGGTATGGAACCGGATAACCCTGAGTTTTACAATCATATCCATCCTGTGGAAGATCTTTTAAGTTACCTTGACGATTCATCTGCAAATGATGATCCAATTGACTTCACATTAGGAAATACATTTGAATTCAATGTATATTCAAATCGTTGGGGACATATAGATAGATATGAATTAACAAGAACTGAGAACGGATGGCATGTTAGACATTTATCATATGATGGAGAAGATAATATGCATGAAATGAAAACACTTTATGCTGCCATGTCTCATGATGGTATTGCTTTCCCTCACTCAGTTAAACATTACTTCTCTTCTATTTGGCAATTAGCCGAAGATGAAGGATTGGAGTATCACCAAGTTCAAGAAATGTTAAATCGTGTAGCCGATTGGATTTCTCAAACCGAAATGAATGCTCCTAGAGATATGTTGATATAGAAACATTAAACTGGCTCCCTAGATTGAACTGTTATATCAATCTAGGGAGCCGATTCTTTTTATTTCACTTGCATATAGTGTGGACTAGCCATAATATAATACACATTCCCTTGAAAGTTTTTAACCTATATTGTGCGAATCCATTTACTATTGCTTGATGTAGAATTGTAAATCCTAATCCTACATCAACTGTACCTACTACATAATTATTATTCCACGCAGAACGATCATAATAATTTAAGTTATTAACCTTAGATTCTACTCTTTTCGATTTTTTTATTTAATTGAATTTCACTAATATCTTCTACACTTAACATTCATATTAGTACCACCTATGTAATTTTTTATATAATAAAAATTAGCCTATATACTGGATATTCTTTGTAAACTAAACCCCATTAATTCTCTTCATGCAAATTATCTTTTAAATCTAAATACTCCTTTACAAGATTAACTGTTGACACAAAAACAGCAAAAATTGAAAATTATAATAGATACATACACCTTGCTTGTACCACAGCAGTCGCTAATGAAACAATAGCCCCTCCGAAACTATTGCAGCTACGATTAAATCTACAATTTCTTATGTTTTTTTATCCAATTTATTTGAAACACAATACAATAAAGAATTGTTAAAAAACCTACTATTAATATCGTTACCATAGTCTTTCCTAAAGCTTCACCCCATAATCGTTCTCCCTATTACGTTTTGACAAAGTTTTATTTTCTCTTGTTTATAAACTAAATATCAAAAAGCACCCCATTAGAGGGATGCATTTATATTATGTATTTATTTAGATGGCTTTTCTTTGTACACCCTATATTCACCTATTTTTTGCTTCCAAATACCTTGCTACTTGTTCCAAATTATGTGCCCCCGCTTCTAAATCCTTCATAATTTCTACAGAACCCTCAATACTAACTAATTCATCAATACAATTGTACATCATTGTACTGGTTGTTTTTACTTCTTTAATTAACCCTGTAGGTATCCTAGGAATTCGTCTTTCATGAAGCATTTTCTGTTGATTTATTGTTTTTTCTTGTTCAACCAACTTAGAGTAAATAACATTCAAAAGGTCTCTATCGGTTGGTCCATCCTCTCCTTCATTGCTCTCATTTCTATCTCCATTAACTATTGCATTTATAGCTTCTTCAAGGGGCTGCCACCACATTTCAAAAGCTTTTTCTAACCTACTTTCATCTAACCTTCCGTCTTGATTACTTATATTAATACTTTGAAGTAAGCTAAGAATGCTATCTTTCTCTAAATTTTTCGTTGATTGAAATTGTTTAAGAGGACCTTGATCCAATATTGTTACCTCAGCCTTATATAAAATAGGTATAACTCTTGACTCAAATTTTTTTGAGAGTGCCCCCGCCTCAAAATTAAGCCATGGTGCTTTAATGTTCGATGGAGTAACAAAGATTAAACCAAATACAGACTCTTCTAGATTATCTGCAATACTATTTCCCCATCTTTCACCCATATTAATATCTTGAGCTGACATATAAGGATCTACATATTGAAGTACATTTGGTAACCATTCCTTAAAAATCGTAGCTAGTTGCTTACTTTCACTACCTGACCAACTTAAAAAAACTTTCATTTTATATAATCTCCTTCATCATAAATATTTATTCATAATTATATCAAAGTTTAATCATATAAAATGGCCCAACACCTAAAATTGTTCGCCGTTTTTCGACAAATAAATCAATTATTTATTAGTACCTTCACACCTCTTAATTACATACTCACTGTCATCTCGTTCTTAAATACACCAACGTAATTCTCTCTTTAATGCTGGAGTTAATTGAATACGTTTCTATTTTCCTGTCTTTTTTCTCATTGAAATATGACTACTTTTTAAATCACCTATCCTCAATTTCAGAATGTCACTAATACGTAAACCCCTGTTGATTTCCCTTACAAATAAAATATAATTATATTCACTGTTTTCCTTCAAATACTCTTTAATTTGTTGTATTTTCTCTGAATTACGGATAGATTGAACAAAGTTCATAAGTTATCCCCATCATCCTATTCTTCAGTCTCATATACTTCTAATCTAAGAGAAAAAGCTTGTTTATAAAAAGCATTAGATTTATTTCGTCTATATGTACGCTCACTCATACCAATCTCGTTATAAACCATGTAATCAAAGACTTCTTCATCCTCTTAATATCGTCTAATCATAATATTAAATTAATTATCAATAAAACAACTTAATGCCTTATCATTTTGAAAAGATAACCGTTGTAATTTTACTTCCTTTTTATTCATAGCAACATTGGCTAAAACAATTTCTTCAGCTGGCTTTCCTACAATTTTTGTTGGACCATGGTATCTTACTTCACTAGATGATGTGACTTTCATCCTATTTCTAATCATCCCAAATTGTTTATAAATGCGAACATTTTCAAGAACTCCTTCTAAACGAACGTGTGTTTCTTTTCGATCGTTTTTAGGTGGAAAATTTAATTGTGCCCTATACAAAAACACTCCTTATCTATTTTGTTAATAAAAATAAACAGTGAACACCAAACCATAGAGCAATATCACTAATGCTCCCTATAGCTTGATGTCCGCTGTTTCTTCCAGTAGGACTAGATGTTTAATTATTATAGTAGATAAAAAGAAAGATACTATAACTATTTTGTAGCTCCACCAAAACTAGCTTTTAGTAATTTAATGACCATTTTGGTCCAGGATATTTAAGATTGTGTACCGTCATACACCCTAAGGCATTCAAAATATGTTCTTTATTAAATTTAATATGTAAGCAAGATAAACCTTTTCTAAATGGATCATTTAATCTTTCTTTTAATGCTTTGGGCCATCTCTTTTCTAACATTGACCATTGATTATTGATTTGTCCTTCAATACCAGAATAGGCAATAATTAATGGTAATTTATAGTCATCCAAGGCTTTTTCTATTTCATAATTTAGCATACCTCGATCATAATTAGTGTCATCCGATAAAACCAATAACATAACTCTTGAATTTCTAAGTCTTTCTCTTAATACTGCTTTTAAAGTATCCTTTGAACTTGAATCTCTAACAGCTCTTGTCTTCTGATGACTATCAATAAATTTAAAATCCTCATCTTTTGCCCACGATTTAAGTAAATTAAAATATCGAATATCTGACGCTGTTGGGTTAGTTACACCTTGTCCATCAAAAGCTACATAAACCCCATTTCTATATGCCATTTTTCTCCAACTCCTTCAATTTATAAAAATTGATTTCATTTTTTTGACTTTCATGTATAACAACTTTAATTTTAGACGGTTCCTTAAATTTCACCTTACTGATTTTAAATGTCCAAATAAGTACTTCCAGTAGATCTTGATGAGTAGCATTAAAATCCCGATGCCTTGTAATCCCTGCTCCTAACAAAGGAATTACGACTGTTTTTTGACTGTATAAAGCATTTACTTCACTCCAAAACTTTAATAAACAAGTAGCATATTCTGTTAGTCTTAAATTAGCTTCATTTTTCTCATTAAACTTTGAAAAAGCTACAAGAAAATAATCACTATCTTTAAAGACACTTCCAAGCTCATATTTAGTTTTATTTCCTCCAAGTTTTCTTGTAACATCAGTTTCCTTAATCTGGAGTCTAAGATCATTAGCTATTCTGTCATTTAATTTTTGGATATCATCTGAGGATTGATAGTTTCGCATTAAATACTGACCGTTCAGTGAAGTTGACGAAATCACATTTTCATCAACTATGGTATCGAAATATTCATTAAATGCAATTACCTTAAAGTCATCGGAATCTTGTTGAAATATATCTCCGACGGTTATTTCGAAATTTGAACCATCTAAATTTAAAGTAATCTCACCCAATCCAGATTTTTTAATGACAGAAATAATAAAATAAAGGCAAGTAATAACTACTAAAACAATTAAGCTAAAAACTTTAACTTTTAACTCTACATCTATAAATGATAGTAATCCAGTTGTCGCTGCAAATAACATACTCGGAAAAACCCAAGTACTTTGCCAAAAACTTTTATCATTAATAAGTTCCCAAATGTTCAATCTTCTTTTCTTAGACATACTTATATTCTCTTCCTTCCATGATTTATATTACAAAATAATTAATATATTAAGAGTATAATACAATCATTTTAACTTATATATAAATTATGTGATAATATTTGAAAAATATCTACTTAATTTAATTGCTTACATCTTTAATTACAACAAAATGATGATTTGAATTCAAAACACACTCACTAAGAGTTTTTTTGCCCACATCATTATTAATTCGATAAAGTTACCACGTGCTTAATTAACTGTTTTTCTCCTATCTCAAGCGAAAATACACCCATTGCTGTATTGGGCACTTACTACGTGGAAAGCGACATTTAATACAAATGCTGTTTCCACATAGAAGGACGGGCATCAACAGTAATTAAATCGCCTTCTTGTAAATCCGTCTGTTATTGTATTTAACTCGTCGTAACCATTTGATATACCAGTTAGATCTCCTACATCAACCTGCATTTCCTTATATAAATCAACAAGTTTTTCTTTCAAGTTAAATTCATCTGAGTAACCTGTTTCTTCAATGGCGATTAGTTCATCAATTAATGTACAATAGCACTTATATCTCTTTCATGCTGAAGGCGGTTATATAAGCTACCAGCAACCTATTGAGCATGTCGCATCTTCCAAGCTTCAATCACTAATCCTTCGTAATACGAGAATTTTTTAGTTGTCATAACAACTTCCGTCAAGTTTATAAAGAATTCAATTCCACCAATTTGATTCACAAAACTTTCATCGAATTTCCCCGTGAAATTGACAAGATTTATTGAAACCTCAGCATCCTCTTGCTCTCTCATCTCTTTAAAAATCATTTGATGTGTCAGTAAAGAAAACTCATTCCCCTTTATTTTGAAACACTTAATTAATCACCCTCTTAAATAATACTTCAGGCTGGAGAACACCCTAAAATTGTACGATATCGCTTAAGGACATTCATCTATTCAAATGACTTTAGACAAGTATAGCCACATCACACAGAACATGCAGCAACAAGCAGCGGAAAACTTTGAGAGCATACTCAAATCTAATGAAAACACCTGATAAAAATGAACAAATTTTAATATGAACAAAATGTGAACATCGAGGAAAATCACTACTTAAAAAACCTTGATATAATAAGTTTTTTATACTAAATCGTAGAACCTTAGGAGAAGAATGAGCAGTTTTAGGGTTGTTTTATATAAAACAACTGAAAGTTCCCCATAATATCTATGGGGAACTTTCATTACTATTTCTAAGCAGAATAATGAATCACCATACCTTTAAATCCATCTTTATATACAAAGTACATAGTTTCTTATAAATTACTTCTCATCTCCTTGTATTTCCTTATAAATTTATGTTTAAATATGTACAATAGCGTTCTTGCTACTTAAATTTTTTTAATTACTGAGATCTGCCTATTCTCTAAATCAGTTATTATAGACAGGCACAAATGATTTTAACTACTCTACAAAAGAGGTTTAATAATAATTAGTCCCAACTACCCTTCACAACGGTCTAGTAATTTAATTGGAAAACTTCAAGTAATAGAGATATAAAAAGATGAATTCTAAAATGGTTCTTGAAGTAATTGGAGAATTTATATAAAGAGAAATAATTATAATTCTTTATATAAATTCTAGTACAGCATATTTTCAATAACTCACAAAGATTTAAAATCATATATACTAACAAAACCTAGATTTTTATAAAATTATATAAATTCAATCTCGGTACATACTTTTCTGTAAACATAATATTTTCCAAATATTATTAACTCTTGACTATTTCACTTTATTAGGTTGAGGGTAATCTTCGTCTTCAATTGTATCAATTAATTCTAAAATTATTCGTATTTTATATGATGTTCGAAGGTTATTATTTATTATCGAAAAGATTGATATTATGAAATAGAAAACCCAAGTACCTGTATTAATTATGTAATCAAATTCCTTAGATACATGCACATTCACTATCGCATTTTGTTCTTTTATATACCAAAGTAATACACCCGTTCCAAGCGTAATAAGGGTTTTTACTATCAAATCATAACTTTCTAGATTTTTTTCAATTACCTTTAAATGTGCTGATAATAATTTC
Source organism: Bacillus sp. Brlt_9 (assembly GCF_051948935.1). Classification (NCBI taxonomy): domain Bacteria; kingdom Bacillati; phylum Bacillota; class Bacilli; order Caryophanales; family Bacillaceae; genus Bacillus; species Bacillus sp. Brlt_9. Next base: position 979,403 of record NZ_JAYJLO010000001.1, on the reverse strand, counting down.
ACTTTCAATTTTCCTAATTTCACTAATTCTTCTCTAATTAGTTCTAAATTGTTTAAAAAATTATACTTTGGTTTTTTCTTTAATAATCTTTTTTCAAAAGTTCCATACCCTTTAAAATCTGCCTCTGTCCATTCATATAAACTATTATATTTCTTATTTGCCTTTCTAATAATTCTCTTCCTTAAAATAGAACTATTTAAAAAATCATATAAGATTTTTAATATAAATACGCTACTAAGTATTGAAAATAGTGCTTTTCCCAATATAGGATTAATTGTTAATCCTACGATTATCGCTATAATCCCCCCCATTATTCCAGTGCATATATAAATCATAATTCTCTTAAACACTTCTAAGCGACCTCCTTTGTCCATTTATACATCTCGGAAAACTTTTTTATTAATAAAAATAGTTTACACAAAACTCATTATCTTTATATTTTTATATAAGCAAAACTTATTATATAGATTTATTTTATATAATTCAATTATTTATTTTTACCTACTAAAAGGGCTCAATATTTTACATAAATTTATCAAAAATGCGGTAAAATTATAGATTCTCGGAAGGGGGAAAATATTCATATTGAAGAAAATAATTCCTAAAACCCTTAATGTATCAGTATTAATATGAATACATCGCGTAATCTTATAATAAGAATGGAAAGCTTTAGAATTGTTTATAAAAAAACATCAAAAATACCAAATCCCTTATATCACAAAAGATTTGGTATTTTTAAACATCTAGAATTCAACTCTAAATTTAGGAAGAAATTAACGGATACTCATCTGGTACAATAACGTGTCCAGAACCAAAGAGCTGCAACATGAAATAACGTATCTAACCTAACAAGACTATCAACTTTTCCAAATTCCTTTTGTTAACACTCTTCTTTAAGATCTTTTCCTTCTAGGACCTATAATTAATTTAATCGCTGTTCTTTCTTGATCATTAATAGTAACCTCTTGAAATGCTGGAACAAAAGCTAAGTCAATACCACTTGGAGCAACAAATCCTCTTGCGATCGCAATTGCTTTTATTGCTTGATTTAAAGAACCCGCCCCAATCGCTTGAATTTCTACATTTCCACTTGTTCTTAGTACACCTGCAATTGCACCTGCCACTGAATTTGGTTTTGATTTTGAAGATACCTTTAATATATTTTCCATGTAAGTTGCTCCCTCTATTATTTAATCGCCCTTTTGTTACCGTTTAAAATATTTCAACGTATCTTTTACTACTATTCACACCAAAAGCAAACAATGCTACATATGTACATTCATTCGATACTTTTCGTCTTCTTCCTGCCCCACTACGTAAATAAAGGACAACAACCATAAACTCTAATATACAAACGTTTTAAAAGACAGACATTCACTTAATCGATCACATCATTACAACTGAGGATAATGGTTTTATTTTTACATGTGAAAGTAAAATATGCGTTCCCGCTCCACTTCAATACCCCAATATATTCCACTTATATTTTCACCAAATCATTAACCTTTTTTTCTTCAAAAATTGTTATAGCTACTATTAGCACTTTATACTCCAAATCTATCACCTTTTATATAAGACAAGCATAAAATACTATGAGTATACACTTCATTCATAATAGGGGGTAATATATTGGGTTCATACTATCATTCTTCAAACTCCAATAAAAAATGTTCATGCAACTCTTCTTCCAGCTCATATAAAAAATGCTCGTGCAACTCCTCTTCTAGTTCATATAAAAAATGTTCATGCGACCATTCACATAAAAAAAGCTGTCCGGCATACGGTACTTTTTGGCAAACTGAGTTTATAACTGTTCCGTTCGGAGATCCTTTTCCATTTAATCACGTTGGCCCTATAGCAGGAGGAGTTTCCTTACTAAATCCTACTACTATACAATTTAGTCAAGCGGGGGATTATAGAGTTTCTTTTATTTCTACTATAAACACTACTTTAAATCCTGTATTTCCACATATCCCAGTTATGACTATATTTTTAAATAATAATCCACTTGCTAATAATCAAGGTGACTTTGCTTTTCAAATGAATACTTCATCAAATAACGAATGCCTTCAACTTGTAGGCGAAACGATTGTTACAGTTCCAGCTAATGCAACTCTTCAATTAAAAAATAATAGTGGTTTTAATCATCAAAGTATTGTAACTTGTGATAATGGTATCAATGCAGTTGAATTAACAGTTATAAAAATAAGTTAATAATCTTCTTCACATTTAGATGCTTTTTCATCATCTTTTTTTATTGAAAAATGTTCTTTTAATTCCCATCATCGAACATAAATTTCATTGTATCTTTCAGTTAATCTAATAGACATGAAAAAAGTACCGAACTCTTCTACAAAAGTTCGGTACTTTTTATATTAAAAACTTCTCATTCTTTCTTACTTCTCTACATAAACCGACTTAACAATTGTACGATTATACGGTTGTCCTTCTTTATTCATCCCTTTTATATCCATCGTAACGTTATATACTCCTGGTTGCTTTATATCCTTCAAAGCACCAGTAAACGTATTGTTATTAACATTTTGTAATTCATTATATTCAGAGACTAGTTTCCCTTCTTTATTCACGACTCTTACTGTTATGGAAAGATCCCCCTTCATTTCAGGTGCTACAGGTGATTTTTTCAGTTTATACTCAGATTTATTCACTTTAACTTTTGTAGGCATTTGGAGAACAAATGGTGCGCCACTCTTGTAATCGCTTACAAATAAATATGCATCTTTCGATTGCTTCGCTATCATTTTAACTTTCCATTCTCCTACATCCATTTTATCAAATTTAAATGTTTTAATTGTCGCACCACCAAAGAAAGATTCACCTTCACCAGTAGTTATAACGCTATCTTTATTTGTATACATTTTTCCTTTTGGAGATATCATTTGTACTTCTACATCAGAAGAAGCAGTTAATATAGAAACGATTCCTTCAGCTTTTTTATCAACTGTAACGTTTTGCTCTATCCACTGATTTTGTGGCAATTCTCCTCCTAAAATGGTTTGATTTGAGGTTGTATTTAATTGTTCTATATTTTCATTTGAACTAGTGCTGGATGCTACTAAAGCTGGTACGGCTACATTTGATGTACGTAAATATGGTTCAATTCGAGAGAAAACAGCAGATCCTTTTCGTATATTATCATGATCAAATTTGGAATCTGTAAATAAATGCGTTCCATACGGTAACTTAGCACTCCACTCATTTACTAATCCATCATTTGAACCGTATGATGACAAATATAACCCGCCCATAGATAAAGCAGAAAATACTGGTCCCCAGCTAGTCCCAGTAGCCGTATAGTAACGGTTTAATTTAGCTGCTGGATTATTATCAATCGTTGAACGAAATTTTGCCATTTCACCCATTTGTAATGAGTACGTACCATCATCTTTTTGACCTAATATAGAAGCAAGCCATCCTGCCCACCAACTATATGATAAATCCGCTAAGTTTGATCCATGATGTGGCGTCGCAAGCGTTATAACATTTCCGACAAATCGATTTGCACCATATCCTACTAATGCAGCCTGTGTATCAATACCGCCTTTACTATGTGCTACAATATTAACTTTTTTACCGAAATGATTATATATTTCTTCTAATTTTTGTGCTAACAATTTTCCGTTGTCCCATTGACTAGCTGACCCTTTTCCAGCAGCATCATATAATTGTATAAAAACTGTTTGATAGCCTGCTTTCAAAGCATAGTCATACATATCATTTATATCGTGATACACTGTCTTACCATACCAACTATCAGCATTCCCATTCCTTCCTTGTACAAAAAGAATTGGAGGTTTATTTTCATCATAATTTGCAGGTTTTTCACCTAAAAACCATTCTCCAGGTGTAAATACTTCTGTATCAGGAAACCCCGTTTTAATTTCTTTTACTTCCTCCGCTTCTACCTTCGTATTAACAGCCATCGGAGTCATAATAAAACATGCGAGAAGTAATAACATACACCTTTTCAAAATCCTCATTAACATTCCCCCTTTTTTAAAAGGAAGCACTATTTTTACTCTAGTTTTTTCTTACTTATTTTATAGGTGAAAAATAGTAACCGTCCTTTCTTATGAAACGTTATTCTCTCAACATGTATCCATTCCTTTTCCTATTAGACTCATTAAAAATTTCTCAACATATTTCTAGCTAAAAAAGCTGCGTATAAAAGGTTTATACAATAACCTTTTATACGCAGCTTCTTTCTTATAAATCAATGATATACTCATCATCATATTTATCGAATTGGAGCCCTGACCCTATTTTTGATTCCGTAACTTGATCTCTTAAAAACGGTGCAGCTTCCATTTTGCTAGTTGCAATTTCAATTCCATATTTTTTCGTTAAATGGGCTAATTCTATTAAAAACCACTCTCTTCGCAATGTAACTGGAATATCAAATGTTCTTCTTTTCATATATAATAGCACCTCTTTAATTTTCATAACTTAAAAAACATTATAGTATATGCATGTCCATTTTAAATGTGCTATTAATAAAATATTATTTTAGTTTACATAAAATAATTATGTACTAGTAGAAAGAGGCTTGTCCGCCTCTTTCTACTGTAGAGATTTAAATTAAGAACATCTTGGTACACCAAAAGCTAAAAATAATGCTGCTACTCCTGCTGTAATCGGTACTTTCAACGTAATTACATCGTCTACCTTCGTAACTAAAAAGTAAGCATTACCTTCTTGTAATATACAATTCACTAACAATTGAAATTCCATTCAAATCTCCTCCTTTCAATCGATATATTATACTTTATGAATTCTATTTGAAAACGTAATAGGAAATATATCTATTTTTCCTTATATATAAAATAAATATTTGTTTATCTATTAAAAATATCAATTTTCTAAATTTATATAAAGCGTGTAATATCCAATAACTTCCTATATAATCAATAGTGAAAATCTTACAAATGGAGGTATAAAAATGGCAATTTTGAGTAATATTGGTGCAGCTTTATTTTTTATTGCTTTTATTCTTTTAATACTATGTATCATTTCATTCTTTAAGAAAAATGGAAAAGCAAAACAATATGGTCGTCCTGCCGTTATTCTTTTTATGATTTCGATTGTATTAATAATAACTAGTGCTGAAACTTCTAATAATCCAATTGTTGAATTCTTTTCTATTTTAAGTTTTGTTTTATTTATTTTTTTCCTTGTACTAGCAATCTTATCTGTAATTAAAAAGACAGGTGTAGCAAAAAAACAATTTATAATCACTGCTATTTTATTTGTCATTTTTGTTGCATTATTAAGTATTTCAACTCCTTCTTCTGAAAAGACGGCAGCCACTAGTAAAAAAGTTGCATCTAACAATGCAGAACAAAAAGATAACGAGAAGAAAAAAGAGCTAGAAAAGAAAGAGGCGGACGAAAAAGCTCAAAAGCAAGAAGATGAGAAGCGTCAAGCCGAGGAAGAAGCTCGTAAGCAAGAGGATGAAAAACGCCAGGCTGATGAACAGGCTCGTAAACAACAAGAGGAACAAAAACGTCTAGCTGATGAACAAGCTCGTAAACAACAAGAGGAGCAAAAACGTCTAGCTGATGAACAAGCTCGTAAACAACAAGAGGAACAAAAGCGTCTAGCTGATGAACAAGCTCGCAAACAACAAGAAGAGCAAAAACGCCAGGCTGATGAACAAGCTCGTAAACAACAAGAGGAACAGAAAAAAGCACAGCAAGCTCAAACACAGCCAGCTGCAGGAAATACTAGTAATGCATATTACAAAAATTGTGCTGCAGTTAGAGCTGCTGGAAAAGCTCCATTATATAGAGATCAACCAGGCTATAGCTCTCACCTTGATCGTGATGGCGATGGAGTCGCATGTGAAAAATAATAATAAAAAAGAAGCTTCTAGTAAGCTTCTTTTTTACTGTTACGTATAGAATCTTATTACTCTTCCATTCTTGTAAGCCATATATCAATTCAAATTAGCATCTTATTTTTTTAAATGCTTGTAATATTAATCATTTACAGGATAAATACTCCAATTAATGATTTCAATATTTTTCACCTCCACTTTTCCTTTGACAAGAACATGTGGAATTAGGTGAAACATCCCGAATCTTCTACCCTTTTCATATTCCTCTCTGTAATATTCTTTCGTGCAGATATTTAATTGCTTTAATTCTCTATATTCATTAAAGTTGATGAGTTCTATTTCACATTCTTTTAATTCGCTATTTGGTCCACCCCAATTATGCTTTGAGTACTTGTATATTGCCATACACTGACCATTCAGTGCGCTAATAGGAATTTTATAAAATAGTTTATTTGTATGAATGTTTACTCCTATTTCTAACAATACTTTATAAATCTCATAAGGGTGCAGTGGTAAAAAATGCACGACATCATTCCATAAACAATCTAATTTTGGTATTTTACGTGTTAATAAGTGTTCCCTTTGAGTATGATCTTTATATTTTTGTATATACTCACCGTATAAATTTGGATATACCCTTTTCAATTCATTTAATGGGATTAAATATTCTCCTTTTAGTTCTTCTGGTACCATATGATAAACATATTCCATAAAAACCTCCTATAAAATATATAATTCCTATCTAAAAATGAACTTAGATTTATAAAATATTAATTTGTAAACCATCTATATCATAATAATGTCCTTTCAATAATTTCCTAACTCAAAAATTCTTCGCTATCGGTTCTATAATGTCCTCCGGTAAATGTCACTCCTATTATCCTTAAAAATGACACATAAAAAGTGATTTCAATCACCACATTGTTTTTCATTTATCGCTATTCTTAATTTAGATATTACATTTAAACTTTATGGAGGCATTCATATGGAACATACATTTACTGAAACTTCAATTGTTGGTGAGATTGTTACACAATTTCCGAAAGCTAGTGATCTCTTTAAATCATATAGAATAGATTTTTGTTGTGGTGGTAATAAGCCACTTATTGATGCAATTCATGAAAGAAATTTATCGGCGGATGAAGTAATTACAGAGTTAAATACGCTTTATCATAATACGAAACAATTAAATGAATCTGAAATTGATTGGAAAAGTGCTTCTTATCGCGAATTGATTGATTATGTTATAAATAAGCATCATCGTTATTTAAATGAAGAGTTGCCACAATTAAGTCCTTATGTGACGAAAGTGTTACGTGTTCATGGAGCAAGTCAGCCTCATTTAGCTCAAATTCATAAGCTATTTCATGAACTTAAAATGGAATTAGAACAGCATTTAATTAAAGAAGAAACAGAAGATTTCCCATTAATTTTAGAATTTGAACAAAATCCAACCGATGAAAACTATGCAAAGTTACGTAATGTAGTAAATGAACTAGAAAATGAGCACAATCATGCCGGAAATATTATAAAAGAACTTCGTAAAGTGACAAATGACTTTACTCCTCCAGAAGGCGCTTGCGGCACTTATCGACTTGTCTACCAACGTCTTGAAGCGCTAGAGTCTGATTTATTTGAGCACATTCATTTAGAAAATAATATTTTATTTCCACGTGCAATTACAAAAGCATAGATCAATTGCAGGACATGAGTGTAAATACTTATGTCCTGCTTTTTCATTTTGCGAAAAATATCCACATCCCCTTCACATAAAACCGAATTTTAACAATTTGTGAATCATTATAAAAATGTGATAAATATCACATCTCCCCCTTATTTGATTTTCTATAATAAAAATATAATCCTTTGTTCAATATTTCACAAAAAAAGGGGAAACGAAAATGAAAAAACGTTTAGTTATGATCGGAAATGGTATGGCTGGCATACGTTGTATAGAAGAAATATTAAAACATGATAGTGATTTATATGAGATTACTATTTTTGGAGATGAACCGCATCCAAACTACAATCGCATTATGCTCTCTCATGTTTTACAAGGCAAAACAAATATGCAAGATATCATTATGAATGAATACAGTTGGTATGAGGAAAACGAAATAACCTTGTATACAGATGAAAGAGTTCAGAGTATTAACCGTGAAGAAAAAATCATTATCACAGAAAAGAATCGTACTGTTACATATGACAAACTCATTGTCGCAACAGGTTCTAGCGCTTTTATTTTACCTGTTGAAGGTTCCACTCTTTCTGGTGTAACAGGATTTCGAACTATTGAAGATACACAGTTTATGATTGATACCGCTAAGGAAAAGAAAAAGGCCGTTGTCATTGGTGGTGGGTTACTTGGTTTAGAAGCCGCAAGAGGTCTTATTGACTTAGGAATGGACGTACACGTTGTTCATTTAATGACTAGCTTAATGGAGCAACAACTAGATACGAAAGCAGCTTCTCTTCTGCGTGAGGATTTAGAAGCACAAGGCATGAAGTTTCTAATGGAAAAGAAAACTGTAAAAATTCTTGGTACAGAACATGTTGAGGGCATTCAATTTGAAGATGGTGAAGTTGTAGATTGTGATTTAATCGTAATGGCTGTCGGAATACGCCCAAATACTCAAATAGCAAGAGATACTGGTTTACTTGTCAATCGCGGCATTGTAGTCAATGACTATATGCTAACAAATGATGAATCCATTTATGCAGTTGGTGAATGTGCAGAACATGATGGTATTGCATATGGACTTGTTGCCCCTCTCTATGAACAAGGCACAATATTAGCGAAACATATAACGAATTTACAAACGAATGGATACACGGGCAGTATCGTTGGTACGCAATTAAAAGTTGCTGGTTGTGATTTATTCTCTGCTGGCCAAATTTATGAAGATGATCAAACGAAAGCAATATCAATCTTTGATGAATGTAAACGTTCCTATAAAAAAGTATTAATTCGTGACAATAAAGTCGTTGGTATCGTTTTATACGGGGATACTGCTGATGGTACACGTCTCTTTAGCATGTTGAAGAAAGAAGAAGATATACAAGAATATACAGCCGCTTCCCTTCTTCACAAAGCTGGTGAAGAAAGTGAACTTGACGTTGCTACAATGAGTGCGGATGACACGATTTGTGGATGTAATGGTGTTACGAAAGGTACAATCGTTCACGCTATTTTAGAGCAGGATTTAACTACTTTTGAAGAGGTAAAAGGATGCACGAAAGCCGCTGGTTCTTGTGGTAAATGTCGTCCGCTTGTGGAACAAGTTTTATCTCATACACTCGGAGATGCTTTTGATGCTTCTATGCAGTCTACTGGTATGTGCGGATGTACAACTTTATCACGTGATGAAGTCGTAGCGGCCATTCACGAGAAAGGTTTAAAATCTCCAAAAGAAGTACGAAATGTTCTTGGTTTTGTACAGGAAGACGGCTGTTCGAAATGCCGCCCTGCTTTAAACTACTATTTACGTATGGCGATTCCAGAAGAATATGAAGATGATAAATCGTCCCGTTTCGTTAATGAAAGAATGAATGGTAACATCCAACACGATGGTACATTCTCTGTTATTCCACGTATGTACGGAGGCGTTACAACAGCAGATGATTTAATGAAAATTGCTGAAGTTGCGAAGAAGTATGATGTTCCACTTGTGAAAATTACCGGTGCAAGCCGAATTGGCTTATACGGTGTCAAGAAACAAGATTTACCTAACGTATGGGCTGACTTAAATATGACTTCTGGATATGCGTATTCAAAATCTCTTCGTAATGTAAAATCATGTGTTGGCTCTCGTTTTTGCCGTTTCGGTACGAAAGATTCATTAGGACTTGGTATGTTGCTTGAACAATCATTAGAAATGGTAGATACACCTCATAAAATGAAAATGGGTGTAACTGGTTGTCCGCGTAACTGTGCGGAAGTACTGACGAAAGATTTTGGCGTTGTTTGTGTCGAAAATGGATATCAACTTTATATTGGCGGAAATGGTGGTACAGAAGTACGTGAAGCTGATTTTGTAATGATTGTCCCTACTGAAGAGGATGTCCTTCGCATCGCTACAGCTTACATGCAATATTATCGTGAAACTGGTATTTACGGAGAGCGTACTGCCTACTGGACAGAACGTTTAGGCTTCGATCACATAAAAGAAATACTGCAAGATGGAAATATGGTTACTACGTTAAATGAACGTTTCCAAAAAGCTCGTGGCACATATAAAGAAGCATGGGGACAAGCACTAGAAACGAAATCATTAAAAGCGATGTATGAAGTAGAAACTGTGAAATAAGGAGCTGTGACCTATATGATACAAACGAAAGAAAAAATAAAAGTTATGCGTGCAGAAGACCTTCCTATTCAAATCGGTAAAGAGGTGCAAATGAAAGGTATGTCTTTCGCCCTATTCCGCCTTTCAAATGGCGATATTCGAGCTGTAGAAAATCGTTGTCCTCATAAAAACGGGCCATTAGCGGAAGGTATTGTATCTGGAGAATTCGTCTTTTGTCCACTACATGATTGGAAAATTTCACTACTAACAGGTGAAGTTCAAAAACCTGATGACGGTTGTATTCAAACGTATGAAGTAGAAGTTATTGACGGAGATATTTATATATACATGTAATTTACAAAAGGAAGCCTCCCCTGGCTTCCTTTTAAATAAAAATAGACGAGGTGCGAATATGAACGGATATGTATATTTAGTTGGTGCAGGACCAGGTGATGAAGGGCTTATTACAAAAAAAGCGATAGAGTGCTTAAATCGTGCAGATATCGTCTTATATGACCGCTTATTAAACCCTTCCTTTCTTAATTATACAAAAGAAACATGTGAACTTATTTATTGCGGAAAAATGCCAAAGAATCATACTATGCGTCAAGAAATGATTAACTCACACCTCCTTCAATTTGCGAAAGAAGGAAAAATCGTAGTCCGCTTAAAAGGCGGAGATCCATCTATTTTTGGCCGTGTTGGTGAAGAAGCAGAAACTTTAGCATCAGCAAATATTCCATATGAAATTGTACCAGGTATTACATCTAGCATCGCCGCTAGTATCTATGCAGGTATTCCCCTCACCCACCGTGACTACAGTAATAGTGTCACTTTATTAACCGGTCATGCAAAAGGTCCTTTAAGCGATCATGGAAAATATAATTCATCTTACAATAGCGACACGATTGCCTACTACATGGGTATAAAAAACTTACCTACAATTTGTGAAAACTTACTACAAGCAGGAAAAAAAGAAGATACGCCAGTAGCAGTCATTGAATGGGGTACAACTGGTAAACAGCGCGTTGTCACAGGGACACTGTCTACCATTGTTTCTATTGTCAAAAACGAAAATATTTCTAATCCTTCTATGACAATTGTTGGTGATGTCGTTTCCTTACGTAATCAAATCTCTTGGAAAGAACGCAAGCCATTGCACAGCAAGAAAGTTTTATTTGCATCTGCAACAAATAAAAAAAGCGCAATAAAGCAAATGTTACAAGAGTCCGGTGCAGAAATATATCAAATTCCAACTTTCAAAAAGAAAGAATACACATTAACCTCTGAACAAATCAATAAGATTTTTAACGTTGATCGTCTTGTATTTTGTTCCGCTGACAGTGTAGACATCTTAATGCAATCATGCAGTAAATATCATAAAGATATTCGTTCCTTACAGGCAGAACTTCAGTATATGAACCTTTCTATTCAAAAAAAGCTCATGCAATATGGATTGTTCAGTAAACCTGCGCAATTTTTTTCGAATTCAACGATTTATTTAGGACGAAACATTAACCGAATTGCTGTTATTCAAGAAAAAATTGGTGCTGGTTCCTATATGATGACTCATGAGTACAAAATTGATCATCGCTTCGATGAAATTCATTCACGTATTCTTTCTGAATTCTCATGGGATAGCATTGTATTTGAAGGTCGTGCTTCTATTGATACGTTTCTAGCAGAAATAAAACGCCTTGGCTTTATCAATATTCTTACTCTCCCATTCTCGTATACCGACGTTCCAACTTTACACTATGCAAATAAAGTTGGGTTTCATAACGTAGATCATCAATTACAAGAAACTCTTATGAAGAAAGACATGGTGAGACAATGAAAGGAATTGTATATGTTGGACATGGGAGCCGGCTACAAGAAGGTAATGCACAATTCATTCAATTTATTCAATCTGTTATGAAAGAGCGAAACGAAAGAATTCAAAAAATAGCTTTTCTAGAACTAACGACACCTACTATTTCGGATGCAGTTACAGAAACGATAATAGAGGGAGTAACTGAAATAATGATTGTACCTGTTTTATTATTTGCAGCAGCTCACTATAAACGTGATATTCCTTTTGAAATAGAGCAACTACAAAAGAAATATCCACAAATAACATTTTCAGTTGTACCTCCTTTTAGTACACATCCACATATGGTGGAACTTGTAGTGAAAAGAATACGTGAAGCTATGTCAATGCAAAATAGTAGTATTTTACTCGTAGGACGAGGCAGTAGTGATCCACAACCGATACATGAATTACAACAAATCAGAGCAGCTGTCGAACGAAAACTTGGTATGCCAGTATCCTGTTCCTTTTTAACGAAAGGAACTCCCTCTTTTGCTGCTGAGCTCAAGGCTATAACATCGACTGCGTCCCATGTATATGTCATGCCGTACCTTCTCTTTACCGGATTATTACTTCAAAAAATTAAATTGCATACAAAAAAATATGATCACGTTACGACTTGTAGCTGTCTTCAGTTTGATACATACATGAAGTTAACATTATTAGAACGAATGGAGGAATGCATATATGTATAACATGTACCCTCTTATGTTTAATCTACAAAATAAAGTGGTCGTTATCATTGGTGGAGGTAAAATTGCATATCGAAAAGCGTCTGGATTAAAAAATACAGGTGCTTTCGTCACTGTTGTCAGCCCAGAAATTTGCGAGGAAATGAAGGAACTTTCTTATATTACTTGGAAGCAAAAAACTTTTAGTAATGATGATATTAAAGATGCTCATCTTATTTATGCAGCTACAAATCAACATGCTGTAAATATGATGGTCAAACAGGCCGCTCATGATTTCCAGTGGGTTAACGTTGTAAGTGGTAGTACAGCATCATCTTTTCACACACCTGGTGTCATTCGAAATGATGAATATGTTGTCACTATTTCAACTTCAGGTAAGGACCCATCGTTTACGAAGCGCATGAAGCAAGAATTAACATCTATACTTCCTAAACTTATAAAAAAACTTTCTCATACTCGCAAATTGTAATCTATCACTCAGCTAAAATAGTAATTAACTTTGAACAAACGTTTTTAGAGGCGTTTGTTCTTTTTGCTTTAGTTTCGTTTTTTAGGCTCAGACAAGCAATTGGACAAGAATCTGTGAAGAAAAATAACGGCAACAATTACGGACATAAAAAACAGTTGCTTGAGAGCAACTGCTTCAATACAGGTTTTATATTGGATATTCATTCAACCAAATTAGCGCATATTCATACTCATCAAAAAATCTCACAGATTCTTTCGTATTAGATTGTTGTAAATAATCCATTATCTCCCCCTCTTCAAGGAGAAATGCGATTGCCTTACTGTGATTCAAAATGGTTTCATTGAAAAACTTCTCTTTCCATACTTTTTGAACAGAAAAATGATTTGGCGTGTATCCTTTTCTATCCACCAACAATTTATATTTCCGCCCTTCGGAAATGAATTGCTGACAAACCTGCTCGAAACCATTAAACCATTCATACACATCATCTGTTTTTATATTACCAACTAGATGGGTAACAATTACATCTCCTGAAACTGTTGTGCTGATATTTTGTTTACTCAACTTGGAATCATCCCCCTTATTTACAATAATACGGAAAAACTACATGGAATCAATAAAGATAAAATTCTTACTTGACGCTCCCCCATCACTATCAACCTAAGCTCATGTAACGTCAATTATAAGCGAGATTGTGTCTTTTTTCGCAAATCTATATGTAGATGCTTTAAAGATTTACATACGAAATAACCCGTAACGAGTTTCCTTTTTTTGAATTAAGCCACTTGATTATCAGACATAGTACAATTGTAAACGACACTCAATATATTTAAGACTGTTTTCTTCTCATATCGATGGGATTTCCGTCCATCATTTACCGCCTCAAATCTATTCGTTTTTGCACGTACATTCAAAACAAAATATATGACAAATAAATAACGACAGTTACTGTAATAATGCTGAAAAGTGTTGAAAATAAAACGATTTGTGCATGTAATTCAGGTTCTATTTGATACTCCATAGCAATGGTTGATGTATTTCTTGAAGTAGGAAAAGAACTTGCAATAAATAATGATTGTGCAACAATACCATCCATGTTTAGTAGATATATCATAGCAAGTGCTAATAATGGTCCCATCAGTAACCTTCCAATTAAAGCCCATGTTATGACTCGATGGAAAAAATTAAGCTTAATGTTGGATAATTGTGCCCCTAGCAATATGAGTGCTATTGCAACAAAACCATTCGCAAGCTGATTAAGAGGAATAAAGATAGAATTAGGTATTTGAATTGTAAAAGATTGAAAGAAAACCCCTAATACGAGTGCATGAAATACAGGCAGTCTTAGAAATGATTGAATAATACCTCCGATTGTTTTTGTTGCTGATAGTAAGTTATATATCCCATATGAATAAGTTAAAAGATTCTGGAAAATAACAATAAAAATTTGAATGGAAACCCCCACTGGATTGTTACTGAAAATCAATTGACTTACTGGTAACCCATAATTACCGGAATTCATTAACGAAATGCTATTTTTTAGAGCTGCACTTTCTCCTTTTTCTAACTTTAATATTTTTGAAATGAAATGACTTACTATGATCAGACTCAGACTATAAAGCATTAAATAGTATATTATCTGGAGCAACAAACCTGTTTCTATACGAATACCATATATATTCACAAATACAGCCGCTGGCATTAAGCAATAAGTAATAAGTGTAGATAGCTGCTTTAAGTTAAATTGGAACTTTCTTTGTAAGATTGCACCAATTAGCATCAATATTAATATTGGTAATATTACGTCTAATATAATAAAAACAAACATGTAAAACCTCATTCCAAATATATTATAGTTTCATTAAACCCTTTACTAAAATGGATGCAACTTTGGACAATTCTATTGCATCAATTTGATAATCTTCTACAACAAAGTTAGGCGGAAACACTCCTTAGTTATCAATAATTAGAAAATTAAAATCGATAATACGAAAATGTGCATCTAATATTCTCATATCCCTCCCTTTTCTTTAACATAGCAAATATGACTCTTAAAGAAAATTATAGATTATTTATACAAATTCATAATTTTATCTTATCGACCTAAACTGTATTCTTTCGTTTAAATGTACTATTTCACAATATCCATTAGCCTTACTAAAGAATTTGGTCATAAAAAAATGTGTTGAAGCCTATTACTAAAAGAACCATCCCAAAATACTTTGGGATGGTTCTTTTTCCTTATTAATGATTCTTTAACATCACTAACAGTTTCTCTTGGCTATACATCCACACAGTAATGATTAAACAAGCAAGTGCGACTTCTGATAATGCCATAAATCCAATTGCATAATGACCTGTTAGTTGGAATAGTAATGTTAAAATTAATGGCGGGAAGAATCCTCCTAGTCCGCCTAAAGCTGAAACAAGTCCATTTACAATACCTGCTTGTTCTGAGAAGTACATTGGAACGAGTTTGAAGATTGTACCATTACCAATACCTGCGCAAAATGCGACTAGTAAGCAACCAAATGTATACACGTTCATACTAGGCATAAATGATAAAATAATACCTGAAAGTGTTAAACCGATAAATACGAAGATTAATATTTTAAATGGATTAAACTTATCACCCAGCCAACCACCAATCGGACGCATCATTGTTGCGAGTACAATGAATCCAGCTGTCCGCATACCTGCATCCACTTTCTCTAATCCGAAGTGAGATACTAAAAAGTTTGGTAAGTATACTGTAAATGCGACAAACGAACCGAATGTTAAAAAGTAAAAGATACATAGAAACCAAAGTTTTTCATTTTTATATACACCTTTTATTTGTTCCATTAATGGTGTATTCACCTTTTTCTCCTTACGATCGCCTAATAAAAAGTTCATAAGTGCAAACGCAGCAAGTAAAACTAAATAACACTGTACTGTCGTTCTCCAGCCAACTGAAGTTGCAATGACAGGTGCTAAAAACGAAGTAATGGCTGTTCCGGCGTTACCGACACCATAAATACCATTTACAAAACCGTGACTCTCTTTCGGAAAATATTTCGGTAAAGAAGTTACACCTACGGAGAATACGGCTCCACCGATTCCTACAAATAATCCACCAATAATTAAATCCATCATTGAATTGGCAACACTAATATAAAAGACAGGAAATAATAATAGAATAAAACTAATAAAGAATAATTTTCTTGCTCCGAAACGATTTGTCCAATAACCAATCGGAATGCGAAGAACAGAACCTAAAATAACCGGTACTGCTGTTACCATAGAAATTTGTCCCGCAGTTAATGGAATATCCGCTTTAATATAAGGCATTAACGATGATAAAATGACCCATACCATAAAACCGATAACTAGATTAGACGTTTGTAAACTTAATTGAAAATTAGGACTTTTCATCTTGTTCCCTCCTATGTATGCATAGTTATATTCATTCCCTCCAGCCTAATCACGTCCTAACATGATTAGGCTGAAAAGAATCAACCACCACTTACTGGCGGAATCATCGCTATGACATCGCCAGTTTGAATGATGTCATCCTCATTTGCATACTCTTCATTTATAGCGACCATAATCTCACTTGAAATCGCTATGTTGTATTTCTTAATGAGCACTTCCTTTAGCTTCGCAACCGTAATATTTTCATAATCTATGTGTAATGTTGGCTTACTAACTTCTTCTTGCAAATGTGCAAATAATAGTACTTCAATCATATTCTCATCTCCTTTCCAGGCTCGCCATTACCATATGTTGTTTTCTCTAACTGATCGCCTATCCACGACTCACCATCTTCCCAAAACTCTTTCTTCCAAATCGGAACAATTTGTTTTATACGCTCCATAATATATTCATTTGCTTCATAAGCCGCTTTCCGATGTGGTGTAGAAACAGCAACGACAACAGCCAAATCAGAAATTTGTAATGTACCAATGCGATGTGTAATTGCCACATATGTCCCAGGCCATTTATCTCCTACTTCAGTACCAATTCTCTCAAGCTGTTTCTCCGCCATTGTTTTATAAGCTACATACTCTAAATAAAGCGTACGGCGGCCTTTCGTAACTTCTCTAATAGTGCCAATAAAAGTAGTAACCGCACCGCACTCACGCCGAATTACTTTGTTTGTAACTTCTTCAATTGAAATAGGTGTATCAATTACTTCATAATACGTATTTGTCATTTTGCACCTCTTATCTTTATATAAGTTAGCAACCTATTTTTCTATTATTTGTATGATCGAAGCGATTCTTTCCATGGCCATTCACTTCCGTTGGTTGATTCTAATAACAGTACCGAAACAGTAATTCCAGCTTTAAATCCTCTCGTTCCACCTGGCAAAACGATAAATGCATTCGCTTCTGCAAGTGAAGAAATTGCGCTAGATTTATCTAAACCAACTGGTGTAACTTGTAATTGACCATCTACAATCTCTACTCTCCCTCTTACAAAACGAGTAAACGGATTTGCTTTCGGAAAGTCTTTTTGCAAAACTGCCTCTGCACGATATACGTGCGGATCTTTTCTATGCAAGTATGTTCCAATGACTGGTCGAACATATAATTCACATCCGACATAACAAGCTGAAGGATTACCAGATAGACCAAATAATAGTTTTCCTTCTAACTGAGCTACAGTTGTCACACTTCCTGGTCGCATTGCAATTTTGTTAAAAAGTACATTAGCTTGTAATCTCTCATAAATAGCAGGTAAATAGTCATAGTCTCCTACCGAAACGCCACCAGTTGTAATTAAAATATCGACTTCTTTTATCGCTTTTTTCACAGTGTTATAACACGTCTCAAAATCGTCAGCGAATTGTCCATAATACCGTACAACTCCGCCCGCTCGTTCAATTTGCGCAGCTATCATATAGGAGTTACTATTTCGAATCTTCCCTGGCTTTAATTGTTCATGTACTTCAAGCAGTTCACTCCCTGTCGTTACAATTCCAATAACTGGCTGTCTTACAACATGCACGGAACTATAACCAAACGTAGCAAGCAGTGCCGCTACTCCAGGGTTAATAACATTACCTTTTTTCACAAGAATGCTATTTTGTTTTACATCTTCTCCTTTAAAAGAAATGTTATCGCCAGGTGCAAAAGAGCGTTTTAATTTCATATACGTCTTTTCGTTTTCTTCAAACCCTTCCGTTAGCTCTAACATAACAACAGCATTACACCCAACTGGAATTGCCGCACCTGTCATAATACGGACAGCTTGAAATGGTTTCACTTCTTCTGTAAAAACAAAGCCTGCTCCAATTTCGCCAATTACTTCAAACTGAATGGGGTTACTACTACTCGCTTCTTTTGTATCTTCCGCTCGAATTGCAAACCCGTCGTACGGAGAGCGCTCAAAATGCGGGACATCATGATCTGCAATAACATCTTCTCCAAGCGTTCTACCGTAACTTTCTATAAGAGAAACCTTTTCTATTTCACCTTGGTAGGCATATTCCATTACACGCGCAACTGCTTCTGCTACTGAAATTGGTATACGTTTTTCTAACATTCTTTTTTCACCTCGTTTTAATAAGGAACAACTCTCTTTCTGTTCATCCTATATATTTTGCATATAATCGTTTTGCTATTTTTATATCATTTGTCCCATGAATAAACGCCCTACCGTCTGTAAATAAAACGAATCGATATTCATCAATTAGAAATGATAGTAAGTACGGCGTTTTTTTGACACGTACACTTTTTTGTAATCGTTTTTGAATTTCGGTTAAATTAAGATCTCTCTTTATTCCTGAACGGATTTGAACTGTATTCCGTCCGCATAACACTTCCGTTTTCATCTGCGTTTCAAATGTTAAACTTGGATACGTTCGTGATTTCCCACAAGATGGACATGTACTTTTCTTTTGTCTGTTTACTTTTAATGAGAGATATTGATTGTTCCATATGTCAAATGAAAACATCGTCTCTCTTAGCGACTCATAATCACCCACTAATATTTTCATCGCCTCTGTAACTTGGTGAGCAACAACCATCTGTACAGCTGGCTGAATGATTCCGGCTGTATCGCATGTTGCACCGCCCATAGGATGATCCATGAGACAGCGAAAACATGGTGTTTTCCCAGGAAGAATTGTATACGTTACACCGTAACTTCCAATGCATCCACCGTATATCCAAGGTATATTTTCTTTTTGAGAAATGTCATTTATAAGTAGGCGCGTATCGAAATTGTCAGTCGCATCTATGATGAGATCCACTTCTTTTGTTAACTCTTCTATTTCTTGCATTGTGATATCCGTTACAACTGGTTCAATTTCCACTTCAGAATTAATCTTTCTTAAATGTTCTGCAGCTGCAATGGCTTTCGGTTTGCACTGCTTCGCATCTTCTTCTGTATATAACTGTTGTCGCTGTAAATTACTCCATTCAACGTAGTCACGATCGGCAATTGTCAATTTCCCAATTCCCATCCTAATGAGCGCTTCCGCATTTGCAGCTCCTAGTGCACCCGCACCAATTAGGAGCACATGCTTTTCTCTTATTTTTCTTTGTCCCATTTCACCAATTCCAGAAAACAATACTTGCCTTGAATATCGCTCTTGCATAGGGAATCCCCCTTTCGCTATCCACCAATGTAAGACATTTCAACTTTTGGACGTTTATTTGTACTTTCCGCCGTTCTTTCATCTGAATATCGATCTGTTCTATATCGCCATGTATCGTTTAAAATTTTTAATAGTGATGCATCGGAAATATTTTCTCGAAGAAGCGTTCGCAAATCCTTTCCTTTCGTTCCAAATAGACACGTGAAAAACTTGCCGTCTGCCGAGATACGAGCTCTCGTACAAGAAGAACAAAATGACTCAGATACTGAAGTAATAAACCCAACTTCTGCATCGCTTCCTACATATCGATACAATTTCGCAACTTCTCCAAAGTAACGAAGTGGAACAGGTTCAATCGGATATACGCGATTAATCTTCTCTATTAATTGTTCCTTCGTAATAACTTGTTCAAAATCCCATCCGTTCGTACTGCCTACATCCATAAACTCAATAAAACGGAGCTGAATTTCTTGTTCTTTAAAATAACGAGCCATATGTAGGATTTGGCTATCATTCATTCCTTTTTTTACGACCATATTTACCTTTACTTCTAATCCAGCAGCCTTTGCTGCTTCAATTCCTTTTAGTACAGGTTTTGTACTTACGTTTCTTCCATTAATTTTTTGGAAAACTTGATCTTCTATTGCATCTAAACTAATATTTACACGTTTTAAACCCGCTTCTTTTAACGCCTTAGCTTGTTTTGCTAAATGAATTCCGTTTGTTGTGAGCCCAATATCTTTTAAACCTTCTAGCTTTGTAAGCCTTGCAATTAACTGTGGTAAGTCTTTACGCAATAACGGTTCACCGCCAGTAAGCCTAATTTTATTGACTCCCATACTTATAAACAATCTTGCTAATCTTTCTATTTCATCGAACGTTAATAAAAACTCTTCCTGCAAAAAAGCGTAATCAGGTCCGAATACTTCAGCAGGCATACAATACGTGCACCTGAAATTACAACGATCAATAACTGAAATACGTAAATCTTGAAGTGGTCGTTCTAATGAATCTTTCATTTTCTCGTGCATCTATATCCCTTCTTTTCTGCTGCAATCCTTAGTAAGCTTTCAGTTTTTTATTTTCCTTTATTATAAAAAATAAGTTACAAATTCAATGTGACTTTTCTCACATCACTTTCCCCATTCAAAAATTCTTCACAAACCTGTTCGCATTTTGTTCACATCTCCAGCCCCTATTCCTTACGGTCATTGAAATTTCACTTTTTTTCAAAAATATCTCTTGCATTTTCATCATAATTACATTCAAAATAAGAAATATATTGTTTTCGAGAAGAAAGGTGATCGCTGTGGCAAACAGTATGACATTATCTCAAGATTTAAAGGAATTACTTGCATCTGTTGAATATAAAATGCAGATAAAAAAAGGTAGTTTTATTTTTCAAGAAGGTATGGAAGCGACAGAACTCTATATCATCCACTCAGGAAAAGTACAAATTAGTAAACTTAGTGCTGATGGGCAAGAATTGACACTCCGTATTTGTTCGGCATATGACATTATTGGAGAATTAACATTGTTCACGGATAATGCGAAGTATTTATTAAATTCAAAATGCCTTGAAGATGTTGAAGTAGGCGTTATAAAGCGCGAAGCCCTAGAAAGAGAATTACTCCAAAAGCCCGCACTTGTATTTGAATTTATGAAATGGATTAGTGAACATTTAAGAAGAATGCAAACTAAGTTCCGAGATTTAGTATTGCACGGCAAAAAAGGCGCTCTGTATTCTACTCTCATTCGAATGACAAATAGTTATGGTGTGTTAAAAGAAAACGGGATTCTTATCGATTTACCTTTAACGAATCAAGAACTTGCTAATTTCTGTGCAACTTCACGTGAAAGCGTAAATCGGATGTTAAATGAATTAAAAAAGCAAGGTACTATTTCTATTCATAAAGGAAAGATTACCATTCACGATTTACAATTTTTAAAATGTGAAATTGCTTGCGAAGATTGCTCTGCTTCTGTTTGTAGCATTGATTAACATCTTATTTAATTACTTATACTTATAAAGAAAGCCGAGGTCTCCAATTAGATCTCGGCTTTCCTTATAAGTTACTAAATATATAAAACAACATTATTTTTTCAATTCATTTGGAATACGTCTTCTGTAAATTACATAACTACGGCTTACGTATTTAATCGGAGCGCTAAATACATGTACTAGTCTAGTAAATGGCCATACTGCGAATAGACCCATACCTGCAATTATATGAATTTTAAACCATACTGGTACTTCCGTCATATACTCAACTTTCGGTTGGAAAATAAAGAGACTTCGGAACCAGGGACCGATCGTTGTACGATAATCAAACCCTTTTGAGTCGATGTTTAAAAATGTTGAAGAAAGCCCTGCTAGCATTACGATAAGTAATAAAATAAGCGCAATATAATCCCCCTTCGTACTCGTTGCAATGATACGTTTTACTGTTACGCGGCGGTACGTTAATATAATTAAACCGATGATAGAAGCAATACCTGCCGGAAGACCAAAACTAATTGCTACTACATGATACATATGCTCAGAAATACCTATGGAACGGTATACAGCTTCTGGAATTAAAATCCCCATAACATGCCCGCCAATTACGAACATAATCCCAAAGTGGAATAATATACTTCCGATTCGGAGCATTTTCTTTTCTAATAGTTCACTAGATTTTGATGTCCAACCAAATTGATCATAGTTGTATCTGAAAATATGTCCACCGATAAAGATTGCAAAAATGATATAGGGGAACAACACCCATAGAAATTGATCCATCATTTTGACAACTCTCCTTTCTAATTTGTCTGTACACCCCATGTATCGATAGCGAGTAGAATAGCCGCAAGAATTGGTTCATACATACTACCTGCTTCTTTTAACTGAACGTGTAATGCTTGTATGTTCTCTTTGTATTTACTCATAATCGGTTCACTGTCTTGCTCATTTGCATTTGCAAAAAACTCTAGTAATAGTGGTAAATAATCAGGGAGTTCTTTATTTGTTACTTTAAAACCAGATTTTTTATAATGCTGCTTTAACTCTAGTAATTCAATACCTCTTTCTCTTTGTTCACCGGTGTTCATATACGTTAAATACATATTCGTCTTTTTGCCAAAATCAAATGTATATACGTAATCATCAATGAGTTGATCGTTCGTTTTATTTAATGATTGCTCTATAAATACTGTAAGTGAAGCTTTAACATCGTCCTGTTCAATTTCTTCAACTTCTTCTTGTAATTCAGTTAAAGCTTCTCTCCACCCGATTTCTGGGTAGGAGAGAAGGAATGAAGAACATGAAAAAGCAGTTTGTAAACTTTGTTTCATATGTTTCCGCCCCCATTATTTAAGAAATTGTCGTGCAAGAACCTGGGCCACCTGCGAATGATAAACCACAACTTCCTTGTTCGTTATATAAATCTGCAACTTGTTCGCGGTGAGACGTTGGGATTACAAAGCGATCTTTATATTTCGCGATCGCAAGAAGACGATACATATCTTCTACATCCTGTTTCGTTAAACCGAGTTCTTTTAATACAGCTTCATTTGGTTCTTTATTAATTTGAAGTGCTCTCATATGCGTTCGCATAACAGCCATTTTTTTCAATGTTAGACGAATATGGGATTCATCTCCTGCAGTAAGTAAATTCGCTAAATATTGAATTGGAATACGCATATTATCAATTGCAGGGAAAATCTCTTCTGCTTGCCAGTTACTACCCTTCCCCTCCACCATATTCATAATCGGGCTAAGCGGCGGGATATACCAAACCATCGGCATAGTGCGATACTCTGGGTGAAGAGGTAGAGCGATTTTCCAATCGATAATCATTTTATAGATTGGTGACTGTTGTGCCGCTTTAATCCATTCTTCTGGAATACCTTGTTTTTTCGCTTCTGCTGCCACTTCTGGATCATTTGGATCTAAGAAAACAGTAAGCTGAGATTCGTATAAATCTTTTTCATCTTCAACAGAAGCCGCTCCTTTTACTTTGTCAGCGTTATATAGCATTACTCCAATATACCTGATACGTCCTACACATGTTTCCGAACAAATTGTTGGCATACCTGCTTCAATACGCGGGAAACACATTGTGCATTTTTCAGCTTTGTTCGTTTGCCAGTTAAAATACACTTTTTTATATGGACAAGATGATACACAGAATCTCCATGCACGACATGCGTTTTGATCGACAAGAACAATCCCATCTTCTTCACGTTTATACATCGCACCAGATGGACAAGATGATACGCAAGATGGATTCATACAATGTTCGCATATGCGTGGTAAATACATCATAAAGACATTTTCAAAATCCGTTTTAATTTCTTCTTCCATTTTCTTTACGTTCGGGTCTTGCAATCCTGTTATATGTCCGCCCGCTAAATCATCTTCCCAGTTTGGGCCCCATTCAATTTTATCGATAAATTCGCCTGTAATTGCTGATTTCGGACGAGCAACTGGCTGATGCTTACGCTGCGGACTATTTGTTAACGTTTCATAATCATAGTTCCAAGGTTCAAAGTAATCATCAATTGTTGGTTGATCTGGATTGTGGAAAATATTCATAAGACGCTTCATTTTTGAACCGGATTTCAGCTGAATTTCACCATTTTTCAATTCCCAGCCGCCTTTATATTTCTCCTGATCTTCCCATTGCTTCGGATAACCAATACCAGGTTTCGTTTCTACGTTATTGAAGTACATATATTCAGCACCTGGACGATTTGTCCAGGTGTTTTTGCACGTTACGCTACAAGTATGGCAGCCGATGCATTTATCTAGATTCATTACCATTCCGACTTGTGCTTTAATCTTCAAGCCAATCTACCTCCTTCAGTTTGCGAATTACAACGTTTAAGTCACGCTGGTTCCCAGTTGGACCGTAATAGTTAAATCCATAACTTAATTGACCGTATCCACCAATCATATGTGTCGGTTTCACATGAATTCGAGTTGGACTATTATGCGTTCCCCCGCGGTTACTTGTTAATTTCGTACCAGGTACGTTAATGTGACGATCTTGCGCATGGTGCATAAATGCCATTCCTCTCGGTATACGATGCGTTACAACGGCACGCGCTACAACAACACCGTTACGGTTAAAGCACTCGATCCAATCATTATCCGCAACGCCAGCTTCTTCAGCGTCCTCTTTATTCATCCAAACAGTTGGCCCCCCTCTAAACAGCGTTAACATCGGTAATGAATCGAAATACATACTATGAATCGACCACTTATTATGCGGTGTTAAATAGTTTAGTGTAATCTCTTTTCCTTCTACTTCAGGCCGTGATTTACGGAACGGTTTATGTTGCAGAATTGGTTTAAATGTTGCCATCGTTTCACCAAATTCTTTCATCATGTCATGATCTAAGTAGAAAGATTGTCGACCCGTTATCGTTCTCCAAGGGATGAGACGTTCCACATTTGTTGTAAATGGTGAATAACGGCGTCCACCTTTTTCAGAACCTGTGAAGGCTGGAGAAGTAATTACCGTTTTTGGCTGCGCTGTAATTTGTTCAAATGTGAAGCATTCTTCTTCACGTTCTTCTGCTAAATCACGCAGTTTTAAATCCGTTTGTTTTTCAAGTGCTTCCCATGCTTTTACAGCCATATGACCGTTTGTTGTAGAAGAAAGTGTTAATACCGCCTCAGCAGCATTAATTGCTTCTTTTATGTCTGGGCAACCTTTCGCAATAGAATCCGTCCGAACGACTCCTAATCGGCTCTTTAATTGCTCATATTCTTTTTCTGCAGACCAAGAAATTCCTTTCGTACCAATCGGTTGTTTTCCGGCATTTGGTCCTAGTGCAGTCATTTTGTCATAAATCGTTTTATAATCCCTTTCGACAACATGAATTTGCGGCATCGTTTTACCTGGGATTGGTTCACACTCGCCTTTGCTCCAATCTTTAATCTGACCAAGTGGTTGCGCTAATTCTTGCGGTGTATCGTGAAGAAGTGGTGTTGCAACGACTTCTTTCATTGGTTCAAGATCGATTTTCTTCGCTAAATCCGATACAGCTTTAGAAAGAGCGGTGAAAATATCCCAGTCAGAGCGTGCTTCCCACGGTGAACCGATTGCTGGGTTAAATGGATGCACAAATGGATGCATATCTGTACTACTCAAATCGTGCTTCTCATACCAAGTTGAAGCAGGTAAGACGATATCAGAATAAAGCGCCGTTCCAGCCATACGGAAATCTAAATTAATGAGTAAATCAAGCTTCCCTTCTGGCGCTTCTTCATGCCACTTAATTTCTTCTGGTCGTAATGAATCGCTATCGTCATTCATTAATCCATTCGTTGTACCTAATAAATGTTTTAAGAAATATTCGTGTCCTTTACCAGAACTTGAAATTAAGTTTGCACGCCATACGAATAAGTTACGCGGGAAGTTATTTTTATTATCAGGATCTTCAATCGCAAATTTCAGTTCTTTATTTTTTAGTTTTTGCGCAACGTATTTTCCTATTTCTTCTTGCGTTGTGGCACCAGCAGCAACCGCTTCTTTATATAATTCAATCCCATTTTTCTCGAATGTCGGATACGAAGGTAACCAGCCAAGTCGCGCCGCTAATACATTGTAATCACCGTGATGTTGATAACGAGAGTTGCCTTCCACTGGTGATGCTAAATGTCCCACTGGTGTATCTTCATAGCGCCATTGATCGGTTACGAAATAGAAGAAAGATGTACCGTTTTGTAATTTTGGTGGCCCTTGCCAATCTTTTGCCATTGCGATTGTTTGCCATCCTTCTGCTGGTCGTAATTTTTCTTGCCCAACGTAATGCGCCCAGCCACCGCCGTTTACACCTTGTGCTCCGACGAGAAGTACAAGATTTAAAACGGCGCGATAAATCGTATCAGAGTTAAACCAATGGTTAATACCAGCTCCGACAATAATCATTGAGCGACCGTTCGTATCAACAGCATTTTGTGCGAACTCACGAGCGATTTGAATGATTAGATCTCGTTTCACTCCCGTCATTTTCTCTTGCCATGCAGGTGTAAACGGCACGTCATCATTGAAGTCTTTCGGCTCTTGTCCACCAAGCCCTCGGTTCACACCGTAATTTGCTAACGTTAAGTCATATACAGTAGTAACGAACACTTCGCCCTCTTCTGTCATAACCTTTTTCACTGGAATTGTACGTTCTAATACTTTGTTTCCATCATCAGAGAAGTACGGAATTTGTACAGTTCCAACATAATCTTCCATTCCAAGTAAAGAAAGACGTGGATCAATCTTTTCGCCTGTTTCTTCATCTTCTAAACGTAAGTTCCATTTCTTTTCGTTATCCCAACGTGACCCCATTGTGCCGTGAGGTGTTGCAAAATCGTTCGTATTTTCATTCCAAAGTACAGGTTTCCATTCTCCTAACTTTGTTTCGCGTCCAATATCAGAAGCATTTAAGAATCGATCCGCAACGAATTGGTCTCCTTTTTGTTTCAATGTAACGAAGAAAGGAAAATCAGTATATTGCTTCGCATACTTTGTGAAGTATTCCACTTGATTATCTACGTAAAATTCTTGTAAGATCACATGCCCCATTGCCATCGCAAGTGCACCGTCTGTACCTTGTTTCACACTAATCCAATCATCTGCAAACTTTGTTGACTCAGCGAAATCAGGACTGACAGAAACGACTTTCGTTCCTTTATATCGAACCTCCGCTAAAAAGTGTGCATCTGGTGTTCTCGTCATCGGTACATTTGAACCCCATGTCATAATGTAACCAGAGTTATACCAGTCACTACTTTCTGGTACATCTGTTTGATCACCCCAAATTTGCGGAGAAGCTGGTGGTAAATCTGCGTACCAATCATAGAAACTAAGCATCGGTCCACCCATAAGTTGCATAAAGCGGCTGCCTGCAGCATGACTTAACATCGACATAGCTGGAATTGGTGAAAAGCCAACATTTCGGTCTGGACCGTATTTCATTACTGTATATAATAATGAAGCTGAAACGAGTTGTAACACTTCATCCCAATTCGCACGAACGAATCCCCCTTTACCACGTGCCTGCTTATACTTGCGTGCTTTTTCAGGGTTTTCCACAATGCTTTTCCAAGCATCTAATGGTGACTCATTATTTTGTAATTCCTCTTGCCACATACTCCAAAGAACACCACGTACATACGGATATTTCACACGAAGTGGACTATAAATGTACCAAGAAAAACTCGCTCCACGTGGACATCCTCGTGGTTCAAAGTCAGGCATATCTGGACCTGTTGTTGGATAGTTAAGCTCCTGTCCTTCCCAAGTTACAATTCCATCTTTCACATAAATGTTCCAACTACATGAACCAGTACAGTTCACACCATGTGTAGAACGAATTACTTTATCATGCTGCCAACGCTTTCTGTACACATTTTCCCATTCACGATCTTCATATGTTTCTTGTGTATGATTATCGTTATAACGATCTATTGGTGAAAAATATTTTAAACGTCTCATTAGTGCTGAAGGTTTCTTCTTCATACTGTTCACTCCTTTAATACGTCTCTCTTACATACCCTTACTATAAGAGAGGTTGTAAAATTCAGATGTGACATTTCGCACAGTTCAAGAGATTGTCAAAAATTTATTAGAGAATAAGTTTGTGAGAAGATTTTTTGTTTCATTGTGAAGATTTATCGTTAATCTTGACTATTAAGATAATATTATGTTGAGGTATCGACTATTTTGCAAAAGAAAAACGTAGGAGAAACTCCTACGTTTTTCTTTATAAATATATGAAACAGCCATTTGAATGCATTTATAAAACTACAAATCATTATTTACCATATTGCCCTAAGTTGCGGAAACAATTATACTAGATGTAATCAGAATAAATAATCTGAATATTCTTAGAATTGAAGATAAAATCTTTACTACCCGCAATTAGATGGATACATACTATTTTCCACTAAATAGATTGGAAAACGATACTAACATTAGGAGGATTACGATGCACCAGCTTGATTCATTACATCCCATTATAGAAAAAATAATCAACAATATTGAAAAATTAATGGTTGGAAAACGAAAAGAAACGATCTTAGCTTTGACAGCTCTCTTAGCTGAAGGTCATGTACTATTAGAAGATGTGCCTGGCGTTGGGAAAACAATGTTAGTACGCGCTCTTTCTAAATCCATTGATGCTGATTACAAACGAATTCAATTCACACCGGATTTACTACCGTCAGATGTAACAGGTGTTTCTATTTACAACCCGAAAGAGCTCCATTTCGAGTTCAAGCCTGGACCAATCATGGGGAATTTTATACTTGCTGATGAAATTAATCGTACATCTCCAAAAACACAATCTGCCTTACTTGAAAGTATGGAAGAAGGCAATATTACAATAGATGGCATAACAAGACCGTTACCAAAACCGTTCTTTGTAATGGCTACACAAAATCCGGTCGAATATGAAGGAACATATCCTTTACCAGAAGCACAGCTCGATCGTTTCTTATTGAAACTAAAAATGGGGTATCCTACACAAGAAGAAGAATTTGAAATTTTAAACAGGATGGAAAAAACGAATCCACTCTCCCATTTACAAGCTATTACAACAATAGAAGAATTACTTTATTTACAACAGAGCGTACGGGAAATAAGCATGGACAAAGCAATCAAGCATTACATTGTAAAGCTTGTTAGTCAGACTCGTTCTTATAGTTCTATACAACTTGGTGCAAGTCCGCGTGGCTCGATTGCTTTAATGAAAGCTTCACAAGCTTATGCTTTTATCCATGGTAGAAATTATGTTATTCCAGACGATGTTAAATTTTTAGCCCCTTACGTATTGGCTCACAGACTCATTCTAAAAATGGAGGCAAAATTTGAAGGAATAACAGGTGAACAAGTTATCGCAAAAATCGTTGCGCGAACTACCGTACCGACTCAAAGGAAGATGGACCTTTGATGAAACGGATACTACGAGCACTCTATCATTTTACTAAGTTATCACTCATTCCGTTATGCCTAGTCTTAACATTTGTATACGCTATGCTTCAAGGAGGATTTGTAAGTTGGTTTTTGTTTTACAGTATGATTCCTATTGGCCTTTATTCACTATTACTCCCCTTCTATGCTTTACGGAACGCCGAGGTAAAACGAATAACAAATCAAGACGAATATGTAGCAGGAGAACCATTTTTAAGCACCATTACAATAAAAAGAAAATTTCCTTTTCCCTTGCTTTATTTAATTATAGAAGATGTGCTACCATCACAATTCACAAATTGTAAACAAACGAAGATGAATAAAGTAATACTCTTTCCAGGATTGGAACGAAATATTTCATTTCAATATACAATTGACACAATCCCTAGAGGAGAGCACTCTTTTTCAATCGTACGTGTCAAAACTGGCGATCTATTCGGTATGATGGAGAAAGAAATAAATTTTTCAGTTCCAGATACATTTTTAGTCTATCCTCAGTATGTAGATATAACGTATCGACAAATGGAAAATCATTTCGAACAAGGGGCACTTTCAGCAAATATAAATTTAGTAAAAGACTCTACCATTTCTGTCGGTGTGAGAGACTATAAACCTGGTGACCGCTTTTCATGGATTGATTGGAAAGCAACTGCACGAACAAACAACATTATGACGAAAGAGTTTGAACAACAGCGTAGCCATAATATTATGATATTCATGGACAGAACCCCATCCCCTCTATTCGAATCAGTCGTCACATTTACTGCCTCTATTGTCAGATCTGTCTTGAAGCAAAATTCACCGGCGTCATTCGTATCTGTCGGAAAAGAACGAACTTTTTTCCCTTTAGACAATGGAGATAGTCAGTTGCATCAAATCTTTTGTCATTTAGCGAAAGTACAAGCAGATAGTGTATTCCCGCTCTCCCGGAGTGTAGAAATGGAATTAAGAAAAATTTATGAGCCCGTCACGATTATACTCGTGACAAGCGATCTTTCTCCCGATATTCAAAAGGCGGCTGACTTTGCTGCTATAAAAAATAGAAAATTAATGGTATTTGTCGTGAAAGAAAAAGCAAATCAACTCTCACATCGAGAACTCAGTATTCTAGAAACTCTACAAAAAAGAAAAATATTTGTAAATGTGGTTTATGGAAATCGGTATACAAACGTGTTTTTTGAGGTGAGCAAATGATAACATTACAGGCAAAAAAACAATTGGATATGACTAGATTTTTCATGCATGCATGCGCATTTCTACTTTTACTAGAATGGCTAAGGCCTCTTATAGGTATTACAAACGTAGGTAGATTAGATATTTTTGTAATATTTATAGGGATTTGCTTCACTCTCTCTTTTTTTCAAACAAGATGGCAGATTCCTATAAAGATTGTCACAATTTTATTCATCATTCATTTCCTATATTATAAAAATGCTTTTATAAATCCATCTTGGTTAACGAAATTTTTCACTGATATTTCTCGTAATTCCTCCTTGTTATTTCAAGGGAATTTGCTAGATATTTCTCCAGTTTTTCCAACACTTTTATTTTTTTTATCATTTTGGTTTTTGAGTGCTTTCATCTCTTTTTGGATGATTCATAAAAAACGTGGGTTGTTATTTCTTATATTGACTGTTATTTATATCACTGTTTTTCATAACCTGCATTTATATAATGCTAACTACGCTATTATTCGTACTGTTGTTATTGGCTTTTTTATGCTTAGTCTTCTTCGCATAGAACGAATAAAAGAGATGGAACGCTTACAAAATTATGCTAGAAAAATCTCAAAATTACTTAGACCTCTTACAGTATTTATTGTATTGTCAGCAACCATCGCATACTTCGCTCCAAAATTTGGTCCTCAATGGCCAAACCCAATGGATTTTTTAAAATTTAACACATCAGAAGCAAGTAAAAAGCAAGAAGTTTCTAAAATTGGGTATGGTTTAGATGACTCGAGATTAGGTGGTCCTTTTAAGGCTGATCCTACAATTGTATTCACAGCACAAACACAAAACAAACAATATTGGAGAGTCGAAACGAAAGATTTTTATACGGGAAAAGGCTGGGAAGTTTCTGAAAATCAAAAAAAGGTTTCTTTTAAAAGTAAAAATGACGTCGTGAGCTGGTACGAACAAAATACAAAAACAGAGGCAACTAAGGCAACAATTACCATGCAAAAAAATTATCCTCACCTTACCTATCCAGCAGGATTAGTATCTATCGAGGCTTCATCTAATGTATCATACAGCGTTGACCCCTTTTCAGAAAAAATCTATACGATGGACGGAGATTCTTCTACTACTTTACATTCATATAAAGTAACATATGAGGTCCCGGAATTTTCCATAGAAAACTTGAAAGCTGTAAAAACGAATGAAGGTCAAGAAACAAATCCTTATTTCATGACAAAGTACACGCAACTTCCAGAATCATTACCGCAGCGAGTAAGAGACTTAGCTGTTAATCTAACAAATGATAAAAACAACCGATATGATAAAGTATTAGCTATTGAAAATTACTTCACCGACCATTCTTTCGTATATGAAACAATGAATGTGTTGTTCCCTGCCAAAAACCAAGATTATGTTGATCAATTTCTTTTCGATACAAAAAGCGGCTACTGTAATAATTTCTCGACCTCTATGATCGTGTTACTTCGTTCTGCCGGGATTCCTGCTCGTTGGGTAAAAGGTTATACAGAAGGAACACTTGATAATACGCTTGTGGGTGCAGAAGGTGAGGATGTTTATAAAATCGCGAACGATAACGCACACTCTTGGGTCGAAGTATATTTCCCTGGATACGGATGGATTCCATTCGAACCAACAAAAGGATTTACGAACCCCTATACTTTTACAAATAATACTCCTGCTCCTACTTTACAAAATAACGAAGCATATAATTCTAATAACAAACCAATACAACAACGAAACAATGAAGCAAAGCTCAAAAATTTAATAGAAGATACAGAAAAAACTTCTACTAAAAAGATTCCAAATTCTAAAAATGGATTTTCTTGGTGGTACGTATTCCTCTCTACGATACTGATTAGTATTATAGGATACATTCTCTTCACCACTAGAATGAAATGGATTACATTTTTTATTATTCTTAGCTATAAATTTCGAAAAGACGATGCCGTTTATACAAAAGCTTACGATGCACTTTTAAAACAATTTGTGAGAATTGGTATACGACGAGGAGAAAGTCAAACATTCCGAGAATACGCTCTCCATATCGATACACTTTACAACTCAGCCGATATGCAACAACTTACTTTCAGTTATGAGAATGCTATGTATCAAAAGGGACAGGCCGCATCCGAATGGAAGAAATCCGTACACTTATGGGAAGTGCTTATGAAAAAAGCTGCTTCTCCGCCTAAATCAAATGACTTCCATTCAGCGATTTAATATTGATAATGTGAATGTAAATAAAATACCTCAAAGAACAAAGTAGTTCTTTGAGGTATTTTTTAATAAAGTGAAACTTCTAGTTATTCCCCAAGTACCTTTTCAATCTCAATCTCTAAATCCACCGGCTTCGTCTGCGGCGCAAAACGTCCTACTACTTTCCCGTCTTTTCCAATTAAAAACTTCGTAAAGTTCCATTTTACTGCTTTCATACCGAGTAAACCTGGTGCTTGTTCTGTCATGTATGTATACAGAGGATGAGCCTTATCACCTTTCACATCAATCTTTGCAAACATCGGGAAGGTTACACCGAAGTTTAACTCACAAAAACTAGTAATATCCGCTTCTGTACCTGGTTCTTGTCCTCCAAATTGGTTACAAGGGAAACCGAGTATTTCTAATCCTTGATCTTTATACTTATCATATACTTCTTGTAACCCTTTATATTGCGGTGTAAAACCACACTTGCTAGCTACATTTACAATAAGAAGTGCTTTTCCTTCGTAATCTTTTAACGATTTATCTTCTCCTGTTATCGTTTTAGCTGAAAAATCATAAACTGTCATTGTCCTTGCCCCTCTCTTCACTATCATTCTATGTTTATACTATACTACATCCGTAAATATACAGCTCTTATTACGTACTTACACGCTAAAATGATAGCGCTTTATTTCTGTTCGGAAATTCGACACAAACTACTAGACTTTTATGATGGAAAGTTTTACAATTGAATTGTGAACAAAATGTGACAGTTTATATTCCATTATAAAAGAAAAGGATGGTGTTCATTATGAAAACTGCACAACATGAAATGATTTCAAATCGCGAGTTTTATTTCGTACTATATATGATGTTATTGTATGTGATTGGCTGGGTAATCGATGTAAATGGTTTATTCTTAAGCTCCTACTTTAATTTAGCAGGAGAAATTATGCTTCCAATCGTTGGTGGCATAGTTGGACTGTTCGTTATGTCTATCAATAAAGAACAAGCAAAATAACAATGCTTTAAAAAGGCAGAAGACGAAACTTTCGTTTTCTGCCTTTTTCCTATTTTAGCGTATAATAGAAACATACAGTAAATAAGGAGTGGTTAATATGAAAAAAGTAGAGCAATTATCTTCTCACCTATATCTGATTGATGATTTCGATTTACAACATAATGAACGAACTGGTACGTACGTTTTATTAGGTGACGATATTACTTTAATTGAAACTTGTGCAGCCCCTTCTCTTCCGTATATTTTAGACGGCTTACAACAATTACATATTGATTTAAACGATGTAAAAAATATTATCGTTACACATGTTCATTTAGATCACGCCGGTGCTGCTGGTTTAATGATGGAAAAATGTCCAAATGCTACTTTATATGTGCATTCTCGCGGTGCTCGTCATATGATTAATCCTAC
Organism: Bacillus sp. Brlt_9; assembly: GCF_051948935.1. Taxonomy (NCBI): domain Bacteria; kingdom Bacillati; phylum Bacillota; class Bacilli; order Caryophanales; family Bacillaceae; genus Bacillus; species Bacillus sp. Brlt_9. The sequence continues at coordinate 944,881 of NZ_JAYJLO010000001.1, read as the reverse complement.
AAAACTCATTTTAGGTGCAAAAGCTGTGTACAAAGAAGATTTCGATAAACTGTTTAATCCAATTCTTCCTATAGAAGAAGAACGTGTTCGTATTGTACAACATGGTGATACGTTAAAGATTGCAGAAGACCGCATCCTTACATTTTACGATACACCGGGACATGCTAAGCACCATATTAGCATTCACGATTCATTAACAAACGGCATTTTTACTGGCGATACAATTGGCATTTATTATAGAGAACTCGCAGACATTGGTGTAGAACTATATTTACCATCAACGTCCCCTTCACAATTCCAGCCAGATGCGATGATTGCTTCTAAAAATCATATTCAAAGTATGAATGTAGATAGTATTTATTTCGGTCATTACGGTGCATCATCCAATGTTACAGAAGTATATAACCAGCTTGAACATTGGCTACCTATTTTCGTTCATACTGGTAAAGAAATCTTTGAAAAGTATAATGATTTCGCTGAAGCGACTAAAGCTTTACAAACTGTATTAATGGATAAGATCTCTTCTCGCCTTACAAAGTTAAACGTTCCATCAAATCATTCCGTTTATAACATTTTACATCTAGATATAGAAATTAGTGCGATGGGCATTATAGATTATTTCACGAAGCAAGAAAAAGCAAAATCCACTATTAACTAACCGTAAAAGAAGAGATATACAACAGTAGTTATTGTATATCTCTTTTTTCTTTGAATATATTTTTAATAAAGGATGGTGGAATGCAATGCAAAAAGTGATGCTATACCTCTGCTTTACATTATTTATCGTCTTATTATTATTCGTCGGAGTGAAAATTCAATTTTATTTAGATACAGATGCGCAGGCAAACTTTAACGTTTATCCAAGATTATTCTACTTTACACTCTTTCCTCTTATAGTTGGCATTTTATTACGATTCCTTCAATCTATTAATCGGGAAACGAGTAAACAAATCTGGCGCTTTCAACCGGATAAATTTATTGCTATTACGTTGCCTACGCTATTTATTTCCTTCTCTCCAGCTCTACTCTTTTCACCAGTTGGTGCGTACCTACCTTATTTAGCTAATATTATTCTTATCAATACAACTTTTGTTACGATAATTAGTTTAATAGCTGGTTATTCCCTTTTAGATTGTTTTATACAAAAAGATTCTGCAACTATGAAAAAATATAATTGATGACCAATTTTTAAGTGTTGCTGATTAGGACATTTTGTTTATAAGTGCGCTATTATTTGTAAAAATCGCCATAAATGAAAAGGGGAATTCTGTTAAAATAAAGTTGGTCGTATATTATGTCAAATGCACTTTAACCAAGGAGACTTATTATGTATAAATTAGGGGCTTTCTCTTTTCTAACGGTTATCGCAAGTATATTTTCTTTCTTTATCCTTAGAGGACCTAATGCGAATTTAACGCTAATTATTGTGACTCTAAGTATACTTTCATTACTCGGCATTATTTTTGCGACAGCTTCAAAGAATTGGTTATTCGGAATAGTTGGTACAGTATTAAATGGAATAATACTAGTAGTTGCATATTTCCTATTGCTAGCAAAAGGCATAGGTGGTTAATATAATTACGTTTCAATAAAGAAAGCTCAAAGCTAAAGCTATGAGCTTTCTTACTTATCTTACCTTTTCGTCTACATACTCCATAAACTGCTCCGCTTTAATAAACCTTTCTTTGTACGCCTCAGGTATTTCTTCTACTTTTATTGCACCAGTTGATTTTGTCTTCACTCGTACGATTTCATGTGTCATTAAAGCTTCCATATAGCGATCAAACTCTTCTTGCGTTAATACTTCTTTACTTGATTTATGACCATTTAATTTATCAAAGTATGGTTGAAGGCCCATACTTACCTTTTTCATTTCTTCTCTTTTTTCTGGTGATAATGCATCATAATCAATATTACCGTTCGAATCTCCGTACGCAAGCTTTGCATTCGTTAATTTCTTTAGTTCTTTTGTAAACACTTCATATTCTTTCGTACCCATTTCATCTTTCGCTTCTGATAACTTTGCACTAAAACGCATGTACGCCTCTAATGTCATCGTTCCAGCATGTTTTTTTAAATTCTCAAAAGATCCGTATATACCATCTGCCATGATAGATTGATAAGCAAAACCAGTCGTAGGGATTAAAAATGCTGCTGCAAGCACTCCTGCGATAAGGCGTTTCTTCACCTTACTTCCCCCGCGCTTCATTTTTATTTGAACGATTACTTTTTCTTTTAACTCCGGCGGGGCTACAACCCCCTTCGCTTCTTCTCGTATAGATTCTCTAACTCTACAATCTAAACTCATTTTACATTCCCTACCTCTCCTAAAAAGATTTCTTCTACTTGCTCTTTTTGACGTAGTTTCTTTAATGCCGCATGAATTCTAGATTTCACAGTACCAAGTGGAATATGTAATATTTGTGCTACTTCTTCTTGTGAGTAGTCGTGTAAGTATCTTAAAATAATTACTTGTTTCAATTTATACGGTAATTTATGAATGAGTTCGACTAGTTTTTGGTTTGATATTTTACTTACAACATCGTTTGAAAAATCAATTTGCACTGGTTTTCTTTGCTCTTCTGCTTTTTTTATAATTCGTAGTCGCATCCACCTCTTTCTTCTATAAGAATGAATTTGTTTAATCGCAAGTCCAATTAACCAAGGACGAAATGGCTTCTCGCTATCATACTTACGAAGCGATTCGTATAGCTGTATGTATATTTCTTGAACAACATCATCTACATCCGTTTTATCATCTATTAAGAAATGCGCGGTTTTATATACTTCTTGAATCGTTTTATCATACAATTCGCTATACGCTTCTTTATTGCCCGATAAAGTTAATTGGATTAAATCCATATACACTGTTTCATCCCTCATATACCACCCCTCCTTTGTCTTACACTATATATTGGCAAGTAATTGATATTTCGTTCGATTTTTTCAAAAAAGTTTTTCATATAAATTAATATAATAATTCAATGAGCTCATAAGCTTCACTTATAACCTTGCATAACAATTATATAATTTTCCAATTCCTAATGAAGATTTAAAATGATTTATATAGTCAAATTTAGGAGGATATATGATGAAAGCTATCGTTATAACGTCGTTCGGTGGTCCTGAAGTGATGAAATATACAGATGTAGATATGCCGGCTATTTCAGACAATCAAGTTTTAATTCGTGTTGTTGCTACTAGTGTAAATTTCGCTGATATTAAATCTCGGTATGGTAAAAAAGGAAATAAAGCATTTCCCTTTATTCCAGGGATAGATGCTACTGGTATTGTAGAACGTGTAGGTTCTCAAGTTTCGAATATTCATCCGGGACAGCGTGTCATCGCTTTTCCTCAAAATGGATCTTACGCTGAATATGTTGTTGCAAATGAAAATCTTACTTTCATATTACCTGATGAAGTTGACTTTCAAACCGCAGCTGCTTGTCCTATCGTATCTTTTACAAGCTATAATTTACTCGCAAATGTTGCAAGGCTTCAACGAGGTGAATCTGTACTCATTCATGCGGCTGCTGGCGGAATTGGCACTACAGCTATTCAACTTGCAAAACTATTAGGGGCTGGACAAGTTATTGGTACTGTTGGAAGTGCTGAAAAAAGAAAAATCGCTTTAGATGCTGGAGCTGATTATGTAATTTGTCATCAAGATGAAGATTTTGTAAAGAAAGTCAATGAGCTGACAAACGACGAAGGAGTGAACATCATTTTGGACTCTATTTCTGGAACTGTTTCGGAAAGCAGTTTAAAATGTCTTGCTTATTATGGCCGCCTCGTTCATTTCGGTAATGCTAGCGGCGAAATTGGTAATTTTCAAACGAAAGATTTACACGCAAGTTGCCGCTCTATACTCGGCTTTAGCTTTGGTACTACACGAAAAAAACGACCTGAACTACTCCAAGAAACTGCATATGAAGTTTTCCGTTATTTGCGTGACGGACGTTTGCAAATCAAAGCTACGAAATCTTTTCCACTCCAAGATGCAGGGAAAGCACATGAATGGGTCGAAAGTAGAAAAAGTACAGGGAAAGTAATACTAACTGTTCAGTCCTCTTCCTGAAATGAATACTTGAAACCGAGGTGTCATTCATGGGATCACGAATTATGCATGCTATTATCGCTAACGGTATTGCCGAAAAACTATGTATCCAAGATAAAACTTCTTTCATACTTGGAGGTGTAGCCCCTGATGCGGTTCATTCAAAAGATGAAAAAGGAACTTCTCACTTTTACGCAGGCACAACAAAAAACTATACGAGAAGGATAGATTTCAATTCTTTTTTTCAAAAATATAAAGCTCAAATGGATTACCCTTTTCTCTTAGGCTATTACACTCACCTCATTGCCGATGATAATTGGCTAAGTGGCTTTTTTCTACCTTGGCTAAAAAATAGAATAGAAAATGACGAAACGATCGCACCTATGTACTATAACGATTTTAAATTGTTAAATGCAAAGTTGCTTCATCATTACGACAAAGAACAACAGCTCTTCTCTCTTCTCAATCAAAAGGCTCACATTATGGATATTGAAGAGGTTTCTAAAGAGAATGTTTTAGCTTTTCGAAAGTACCTTTTTGAAGATATGTTGTATCCAAAGCAACATTTACATGAAGACTTACAGGTGTTTACGTTTAATCAAATTGTCGGTTACATTGAAACTGCTATTGAAAAAGGCACATTTTTTATTAAACAGCTCTCTCATGAAAAATCCACTTCAAACATGTAATCCCCCTCAATATATTTGAGGGGGATTTTCACATAGCAATATTATTATTGGTTCTTTTCCATAACCGCAAAATAATTCCCTTCCCTATCAGCAAAGTTAAACACTTTACCAGACGGCATAGTTACCATTTCACCAACAGTAACATTTTTATTTTTTAAATCTGTATATAATTGATCCAGATTTTCTGAGAAGAACATTAAAGACGGTGTACCAAGATTCAATTCTGGACTCATTTTGGAAATAACTTCTTTATTATGTAGTATAATGCTCGTTTCTGCACCGCTAGTTGGAGCGATTTCAATCCATATCATTCCTTGCTTATTATCTTCCTCAGCTACTACATGAAACCCTACCTTTTCCGTCCAAAAATTTACTGCCTCATCTTGATTATTTACATATAACATAATTTGTCCGACTTTATGGATCATTTTATTTCCCCCTAATGGTTTTTATATTCTATGTAGGTTTCTACAAGTGCTTTTATTAATCCTTTTTCATTCAATTACAAATAAAAAAGGCGTAACTACAAATAGTTACGCCTTCCCCCTATTATTTATCTAGGCTTTTTCTTCCCAGTAAACGCTGGTTTCTTTTTCTTAGGTGCTGGTGGCTTCGTTTCTACAAATGATCCTTTGAACATTTCTTGCTTCGTAAATACGATACCTAGTTTTTTCGCAAATTGTAGTAATTTGCGCTCTTCTTGTGGAGTTACAAGAGATACGACAGTTCCTTCTTTACCCATACGTCCAGTACGTCCTGAGCGATGAATATATTGGTCTACTGTGTCTGGTAATTCTAAGTGAATTACATGTGTTAAATCATCAATATCAATACCGCGTGCTGCAATATCAGTAGCAAGTAGTATTTCTAATTTCCCCCCGCGGAAAGCACGCATCGTTGCTTCACGTTCTTGCTTACTCGCTTCTGCATGAAGGGCTGCTGCTTTCATTTTACGGAATTTCAATTTCTGAGTAATTTCATCTAAACGGAATGGGTCATTTAAGAAAGCAACTGCTTTTACATCGCCCATATGCATAATTCTTCTTACGTAATCATTTTTTTCGCGTCGCTCACAAATGATATACGTATGCTCAACTAAGCTTTTTGACTCAGCACGTGTTACACGTACTACTTGTGGTTCCACCGCTAAATCACGTGCTGCATCTTCTGCTGCTTTTGTCATTGTCGCTGAGAAGAATACTAATTGACGGTCGCGCATCGTTGATTTAATTACATCTTGTACAGCACCCATCATTTTTTGTTTTACAATTTGATCGAACTCATCAAATACAATTGTTTTCACTTCATGCATTTTTAGCTTTTTCATACGAATTAATTCTAAAATACGTCCTGGTGAACCGACAATTACTCTCGGGTGTTTCTTTAATTTTTCAACTTGGCGCTTAATATCTGCACCACCAATTAAAGATGCACCTGAAATTTCAGTTCCTGCTGTAAACTTTTGAACCTCTTCATGAATTTGCATTACAAGTTCACGTGTCGGCGCTAAAACAACAACTTGTGGCTGTTTTACTTCAGGATTAATTTTATGTAAAAGGGGTAATAAGTACGCTAATGTTTTTCCTGTTCCAGTTGGAGATTCAGCTATAACGTCTTGTCCTTCTAAAATAGTTGGAATCGCTTGTTTTTGAATTTCAGTTAATTCTTTAAAACCAGCCTTCTCCCAAGCTTGTTGTAAAAATGGTTGCATATCTTTTATCATTTGTTTTTCTCCTTTATCTCTATTTTTGAAGAAAATGTTGTATTGTTCGCACCGTTTCTATCATGTGTGAAATAACAGCTATTAAATCATCAACATGGTCTTCTGTAATCGCTTTTTGAAATAGAACCTCTACCTTATTATGATATGAAATCGCTTGCTTATTATATTCGTATGAAAGTTTTTGCGTAATCATTCTTTCTTTTCCCCATATAGAATGCATAAAAGTTTCAATTTCTTCGCACACTACTTCTGGTTTTTCTATCGGGAATGAAAATGCTAACTTCATTTCACAACCTGGTGTAAACTGTGGTACTTCTAATATTTCACCAGACAAGTTCTTTGCATCCACAGATAGTGAAAATGTTGCTTCTACTAACGGTTCGAATGGTTCTGTTAATTGAAATGAAATATGATATATACGACTTAATGAAGCAAGGTCCATCATATCCTTTCGATCTGTTACAAGAATGTCTCCGTGTAAATCAAAATCATAAACAGCACCTTCTACGATTACTTTTAAATTATCAAAAGCAGTTGGATCAAACATAATTTCCTCCAAAAAACAGGCGCCTTTCGATGGAAAGGCGCCACTTGATGTATATATAGTTTACAGATAAACGAGATGAATTACAACCTTTTAGAATAAACCTACTGCTTTTCCATCTTCATTTACATCCATTTGTAGTGCTGCTGGTTGTTTCGGAAGGCCTGGCATTGTTAACATTGTTCCTGTTAACGCAACGATAAACCCTGCACCAATAGATGGTTTTAGCTCACGAATTGTAACGATAAAGTCAGATGGCCGACCTAATTTCGTTGCATCGTCAGAAAGAGAGTATTGTGTTTTAGCCATACAAACTGGCAGGTTACTCCAACCTTCTCCTTCATATTGAGCTAATTGCTTACGCGCTTTCGGAGCAAATTCAATATCTTTTGCACCGTACACTTTTTGAGCAATTGTACGAATTTTCTCTTCTAATGGTAATTCTAACTCATAAAGTGGTGCGTAGTTGTTTTCGCCTTTTTCAATTTCTTTTAACACTTTTTCAGCAAGGTCAACTCCACCTTGGCCACCTTTCTCCCAAACTTCCGTTAAGGATACTGCATAGCCACGCTCATTACACCATTCTTGTAAGTAAGCAACTTCTGCATCTGTATCTGTAATAAATTTATTAATTGCAATTACGAAAGGCACACCGAAGCTTTGAATTGTTTCAACGTGCTTCTGTAAGTTTTCCATACCTTTTGCTAATGCGTCTACATTTTCTTCTTTTAATTGATCTTTTGCTACGCCACCATGCATTTTAAGCGCACGAATCGTCGCAACAATAACAACTGCTTCTGGTTTAATGCCAGCTGCACGAGCTTTAATATCTAAAAACTTCTCAGCACCTAAATCTGCACCAAATCCAGCTTCTGTAATAACATAATCACCTAATTTTGCTGCCATTGTTGTAGCGATAACACTGTTACAACCGTGAGCGATATTCGCAAATGGTCCGCCGTGAATGATAGCTGGTGTATTTTCTAACGTTTGTACTAAGTTTGGTTTTAATGCGTCTTTTAATAATAATGTTAACGCACCTTCTACCCCTAAATCTTTAACCGTTACAGGTTGATTTGCAAAGTTATAAGCAACTACGATGCGAGATAGACGCGCTTTTAAATCTTGAATATCTGTCGCAAGGCAGAACACGGCCATAATTTCAGATGCTACTGTAATATCGAAACCGTCTTCACGTGGTACACCTTGAACTGGTCCACCAAGACCAATTACTACGTTACGTAGGGCACGATCATTTAAGTCAACACAGCGTTTCCAAACGATTTTACGTGTATCAATTCCAAGTGTGTTTCCTTGTTGGATATGATTATCAATAAACGCCGCTAACGCGTTATTAGCAGTTGTGATCGCATGAATATCTCCAGTAAAGTGAAGGTTAATGTCTTCCATAGGTACAACCTGTGAAAAACCACCACCTGCTGCTCCCCCTTTTAGTCCCATCGTTGGTCCAAGAGATGGTTCGCGAAGTGCAATTACTGTTTTCTTACCAATTTTATTAAAAGCTTGACCTAAACCAACAGTTACTGTTGATTTACCTTCTCCAGCTGGAGTTGGGTTAATCGCTGTTACTAAAACAACTTTACCGTCTTTCTCATTCTGTAAGCGCTTAAAAATATCAAGAGATAACTTACCTTTATAGTGCCCGTATGGCTCTAATTCATCTTCTAAAATATTTAATTCAGCTGCAATTTCTTGAATCTTCTTCATACTCGCTTCTTGTGCGATTTCAATGTCGGATTTAACTGTTGTAGTAGTTGTCATATACCCTAGTCCCCCTTTAATTGGTTCTGATGATATTGTATCAGTTTTTTGTATTTTCTGCACTTATTTACCTCCTAAAAATTCTTTCATTTCTTTATACGTTTTTTAACATAAATACCCATAAGAATGTTAACGATTGTTGTAACTCTGTAGGGAGTTGACCTAGCATCTTCTCATTTACTCCGCGCTTATATACACCGATTCCATCTACAACTTCAAAACCTTGTTCTTTCGCTAACTGTTCAAATTCCCAGGGCATCATCGTATTACAAACAACGTCTTTGCCGTATAAACGAGGATAACTGTTCTCGCGCGGCTTTGCTGTTGGTCCTAAAATTGCAATACATGCATATCCATCTCTTTGTAAAACGCGCTTAATCTCATTTAATGCTCGTAATGGCTCCTCGGTCCATTCTAAAGAATTAATTGCCATAATTGCTTCAAATTGTTCATTTTCAAATGGTAAGGAAGAAAGATCTCCTTTTATAAAAGATAAATTCGCTCCTTCCCCACGCTCCTTCCCTTTTTGAATCATCACTTCTGATAAATCTACACCAACTGCTTTATAGCCCGCGTGACTTAATTTATATGTACCGTATCCATCACCACAACCAACATCGAGCACTTGAGCTTCTTTTTCCACGTACTGCTCAAAAAATGGAATAATTGTACTCCTACTCCCGCTATCCCACATCTCCTGACTATTTTGAGTCCAAAATTCTGCACTACTATCCCACTTTTTCTCCGCTGATTCATGCCAATTAAATTTCGTCATGCATTCCCCTACCTTCACGTTTTATCACTCATTTCATTCTACATCATTTTCCAAAATTCCTGTTTATCTTCATTAGGAGATGTACATGCTAACGATAGAATCTTTATTCTCCAATTTTTGCTTTACTTGGGTTTAACTCATACTCATGTTCTTCCCTTTATGAAAGATACTATAGGTACACCCAATTGAAAGAGAGGGATGTACATGCGAAGAAAGAGAAATCATCATTTTAAAAGTGGTGAAAAAAATGAAGAGTATGCAGCGGAAATATCACCAGCTGGCATACCAATTAGACATAAACGTAAAGAAATTGCAAATGAAATAGAAGGTACAAATACCGGTGCAATGGTAGGCTATGTCGCTTTATTTCTTTCGCTTTTCTCAATTGCATTTTATCCTGTTACACTCGGTTCTCTTGCAATTTTAGTTGGCCTATTAGCTGTCAATTTTGGAGCAAGAACACTTGGATATACAGCAATTGGTTTTGGTAGTTTTTCTGTTTTATTTACTTTACTTTATCCGCTTGCTTTGTCAGCGTTTTAAAAAAACACACCAAGTTATACTTGGTGTGTTCATTCGTGATACAACATAATATGACCGCATCCACAACAATGCTTCGCTGTAATTTCTTGAAACACTGGATAATTTTCTTCATCCCGATGCTCGATAAACACCTTTTCAAATCGATACATATTTGGTGCATACGCCCAATCTTGTTTTGTACGTGCGTATAATGTAGAAGAGAAAAACTCCTCACCACCACAAACAATACATTCCTTCTTCATCAATACCCCTCCTATGCTTGTCTTACTTCATCTATATGAACATAAGCATAAGAAAAAGACCTTCTATTACTAGAAAGTCTTCTCTGAAACAAAAAGAAATGTACCAAACATTCCTACTCCGCTATATTCTTTCGTAACACCAGCTTCTGTTTTAAATGTTTGCTTTACAGTCATAAAGAATACACCATTTCGTGCATCTGTACTTTCAAATTTTAGTTTTTCTTTTTTACCATCTACATCTTGTGTGCATTCAAAACTACTCTCGTCACATTTCAATGCATACTTATCTTCTAGATACAATTTAAAATCTGATTCTTTCGGACAAGTTATAAGTAAAATTGCCACAAGAATAATACTTACAATACCCACAATTGTATAATATTTCTTCATTTGTACTCCTTTCAAAAGACAAGAAAACTTGACTGCATGCGCCAAGTTTTCTTAGTCCACAACCCATTGCCACTCTTGTTCTTTCTTATCAAAAATAAGCCAACCAGTCTCTGTTGCTTCTTCTTTCAATTCATCAATATTATCTAGTACCTCATCCGTACTTTCATACGACCCCACTACATATACCGGAATTTCAAGACCCCTTCTTGACTCAATTTTCCCTGCGAGATCAATATAAAGACCATCTTCCATTAATGGAATAAGCCCCATAATCACTTCTTTTGAAATTGCTGGGAAAATTTTTGATTTTTGGAAGAAAGAAAAACGTTTCTTACCGAAAGCACCGAGTTTATAAGGAATAACTTTACTTAACATTCCTACAAAATCAGCAATTCTACGATAATACACTTTGTTGTACCATCCGTCATCATGTGAAAAATAAACAAATCTATTTTTCAATAGCGGAAAGAACGTTCTTGCAAGTGGTTCTTTTTTGTGAGCCAAATATAAAAGCTCTGCAATTTCTTTTGGCTCTAATTCATCTAAATCGCTTGCATCATCAAAATCTACCCAACAAAATTCATCAAATTCATCAATCTCTGCTTGAATTAACTTATGTATATTTTCTTCCTCAACATATTCAAATAAAGTATGATAATGAAAATCTGTCCATTCAAAATTATGCTTTAAAAGCAACACTTGATGAAGCGGTGAAGGGATGTTACTTGCAAACTCTTTAAACGTAATTCCTGATGTAATAAAACAATGACCTCGACGATTCCCATTAATATATATCATATTCTTTACTTGGTCAGATCCTCCAGACAAAGCACCTAGCCACCTTCGTTTTATATGTTTCAATTCTATAGCATATTTTAACATGAAAAATTTTAGAAACATAGAAAAAACTTCAAAAACTATTTACAATTTCATGTGTTTTATTACATAGTGATTACAAGAAAAAACACCTGCTCGTGAGCAGGCGTTTTTAAAGGATTTCATCTGGATTTTGAGGATGATGATTTCCCTCTTTCTTTTCATCTTTTTGGAACATCGATTGAATTTTATCAATTGTTTGTGGAGCTAATTCAATCATTTTTTCTGCTAAATGTGTCGCATTTTGTAAATGAAGAATATTTACTCCATCTTTATTCACCACAAGAAATGCTACTGGTGTAATAGAAACGCCACCGGCGCTACCGCCACCAAATGCAGGGTTACCGTTCGCTCTTTGTCCATCATTCGTTTGGAAATCAGAACCTCCTGCTCCAAAACCGAACGCTACTTTAGAAACTGTTAACACTACACCACCGTCAGCCGTTTGAACAGGCTCTCCAACAATCGTATTTACATCAACCATTTCTTTTAAATTTTCCATTGCCGCTTTCATTAACCCTTGAATTGGATGATCCACCGTTCATAACCTCCTTTGTCATATCTTTCCTAGTTTTTCCGAAAGTTTGTGAACTAAACATAAAATTTTATATTGATTTCAAAAAACTTAAGTTGTAATATTTAGAAAAATAAAAAAAGAGGTAGATTCGTTATGATGTAAAAATTAACAAATAAGGATCATGAACAAGTATTCGCTTACCTAAAAGAAGAAGCAGCCCTTGACTTGTTTATTATTGGGGATTTAGAAGCTTTTGATGACACAGACTTTCAAGAATTATGGGGCGCATTCAAAAGAAACGGGACATTAAAATCAATTTTACTCCGCTTCCACGATTCATTTATACCGTATAGTAAAGATGAATTTGTGACGGCTGACTATGAGGCACTTCTTTCTACATATAAGCCGCTGAAACTCTCTGGCAAGTCAAACCCCTATTGTAGAACAATTTGAAACCGCTCCAGGTATACAACTAGGCCCCATGAAATGTATTTTTGCGAGTGTCTAGATGATAACAACTTACCTAACACGCCTATTCAAGAAACAATTAAACTTGCCACACTAGATGCTGTAGAGAGAATTATGTATATGAACTACCCAAACGGATGGCTTATTTTATTTTTTACCTATCTTCCAATTATCATAATTAGGTGTTCTATATCCTCTATTTTAATAACTGTTCCAATTGGAACGGTTTCATAGTTATTTATTCTCTTTTTTTATTGATTTTTCCCATGAGATTTTGAACAACTATATTCCACAATAAAGAAAGTGTAGTGACAAACAGTACTGCTAAAGAAAAATAGATTCTATCCTTCCACGTATCATATACAATCATACCTAGCATAATCATTATTAACGCACCAATACATATCATTATTTTCGAAAACTTTCGCATTTTATAATCACTCTTCTTTCTCACATTCAAACGAAAAACCTCCACCATAACCATAAGAGACTATTCCCTACTTACTAATTATAGTAAGACTCTCTCCAACTCTTATGGTAAATTTATTGTTAAAATTTCCTAATCAATAAAAAATTTCTAGGTGTTTATTCACTTCTATTTGTAATTTTTTTAGCTAAACGATTAAATAATACTGAACTTCCATACGCCAACATCCCAATACCAATCATACCAATACTGAAAAATAGTTTCTGCCATAAATTAAATGGGAAAAACCATCCTGCAATAACAAGTACCATTGTGCCAATAATAATCATAAATTTTCTCCTCTCTTCCAAAGAAAAAATGAACCCTCCATTACCATGAGAGTAACGTTAAAAGAGGTCACCAGTAGGTCACCTCCCAAGTAAAACGATTAATAATACATGTTACATATTTTCAGCTGTTATTCCATACAGTCTATCTCTATTTTTCCCTCTTCTTTTTTCGATTTTTAAATATAATCTCTAACGCTACTACTGTGATGAATCCAACAGTTAGTTGTATACCTGTAAACAATAGTTTATCATTTAGAGGAGTATCCGGAACACTCCACAGTAGTATCGGCGGGATAAGTATGCCAATGATTACAAGGATTCTCATTATTTTCCCCATTTTATTTTCCCCTATCGTATTTTCCAACTAATCTATAATTCTAATAATTTCTCGCGTAGAACTATTTCACTCTCAGTCATATACCCTCTATGCATTTCCTCTACAATCTTATCGTGATTAAAACATAATACTTTTTCATCCCCTAGATAGCCTATTGGGTAAGGAACACCCACATAATCAAAATCACGTTTATCTGCTGATATGACCATTCTTCCAATAATCATTACAATTTGTTCTATATCTTCTATTTTAACGACTGTTCCAATTGGTAATAGTTTCATTTGTTTTTTTCTCCTTTTTTAAGCATCTGTAATAGTTCCAATCCATTTTCATTAAAAATTTGAAAATGGATTCTAAAACAACATTTGAAGTAAATCCTATGAATAATTAAATTGCTGAAAAAATTTTTTTCTTGCAAAAAAACTTCAAGTGAATTCCGTATTATTATTGGATTACTTCTACCTTATACCAAACTTTATTTTTGTTTGAATTTTTTATATATTCGTCCTACTACTTTATTCGCTCCCAAGGAAATGGCTCCTAAAATTAAAACAAAAATAATAAGAGCAATCTTTTTAGGTAGGCTATATGGCAATAACATAGAAAATATAAGAAGTATCACAACTGCAACATATGTAATATATTTCCCCGCTTTAATTGGATCCATCTCAACTTTCCTCCTTTGTTTTTTCGACTTTTATAAATCCTCCAAGTCCAAATGCTTCTCCAAAGTACGCACCTGTCTCTGCACCTAATTGCACTTTAAAACCAGCTGTACCTAGTCCTACTTCTCCCTTTGCTATCACATCATGGTCTCCTATAAATGGAATGAAATCTGGAATATGTAAAATATTCACTTCAGCTTCATACTTGTTAGTCGTAACTTCTGTTGCAAGTTTGGCTGAATACTCTTCCACACCTACTGCGAAGTTTCCTTCACCCAATTTCTGAGTAATAGTTACTTCACGCTCAGATATACCCCAAGGAAAAAGTATTGGAACTTTCGTTTGAAAAGAGTTCTCTAAAGCCGTTCCTTCTATTTTTGCTCCTATAATATTCCCGGCCATCAAGTCCTCTTTGACAGTATCAAGTGAATATGGTAAATTCAAATCTATTTTTCCAGATAATGCTTTCATTCTCCATTCACCATCATTAATAATAGGTTTCTTTCCATCAACCACAGAACCTTCTACAGATCCACCAAGACGTTTTCCTTCTTTTAAAGATGCATCACCTGTAAGGATATCAACTTTGTCTTTGTTGTTTTCCAGAACCTTCGTTTGAGCCCTACGATAATCTAATTCATCAACTTCACGGAATTTCTTAGCAGAATGTTTGAGTTCTTCTGAAATTTTATCCAATAGATTATTAACTTCAAAAATTTTTGGTTTCGCTTCATTAAACATTTGATAAAAATTTTGACTTGTCGCACCTGTCCATTGGGACGCTATGTACTCTGTTTGATTATAAAGATCTTTGTGCATATTGTCTAAAGTTTGTTTTATATCTTGCACCAACTTAGCTGACTGCTCCAAACGTTCTGGAGTAATTTTTATTAAACCCATAAACCCTTCCCCTTTTTTAATATTTATATAGAATATTTTACCACAGGAAATTAATTTTATAGAATAATATTTTTTATACTCTTAAAAATCCAAAAACTATCCCTCTTCACGAGAAACAATTTTAATCGATATTAATAAATGCACAGATAGCTGATAAAGAGAATAAGGGGAATTATGATTAACCCTAGGTTATTTGTACTAAAAGAGCAACTGGTGTGGGTTAATCCTCCTAAAATTACTCTTAATAGGTACTATTATCATCATGATTTCCCCTATTGTATTAACTTTATTTATGTTGAAATTTACTATACATCCGTTCGTAAAACTTATTAGTAACCAGTGCACATGCTCCTAAAATAAGAACACCTGTAATAAAGCCAATCTTTTTAGGCAATTCATAATGAGACATAATAGCGACTACAAGCAATATAGCAATTGCAACATATGTAATATATTTCCCAGCCTTTAATGGTTGCATATTAATACGCTCCTCTCTTAATCCTCCAATTTAACGGGACAACCTATCCCATAACCATCTCTAACGTATAATCCCGTTTCATTCCCTAATTTAAACACTTAATAAATCTAGTTAATTTTCTATTTCCTGAAGTTCTGTCGTTTGTTCACTTAATAGTTTAACTAGTGGAAAGTTAGAAAGGCGATTCCATACAGAATGAAAAATCATCTTTAAAAAAATCGCTCATTTCACCAAATCTCTCTTATATAAGAGTTATATCCCATATACAAAATGCTTATATAGTCGTTGGCATATGTGCATACTCAGATTATCGCGGAGCAGATATACTTCGTTTATATTACATAAAATGATTCGGAACTTTACAACTGAAGGCCGAACACTTTGCTTATTTTATAACAACCAAGCTGCTGGACGAATTTATAAAAGACTAGGGTTTAAAGACATTGGGATGCGGACGATGTATCAATAATAAAAAGCCGATTTAAAATCGGCTTTTATACATATTGTGCTATTCCAGCTTCAAAAGCTTTCTTATCATTATTTAGTACGCCAAATAATGCTTCTTGAAGCGCAAATGTACTCTTATAAAAATACATTCGCTCCTTTACTGCTTCTAAATTAGGATAATAGGCTTCAAATAGTTGTAAAAACTCTTCTCCATAACTAGCTAATATGCCAGCAAAATCATAAGCTGGATCTCCAATGCTCGCCCCACCAAAATCTATGACCCCTGAAATATTCTTTTTTGTTGCACTATATAAAATGTTTGTCATGCCAAAGTCCCCATGAACAAGACTAGGAGTAAAGTTAAAATGACTACTTTCATTTAAATATAACTCAAACGATGTTGAGACCTCTTTTCTCGCTACATTTCTCATGAATGGATAAACATGTTCTTTTAATTGGCTATATAAACTATTTATTTCTGAATACATATCAGTACTATCACATTGCATAATACCTTCGAATGTAGATAACGGAATTTCATGCAACTCTTTTAAAAATCTCGCCAATGTGTACGCAAGTTTCTGTAATTGCTTTTCATCATTTATTTCTGTAAAAACATTTTTCCAAAACGGGTCTCCTTCAATCATCTCATAACCTGCAAATACTTTCCCTGGTACTTCATTTTGAAACCCTTGATAACTTGGATTGGGAATTTGAAGCGTAATGAAGGGTCTTATTTTCTCTAGTAACTGTGTTTCTATTCGAAGTTTCTGAATACCTTTTTCATATTTCGGAAACCGGAATACTATATTATCATTTACAATTAACACATCATTATTTTGACCTATTTCATTTATATAAACAGAATTTATTTGCAATTCAGGATACAACCTTTGTAAATACGCAACATACTCATTTTCTTTTCTCATTCTTTCTCTTCTCCCGTTTAAACTATTATTCTCACTTCAAAGTCATAATGACCTGTCTTTCAACAAAACCAAACTCCTCGTACATCTCTTTCGCAAAATTTCCAGCAAATACATTCAAACGAATTTCTGAATAATTCTTTTGTAATTCCTTAATACCAGCCTCCATTAACTTTCTTGACAATCCTTTCCCGCGGTACTCTGGAAAAACATATAATTCGTATATAAACCCTAGTTTTTCATGAGAAAAATAGTCCGTATTTTCCCCTATTAATATCCAACCCATTACAACGTTTTCTTCTTTAACGACTAAATAATACGCTCCCTTTTCTACAATCGGCCTTGTAATTTCAATCGCTTTCTCTGTATTTAAACGACAATTTCCCCTCGTACCTTCAAAAAGTGATTGAGCTGCATATTGTATTATTTCGTCCGTTTCTTCCCGATTTGCCTTTTCTATCATTTTTCACAACTCTCCTCTTTAATAGGCATTAATATCGCTCGTTCAAGATCCTCCGCTTCCATAACAATTGCCATTAATCCATGCTCTGTACTTGTCTCATGAAGCTCCCCCTTTTCCCAAAACACAGCTTGTCCCGCTTCCACCTTCACTTTTTCTTTATCTGCCCCACATACATATCCTTCACCGTCCACAATAAGAAGCAGTTGCGATACAACTGCTTCATGATATCCAATTATTCCATTCTCTTTTAAATGCATAGCACCGATATGTATATTCCCTTGATGGTTTACTATTTTCGACATTATGAAATTAGATTGAAATGCTGTAATTTGCTTTCCTACTTTTTCACTAAAATCAAATATTTTCACTTCTAGTCCTCCTTATATGTATAAAACCATCCTTACTGTCTGCATCATATGTCCTTCAAAATCTTCTTCAAATTCCTCTAATTGTGCAAAACCTTTCGCTTCATAAAAACGTTTTCCTTTTTCATTCGCTGCTTCTACATGAATGTATAGTTTCCGAATTCCTTTTAATACTGTTAACCCTTTTTGTAATAAAGCACTTCCTATCCCTTTCCCTTGTTGATCTGGTAACAAATAAATCGCGCCTAATTCTGCTTCGTTTTGCAGTCTAACAGGTGAAAAATTTGCAAAGCCAATTACTTCTCCCTCTTCTTCTGCAACGAATAAATGTGTATTCTCAAGACGATATTTCATTTTTTCGTCAGAATAAGCCTCGTCTAAAAAACTGTCTTGAATCTCTCTCGGAATAATGCCTTCGTATGTATCATGCCAAGCTATTTTCGCTACTGATTGTACAGCATGAATATCTTCTTGCTTCATTTCTCTAATTACATATGTCATCTCGTTGTCTCCATTCTCTTTAAATTATATTCTGCTAATATACTAGAAGAAATGGCAGTACCATTTTCATAATTCACCTTTATTAATTTTAATTTCTCAACGCTTCCCATTCTTCCCGAATCATTCCCATTCGAATAGAATCATAGTACGTTCCGTTATAATAACGGCATTTTCGCATTCTGCCCTCTAAACTCATCCCTATTTTCTCTGCTACTTTCATCATTCGTTCATTACCAGACCAAGTCGTGAGCCCTACTCTACCAATCTCCATTTTTTCAAATAACAAATCTCGATATAACGTTAACGCTTCTGTACCGTAGCCACCATTCCAGTAAGTTGGATTATAAATAACAATTCCCATCTCCAACCAACGTGTCGGTTTATGCTCCCAATAAAAGCCGACCGTTCCTATAACTTGACCGTTATTTTCTATAATTAAATTGGATAGCGGTTCTTCTTTTAAGCGAGTTTGCATCTTCTCTTTATAAGATGGGTATTCTTGCATTGAAAACGGAAAATACGGTGCGTCCCATTTTTTCCATTCTGGATTTTCTTCTTTAAATACAAGATCCCATAATGTTTTTATATCTGATTCATCAATTGTACGAATTGTTACTTTATCCCCTTTTACTATTACGCTTTTCATAATTTCCTCCTACACCCCTTTTTATTTCATATATAATTATAATATTTTTTCAGAAAAATCAAAACCAATATCGTTTATTATATTGTATAATTTTGTTATAAGATAACAATTATTCATGTAGAAAGCTGGTGATTCAATGAATAATAGATTTAGTATTGCTTTATTTCTCACTATTGTTACGACAAATATTATTCTCTATTTCTTCTTACCTTTAAGTATTGTTACGAAATGGGACTTCAATGGAACGCCTACATCAACAATGGATAAAGGCACTTTTGTTATCGTAAATATAATTATATGTTCCTTCGTATTCTTTTTATTTTTAGTTTTATCTAAAGCAGCGAGTAACCAGAAATTTCCCCATTTAATCGGCAACGCAATGTTACTATTCTTATTTTTTGTTGATATTGTCATTGCCCTTATCGCTCTTGGCTTTTCACTTCCTCTTGATCATTTCATATTTTTAGCATTAGGGCTTTTATTTATATTAATAGGCTATTTCAGTTCCAAAATTGATACGACTAAATCAACCGTTTCATTGGAGTGGAATGATAAGCACCTTGAAAAAAGAGCTTCAAATATTTGTAGTATTTCAATGATAATAGCAGGTATTTTCCTAGCGGGGCTCCCATTTATCGTTTCTGCTCCGTATAGAGGTTATGCTATACTAGCAATTATTTTAGGAATGACGCTTGTCATTTTACCGAGTACGATTTATTTACTTATTAAAGACAGCAAACAATCTACTCATTTAAAAAGGTAATAAAAAATAGGAGGTTACCTCCCTCCTATTTCAGCTAAATATTTTCTTTTGCGTCTTTTCTATCTCAACTAAAATACCTTTCTCTATCCAGCCTTCTACTCCATCGCTTTTAATTAAATCATATCCTGAGCAGCTGTTATCAATGAGAGAAACAATGTCCCCTTTTCTTACGCTTATTTGTGCACAAGAAATGTCGGTTTTCACTGTGTATTCGCCTGAATCAAGTTGCCTAATATATTCATTTTTCACAGAGAGTAATTTATTCGTTTCTCTTTGCTTACATATCGTATAATCTTGCATCTTCTCCATTGGCTCTATGTAATAATACGGATATGTTACCCCACCCTGCATTTCTGAGTTTGCATTAAAATCTGCTATTACTTCATACTCTGGAAAACAGTCTACATATGTATAAGAAAACGTATCACCAGCATCTGTCCTCTGAATGATAAATGCGTTTAATTGCCCTGCCTCTTTAATCGCATTTCCTCCGTCAATCGCAATCATCTTTTTCTTCTTATCAATAACTGGATTGTTAGACGGTGCTTTGTCTGAATAGTTTACAACAGGCCAATGACCGACAACTACATACTTATTTGCTTTATGTGATTGATTGAAAAACCCCGGTATCGCTATCGCATTTTTCCGTTCTGTTTCTTTCCAATCCTCTCTATCTTCAAGGCCAGCATGTACAAAAATATAATCTTCGGTTTCAATAGCTGTTGGCAATTCTGTTAGCCACTTTATTTCTTTTGAGAAATGACCCATCAATATGTTTTTCACTTCACAAACATCACTTTCTTCATTAACGGTAACATTCAATTGTGCTAGCCATTCATTGAAAATTGTATTCTTTCTCGTACATAAATAATTTATTAGCGCAGGATTTTCGTTTACAAGTGCTTCAACTACAACCTCACAATTCCCTTCTATTACATACACATTTGGCTTACTAACTACTAGATCCATCACATAGTTTACGACACCAATACTATTTCTTCCTTTCTCACAAAGATCACCATTAATAATTAAATAATCCTCATCTTTAAAATTTACTTTATGTAGTAGTTCCTTAAAAAGATCTAATTCTCCATGAATATCAGAAATAATAATGACTCTTACATCATTTGGTATAGATAATTTCTTTATTTTTTTCAAGTATAAACGCTCCTAACATTCTCTAAATTCAATATTCCCTTTTTAATTTCTAATATTCGACAAATTATATTACTAGACCTGTCCCTAACTCAAATCTGAAAAAGAAGATAGGTTCCATATATTTTTACATACGGAACCTACTTGATATTATAACGCTTTATAAAAAGAATAGCTTACCTTATCAAAACCCTCTCTTTTATAAAAACGATGTGCATCAATTCTTGGAAACGCAGATGTAAGAACGATAGAACTACAACCTTTTTCTTTCCCCCATTTTTCTACATATGACAACAGAACATTACCATAACCTTTTGATCTATGAGCTTCCGCAGTTACAAGATCATATACGAAAACATGTTTCTCATTATAAAAATTCGTACAAATTGCCACACCAGCTAGACTAACAACTTCTTCATCTTCATCACGTAGCGAAAACAGTTTATAATTTTCTTCTTTCATTTTTTGAAATAAAGAACTTGCTTCTTCTCTTGAAAGGTTAGTTCGCAATTGCTGTAATACGGGAAATACATCATGTAAATCCGCTTCTTTTACTACTTCTCTAATATTCATTATGATTCTCCCCTTACTATTTATAAAATTTTCTAAATGTTATATCATCATTATAGAAAGCCACTGCCCTTAGTTTAAGTGACAGTTTTATTCTTTTTTATAAGGCCAGTATGAAAAGGAGCGTCTACGAATGGATCTGACTATCCCATTAGTGTTACAAAATAAAACACCTATTTACTTACAAATTTATGAATATATGAAACGAGAAATCTCTCAAGGATCACTACGTGCCGGTACACGCCTTCCTTCTCACAGAAATTTAGCGATGCAACTTAATGTGAGCCGTATTACAGTTGAATCTGCCTATCAACAATTACAAGCTGAAGGTTATGTAGAAAGCAAACCGAAACGCGGGATTTTTGTTGCAGAAGTTGATATAGATGTCATTCAAAAGAAACAGCAAATTGCGTCAAACAGTGCAAATAATAAAGAAAACGAACAATATGATTATGATTGTAGTCAAGGGCTTATTGATCAAAAAGCTTTTCCGATAACAAACTGGAAAAGAGCATTACACGAAACTTTATTTCAGTATGAAAATGAATTATTTGCTAAAGAAGATCCACAAGGCGAGCTCGTTCTACGGGAGCATATTTCAAAGTATTTATATCATGCTCGCGGGGTACATTCTTCACCTGATCAAATTATTATTGGAGCAGGTACGCAGCCTCTTCTTTGGCTACTACTTCAACTACTTGGTTCAAAAAAAGAATACGGAATCGAAAACCCTGGATTTCACCGTATACCTGCTATGATTCAAAGTTCTGGCTTTTCTGTTCACCCGATTCCTTTAGATGATAAAGGGATTCATATTTCTGCTTTACGTGAATCAGGTTCCAATGTGGCATATGTCACTCCATCTCACCAATTTCCACTCGGAATCATTATGCCGTTATCTAGAAGACTCGAGTTATTAAAATGGGCGAATGATTGTAATGGTTATATTATTGAAGATGATTACGATGGGGAATTCCGCTATATAGGAAAACCTATTCCTTCTTTACAGGGGCTAGATTCAAATGAACGTGTTATTTATATGGGAACTTTCTCGAAATCTTTTTTACCTTCTTTACGAATGGGATATATCGTTTTACCACCGCATCTTTTAAGAACTTACCAAGAACTTGGTGGTATGTTTAAACAAACAGTTTCTACGCTGCAACAACTTACCTTTGCCACCTTTATTCAAAATGGGGATTGGGAACGTCATATTAACCGAAGTCGTACGTTATATAAAAGAAAACATATTTCTTTAATTAAATGTATGACAAACGAGATGGGAAATAATGTTCATATACTCGGTGAACAATCCGGACTCCATATTGTACTTCACGTTCATAACGGGATGAACGAACAAGAACTTATTCATGCAGCTGCAAAACAACGTATTAAGTTATACCCTCTCTCCACATACGATTCTGTTCAGAATGTAAGGAAAGAGTCATATGTATTGCTCGGTTTTGGCAGTATTCCAGAGGATTGTATCGAAACCGTTGTCCAATTACTGAAAAAGGCCTGGTTCCCTAAATAAGAATAGCTCCACGCAAGTTATACTTACGTGGAGCTATTTTCATTCACTATTTTTCTGATCTTGCAGTCCTTCCCGGACGTTTAACACCAGTTGTTTCTGTTGAATAGGAAGCTTCAATGATCGCAGTTGGATCTACAGAGAGAACGAGATCTTTCATTTTCGGATAAATGAAACGGTTTGTAATACAATAAATGATTCTCTTTTCTTCTCCTAAAAAACCACCTTCTCCATGTAGATACGTAACAGATAATTGCAATTCTTTCATAAGTAGATCGCCTATTTCTTTATTTTTACCAGAAATAATCATAACGCTCTTTCCTTGATTAATACCATCTAATATGAAATCAATCATCTTCGTAACAATATAGAAAATTGCTAATGAGAACATCGCCTGTTCGATTGAAAATAAAATTGCTACAAATATGAAAATAACTGCATTTACAGCAAGTAAAAATGTACTAATCGGTACTTTAAAATGTTTGTTCATCCAAACTGCTAACATTTCTGATCCATCTATTGCTCCGCCCATTTTCACTACAATCCCCACACCAACACCAAATAGGACTCCTCCATAAAGAACAATTAACAATTCAGAAGTTGTAATTGCTGGAAATGGTTTTAAATAGATTAACCCGAGTGTTGTAACAACGTTTGCATAGGATGTACGGATAAAGAACTTCTTCCCCATTACTTTTGCAGTAAATAATAAAATCGGGATATTAATTCCTAAGAACACCCCGTAAAGCGGTAATCCAGCAACTTTATTCGCCATAATAGCAATGGCCGTTACCCCGCCATCTACTAATCCGTTAGGCGCTAAAATAAGCTCTAATGAACCTGCTACAATAATTGAGCCAATTGTTAATAATACGTATTCAAATACTTTCTTCATTCATTACCCCCAAAACTTATATATTTTCTTAGTATTATTTTAACGTAATTTCTATACTAATTCAAAGATATCAGTTTATATACACAAAAGTTTCAACTTTACGACTATTTTCCATAAATGTATTTAAGTTCTATGTTGTCCCTATCATTATCCACTTCATACACATTCTGTTATATAATGAATTTATCGAATTTACAGAAAAGAGGAGCATCTTCATGCTACAACAATTATTTACTTCACCTATTTTATCTGTTCAAACTTTACACCCAGGTTATGAAGATCATGCAAGCGATGTATTTCTTGTCCAAACAGAAGATGAAGAAGTCATCGTTCGTTCTTCTAAAATGACTGAAGAACCAAACAATGATTTTTGGTGGGGATGTAAAAACCTATTTGGAATTGATCCGAGGAACGTACATCATTTAGAACATATACACGAATTATTGAAAAACCATACTAACTTGCCCATCCCGACTATTTTGCAAAAACATGTTTTAAATGGCCGAAAGTATGTTAGTGTCGAAAAACTAACAGGAAGTACGCTGCAATCCTTTGTCGGACAATCTAATTCAATTTTATTCGATCTTGGAAAAGGACTAGCAGAAATTCATTCGTTTCAAGCAGAGTTTATAGGAAACCCATCAGGTACTTTCCAAGTTCCACTAGTAGAATGTAAGTCTCACATATTAAAAGTCAGTAAAGAACTTGTAAGTAGGTTTTATTCCGATAATACGAGCATCCGTAACGCATTTCCTACTTTTGAATTACAGCTTTCTTCCTTGCCAACTCCAAGGGAATCTACGCTCGTTTTAATTGATATGGATCCTACTCAGTTTTTATCAGATGGTACAACTATTACTGGTTTAATAGATACAGAAGCTTACGCAGTTGCTCCACGAGAGTTTGATTTTATTGGCTTAGAATATGTATTTACAGAAAAGGAAGCTCATGCTTTTAAACAAGGTTACGAAACCATTATGTCTATTCCTAATCTTGTAGAATGTAGACGTCCCTATCGATATTTGTACCGGTTATTATCTGTTCAGGGCAGTGTGGAGTTAGAAAAGTGGCTAAGTCATCCATCCTATTTTTAAATACGAATGTGAGGGATTGTGAAATGAATTTTGAACGAAAGAAATCTTTAACAGTAAACGAAATTCAGCAAATAAAAGATTTAGCTCATATTTGCGGGCAACACGATCAAATTGATTACTCGTCAGATTTACATGTAAACCTTTTAACTGCTCGTAATAAAGAAGAGATAAATGATTTTTTACTCTATGACGATATTCAATTAGTCGGTGCATTAAGTATGTATGACTTTGAAAGACCTACCAAACTGGAGCTAATAGGCTTTGTTCATCCGAACTATAGGAAACAACATATAGGCACCACTCTTTTACAAACCGCAATGAAAGAAATACGAAGAAGAGAGGCAGACGAAGCTCTTCTTATTATGAATGGGGAGTCCACTTCTGGGCACGAATTTGCAATACATATGAAGCTGCCTTATTTATATAGTGAGTATAATATGGAGTTCAAAGCAAATGAAGTGCAAAAAACAACGGAGAATGCTATACAACTTACTCTTGCATCTTCAAAATCACTCCTTGATCTTATTGAAATTTCTAGTAAAGCGTTTAGAGATTCAGTAGAAAACACCGCTACATGGTTACAAAAGATGATGAATTCATCTTCCCATCAAGTTTACAGTGCTCTTATCAATGAAAAAGTGATAGGAACAATTACAGTTTCTAAACAAGAGCAATCTACTACACTATCAGGATTCGCCGTTCATCCTTCCTATCAAGGTAAAGGATACGGAAAAGATATTCTTATGTCCATGGTACATATCCTTATTACAAAAGGAGCTTCAACAATTGAATTAGACGTCGAAACGAAAAATAACCATGCTTTAAAACTATATACACAATGTGGTTTTGAAATTAAAACGAAGCGTGACTATTATAATATAATGAATTTTGAGGAGAATACATATGTCTAAAAAACTAATTTATCCTTTCCGGCAAGAAGACTCCATCTGATTTGTGTTACAGGTGAAACCCAACAATTCAGGTGGTGATGAATTGCTGTCAGCAGGTAGGCTGCACTCTTTTGTTTCGCTCTTAATAATCTTCCCAGGGCGAATGTTTGTTTCTTTTTGTCTTACGATATAATGTAGATAAGGAGGGAATAGACTGTAAGACAACGAAATAGGATAATGATTATCATTCAGCTACTTGAGCCAAAAAGAAATCACGATGAAGAGCATGTTCACATTTTGTTTCGTTTTGTTCCAAATAGTGATTTGCCAAAAGTAATGAATACGTTTAATGAACTTTCTAAGAAAGGTGGTGAAAACAATGGCTAGAAAGAAGGCAGTGAAAGTATTACGGAAACAAAAGAAAAGAGAAACTATGCAACGACTCACGCAGAAACAGCATATCGGACGAGCTTGCCTCACAGCTAAAGAATTTCGTTTACTGCAGCGCATATCGCATAGTTCAAAAGCACTGCGAAATGTTGGGTTGTACACGATAAAACAAAGTTACTTGAACAATAACAGGATGGCTACTGTAAAAGAAGTGGACAATGCTATGCAAGCCGATATGAACTACTGGGGCGTTCAATCAAACTCTGTTCAAGCGATTCGTAGGGCCTTATTTACAGAAGTAAAGAGCTTTTTTAAAGCGTTGGAACAGTGGAAGAAACATCCTGAGAAGTTCACAGGTCGTCCGAAGTTTCCGAATTATTCTCGTTCCACTGACAAACGAATTATTGAAATCTATCAAGTCCCAAAAGTAGATGATAACGGGTATTGGATGATTCCGATGAATGTGGCATTCAGAAAAAAATTTGGTTCTATTAAAATACGTATGCCAAAAAACTTAAGAAATAAAAAAATCTCCTACATTGAGATTGTACCGAAGCAAAAAGGTCGGTTCTTTGAGGTGCATTATACATATGAGATGCACGTTTCTCAAATGAAGCAACAATCCACGACTACGAGTAACGCTTTGAGTTGCGATTTAGGTGTAGATAGATTAGTAAGTTGTGTAACAAATACAGGTGATACCTTCTTAATTGATGGAAAAAGATTGAAATCCATAAACCAATATTTCAACAAAATGATATGTAATCTCCAGCAGAAAAATATGGGAAACGGAATTTCAAAACGAGTTGTAACGAATAGAATGGCCGCACTTTGGCATAAACGAGAAAGACAAATAAATGGTTACATTTCACAAACTGTAGGCTTGTTGTTCAAAAAAGTGAAAGCATTTGGCATAGATACGATTGTCGTAGGGTATAACGTTGGTTGGAAACAAAAATCTGATATGGGGAAAAAGAATAATCAAAAGTTTGTTCAAATCCCATTTCATAAACTGGTTGTAGCGATTGAGAATAAATGTATAAAAGAAGGTATACGATTTTTCAAACAAGAAGAAAGCTATACTTCAAAAGCTAGTTTTCTAGACAAAGATCCGGTTCCAGTTTGGTCTAAAGATGAGAGGACACGTTATCGTTTTAGTGGCAAACGAATGACTCGTGGTCTGTACCAAAGTAAAGCAGGAACATGTATCCATGCAGATATTAATGGTGCATTGAATACATTGCAAAAATCAAAAGTTGTACAATTGGATGGCAATCTCAAAGTGAAAACACCGATTCTATTAGAAGTGCAAAAACGTAAGGCTGTTGCCTCGTGCATAGCTTAGTGGGTGCGTCAACCATCCATGTGTACTCGACTTGTCGGGGCTTGTAGCACACGCCGGATTCATCTGAGTGGTGGCTTCTTCCAGAAGGGAGAACCGCTCTTTTTCGAAAGGGTGGTGCAAGTGGGAAAACGATAGTTCGTTGCCAGTACCAACCAAAAACTTGCTTGGGGTGTTACCATATGGTGGCATGAATGCTAGAGCGTCAACTGTCTAGCGATAGACGAAAAGACCTAGCGTTCTAACTCAAGCCCCCACTGATAGGCTTTATCTCAGTGGGGATAGTTGACTCTGATTATGATATTTTCGCATCCATTGATTCTACATATGATAACGCAAATAAAAAAGCAGAAATGAACTTTATACTATTTCAGCATGACAATGATAATAATTGGACAAGAAGTGACTTTTCATTTGAAGAAGCTTGTTACTCCAATGAAGAAATAATATCCACGTTGGAATCTGAAGGTTTTAAAAACATTCAAATACACGGTACAAATAGAGCATTTTTCATTTGTCAAAAATAAAAAAAACTGAATCATAACGATTCAGTTTTTTCTTAATATATTTACGACAGCAGCCGTTTCATTATTTTCTTTATAAACACGCGGTATTCTTCTATCTAACATACATGTAACTTCATAGTTAATTGTACCTAACATATCCGCTACTTCTTCTACCGCTATTTCTTCTTCACCTTGTTTACCGTAGAATACTACTTCATCTCCTACTTGTACTGGCATTGCTTTTGAAGCGTCTAACATAAGCTGATCCATACAAACACGGCCAATAACAGGTACTCGGACTCCATTTATTAATGCATGCCCTTTATTAGATAACTGACGATTATAACCATCTGCATAACCAATTGGTACAGTCGCAATCCATTCCTCACCAGTCGTTACATACGTATTCCCATAACTTACACCGCGATTTTTCTTCGCATGTTTAATATGAGCAACTTTTGATTTTAACGACAACGCAGGCTGTAAAGAAACGACTGCATGATCTACCTCTTTTGAAGGATACATTCCATAAATTCCAATACCAACGCGAACCATATTTTGAAATGTATTGCTAAGTTCCATCGATCCTGCACTATTTGAACTATGAATATATGGAATATGCATTCCCAATTCTTTTGCTGCATTGACAGCTTTCTCAAATAAACTTGTTTGCATACTCGTATAGGATTTATCAATTTCATCTGCCGTAGAGTAATGTGTAAACATTCCTACTACCTCTACATACTCCATACGGTTTAATTCTTCTAAAAATGGTTTAACCTCTTCTTCTTGTAAACCGATACGACTCATTCCTGTATCAATTTTCACCTGAATTTGCGCTTTCTTTTGAAGACGGTTTGCGATTTCATTTATACCTTGTAAATCTTCACTTCTATAAACAGTCATCATAACGTCATATTGAATTGCCTCTTCCGCAGCTGCTACTGACGTATACCCTAAAATTAAAATCGGCACGTTAATTCCTGCTTCTCTTAACTCTATCGCTTCATCTACAAATGCAACTGCAAGCTGATTTATTCCTGCTTCAATAGCAGCTTTCGCAACTTCAACTGCCCCGTGGCCATACCCATTTGCTTTTACAGCAGCCATCATTGCAATATTTTCATCATTCACTCGTTTTTTAAATTCTTTTACATTATGTTTTACTGCATTTAAGTCAACTTCAACAATTGTATCTCTTCCATATTTCAAACTCATTGGTCTAACTCCTAACTCAATAATTGCATTCCATTCTATTTCACGTTTCTTATGACCTTTTACAATATAATACTTTTCAATATGCTAGTCAAACTACTAGAATTTTCGGAATTTTGAGTATGATATAATACCCTTAAGAAACTATTATAAACGGAGATGAGGAGAATTACAATGTTTGTTCAATCTGCATTACATCAACTACAAGTTGCTGTTGATACTTCTATTCAAATGCTTAACCAATATACTGAAACCGAATTAAAAATACACCCCATTCACGCAAAGCGATCTCTATTTGAAATGTGTGCCCATCTTTCTCTTATTTGCCATGCAGATTTACTCATTTTAAACGGTTTTACGGAAAAACAAATGTACGCTTTCTATAAAGAACAAACACCCGAAACAATTACGCAAATGCACCAAACGATGATACAGGGCTACGATTTACTTTCTAAAACTTTTTTATCCTATTCCACTGAACAATTAGTGGAAATGAAGACTGCCTATTGGGGTATTTCTTATTCCCGCTTTGAATGGTTGCTTGAAATTGTTGCACACTTTTACCATCATCGTGGGCAAATACATATTTTATTATGCGAGCATATGAAAGATCCTCACATTGCTTTATTTGAGTAATTTTCCACTCATTCATTATCCAGTACACGTTCATCGTTTATAAATAGAGAAGCGATAAAACCAATAAAAAGTATCATTCCTAATAAAATAAACGTTTGAGCATAACTTCCTATCTTCATAAGATAAATAGAAATGATGGGTCCAATACTAGTGCCTAAAAATAAAATAAAAGTATAAATAGAAACTGCTATTCCCCTTGCTTTCCCTCCCAATTGGCCAACAAGAGCAACTAAAGACGGAACGGATATAGCAATACCTATTACAAAACAGACACTCATTATGACTAGAAGAGGCAGATACGAAACAAAGCCCATTGCACTTAGACTAAAAATAGCGACCAGCAATCCACCTTGAAGAACTTTCCTTACTTCGAACCTCTTTGTTAAACGACCCGCAATTGGTGATAGAATCATACCAAATAGTCCTGCTAAACGAAAATATAGGATTTGTTCCGCATTTAAATTATAAGTAGGAGAGCTCAAATAATTACCTAAAACAGTATACATATTAACAAAAGCCATTAATAAAACAAACGCAATCATATAGCTCAATACTAAGCTTTTATGTGTAAAAACTTTCCCCATCTGTTTAATCGGTCCCAAAATATCAGTATAAGATTGAGACGTCTCCCCTTTTGGAAGAGAATAATGAATCCATACAGCCGTAATCATATAGACACTACTAAGAAGAAAGAACACCATGTGCCATCCAAAATGCTGACTAACAACCGTACTTATTACCTGACCTACAATACCAGCTACTAAAAAACCGGTACTAACAAATCCTATCGTTGTAACCTTTCTTTCTACTGGGAACATTTCTACAACGTAGGCTAACGCTACTGGAGAAAATGTAGCTGCTGCAATACCCTGTAAGCCTCTAAAAATAACAAGCCACAATATACTCTCTACAAATCCTAAGGAAAACGAAATAATCGACAGAGCAAGTAATCCAATGAAGATCACTTTTTTTCGCCCATATTTATCAGAGATTGCCCCAAATAACAAGCAACCTATAGCAAAGCCAACAGAAAATATACTACCTGTAGCTGCAGATTGCGCTAGTGAAACATTAAAAAGGTCTGCAAATAGTGCAATTAAAGGGATTGTTACATATAAGCTAGACATAACGACCATACCCGACCAACATAATACAACTGTCATTATTGTGTAATTCTTTTCACGATTTATTTCTTTTCCTATTTCCATCATAATATCTCTCCCTTATTACGATTTTTTTATCAATTTAAAACCTTTAAAGTACGCAAAATGCTATTTCTTTAACTGCTACTCATTTTAATTACATCGTAAAAAGTATGGCTGCCCCCAAAAGTTAGTCAAACATATAATAAGGTAAGCTAATTATATTCCCAAATAAATAAGTTGATCCTCATAATCAACTTATTTACCTACCTTCTCCTAATTTCACCTGCATATTTACTTGCATTTTACTTAATAACTTCTCTAAAACTTGACGCTCTTCTTGATTAAAGTCGTCAACTAACGAAGCGCAAGATAACCAAAAAGTTGGTAAAGAGTGCGTAACTAGCTCTTTTCCTTTTGGAGTAATTTTCACTTTTAATCTTCTTCGATCTTCAGAATGATGGAATCTTACGATTAACTCTCGTTTCTCCATCCAATCTAATAAGCCAGTGACAGAAGCACGTGTTATCCCTAATCGACTCGCAATATCCGAAGGACTCATGTTCACTTCTTCCTCATTTGATTCCATTTCACGCAAAATAAACAGCAGTAAAAAATCTAATTTACTTTCCGAAATACCAAGCGGAGCTAAATCTACGTCAACAGCATCAAGAACATTATCCGACGTCCATAACATTAACAAACCAAGTTTTGCTGCGATTGGATCCGTATCCGCTGATGCCGTCTTTTTTATTAACTCTGCATACGGCCCAATCCCTAAAGGATGAGAATCATTTTTTGAATTCATTCATCTTTACTCTCCTTTCTTTTTAATTAGCTTACCTAACTACTTTTCATTATACTCACATTTTTCCTTTTATTGCAAGAATATTGTTAGACAAAAAATCCTGTCATTAGAACAGGATTTTTTTACACTGACTAGCTATTATTTTTAAATAATACGAAACTTCTTTAAGGCAACAGAAATACCACCTTCACTTGATTTCGTTGTAACGAAATCAGCTCTTGCTTTTAACTCTTCTCCGCCATTCTCCATCGCAATACCTAATCCTACATACTGCAACATTTCAATATCATTTCCACCGTCACCAAAAGCAATCGCTTCTGATTTACAAATATTTAAATGCTCCAATACCTTTTGAATTGCAGTTAGCTTCGATACTTTACTATCTTCCAATACATTTATAACGTAATTATGAAAACGCTCAAACGTAAGCATAGGATATCTTTCAAGAAATTTTTGAGCTTCTATTTCATCTGCATACAGACATAAGCAATAGATTTCCTCTGACAAATCCATGCTTTTTTCAGGATACTTCTCTAAATTCAACGTCTCGCTAAGCGCTTGCATGACACGCTCATTATCCGAGGCTATTCCATTCATTGCAAAATCCTCGGTAAAATAAGAAATACCGTGACCATTTAATTCAGCAAACTTTGAAATATCATGAACGATTTCACTAGAAAGTACCGATTTATGTATAACTGTTTCCTCAAACTTGATATGTGCACCATTTGCAGAAATAATTGTATGTATGCCCAGTTCTTTAAATTGCGCGCATAAACTATATGGCCTCCCTGTAGTAACAACTACGTGAATCCCTTTATCTATTAATCTTTGTATCGCTTCTTTTGTACTTTCGTGCATACTTCTGTCGATCTCACTTAAAAGAGTACCGTCAACATCAAAGAATACTACTTTATACATTGATCTTTACATCCCGTCTAAATGACTTGTATCATTAATGAAATGAACCGTTTTTTGTTCACCATCAATTTCAATTAAGCTTATTCCCGTATCTCCCATTTTAAAATAATAGTCCATCGAAATTGGCATTTTGAAAAACGCACGTAATAGACTATTTATTACACCACCGTGTGCAACAATTGCAATTCGGTCATATGTATTCTCTGTCACGATTTTAGAAAAGATTCCTTCTATTCTCATTCTAAATTCAATAAATGATTCCCCGTTTTCAAAACGATCATGAAGAAACTTTGGCTCTGGATATTTTTTTGCCTCTTCAAATGATAACCCGGCTTGTATCCCATTATTAAACTCCATTAATTCCTCTTCTAATTGAATTGGGCATCCAATTCCTTCTGCTAACGTTTCACCAGTTTCGCGAGCACGTTTTAATGTACTTGCCCAAATGAAATCTGGCGGAAAATCTGCTTTCATTTTCTGTACAAGTCTTTGCACTTGCCGCCTTCCTTTTTCTGTTAATTCAAAATCAGCTCGTCCTTCATGTACGTTTAAAATATCAGCTTCTGATTCTCCGTGGCGTATTAGTAGTATTTGCATGTTTCTTCACTCCCCTTTTTAATATCCGAAAAATTCCATTATATCATACTCTGAATTTTCTATAACAAAAAAGAGAAATGGCATCCCATTTCTCTTTTTCACTCTTATTGTTCTTTTGGTGTATCTGAAGGAGGTAATCTCTTCGCTTGTTTTTCTTTAAAGATTTCTCCAATTGCCCCGAGAGTACCAAGTGTTTCAATTGCATTAGATGGAATAAAGACTTTATTTGCTGGCCCTTTCGCAACTTCAGCCAATGATTCAAATGATTTGTAAGCAAGTATACGCTCATCTAAATTTGCTTCACGAAGCAATTCAATTCGATTTTGTTCTGCTTTTGCAATTTCCTCAATCGCTCTCGCTTCCCCTTTTGCTTCTAACTCTTTCGCTTCTTTAATACCTTCAGCTTCTCGAATACGTGCCTCTTTATCCCCTTCAGCCATTAATATTTTACTTTGCTTTTCCCCTTCAGCACGAAGGACTTTATCTTGTTTTGCAGCTTCAGCTTCTAATATGATCGCACGTTTATTACGTTCTGCTTTCATTTGTTTTTCCATTGATGCTTGCACATCTTTCGGCGGATTAATATCAACAACTTCAACACGTTCAATACGAACGCCCCATTTTTCTGTTGCTTCATCAAGTGCTAAGCGAATTTCTGTTGAGATTTTTTCACGACCTGATAACGTTTCATCCAGTTCCATTTTACCAATGATTTGACGCATCGTTGCAGAAGTAATGTTACGAACACCATATTCATAGTTCGAAATACCATATGTCGCAAGTTCCGGTTCCACAATTTGATAGAAAATAATTGTATCAATCTCTACTTGTACATTATCTTTCGTAATTACCTTCTGCGGTGGTACATTTGTTTGTTGAATACGTAAGTCATGATATACACGAACGCGATCCACAATTGGTATTAATAAATTTAATCCCGGCTGCATTATACGTTGAAACTTACCAAATCTTTCAACGACTCCAACTTTTTGCTGTGGAATAATTTTAATTGTTAATGCGATAAATGTAACAACAATTAGTGCGAAAATAATGGTTAATGTCAATGCTACTGCCATATTTATTCACTCTCCTTTTTCACTTGTAATATAGTACTATTCCTCTTTATAACAATAACTTTTTCTCCAACATCAATTGGATTATCTGCAATAGCTGTCCAAGTATCTCCATCTACCTTCACAATACCATTCGCTTCATTTGTAATCGCTTGCATAACAATCCCTTTTTTACCGACTAGCATATCTACTGTATCAGTAAAACCTTTCGCTTCTCGAAAGTTTTTTGAAATTCTTTTCGTAAAGAAAGTCAATGTTAAACTTACAATCGCACCAACAATGACTTGTAACAGTAGTGCTTCGGGAGCAAACAAAGCTATTAGACCTCCGACAACAGCCCCAATTCCAAGCCAAAGCATGTAAAACGTAATCGACAACATCTCTGCAATAAATAAAATACCTGCTATTATAAACCAAATTACCCATGCAGCCATATGCAACCCTCACTTTCTTTCTCATTTTCTATATGTATATGAAGAAAAGAATGGTTTATCCGCCCTTTCTTATACGTGGGCGCTTACTACAAGCTATTGTACATATTCACTGTTATAATGAGTATTATTAAAATACTATATTAATATATTCTTCATTATACATGAAAATCCCTTTCAAAAAGTGACAAAAAATTAAATTCTTTCGAAAATTTAATTTTCAAATTATAATTATTCCTAACTACTTAAATATTATTTTTTTAAGAAGGTGATGTGCTTATTGCAAAAGAGTTCATTAGCTTACTATTTAAGCTCTAAAATATTCATTACTCTCGCAGACATCGTATTCATCATGATTATTACAACTCATATGTATATGACAACGAAATCAGCTACATTAACTGCCCTTTTTCCATTAGTACAAGTCATAACTAATCTTATAGCAAATACATCTGCACCACTTATCATGAATCGTTTTTCATCTTATTCATTACTTTTCACACTACAATGGACAAAAACTGTTCTATTATTTTTATTAATGATATTATTCCCAGCCCTTTCCACAAACATTGTAGCACTATTCATTTTCATTTTTTTTATTTCATTATGTAGCGGCTGGAGCGCACCATTATTTTACAGTATCCTGCCTCGCCTTACACGAAAAGAAAAATTAGTAAAAGTAAATAGTATTTTTTCCTTTTCCACACAAATCGCGCAAGCCGCTGCTTATTCATTTACAAGTGTTATTGTTCTTCAAATCGGCGCCACTTCTACACTTATGATGAATAACATATTGATGATCTTTGGATGTGTTGCACTACACGCTTCATTACGTTCCATACATATTGAACGAGTAATAGAGTCTTCTTCTTCAAAAGGCGCTGCTTTATTGGAAGGTTGGAAACTCTTATTTCGGAACCCTTCTCTCCGTACAGTTACATGCATGGACTTAATTGAAACTTTCGCAGGGACGATATGGATTGGTGCTATTACGATGGCGTATGTAACAACTGTCCTTCATAAAGGCGAAGAATGGTGGGGGTACATTAATACAAGTTATTATGTAGGGACGTTAATTGGCGGGATATTAGCGTGGAAAATTAGTACATACATTCAAAACAATTTAATACGTTCCATGGCGATAGGCTCTCTTTTGTTCAGTATTCTTACATTTTTATATGGTATAACAAGTAGCGGGTTTATTGCGCTTTTTCTATGCGTTCTAATGGGTCCATGTTATCAAATTAGAGATATTTCTCAAACGACAGTTCTACAATTAAGTGTCGCCCCTACTTTACTATCAAAAATGTATACAGCTCATGGCGCACTCCTCTCGACAGCTTCTGGTCTTTCTATGCTTAGCGTTGGAATTATTACCGATTTGTTTGGTGTTCGTACGATTTATATTCTCGCTTCTATCCTTATATTGTGCTCTGCTTGTTTATCATTTAACTTATTAAAATATGATAGGACAAAGCAAAAAGATATTTCACTTTAATGAATAAAAATAAATAGGACAGGAATTCCTGTCCTATTTATTTTATTCATGCTAAGTTAGGGATTTTCCGATGCTTTGTCGCTTGTTCAAAAGCGTATGCTAGTTTAATCAAGGTCCCCTCAGAAAAAGCAGTACTTGCAAGCGTAATTCCAAACGGTCTCCCGTTATCCATATATCCCGCAGGTATCGCTATAGATGGATAACCTGCTTTCGCACATATAGTGGATCCGATATAAGAAGGGAATAGAATTGCATCAAGATTATATTTTGCCAATGCAAAATCAATACCTTGTTCTTGTGAAAAATATATGTCTTCTAATCTTGCATTTAAATATTCTGGATTTCTTAACGTATTAGGAACACCTTTTCTTCTTTCTAACTTAGTTTGTCCATATTTTAAAGCTCTTTCTGCTATGTTTTCATTAAACTCCATTAACTCTGAAATAGAATGTACTGGTATAGTAGAAGGTAATTTAGAAAGATATTTATCTAAACTATGCTTTAGTTCATATAGCGATACTCCCCAGCTCCATTCTCTATGAAAAGACGGAATATCAATATCTTCTACTACTGTCGCTCCCTTACTACGTAAGACTTGAATCGTATTCTTAAACAAATTTTCATCATACTCACCGGTTTCATAATAATCTTTTGGTGCATCACTAAATACACCAATCTTTGCTCCATGTAAGCCATTAACATCAAGATATTTTGTATAATCCTGCTCTGCCATACCTTCACTTTTATGAGTAGCTACATCTTTCTCGTCCACCCCAGTTAAGCTCCCTAACAAAATTGTCGCGTCTGTTACCGTTCTAGCAAATGGTCCCGCTGTATCTTGTGAATAAGTAAGCGGAATAATTCCCCTACGACTAATTAAACCCACAGTCGGTTTAATTCCTACTACAGAGTTTTGAACCGCCGGACTCAATATAGAACCATCTGTTTCTGTTCCAACAGATACTACTGTAAAGTTAGCAGCAACTGCTATAGCAGATCCTGTACTAGAGCCGCCAACAAACATGTCATCCTCACCTGTACCGTAAGGGTTTATTGTTTGTCCACCTCTTGCACTATATCCAGCCCACATTTCAAACGACATTCCATTTGCTAATTCTGTCATATTGGTCTTTCCTATTATGACTACTCCCGCTTCTCTCAATTTCGTAACGAGAAATGCATCCTCACTACTAATATTTTGTTCTAAGGCAATTGTACCTGCACTTGTATGCATGGAATCATTCGTCTCAATATTGTCTTTAAGTAAAACAGGTATACCATGTAACGGACTTCTTACACCTTTTGTCTTTCTTTCATGATCTAACGCTTCCGCAATAAAGATTGCGTCTGGATTGATTTCTAAAATAGAATTGATTTTTGGTCCATCTTGGTCATATTTTGCGATTCTATGAAGGTAATACATAACTAATTCTTTTGAAGTTAATTGCCCAGCTTCCATCGCTGCTTGTATTTCATGAATTGTTAATTCTTTTTGTAATTGTGCATTGAACTGAATCTCCATCGTCATTCCCCTTCTATAAAGCCTTTTATTGATATCATGTATCTATTACTTTTTCATTTTCTCCGCTCCTCACATATACAACTACAGTCCCTTTAAAAGAATTCAACTTACAAATATTAAAACCTTTTTATTTCCTGAAAAATAAAAAAAGTCTGAAACGGGTTTACCTTCGCTTCAGACCCTATTATTACTGCACGTATACTTCTTCTAACAGATGTAAAAACTCACCTTGTTTCCCAGCTAATTCAGGGCATTTTGAAATATCAATCCATTCGTAGCAAAATACTAACCCTTCATCTTCCTCACCAGCACTTACAATATGTTCCCAACCATCTTTTACATCTGTTAGTAATGTTATGTGGAAGAAATGGCGTTTTTGATATTCCTTTTTTTCTTTCACATGTATGATGTAATCGGCTAGGAATCGTTCTATGCATAAATGACGTAATCCAGACTCTTCTTGTACTTCACGTAAAATTGCTGCTTCTAACGTTTCTCCTTCATCAACCGTTCCCCCTGGCACTTGTATACCAGCTTGAGGTATATCACGATGTTTAAAAACAAGCAATTGCATAACTCCCTCTTTTTCTCTTGTCACATATGCGTGTACTTTTTTCTTATATAACATCGTCATAACCCTTCTCTCCCCTCAATTGTTCACTGCGTTACTTCTTCAAGTGTCAGTTGATTTTCATATAAATATGTAGCTTGTGGATTTCCCACATACCTCACGTGCCATGGTTCAAATCGATAACCCGTAAGCGATTCTTTCTCTTTTGTATATCGAATGACAAAACCAAATTTATGGGCATTTTCAGAAAGCCATTGCCCTTCTTTCGTTTCACCAAAAACTGTCTCTAACTGAAACTTGGCAGATTGAGATGTAATATCCATTGCGAGCCCTGTTTGATGTTCACTCGTTCCAGGAACCGCGCTAGACATCGCTGTTTTTGCTTCTCCATCTTGTTTTTTATACATCGTATTTAATGCTTTTTGTCGATCAAAAGATCTAAACCCAGAGACTGCAAATAAGAAGATATGCTCCTTATCCGCTTGCTGAAACATTTCCTCAAGCGCCCCTGCTGCTTCTTTCCTCATTTTTTTCTTTTCTTGATCACCTTCACTTGAGTAGCGCACTTTCGGAATAACTAAATCTGATGGTCTATACCCATCTGGCAAACGCCTACTTTTATTTACAAGCACAAGCATCGAATTCGGATTACTAATGACCGCAATATCACCATCCATATTCGCAATCGTTTCTTTCGCTTTCGGAAATATGTTATTTACATTTACCTCGCGCGCCTGCTTATCCTTATACATTTTATAATTGACTCCTGCTACTCCAACAATAAGTACCATCGCTACGATACCAAGTAGTGTCCATCTTTTTTTCATATAACGACCTCTTATTTTAATAATTTGGCCATTTCATACTCATCGATGTTCTCTCCATCGATAATAAGAGCAGCTCTTTTGACACCTTCTTTCTCAAATCCAACTTTTTTATATAGTGCCTGGGCTCTTGTATTGTGGGCCATTACCGTTAATTCTAAACGCCATACATCATGTAATCTTGCCCACTTCTCAGCCTCTTTAAACAATCTCGTCCCAATACCTCGACCGCTATACTCTTGCAAAATACCAATTACAATACTTGCTACATGTCGCTTTCTTTGAATATGATTTCCATTCAATAAAATAAATCCTACTATTCTCTCTTCTTCAACTGCTACGAATATTGTTGCATACTCATTTTCTATAAAGCGATGAATCATTTGTTCTTGTTGCTTTACTGTAAATTTTCTTTCTCCTGGTTCGTATAACATAAATTTCGTTTCTTCGTCTAGTTGCTTACTTAATTGCAAAAACGATGCTGCATCTTCTATTTTGATCTCCCTAATCACTTCAATCACCCTACCAGTTTTAGAATAAAAAGTTTTCCCTGTAAAAAGATTTTCTCTACTTTCCCGAAAATCCCTTTGTAAATCCCCCAGTATAATTTGACAAATTTCGATATTACTATAACATCGACAAATTATGTCTTTTCTGTGACGTCTCATCAATTACAAAAAACGTAAGCATTACACTCACGTTTTTTCAGACTCTCCTACTCATTTTTGTTTCACTTTAGCCATTCACCTTCTCAGCCTGCCAGAAATATTCACCAAACGCTTTAGCAAGTACATCAATGGATCGATTTAGTTCTTCTTCTGAATTATCTACGCCACCAACTTCAATTAATATTGCTTGTCCTGATAAGTCTTGATTATAGACACCATTTCCTGTTTGGAATCCTTTTTGAATGACACCACGACTCACTCCTGGATATTTCTTATTAATTTCCTCATGAAGAGCTGTTGCTAACTGTAAGTTCTTTTCATAATTTTTATTGCCTTTTCCTATTACGAAAGCAAGCTTTGCATATGATTTATCTCCAATTGCCTTTGTCGTGACATTTTTCCGAGCACTATCACGATGTAAGTCAAAGAAGTATTGCAGCTCTTTATTGCCAGTCATTGCTTCTTGTACAATTTCTCGCGACACTTTGTAAGAACTATTACTATTTAGCCCTTTACTAATCAACTTTTGACCGACATCTGTCTTGTCGTTAGTAGCCCCGATCCCTTCACTTTCTAATTGTTCACGAAATCGGTCGCCGACTATTGAAATATTCGTGACGGAACTTGTCGCTTTATTCGGATTTGGATCATTTGCTAAATTCAGTAACGG
This sequence comes from Bacillus sp. Brlt_9, assembly GCF_051948935.1. Lineage (NCBI taxonomy): Bacteria > Bacillati > Bacillota > Bacilli > Caryophanales > Bacillaceae > Bacillus > Bacillus sp. Brlt_9. The sequence goes on along the minus strand of NZ_JAYJLO010000001.1, from coordinate 904,079 downwards.
CAAATAAGATTCCCAGCTATGCGAATGATAAATAAACGCAACTTGCCTTTTTCCTGTCGTTTGAGCCGGTTGCTTTTTCTCTTTGTTCGTATCCGGCTTTTGAGCCTGTCCACCTTCACCAGTCCGTTCTTTTACTACTTCTTCAAGTGGAACACTCGACTCTATTGGTAAGTTAGAATAATTTGTCCCTTCACCCGCAATAACAATTTCTGTATCGTACTTACCAAAACCAGGTAGCTCTTTGCCGACAAAACTGCGTACATCGTTAAAACGAATATTCGTTGCCATAGAAAAGAGAAACGAAGAAATGGAAAAATCTTGATTTAAATTCCGATATTCCTGTGTAAAATAATGGTTCTCTTTTCCAAGAACGTACATGTAACCATTCATCGATAACTCATTTAACCAATTATATAAATACGTTGACTTTGTCTCTTTCATAGAAGTTACCATCATACTAATAAGAAAAAAAGTCGCTAGTACTGTAGCAATAATAAATAATATTAACTTTCGTACACTCGTAAACTTCACATAAAAAAAGCCTCGATTCATACTATCACCCTCTCTATTTCAAGTTATGTACAAGCTCTAGAGAATAGACCGTCTAAATTCCGGCTATATTGTTAATGAGGTGAAATGAATTGAAGCTACTACTAGGAACATTACCCGTTGTACTATCATTTATTTTTTATTGGCTTGCTAAGCATCCTACAATCCGCGTTGCGTTACATATTTCAGCGTACTTAACACTTTATGTACTCGGTACAATTATTTCTATCAACATATATGATGTTTTAATGCAAGATTTAGTTTTTATGACAAGCATTCATGGAATTTTACTAAATCCATTTTTTCTCATATCAGGAGCGTATATAGGGATATACACTTTGTACCTACTTTTGTCCTACATTATTACAAATATGAAAAATGGAGCGTAATGAAATGCGACCACCGTTCATCTGTCATACATGCAAAAAAAGAATTGCTCGAAAGAAAGATCTTATTACTGCCACACGGTACTTCCGCACGTATTTATTTCACAGTGATTGCTTTAAGCGGCAACAAGTGTTCATCCCAAGATTTATCCCAATGAATACACTATTTAATTTCTTTCTTATTATATATGGACTTATTTTTGGCAGCATTCTTATGATTACAGAACCATCTATTATTTGGGTTATTTTCTTATTTCCCATTCTCTATCGGTTTCTTTCCTATTATTATGTTGAACGTTTTTTCTCTACATAACGTGCAGACTGATTTCTAGGAATACTTAAACATTCCCACTCATTTTCTTTTAACAATTTCCCAATGTAAATAATCTGTCCAATATGCAAAGAATAATGAGAAATTTGTCTTTCAATTGCTTGCATAACAGTTTGTGCTTCACCGCGAATATATACCGTCTGCAATAAATCTTCTGGCGTTAGCACATTCATCGTTTTAAAAACATATTCCCATCCTTCATTCCATGCTATGAGAACCTCTTCCTTAGCATGATAACCACCTTCAAATTCAGCATCTCGGTTACGATCTACTTTTTCACCGTCAGATGTTAAAAAATCCGTCCATCTAGAACGCATATTACCGTGCAAATGCTTAATTATGATTGCTATGCTATTTGTTTCTTCGTGAGAAGACCATTCAATCTGTTCATATGATAATTGTGACAGCACCAGTTCCCCTTGTTTCTTTGTTGCTTCAAAATTCGAAATGGCACATTGTAAATATTCTCGTCCGATATCCATGTTACCCCTGCCTTTACATTAACTAATTTTTGTTCCGTTCGGTAATTCCATATTCGGCTGCAGTAATACAACATCACCCGCTTCAGGTACCCCTCCTAAAACAAGCACTTCTGATTTAAATCCAGCTACACGTTTTGGCGGAAAATTTACAACAGCAACGATTTGCTGACCGATTAAGTCTTCTGGGTTATATCTCTTCGTAATTTGAGCACTTGACTGCTTCATTCCAAGCTCCCCAAAATCAATTTCTAGTTTAATCGCTGGCACCCTAGCTTCTTTAAATTCCTCTGCGTGTGTTACAGTTCCAATTCTTACATCCAAAGTTAAAAAATCTTCAAAATTAGCCATTTTATAATTCCTCCCAATTTATTACTTAGACAAAATCTATAAATCCCCTTTAAAAAAAGAAAGGCGCCTAAGCACCTTTCTTTTGCAATTCACTTGATTCATTTGATTTATAGAAGAAGAAACCGAGAATCCCGCCAATACATGATGGGATTAACCATCCTATTCCTTCTTTATATAATGGTAACATTTGTAGTACGTTAGAAATTGCTTCAATTTTAATATTCGCACTTTCTAAACCGTTAAAGAAACTAATTAACAATGCACCTAAAATAGCTCCAATATAAATGGTATTACGTTTTCCAATCCATTTATGGAAATAAGAAAGTACGATTAATACGATTGCAACTGGATAAATGATCATTAACACTGGTAAAGTAACTGCGATTAATTGTGTTAAACCAAGGTTAGATACAATTAAACTAAATACACAAACCATTGTTACAATCGCTTTATGCGAAAGTTTAGGGAATAAGTTTGTAAAGAAGCCAGCACAAGCCGATGTTAATCCAACAGAAGTTGTTAAACAAGCCAGGATAATAACGAGCCCTAATAAAATTTTACCACTTGTTCCATATAGCTCATTTACAACATTCGTTAAAATAAGTCCACCATTCTCTGATACCCCAAGTGATGTACTTGTTGAACCAAGATAAGCAAGTGATAAATAAATTAACGTTAAACCAAGTACTGCAATAATACCTGATACTACTGTTATTTTTGCAACTTGACTACTTTCTTTTATTCCTTTAGAGCGGATAACTTGTACAACGACAATTCCAAATACAAGTGCACTAATTGCATCCATCGTTAAATATCCTTGAACAAATCCACCAAAGAAAGCATTTTCTTTGTATGCTGCTAGCGGCGCAGCCGGTTCTCCAATCGGATCAATAATTGCCTTTCCGACAATTACAGCAACAATCAATACTAACAATGGTGTAAGAAATTTCCCGAACCAATCCACTAATTTAGATGGATTTAATGATAAATACCAAGTTATTCCGAAGAAAATTATAGTGAAAAGAAATAGCATGTACCACTCGGAAACTAATGCCTCTGATAAAAATGGCTTCATACCCATTTCAAATGAAACGGCTCCAGTACGCGGAATCGCGAAAAATGGTCCAATTGCTAAATAACTAATCAATGGGAAAATAAACGCAAATATAGGGTGAACTCTAGAAGATAGCGCTTTCAAGTCCCCCTCTACAAACGCGACAGCTGTTACAGCTAATAGGGGTAATCCGACTCCCGTTACTAGGAATCCAATTGTAGCAATCCAAACATTCTCTCCAGCTTGTTGCCCTAAAACCGGTGGGAAAATTAAATTTCCTGCTCCTAAAAATAGTGCAAATAACATTAAACCAATTGCTACCGTATCACCTGGCCTTAAACGTCCCTTCATACTTTTCATTTGCATAGCACTTTTTCATTGTTTATCTTTATTTTCACAATATGCTATGCATCCTCCTCTCTGCTCAAGCTGATAAAATATGCCCCTTACAAAGCAGTGTCTTTCTCCATAATTTCTCCATTCCCCTTATTCTTACTCTAATTATTAATTTTTGATTTTTTTGAATATTTAACTCATTAGAGTGGTATTGCGTGGAGTATAGTTGTCAGACCTCTTTGTTTTTATCACACATATAGTAACATATTTAGTTGAAAAATAAAAACATATTTTCAAATTGATTTTTTTGAAAATCAAAATTATCTACTTTTTTATTCTTTTACACAAATTTTGTTACAATCTCAATTTTTACCCTATCATTATTTTCAAATAATTTTATGTTCGTAACATAACAAAAGCCATCCAACATAATTAGATGGCTTTTGCATGTTACTCTATCGTTTCAACTTCACGTGGATTTTTCATCTCTTCCACATATACAACTCTAAATCCGTGATCTTCTAAATCTTTCAATAACGTCTTTAATTCATCGTCGTTAAACTCTTCTCCTAATGTAAACATAATTCTTCGAACTAATAAGGCATCATTATCAAAAGTCATTAAACTTTGAATACCTGTATATTTTTTTAATACAGTCGATAATTTTTGAATGGCCCCGTTATAATCCTGTGTCCCAATCATGACAGAATATTTACTAGAATGAACGCCCCAAGCATCTTCTAATAACTCGAAAACTTTTTTATGCGTTAAAATTCCTAGAAAGATTCCTTTTTCATCAACTACTGATAAATAAGGTAATTTTTTTATTGTAAAAAATACTTTAAAGAACGAAGAATCTTCTCTGACATAACCTTCTTTATCGTTTAATAATTGTAAGACACTCTCTTCCAGCGAACCTTTATATTCTAAAATATCTACTTTGTATACATTCCCTAAATATTTCTCTTTTTTTTCATCTAAAACTGGTACACAACGATAGCCAGTTTTATTTAAATGCTCCAGTGCTTCCCCTATTGTAATTGAACTTGAGCAAAATAAGACTTCCCTTTTCGGTACATAATTCCCTTTAATCCTCATAAACAGCCTCCTTATGTTAAAATACTTTCTGTGCCATAACTATATTATATTTTCAGAAAAAAATAAATAATTTATTTTACTTTTCTGAAAATTATTCGTTTTCTTGTCATAATTTATTCACGTTTCATTCACCTATATCCCGTACAATACTAAACTTCTTTAAGAAAAATATATTGTAACTTACGCCGAAAGAAGCTAAAATAAGAATAAGAATTTTCTGAATATTCTAAGAGTAGGTGATTACATGTCTTTATTGCGCTCACATATATGTAAATTTATCGTTGGTGTTCTCATTATATTTATCATCAGTCCTATTCCGGCATTATTCATTACACATAAATACTCTTACATAACTGGCTTTATAAGTATTTTTCATAACTTCGCACAACTTTCTTCCATGACAGTTCCAAAGATTGATTGGATGCACGAATCTATCTTTTTCTCAGCAAATCAGATGGTACATACTTCGAATCATTCAACACCGTTATTCCCTTACATATGGGAAATATATTTTTTATCGATTGTTCGTTTTACCTTTACTCTTGCAATCGGATTCTTCATCAGTTTAGGGATCGGTCATTTATTTTTTAAAGCATCTCATTCGGTTAAAAAGTTCACTTCCTTATTAAGATGGGTACCTTACTCTTTTTGTACTGTATTATTACAATGCTCAGTCTTATTACTACTCCTATACATCGCAAACTTTATAAAACTTCCTTACTACTCATCTTTTATCATCGTTTGTAGTACTTCCATGATTATCGTTATGCAAGCAATTAAAAAATGGATTCCGTTCTTAAGTAACACAAATGAATATGAAATAAAACAATCTTCTTTCCTTGTAGATACATTGTTTTTGGCACTTACTTCGAATCATAAATCTATTTTAGGTTCCATTATACTTTCATTCGTGTTTATGGAATGCGTTTTTCATGCAAGCGGACTATTGCAATTTATCGTTCAATTCGGCGGGAATGCACCTATTATTGTTACAATTAGCTTATTACTTTTGTATATCCCGTATTGCATACTCTCGTTCCTTCAAACACTATGGACGACAAACCACGTTAAACAACAATCATACGCTTTAACGAGAAGTATTCCAAAACCTTAATTTGAAATAACCCTCTATAATCTGAAAGTAGGGGGTTATTCCTTTTGTATAGCGGACAAAATAACAGCACATTCAAAAACTATTGCAGAAACATACCAATATTTACCCTTTTTCTTTGACTATTCTTTTCGTTTGGATTTATTATAAAAGTATAACATAATCGCAGGAGGTGACATCTTTATTCCAAACGACGGAATAGAGAATACACTTGGACATATTAAATATTTTTCTCATCTTTGTACTTATTCTTATTTCCGGCTTTTTCGTTGCATCAGAATTCGCTGTTGTAAAAGTACGAAAAAGTCGAATTGACCAGCTTGCAAATGAAGGCAATAAACAAGCCTTAGCTGCAAGAAGTGTCATATCTAATTTAGATGTATATTTATCAGCTTGTCAGCTCGGGATTACAATCACTTCTTTAGGGCTTGGTTGGCTTGGTGAACCGACTGTGGAACATTTACTACGCCCGCTCTTTGAAAAGATTAATATTACTGGAACAATGGCGAATACTTTATCCTTTATTATTGCTTTTAGTGTGATTACATTTTTCCATGTTGTATTAGGTGAATTAGTTCCAAAGTCTTTCGCAATACAAAAAGCAGAAGCAATCACACTTAAATTTGCACGACCACTTATTTTATTCGATAAAATTATGTACCCGTTCATTTGGTTACTTAATAGTACTGCTATCTTTTTCACAAAACTACTCGGTTTAGAGCCAGCGAAAGAAAATGAACTTGCTCATTCTGAAGAGGAACTACGACTCATTTTAGGAGAAAGTTTCAAAAGTGGCGAAATAAATCAAACCGAATATAAATATGTAAATAATATTTTTGAATTTGACGACCGGGTCGCAAAAGAAATTATGGTCCCTCGTACAGAAATGATTTGCTTATCTACTGAAAATACGTTAGAAGAAAATATGGATATCGTCGCAACTGAAAAGTATACACGCTACCCTATCATTGAAAAAGATAAAGATGATATAATTGGCATAATCAATACGAAAGAAGTATTTCACGATCAAACGAAAGGCATTCATAAGCCACTTGAATCTTACATACATCCAGTACTAACTGTATTTGAAACTGTTCCCATTCGCAAAACGTTAGTTCATTTACAAAAGAATCGCGTTCAAATGGCAATTGTTATGGATGAATATGGTGGAACTGCTGGACTTTTAACAATGGAAGATATTCTTGAAGAGATTATTGGAGAAATTCAAGATGAGTTTGATGCGGATGAATCACCTATGATTGAAAAACGTACGCCAAAGCTTACTGTTTTAGACGGGAAGGTTCTCATTTCTGAAGTAAATGATATGTTTGGCCTACATATTGATGATAGCGATTTAGATACAATTGGAGGCTGGCTCCTCTCTCAAGCAGTGGACTTAAATATTGAGGCTGGTTATTCCATTGAATTTGCTGGTTTTCAATTTAAAGCACTAGAACTTGATGGACATCAAGTGAAAAAAATTGCGGTACATAAATTAGACACGAAGAAGGAGTTATAAAGTGACAGTATTATTAACAATCTGTATCATTGCCTGTTTCATTGTTTCATTTCTCGCCTTTATTTACCCTATCATTCCAGGTATCCTTGCTGTATGGGCTGGATATTTCATTTACCATTTTGGTATAAATGGCGGAGAATTAACAACTTCCTTTTGGATTATTCAAGTCATTTTCACACTTTTCATTTTCGTTGCTGATTTTATTGCGAATGGATATTTCCTAAAGAAATACGGGAGTTCTAAATCGGGCGAACGTGTAGGTATGATTTCTATCATTGTTGGGTCTTTCTTCTTCCCACCATTCGGTTTAATTATCATACCGTTCTTATCGGTATTTATTACAGAGCTCATGCATAAAAAAGCGCCAAAAGACGCCTTTCTAGTAGGAGTCGCTACTGTAGTTGGTTTTTTAAGCAGTACAGTAGCGAAAGCCATTCTCCAAATCATTATGATTATCATATTTGTATGTTATATCGTCTTTTAACCATCCCAGTTTCGGGATGGTTTTTTAATAGGAAATACCTACTCGGCTATTCTCATATTCATTTTCACTACATAGATTCCACGTAAATTGTGCTGTATCACCAACTGATATTTTCGCTCCCCCTTCTGGTAATACATCTTTTTCAGTTCGATATACCCCTGTCACATCGCCGTCTATTAAATGTGTCGGACAAACGACCGTCCAGCATAAATTACTACGACTAAGTATCTTATATGCAGCTAAATGATCTTCTGCTGCGGTTGTTGTCTTCCTTTTTGATTCCATTGATTGAAAACGATATAAATTTAGATTTGTTCTCGCTTGTAAAATACCGGCTGTTCCTACTGTAATAATTTTACGAATTCCTTCTTCTTCCATTTGTTTTATAATGTGCGGCATACTCTTCGCTAACGTCCCGTTTTGATCCGTTCCAAGTGCACTTATTACTATATCGCTCCCTTCTATCGCTTTCTTTATATCATTTTCATTTAGTACATTACCTTCTATCAATCGTAACCTTTCATCTTGTATTTCTATTCTCTTTACATCACGTGCTAATGCAGTAACTTCAGCTGAATCCTTTAATGCTAATTTAATTATGGTTGAACCTACTCGACCAGTTGCTCCTAATATACATACTTTCATTTGTTTCCCCCCTCTTTCATCCTTCCTCTATTTTTCAATAATCTCAATCAATTTACAACAAAAAAAGCTTCCTCATATATAAGAGGAAGCTCTATTATTATTTTACCCCGCTTTAACGGGCAGTAAGACCCCACCTCAAAATTCAGTAAAAACAAAGAAGTTAGATGGAGATCAACTGCCCATAAAAGCCCGATTGGTGGGGGCTAATAATCAGTGGGGGATGACCCCACTGATTAAAGTTTCACTTTATTTCTTTTCTTTAGAATCCGTAGATTTCTCAGTGCCACTTGTTTCTTTATCCTTTTTGTCCTCTTGTTGTGTTGTTGTATCGTCTTCTTTCTTCTTGTCCTCTTCTTTACTACAACCTACCATTAATAAAGAACTTGCAAGTGCCATAGCAGTTAATGATTTAACCCATTTGTTCATTTGCGTTTCCTCCTTTTGATAGAATATGTACAACCCCATATTACTCTCTATTTTTAAAGGAGAGATTGACAAATAGTAAATATACGGTAAATATTTGTAAATTTTCTGACAATAAACACAGACACCTATTCTTTTTTCTCCATGAAAAGTAAAAAACTAAGGCGCCCATCTTTCCGCCTTAGTTTCTTATGCAAACTTCTCATTTTCATATACATGTTGAATCTTATACTCTTTCTTCACAACATATTGCCATACACTATAGGCATAACGATTCATTTTTAAGAAACAATTTTCTAAAAACGAGCGGAACTCTGGATTTGCAACTTCAACTGCCACTTGAGCAAACTTTAACGCTAACCGTTTTAAATGCGAAATATAACAAGTTGCAATATAAATATCCCCTGTATATTTACTATCCTTTTCCATTTCATGAAAATGAAATGCAATCGGTTCACAAGTTATATGCTGTACATTCTCTCCTTCTTGAAAATTCACTTGTTCATTATATGCTTGCAACATATATGGTAAATGCTGCTGTAATAATTCCTTTAATTCTTCGTCTCTTACCTCCCCTGTATACTCCCCAACCTTATATATAAGCATATAACTATACCTCATTAATTCTTTCATACAATCCATGACAGTGCCTCCCTTCTCTTTTGTCTATATGCTATAAATATGATGCTATTACATTTGCTATTCTCGCTAAAAACCAATCCCATTTACTAATTTTTTCAAAGTCTTCTTCCGAAAATCTTTTTGATTTATGGAAGTCTTCTTTTAATCGGTTCCATACGTCAGCAACAACTGTTTTATCATATATGACACAATTAGATTCACAATTTAAATAAAAGCTTCTATTATCAAAGTTCGCCGTCCCAATATCCACAATTTCTCCATCAATGATTGTTACTTTCCCGTGAAAAAAGCCATTCCGATATTGATAAATCTCTGCTCCAGCATGTAACATGTCTTTCAAATACGGATAGGCAGCTTGTTTTAACAATACGGCATCACTTTTAAATGGGACGAGAATTTTCACGTCGACACCACGGTTTAATGCATCTTTTAACTCTTTCATCATTTCCTTACTTGGTACAAAATATGGCGTAGCAATAATTAAAGACTTTTTAGCCTGCTTTAAAAGCGCTCCATATTTTTCCCATAACCCTTTTCCATCTGAAAATAAATATTGATATTTTACATTCCCTATCACAGGTAAACTTTCCTGTAGAGGCATTATTTCTCCCGTATCTTCTTTCCAATCAGCAGCGAATCTTCTTTCCATATCGGTGGCACCATTCCCCTTAACTCGTACATGATAATCACGCCACGGGCCAAATTTTGGATCTTGTCCAAGGTACTCCTTTCCAATATTAAAGCCTCCGATATATGATACTTTTCCGTCAATCGTAACAATGCGTCTATGGTTTCGTTGGTGCAACGAATACAATACATGTTTCAATTTAAGTTTCTTACTAAACGTAAACTGGACACCGTTGCTTTTTAATTGACGAATTATCTTTTTCTTCAGCTTATATCCACCTATTCGATCAACTGACAATTTCACTTCTACTCCACTTGATGCCTTTTTCTCAAGCAACCGCAAAAACTCTTGGCTTATTTCATCTTTACCTACAATATAAAAATGGATATATATGTACTTTTCTGCATTACGTATATCCTCAAATAATTTCGTATATAACTCTTCACCGTTCGTATATAGTTGAAATTCACCTAATCGAACTTGTCCTAATTCATATTCACTAACCATTTTTTTCCCCATTTCCACGTCGATGTTCATCCAAATGAATACACCTATTAAACAAAGGATTACAACGAAAAAGTGTTTCATGGATATTTTCCTTTCTCCACTTACTGTTATTTCTATATCTTCCCTTTTTTAATACATTATCATTCAAGAAAATATGCCATTACATGATATATGTCCATATCAAACGATAGCTCATTTGCATATTGTATGTTGTATCTTAAAATAAAAGGAGGAAATAACAATGGGCTTCGCACATGGTAATGGATTCGCGCTATTAGTCGTATTATTTATCCTCTTAATCATCGTCGGTGCTGCTTGCTTCTGCTAAGTAGTTATCGTCATATGATATGTGGATGAAAAAACTATAAAAGCGGACACCTATTTTTAGGTGTCCGCTTTTCATATGAAAAACATTTCAGTCCGTTATTGTAACTTTAACGACTAAATATTTAGCTCAAAAAGTTAGTAATGTGGCTACTTTCTTACTCTCCGCCTTACGTATATGACGTTGTTCTGCACGCAGCACTGCAATGCGATGTAATTCTTTCTCTTCCTCTGTTTCAGGAATTACTCGCGGCACAGGAACAGGATTATTTTCTTTACTAAGTGCAACGAAAGTAACAAATGATGTTGCTGCGATACGTTTCTCACCTGAAATTAAATCTTCTGCTACTACCTTCACAAATACTTCCATAGAGGTTCTACCCGTCCAAATTACAAAGGATTCATAACTAACACAATCTGAAGAGCGAACAGGATGTAAGAAATCTACCCAATCCATAGATGCTGTGACACATTCTTTTCTTGCATGCCTCGTTGCTGAAATAGAAGCAACCATATCCATCTCCGCTAATATCTTTCCACCAAATAGCGTATTGTGATCATTTAAATCTGTTGGAAATACTCGGCTCGTTTTAAACACTCTAGACTCATTAGCTGTTTTTCCCTTTACTTCAGTCATTGTTATCACCTCTTTGATTATTTAATCCGCTATTTGCAGACAGTAAGACTCCCACCATCAAATTCGGCTGGAGCAAAGAAGTCCGGTAAGAGTTCCATTTCCCATTAACACTTGAACGGTATGAGCTTAGTATCACTTCAAGTTTAATATTAACAACATTCAGAACTCTTAGTCCACAAAAAAGAACCGATGTTATCAATCGGCTCCTCTAAATACATATTGTTCTTTTGGCGGTTCAACTTTATTCCATTTCGTTACTTCTAATACAGGGATATTCGCATGGAACGGTTGATAAAATTCAGTAGAAATTTCTCCCTCTATTTGAATCCAATCATCGTTTTTCCATTCTACACCGTCTGGCTTTTTCACTAACATACCATATACGCCAGAATCCGCTACACAATGTATAATACCGAAACGGAATAAGAAATATTGTTCTTTTTTAGAAGAATCATCTTTGAAAACAAACCCTTTATAAGATAGTTTTTTCCCAGTAAACTCGCCAGGATAATTGTAAATCGTTTCCATTCCCTTCAGGAAATTTTCATCGTTTAAAGTAACACTATCTTTCGTTACAAACTCTTTCTTCCCTTTTTCCATTACCCCACGGTATCCTTCTTTTCCGTAATAAATACTCGTATCCGGTTTTAAGAATTGCCTTCTCATAAATGGATCTGTGCTTTCTGCTTGTGCAACAGGGAAGTGAAATCCTTTTGCCTTAACGATATCTGAATCTAACGTTGCAATTGGGAAAAACAACCCTGATACAATAGGAAAACAGAACAACGTGTACGAAAATACTTTTTTCCACCATGTATTCTCATCTTTTGAATGATCATGCCCGCAATGGCTATGATCACAACTACAATCTTGTTTTCCTTGTTCTTTCTCATGTTCTTTTTGGAATACGATAATAATTTGAACGACCGTTAAAAACCCTAAAATAATAGCCGCTGTTGTTGATAAATAGGCATACCTCATATTGATATACTTCGTAATATTACCGGAAATATGAAGTTGCGTGATTAAGATTGTAAAACCTAATAGTATATACGCTCGAAACATAACCTACCACCCCATCGCATAAATGAGTAGTGAGCTTGCATAAACAACAAGTGTAACTGTAACTGTAACGACAATTACAAATTTCGTTTTAAATGTCGCAAGCATCATAAACATATTTTTAATATCCACCATCGGTCCATATACGAGGAACGCGACAAGTGATGCTGTTGAAAATGTACTTTGGAATGACGATGCAATAAACGCATCCGCTTCTGAACAAAGTGATAATATGTAAGCAAGCCCCATCATAACAGCTGGTGAAGAGAACGGCCCTTGTCCTATAGCAAGAAGTGTTGAAGTTTGTACGAACGTTTGAACTGCAGCTGCAATTAACGCACCTAATACTAAATATTTTCCCATCGAGAAAAATTCCTCAACAGCATGCGTACATACATCCCACATTTTTTTACGTAATGGACGCTTATGATTCACTTCTGGGAAGTGATCATCTCGTAATTGATGTTCTTTAAACATAAATGATAATATAATTCCAACGATAATTGCTACGATAATCGCTACAATAGAACGATACCATACCATGTGCATACTACTTCCAAAGGCAACGTATGTTGCAAATAATACGACCGGATTAATAATTGGCCCAGTTAACATAAATGCAATCCCGGCATATGGCGGAACCCCTTTTCCGATTAATCGCCTAACAATCGGAACGATTCCACATTCACAACCTGGAAACATCATCCCTAAAAAAGTAGCCATTAAAACAGACAGAAATCGGTTTTTCGGCATCCATTTTGCTACCATATCTTCTGTCACAAACATTTGAATGAATCCTGAAATAAATACACCAATGAGCACAAAAGGAAGTGCTTCGATCAATATGGAGATAAAGATTGTATTCATTTGCAGGAATGCTTTCGGTAATTGAAACAATTCCATGATGTATTTCCTCCAACTTTTCATTAACAATATGTAATTTTAACCCCATTTCACTAATTGGACAAGACTTATACGGAATTCACCTCTTTCATATACATTACATTTTATAAGTTATATTCTATTCAAAATTTGGGATTTCATAGCAAAAAAGCTGCTCTAGCGCAGTTACACAACTATGCTAGAGCAGCTTTCTTCTCGTTAAAAGTAACGTTTCTTCCAAAAAACAAACGCTAATGTGAAAGATAGTGTTACACATATTATAAGTACAATTACAAAACCATGTGCTTCCCCTTCAAACGGAACCTTTACGTTCATTCCAAAGAAACTAGAAACCATCGTTGGTAACGATAAAATGATTGTGATAGACGTTAACAGTTTCATAACACTATTTAAATTATTTGATATAACGGAGCTAAATGTATTCATCATTCCACTTAAAATGTGACTATATATTTCCGCCATTTCAATCGCCTGTTTATTTTCAATTAATACATCTTCTAATAAATCTTGATCGTCTTCATACATTTTTAAAAATGTACTGTTACGCATTAATTTTTGAATTACAATTTTATTCGCCTTTAATGATGTTGTAAAGTAAACTAAACTTTTTTCAAGGCCTAGCAATGTGAAAATCTCTTTATTTTTCATCGACTTATTTAATTGATGCTCTAAATCGATTGTTTTTCTGTTAATTTGCTTTAAGTATCTTAAATAATAAGTAGAAATCGTATATAAGAGCTGAAGTGCAAAGCGTGTCTTTTTAAACGTATAAAATTCTTTAATACGTTGATTAATAAAACGTTCAAAAATTGGATTTTCTTCTAAACAAATTGTCACAAAACAATCTGGCATTACAATCATACCTATTGGAATCGTATCATAAATCGAATTTCCTTCTTCATCATGTCTAACTGTTGGAATATCCACGATTATTAAAGTATTATTGTCTTCCTTTTCAATACGAGAGCGTTCTTCATCATCTAAAGGGTCTTTAATGAAATCTAAGTCTACATTTAAAGTTTGTACTAGATATTGAATTTCTTCTTCCGTTGGATGAAGTACATTAATCCAGCAACCCTTTTGCATTTCCTCAACCTCTTGTAGTTTTCCGTTTCGGTCTGTTAAATAAATATTTAACATACTATCACCCCGATTCTTTTTACATGTAGGAATCTACCTCTCTTACAGAACAGTTTTTGAACCGCCATTCTCAGCATATGAAACATACGTTTAAATTTCAATAGAAAAATTATTTTGAAAACGTTTTTATAAGAAAAATATTCTAAACAAAGAAAAAGACAGAGTGCTCTCTGCCTTAAAAAGCTTATGTTGCCTTTATAACATATTTAGAAAGCATCCACAAGTTAAAGCCAACTGAAATCGTATAACCAGCGTATGTTGAAATAATAAAACTTACATAATCGAAATACGGAAGCAATACAATATTTAAAACTATCTTCACAATAATGCCAATTACTAATCCTAGCACTGTTTTCTGTTGTTGATTAATTCCTTGTAACATCGCTGCTGTTACTGTAAAAAGCGAAAATAGTATACAGGCAGGAGCATAATACTGTAAAATAACTCTCCCCATCTCCGGATCATTTCCGGCACCAAATAAAAGAGTATATACTGGTTTTGCTAACAACATCATTCCAATTGCCGCAGGTACCGTAATACCTACTACCAATAGATTCGTCCTCGTAAAATGTTTGTACAGTAACTTCAAATTCCCTGCTGTATAGGCTTTTGTCATCTCAGGTACGAGAGACATACTAAATGCAGTCGCAACGGAAACCGGGATAAGTACAACCATCTGAACAAGTCCAATTATTGCATTGATTTTCTCCGCTTCTCCTTGCATATATCCTATTTGTATTAGTAGTTTATTAATTGTAAATGTATCAATCGTCTGATACAACGGAATTGCTAAACCTACCACAACAAACGGTATTGAATATGTAAAGAGTTCCTTATACAGCGATAAGAAAGATTTCGTTGTTTGCGGTATACTTGCCATTTCTTTTTTCTTTAAGTGCTTTCTCCTTTTTATATAATACGCACTTAAAACTGTTAATCCACCTATCGCTCCCATAAAGGCACCGAACGTTGAAATACCAACTGCTAGCGAGACAGAAGCTTTTAAAATATATAAAACGACAAAGCTTCCTATTAAAATGGTTAAGACTCGAAAAAATTGTTCTACAACTACACTTAAAGCAGAAGGCCCCATCGATTGGAACCCTTGAAAAAATCCCCTTAATAAACTCATTACTGGTACAAGTATTAACGCAAAACTTACAATTTGAATATTAGTAGTGACCGCTGTTATACTATTCCCCGTTTGATCATTTCCATCGATTACAAGTTTAGCTAAATGCGGAGCTAATATATATAGCGTAAAACATGAGATGACTCCCATTATTAACATAAAAAAGATACCACTCTTTAGTACTCTTTTAACCGTATGATAATCATTCAGTTGATCATATTTTGATACCATTTTTGAAACGGCAAGTGGTAGTCCCATCGTCGCAATACTGAGCATAATCGTATACGGACGATATGCATATGTGTATAAAACATACCCACTCGTACCTACCATTGCTGTGAATGGTATAACATATATAAACCCTAACATTTTAGATATCATCGTTGCCATCGTTAAAAATATCGTTCCACGTATAAACGGTGACCCTTTCATCACATTCCTCCGCTACGCTTTATTATTACACATTATGGACAACTCCTTTTTTTTAGAACCGAAACAAATAAAAAAAGCCAATGAAAAATCATTGACTTTAACGTGCTGCTTTCTTCTTTTTGAAATACTTTAAACCGAAGTATAGAGCAACAAAGAGAACTGCTCCTATAATTATGTAATGTGTGTAATCAGATGCATACTCTTTAATTTGTCTCCAATTTCCACCAAGCTTTTCACCTAAGTATATAAATAGTATTGACCATGGAATAATCGCAACTACAGTATACAGTGTAAATAATTTTAATGGCATCTTGGCTAATCCTGCTGGAATAGAGATTGCATGACGTACGACTGGGATAAAGCGTGCAGAAAAGATTACTCCTGCTCCGTAACGCTTAAACCAATTTTCCGCTATGTCTAAGTGATGTTTATTAATAAGTAGATATTTCCCATATTTCTCTACAACTGGACGCCCACCATAGTATCCAAGCCAATATAAAAAGATTTGAGCTAACGTACCACCGATTGTTCCAGCAATAACTGCACCGACAAAGCTAATTTTACCATCTGCAACTAAAAATCCTGCATACGAAAGTACAATTTCACTCGGAATAATTTCAATCATTAAAGCTAGCGCTACTCCAAAGTAACCTAAGCTTGCAAAAAATTGCAATAACTGATCTATTATGCTTGCTAACATTTTATTTTCTATCTCCTTTTTTCTTCACATACCATCCCATTATTACATAAAGGTTGCATTCTGCCAATATCTTCATTTCAACAATATGATCGACATAAGCACTATTAATCTATTAATATTTCTTTTTGAGGTTCTTTCATATAAGCAAACATTTCTTTAATTTGTCCTTCTGTATTTCTAGCAACTGATAAATTAGGCAATTCATCCTCACCAAAAAATTCCACATCTTCTGTTTCAATACTCGTCTTCTTTTCACCACCGACAATCTTACAACCTATAAAAATTTTATATACATGTGTTGCTGAAGGCGATGGTTGGTGTTTTTCTTTATCAAATATAGCGAATAACTTAAAATTATCTACTTCATAACCCGTCTCCTCTAAAACTTCTTTTGCAGCTACTTCTGTCGGCGTATAACCGATATCAGCCCACCCACCTGGCAATGCCCATTTCCCATCACTCTTTTCTTTCACAAATAATAACTTTTTATTTTGAAAAACAACCGCTCTTATATCAACTTTTGGTGTTTGATAGCCTGTCTCGCTTGCAAATAGCTTCTCTACAACTTCCCAATCTGTCTTCGTGTAATGTGACATCATCGAAATGGAAATATCCCGTAATTGTTGGAAACGTTCTATATCATACACATCCTTAGAATACGTTAAACCTGCTTGAGCTATAGATTGTATTTGTTTTGCCCAATCAATCCATTTTATCGTCATGTTTCCACATCCCTATTTTTTATTAAGTGAACATTACATCAATACTATTTATACATCTTTATTATACAAAAAAAGAGATTGATAATGTTCCAATCTCTTTCAAAATTAATCCAATTCATGTAAATGATCTTGTATATATTTTCTTCTTTTATTTATATATTCCTCAATCATATCAGCTTCTTGATTAAATATTTCTAATTTTTCTTTCATATATGGATCTTGTAGTAAATATGGACGAATCGATTCACACAAACCTTCTACTTTCGGCATCATAAATGAAACGGTAAATTGTTCTTCTAATATTTCTTCCAAAATACTTCGGTATTGTTTTCTAAATACAGGTATATCTAACAATCTTGCACTTAATGTGTTATAACCTTGAATACGAATATATTCATGATTAAGTGGTCTCCCTTGTACATCTCGCCCCCAAGTCGCATCATAATCCCACGGTATCACTTCAAATAAATTTGTTTCATCGTTATGATATAGTGCATAGTTATGAACGAAACCATCAAAGTTTTGTGTAAAAATAACTCCAGCTAACCACCTTAAATATTTATCGACATGTAGAAACTTTCCAATTTCTTTTTCATAAGCTTCCCTCGACAAAGCATTCGCTTGAAATACAAATTCACTCAGTTGTTCTTTACTATTTTCATTCGAATATTTAAATTCATACCCCGCAAAGAGCTCGGTCTTAACATCTTTATCTCTCTCACTCATTAAAGAAAAATTCGCATCATCATCTATTGCATAATAAATAGAACCACTTGGTAATCCTCTATTTTTCAAAAAGTTTTCATCAACTGATTCTAACTGTAAATATACACCTTGAATTTGACCATTAATTTTTATAAATACATGTTGTGATTTTGGCGAAAGCACACCAATATCGTGAAAAAAGTCTAAAGATAATTTATTTCGTATGAGAGACGGATCCATAAACTCCGAATTTAAATGAAACTCTTTCGCACCTTGAAATTTTTTCGGTTTATAAAACATAACATGATAAGACTTTTTCTCAAATTCACGAATATGAGCACCCCGATATACGATATCAATGTCATACTTCTTTTTTCCATAAGTTAATTTTGCTGGCACTGGACTATCTGACCAAATGTCTTTTTTCAATTCCACTAAGTACATTGGATGAATAAAAAAATCATATGAAGGCAGCATATTTTCTCATCCCTTCTCAGTTCTCTTCATTCAATGTATGCACCTTGCCTTGTCCATACATCCGCTATCATCTATTTATATAAAATTACACTCTTGTCCTGTTCAGAAAGACGTCATATCTCATATCATGTTAAGGAAAAAGAATACCTTTTCAACTTAATACATGATAAGGAGGATTTCTATGAAACGTGATATTAGAAAAGCGGTTGAAGAAATCAAAAGTGCGGGGATGGAGGATTTCTTACACCAAGACCCAAGTACATTTGAATGTGATGAAGATTGCTCTTCAAAAATTGAGTGTAGCGATGATTGTAAATGTCCAAGAACGAGATGTACTCGTGTAAAACATTGTACGTTCGTTACAAAATGTACTCACGTTAAAAAGTGGACATTTGTTACGAAATGTACTCGTGTTCGCGTTCAAAAATGGACATTCGTTACGAAAGTAACACGTAGAAAAGAATGCGTTTTAGTAACAAAACGTACTCGCAGAAAGCATTGTACGTTCGTTACAAAATGTGTGCGCTTTGAAAAGAAATTTTACTGGACAAAACGATGTTACTGTAAAAAATGCGAATTCTTCCCTCACGGACACGGCGGCTCTTGTGATGATTCATGGGATCATGGTAAAGACTGTCACGATGATGGACACAAATGGAATGATTGCAAAGGCGGACATAAATTCCCATCTTGCAAAAACAAGAAATTCGATCACTTCTGGTATAAAAAACGTAATTGCTAGTTTTTATGCCTATAAAAAAAGGCCGTTTTGCGGCCTTTTTTTCGTTTATTGAAAATGACTTATATCTGCAAATTGCTTCACTTCACATTTTCCTTCTTCAAATTCTATTATACTAAGACTAGCACTATGCATAAATGGATCATTCCACACATTTTCTATTTCAATACCCGCAAAATACCCTACAAGTAGCTTTGCCGCTGCCGCATGAGAAACAATTAATATACTTTCTCCTTTATGCTTTTCTAAAAGAATCTGTATCCCCTCAATTACCCTTTTATAAACAGACTCAAAATTTTCTCCTGATGTTGACTGAAAAAGATGTGGCTCATACCAAAATAATTGTATTTCGTTTGGATATTGCCTTTCTATATCAGCTACTGTCTGTCCTTCCCATATGCCCATGTTAATTTCATAGAAATGCTCGTCCGCGATTATCGGTATATCACGTTCGCCCTTTATTAACTCTGCAGTATGAACAGTTCTTTCACTCGGACTACAATAGATGGCATCGATAGATAAATCTTTCATTCGATCCCCTAATCGCTTAGCTTGTAACATACCGTTTTCAGTTAAAGATGAATTTTTCCGCCCTTGCATTCGTTTCTCTACATTCCATTCCGTCTCACCATGCCTTGTTACATATACAGTTGTTTTCATTTCTCATTCCCCCTTACCATGTTGGCCGCAATTCCCACGGCTCTACTCGCCCTACAATCCATTCATCACATTTACTCTCAATTCCTTTTATTACCCCACCCGATATTTCTTCATGAGTAAGCCATCTGCCGTATGTACCGTCTAATATAAAACCTAATATTATTCTATGGTAGTTACACCGCGTACCTCCTATTTTTTGTGCGGGCATACGCGAAGCTTTACTACCTAAAATATGAAAAACATTGTATGTTTCAGACGATAAGTCTAATTCTCTACAAATGAATGATAACGTACCCTTCGCACTGGAATGTATCCATGCGATAACTAATGTTATTGGGCCATTCCGCTCAATTGTGCTCTTAATTGCTAACTTTACATCGTCTTCATTATGATAATCTAACGCTAGACATGTAATACTTTCTGGTATAGCGCTTTCTCGCTTAACATTTTCTAATTTCACTTCATCTCTTCCAATAATAGAAACATGTAACTCTTGCTCACAAAGCCACATTGAAACTCTCTTGAGCATTCCTGTCCCGCCAATTACTAGCGCATGCAACGTCTTCCCTCCCTTAGTAAAATGTCATATGAGATTTATCTTCCCTATAGTAATTAAGTCGGTCTTGCAATGTCCCTGAATGAAATTCAAACTTATGGCCATCAGGGTCAACAAAATAGATAGACTCACAATCCCTTACATCCCGTTCTCTTCCTTGTAAAATATGAACATCGTTTTCTTCTAATCGCTGCAGTAGACGTTCAAAGTCTTTCTGTTCAACTGAAAACGCAATATGCGTATAAGATTGATGAATCTCATTTCTCGGAATATGTGTTTCTTCATTAAGTGCTACCCATACCCCACATATATTGAAATATGCGAGTTTTCTCCCTTTAACTAATAATTCTCCTTCTAACACTTTTTCGTAAAATGTAATAGAGTTTTCTAAATTAGACACTGAAAAACAAAGATGATTAATTCCTTTTAACAAAATTAGCTCCTCCTTAAACAAACGAAAAGATGAGCGAAAATTCACTCATCTTTTATTATACTATTTCTTTGTAATATATGCCCATTTATAGCTGAAGTCCCCACCAAACGTATGATTTGCAATACCTTTTACATATGGTTTCTCTAAATATGCCGTACTTTGTTGGTACGCAGGAGAAATGGCAGCATCTTCACCAATTAAGATTTTTTCAGCTTCTGCAAGTGCATTCCAACGTGCTTTATCATCTTTTAATAGCTCTCCTTTTGATTTCGCTACTAAATCATCATACTTCGGATTAGAATAATCCATTTCATTAAATGAACTTCCAGTAACGAACATATCAATATAAGTCATTGGATCTGGATAATCCGGACTCCATGCAGATAATGAGAATTCATATTCAAATTTCTTTTCCAACTCTAGCTTCTGCTTATATGGTTGTTGTTTCAAATTCACTTTAATACCAGGTAAGTTTTTCTCTAACTCCTCTTTAATAAAGTCGCCCACTTTTTTACGGCTACCATTATCATCATTTAAAAATTCTACTGTAATTGTATCTTGGCCAAGTTCTTTCTTTGCTTCTTCCCATAATTTTTTTGCTTTTGCTGCATTGTCTTTACTGTCACGGAAATTTTTATTTACAGAACGGAAATCTTTCCCATCTGGACCTGTCGTAAATTTCTCAGGCACTAAGAAATATGCTGGTAATGATCCGTCATTTAAAATAACATTGGCGATTCCTTTTTTATCGTATGCCAGATCAATCGCTTCACGAACTTTTTGGTTTTTAAACGTTGCATTTTTCTGGTTAAAACGTAAGAAATACATACGTGGATCTAACTTCGTTTTAAATTCATCTGGCTTATTCTTTTTATATTTATCAACAAATTCAGAACTTAAAATAACACGGTCTGCTTGATCACTATCATATAAATTCACTCCCGTGCTCGTTTCCTTCACAATATTTACATTAATTTCTTCTAACTTCACAGTATCTTTATCCCAATAATTAGGGTTTTTCTTTAACTGATAACTTCGTTCATGTTTCCATTCACTCATTGTAAATGGTCCATTGTATAATAGTTTATCTGCTTCTAATGCATATTTATCTCCTTGTTCTTTCACATACTTTTCATTTAAAGGGAAAAACGTTGGGAATGAAGTAAGCTCAAGGAAATATGGTGCTGGTTGTTCTAATTCTACTACTAACGTTTTATCATCCTTTGCTTTTACTCCTAATTGATCTAACGGTAATTCTCCCTTATTTACTTTCTGTGCATTTTTCACATCAAATAAAATAAATGCATACTCAGCTGCTGTTGCTTTATCTAATGCACGTTGCCATGCAAATACAAAATCTTGCGCTCGAACCGAATCGCCATTAGACCACTTTGCGTCTCGTAATTCAAATGTATATGTCGTTTTATCTTCACTAATCTTCACATCTTTTGCCATACCTGGAGTTGGTTTATTATCCTTATCTAAACGATATAACCCTTCCATTGCATTGACAAAGGCACGGAATGATACAGAGTCTGTCGATTTTGATGTATCCATTGAAGGAATTTCTGCTGCTTCTAGTAAGTTTAATACTTGCTTATCTGCTGTCCCCTTACCTGCTTCTTTCTTCGTTGTAGATGCCTTCTCCCCATTTCCGCACCCTGCAACTAATACACTAGTTGATAATGCTACTGCAGCAATCGTTGTTACCTTTCTCTTCATTCTTCCTTCCCCCAATCTATATGTATAAATGAAAGCCAGTATAATATATATTATTATACAAAAGATTCAGATTATTTCAAATATTATTTTCGTACATTAAAAAAAGAAGCGGATAGAGAGTCTTTCCATCCGCTTCTTTTTCTATTTCTTTTACTTGTAATCCATCGTCTATATCAAATGGATTTTGAACTTTAAATATTTCGTCCATTATCTTCAAAAATTCTTCCTCATTTTTAGATTCGCCGTTAATCGTAATTGAGTACGGCTCAATCTCACCCAATTTATAATCAACAATAAATTGAATCTTCACCTTTTTCCTTGGCATATCAGGACTAATTCCTTGGAATTCTACTAATTCTAATCCTTCCGTTCCACGATAATATACCCAACCTGGATTTCTAAAATAACTTTCAAACGATTCACCAATAGAAAAGAATGGATATTCATAAAGCGAGCCTGTACGAACTTTTTGAATAATATCTCGATCAGTTGGGAAAAAGAAATGGCTGAAAAAAATACTAGCAACCGCTAAAATCGTAACGATGGTTGCTCCCATTTTACTCGTTCCACCACTATCACGAATGAGGTACTTCTCAACCGATTCATCTTGAATTTCTCGTGCTTTTATTCGATATATACGCCTTTCTGCAAATTGATAATATAATCCATTCGCAAAAATCGCCATTCCAAATAAAATAAAAACGAGTAGTAGAAACGTCAGAGGCACCATATTAATGATTGGTAATGCTACGTTGAAACCCATATAATAAGAAAACGCATCGCACGCTACTAATAAAAATACAAATAATGCTGCTGGTAAATAGTACTTACGATACCCAAGCCAGCCTACATTGAAAATGGCTGCCCAACCATTCCAGCTCCACCTAGCAATCCGCTTTTCCTCAAGCTCCCATTTCCTTTTGTAATACGGATATTGTCTCCCTACATACACTTCTAATTCCTTGTCTATTAGTGAGCTCCCCTCACCTTGTTCAGTATGCAAAGTCCGCTGGCAACTTTCACAATTCAACTGATTTCTCTCGCAAAGTTGCCCACAATTTATACATCTCAAAACAATCCCTCTTCCCGTCCATATGTTATTTCAATATACCTTCATGTTTTAATAACCACTCTTTCCTCCATAAACCACCTGCATATCCAACAAGCTTCCCGCTCTTTCCTATTACTCGATGACACGGAACGATAATTGAAATCGGATTACGACTATTCGCTCCTCCTATCGCTCGTACAGCTTTCGTATTTCCAACTTTCTCTGCAATATCTAAATATGAAGCACTTACGCCATACGGAATAGTATAGAGCGCATCCCATACATTTTTTTGAAATGTTGTTCCCTCGGCAGACAGCGGGACTGTGAACTCTTTTCTATTCCCCTTAAAATATTCATCTAGCTCATTTATACATTGATCTATCATTTCATTTGTAATTTCTTCTTGTCTCTCATCAACAAATATAACTGACGTAATTCCTTTATCGTTCGCTTTAATTTCCAGCAAACCTAATTCACTTTCATAATAAGCCTGGTACATATGTCAGCCTCCAATTTAATTCATATTAATTATTGTAACACGAATAGACAAAATTTTTCGTATAAGCGTTTTATTAGAGAAACAAAAACGAGAATGATACAATGTAAGAAAATTCAATCTAGGAGGCTATTGGATGCATTCCGAACTTTTCTCACCTTATACAATTAAAGACGTTACATTAAAAAACCGTATCGTCATGTCACCGATGTGCATGTATTCATCAGAAAACGAGGATGGGCAAGTAACAAATTTTCATCTCGTTCATTACGGAACAAGAGCTGCCGGGCAAGTTGGTTTAGTTATGATTGAAGCGACAGCCGTGTTACCTGAAGGAAGAATTTCTAACAAAGACTTAGGTATATGGGATGATAGCCTAATTGAAGGCTTACATAAAACGACAACTTTTATACATGATAACGGTGCGAAAGCTGCCATTCAACTCGCTCACGCCGGAAGAAAAGCAGAATTAGAAACGGATGCTCTCGCTCCATCCGCAATTCCATTTAATGAAACAATGAAAATACCAGTAGAAATGAGTATACAGCAAATAAAAAATACTATATTAGCTTTTCAGCAGGCTGCAATACGATCAAAACAAGCGGGCTTTGACGTTATTGAAATACATGGAGCTCACGGTTATCTTATAAATGAATTTCTTTCTCCACTTTCTAATAAGCGGGCTGATGAATATGGAGGTTCACCTGAAAATCGTTATCGTTTCTTACGTGAAATTATTAACTCAATAAATGAAGTTTGGAATGGACCGTTATTCGTTCGTATTTCAGCAAATGACTATCATCCTGATGGATTAACGGTTCAAGATTACGTTCAGTATACAAAATGGATGAAAGAACAAGGGGTAGATGTAATCGATTGTAGTTCTGGGGCTGTTGTACCGACACACATCGATGTATATCCCGGGTATCAAGTACAATACGCTAAACATATTAAAGAGTATGCTAACATTGCAACTGGTGCTGTTGGATTAATTACGACCGGGGCACAAGCAGAACAAATTTTAAATAATAACGAAGCAGATTTAATTTTTATCGGACGTGAGTTACTTCGCAATCCTTACTTCCCAAGAGTAGCCGCCAATGAACTTGGCTTTGAGTTAGAAGAACCGTACCAATACAAGCGAGCACCGGGGAAACTCCATACGAATAAATAAAACCGGGAATATTATGTACGACTAAATATAGAGAAATTAAAAGTATACTACAAGACAACGTATATTATTTCATAATATCGTTTTAAGGTGTATCAACATTTTTCTTGATACGCCTATTTTTTGTTTTTCACCTCCCTCTCATTACTACATTTAGCATTACATTGAAATGACGTTATATAAAAAATTAAATTTAATGAACAAAACAACCATAATCACACTCTAAATATGCGACAAGGTTACAATCCACATTCCGTAATATGGGTCACAACTGAAGTAACAAAAAAAAAACAATTTCTCAAATTAAATAGGAAATTGTTTTTTATTATAATAGTATACTGTTTTTAATTCGTTTGTTTCGTTTATAACTCCAACAAATTTAAGTATCCTTTATAAATAGGAACGATGGGCTGGCCATGAACCTTGGAGCTTACGAATTTGTACAATTTGTCCTGTATGATAAGCATCGTGCAAAAGAATGTTCTGATATTGTTGCCAGATTGGAAGAGAAGGGGTAAGTCGATCTAGTTCTGCTTCTTGAAGGGATATTAATACAGATTGTAAAGCATCATGCACTTGAATTGTTCGTAACACTGTTTGTTGCCAAGCATCCTCATCATTACATCCACCTTGGACAAACGTTTCATCATTATTTTGCGGTGCAACAAATGTTTCATCTTCGTGTAAGCGGGCAAGTAGGCGTTCTTTAAAAGTAAGTAAATGGTTTACATTTTCCCAAATTGTATTACTAGCCCTTCCTTCTGGTTGCCAACATGCTTGTGCAGCGGTAAGATCCTTTAACGCGTCTGATATAGGTGGATACCATGCTTCTTCGTAAAAAACTTGCTTAATTCCATTTTGCAACATTTCTTTTTTACTCATTCGTATATCCTCCTTTTGCAAACCCTCAAAAAGTATGGACTAGTACATATCATTCTTCTCGCTTGTTATTCTATCGTTGTAATTTTATTTGAGTTATAAAAATAGATACCCGTTTCTTCTCGCAATGCAGTGATATACATCCCTTTCGCCACATCTTTCGCTGAAATTGGTTTATACTTTTTGAAAGCCCCTTTAAATATAAAAGGAATCATACGAGATAACTTTTCAGCCATTCGTTCACCAAAACGAAATTCTTGTCGATTTCCTACTAATAAAGATGGCCTAAAAATGTGAATACCACCAATCACTAATTTTTGTAATTCCTCTTCCATTTTCCCTTTAACTTGCGAATAAAAGAAAAACGATTTCGGATTTGCTCCCATCGAGGACACAACAAGGAAATTTTGCACCCCTTGTTTTTCAGCTAAACAAGCAGCTCGTAACGTATATTCATAATCTACTTTTTTGAAATTTGCCTTTGTTTTTGCTTTTTTGATTGTTGTTCCTAGACAACTAAATACGTCATCTACAGCGAAAAACTCTTTATATTCCTCTAATACCGAATAATCTACTTGCTTTTGCTGTAACTTCTCATGTTGCCATTGCATTGGTTCTCTTACAAAAATAGTAACCGAATCGTAGTAATCTGATTCAAGTAATAGACGCGTTATCTCTTGTCCAACTAAACCACTTGCACCAAGTACTAACGCTGTTCGCTTATTCATATATGCATATACCTCTTATTTTACTTTTCTCTCCTTCAGTAAAATACAACTTTTAGGAGTTTCCTTTTCTCATTTTACCACAAGTAAAGCACTATGCGTACGCATAGTGCTTTACTCACTCTTTTTTCTCATCTTTCTCTCGTAATTTTGTAACTGTTGATGCATCTCCTAAATTACTTATTAATCTTCTTAAAAAAATTAAGACTAAGGCTAATGGTAATACTACCGCTAATATCAATAAAATAGCTTCCATTAAGTAACCCAAACACTCATCCCCCTCTACACCCTCCTTTCATATATATGAACACAGCGTTGTCACATATGCATGTATTCGCAAAAATAACACATCTATATTTGACAACTTTATAACAAAATCAAATCGGAATGATTATTATTTATTGCAACTTTATAAAAGATGTATTATACTAAGTTCGCAAACTAAAACGTAATTATTCCGTTTTGTATTAAAATGATATTTTTCTTCTAAAATTGGGGAAAATATATCCGTAAAAAAGAAAAGAGGAGAACTTCATGCCTAAAAGATTGACTATATTTTCATTCTTACTTATTTTCACTTTAATTTTTACTGGCTGCTCAAATACAAAAGAAGGTAATGCCAAGAAAGACGGAAAGCTAACTGTTTATACAACTATTTTTCCTCTTGCTGATTTCGCAAAAAAAATTGGTGGCGACTATGTAACGGTTGAAGCAATTTATCCACCTGGTGCAGATTCCCATACATTTGAACCAAGTCAAAAACAAACAGTAAAAGTTGCAAAAGCCGATTTATTCGTTTATAACGGGGCTGAATTAGAGCCATTTGCTGAAAAAATGGAAAAAGCATTACAAAAAGAAAATGTTAAAATTGTAAATGCATCAAAAGGTATTGAACTACGTACTTCTACTGAAGAAGAGCATCATGATCACGGAGACGACCATAAAGAAGATGAACATCATCACGATAAAGACCCACACATTTGGTTAGACCCTACTCTAGCAATGAAACAGGCAGAAAAAATTAAAAATGCACTTGTAGAATTACAACCTGACCATAAACAAGAGTTTGAAAAAAACTTCGCAGCACTTCAAACGAAATTTACTGATTTAGATGATCAATTTAAAGCAGCTGTTGCGAATGCAAAAACGAAAGATATTTTAGTTTCACATGCGGCTTATGGATACTGGGAACAACGCTATGGCCTGAAACAAATTGCTATCGCTGGTATTTCAGCTTCTGATGAACCATCTCAAAAACAGCTTGCTGACATTACAAAAACAGTAAAAGAACATAATCTACAATATATTTTATTTGAAACATTCTCTACTCCAAAAGTAGCATCCGTCATTCAAAAAGAAACGGGTACAAAAATTTTACGCTTAAATCACCTTGCTACTATTTCTGAAGATGATGCGAAGAGCAATAAAGATTACTTCACTTTAATGGAAGAAAACGTAAACACATTGAAAGAAGCTACTAATTAATCATTTTTTAAAGAAGCTGCATATGTCATGCAGCTTCTTTTTTATTTGTTCTTACTTGACTTGACCAAAATAACAAGTAAAATTATCCATATTAGCTTTTTAGCTATATTAATTTAGAAGGTGAGTTGGAATTATGACTCTTCACATTTGTGAAGTAACAGAAAAAAATTGGCGTTCAGTAGCTGCTTTAAACGTTTCAAAAGATCAGCAGCCATTTATTGAAAGTAATGCGTTTTCTTTAGCAGAATCATTATATGAGGGAAACGGAACGTCAGTAGGTTTATATGATGGAGAAACACTTGTAGGATATGCAATGTATGGATGGTATTGGGAAAAACATAAAAGCGTATGGTTAGACCGCTTTATGATTGACGAGCAATATCAAGGAAAAGGATATGCAAAACGTTTCCTTCGCTTGCTTATTCAATTCTTACAAGATAAATTTGAATGTAACATAATTTATTTAAGTTTACATCCAGACAACAAACTCGCAATGGGATTATATGAATCATTTGGCTTCCGTTTAAATGGCGATATTGATGATGAAGGCCCAGTTGTAGGTGTTGTAATGGAGTTACTATTAGATGAACATACAAGCCTGTGAAAACAGGCTTTTTATAATCCTTCGTTTTTTGCAATCTAGCATGTTTCTATAAAACACTTAATTAAGTCCAAAAAATAAGCCTGCAATATAAGCAGACTTATTTCACACACTCCTTGAAATGTTCTTGGAACCATTCTTTATTAATATCTTTTCCGATAAACACGACTTCACTTACTCGTTCTTCACCCTCTTGCCACTCTCTATCGTATGATGCAGCGAACAGTGTATGCACACCTTGGAAAACGATACGTTTATCTATCCCATCAATCGATAAAATTCCTTTGTAGCGATATAAATATTCACCTAGTTCTTGAACGACAGCTGACATCCACTCATTTAGTTTTTGTAAATCTAACGGACGCTCTTCACGTAACACAAACGACTTTACACCTTCTAAATGATTATGCTCTGTATGAGGATAAATTTGTAACGTATCTTTCGTTTTAAACGTTTGAATTTGTAGTAACGATGGAATATCCACATCACAGTTAGTAGCCTCGATTAACTTTGCAGTCGGATTAATTCCTTGCAGTTCATGTAAGAGATTTTTTTTCTCACTTTCTTCAATTAAATCTAGTTTATTTACTAAAACAACATCAGCAAACGCAATTTGCTCTTTTGCTTCTAGTCCTTTTTCAAAATGTTTATGTATATGATAACTATCTACTACTGTTACAACACCGTTAATTTGGTATGCGGATTGAATAACAGGATCTAAAAAGAATGTTTGAATAATCGGACCTGGATTTGCAAGACCCGTCGTTTCAATTACTAATCCATCAAAGCCCATTTTCCCTTCTGCTTTTACGTCCAGTAATTGTTTTAAAGCGACGAGTAAATCTTCACGTACAGTACAACATAAACATCCATTCGTCATCTCCATAATCTCTTCTTCGACATTCATAATCAGTTGATTATCAATACCAATTTGCCCTATTTCATTTACAATCACTGCTAATTTCTGACCGTGATTCTCTGATAAAATACGATTTAATAATGTCGTTTTCCCTGATCCAAGAAAACCAGTTAATATTGTTACTGGAATCATTCCCTACATCTCCTTATAGCTATATGTTTTTACATTATAGCATATAGAGAAAATCGTTTTTGTAGCAAAACATATTTATTGTATGTCTGAACCTGTAACTATATAATAATATGTAGTAAGAAAGCCTTTTCAAAATATTATTCATTCAACAAGGGGGTACATATAATGGAACGAGTTCAAATGACCGAAACACTAGAATTTTCTCGTATTATTCAAGGTTTCTGGCGTTTAGCAGAATGGAATATGTCAAAGCAAGAGTTACTTTCTTTTATTGAATCTTGTATGGATATGGGGATTACTACTTTTGATCACGCTGATATTTATGGCGGTTATACGTGTGAAGGACTGTTCGGAGAAGCATTACGACTCAAGCCTTCCTTACGCGAAAATATGCAAATTGTCACAAAATGTGGAATCGCTCCCCCATCACCGAAATTTCCAGAGCGATATGTTGCGCACTACAATACGAGTGCTGAACATATTATAAGAAGCGCGGAGGATTCATTACAAAACTTACATACAGATTATATTGATGTATTGCTCATTCATCGCCCTGATCCATTTATGGATCCAAATGAAGTGGCAGAAGCGTTCTCACGCTTAAAGCAAGAAGGAAAAGTCCGTCACTTCGGTGTATCTAACTTTTTACCTTCACAATTTAATATGTTAAGTTCTTATTTAGATTTCCCGCTCATTACAAATCAAATTGAAGTTTCTGCGATGCAACTTGAGCATTTCGAAAAAGGGACAATTGATTTATGCCAAGAAAAACGAATCAATCCTATGATTTGGTCACCTCTTGCTGGCGGAGAAATCTTTACTGGGCAATCAGAACGTGCTGTACGTGTACGTGAAACGTTACAAAAAATCGCAACTGAACTAGGTGTTACTAGCATTGATACTGTTATGTATGCATGGTTGCTTTCTCATCCAGCTAACATGATGCCGATTGTTGGCTCTGGTAAATTAGATCGTGTTAAAACGGCGGCTCTTGCTACAAAAGTTAACTTAAACCGTCAACAATGGTTTACAATTTTTGAAAGTTCTAATGGACATCCTATACCATAATGTACAAAAAGAAGAGCCGTTTCTTTACAGCTCTTCTTTTTCATATGTATTTCTAGTCATGGCAAATACACACATATCCCTTAACCCATTTCCATCTACCGCTACACTCGCACTTTCTAACGTACCTTCTAACTTAAAGCCTAATTTCTCAGGTATCGCTCTACTTTTCTTATTTAAAGAATCACATCGAATTTCTACGCGGTTTGCTTTCAGTTCAGAAAAAGCATAATCCGTTATACCCTTTGCAGCCTCTACCATATAACCTTTTCCACTAAACCTTGAATCAATCCAATACCCAATTTCAAATTGAGGTATATCCCAATTAATACGATGTAATCCAGCTGATGCAATAAATTCACCTGTTTCTTTCGAAAAAACTAGTAATCTTAAATCCTCACGCTGCAAAAATTGAATATGCGATTTTCTAATGCTCACTTCTACTTCTTCCTCTGTTTGCTCTTTTTGTGCAAAAACCATCCATGGTTTTAATTCTTTCATAGAAGCTTGAATTGCATCGTATACAACTTTACCGTCACCTGGTTTCGGCATTCGAATAAATAGCCTTTCAGTATAAAATTCAGAAGGAAAATCGAATAATAACGGATTCACTTTCAACACTCCCTATAATTCTTTTATATATAATAATATCCATCTCAAACTACACAGTAAAGAAATTTCTGAATTTTATACTTTTAATTCATTTATCTCTACCGCTACACGAACTCCAGATTCAATTGCCCCTTGTATCCATCCGTGATATAACGTGGTATGATCACCAGCAAAATATAATCTCCCTTCTGGTTTTATAATTGCTGGTTGTAGTTCAGATTCTTGACCTGCCTGAAATAGCGCAAAACCTCCGAGCGCATATGGATCCAATGTCCAACTTTTTGATATGCCAGACAAGAACTCATCATATACTTGACCACCTAATATTGTCGCTAAGTTTTGTAATGTATAATAAATACGGTCACCTTTTGATAAGCCATCCCATAATAACGCATCATAAGACCATGTATAACTTCCTAACATCATAGCAGGTCCTTTCTCTCCAATTCCGTGACTTGGATAATAAGCGTAACGAATTGGCAAATCCGTTATAATCCTGCCCCCTAACTGTCCTTGCTCTTCCCAAAATCGACTTTTAAATTGAATTCCTATTTTTGTCGCTGGCATATAATGCAATTCACGAATCGCTTTCCATTTTTCATGAGATATAGAATCAAATGGATCTACTTCTACAAAGCGCATTGTCGAAAATGGAATTGTAATAATAACTAAATCCCCTGTAATACTACTATATTCAAAAGTTTCCTCGTTTCGATAAAAAGCTGTCACACCGTTATCATGCTGATGTAGCTTCATTAATTTTTGATTATATATAATATTTTCTTCTAATTGTGGTAAAAAGGACTTTGGTAATCTATCATTCCCCCCTACTATTTCACAAAAGCCACTCTCCTCTTGCATAATATATAAAAAGCGTAACGTCTCAACAAATGACCTTTCCAAAAAACCTTCTAAATCTAATAAAACACCGATCATCTCGATTGTTACCGGTGAAAAGTAAGTATTATATTGATATGGATGATACTTTAAAAATTGTCCTGTAGAGTATCTTCCAAAATCCTTTACTACAACATCCCAATTTTTCTCTGGGTTCTTTTTTATAAAATTTATAATAGGCTGCACCGCTAGCAATAATAGCTCCTCTGACGTTTTCCCGACTTCATTCATTTCCACAGGGTACTTTAATATACTTGGATCTTTTTCATATTGCTTTAATGTCGTTTTTCGGCCATTTACATAAACGATATCTGTCTCATTTCTATTAATAAAAGGGCTTACCTGTAGCCCAAATTTTTTTATATATGCCATCGTTAATGTGTGCGAATACGGAATTCTCATTGCACCAACATCCAAATATAATCCGGTATCTTCCATTCTAACCGTCTCTATGCGGCCACCTATCCGATTGTTTGCTTCAAAAATCTTCACTTCATGTCCTGCAGCTTTTAATAAAGACGCCGTAACTAACCCAGCCATACCAGCCCCTACTACTATGATTCGCTTCGGACGAGTCGTCTTCTTTAACCCTTTATTTATAACTTTTAACATTTCGTCTATCTCAGTGTTATACATTATATCTTTCTGCACAATTCCACCCCTTACTTCATAAAGTGAAACTATAATCAGTGGGGGGTCTTCCCCCACTGATTATTAGTTGAACCAATCGGGCTTTTATGGGCATTAGTGGTTTAGTGCATTTTATTCATAAATCCCCATAAACATAACAACATAACGAGTGGAATATTCACTAAAAGTACATAAGAGTTAGCTTTCACAACTCTTCACGCTTCGTATAATATAGCAACAGTAAAGAAGGAGTGGTTGAAAATGAAACAAATTTACGACTACCACGCTACAAAGAAGTATTTAGAAGAAAAGAAACAACAACTATGCAATAAACTTAGTAGTATGCATCTTTCTAAAAAAGAGCTTGAACAACTAAAACTTGAGATTGATAACTACGATTATATTTTAAATTTAGTCGAAATGAATCATTATGAGCGAGGCTTTTCTCATTAAATATAGATAGGTGGTTTATCCACTTTTAATTTTGAGCATTTTATTACGCATTTTTCGTAAGTAAATATATAATAGGATGTACATTAAGATTGAGAGGTATATTCTATGATCAAATTAAGTGTGTTAGACCAATCCCCTATTTCAGATGGTAGTACAGCAGCACAGGCTTTTTCACATACAGTTACACTTGCACAAGAAGTTGAAAAACTCGGATATACACGCTTTTGGGTATCAGAGCATCACAATTCTGTCAGCCTTGCTGGTTCAAGTCCAGAAATACTTATTTCTCATATTGCAGCGAAAACGGAGCGTATGAGGGTTGGTTCGGGTGGTGTTATGTTACCGCACTATAGCTCATATAAAGTTGCTGAAAATTTCCGCGTTTTAGAAGCGCTTTATCCAAATCGTATTGACCTTGGTGTCGGAAGAGCACCTGGTGGTATGCCAATTGCAACTCGCGCACTACAAGAAGGAAAAATGGTCTCACTTGATCAATACCCAGAGCAAATTGCAGATGTTGCAATGTACTTACATGATCAAGTACCAGAAAACCATCATTACGCAAATTTAAAGGCTACCCCTGTCATTCCAACATCTCCTGAGATGTGGATGCTCGGTTCTAGCGGAGAGAGTGCAATGATTGCCGCAAAACAAGGTGCTTCTTTTGCATTCGCACAGTTCATTAACGGATACGGTGGCCCTGAAGTAATGAAAGCTTATCAGGAACAATTCCAACCTTCCTATTTAGGAGATAAACCAAAATCAATCGTCTCTATTTTTGTTATTTGCGGGGAAACGAATGAAGAGGCGGAAAAAATTGCTTCTAGTTTAGATTTATCAATTTTATTACTAGAACAAGGAAAGCGTACAACTGGTACTCCTTCTATCGAAACTGCACAAAATTATTCATACAGCGCTTATGATTTATTCCGTATAAAAGAAAATCGTCAACGTATGATCGTCGGTGATCCATCTTCTGTGAAAGAACAAATCGTAAACTTAAGCAAAGCGTATAATACTGATGAATTTATGATTGTCACAATTACTCATCGATTTGAAGATAAATTAAATTCTTATCGCTTACTAGCAAATGCTTTTCACTTATAATGATAAAAGGGAGATACATCCATTACGATGCATCTCCCTTTCTTACTACTTATTACCTTTGGCTTCTATGTAATCAATAGCTTCTTTTAATAGCTCTTCAAATCCCTCAGGATAATCATGATTTAAATTAGGCACAATTTTATACTCATGTTCTATATTTTTATCTCTCAATAATTGTACAAATTGCTGCGTACATTCAAAACAATCTTCATCTTGATCCCCGCACACTATATATCCCTTTATATGTTTATCTTGTAGCACTTCGAATAACTCATTCCATTCTTCAACCTTTGGAAGCCACGGCGCCATAAAAATAAAACCATCTACATCTATATCTTTTTGTAAAATTGTATACAAAGCTACTCTTGCACCAGCAGAAAAACCACCAATTATTACACTTTCTATTGTATGATTTTCTATAAACGTAACGTAATGCTCTTTTAATTCCTCTTTCCCTCTATGTATATCATCCCAAACAAATCCATCTGAAAACTGAATTTGTGAAGACTGTGGTAATGCTAACGTATAATCTTGATCCAAAACAGATTTCCAATATGGTTCTACTATTCCTATATTTTCTTGATCTCCGTGCATTGCAATAAAAAGTTTTTCTTTTTTCTTACCATCTATAAATTTCAAGTCTGCTCGTTCTGTTTTCTTTGCTAATTCTTCTCTCTCTTTACATAATTGAACCATTTTATGAAACTCTTCAAATTTATGTAGTGGTTTTAAATCGTCGTCGGAAATCAAATACTCATTTCCATACCAAAAACCCTTTTCTATAATGGCTTCTTTCATTAATTGCAACGCTTCTTCTTCAAGTCCTGCTGCACCCGCTAGTGCATATTTGAAATTATATATTTGCGCCTCATTTCCCACTATTCCTTTCGCATACTCCATTATATAGGTGTACGCTTCCAAACTTCCTTCATTTGCATAACGATGTAACGTTTCATTTACTAATTGAATGTAAGTCATACTATTTTTCATACACCCATTCCCCCGTAATCTTTTATAATATTTATTTCTCAAACCTTTATACCATTCTGTAATCACTGTATATAACTTACGCTAACAATACTTAATCATTATCCCTATTCGTCCAATAAGTTTAGTATAAAGTTTAATAAACTGAAAAATCAATATTTTTACAAACAAAAAAAGACAACAATATATTTATTGTTGTTTTCCATACATCTATCCACTTTTCTGTTTTTTTCTGTCTGGTTTACTTGAAACTAAATAATGTTTTTCTGAAATATATAAGTCTCTTTTTAATATACGATTTAAATACGGTCCTAATTTCATCCCGCATATAAGACGCTCTTCACTACCTTCAACAATCGGAAACATTTCTTTTTCTGTTACGTACTGATCTACTGCTTTTTGTACGATATCAATTTCTTTAACTAGGTTTAGATTTTCTTCTGTATGTTCAAATACCTCAAGCGTTTCCTTCGTAATAAGAAAACTATTTGTTGGAAATGCAAGTAAATATGGCTTTAACAAATCATAATTTACTGTATAATCATCATTTACTAATACTGTATAAACGATATTAGCATTCTTTTCTAGAAACTTAGCCATCGCTTGTTCTAATTCATCTTTCGTAATTTCACGCTCTTCTTTTCCAGTTCTGAAAAAGCGAAACATCGCATCGCCTCCTTTTTTACTATATTATAGCATAAAAGAAAACTGAAAAATTACAAAAAAAGTCATTGAACAAATTTTTCAATGACTATTTCTTAATAAACTTCTATTTATTTTAAGAACGCACTTAACATCCATACGTGTTGTTCTAATGTAGTATGAATGGCTAATAACATGTCCGCTGATGTTTCATCGCCAGCTTCGCCAGCAACTTCCATGCCTTCTTTTAATTCTTGAATAAGTGCAGAGTAATCATTCACTAATGTTTGCACCATTTCTTCTGCTGATTCCTTGCTTGTCCCTTCACTCACACTAGATGTTGCAAGATATTCTTTCATTGTCGCTAGCGGTTTACCTTCCAACGCTAAAATACGTTCTGCTAATTCATCAATATTTGTTCCAGCTTCATTGTAAAACTCTTCAAATTTCTCATGTAATGTAAAGAAGTGTGGTCCTGTCACATACCAGTGATAATTATGTAGTTTCACATATAACACATTCCAGTTTGCTACCTGCTTGTTTAATACTTCAACAACATTTGTTTTCGTACTCATACAATCCACTCCTCTTATCATTTCATAATGTTTATCTTTTAATAACCTAGTTACATGTTACCATACATTTCCTATCCTTTCGAACGATTGGCTCATATGTAACAAAGTTTTAACACCTTTAATACTTCCCTAATATCTTTTAATTCATGTATGTTTTCAAACACTTCATACGTCTAATTGTCCAAGCTCATACATATGCATAATAGTAAATCAAGCTCATCGTAGTAGAAAGAGGGATAACATGGACAATCAACAATGGCAAGTAGCAAAGAAAGTCGCTGCTACTTATATTGGAACAGTCGTTGGAGCTGGATTTGCTACTGGACGAGAAATTGTTGAATTTTTTACAGTGAACGGATTTTATGGAACAATTGGCATATGTGTAAGTGGATTTTTTTTTATTTGGCTTGGCACAAAAATGATGTTACTTTCATCACAAATCGGTGCATTTTCAGCGCAAGAATTTAACAAATATTTATTTGGAGATGTATTTGGAAATGTTGTAAATACACTATTATTACTCGTATTATTTGGTGTAACGAGCGTTATGTTATCAGGAGCTGGAGCGGTATTTGAAGAGCAACTTCGTTTACCAAGACAACTTGGCATTTTCATTACAGTGATTGCTTGTCTCATTATAGGTAGTCGCGGATTACAAGGTGTTTTTGAAGTAAATACACTTGTCGTACCTATTATGATGATTTTTATTATCGGACTTGCTATTACAACTTTTTTTCACGGTACAACTCCTATTAGTAACACTATTCCAGCAGAAAGCTGGAATATGAAATGGATCACTAGTCCTATTACATATGTCGCCTTAAATCTTTCTCTCGCCCAAAGCGTTCTTGTCCCGTTAGCCAGTGAAGTAAAAGATCGAAAGGCCATTTTATGGGGCGGTATTTTAGGTGGGGCAGGACTTTCTTTAATTTTATTATGTAGCCATTTAGCTATCTTATCAGTCGATCAATTTTATCAATATAATATCCCAATGGCTGAAGTCATAAGAAAGTTCAATGCAACTTTTCACTTTTTCTTTGTTCTTATCATTTTCGGTGAAGTGTTCACAACATTAGTTGGCAATGTGTTCGGAATGACGAAACAAATGCAATCCATCACCGGATGGAAAAATAACAATATTATTTTCTTTATTTTACTAATTAGTTATTGCTTTAGTTACGTTGGCTACAGTGAATTACTCCACATTCTATATCCTATAATCGGATGGGTCAGCATTATTTTACTTCCGATTATTGCGTTTAAACAACTTCAAAAAACATAAAAGAAGCATCCATGTTATTGGATGCTTCTTTTATGTTTATTCACAATCATTACATACTTCCCAGTACGGCCCCATTTCCAGTGCTAAATATGGCTTTAATTGCAAGCGAATCATCCGACTAGGCATACGTTCTAAAACGAATTGAATTCCTTCTTCCTCTTCGTCTAATTCAACTTTTGAAATCGCAATTCTTTGCATAGTAGAAATAGGCATTCCATCTTTATATAAAGTGATTTTCACCTCATCATATTCATTAAAATACAATTCAACACTCATTTGATTTTTCAACATTTCATCAACAATTTCAAATTTATCATTTCGTTCCTGGATTATATATTTCCAGCCACCTCTACCTTCTTCTTTCGGAGCTGCTTGAAATAATGTCATCAAATCCTCATATAGCATAAGATAACCCCTCTCTTACTAAAAAACGATGAGTATTTTATATACCCTTTATCTCTATCACTATCCATATGTATTGTACCATATATCGCCGTTTTTACCGTATTCATTTGCTTCACATATACATATAAAACACCTAATTCTGTCTCCATTACTATATGAACTGTCTCTTATTTCAATACTTAATTACACTTCAAAAGCTTTTATATATTATCAACCATAAATAAATGATTTTTTTCTCCATCCTCCCCTTTTTATTTGCTCACAACAAAAAAGGAGAGTGACTTATATCACTCTCCTTAAAAGAATTTCCCAGTAGCCGCTAACGCTAATACTAGTATTAAAATTGTAAATAATAATGATACAATGAAACTAAAAATAGGTAATGCTTTCTTTTCATCCTTCTTAAAGAGTAACTTTAAACTAAGAAAGATGTTTACTGGTACAAGTATAAAATAAAAATATTTAACAATTTGCACCGAACTATTAGAAAGTGTTTTTAAAATAAACACTTCAATTAGAAAAACAATAAAAAATGAAATACTTAACCAAAATGAGACATAACTAAGCCAAGAATGTCTTTTGGTCCCCCAATAAACTCCCATAGTAATCTCCTTTATTTATATTCTACATGATTATAATTATACACAAAGTTAACAAATACCTCTATTTTTCGACAAACATTATACAAAATATGCATTTACATAATAAAAACAGACTACTCCCAAATAGCATACTGCTACTTTGGTGATAGTCTGTCCTCTGTTACACTTTAAATCTTTCAATTAACCCTTGTAACTCTTCAGCCATTTGAGATAACGTACCCGCCGCGGAACTAATCTCTTCAATGGAGGCTAGTTGTTCTTCTGCTGATGCTGCAACGTTTTGAGTACTCGTCGCATTATTCTGTGCTGTCATTGCAATTTGACCTACTGAAATAGACACTTCATTTGCACCTTTTGACATCCCATTAGCCGTTTCAACCATCGTTTTAATTTGATCTGCAATTTCATTTGTAGATTGTAAAATCTCAGTAAAGTTTTGCTTCGTTTCATTCGCAATAACAAGTCCAGATTGAACCTCTTCATTTACATGTCCCATAGATTTTACCGTCTTACTCATATCATCTTGTATTTCACATATTAATTTACTAATTTCACTAGAAGATACGCTAGACTTCTCTGCCAATTTACGTACTTCATCTGCAACGATTGCAAATCCTCTTCCGTGCTCTCCCGCTCTTGCAGCTTCAATCGCTGCGTTCAAAGCTAAAAGATTTGTTTGATCTGCAATATTTTGAATTACTTCTAGTATGTCACCAATTTGTTTTGATTTATTATTTAATAACTGTATAACTTCATCTGATTGTGAAACAGATTCTGCAATAGACTGCATTTGAGTTACTGTTTTTCCTACCAGTTTCCCGCCATCTTCTGCCTTTTCACGAGTATGAGCAGAAGCTGAATTAATAGATGATGAACTATTTGCTACATGCTGAATTCCTTCTGTTACATCAAATAGTAACATGGCACCATTTTCTACACTTGTCGTTTGCGTTGTTGCCCCGCTCGATATTTCATCCATTGCCATTGTAATTTGCTCTGTCGCTTCACTCGCTTGTCTTACACTTGCCGTTAGCTCTTCTGATGCTGCTGCAACATGTCCAGCCGAAGTATTAATTCTTCCAATTAACGTCCGCAATGCATCAGTCATCTCATTAAATCCTTTTGCAAGTTGGCCAATTT
Source organism: Bacillus sp. Brlt_9 (assembly GCF_051948935.1). Classification (NCBI taxonomy): domain Bacteria; kingdom Bacillati; phylum Bacillota; class Bacilli; order Caryophanales; family Bacillaceae; genus Bacillus; species Bacillus sp. Brlt_9. Next base: position 863,336 of record NZ_JAYJLO010000001.1, on the reverse strand, counting down.
CATCATTAGAATGAATATCAATTGTTTGCGTTAAATCTCCCTCACTTATTTCTTTAGAAGTGGCAACTAATCTTTTTAATGGCTTCGTAATAGAAAGTGTCACAAAATAAATAAGAGCCCCGCCTATAACTAATGAAATGAACATAACAATTAACATATTGTAAAATACAGGCTGCGCAGCTTCAATTACTTCATTTGAGTACATCGTCCCGCCAATTTTCCAACCCGTTTTTACATTTGTAGCAAATACCATTTGCTTTTCGCTACCATCATACGTATATGAAAAAGCACCATGATTATCTTCATAAATTTTCTTCGCCCAAGAATCAGCTGCTTTTTCTCCTGATTTTTCTTGAGGATGTGCAATTATTTTTTGTTTCCCATCTAAAATGAAAGCATATCCTTTTTTACCAATATTGATTAACTTTGTTGTTTTTAATAAATTATCTAAACTTAAATCTATTGCTACAACACCGTTTTTATCTTCTGCTTGTTTTGCAATCGTTACGACAATATGTCCATTTCCTTTCGCCTTATACGGCTCAGTAATGACAATACCACCTTGTTTTGCCACAGCATCTTTATACCAAGAACGTTCTGTTGGATCATAGTCTGCTGCCATTTGTATATTTGGTTCTTGTACAAATTTTTTATCATTGCCAGCAACATACACTTGTTCAACATCTTTATTTAAGTTGATATATTGAGATAACATTTTTCTTAATTCATCTTGATTATCCCCTTGATACATATTACCTTGAATCACCCGTGCAAAATTATTTACATCATTAAATTTTGCCTCAATCATTTGATTGATTAAATTATCTAATATTTTTATATTGTCGTGAGCACTGCTCGTAATTTGTGATTCAAAATTCTTTTTAGCCGTTTGATAAGACATGCCTCCGATAATAGAGACAGCCGCAATTAAAATGACAAAAAATGAAATTAGTAGTTTTTTTGCTACTTTCATATCACGAAACCAATTTAATATTCTACCCATTACAAACCTCCTGCTTTTCAATTTCAAAAGTTAAATCTAGTTAATTACAAATATTTCCCATTCCCGAATTATTATTTTCATAACCTATTATGATGAATACTTTGTAAAGTTTAAACAATTAACTTCTCTTTGTCCATATATATGAATAATATTATTATAAAATTTACAAAAGCAAAAAACCAAAGGGAACCACCCTTTGGTTTTTTACATTTTTTTATGCTGTTTAGAAATCTTTTTCCACTTATCGCGCTCTGCTCTTGCAAGAATAGCATCTTGTTTTCTCATAAAATATGCCAGTTCTCTTTGTAATTTTTTATAACTTTGCAAACGATTTATCGTAATAATTCCGTTATTTATTGCATGATGCACTGCGCACCCTGGCTCATTTTCATGCTTACAGTCCCTAAAACGGCACGCTTTTGCTAATTCTTCAATATCAGAAAATGTTGTTTGAATTGCATCGCTTCCTTCCCAAAGCTGCAACTCCCTCATACCTGGAGTATCAATAACTAAACTACCACTCGGTAATCGGAACAATTCACGATGAGTTGTCGTATGCCTCCCTTTACTATCTTCCTCACGAATATCTCCCGTTTTTGCTACTTCAAGTCCTATGAGTGCATTTAACAAAGTGGATTTTCCAACCCCCGATGATCCGACTAAAGCAATTGTTTTTCCTGAAGAAACAAATTGCTGCAACGATTCAATACCAGCATGCTCTAGACTATCAACAACGAAGATTGGAACACCAATTGCCACAGATTCCGTTTCAACAATTTTCTGTTCCACGTCTTCACATAAGCTACTCTTTGTTAAAACAATAACAGGCATTGCACCGCTTTCATACGCTAATAGTAAATAACGTTCTATTCTTCTTACGTTAAAATCATGGTTAAGTGCATTTACTAAAAATAGATAATCTACATTTGCTGCTATTACTTGTTCTTCCGTTCGATTACCAGCCTCTTGTCTAGAAAAAGAGCTTCTTCGCGGAAAAATACGATGAATAATTGCTTTCTTTTCATACTCTATTTTCTTTATATACACCCAATCACCAACCGCTGGATAATCTCCCTTCGTTACTGCTTCATGCCGAAACTTTCCAGACAGCTCTGCCATATATTCACCATCATTACAAATAATTCGATATATATGTTTATGCTCAAGTAAAATACGCCCTACTTCAAAGTTCTCTACAGCTTGTTCCTCAAAAAAAGAATCCCATCCGAACGATTCTAAAATATTTTGATTCAAATTGATATCCTCCCTAGTTTAAGCTAAGCGGAAGGATCGTGCGCTCCCTTATATAGTCTCGCCCTTTCCATCCACCTTTGTATTTGTTTTATTATTCATATAAGTTATTTTCACCATAATACATCACCCCGTTCTCATTTTAATTACTCTCATTATATGGAATATTTATTTAAAAAGCTACCTTATTTAACGTAATTTTCAAATAATTCATTTTTCATCATTCTAATTTGTCCACGGTGATTAATCTCATCTTCTATCACATGAAACCACAGATAGTGCCGGTTATAAACTACACCGTTAGGCCACTTTCTTTCTGACATAAGCCATTCATCATCTTGTTCACTCAAATACTTCAGAGATTCTTCTCGAACTTTTTGCAAAAGTTGTACATAATACTGTATTTCATGTCCGCGAATCGTTCTCCCCGATTCCCCTAAATACAGTGCGTCTTCCCATATTTTTAATTCTTCTTTTGTAAAGTCACGCTCTTGAAATGAAATAAGTTGATGGGCTTTTTCTATAGCTGCTATATGCTTTAGTAACGCTCCAATGGAATTCCCTCCACTCGGTATAATTAAATCTAATTGCTCAACTGATAGATCTTGTATTTCCTGTAATGTTACAGCCCTCGTATGCTCCAGCATACTTACTAATCCCCCTATATTTTTTGTATAACCATCTACACTTCTTATTCGATAATCTATATTCATCTCACGCACCCCTTTCTACATTCATATTAAGGAATAACCTCTTAATATAATAGACTGAGATATATCAGATTTTTCTGTTATAATTAAATTGAATATAGAAAAAAACCAAACAAACTTTCTCAATATGCTTCTATGAAATATTAAAAGGAATCAATATAAAATAATCGAATCTTATTCACTAAAAGGAGTGGATTCGATGGAAATGTATCAATGGCTAACTGCTGTTCTCGTTGGTGGCATTACCGGTTTCGTTTCCCATCTAATCAATAACCAAGGTAAGTTATTGCTTCCACGCCGTTTGAAAACTTTTTTTCACTTTGGGTTTTTGACTGATATTTTCACTGGCAGTCTAGCTGCACTTCTTGGACTCGTTTTATTCGATGTTACCTTAATAAAGGAAATTATTAAAGTATCCATTGTGACTGCTATTTCCGGTCAAACTTTCTTACTGCACCAAGCGCTTGGTGGTGAGCAGGCTAAAAATACACAAATTGGGAAAGCTGATGAGAAGATTCAAGAAATTGACAAATTATTACGACGTTAGTCTATACTTTCTTTAAAAATTATTGCTATAATAAACAATAAATATTTTCTATTGCGTCGTTTGTCAGAAGAAAGGGTGTTTCGTATGACAAAAAAGAAAATAGAAGATTTCTTAACAAACACTGAAAAAGAGGAACTGCTAGAAAACTATAAATGTTTACGAGAAGCCCGCACAAAAAGCGAAGCTAATTATTTTGGTGAAGCAGTAGACCATCTATTAAATAAAGCAAAACAACGAATTATTAAAGATGCAGGCATACATGATGAAAATGCGGCAACAGTTCAATCAAAGAGAAAAGCACTGTTTTAGTTACATTAGCTAAAACAGTGCTTTTTATTACGGTATTTTTTCACATCTATTTCACATCTATTTCACAAATATAAGTAGTCCTATATGCTAAACTAAGTATATCCTTTTCCAAGGAACTATATGCCGATATATGAATCCCTATTTTTATAGGGATTTTTTATTTTTTGGATTCCTCATAACTTTGTTACAATACCTTTATACTATTTGTCTATTTTCTTTAAGCTTTGCACTCAAAGATCCCTTCATGTATTATTACTCTACTAATATTGATTTCATATGTGGTTTCTAAGTGCTATTTTCATTGATAGACTAACCGCACTTCTTGCACTCGTTTTATTCGATGTCACCTCAAACAATAGATAAATCCCTTTTTTTATTTATACAATCTTCATGATGCAATTCCTGTCTCACAATCTTCATTAAGCTTTTCACTTCTTCTAAACAGAAACAAAGCTACTACATATAGTAACGCAGTAAAACTACCTATAAGTATAAAATTGTGAGATGCTGCAAATAACGTTCCTGCTATTGCCGCTCCAATCATTTGACCAATATACATAGAAGCATTTGCAAGCGCGGCTCCTGTTCCTCTTGCTACACTAGACATGTTTTGTAAGTGCCTCATCATTAATACAAACAAAATTCCTGTCACAAAAAACAAAACAAAGAACAATAACTCCACCAATACAATGTTCTTTACATGAGGAAGTAATACATATAGCACTGCTGTAAATACAATTCCACCATAAAAGGAAAGGTTATAACCAATTTTATTTACGATTCTAGGGCCAAAAATATTCCCTGTTAAATTTCCTAATCCTAATACGAGCATAGCTGTTCCTATTTCATGAACTTGTAAGCCAAATTGAATGGAAAGCCATACGCCAAAGAATGAAAATGCTGCAAAATTACCTGTTTGAAAAACAAAATATGCAAAATAAGAAAGTGAAACCTTTGAATCAGTAAGTAATTGTTTATAACGCTTTAAGATGTTTGTTTTACTTCCACCTATATGAACCGGTTGTATTTCTGGTAATACTACATATATAAGAATGACAAGTAGTACTGATAATAGACCAATAATGAAGAATGGTGTTGTATAGTGTATCATTGCCAAATACGCCCCAACTGGCAGCCCTAAAATTTGAGAGATTGCTAACCCTGCTGTTGCAATTCCAATTGCCTTTACAATTTGCTCCTTCTCTATAAGGAGCGGAATAGATGCCCACACTTGTGGAGATACAAAGGCTGCACTTACACCTGCTAAAAATCTAAATGCTAGCATCCATCGAAAACTCGGTGCCACTCCACATAAAAACGTACTTAACGCAAAACAACTCATTCCTATTACCATTACTTTTTTTCTGTTTAAACCATCTGATATAGGACCAGCAATAAGCGCAAATCCAGCGTATCCTAAAGCATATGAACTCACCATCCACCCTGATAGCTCAGTTGAAACATGATACACCTGTTGTAATGTCGGTAAAAGTGGTGAAATTAAGAATGTATCTGTACCTATCATAAACATTATCGTAAAGAATACAGCTAGTACTCTTTTCATTTAAACCTTCTCCTTTTATATAAAAAGAGGGAAGTACCCCTCTTCTCAACTAATCTTCTAAAATAAATTCAATTTCTTTCATAGCCTTTTCATTCAATGAAACTTCCACCGCTCTTACACTTTCTCTTATTTGCTCCGCTCGTTTCCCACCAGGAATAACAGTATCAATTCCTCTTTGGTTTAATAGCCACGCTAAAGCTAAATGTGATACTTCAAGATTCATTTCTTTAGCTAAGCCTTTTAACTTCTCAACTTTTTTAAAGTTGCTCTTATATGTATTTTCTTCAAATAGATTTACACTTTGACGCCAATCTCCTTCGTTCAATTTAAAATCTTCTGTATATTTTCCGCCTAATATCCCAAATGCAAGAGGCCCGTATGGAATAAATGAAATACCTGCTTCTATACAATACGGCAAAAGTTCTTTCCCAGCAGCACGATCCAACATATTATACGGTGATTGTACAACATCTATATGTCCGTGCTGATTCGCTTCTTTTAATTGCTCTACGTTTATGTTAGATATTCCAATTGAACGAATTTTTCCTTCTTCTTTTAGACGAGTAAGCTCTCCAATTGAATCTATGTAACTTGTTTCTGGATTTGTAAAATGTAAATAATATAAATCAATATAATCAATTTGTAATCTTCTTAAGCTATTTTCCACAGCATTTCTTAAATAGCTTCGTTCATTATTTATATAAACCTCCCCATTTAATAACGGCTGTATTCCACCTTTTGTAGCAAGTACTACTTCGTCGCGTTTTCCTTTCAATACATCTCCTACTAATTCCTCTGATCTACCGAAACCGTATGAATCTGCTGTATCAAAAAATGTAATCCCTTGCTGGATAGCTTCTTCTATTAATCGTTTTCCTTCTTCCTCATTCACATCAGCATATAAATTATGTCCCCCTACAGCGTTTGTTCCTAACCCCAACTTTGAAATATTTAGTCCTGCCTTCTGTAATTTTGTATATTTCATTTTTTCTCCCCCTATATTTCTATTGTTCGAATATATTCGAACAATAGAAATATACCACTTTATATGTTATAGTGCAAACTATATTAACTTATGCAAGCAGGTGAAAAAATGCGTACTCTCTATCATCCAAACCGAGAAGAAATTCAATTCTCTTCTGTTTTATACGCACTTAGCGATCAAATTCGTTTACAAATTGTAACGATGCTACTAGAGAAACATGAACAATCTTGTGGTGCTTTAAACATTCCCATTGCGAAATCAACGTTATCTCACCATTTCAAGGTTTTACGTGAATCCGGTGTTATGTATACACGCCTTGAAGGAACACAACGTTTCATTTCAATTCGTGAAGATGACTTAAATGCTAGATTCCCCGGTTTATTAGACGTCGTATTACATGCAACAGAACCATACTAAAAAACATCTCATATTCTTATGAGATGTTTTTTATTTTTGCTATTCTTTTAGCAACTTGAATCAATCGGGAACTTGTTCATCACACACTTAGAAGATATGCGTTTCATTCTTTCTTACTTTATTTTTGTTCTGGATCTCCTTTGGACACTTTAATTATTTGATTACATTTAATACACATCATTAATATAGGCCCACCTATCTGTTTCAATTCCTGTAGTTGCTTATGCGCACACTTCCCCATATTATTACCTCCTTTATCATATAATTAGGTCATTTTGTAATCGTTATAACTACTAAGTCCATTCCTAATGTAAGGTCTGAATAAATCGTTTAAACGCCGATATTCCTTCGTCATCTCGTTTAAAAACACCAGCATCTTCAAGCGCCTGTATAAATTTCTGTCCTAATTCTGCTCTTACTATCTCCTGTACATTTTGTTCATGTATCCGATTGTTATATTTGATTTTTAATTGTTCTGCCCATCGTATATGAAGCGTTGGAATATCACTTGGACTGTTAAGTAAGAATTTTTCCACTTCCTGAAGCTCTGTTTTTAAACGCGCAGGTAGTACAGCTAATCCCATTACTTCTATTAGACCAATATTTTCTTTTTTAATATGTTGTATTTCCGCATGAGGGTGAAAAATACCTAATGGATGTTCGTCACTTGTACGATTGTTCCGTAAAACAAGATCCAATTCGTACATACTATTCCGGTAACGGGCAATCGGAGTTATCGTATTATGTGGAACATCATTCGTAAATGCAAATATATTAACGAACGGATCACTATATCTCTTCCACCTATCTAATATGTACTCCCCTGCATTTACTATTTGTTCTATGTCTTTACTTCTTAAGCGAATAACTGACATAGGCCATTTAATAATAGAACATTGCATTTCTGGAAAGTTAGTTAGTTTAAACATTAGGTCGTTTGATGCATTTGCCATAGCAAATTCATCGTTTCCACCTTGATAATGGTCATGTGTTAGAATAGACCCTCCTACAATTGGCAAATCTGCATTGGAGCCAAGGAAATAATGCGGGAATTTTTCTACAAATTGTAACAAACGTAAAAATGTTTGACGGTCAATTTTCATATCACGGTGTTCTGAGGACAATACAATGCAGTGTTCATTGAAATATATATACGGAGAATACTGTAGAAACCAGCTTTCACCTGTAAGATTCATCCGGATCATACGATGATTCGAGCGTGCTGGATGTCCAATTCTGCCTCTATATCCTTCATTCTCAATACAGAGTAAACATTTTGGATAATTTGTACTTTCCAATACCCTCTCTCTAGCAATTTGTTTCGGGTCTTTTTCCGGTTTTGATAAATTAATTGTAATATCAATGGGTCCATATTCCGTCTGTACTTTATAATTTATATTTTTGGCAATTTGCTTCATTTGAATATAGTTGCTGTTTTTACTTAATTCATAGAAGTAATTTGTCGCAGCCCTCGGATTCTGTTCAAATTTTTCATAAAATAGAGCATTGATAGCAGTTGGTTTGGACATAAAAACATCCATAATTGCACTTGCTAAAATCTCCTTCTCGTCCATTACTGCCTCAATGACTTTATGCATACAAGCGTATTCAATTAACTCCTCCAATAACTCCGAAATTGCTTTCTTTGCGGGCGTGTGCGCTGACGCTTCCACTACAAAGTCATCTAAACGAAGTAAAGAAAGAATTTTATTCCTTGTATATATTTCATCTTCTTGTTCAATTAATTGAATTTCAATAGCTCGATTAATTAACTGCTGGATAGCTTGATATATCATCAATATATACCTCCTCTAACCTTATAGCTGTTTATGTTGTTGCGATACCAGTTCTATTTGCCTTTTATCATTTTATGAACAGACGTATGGGATAACCACCATACTAATATACGTTTTTCTTTCTCCAAAGAAGCTATTAGCATACTTGAATCTCTCGTTTAGCAAGCTATTTTGTTACATTATACGTACGTAAAAACACTTCTACAATCAACATCTTGTCGTATTTTTTAGACATCTTGCTTTTCACTTTTAACATCTCACTGAAAACATACAAAAGAACATTTTCCAAAAGCAGTTTCCGACGATTTAATGAATACAATGAGGCCTATCTCCTTCGAGATAGGCCTCTAATTTACGATATTACACTAGCTATAAACTACCTTTTTCTTAAATTCAGAGTCTTTATCTCTGTGACGCTCCCCCTGAAGCTAGCCTTTCAATACGCAGATTATCTAAAATAAACGTACCCGCTCCGGTATCTCCGTTTAAATTCGTTCCATCACTGAAAATTCCAACATAAGTTTGACCGTTCTCAGAACCTATCACCGTAAACTCTGCTGTTTTTGTTTCAGTAGATGCAGTAAGAGTGTTATTCACACTCAATCCCTTTGCACTCGCAATGTCTCTAACATCAATTTCTTGATCCCCTGAAATAAAGCGGAATGCATTTGCTGTCGTTTGATAGTCAAATGATACTTTATAAGTTACGCCAGGTTCGAAACGATAATTTTGAGGAATAGTACGGTACAGCAAACCTTTATTTCCAGTGTTCACTTTAACGGACCAATTCCCACCTAATACATCATCGACTAATTTTTTACCTGCCCACCCTTTTTGCGTATATGGAGCATGCAGTTCAGACAGATGAATTCTGTTGTCTTCTACACCTTCTGTATTACCAATAACAAATGGGTAAATACCTTGTACTACCGATTCGAAATCTTGTTTAAACTCTGTCGGTGAGACATTATTTTTTAAGGACTTTTGAACGATCCGAATATCATCAAATTTTGTGTTTCCTTTTCCAGCATCACGGCTTAGAGTTAATTTAGCCCTATTAGTTACAGCTGTAAAGCTTACTTGCATGATTTGCATTTTGCTATTGTATCCATCATTTGAAGCATGTGAATCTGCCTTTACATAGTTCTTTTGCAGGCTACGAAGTGTGTAGTTGCTAACATCTTCTTTCCCACCTGTTACTGTAATTCCAGCCTTTACATCACTATTGTTTTCAACATATACCTCTGCTACATAATCTTTACCTGCTTCCAAACCAGTAAGAACACGTGAAACAGTTGTATCTTTAGACGGACTATCAATATTCAAATAGTAATCTCCACTACTTACATTACGGTTGCTTCCATTTTGATTCGTTCTAATGGCGCTTACAGCTTTATTATCACCTTGAATAGTTGTATATGCACTTACTTTTCCTGTATTGAATCCCGCGTCATATATATGAGCACCCTTGCTCCAATCATAGTCAAGGATTTCCAAGCCTTTATCTATTTTTGGTACAACAACATAAGGAGTTGCCGCACTAGCTGTCAAAGTTACCTTATTATTTACAACCTTGACTTCTTTCATATCTGCTCTACCTTGATCTGTCAATTTGTATACATAAACAGTAGAAGCATCTTTATATTCATCTGGAAGTGCCCAAGTAGTTGTACCACCTTCCAAATTCCAGTGATATAGTTTGTCAGAATTAGAAGTTGAATTTTTAAAGTCTTGTTTCACCCAAGGAATTAAATAAGCGTGGTCATCAAGTATAACATTTCCATTCAGTTTAATAATACGTTCTCTAGAATTATCTTTTCTAGTTACATCGACAACATCCCCATTACTTGGGTCTTTCAATTTTATTTCCTTTTCTAAGTTTGTCTTGCTTTTATCACCTTCTACATCTGTCCAATTCGTTACATAATATTTTTGCAAGAACTTAGTAGGTAAATTCGTATCAAATGTCATGCGAATAAAATTATCAAAATTCTTATCAGATTGCCATCCTTCGAAACCAGCTAATTCAAATCCACCAAGTAACGGATGATCCGCAGTTCCTCCTACTTCAGGCCAATTCAACACCCAAGAATCTCTTTGGTGATTGCTAATAAAGCGTAGTACTTCTGAGTTGATACCTTTACTTTCCGGTCCACCGTAGTTTTTATCGGTAGCCCAGTGTTGCCACGTTGAATTATTGGCCATAGAACCACCAAATTCCGTTGTTAATCTCCAGCCCCTATCTTTAAATTGATCTGCTATTCTATTTGATTCCCATTGATTTTGATACCATACATCCAAATAAATAAAGTCAAGATCAGGAACTGCAGTTTTCAATTCATCCAGTCTTTTTGCACGCGATCCAGAATACAAATCTTTTAATTTATTAATTGTATAAGATTGATCTAACCATCCCCATCCTAAAGAACTCGGACGATCAATAAAATCATTGTTGAAAGCTTTCGCTTCAGGATAAGTTTCTTGCGCATTTATATGGACACCAAATTGGGTATTATACTTACGCCCCTCTTTAATAAGCGTATTTATATCTTTCACGCCGCCCATACGTTCACCCACATCACCATAATCTGGATGACCACTATCATGCCCTTCGTTTGCATATCCTTTTAATATGACAGCTTGCCCCAATTCATCTGTAGCAAGAGCGACTTTTTTCACATTATCTGCAGTTTTTAAGAATGGTTGTTGTGCTTGTGATCCGAAATTCATTGCAATACGCATTCCGACATTATTGTTTACATCTTGGTATCCTTTAATGTCTTGCATAATATCACGGTATGCAATTGCCGCATCTTGCCAATCTGTCTTATTATCAGTATTCAAATCTTTAGCGATAGCTATTTTAATAGTTGGTTTATTTTTTTGTGGTTCTGACATAAAATCTCTTTGGTAATAGAGTGCACTAGAACCTATCCCCATTGCCTTAGCACCATTTTTATTTACATATCGATTTGCAACTAAGTTTTTATAGCCATCCACTTCTGAACTAGACCATACACCCGCACTCAATTCGTCAGTTGACAAGAATGCTGTATAATTTTTAGTAGATGTACCTATTTCTCCCATAGAAGAATCTACACTTACATCCACATCTCCTGATTTCCTAACATCAGTACTAATATTCGTTAATTTAGCCTTTGCACCTTTTTGTTCCGAATTTACTGAGATAACGTTCATATCAACAAACTCAACTGTTTCAATTTTTGCACTACCATTATTTTTAATCTCATCAAAACTATAAATAACTTTATTATCATTCACTTTCAAAGATACCTTAAATGTAGCATCAAGGTTTTTCATTTCATCCACAACTTTTAATGTATATAGCGCTTCACTATCGCTTAACTTTTCAAAGCTTACTTTAGGATAGTATAAGGAACCATTTACTTTCAATCCGTACACAGGTGATTCTTGTCCATTCATTACTTTATCGCCAACTTTGTATTTCACAATTCGCGGGAATACTTGGTCAATAGTAACATCCATATATTTTGACTTTAATACATCTTCTACTGGTGGAGTATCTGGAGGCTTTGGCGCACTATATTCCTTGATTTTGATATTAGAAATCGTAATATCGGCAGCTCCTCGGCTTTTTTCAAACCCAAGTCCACCCGCTTGATCTACACCACCAGTTAAAGTCCAAGAGTCGACCTTTTTATCATCAATGTATAACGTCGCAACATCGTCCATGAATACTAAACGTAAATGGTATGTTTGTTTTGCTTTTAACGGCACGTTTGAAGTCATCGCCGTCCAATTATTTATAGGTCCAAATGTTTCACCAAAATATTGATCGTTCGTATCACCTGTTCCTACATATGTGTATGCAGATGCATTTTGAACACGATAAATGAATCCAAAGCGATTCATCTTATCAGTATTAGTAGTAACATCCGCTTCAAAAACACCATTTTTAATCCCTTTCATTTGGCTATAGACAATTCGATTTTTTTGGGTAGATGTAACACCGAAAGTTGCTGAACCATCTGCATTATAAGTAACTTTTCCGTCGCCTGAGATAATTTTAAAGTCGCCTTCTTCTAATTTATTATCCGTAATGTCGACAAGTTTTTCATCTCCCGGATCCGTGCCTCCATCACCAGGTGCAGCTCCTAATTCGATGAGAACTTGACTTTTTTCATCTCCAAAAGCACCGAGTTTAACTGCTTCCTTACCTGTAAGGAGGTTATTTACATCATTAGGTAAAGTAACCAGTCCAAATAAATCTTTTCCATCTAATGTAATGTTCATAGTGGTTGCGTTATAATCGATTTTTATAGAATACGCGGTCCCAGCCTCTGGAAGTGGAACATTCGGTCTTGTTCTTAACCAATCACCTTTTCCTTGATATTTGTATTCATAGAACCATCCAAGTGAGTCATAGCCTACAAAAACGAAGTTATTATTGTCAATATAATGAGGATAGAAACCAAATCTAGTATCCTCGCCCTTGGTTTCTGGAGTAAAGGTATACGCCATCGTTCCCGCTTCTTTAGCGACTTTATTTTGTTCTTGAAAAATTGCAGCTTTAGCCCCGTTATCATTTCCAGCACCTGCTCCAAGCCTTGCATAGGCCTTCCCATTTTGTTCTATTAATGCATTAATTTCGTTTCCTCCAGATGAAATTATGACCCATGGATTAGACACATTTGCTCCTACATGTAATGGCACAATCATACTCACTAAAAATGTCGGCACAATTAGCACAAGTGCAAGAAGGGTATTAAAAGCTCTCTTGAAATGCTTACTCTCCAATTCTTCTCCCCCTTTGAAATTTAAATTTTAGTTAAAAACAATACCTGCACATTCATTTTTAAAAATATACCAAAACCTGAAAGGTACCGCTTTCACTTATGTTTAGAATAGTTTTTTTCAAGTGTCCTCTCAATAAAGATATTGTTTCTTTTTTTAGTTATATTGTCTTTTTAAAACGCTTACAAAATAAGGGTGTTATCACCTTTTCGAGGGTGTTTTTATTAATTTTTATAAAATAATTAATAATATTCAATTTATTTATATGTAATGGTTGCTCCCCTTTTTAGTCATGATCATAACTCCCTTAACTGTTCTGTGCTTTCATCCTAGCATTTGTAGCCATACTGGACGCAACTAAAAAATGAGCAGACGAATGTCTACTCATTTTTCTTCATTCCATTTAAACATGGAAGAAAAGATATTTTACTAACTTTGAAGCTCAGCTGTTACTTTCACTTTAGCAAACCATGAATTAGCCGTCTCTTTCAACACGAGATTCAATTCTTCAATATTCTTTTTACCAATATCTTTTAACCAATGACGACCTGCTTGTTCACCGCCTATAGCAAACGGCATGACACCGTCTTTCCAAGTTGCCCGACCACATAACACTCCGTTAAAGGTAGATTCGGAGTCCTTAGCAAATTTTAATGTTTCTTGAAATAATTTTGCGCTTACTCCTGCACTCAGAAAAATAAATGGTAGCTTCGTTGCTTCACTTTGTTCTTTAAAATAGGAAGCTGCTTTTTCTTTACTGTAAACAAATTCACCTTCTGTATATCCTTCCACATAGTTCATATCTACTGGAACTTCTACTTTTAATACATCTACTTTATATTGTGGTTTCGAGAACTCCTTCATTGCCTCAATCACTTTATACGGTTTTATTTTTGCGTATGCTTTACTTTTTACATCATTGCTGTCAGCATCATAAGTAACAATCTCCAAGAAAAATGGAATATCTTCAGCAGCACACTCAGATCCGATACGTTCCATATAGACATGTTTATAGTTATTAATTTTTTCATCTTCATCGAAATCATAGTAGAGTAAGAATTTAATAGCATCGGCACCTGCTGCCTTTAATCGTTTCACCGACCACTCCGATAATAAATCTGGTAACCGTCCTACTTCTGACGCATCGTATCCAGTTTTTTCATACGCTACGATTAAGCCTGATTCCTTATCGCGGACCTTAGCCGCGGGCAGACCGTATTCGGGGTCCAAAAGAATCGCTGTTGTAAATGGTGTTAATTCCTCAGAAACTACTTCTTTAAAACGGGTAATGCCCTCATCTCCAACTTGACTCGCACCGTCAGACGCAATCATTTTTTTCAATGATCCACGTTGGTCAATAGCCAATGCACCAATTATTCCATTTTCAGCAGATAAACGTTTTAGAGCTTCCAATTTATTTTTGGTTAGTTCTAACATCTACATTCTCCTCTATCAATCTAATTTTTCAACTTTAACGAGATCAAAGTAATGTTTAAACTTATTCACATTAATATAGCCCGTTCCAGCTTCCATCGTATTTAACATTCCAGTAGTCATCGCCATTTTAAGAACAATCTCGACCGTTTGGTTCTGATGTAGTGCCACAGCTAATCCTGCAACTGTTGCATCACCAGCCCCTACAGGATTAACCACTTCAATTTTCGGGATCGTAACTCGGTAATAGTCCCTGTTATGCTTAACAAATGCACCTTCACTACCCATCGACACGATAATCCACTCAATTCCAGTAAATAATTCATTGTTTAATACTTGCTTTAGTTCTATGATTCCCGCTTCCATGTTAATGCCCAACAGCTGTGATAATTCCGCTGTATTCGGTTTGATGGCGAATGGTTTTTCTTTATGAAGCATCGCTTGTTTCAAAGATTCCCCTGACGAATCCATAATTACTGGAATTCCATTTTCATGACAGATTTCTAACATTTGATAATAATAGTTAGTCGGTAATCCTTTCGGTAAACTGCCCGAAATTGTCACAAGTGAAGCTGTTGTAAGTAGCAACTCAAACTTTTCTAAAAAACTAACCCCTTCTTCTTTGGATAATGTTGGCCCTGATTCTAAAATCTCTGTTTGCATCCCTTCATGAAGAATGGCGATACAATTTCTTGATTCTTTTTTGATTTCCAAAAAATCATTTGGAATATTGACTTTATTTAATTCTTGAATAATATATTGCCCAATCGTACCACCAAGCACACCTGTCGCTAGAACACCTTCTTCCATTTGAGCGATCACTCGCGCAACATTCAAGCCTTTTCCACCAGCAGTTTTATGAACGGCTTCCACACGGTTAACAACATCTAACCTTAATTCATGAATCGGATAGGAAATATCGACCGATGGATTCATGGTGACAGATAGTATCATTGGTAATCCCTCTTTCAGAAATTTGTTTAAGCTTGAAAACGGCATACACCGTCAAGATAGGTAGCAGTTACATCCATCTCTGGTGTCATCACAATAAAGTCAGCATCATATCCCTCAGCTATCTTCCCGCATTCGCCATCAAGCTGCATACTTTTAGCTGGTGCCGTGCTTGCCATGTAAATCGCTTCCTCGGGCGCGGCAATTCCCCATTCGACGACATTTTTGACAGCATCTTTTAATTGCAACATGCTCCCTGCTAAACTTCCGTTTTCCAAACGAGCCATCCCATCTTTTACTTTCACAGGAAATTCTCCCAACTGATACATTCCTTCAGGCATACCTCCAGCCATCATACAATCAGAAACCATAACAACCTTTTCTCTACCGCGAATATTCATTAAAATATTTGATGCAACGGGATGTACATGATGTCCATCACATATGATTTCGGCAAAAACATCTTTTAAGTTCATGGCCGCTCCGACCATCCCTGGCTCACGATGATGCAATGGACTCATTCCATTGAAAGTATGAATAAAAATGGAAGCTCCTTTTTCAATCGCTTGCTTTGCTTCTTCATACGTTGCGTCACTGTGTGCCAACGCCACTGCAATCCCTTCTCCTACAGCATATTCAATACATTCCGCTGCCCCTTTCCTTTCAGGTGCAATCGCAATTTTTTTGATAAAATTATTTGATAATTCCTGCCAAACTTTCAACATTTCAACTGATGGGTCACAAAAATATTTCGTGTTCTGTGCTCCTTTATGCTTTTCAGTAAAAAATGGTCCTTCTAAAAAGATCCCTTTAATTTTTGCACCTTGTACTTTCTTATAATTGGCACCAATCATTTCAACGACGTTATTTAATGATTCTATTGAGGATGTTAAAGTTGTCGGTAAAAAGGATGTAACGCCGCAAGAAAGGAGTCCTACCGAAATTTGGTTCAGTCCCCCAAAACTATTGTCCATGATGTCGTGATTTCTAAATCCATGAATATGTGTGTCTACTAGGCCTGGAGCGATCCAATGTCCTCTATACTCAATAATTTCTGCCGTGTCCTCTGGCCTAGTTTCTGAAAAAACACCGAATTTTCTGTCTTTTATTTCTAAAAATCCAGGCCCCGTAACCATCTCCTCAAGAAAAAACTTATCTGCAAAGATAAAAATAGACATATATGTTTCTCCTATCCTAGTTACTCATATTCGTAGATGGTAACACCTTTAACGACACGGTTCACTGTTCCTGTCGGTGAAGGTGTATCCGGTGTATTGCCTACTTTCACGGAAGCTAACAGTGAGACTGTTTGCCCAATCATGACAAAAGGTAACGCTAAGTAGGCATCTGGTACAGACTGGGCCTCGCTGCCGAATACAAATCTGTTCCCAGCATAATTAGTTTCTCCATCAACCTCGATGGCACAAATATAACTGGCAATGTCGTCCTGCTGCATTTCTTTTAACATATCTAAATCATATTGACGTGTATACGGATGGTTAGAAACAAACACGAAAACTAATGATTTTTCGTTTACAAATGATTTTGGACCGTGCCGGAAGCCAAGCGGTGAATCAAATGCGGTAACAATTTTCCCAGCTGTCAGTTCTAATATTTTTAATTGTGATTCTTTCGCTAAGCCTTCTAAACTACCAGAACCTAAGTAAATAATTCGGTCAAAATCAAAATCTACTATCTTTTGAATAACGTCTTCTCTTTGAATAACACTTTCACCCATTTGATGGATTTTTTTCACTATCTTCGATTTTTCTTCTATCAATATAGAATCAAAAACAAGTAATGCCATTAACGCCATGCAAGTATAACTTCCTGTCATTGCAAAACCTTGATCATTTGATTTTTCAGGCATCAATAGTAATAAATTTTTTTCATTATTCACGGCCCTTTTAGCTAATTTCCCATCTTTTGCACAAGTAATCGTTATTTGATACAATTCGGTTGCTATATGCTCAGCTAATTGTACAGCAGCAACACTTTCCGGACTATTTCCGCTTCTAGCAAATGAAACAAGTAAGGTCGGAAAATCCTTTTTGAAAAATTGATAAGGATTTGAAACTAACGTAGTGGTCGGAATACTTAGTACTTCCCACTGTTGTTCATCTACTTTTTCTATTAGATAAGGGGTGACTGTATCACCAACATAAGCAGACGTTCCAGCGCCTGTAAAAATAACCCGAACCCGGTTGTGTTTCGTTACTACTTTTTGCAAAAACTCATCAATTACCTCGCTTTTCTCCTTATATAAATCAAAGGTTTCAGCCCATAAATCAGGCTGCCGTCTTATTTCCGCCGTTGTTATCGACGCGCCTAACGAAACTAATTTGTCTTGACTTAATGTAAACATATTCGTCCACTCCTCTACCTATTTGCCATCATTTTCTCCATAAATGAAGACCGGCGCCGCCTCATTCCTTACCTTCAAATACTCGTAATCCTGCACCAACAACTCCATTATTTTGTGCCAATGTACTGATGCTCATCTGCTCCAAAAGATGTTGTTGCTCAGGAAGCTGATAACTTTTTAACTTCGCTCTAATCAACTCCAGTAGAAATGGATTTTTCACAATGACACTGCCACCCAAAACCATTTTATGCGGATCTAATAAACAGGAAATCTTATAAAGCCCTTGAGCTAAATAATCAGTTACCTCATTGATGATGGACTGATATTCTGGTACCTCATTTATATAACTAGCAAAAACATCCTTTGTTGAAATAGCATCTACCTGTAAGTCTCTTTCGGCTATTCTCTGAATCCCTGGCCCAGCAGCAATTTTTTCTAATCGTTCATTGCCCCCCTTCGTGAGGACAGGAATCAAACCCAGTTCTCCAGCAAATCCTGCCCCCCTAAAAAATGAGCCTTTATGAATGATAGAACAAGATATGCCCGTACTTATAGTCACATAGACAAAGGTTTCATTCCTTTTTACATACGCTGCTCTCCATTCGGCATAAGCCGCCATATAAACATCATTGTCAATCGTAATCCGCTGAATACCAAATTGCTCTTGCAAACGAACTGAAATAGGAAACTGTCCCCAAGGTAAATTGTTTTGAAAAACGGCAATTCCCTTCTCGCGATCTACTTTTCCCGGTACCCCAACGCCAATTCCCTCGATATTAGCGATGGAAATCGATGATTTTTTGAGAACTTGTTCCACAGCTTCTACAACTCTATCAAACATTTTTTCTCGGTCTGAAGGATCACTTTTTATTTCCGCGTGTTCAAGCAGTTTGCCGGTATCCGAAATGACTCCCGCTGCAATCTTCGTTCCCCCAATATCAATGCCGACTGCCTTTTTCATTTGTCCGCACCCCTAGGTTTGTATTTGAAGTATTGAGTAATTTTCTATACTTGTTATCGTTGAACATACATGTGCGATTCCTTGATCAATTCACTTGCCCTAGTTAATTTATACGTATTTTCGATTGTAGTCATAAAGTAGCCCTAAGAGACCAGCTAACCCAATCAACATCATGCCTAGTTCGAATTTACCAGCTGTCTTTTGGTAAAAAATAATTAAAGACAGGCATACGATAAACACAACAATCTTAATAATAAATAAAATATTAGCCTTCATTTGAAAAATCCTCCCATCTGATTTCACTAGGTGCCAACGTCACTTCTTTCCTGTTTCCTTGTCCGTCGTAGACAGCCGTTGTTTGTTCGATCATTGAATTGTTAACGATTGCCATTTTTTGAATAGATGGATATGCATGGACTTCACAATAAATGTTGCTCGCATGATACTTTTGGAATTCTCCTTCTTTATTAGCAGCATAGTATAACGCTCGCATCAGCAGACGTGTATTTTCTTCGCTGTATGGCAGCCCTGCTATATAGACAGCTCTGCCTTCGCCAAACGGATGGCTAGAAAGGTGCACTTCTCCATTCGAATATTCGATTATTTCGGTTTTATCTGATAACGCATAAATGTTTTTCATTCCTTCACCAAAATCAAATTGGGTGCTGTCAGCAGAAATAAAGTGATTTTCGACAGGGGTAATAAAATATTTATCTGTTGATAAGCTAAAACCTAATTCTTTGTCAACACCTAAGACGTTCGCCAATTGAAAATAATGTCCTTCATGCTGATAGGCTGTCGGTTCGCCAATACCTATGAAACCTCCACCGTTATACAACCAGGCCCTAATTGTAGTGACTAACTTTTCATTAATCCAATTAGCCCCTCCTGAAAAAGCTGTGCCTACATCGCCGGCATTAATGATAACGTCAATATCCTCATGGATCCCCTCGTTAATGACATCATCAAAACTAATGAACGAAACTTCCACGGCAGCCCCGCTTAAGGATTCCAAAACACCTAAATAAGAATAAATTTGTTTATACCATAGAGCGTGCGCAACCATATGTGTTTGCCAAGTTCTCAACTTGCCCCATGAATTCAAAATTGCAACTTTAAGACCGCTGTATGGTTGAACGCCTTTAATCGTGTCATGAATTTCACGGAATTCCTCAGTAACTTTTTCAATGTAGGAGATAAATTCCGGGAATTGATAAGCTAAACTTAAATAACCGCCATAGCCGATACGATCAACAGGATTCCGCAGTAAAGCTCTTCGCGCCGTTAACCAGTTTTCATTCGCTTCAATCGTCGGGTTATTACCTTCGTAAAACGTGTCTGGGAAGAAATACGGTAAGAAACGTCCTTCTGTGTAACGAACATGTGGTATATCTGCAATCATACGTAATGTAGCTCCGCCGCCCACACTGCCTACAACTGCGTCCAATCCGATATTTTCGAAGTATTTTCCATATGGTTCTGTACCAATCCAGTTATCACCAAGAAACATCATTGCTTCTTTTCCACTTTCATGGACGATATCCACAAGTTTCTTTGCTTCTTCAGCAACAAACTTATGAACAAAATCTATATAATCTAAAAACGCAGGAGTTGGAATTCGAAACGCTGTATTATAATAACCTTGATCAACTATGTCCTCTGGCCTTAAGCGATAGCCCTTTTCTTTTTCAAAGGCATCCAAAGCAGCAACTGAAACACTAGCACCATATCCGAACCAATCAACAAATTTCTCTTTGCCAAGATTATTAAACACAAGAGTAAAATGATAGAAAAATGTTGTAAATCTGACCACATCTGTATCTGGATTTTCTGTCAGCCATTGTTTTAAATAGGTTTTCATAAATTCATTAGAGTGCGGCTGCCTAACATCAAAAGGAATATCATGTGGCTTATCACCCCAATTATTAGTTATATGATTGTACATTTGAGTTGGATCCCAAATCGCATAGACTAGGAATGAAACTGTATATTCATGCCAAGGAATCGCCTTCGTAATCAAAACACAATTTTTCTCTTCGTTTACTTCCCAATCAGTAACGTCAACAATTTCTCCTGTTGTCCGATCGATAACCTCCCAGTATTTTTTAGGACTGTGAATGTAATCTGGCTTTAATTGTTCCTCAAAGTAGCCTTTCATAAAATCTATTTCAAGGGTGTCAGTAAGCGCCGTATTGAACAAGCTCATTAAATACAGTTGCTGGCATTCATCCATGTGCTTCTCTGCGAACTCATTGTGAGCTCGTGCAACAAAATAGGTCGTATAAATTCTCGCATCCAACTGTTTAATTTCATCGTCTAGTTTCGTTCCATCACTATCACGAATCGCATCCGCGCCCCATCGCTCCATCAATTCTTTTGTTTCCTTAAGAAAATTTTCTTCACTCGGTAAAGTAACACGGCCTTTTTTCTTTTTCATGTAAATCCTCCTCTAATCCTTTAAACCACCAAGGGTCATTCCTTGTGTTAATTTTTTTTGCACAATGATGTATAAAATTAAAGTTGGTAGCATCACAAGAACCATACCTGCATACATTTGACCATAGTTCGCAGCAGATTTTTGAGCTGCCATCAAGTTCATTAATCCAACAGGTAACGTTTTATTTGGTCCTGGAATTAATGTTAAGGCAATAATATATTCGTTCCAAAAGGCAAGAAAATTAAATAAAATGACGGCAATAATACTTGGACGAGCTATCGGAATCATGACTGAAATCATTGTTTTAAAATATCCGGCACCATCGACCAATGCCGCTTCCTCATACGTGGATGGAAGCGATTGAAAAAAACTAGACAGCAAGTAAATGGTAAATGGTAACGCCGTCGCCGCATATACCACAGCTAAAATAAATAAATTGTCTAGTAGAAATCCTTCACCAAGCTGACCTTGTAAAAAGGCATCTCCGTCCAATAACATCAAGAAAATTGGAACAACAATGTAGTTCACATTGATGAATAACCCAGCTTTAAAAAAAGTATTTATTAATTTGCTTCCTCTAAAAGTATATCTTGCTAACACATAAGCTGCTGGTAAGGCCACAATCAATAAAATGACCAGAGCCAACGCAGTTACCATGACTGAATTCAACATGTAGGTACCCATGTTAGCCTTTTGGAAAGCATCGATAAAATTTTGAAAATAGAAGCTTTTCGGCATGGCCCAAGGACTTCCATAAAACTCCGAGTTTTTCTTCACTGAGGCTAAGAAAACCCATGCAACAGGAATAATGATAGAAATTGCTAACGTAATTAGTGCTACATATATAAAACAGCGATATATTACTTCTGTAGTCATACCTTTTTGGGGCTTAACTGTTTTTGGAGCTTTATAAGCTGCTTCTACAATCATTTCTTTTTCGGCTTCCATCATTTTTGGATCTTGATAAGCTGTTTCTGTAGTCATTCTTTTTTGTGTTTCCATCGTTTTGGACCTCCTTAATACTCCAACACTTCCCTTTTAGTGACACCGCTTATAATTGCAGATAATGCGAATGAGAATAGGAAAATGACCACTCCAATAGCCATACCGTAACCGTAAGAAGAATTAGTGTAAGCTTGCTTATACATGTAGCTTAAAAACACTTCCGTCGATCCGTCAGGTCCCCCGCCAGTCATTGCTTGAACGAGTAGAAAACTTAAATTAATCGTACTAATAACGAAGAAAGTTAACGTCGTCCGAATGTTATTCCAAATTAATGGTAAAGTAATACTGAAAAATTGTCTGATCCGTCCAGCCCCTTCCAAAGCGGATGCTTCATAAAAACTTTCCGGAATGCTTGCCATTGCCGCCATATACATGACCATATAGTAACCAATCGCTTGCCAAATGAGTGCCCCGCCAATGCTGTAAATAGCAATTTTTTGATTGCCGAGCCACATCTTTTGAAGATTTTCAAGGTTAAATAAAGCAAGTATATTATTTAACAATCCTGTAGTCGGATCATAAACTGCAGAAAATATTCCCGCGATAACTACAACTGATAAAATATTAGGGAGATAAAAAATAATTCGAAAGAAGCCTTTACCTTTTATTTTTTCTCTCGTTAACAAAGTGGCAAATAAAATCGCCATCACCATCGTGATAATTGTCACAATAACAATTAATACGATACTGTTTTGGAGAGATCGAAAGAAATTCATATCATTCCATAAAATCTTAAAGTTATCGAGCCCAACGAATACTTTATTATTAGAAAATCCTCCCCACTTATATAACGACATCCTGAATACCTCAATCGTAGGAACAATCATAAAAACGGCTAACAGGATTAGTGCAGGTGCAGTACAAACAAAAATAAAAATTCTTTTTTCTGTTGTCTTATTCATGCCATCACCTCAGTTAATAAGTACAACGGTGAGACTAGGCGACTCACCATTGTACATAGTGAAAACGAATTTATTTTAATGCAGACCGTAATTGATCACTCACTTTTTCAACAGAGCTTTGCCAATCTTTCACCTTTTTATCACCAGAAACAACACTGTCAATCGTTCTAAATAATGTATCTGGCATACTTACACCTTCAACAGCTTTCGTTGCAGCAAACCCACCTATTCCCACTTTCACTCCATTATCATAGATACTATAGAATGATTTATTTTCACCTGTCAGTTTATTAGAAAGGCCTTTGATAGGCTGGATTGCACTCGACTCAGCAAAAATTTCAGCTGCCTTATCCGAATAAACAAACGTCATGAAATCTTTAGCAAGTTGTTTATTTTTAGCTGCAGAAGGAATCCACATTTGTTCAAAGAAAGTAAATGCATACCGGTCGCTATTAGCATCAATTGTCGGTAAAGCCATCATGCCCCATTCAAACCCTTTAGTTCGAGGAGCTTCTTTCATTTCACCAACTACCCACGTACCATTTGGCATAAACAAAGCTTTGTTATCGAGAATCAACTGCTGATTTTTCTTGTAGTCTTTATCATTTGCATTCGCAACAGTAGTTGGCTCTGTATATTCTCCTAATTTTCCGATAATTTCAAAAGATTTTGTTGCTTCAGAAGTTTCCCAAACACCATCTGTATATTTCATAGCTTTATTAAATAACTCAGGTCCGCCCACCCCTAGTAGTAAAGAGTAGAAGAATGTATCAAAGTAACCTGTAGTAGGATAAGTAAATAATGAAATCCCTTCTGCTTTCGCTTTATCTCCTAAAGCCCACATTTCGTCCCAAGTCTTCGGCACTTCCCAACCTTTTTCTTTTAATAAACTAGCATTATAAAATAATCCAGTTGGACTATAGAACATCGGTGCCATATAAATTTTACCGTCATTATAAGGGTTAGTTGCAGGTGTACCAGTAAGCCCTGGTACTAACTTATCTTTGATTTTAACATCTTCACCATAAACATTTTTATCAAAAACATCGGTAATGTCTTCTAATGCTTTATCTTTAATCAAAGTTTCTGTTAGCGCCTGTTTTCTCCCCGTTGCCAACAACACAACATCCGGATACTTTCCTGCTTTCATATTTGAGCCTATGACATCCTCAAGATTTTTGTCCACTGTCAATTTAACATCAACTTTTGGATTAGCAGCTTCATATGCGTCAATCACTTTGCTCCACATCTCTTTACCATAAGCCGATTCAAGTGTTGCCACATGAAGGGTTTGTTTTTCACTAGAGCCTTTACCATCCTTAGAGTTATCAACTTTTGTAGTATTACCTTGGCAAGCTATTAAACTAAAAGATAACAAAGCTGTCATCCCAGACAACAATAACTTTTTTTTCATCTCTATTTACCCCCATCTCCTAATCTTCCTTTCATAATTAAAGAATACAAAATAGAGAACGCTTTCACAATAAACATCTTGTTCTGTTTTTTAGATATCTTGCTTTTTACTGAATATCCCACTAAAATCTTTATAAAATAGAGAAAAAGTCTAAGAAGGAGGAATTCATTTGTCCAATGAAGTATATGAGATTCCACAATTTCAACGAAACCATCTTCCAGTAAAGCTTCTTTATATGACAAAATCAAAATACGATAAAGATTGGCATAGCACCATTCACGCTCATCACTTTACAGAGCTATTGTATATTACTAAGGGAAAAGGAACTTTTATCTTTTACAAAGAAGAAATCCCTGTCCAAGAACATAATTTGATTATCATTAATCCAAATATCGAGCACACGGAAAAGTCTGATACAGATCACCCACTCGAATACATCGCACTTGGTATTCAAGGTCTGTCCTTTTCATCCATAGAAAATCCTAGTCCAGTCACTATTCATAATTATAGCCAGGATCAAAAAAACTTTCTCTTCTATCTTCAG
This sequence comes from Bacillus sp. Brlt_9, assembly GCF_051948935.1. Lineage (NCBI taxonomy): Bacteria > Bacillati > Bacillota > Bacilli > Caryophanales > Bacillaceae > Bacillus > Bacillus sp. Brlt_9. The sequence goes on along the minus strand of NZ_JAYJLO010000001.1, from coordinate 837,965 downwards.
CAATTAGTCGAGGAAGTGGAAAACCATCAAGAAGATTACGACTTAATTATACGAAATATTCTGGAAATACTACTACTTAAAATGATGAGAAAAAAATCTTTTAATGTAGAAAAAACATCTACCCAAAAAATTAATAAAGATATTGAATTTATTAAAAATTATATTAAGCAGCATTTTCACGAAAATATCAGCCTGGATACATTAGCAAGCATCAGTCATATTAATAAATATTATTTATCCCATTCTTTCAGGAAATTCGTCGGTGTTTCGCCTATTGAATATTTAATTCAAACTCGTATTAGAGAAAGTAAAATATTGTTAGAAACTACTAATTATTCGATTTCTAACATTTCAACCATTACCGGTTTTTCTTCCCAATCATTCTTTGCACAATCATTTAAACGTGAAACGACTCTATCACCTTCACAATACAGAAACGCTATAAATTCTAGCAAAAACAAACTAGATTCTAATGCGAAAATTTAAAGATAATTACAATGAATCTATACTTCTTTACTATATTGTTACTATAATTTTTGAAAGAAGAGTGTTCCTATGATTCAACAATTAAAAACATATTATGGTGAGGATATCAAAATCAATGAAGCTGTGTTATCTGAAGATTATAGCTGGTTTTTAGTTGACGGAAACAAAGTCGGGATTCGAAAAATCCGATTACACCAAAGAGAACACCAATTGCTTTCATCTATCTTAACACCTATTCATACTGACACATTTTATAAAACAGAAAAAGAAAAATTGTGGCATGAAGCATTATTCAAAAATAACAATATTTCTATACTATCAGTTCGTTTTTTACACTTCTTCACAACACAACCTATAGTAGAAAAAGATGAATTTCAAGATGCTTTACAGTCTATGTTTTCTTTTCCTACTACAATGATATGGGAAACTTCGCAAGCAGGTGTCCTCATCTTAGAAGAAAACATGATAGAATCTGTATTGCAAACAGCCCTAGATACACTAGAAACGGACTTTTTTATATCCCTATCCTTCTTTGTTGGAAAACGCTATTCACAAACAACTGAATTTGCTTATCTGTACCAATGGGAGCGAAAACTATTTTCTATTCTTTCTCCCTATTTATATAAAAAAATTACATACATTGAACAACTGCTCCCTTATCAATTAATAATTTCATTACCGAAAGAAGAAAGCAATAAATACACGAATCAATTATTAGCTCACATTTCTAATGACAAAGAACTAATAGATAGTGTTAAAGTATTCTTCGAATGTAACTTAAATGTATCTCTTGCAGCGAAACAATTATATTTACATCGTAATACTTTACAGTATCGAATTGATAAATTCATTGAAAAAACAGGAATTAATATTAAAACTTTTGAAGGTGCAGTAGCAGTTTATATGGCATTTCTTTCTTTAGATGTCTCATGAAAGACAATGTTCATTTTTCTTATACGATCATCGTTTTATAAACTTACGTCTAAAGAAGCTTTCTCGTAGCTTAAATCTGTAAACTTGCATAAAAGCCTCCTATTTTTTTGTGCACAATGCCAATTTACTTGCACTTTTAATAATCTTATAATTTGATTAATTATAAAAAAGGAGTGAATATTTATGGCCGAACTTGTATTAGATCATATTTTTAAAGTTTATGATAATAAAACCACTGCTGTTTCCGACTTTAATTTACATATTGAAGATAAAGAGTTTATCGTATTTGTCGGTCCTTCTGGATGCGGGAAATCAACAACGCTTCGTATGATTGCAGGTTTAGAAGATATTTCTGATGGTTCGTTTTACATTGATGGAGAGCGTATGAATAACGTCGCTCCAAAAGATCGCAACATTGCGATGGTATTTCAAAATTACGCACTTTACCCGCATATGACTGTTTATGATAATATCGCGTTTGGTTTAAAACTACGTAAACTTCCGAAAGATGAAATTAATCGCCGCGTAACGGACGCAGCGAAAATCTTAGGGCTTGAAGATTACTTACAACGAAAACCGAAGGCATTATCAGGTGGACAACGCCAACGGGTTGCACTAGGAAGAGCTATCGTCCGTGACGCCAAAGTATTTTTAATGGACGAGCCTCTATCGAATTTAGACGCAAAATTACGCGTAAGTATGCGTTCAGAAATCTCAAAACTGCATCGTCGTTTAAATACGACTACTATATATGTGACACATGATCAAACAGAAGCAATGACAATGGCATCACGGCTTGTCGTTATGAAAGATGGGCTCATTCAACAAGTCGGAACTCCAAAAGAAGTATATGATACTCCTGAAAACATATTTGTTGGCGGATTCATAGGTTCTCCAGCTATGAATTTCTTTACCGGAACATTACAAGATAGCTATTTTCATATGGAAAATATCCGCTTCAAAGTACCAGATGGCCAACTAAAAACATTAAAACAAAAAGGGTATAATGGACAAAAAATTATACTCGGCATTCGTCCTGAAGACATTCATGATGAACCTATCGTTCTTCAATCTTCTCCTGAATCCACGGTCGAAATTACAGTAGAAGTTGCTGAATTATTAGGTGCTGAAACGATGATTCATGGAAAACTTTCAAATCAAAACTTTATTGCGCGAATTAACGCTCGTTCCGAGATTAAGGCTAACGATACACTTCCATTAGCTTTTAGCTTAGCGAAAGCACACTTTTTCGATATCACTACCGAACAACGGATACGTAATAATTGACGGATAGCCCCCAAAAAATCGGGTGGAATGGTCCTGTACGTAAATCAAAATTTTCATTTTAAATGTATGCATAGCTTCTAATTCCAAAAAACAGATATAGTTGTGTCAAACATTTCGTGAAAAGAATTAAACGCTAGATTCCACGATATATGCGACAGAACCATACTAAAAAACATCTCCTATGAATAGGAGATGCTTTTTAATATTTTCTATTCTTTTAATAAATCTATTAATCCATTCCCTTCAGATGTACGTTCATAACCTAAAGGTACAGTTCTTTTAATAAGTTGTGCATATATTTCTGGCTCTGATAATTTTCTACCATATTCCCACTCACACTGCTTAATAAGCAATGCGAGTGCTCCAGCGACATGGGGTGTCGCCATAGAAGTTCCACTTAATACCGCATATTTCCCTTCAAGATACGTAGATAAAATTTCATCACCTGGCGCCACTAAGTCAATTTCTTGATTCGAATTACTAAAACATGCGATTTTTCGTTCTAAATTGACAGCACCGACCTCAATTACTTCCGAGTAAGCACCTGGGTAATCTAGTTCCTCCGTGTTATCATCACAATCTCCATTATTCCCAGCAGCACATACGACAAGAACATCTTGCTTTACCGCGTTTTGAATTGCTTCATGTAATTCCGGAACGTCTTGCGGGCCACCAAGTGACATTGATATAACTCTAACTCTTTCTTTATTAGGCCCTCTCCAATTTACAGCATAATGAATCGCCTCAATAATTTGCTCATAACTTCCAGAACCATCTCCCGCTAAAACCTTTAACACTAACATTTTAGCAAGCGGTGCGACTCCTAAAACCCCAACACCATTTTCAGTCGCTGCAATTGTCCCCGCTACATGAGTACCGTGGCCATTATTATCAAGATAAATATTCGGATCCCCTTCGTAATCTTTCGTAAAATTTCTTCCGCCGATAATGCGATCCTTTAAATCTATATGATTCATATCACACCCTGTATCTAATACGGCAACGACAATATCTTTTCCTTTCGCACTCTTCTCCCATACTTGCGGAGCATGAATGAGTTGTACACCTGGTGGAATTTCATTTACTTGTTCAACCACCTTTTCGACTGTAAAAGGAATCAATTGTATACCTTTTTGTTTATTCGCTGTACTACTATTCATCGTAATCCCTCCTGAAAATATATTATTTTCATTTCAGACCACTTTTGAAAATGCTTAAATGTAACATTCGTTTTATTCGTTTCGTATTCCTCCCTTAAAAATATTTCTCAATATAGCTTACTAATTTTATCCCGCATTAACGGGCAGTAAGACCCCCACTGATTAAAGTTTCACTTTATACTACTCTTTTATTTATCTCGTAATTTTTAGACACGAAAAATTACGAGATAAATAAAAGGACCAATTTAATGGTCCTTTTGTAGTTTTTAAAGAATGATATGAAATTTTAAAAATAATTTAAAATAAGACTAAGCCTCACTCTTATTTAAAAACTTCTCTATTTCTTTTATGAGGTGTTTCGCTCCATCTATACTAACAGTAATGTTTCCATTTGCTAATGATATGTTTTGATTTGAAACATCACCTGTTATTTGACAAGCATTGTAAGGTTGATATTTTTGTAAAATGACTTTGTCTTCTTCTACGAAAATTTCAAGCGGTGATTTGATTTGTATTCCCAATACATCACGTAATTCTTTAGGAATAACAATTCGTCCTAATTCGTCTACTTTTCGAATAACTCCTGTTGCTTTCATATTACTCCCCCCTTACTTTCTATTATTTTTTCCACCTCGCTCTTTCCATTTTATCACTTTTTGGTAATACTTGTCTCTTTTTAGAAAATTTTGTACTCAAGTTAAAAAAACACAGTTAACGAATACGTAATCGCTCTTTCAATTGTTTTAAATAACGAGATCGTATCAGTAAGAAATATACAACTTGAATTGCTACGAAAATACTTAACACAATCGCATTTTCTTTAAATAGTGAGTACTCAAACATCTGTCCCAGTGCAGTTAACGCTACTGCTCCATGTAATGTTGCAACACCTATTGGAACGAAGAATAAAAGTGCCAATCGAATTGTAACTACTTTCGATAATTCCCCGCTCGTTAAACCTACTTTTCGAATCATTTCAAACAAACGAGTATCATCCTCCAAATCAGAAAACAAACGGAAGTAAAGGAAGCTTCCTGCACATACGAAAAATACAATACCGATAAAGAAACCTACAAATAGAATTGGCCCTGCAATTTGTAAACTTTGATTTTGTGCGTACTCTTCTGCACTAAACGTTGCATGTTCTTCATAAGGCTTCATCTGGTGCGTTAGTTCTTTACCAACCTCAATTTCATCTTTCGTTCCTTCTGTTTTGTACACATAATCTTTTTCCTCTTTAAATCCATCTTGTAATGCATCATACTGATTGTTAGAGATTACATAAATGTTACCTCTTAGTATTTTACTTAATGAAGAAGTATTAACTTTTTTCACTTTTAAAGATTCATTCAAATGTGGTAAAGTAATTTCTTTTCTTTCCTTCACTGGTGGTCCTGGTATATCGACTGCTAAAAATAAAACTTCTTTATTTGCTACAGTTTGAAATGGTTCTCCTGTTAACTTCGCATATTTCTTATAATCTGATTCTTTTATGAAAACGGCATTTCTTAAAGACTGCTCCTCCGTCTTTTTCGTTGAAACATTCGTTTTAGAAGCTGCTATATTATGTTTCTTTAATCCTTCCTCAATCATCTTCAAATGTTGTGATTCATGACTATTTCCTTGCTTAGAATGATACTGAAACGCAATAGGTCTCTCCATAATACCTTTCGTCATTGACGTGAAACCAACTAATGTACCTATTGCTGAAAATGCTACAGTTGAAATAATAGTTACAATAAAGAACATTCTTGCGTTATCTCTCATACGGTAAGCTAAATCTGACAAGGTAACAATATTTGTCTGTGTCCAATAGAAACGTTTACTTTTTTTACATAGTCTAATAATAAAGACACTCAACTGCTTGTACAGCAAATACGTACCAATAATGACTACCGTTGTAACAGGAATCATCATGACAAATACCATTGCACCGTGTGACAGGAGTGCTCCTGCATATCCCACACTAAGCAATATAACCGCTAATATAGAAGAAATAATGGATGCTTTCGGTTCCGGCTTCGCTTCTGCTGATCCTCTAAACAAGTTCATAATTTTATTTTTTCGAATCATTCCTGCACTAAACAATGAAATAATCATAAATAATACGAAAAACATAATACTCGTTACAACAATGGCTTTCATTGGAATGTAATAAGTTAAAGAAATATCTAACTTTAATATCATCGGAGCTACAAATATTAATATTCCGGAAAATAGCATTCCAGCAAGTATTCCAAAAATAATGGCCCCTATCCCAATCATAATATTTTCAAAGAAGATAAGACGCTTTAATTGATATTTCGTCATACCTAACATCATTAAAATTCCTAATTCACGCTTTCTCGTTTTTAAAAACATTCCCATCGAATATAAAATAAAGAAAAACGTAAATAAGTAAATAATGGACTGTGCAAAAGACATACTTACGAATACATACCGTCCCAATTCTCCAGCGCTTAACGCCGGATGAAACGCAAAAAATGAGTACACAAAAAAGGCCATAATTGCAAATGCACTACTTAAAAAATATGCTGAGTATGTTCGTCTATTTCGCGTTACATTCCTGTATGCGAGTTCTCTAATGTTCATATTACTTCTCCGCCCTTCTGCTAACTATGTTCTCATATTAGTAAAATGCGGAAATAGCTTCCATCGATTCAAATGACAAAAACCTTACATTATTGAAAGGTTTCAAAAAAATTGCTTAAATGAAACAGTTTCATTATAATGACTACATTCATATTCATACACGCATCCTATTGTATATTCGTTAGTTTTGCGAAATAATAAAGGATAGAAGTATGTACCAATATACATATAAACTTATTTACCGCTTTAATATGAATAGGAGGAAACATAATGACATTACAAGAACAGATTATGAAAGCATTACATGTTCAGCCTGTAATTGATCCGAAAGCAGAAATCCGTAAACGTGTTGATTTCTTAAAAGATTATGTAAAAAAAACAGGTGCGAAAGGGTTTGTACTTGGAATTAGTGGCGGACAAGACTCTACATTAGCTGGACGTTTAGCTCAGCTTGCAGTGGAGGAAATTCGTAATGAAGGTGGTAATGCAACGTTTATCGCCGTGCGCCTTCCTTATAAAGTGCAAAAAGACGAAGATGATGCGCAATTAGCATTACAATTTATTCAAGCTGATCAATCTGTTGCATTTGATATCGCTTCAACAGTTGATGCTTTCTCAAATCAATACGAAAACTTATTAGGTGAATCATTAACAGATTTCAATAAAGGTAACGTGAAAGCACGTATCCGCATGGTTACGCAGTACGCAATCGGTGGTCAACAAGGGTTACTTGTGATTGGAACTGATCACGCTGCAGAAGCTGTTACAGGATTCTTTACAAAATTCGGAGATGGTGGTGCAGACCTTTTACCATTAACAGGATTAACGAAACGTCAAGGACGTGCTCTATTACAAGAATTAGGTGCGGATGAGCGACTTTACTTAAAAATGCCAACAGCTGATTTATTAGATGAAAAACCAGGTCAAGCTGATGAAACTGAGTTAGGTATTACGTACGATCAACTAGATGATTATTTAGAAGGTAAAACAGTTCCAGCTGACGTAGCAGAAAAAATTGAAAAACGTTACACAGTGAGCGAACATAAAAGACAAGTTCCAGCATCAATGTTTGATGATTGGTGGAAATAAAGTGAAACTTTAATCAGTGGGGTTTTCTTCATCCCCACTGATTATTAGCCCTCATCAATCGGACTTTAATGGGCAGCCCGACCCCCACCTAACTTCTTTGCTTTCGCTGAATTTTGAGGTGGGGGTCTTACTGCCCATTAAAGCGGGATAATTAAAACACAAAAAGAAGCTAATCTCATTAGCTTCTTTTTTGTTAACGATATACCCCTACTCTTTTCTCTAGTAAGTCCTGCAAACAATCCTCATGTTGTTGATTAAACAATGGTGGCATTTTATTTAGCGGGAAAAACTTCAAATCTAACGTTTCATCACCGTCTATTTTTTTCTCTCCCCCGGTAATTGAAAATGAAAAGAATATTAAAATTGACTGGGCTCTGTCTCCATTTGGATATGCTTGAAAATATTTTGTATACACCCCGATAAGCTCATTTATTTCTACATCATAACCTGTTTCTTCTTTTATTTCTCGAATCGCGGTTTCTGCGGCAGATTCTCCAATTTCCATTGCACCGCCAGGAAATCCCCAAGCGTTAAAATCACCCCTTTTTTGCAGCAATACTTCTCCATGTTCATTCAACACACAACCACCCGCAAAGTTTATGAGAACACAGTCGTGTCCTACTTTTTCACGTAATTCTTTTATATAATTAGCCATCCTCTTCCCCTTTTCATACGTCTTCTATCATTATTTCTTATCTTTTTCAAGCAATTCAATAATTCGATTTAGCTTCTTATTCATATTCATTTCATGCTGTTTTTTTGCAGCGCTATTTTGCAATAATCTTCTAAGGAACAAAGTAAGTGATAGGAAAAACAAAACGATAAGTCCAATTACTAAACAAGTATATATCAATGTAAATATATCACTCTCGAACAAATTCATTTAGATTCCACATCCTTCCACTTTTATTTTATCACATAATTCAGTTTTTTGAAGTGATGCATAGTAAAAGAGCATCTTTTACAGATGCTCTTTTTCATTCCTTAATACATAAATGTAATTGTCGCTAATGAATAACCTGCCATCGCACTATAAGGTGCTACTTCATAAGATACACGCTTTGCACCTTTTGGCCAATTTATCTCATTTAACACTTTCTTTATATCTTTCATTGTTCCATCCATAGACTGCTTATAGCGTACTTCCACCTTCTCTGGCTTAGAAGCGAATTGTTGCTGTAATTTTTTCTTAAATTCACTGTAATTCTCTGCCCCGTATTGTGCAGACAAATATTTTAAATTTGTTTCTTTTAACATTTGTTCATACGCAGCAGTCTTTGAACTAGCCGCTTTTATTTTGTTTGTTAATTCATTAAAGTAACTTGTAGTTGCCGCTGGATATTTACTGCGATCCCAGTCGTGATCTTTACTTAATTGCTCATCAGACATATTAAAATATGAATATGTTACGCGCCCAGCTTTGTCGGGTACTGGATCATCGAATGTAGTATCAAGATGATACCATTTGTTTTCAATGTTCACTAAATTCCATGCGTGAGCTTGTCCATTTCCTGTACCTGTTACAATATGGTTTTGGATACCCGCTTCTTTTAGCAATTCATATGTTAATAACGTATACCCTTGGCAAACGGCAGAACGATTCGCTAGCGCTTCATATGCTGTATACGCTTGATACGACGTATCATAAGATACATGTTTTACAACGTAATCATGAATAGCTTTTACTTTCTCATGCTCATCCATTCCAGGTTTTACAATTGAACCGATAATTTCTTTTACCTGAGATTTTACATATTGTGTTTGCTCTTTTGATTCACGGTATTTCACTTGCAGTGTAAACGTATAGTTTCCTGATAGCCCTTTAATAGAATATTTAGTAGAGGCTACATTATATTTTACATACTCATCTGCATCTACAATTTTATTAAACTCGCCATACAATTGATCCATAACATTTCTAGCATTTCTATCTTTCGTTTTATATGTAATTGTAATATTTTCTTCTCGATTATCAACCTGTTTTTTTAGCTCTTTTCTGAAATCATTTAAAAGCTTTGTATCTGATTGTGTTGTCGCTACAGTCGAATTCGTAGCTGCATAAGATACTGATGACGCGTGTAAGCCTCCCATTACTATAGTTGAACAAAGCAGGGTAGCTGTCACATACTTACTTGTCTTTCCCATCTCGTCACTCCTTACATTCTATAACTATACGAAAAAAGTATCGTATAGTTTCAGAGTATACAATATTTTTTCGTATAGGTCATATGAGATTATGCATATTTAACATTGTAAAAAGGTTGCTCTTTTTACAAGAACAACCTTCTTCATTAACAAGTTTGTAATACACAACATGCATTTTCAAAGCGTCGATTTTTCAAGTCTTCATTTCCAATACAGAAATAAAGCATCCCTAAATCTCCCCACATCATATTACAATTTTTAGTATCTGAATCAATTTGGAATAAAAGCGTCATTTGCTGCGGGTCTATTTCCATATATTGTCCAGTCTCATGCAATACCTCATCTTGTACAGAGAATGGCTCACCAAACATTTGATGGTTATCGTAGTTGTCTGGAATTAGCTCTTCAAGCAATTGTAAGAATCGATCTGAATCCGCCTCATCTTCAATGAAAAGCTCTGGCAATTTATATGTCAGTTCAAAAGTAGTGACACATTGGTTATAATTCGTTTGCAATTCATCTACTCTTCGTAATTGCTCTACAGGAACATCATAATAAAGCACACGCCCCGCTTCAGTTGGGTTCACATCTTCTTCAAAGTAATTTTTAATACTAAAGAAATATAACATCCCCGTCTTAGGCAGATTATGATCCATACTAACATTTTGTAAATCATTTAAATTAAATTGAGCGATAAACTGTAAAGGATTTCCTTTATGCATTGGGTATTCAAATGAATCTGGTAAATCAGGAACTCCTCCCATTTTCGAACTACCTATCGCAACGGTTTCCTCCTGCTTTGGCACAACTTTCACACAAGGAAATACAGTATTCATAAGTTCCTCTTTTAAATGTGTCAGCCCATATTTATCAATTAATACTTCAATTTTATTTTTCATAAATTCTCCTTACATTTACATACTTATTTGTATCATCGCACAAAGATTATACTCCATTCTTTGTAAAAACAACAAGCCTTCAAAAAAACGGGCTCTTCCATCATACGCGAACAAGTTTAAAAAAGCATAGTATACATTGTTCCTACAAACACGATAGTTCATTATTTCTTCCAGTACATTTTCCCCTCGTTCATTTTTATTTTTAATTTAAGGAGGAATTCCACATGGGTTACGGATATAGTTGCTGTGGTTACGGATACGGTGGTGGCGGCGGTTGTGGTTATGGAGGATTCGCTTTATTAATCGTTTTATTTATCCTTCTAATCATCATCGGAGCTAGCTGTTGGGGCGGCTTTGTAGGCTGCTAGTAAATTTAAAAACTATTGAAAAAAGCACGTACAATACGTGCTTTTTTTCCATTTTCAAATCTTTTATGCGAAAGGAAGTATGATTGATGAAGATTGATGGTGTTTTTGAAGGAGGCGGTGTACGTGGAATTGCGCATGTAGGGGCAATTTGCGCGTTAGCTGAAAAAGGCTATGAATGGGAACGTGTAGCTGGAACATCAGCTGGTTCCATTATCGCTGCGCTCCTAGCAGCAGGATATTCTTGCTCAGAGTTAAAAACGATTATAACTGACATTGATTATAATAGATTTACGAAGAAAACCTTTATTGACAAAATCCCATTTATCGGCAAAGGATTAAGCGCATGGACTACTCTTGGTATTTACTCTAATATTTTTATAGAGGAATGGATTGAAGAATTACTCCGAAAAAAAGGAGTTCACTTATTTACAGATTTACCTGATTTAAATAAGCTTAAAATAATTGCCTCTGATATAAGTAATGGTAAAATGGTTATCTTTCCTGATGACTTACCAAACTACGGATTTTTAAATTATCGTTTCTCTATTGCTAAAGCTGTAAGAATGAGTAGTACAATTCCCTTCTTCTTTGAACCTGTAAAATGGAGAACACCTAAATGGAAACAACCTTGTTATATGGTTGATGGAGGAATTTTAAGCAATTATCCAATTTGGATTTTCGACTCACCTACCTCTCCTCGCTGGCCAACTTTTGGATTTCATTTCGTAAAAGATGAGATTCAAGCTGATCCAGCCCACTATAACGAGCCTATCTCCATGTTCAAAGGACTTTTTAAAACAATGATGCAAGCCCATGATTTACGTCATTTAGACAAAGAATCAAAAGCAAGAACAATTACAATTCCAACAGGAGCCATTACTAGTACAAACTTCGACTTAACAAAGGAAGAAAAAGAGTGGCTATACAATTCTGGTTATAATGCCGCAAATAAGTTTTTACAATCGTGGAACTTCAGGCAATATGTTGATGACTATAGAAACGGAAATCAGGACCGAAAAACAAATAGGTATTTCCGTCAACTTGACTCATAATACTATTATTTTCATACGAAAACACGTAACCTTTCAAAAAAATAAGCCTAGTAATAATATATTACTAGGCTTATTTGACTTCCTGCATAAAGTGAAACTTTAATCAGTGGGCGTGTTTATCCCCCACTGATTATTAGTTGAACAAATCGGACGTTTACGGACAGTTGATCTCCCATCTAACATCTTCGCTCCAACTGAATTTTGAGGTGGGAGTTTTACTGTCCGTTAACGCGGGATAAATTATTATGCGTCTCTTACGGATACGTTAACCCTTGCGCTTCTTCCGCAGTAATAACGGTATATCGATTTCCCGTTCGTAATCCTAACAACTCTGCTTTTTCAATTGCTTCCTGCTTCGTCTCCGCATATGCAGCTAAATATTTTTCTCCATTGATAATTTGGCAAATTACAAATTGTTTCATTATTTTCTCCTCTTACTTTTTCATTAATTGTGCAATTTTTTTTATACCTATTTCAATTTCTTCTAACTTTGCGTATGAATAGGATAGACGCAAAAATTGATTTGCACTTCTATCATACAAAGTACCTGGATTTAATAAAATCTTTTCTTTCAAAGCTTTGTCAAATAAGCTACGGTTTGAAACGGGTACATGCATATGTAACCAAATATAAAAACCACCTACTGGTTCATACCAAGTTGCTATATCACAACAATATTTCTCTAGCATTTGTAACATAAAATCTCTACGTTCTTTCAACTGAGTTCTTACAAACTGTAAATGTTCATCATACAATCCATTTGTAAACCATTCCGCTGCAATTTGCTGGGATATTGAACTCGAGCCATAATCCGTTTGCATTTTTATATCTGCCAATCTTTGAATGACTGGCTCTGATCCAACAATCCATCCGATTCTTAATCCTGGACTAATGACTTTAGACATACTCCCAATATGTAGTACAATTCCGTTTTTATCATATGCTTTTAAAGGCTTTGAAATAGGCTCATCAAACCATAAGTCTTGATATACCGCGTCCTCTATAATAGGCAATCCAATTTCATTACATATTTCCATCACTTCTATCCGTTTCTTCGCATTCATACTAAAGTTTGTCGGATTATGAAAAGACGGGATTGTATATAAAATAGATGCATTAAATTGCTTCTTATATTTTGGAATGTATGATGCATGTAAACCGTTCTCATCCATCGGTATACCAATTAATCGCATTCCAGCTGATTGAAAAACATTAAGAGAATATAAATAAGATGGTTTTTCTAATAAAATAGATGCCCCTTTTGGTAGAAGCCCCATAGAAATAAGTTGCAACGCTTGAATTGCTCCTGAAACAATTAATATAGAATCAGGCGTTACATATACACCATGTCCTTTTAAATAGTCCGCAATTTTCTTCCTTAAATAAAAATTCCCTTTCGGCTCTTCATATCCAAGTATCATGTTCGACTTTAAAAGCTTATTTATAATATCTTTCATCTTTTTTTCAGGTAAAAGACTTGGCGCGAGTTCACCTGTTCCTAAACGAATTACATGCGGATAAAATTCAGCTTGATTTATTTCTTGAATAGCAGGCAGATTTGGATAATGAAGTCCTTTTTCTACATAAGACTGCCAATTAGGCGGGGGTGCGTATGTGGAAGCATTCTCATTATTATTTACAACAATTGTTCCTTTCCTACCATTCCCTTCAATATATCCCTTTGCCATTAGTTCATCGAAAGCCATTACAATTGTACTTCGGTTTACATCAAATATATGTGCCAAATCTCTTTGCGAAGGTAATTTCGTTCCAACAGTCCATTCACCATTAACGATTCTTTCCTTAATATACGTTTCTATTTGTTTATACAGAGGAGTCGATAAAGACATATTCGGTTTCCAAACGAATCTTTCCATCATATCACCTTATATTCTTTTTGGTTGGTAACCTCCCCCAACCATATGGATGGATACAAATTTTCATTTCTTCTATACAATATACACTATCATAATAAATTTAAATAGGAGGTAATATGATGAGTGAGGCAATTATTCATGGTATCATTCTTGCATTTGGTCTTATCATTCCATTAGGCGTCCAAAATGTTTTCGTCTTTAACCAAGGTGCGAGCCAACCAAACATTTTGAGAGCAGCCCCTGTAGTATTAACTGCCTCAATATGTGATACGTTACTCATATTGATTGCGGTGCAAGGTGTTTCCCTTGTACTCCTTACTTTTTCTTGGCTAACAAACTCGTTATATATAATTGGATTTTTCTTTCTCCTATACATGGGCTTTATTATTTGGAGAAGTAACCCTTCCAACGATGTAAAGCAAGAAAAAAGTATGCCATTAAAAAAGCAAATTCTTTTCGCCGCATCGGTTTCGTTATTAAATCCACATGCAATTTTAGATACAATCGGTGTAATTGGAACAAATTCTATTCAATACATAGGAATTGAAAAATGGGCGTTCACACTTGCAACTATTATCGTTTCTTGGATTTGGTTTATAAGCTTAGCTTTAGCGGGGAAATTTCTAAAAAGAATGGACTCAACCGGAAAAACAATCGTGCTATTAAATAAATTTTCTGGTCTCATCATATGGGGTGTCGCGCTTTATATGTTAAAACAAGTTATTTATTCTTAAGAAACGAAAGAGAATTGCATGTTACTGAAAACATCATGCAATTCTCTTTCAAATTATGAAGTAGGTCCTGGTTTCTGCTTTACCGTCTTTGCATCTTTTGCTGGTTTAATCCAAATGATTGCTATAACAGCACCGACACAAGCGCATATACTTGTTACATAAAACACTTCATGGTCAGCACCTTTCATGAAAAAAGAATATAAAGGTGGTCCAGCTGCTACACCTATAAATCGCATGGAACTATAAAAGGACGTAACCGTTCCCCTTTGCTCCTTTTCAATTCCTTGTGTGATGAGGGCGTCTAAACATGGGAGCGCCATACCAATTCCTATCCCCATAATAACGAGACAAAGAAGTAGTAAATAAATCCCTTTTATAAATAAAGGAATAATGACTGATGCAGCTGCCATTAAAAAACCAATATAAATACACTTCTTCATCACATTTTGATTATCTCCAATTTTTTTACCAGCCATATATGAACTAATTGACAGTACAAGTAATGGGATCGCAAGCACACAACCTTTCCATATACCATGAATGTCATACTTTGATTCCAGTATAGTTGACAAATAAAAGAGAATTCCGAATAAAATAAGCATAATAATTGCACCTAATGCAAAAATGGCAATTAACCATCTTCCTTTTTCACGAAACGTAGTAAGAATTGATTTTATAAATTCTTTAAGTGGTGGTACTTCTCCTTCTTGTTTCTTTGCCTTTACTAGAACAAGTAATAAAACAATTGATACTACGCATAAAACTGGAATCGCCCAAAAGGGTAAGAACCATACAATGGCAGCGAGAGCAGACCCTAAAATAGGGCTCAGAACTTTCCCAAATGTATTGGATGTTTCTATGATTCCTAAACCTGTACTAACTTGTTTTTCATCTTTGTATAAATCACCAACACACGGTATAACAACTGGCATTGCACCAGCAGCACCAATACCTTGAATCGCTCTACCAATCAATATCCAAGTGTAAGGATTATCCACTTTCCAAGATACCCAACCAGTTATCGCTCCTCCTATAGCCGCAATGAGCAAACTCGGAACCATTACCATCTTTCGTCCCCATCTATCTGATAAATAACCAGCAATCGGTATAAGTAAAATGGCTACAATAGAGTAAATTGTAATAATCATGGATACTTGAAACGATGAAATATGTAATTTCTTTTCGATAGTCGGTAGGATTGGAATGAGCATTGAATTTCCTAATGTCATAACAAGTGGAACTGATGCAAGCGCAATTAAACAACAGTTTTCTTTTTTTAACATGTTGGCTTCAGAACCCTTTCATCATATATTTCTTACCATATAATAGCCCTGCTGGAACGTAATTTTTCATTCCACCAGGGCTATTACATCTTTACTACTTCCCATTTACAACAAAAGAAATTGGAGAAAATATAGTATTATTCCTATTCTTTGAATCCAGTTCGAAATATATCCATACCAATTAATTGAAAAAAAAAGAAAGGAAGAACCCTTCCTTTCTCCTATAACCTTCTACAATTAGCGAGTATATCCGCCACCAAGTTGTTGTTCTGCCATCGCTACTAGACGTTTTGTAATTTCACCGCCTACAGAACCGTTTGCACGTGAAGAAGTGTCAGCTCCAAGTTGTACACCAAATTCTTGTGCAATTTCATATTTCATTTGATCTAAAGCTGCTTGTGCTCCATGTGATGCTAATTGATTAGAATTACGATTTCTAGCCATTACCAATCACCTCCTTATTTATATATAAATTGTGTTAAATTTTAATTTAAATACATGGTAATTTTTGGTTATTATTGTTTTTTAAAAAAGAGTCTCTACAATGAGAGACTCTTACATCATTTTATATTAAGAAGTTACTACTTCTAATTTTCTATTTGTTAATACTTTCATTTCTTCTTTTAATATATCTTTCGCATGATGCCCAAACCATTCGAGTGAAGCGAAATGGTCAGTATCTCTCACTTCCTGAATAATCTCTTCATAATTTACGATACCTTCAAATAGTGGGACCATACCAATACGACTTCCCGCTGCTGCATATACATTATTAGGCTCAAACACATGTAAATAATCTGCTGACGATATATTCTTAAAATGGTAATGTTGTACCCAAGGCTTTAGTTGATGGAAACTGTCTATTGGATTTTCCCCTGACTCCCATATATGAAGAAAATCCAGGTTTATTTTCAAATTCGGATGATCTACTTCTCCTAATAATTCCAAAGTAGAAGGCAACGTATCCGTTAACGTATTTGGATGTGTTTCTAAAAGTACATACATATTATGCTGAGCAAATACTTCACAAATGATGCGAATACGGTTCACATACTCTTTTCTCTCCTGTTCCGAGAAATCTTCGCTACCTTTTTGTCCAGCAAACGTACGAATTTTGTTCGTTTTAAACCAATTAGCTAGTATTGCAAGTTGTTCACATTTCTCTATCGTTTTTTGAAAATCTGACGATAATGATATGTCTAAGTAATCACTTATCATCGTAACTTCCAAGTTTTTATTCTTTAAACAATTCAATTCTCGTTCTGTCGTTTCATACTCTTGCATATACAAATTTTGTGCATGCGTCCCCCACAATTCAATTCCTTCAAAACCGTTCTCATATGCAAATTGAACAATATCAGTAAATGAAATTAATTGATGACGAAAAGAAATAGTACATAATGAATATTTCATAGGTTCGAACTCCCTTATCTTAAATTCAGTTAGGTTTTTTTAGTGCTAGGACAGACTCGTTTGTTTTCATTTCTTTCCATAATAAAAACTGTTTCTCTAATTCAGCCTTTATTTGCAGTTCAATTGCATTCATTTCATCCAGCTTTTCAACAATTGATAATAGCATACCTTTATTCTTCATCATTGACATTTTAATTGCACGATACTGTACATTTGTAAATCCTTGTACAATATCTTCTACCCGATCACACCAATAATCAAATTCTTGCTCCGAATATTGCAACGTTTCACGGAAGTATGCAAAGGCATGTTCATAACTATATTTACGAATTGCAAGTACTGGTATTTGTTTTACTGCCGCTACAAGACCAGAAAGCAAATACCCATCTTCTTCATTTGCCATTTTTATAATTAAATTTTTCAGCTCCATAGTCAGTTCATTGTCATTTCTTTTGAAAGTTTCTATGAAATAACTCTCTACCATTTCTTCTGTTGGCTCTTGAATTTCCTCTATATCAATGAAATACCCTCCGCCAAATGGGTTATCTTGAACAGAGTGAAGCACTTTTTCTCTTTCCATATTCCCTTCCCAGCGAAAATCAGGATCTAGCATGAACCATTCTTCTTCTTTCTCTGTCTCTGATATCATTAAATAATGCGGAAACGGTTTTTGATGGAATTTATTTTCCCTCTCAGGTAATAGAGACATATCAACCATTACAATGACATAACGATTTTCTGGCTTGTTTTCTACTAATTGTAAAAACGTTTCTACATTGCTATTTTTATCTTTTGCATGATCATACCATTCGTTCACTTTTATGCCATACAATTTTTCATACCATAATAAATAATTATCATGGTTAATATTTTCGGAGTGATACGAAATAATGCCACCTTCAGTTATATCAAAATCTCCGTCCCATAGTCCAAAATAAAAAGGACGAAAATCTATATCGCTACGCCTTTTTATAATTTCACAAAAACAACTCACTAAACAGTGAACTTTAATTGAAGTCATGTTCTCATCCACTTTCCTAAAGGTTAGTTATTTACATTCACTTCCTGTAACGGTTGTAATTCCTCCATAAAATCAAGCAAAGATCCTACAGTTAGAAATGCTTTTGGATCTACTTCATCCTCTGGAACACATAGCTTTACATCCATTTCTATGTAAACTATGAGTTGTAACATCATTACTGAATCTATATATAAATCTTGGTTTAAACGCATCGTTTCTTCTAAATGTGTTACGTTTTTTAATTCCATTTTTTCTTTCATAATTTTCAAAACTTCATTCTTTAATATTTCACGTCTCATGTTGTAACCTCTCCCATCTCTAGTAACTTTCTACTTACTTTTCCAGTTTTATTTTTCGGAATTTCAGTTACACTTTCAATCTCATGTGGAACTTTGTAGGCTGGTAAATGCTGTATACACCATTCTCTTATTCGAACTGGATCAATATGAGAGATTACTTTCGCTTTAACTATTTCACCCATCACAGGATGTTTCCCTCGATATACAATTGCCTCTTGAACGCCTTCTAGTCGAAGCATCGTTTCTTCTACTTCTATAGGAAAGACTTTTAATCCTGAAACGTTAATCACATCATCCATGCGCCCCATAAAATGAAGGCCTCGCTCAGACTTATACCCTAAATCTTTCGTGAAAATTTCTTTCCCGCTCATTTTCACTACAATTTCTTCAGGCATATTTTCATCGGAACCTATATTTATACTCGCATGAGGTAGTGGATTTCCTAAATCTAAATGGCTCTTCATATCATGACATATACTAATACAACCTGCTTCAGAACAACCATATTGTTGCATCATATATGTTGTCGTTTCTTTTAGTTTATAAAACAATGCTTCTGGCAAAGGAGCACCGGATGTCATAATTTTATGAAACTGAAACGTTCCTTGCGGGAAACTCCCCATAATATGTAACATAATTGGTACTGCATATATAATATGTTTTTCTGTATTGCGAACTATATTTAAGGCGAATTT
Source organism: Bacillus sp. Brlt_9 (assembly GCF_051948935.1). Classification (NCBI taxonomy): domain Bacteria; kingdom Bacillati; phylum Bacillota; class Bacilli; order Caryophanales; family Bacillaceae; genus Bacillus; species Bacillus sp. Brlt_9. The sequence continues at coordinate 818,632 of NZ_JAYJLO010000001.1, read as the reverse complement.
TGGGTTTTTATTCGTAATGATAATCGGTTTACTTCCCCTCGTAATTGCAGATAATGTTCCACATATTAATCCGTATGAATGTGAAACAGGAGCCATAACAATCGGGACTTCATCTACTTCACAGTTTAAAGCTACATTATATGCAGTAATTTCTGTATCAACTTCCGTCCATGCTCTACGAATCAATTTCGGTTCTCCAGTAGTTCCAGAACTATATTGCAATAAAGATGGCTCGTCTAGTAAAGAGTTCACTACTTCTAATTTCGTAAAATCGCTATTTTCTCCATATAAAATTCCAGTACAATTTGCACGCTTTGCCATTTCAATAGCCGTTTCTTTTGGCGTATCTTCATGTATAAGTAATACGGATGATTTCTTTTCTTTTAAGAAAAACACAAGCGTAATAATATCAAATGGATCTTTCAGACAAAGCGCAAATCGATTTCCTGCTGCTTCTTGAAATTGTTCCATTTCCTCATAAGCTTGAAACCTCAAATTAAAATCACTTTTGCTATACTCTTCTTTATTAACGATTAGCATAATTTCCCCCTGTAACAACTGATTTTTGTTTGTTAAGTTGTCTTGCTCTATACAGTGGATTTGGAACTTCATGAACTAGCGATTCCACATCCATATATAATCGACGCTTCGTTAATTGCTCAGCATAAAATGTAGGAGTGTAAAGCTGAATACTTTCAAATCTCTCTTTCAAATGTGGATATTTTCTAAAATGGTTTTCAATTTCTTCAAACACTATCATCCAAAAACTTTCTTCTTTCCATTCATATTCATCCGCAAGTACGAAAGCTAATTCTCCTACATTAAATAAGAACAGTGCATCTAATACCATCTCTTGTAAACATTCGATACGATCCATTTCAAAGAAATCATTCATTTTTCCATTCATATACGCTTTATGCATTTTAGTAAATTCAGGACAATTATTCATTTCTTTTAAGAATGGACGATAAAACTCAAGTCCTTCATGGAAATCCTTTAATGCAATACGGACAGGTAGCCCTTCTTTATGAACTAAAATCATATTTTGTCCGTGTGATTCTAACGCGATCCCATGTTCTACAACAAGATGTATAACTGGAATAATTGCTTTTTGAATAAGTAATCGCAGCCAACTTTCTATCCCATATTTGTTTAGCCATGTATCAATAACCGGTGTCCCATTCTTCTCTTTTGCATATAATCCGTTAAAAGGTACCGCATCTTCTTGTTCATCTAAATAATTATGAATACTTTCACGCCAAATGCACCCTAATGAACCATATGTGGCTTTCTTATTCGCATCATACGTTACACTCGAAAATTCCTTTAACAGAATTACACGCGATTCATCCCTTAAATAAGAATCACGATTTACGATATCACTTAGCCAATTCGATATAGCTGGCGCACTCGCAACTGAATATGGTTTCAGCGTACGGAGTGTTGAAGTATTAAGTATGTTCAGTGATAACTTTACATATGGTCTCTTTGGATTCGTAATATTTCTTAACGTCCTCATAGATTGTTGCGCACAATAATCGTCCGCTGATTTTCCTACATAAATAATATTTTTATCTTGTATATGATCGGCGTAATTGGGAATGATAAAATTTTCCCACTGCCAAGGGTGAACAGGTATAAACACGTACTGCTTTGGATCACATCCCGCACTGTAAATTCGTTCCATATACACTTCTAATGTACGCTCGTCTACCTCACCTTTTAAAATATTGTCATAAATCACTTCATTTTCATAACCTACAGTCGCATATTTCTTATGGGCTGCAACCCATATAAGTTTTATTGGCCGCATAAACTCATATCCATATTGAAAATTGTCACGATATTGAAATCCAATGCGTGCTTTATAGCTAGGATGATATGGGTGACCATCTACTAAATGACTTTCAAAGTCATCGTATGATTTTTGAGTATATTTCAACTCATTACATCTATCATATTGCGCAATCGTATCTTTAAATATCGTTTGTTCTAATTCATGAATAAAAGAATGTAGTTTCGTTTGTTCTACGTTAACAACTCGAAAAACTTCTTCCAAAAATTGCGAAACTGATTGTATCTCTTGTTTTTCCTCTTGCACTCTTACTATTAATGAATCTATAGAAATACGTCCAAATGTCATTCGTTCTCTTCCGTAACATTCGTACGTTACACTTTTGTTGTCTTCATTAAATCCTTGTATAAGAAAAAGAATTTGTTCTTTGCTTTCTATACGAACTGGCGTAATGATTCCCTCATAAATTAACGATTCTACTAATTGACGTAATACTCTTCTTCGCACTAAAATGTAATCTTCTGATTCGAGCGCTTTCAATGTTTTCATATGACACATGTCCACTCTCATAACCCCCTCCACCTTGTGAAAATACCATTATTTGTATTACGTGAAATTTTAACGTGCTTTATGAACGGACAGCCACTTCTCTAACGAGCGGATTCTGTACCTGTACGTAAATTGCTTGTTCTAAAGGATTACTTAACTCATCGACATCGAAAAATCTCGTTAATAAATTTGCTTTACATGCCAACTTATCCTCTTCTAACAATTCTCTTAAAAAGGTCGAAGGTTCACGGTTATAAGGAAGGAATGATTCAAGTACAGATCTTAATTCCGAGAGAAGAATTTCCTCCTTAATTAATCCAGCTGTACCAAATCCGTTAATCAGTCCAAACATATGATTGAAAATTAAGTAGTAACGAAATCTTTCATCTACAATATAATCGTCATATAAATTTCCAGTACGTTCTCCAATACCAGCTAACTCATTATTAAGCATCTCTTTCATTGAATTACAGAAATAAAACCCTTGATTATCACGGAAATAATATTTTACTGGGTAACCGTCTTTTAGCTGAACAACACTATTTTGCTGATGAGCTTCTAACGCAACACCATGACGTAAGTACATCCATACCATCGGCTTTAAAGAAATATTCATATATCGTCTAAACCAATCTAAACTTACTTCTTCACAGCTTCTATTTTCTAAATCCGCTAGTCGATGAATAATATTCGATAAACGAGTACGTTCTCCAGGTATAGCATCTTGAACTAGCCCAGCAATTAATGTAGCGTCTTTGGCATGTTCGCTATAAAAAGGATTCTCTCGTATAATGACTTCAAATCCAGATTCTTTTGCTCCGTAATTTAATGTAATAAAGGCTGGATCACAAATAAAATCAAAACCGGGAAATTTTTCTAACACTTCACCAATAGCCGTATTTAACATTTCCTTCCCTTCAAGACCACTCTCAAGTTCCTTCAATTTATTAATGCGCATTGAATTTGTTACTTTTACTGGAAATGAAAACTTAAGCATATATTTTGATTGAGGATGATATAACGTCCTAAGTGATGATGTTGCCATATAATACTTACCGACAGGACCGATATATTCAAGTACTCCTTGATCTATCCAATCCTGTACGCAAGATTGGTGTAGTAGCCATTCTGCCTGAAGCGGATGAATTGGAAGTAACGAATATTCATCTTCATTACAATACTTTGATATAAATTCTTTACTAACCATCTCATCATTACGTAACTCTTCTTTTAGAATTACTGTTGTAGAATCAATTAATAATGATTTTTCATTTACTATACTTTTATGTGCCCTAAAATAATGAAGCTGACATTCTCCTTTTAATTCTGGAGAATACATTGCGCTTTTCCAATCCAGAATACCTTGTCTACTCTTTGGCGTTGGATGCGTTAAATGTCCAAATAATAAAGATTGCTCCGCTTCTATAAAGGACGTATGGAAACCATATAATGCAGATGTATCTTCTATTCTCGCTTTTGTAAATTCCTCAATATTTTGACAACTATGTATAACTCGAAGCATAAGTTCGGCAGGGTTCGTCCCTTCTCCGTAGTTGATAGACATCTCTTTTATTAAAAATGTAATAACTGTAACGTAATCAGCTTTAATAACAGAATTACTATCTCCAACTTGATAATAAAACTCTTCTCCAAACAAATGGCGATCTGTTGCTGATTTATATATAACTTCTCCATACAAAGTAACGTTCTGTGCCGATAGCCGACAACATAAATATGTGGGGACTGTATCTCTATTCAACGTATTACTGAAGATATTTTCCATTTTTTCATCCTCTGTAATCCAATCTCCACTCCCTGTTTCTCTTAAATAACAGTTTAAAAAACTTTGTAACGTTGCATGTTCTGCGATTTGTTTCGCATGCTGCATACTGGTCCTCCTCTTTATATTAAAGCTATCGAATTTTCATATAATAAACAACAATTGAATATCGTTATCAATTATGATTCTAATTGATAATGATATTCAATTCAATAGTATATTTCAGAATTTTTTTATCTAATTTAATTTTTCTTGTTTTCTCTCTTTTCTTTAATCTAGTTAAAAATACACGAAAAAAATACTCAGTTTCAAACTACATACTTACTATTTTTCATTAGTAATCTATCCAAAATAGTTAAACAAAAGAGGTATACCTTAATTGGTATACCTCTTTCAAACATAAAGTTTACATAATAATATTATTTATATCTCTCCAACAATACGCTGTCTCTTCTACTTGTACTCGCTCTAAAAATTTTGTATCAATTTTTTCTGGATTAAATTTTTCATAAAACTTTTTAGAAGGATTATTCGTAACAACCCATACTAAAAGTGATTGCATATTATCATTTATACATTCCGTTAGTAAAGCTTGAAATAACTTTTGCCCTATTTTCATTCCTTGATATTCTTGTAAAAGGTAGATTGCATATAATTCTCCATCACAATTATATGCACCACTTCTTTCAACTCCCCCATCAATAAATCCGATTATTGTTCCATTTATGGTCTCTGCTACAAATCTATATTGGTATTTATCTTCTTGTTGAAAGATGGTTTCCCATTGTTTTTCTCGTTTCTCATATGTTATATTTTCTAAAATTTCGTCGGCAAATATCCCTTTATACGTTGTTTTCCAGCTATCAGCATGTACCTTTGCTATACCTGGTATATCATCTTTTATCGCTCTTCTAATATGTATTTCCATCATTTCTCCCCCTTATTATTCATCATTATATCAATTTATTTCCTTAAAAATCCAAATAAAAAAAGAGTGAATTCACTTCACTCTTTTTTATTACAATTATCTACTTTCCACTTCAACTGAAACAACACGATCAATCTCTTTTAGAGAACTATATAACTCCGTCGTATACAAATCTTCTGGAGCTAAAATAACCATCTCAAGTTGCTGAAATGCTCCACTATCTATATCTTTAATTTTTACGCGTTTCACATGCATTCCTAAATTTTTAATTTGCTTAAATATACCGTCTAACTCATGATGCTCTTTTACAGTAATTTTTATAGATAAATCCTTTTGTCTTAATGAATAAGGGCCTGCAATTTTCACAAGTTGTGGAAGTACGTTAATCGCTAAAATGATTAAAATCATAGCAACAGTCGCTTGTAAATAAAAGCCTGCCCCAATTGCTATACCTAAAGCTGAAGCAGCCCACACCATAGAAGCTGTCGTTAATCCAGAAATAACATCATTACTTCTTCGTAAAATAACACCTGCTCCAAGAAATCCAATCCCGCTCACAATTTGAGCAGCTAAACGCATTGGATCCATATTTGTATGCCCTGGAACAGAATATACATGTACGGATTCAATTGAAACCATCGTAATTAAACAACTTGCTACAGAAATAACCATACTTGTTTTCACGCCAAGTGGTTTATTCTTTAGCTGCCTATCTATCCCGATGAATAATCCTAAAAAGAGTGCTAAACCTAATTTGAGTAAAAATTCATATGACATATTTCCATTCTCCTTACTTTACAATGTTTCCCTTAGAATAATTCACTATAACTCTTTTATGATATCAATTCCAGTCTTTTCTATTCATTTAACGTAAAAAACCGAAAAAACATTTGTGACGATGTTTCCCCGGTTTTTTATTACGCTTAAGATTCTTCTTTATTTCTGATCTTTAATCTTAATCTCTGCATCTTTGTAGAATGCTAATTTACTGTCATTATACTCTTTTGTAAAATTGTTAAATTGCTCTTTTGATTTTTGTGCTTCCACAGTTAATTCGTTAACAGCTTTAACTTTTTCACCAATCTCTTTTAATTTCGTTTCTTTTACTTTTAATTTTTCATACAGCTCTTTTTCAGTCGCTAACGCCTTCGTATAATTTTCATTCATCTTTTGGAATGCATCATAACGGTTTTTATACGACTCTTCTACTGCTTTCGCTTGTTTTTGTAACTTCTTATCTTCAAGCTTCTCTATATTTCCTTGAACAGATTTCGTTTCTTTCTGAGCTTTTTCTAGCATTTCTTTCTCATTTTTCAATACTTTTTCACGTTCATCTACATTTACAGTAGCTTGCTCTAACTTCTTCATGACAGCGTCATTATGATCTTTACCTTCTTGTAAAATTTGAGAATATAGTTCTTGACCTTCCTTCTCTAACTTCTCTAATTTCTTTGCTTCATCAACTAATGATTTTTCTTGTGTCGCCGCTGTTTCAAAAGCTGTATATAGGTTTTCTTCTGGTTTTTCACCGAAACAACCTGTTAATAGTCCTACTGATAGTGCTCCAACTACTGCTACTTTTCCATACTTCAACGTTCATTCCTCCATTACATACGGTTATCATGCCAGAAATTCACTGGGAAGTGACTCTCTTCATGATAAGCTTCAAACTCATAACCCTTTTCTTTTAACCCTTTTAAAATTGCTGGTACAGCAGCAACTGATTGTGGGTGAATGTCATGCATTAAAATGACTTCTTGTGGTTTTGTTGCATTTGTTATTACATTTTGAGCAATTTGTGCCGCGGCTGCATCAACTTGCATTTTGTTATATTTCCAGTCTAATGAATCAATTGTCCAATCCCATACTTTAAAACCGCCCTCTACCACTTTATTTCGAAGACCTTCATTTAAACCAGGCATCGAACCGTATGGCGGACGTGTTAATTTAGGTGATTTTCCAATAATATTTGCGATTAAACTTTGATCTTCTTTCATCTCATTTACATACTCGCCATTTTTATATAACTTTGCAAAATTATGTGTCATACTATGCATACCTACATAATGACCCTCTACATTTTCACGTTTTACTAAATCTGGATATTCTTTTACATTCGCTCCAATTAAAAAGAATGTCGCCTTCGCATCATGCTGTTTTAACATATTTAACAATTCAGCCGTATATTTCCCAGGGCCATCATCAAATGTAAGATAAGCAACTTTTCTTTCTTTTCCATTAAAACGACTTGGTGCCGTTTTATTCATTTCTACTTTCGGTTGTTCACTTGCAAGCTGTACTACGTTTTCTTGTTTTGCAACAGCCTTTGCTGGTGAAGTAATGGATTGAAACATGAAATACCCAATAGCTACTGCTGCAATCGCTATCAAAACGACTACTACTCGTTTAATTTTTAAAGCTTTTTCCATTCTATCGAATTCCTCTCCCTATTAATCTTATATATAAATCACCCAATATAATTATACATCCATTTATTTTATTACTCTATATAAACAGACTTTATATGTATTATAATGGGAGTTATATTGAAATGGTTGTTCCTATTCCTTCTTCACTTATGATGTTTAGTGTACCTTCATGAAGCTCCACCATTTTTTTGACGATAGCTAAATCAAGACCAGCATCTGTAGGACTGTTATGAATCTGGTATATACTCTGTAGTAATTCCAATCTTTTCATCTTTCACCTTTATCACTGCTTGTCCTACATTTTTAGTCGCTTTAATGTGAATATTTAATAGCCTTTTGAACAATATTCAAGAAAATATGCTTTAGCCTATTTCAATCTCCCATCAGTTCAATTCTTTCTATCGTATGAATAAATTGAATTTGTTTCTCTTCAGCATTAGGAGTTAATTGCCAAATCCTCTCCTCTAGTATATCGTATATTTACCCCTTTTGTTTATATAAATTAAAAAGATTTAAGCATAATTCTTCTAAAATATAAAATCATTACAGAAAAGTTACAAATCCATTCGATAAAAAAAGATTGGCAAAGGCCAATCTTTTTTTATTATTCATTTCGAACTGGTTTTGGTGTTACACCTAAATGCTGATTCAATTTATTTGAAATATCTTTCACATTTTTTTCATTTGGAATGTAATAATAAATACCTCCGATACGTTTATCCGTACCTTCTATTTGCATTTTTTCCATTTCCAAATTAGATCCTGCCATATTTTTTGTAATAGCAAGCATATCATCAAAAGTTAAGTTCGTTTTCATATTTTTATCAACCGCATCGAGTAAAGAGCCCATTTTGCTAATAGATTGGACAGACATTGCTTTTTTTGCAATTGCTTCTATGACAAGTTGTTGTCTTTGGCCACGCATTGCGTCACTGTCAATTTTACGCGTTCTTGCAAGTGCAAGTGCTTGTTCTCCATTTAAATGTTGGAAGCCTTTTTCTAAATGAATCATACCTGCTTGGTCTTTACTATCTTGCTCTGTGAAAGTAACTGGTACATCAATATCAATACCACCAAGTGAATCGACAATTTGTACGAATGATTCGAAGTTAAACTTCACATAATAATCAACAGGAACATTTAAAAATCTTTCCACTGTATCTCGTGTACTTTCAACACCACCAAATACGTGTGCGTGGGTAATTTTATCTAATTTTTTTCTAGATGGAATATAAACACGTGAATCACGCGGAATACTTACTAATTTTACTGATTTATCATCTTTATTAATTGTTGCTAATAAAAGTGCATCTGTTCGAACTGCTTCTCCGTATTGACTTTTTCGCATTTCACTACCATCTACACCCATAATTAAAATAGAGATGTTATCCTTTAAAGGCTCAACTTCTTTATCACGTTTTGATGATTTATCAATTTGTGCATACGCATCACTTACAACAGCTTTTGCTTTATTATATATTAATGATCCATATCCTACTCCTCCAAAAATAAGTAAGAACAATGGAATTAAAATGAACCATTTTATTGACTTTCTTTTAGAACGTTTTTTATTGCTTCTCGTATTTTGTTCTAATTCAGAGCTCATCTTCATTCGCCTCTCTTTCTCTTTCCCTAGTATAATGTATGTCTAGCAATCTTCATATTGAATTTCCTTTCAAACACCTTACATTTTTGTAAGGTTACATGATGAATCCAATATGTATTCCATTTCACATTATACTCTCGTGCTTATTTTTGGCAAGTCACTATTTTTTCAACTTCAAAAATTTAACGCTTCTTAACATCCTAAATTATAGATTTATAAATTCATTCGTTTCGAATCCTTCAATTTTCACCTAAAAAATTAGTAATGCAACAATACATTTCATATTATCCCTCAAGTGGTGTATACATTGTTTTCTTCCCATGATTATAAATAACAGCGGATTTTGCTTTTAGTTTCGCCTTATCTATTTCTACCTCTTCATTTGAGAAATTCACAATAACTTTAATATCTTTTCCATATGAAGCAGATTGGACTAATTTATCTTCTGACAAATATGCAAAGTTCGTCATTTCTTCTTTTACTGCCTTTTCATGAACTTCATTCCAAACTTTCAGATGCTGCGTAATTTCTTGTTTATGCTTATTCCACTCTACTTCATCTAAATGGTATAACGGAGGAACATTATACAATAACTCATATAACATACGGTTTCCTACCTCATCTTTTACTTTCAAACTTCCCCATTCCCAGTGATGCGTTGTAATTACAGAATCGTTGTATACTAATTTGTATAACGGTACCGAATATACTGGATTTAAATAAACTTGTTTATATTCTTCTTTCAATGGTACTTGTTTTGCATATTTTTCTGGAACATTTTGATTCGGTGACCAATATCCGCCCACATAATACGGACTTATTTTATTTTTCCTCATATCTTCATCGTCCCATTTAATAACCGGTGTTTCAATACCATGAGCAAATGCAATCGTGCTACTTGCAAAGTCATTTCCACCTTCTGAACCAACTACCATACCTTTTTCTTGTGCAATATAATCCATGCGTTGCAACCTTGCTTTCAAATCTTGTTCTTGTGTCGTTATATGTTTGGCCGAATAGTCATCATAAATTTCACCTGTCGCATCACAATCAATAAACCATGAATTATATTTAGGTCCATTTTGTAATATATCGTTCATTCGCTCTTTTACACTAGGAAGAGATAAAGTTGGATTTAATTTTCGCCCTCTACCTAAAAACCCTTGCACTTTCTCTCCATTTTTCTTCGTCACAGTTGCCTCTTCATATAACGATGGATCATGAAAAGAAGCTGTATTCCAATTTTTATCAGCCTTTTCGTGAATAGAATGATAAGAATCATACGGGCCAACTAAATATCCCATTTTCTTAGCTTCTGTCACGAAATTAGGTTGCATATAGCCTTGTTCCCAGTTTGGTAAACCAATCCACGCATTGTCTATTCCTGCCGCTTTCATTTCCTTTATAATATCCGTTCCATCTGCCTTACCCCATTTACTTACGTCTTCAACCGCATCACCGAGCGCTGATTTTAATACATGCTTATTTAAGTCATATAACTCCATCTTCGTTAAATGATCTACACCTTTGTTTAAGAACTCACTAGCGTTCTGATCAACTTTTTGGAAAATATCCTCTTTATACAATTCCTTCATTGATAATACTTCATTTATATAACGCAAAATAACATTTTTTTGGTACTTATCCATGAAATCTTGTTTACTTACTTGCTCAAATACATTCAATTCTCCAGGCTCTGAACTATTCTTTTGAATAAGTTCTTTTATATGGCTAAATACAGGACTATTTATTTGCTCTCTTATCTTCGGCCAATTTACGTTACTGTCAGACAAACCATTTTGATTCCAAAAATAAAAATGAGCCGCACCATAAAGTTTTTCAATCTCTTTATTTTTTCTAGCTTTTTCTTGTAATGTTTTAAATTCACCTTTTCCAGCAATATTATCCTTATACAGTTTAGCAATACTGACTGCATCATTATTGGTCACATATAATTGAAATCCATATGTTTTATTTTTATTTATACGCGGGAATTCATGTATAAAATCAAATCCTATTTTTGGATCCGAATGAAATTTCAATTCATTATTAAACATATTGTTCGCAATATATACAATGGAATATTTCGAACCATTTAACGCAAAAAACTTCATAGAAAATGATTCAGCAAATGAATATGCATCATCCTTTAAAAACTTCTTCCAATTTTCATCATTACTCGGAATTTGCTTTCCTTCCCATAACGGAAGTGTATAATTTTCAGCTTGTACTTTTGGCCATGTGAAACTTTCTGCACCAATTGATTCCACTTCAATATTTAAATGATTTTTTTTCTTTTCTACATTCACTTTTATTTTTTGATCTGGATATTCCCAAGATGTACGCCCCTTGTCTTTTTTTACATTTGATACCTTCATTTTCGGTAACGGCTGTGACGCCTGTTCCTTTACACCATCATGTTCCACAGTTAACGTGAAAGTCTCTGGATTTACATCGTAAGTAAACTCTTTATACGTCGCTTTCTTTATTTTAGACTCTTGTACAGTATTGTTACCTTCTACATCACACCCGACTAAAGTCGAAAATGACATCGTTGTAAGAAGACATATTGCTATCATTTTTTTCATCTTCTGCACCTCCACCACTGAATATACAGGGGCTTTGTTACAGGAATGTGGCAAAAAAATAGAACTAGCATAAACTAGCTCTATTTTGAGTATTAAAAATAAGCGTGTATGGACAACTATAATTTATTTAAAGTATATGTAGTACAATCCTCACTACTTATAAAAACAAATAATTCATAACTTTAACGTGCATTTCTTAACTAAAAAAATAAGTGTATATAATATAGCCTAAAACTAGCACTAAAATTACTAGCGCTGTACCTTTCCAATTCATACCACCTGTCATATCAACTGGACTACCTGTTTCAGCTCTGTTTAATCCATCCTTTAAAGAACCAGTAGGATTATTTTTCAATTCACTTTGCCGTATACGTTCTCTTTTTTCTTCCGGTGACTCTTTCTTCATACGATCACCTCCAAATGAATACATACTTTACTAAATTATACATTATTACTTTCCTTTTATATGCCAACTGAAAAGATATTTACAACAAAAAAAGCTAGCAATGCTAGCTTTTTTATAATTCTATATGTTCTTCTTTATTTACAGTAATTCCTTTATGATCGATTTCTAGCTCACACACTTTCATAGACGTAAATACTCTCGCTAATTGCTCAGCAATTTCTTGGCGTTTCTCATATGGCGTTAATATAAAAATGGATGGTCCTGCACCGCTAAGCGCTGTGCCGTATGCACCAAACTCTTTTGCACATTTACGAATAGATGGTAATAACGGTACGAGTTCTAAACGATATGGCTCGTGAAAATGATCCCTTTCCATCATTTCACCTACAACTTCCCATTTCTTTTGACAAAACGCAGCTACCAATACGTTGCTGATCGCACTAGCCTTAACAGCTTCATGAAACGGAAACATATCTGGTAATACAGATCGGCTTTCATCTGTATTTAACTCTTCATTCGGTATAAGAGAAATTACACCTAATTCCTTACTTTCAATTCTTACAACCGAAACATTCTTTCCATCAAGTGCTCCGATTACAGTGCCCCCTAATATAGAAGCAGCAACATTATCAGGATGTCCTTCAAAATTTGTAGCAATTTGAACTTTTTGATCAGTTGTTAAGTTCAAATTTCCTAGTTGATTCGCAAGCTCTATCCCTGCTACAATTGCAGATGCACTACTTCCTAAACCTCTTGTTAGCGGAATATTGCTAGTAACTTCTATTATATAGGGTGACAAAGAGGGACACACTTTACATGCCGTACTAACGATTAAATTTTTATCGTCTGTCGGAATTGAATCATCAAAGGAATGGATGACTTGCCATTTATCAGCTTTCTCTTTTACTACTACATGTAAATACAATGACAACGCTATTCCTACTGAATCAAATCCAGGTCCAACATTCGCTGTACTAGCAGGAACACGAATACTTAATGGTATCACGACATAATCACCCCTTTAATATGCTCTTTAATTTGTTCTATATCATTTGAAACACTTGCAATATCTAATGTATTAGAAGAAATTGCGATATCAGGATCTTTCAAGCCATTTCCAGTTAAAACTGCCACAACTGTTTCCCCTTTTTTGATTTTTCCAGATTGAACATGTTTAATTACGCCCGCTAATGAAGCATTTGATCCCGGCTCAGCGAAAACTCCTTCCGATTTTGCTAATAATCTATATGCATGCAATATTTCCTCATCTGATACCATATCTATTTCACCATGAGACTGCTCAGCAGCCTCTACTGCATATGACCAACTTGCTGGATTACCGATGCGAATCGCTGTTGCAATTGTTTCAGGTTCTTCAATGACATGTCCTTTTACAATAGCAGCTGCTCCTTCCGCTTCAAATCCGTGAATTCTTGGCTTCTTATAGCCTTTTTCTTTCTCATATTCACAGAAACCTTTCCAGTACGCTGTAATATTTCCAGCATTTCCAACAGGAATCGCTAACACATCTGGTGCACTTTGTAACTGATCACAAATTTCAAACGCTGCAGTTTTTTGTCCTTCAATTCGATAAGGATTCACAGAGTTTACTAATGTAATCGGCTCTTCCGCAGCAATATTTCTTACAGCCTTAAGTGCATCATCAAAATTCCCTTCTATTGAAATGATTTCAGCACCATAGGCAACTGCTTGCGCTAATTTTCCGTGAGCAATCTTTCCTTCTGGAATTACGATAATACATTTCATTCCAAGGCGTGCCGCATATGCTGCGGCCGATGCTGATGTATTACCTGTTGATGCACAAATGATTGCCTCTGAACCTTCTTCTTTCGCCTTCGCGACTGCCATTACCATACCACGATCTTTAAAAGAACCTGTCGGATTTGCTCCTTCATACTTACCGTATAACTGAATTCCTAATTGTTTTGATATATTTAATAACGGAATAAGCGGTGTATTCCCTTCCATTAAACTCACATCAGGTGTATTTTCATTCACCGGTAAATAAGAAGCATACTGTTTTAATAATCCTTTATACATATTGTTTTTCCTCCTCAATAATGTAGTAACTGTTTATTTCACTTGCGACATCTTCTATCGCTCCTAAAACTCGTTCGAATTGATACTTTGAAGTTTGATGTGTCACAACAACGACTTCTGCAAGTTGACGATTTAAAGGTAACTGAATCACTTCTTTTAAACTTACAGAATAATTAACGAAACATTCTGTTATTTTTTGTAACATCCCTGGTTCGTCTCGTAATGAAATACGTAAGAAATATTTCGAAACGACTTCATCATCTCCCTGTAATTCGTACGGTTCTGGTTCTTTTAGCACACTTTTATTTTTATGAACTTGATTCATATTTTTAACGATCGAAATAATATCACTTACTACAGCAGAGCCAGTCGGTAACTTCCCAGCTCCAGGTCCGTAAAACATTACTTCTCCCACCGCTTGCCCGTGAACATACACTGCATTAAATTCATTATTTACATTCGATAATGGATGATGACTTGGTAAAAGAGTCGGTTCTACACTTAAATGAATGGCTGACCCTTGTTTCTCTGCTTTCCCAATTAATTTCATAGTAAATCCTAATTTTTCAGCCATTTGTAAATCTTCTTTTTCTACCCTTCGAATCCCTCTCACTTGGACATCATCTAATGAAACATTCATCGAAAATCCTAAGTTTGCAAGAATTGCTACTTTTCTCGCCGCATCTAGTCCATCTACATCAGCTGTCGGGTCTGATTCTGCAAATCCTAATTTTTGCGCCTCTTGTAACGCCTCCTCATACGACCATCCATTTTGACTCATCTTTGTTAACATGTAATTTGTTGTACCATTTACGATTCCCATTATTTTTTCAATTTGATCTGAAGCTAATCCGTCTGTTAACCCTCTTAACACTGGAATACCACCCGCTACACTTGCTTCATAACATAAATCACAATCATTTTCATTCGCTAATCGGAGAAGCTCTGCACCGTATACAGCCATTAAATCTTTATTTGCTGTTACAACATGCTTCTTATTTCGTAAAGCCTTAATGATATGCTGTTTTGCTTCTTCAATTCCGCCCATTACCTCTACTACAATATCAATATTTGAATCATTTAGAACTTCATCGACATGACTTGTTACTACGATTCCATCAATACAAACATCACGTTCTTTTTCTAAATCACGTACAACGACTGTCTTCACTTTCACTTCATACCCTGTATCAAGTGAAATTTTTTTATAATGTTCTTTCAAAATATGGACAACACCACTTCCGACCGTACCTAATCCTAACACCCCAACATTAATAACGTTATTCATCTTCTAATCTCCTCCTACAATTTTATTATTTATCTCTATCAATCACCTTGCTCTGCTTTTTAATCATGCAGGTGGTGGTTATTTCCGTACGTACAAATCGTTTCATGTTACTGCACCTCCTTTCAAAGTAATAAAAAAACACACCCATCCCTAGGAAAGGGACGAATGTGTTTTCGTGGTTCCACCCTTGTTCCAACCAGGGCGTACTTCTCCCTAGGTTGCTCAAGTTCAGATAACGGCTGATTCCGTCAATAATTACTAGATTACTCGTTCACTATTGAAGTTCAAAGGTGGTAAAATCATTTCTCGTGTTAGGAAGCTCACACCCTTGACTTCCCTCTCTGTAAACCGTAAAAATGATTTCATGTCCTTATCGTTACTTTTCGTTCATGTTTATTTGTTAACTCATTATACTCGCATAAAAAACAAAATCAATACTATTTTTTAATTATTTTTAATTTTCAATCTGAAAATCCGTAAAAAAACACACTCATCCCTAGGAAAGGGACGAATGTGTTTTCGTGGTTCCACCCTTGTTCCAATCCAGACGCATTTCCTCCTAGATTGCTCAAGTTCAGATAACGGCTGATTCCGTCAATAATTACTAGATTGCTCGTTCACTATTGAAGTTCAAAGGTGGTAAAATCATTTCTCGTGTTAGGAAGCTCACACCCTTGACTTCCCTCTCTGTAAACCGTAAAAATGATTTCATGTCCTTATCGTTACTTTTTCGTTCATGTCTATTTGTTAACTTATTATAGTTATCAACTTTTTAAAAAGCAAGCCTATTTTTACTAACTATTTTCCAAAACTTCTTTTATTATATTTTACAATAGCATTATTCATCTACAAATGGATCTACCTATTTGTAATTTTCTCTACTTATAAATTAACATTTTATATATGAATATCCCATTAAAAAAACATAGATACTCGTCTACCAAAAAATATATTAATATATTTTTATTAATACAATCTTTTCGTATAACTTTCTTCTAAAGAACGTGCAACATCTTCTTCTGAAGCATTCACTTTCGCATGCTCCAGCAACATTTTTGCTGCTGATGGTAACTCTTTTTTATTTAACCAAGATTCTGGATTCCACATATTAGAACGAATAAAAGCTTTTGCACAATGAATATAACACTCTTCTATTTCAACAACAATTCCAAGTAACGGATTGCGTCCATTCGCCTGCATTTCTTGCAAAATTTCTTCATCGTTTGTAATATACGCACTGCCGTTTATTCGGAGCGTCTCCCCAAGTCCAGGAATAAAAAAGAGTAACCCTACGTATGGATTTGAAATAATATTCAAAATGGAATCTATACGGCGGTTTCCTGGTCTTTCTGGAATGATAATTTTATTATGATTTAATACGTATACAAATCCAGGTGCATCTCCTCTCGGTGAAGCGTCACAATCTCCTAATTTATTTGCCGTAGATAATACTAGAAAAGGAGATTTAGACAGAAAATCTACGCAATGATGGTCTAGTGATGAAATAACTTTCTTTAACGCTCTCTCACTTGGTTGCCCCAATATTTTCCTTAATTCTTCCTCTGTTGAAATAATCGATTTTATTTCCTTCCTCTCTATACCCACTTATAACCTCTCCTTTTTTCTTTATTTTCCCAAAATTCAATACGAATATTGTATAATAAAATTTGCAGAAAGGGGAATTAAAATGACGGAGTGGTTAACAATATTTGATACTGAAAAAAATATACTTGGGAAGAAATTACGTGATGAAGTGCATCGTGACGGTGATTGGCACGAAACATTTCATTGTTGGTTTGTAGAAAAAGATGATGAAGATATGTTTTTATATTTCCAATTACGCTCTAAAAATAAAAAAGAAGCACCGAATATATGGGATATTACTTCAGCCGGACATATTATGCATGATGAAGATGTACAAAGTGGTGGTCTTCGTGAAATTGAAGAGGAATTAGGGCTTTCTTTCCAAACGACTGATTTAGCATACAAAGGCATCTTTGAAATAGATTATGAAATTTCAAATCTTACGGATCGCGAGTTTTGTCATATGTATTTCCACCATGTCATCAATCCACTTCCATTCGCACCAGGTGAAGAAGTAGACGATGTGATGAAAATACATGCAACTTCTTTTCTACAACTATTAAAAAGAGAGATTTCATCTTTTACGGCTATTTCTGTTTTAAACAATAAACCGATAACGATAACATTTGAAGACATTTATCCATATGATCTTGCATACTATGAATTTGTTGTTGAACAAGGAAAAGACTTACTAGAAAATAATAGTTTATAAATAAAATAGGACTCCTAGCATTATATTGCGTGGAGTCCTATTTTTTCATTATTGTTCAAGTATTTTTAATCTACTCTCTACTTGTATAAATAAACGAATGATTAATAACAGCATAACTATCATAATCGCTATCATTGTATGTGGATATCTAAACAGTATACTAATAACACTTCCAATGAACATCATCATGAATCCGTTTTGCTTCATCACTTCTGCACTATACTTATTACCTGCATCCCATAATTCTTTATTTTTCATAGATCGTTTCGTACGATAACCATATGCCGCATTAATATCGGTCGGTGGATTTTTTTGAAGGATAATTGCCGCAAATATAAATATAATACCTATTAAAATACTCATTCCTATGTTTATTAGTGCATACATCAATTATATCCCCTCCTAACCTATACCTTCATTATACGACACAATCCTGTTTTTCCCAATTTATAACACAATCATTTTCTTTCTTTTGATGTCTGGAACATACTTGGAAGCGTTACAAAACGCGCCCCTTTCGTTTTTAACTGCGGAATGATTTTGTCTAATGCATCTACAGATCCTTGCAAATGCCCACCTGGTGTTGAATGCTGAAGGATGACACTTCCAGGAAACGAATTCCCTAACACATTATTTGTAATTGTTTCAGCGCTTATACCTTTCCAATCAACTGTATCAACACTCCACTGTACAATCATAAAATTTTGCTCTGTTGCCCACTTCAATTGATTTTCAAGTATTTCACCATACGGAGGACGAATAAACTTCGGTGCATAACCAGCTAAACGATTTAATATTTCTTCTGTTTTTATAATTTGATTACGGTACTCAGCATCATTTACTTTCGCTAAATTAGGATGGCTATACGTATGATTTCCAATTACATGCCCTTCATTCGAAATACGTTTTACTACATTCGGAAACTTTTCTGCATTTTCACCAAGCAGGAAAAAAGTCGCTTTTACATTATGTTGTTTTAACTTATCTAATATTTTTGGCGTGAATTCTAAATCTGGTCCATCATCAAATGTAAGAGCAACTTCCGCTTTATTGTACGGTCCTGAAAATGCATACGCATATTTTTCGACCCAAGAAAATGGTGTCCATGATCCACGCTCATCTGCTTTCATCTGTACTTCATAATTTTGAGGGATATATGCGTATGGCAATGAGCTTATATAGTCTCCATAATAAAATGAGTTATATGGCATATAGGCGTACGAAACATCTCGTTCTAGTCCCCATTGATATGGAGCAAACATTTGTGGCGAATAAAAATAATACATGATAAAAACCTCCCTAAAGTTTCATATGTGATTCCTCTGCACTTTGTTAGAGAAATTCCCATTCATGAACAAAAATAAGACTGTCCGTAATTTGGACAGTCTTACTGCTTACTATTATTAATAAATCGATGTACTATCTTTCGGTAAAGCTTTCACATGTTTTAAATAGCTTGTCACTCTGTCATCATCACCTTGCGGGTATTGATATCCATAAGCATTAGCAATTTCATTCGCTACTTCCCTAAATAAATTACCCATGACAAAGAATGACTCCCATATGTTTTCATATTCTGCATTAGAAAAAGTTCTTTTAAATTGCTCCCACATATCCTTTTCCATATACTGTTCAAATTGCTTCCCAAACTTTCCTGCATTACCTGTAAAGTCTGTTTTCATACCAATATGCCATTCTAGCATAACGATGAACATATCTCTTACTGGACCATCAAGCATCCCTTTCACATAAGAAAGCTCTTCTCTCCATAGCCCTTTTGCCACATTCGTACTACACCACCAAAATTCATTACAACAATCCAAAAACTCTTTTTCTGTAGGCTTTTTTATTAAGTAGTCTTTATCGCTTGCTGGTGGAAATTCAACCATACAATTATCTTTATCCAGAAGCAGTTCACTTAAACTATCTTGTCCAATGAACTTATTTATTAAATCAAATGGAACGAGCGTTAAATCAATTCGATTTCCATCCATAAACTGCATTAAATACGGAAATTTCCCGTCTGCGTCCGCAGGAACTAATGACATTTCTTCTGGCATTTGTACAATCATTATTTCTCCAAATCTATGAATCCAATTATGATTAGACGTAAAAGATTGTATATCATTTACAACATAGACAATATCATAGTCTTGAAAACAATCTTTTTTCACATTTTGATTTACACGTGATCCATTCATGATGACAGCTCGAATTCGTTCATCCTCTTTTGCTATATTCATAATTAAGTCTAGCATTTCTTTTTCAGTTCTCATCTATTGCTAACCTCCAATTTTTATATAAACTTATATTTTTAAGTATGTTGGAGGTCCACGAGCTAGCTCTGTTGCACACGATTCATGTTATAATTTTTGAAATTTCTTTTTCACTTTTTTATCTCCTTTCGTCATTATTTTACGACTGCGATTACAAACCCATCATAGCCTTTACTCCCGACAGTTTGAAGCGCTATAGCACTAACACATGGCTCAGCAGCTATTAATTCTTAGAAACAAAATATTCCTTTTAAAAGCTATTTATCATTTACATTAGATTATACAGAGCATTTCGTTTCATGTAAAAATAAAGAAGGGACATCTACTCCATTACAGAATAAATATCCCTTCTTTCGTTTATACATTTATCCCTTACGGATTTGTAGACCAAAGTCCTGCTGATTTAATAAATGTACGTTTATTTAATTTCAGCTGTGCTACGATAAACTCTGCAATATCTTCTGCTTGCATTACTTTATCTGGGTTTCCGTCAGTTAATCCTAAATCTACAGCCATATCCGTTGCTACTGTACTTGGAGTTAAAGCTGTTACACGAATATTATGTTTGCGAACTTCCATCGCTAACGATTCTGTTAAGCCAAGGACACCAAATTTTGAAGCACTATATGCACTTGTTACAGGCGCACCTTTTTGTCCTGCTGTAGATGAAATATTAATGATATCACCTGATTGTTGTTCAATCATACTTGGTAAAGCTGCACGAGTTGCATAATATACACCCATTAAGTTTACTTGAATAATTTTTTCCCAATCAGCAACGTCTAGTTCTAAAAACTTACCGAATTTAGAAATACCAGCATTATTAATTAAAATATCGATAGATCCTAAACCGTTTTTTAACGTTTCAATTGCAGTCGTTACCTCTTCATATGAAGATACATCAGCAGTCGCAATAACAGCTTTTACGCCTTCTGCTTCTACTTCTTTCGCTACAGCTTTTAAATTTTCTTCTGAACGAGCTAATAGACCTACATTTACGCCTTCTTTCGCTAATGCGATCGCTACAGCACGACCAATCCCTCTACCTGCTCCTGTAATTAAAGCATTTTTGCCTTGTAATAATTCTGCCAAATATAACACTCCTTAATCGTCTCAGTTGTTTATTATTATATTAAAAGTGTAACTATATTTATGTAAAAAGGCAATGATGCACTTTCATGTGCGTAGGTTACTTATAGGTAACTATGGAAAGTTTTTATTTATAAATCTCATGTTTTTTCCATTATTCATGTAAAATAAAAATAAATCCAGCATAGGAGAGGGTATGTGTATAAAAAGAAAAAAATGGCTCTTATCACTAACTGCAGTCGGACTATGTATCATATTTTTGACTATGTACTTTATATTTGGTAATCCACTACATTATAAAGTAATAGAAAAAGATACTAGCGACTATCTCCATACTATAAAAGGATATAAGCAAAAAGAAATACAAAGCATAACCGGAAAATATACTCCCCTTTATAATATCGGCTATTATGCAACAGTAGTATATAAAGACGAACCTTATTTTACATACTCTTATACATACGATAATAATAAAAAAATAATACAAGACGACGGCATTTTAGGAAGACATACTGAGTCATTTGAGAATCTTAATTTAAACTGGTCATTGTTTGACGAGTTAGTAGCCGGTATACATAAAAATTTGCAAGAAAAGGGATTAAGTAGAAAGAAGGATTATTCTATACGATCCGTTCACTTCATTGATATAGATGATGATAAAAACGGTGCAGAAGCGTACGTTGACTTTAAGAAAGATAAAGAATCAGATTAATCATACCGTATGAATAGCGAAGGAAGAGCTTATCAATATAGTTGCATTAACAGGGAATGTGTATTTAAAGAGATATAGTGTTAGAAGATTTTCCTCCTAACACTACTTTTCTTCATATTTAGGAATACAAACAATAAATTCTGTCCCATTCCCTTCTTCACTCTCGACTTTAATCTCCCCTTGATGAAGGTCAAGTACCTTTTTTACAATGGCTAAACCTAAGCCACTTCCTCCATAAGCACGATTTCGTGAAGAATCTGCTTTATAAAAACGTTCAAAAATATGTTGTTTCTGTTCTTCTGATATACCAATTCCCGAATCGCGAATACTTACTTCTACTACTTTCTCATATTCTTGTAACTGGATTGTAATTGTACCGCTACTTGGAGTAAATTTAATACTATTATGAATTAAATTAATCCAAACTTGACTCATACTTTCTTGGTCTGCGGTTATATGCACTTTTTCTAAATCAAGGTCTAATTCAATTTCTTTCTCAGCCCAGAGCGGTTCACTATTTAATACAATTTGTTTTAACTGTTGGTCTAATCGATAAGTCACTCTTTCTGGTGTATACTCTTCTGACTCTAAAAGAGTTAGTTTCAGTAAATTTTGACTTAGTTTAGATAATCTCGTCGTTTCTGTCTCAATAATGGTAAGATAATGCTTTCTTTTTTCCTCAGAAAGATTATCGTCTTGTAGCGCTCTAGCAAAACCTTTTATAGATGTTAATGGTGACTGTATTTCATGTGAAACATTCGACACAAATTCCTGACGCATTTTCTCCATCGCATTTAGTTCATCTGTCATATCATTTATACTTTTTACGAGTACACCAATTTCTCCATCATACTTTTCTTCATTTCGTATTTTTACTGAGAAGTCTCCTTTTGCAATTTTTTGTATCGGTTCAATAATAGTCCAAATCATTGCCTGTCGTTTTGGCCTCATTAATACACCGATCAACACCCAAATAAAAACAATAAATACAAAGCCGACCATATCACTGATTAAAAAAGTAACAAACGGCGATACGTTTATTTCCAGAGCATCTAATATACTAGATGCTACATAAAAAGCGATAGACCAAATTATAGTGAGAAAAGAAAAGAGCGCTATTATCGCTCCCGTTACTTTCAACATCTTCAACTTACTCATTTGTTTTCTTTTTCTCATTTACTTACCTCTAAGCGATACCCTAAACCTCTTATCGTTTTAATACTAAACTTCGACTTCTCTTCTTGAAACTTCTCACGTAACCGATTTATATGGACATCTAGTGTACGTTCATTCCCTTCAAAATCATATCCCCATACATCTTCAATTAATTGCTCTCTCGAACAAGTTCTTCCCGCTTTAGAACCTAAAGTAAAGAGCAATTCGAATTCTTTTAGCGGTAACGTAACTGTTTGTTCTCGAGTTGTAACTTCAAATGTTTTACGATTTAACAGTACATTTCCAACTTGGATTGATTGCGATACTGTAATTTGGTAACGTTTCAGTAATGCCTTTACTCTCACTACTAGTTCTATCGGATCAAATGGTTTTACAAGATAATCATCTGTTCCAAGATGAAATCCTTTTACTTTTTGAGACGTCTCTCCTTTAGCGGTTAGCATTAAAATTGGGATATCATAGTACTTCCTTAATTCAAAACATAAATCAAATCCATCCATATTCGGCATCATAATATCGAGAATAACCATATCGACTTTCACTTCGTCCATTTTCTGAAGTGCATCTAGACCATCAATTGCCTCATATGTTTGAAAGCCTTCCCGCTCTAAAAAAACAGAAACAAGTTCTCTAATATGCGGATCATCATCCACAATTAATATTTTAGGTATCAAAAGAACCATTTCCTTTCTACTCCGCATCTATTTTATTACTGTTCAAAACAAATAATCAGTGAAGCAAATTCCCCACTGATTATTCATTTTATAATGCAGCCTCTTTAATTTTCAATTGTTGCGTTGCAAATTCACGATACATGTCATGTGTGCGTAACAATTCATCATGCGTACCGCTTCCTGTAAGATTCCCTTTTTCTATAAAGATAATTTTATCTGCATCTACTACAGTAGAAAGTCTATGTGCAATAACTAACGTTGTTCTGCCTTTCATTAAGTTATTTAATGCCTTTTGAACGACAGACTCTGATTTACTATCTAAACTAGAAGTTGCCTCATCTAACATAAGAATTTGTGGATTTCTAAGTAACGCTCGGGCAATGGCAATTCGTTGTCTTTGTCCTCCAGATAGCTTGACACCTCGCTCTCCAACTTCTGTTGCATATCCATTCGGTAAGTCATGAATAAACGCATCAACATATGCCATCGCTGCTACTTTTTCAATTTCTGCATCAGTCACTTCGCCCTCAACACCGTAGCAAATATTATCACGAATCGTTCCATCAATTAACGGACTATCTTGTGATACGTAACCGATTTGACGTCGCCATGACTGTAGTGAATAATTCTTAATTGAGTCTTTTCCTAATTTAATAGCACCGCTAGTTGGCTCATAAAAACGTTCTAATAACGAGAATAGCGTCGTTTTCCCACTACCACTTGGTCCTACGATCGCTGTTACTTTGCCTGATTCAATTGTGAAATCAATATTCTTTAACACTTGCTCTTCTTCGTTATACTCGAAATGTACATTTTCAAGAACGATTGGCTGCTTAGCATTTGTGACCTTCACACCAGTTTCATGATCTTCTACTTCATATTCTAAAATTGTATTAATTCTTTCCGTTGCACCAATTGCCTTTTGGAATTGTGTAAAGAACATAGATAGTTGACTCATTGGCATTATAATTTGAACTAAATATAAAATAAACGCTACAAGTTCCCCTGTAGTTAATGCACCGCTAGAAACTCGCATTCCACCATACCCTACGATAATAACAAGCAATGCCATTAAAACAAACGACATAACTGGTGAAATTAACGCTTGCACTTTTCCTTCTTTCAATCCAAATTGCAATAACTTGTCGATACCTTTATTTCCAGTTTCATATTCTCTTTTTTCTGTGTTCGAAGATTTCACTAAACGAATTTCTGATAACACTTGTGTTAGTACACTAGTAAAAGAAGCCGTTTCATCTTGAAGTGCTTTTGAAATCTTATACATTTTTCGTCCAAGTGGAACTAAAATGAGTACTGATAATGGAATAACCGTTAAAAGTAAAAGTGTCATTTTCCAATCTAAAACAAATAGTACAATTAAAGATCCGACAATTGAAATACCACCTGTTAATAAGTTTGACAAATGCTCAGAAATTAATGTTTTCACAACTCCTGTATCATTTGTCATACGGCTAATTGTATCACCCGTTCTATTTTGATCATAATAAGTTACCGGTAAAATAAGCACCTTTTTCCACAAACGTTCTCTCAGTCCAGCTACAATCTTCTGTCCTATATAATTTAATAAATATATAGACAATCCTGCAGCTATAGTTTGCATAATAAAGAATGCAATTAGTCCAACAATTTGCCCTGTACTAATTGAAGAAAGTGAAAAATTATCTACTAACCCCTTCGTTAACATCGGAATAAATAAACTCGCTCCCGTAGAAAGCAAACTCATTAATAATGCAAAAGCAAGAATCCCTTTCGGAGGATTTGTATCTTGAATAAGGCGTAAAAACTGCCTCCAGCTCCCTTTTTTCTTCATTTCATTTCTAACTTCCATTCCACTGTTCATCTCCTCGTGTTAAACCAAACTGTTCTTTCTAAAAATAGAATACAATACAAATGTAAACTGAATGTAAACACGCTTTTTCTGTTTTTACAAAATATACATAAAAACGCATCTTTACAACAGATATAAACATCTGATATTATTACCTGGTACTTAATATTATTCTATGCGAATTATAAATAACCAATTTACAATACTATATAAATCTCCCGTTATTGAAAGGAGTATCCTTTTTGCAAACAAATATACATTCCGAAAAGGAAACAATCATTTTTATTCATGGATTAGTCGGCAATCGTCGTGCTTTCAAAAAAGAGCATAAACGATTTTCCGCCTCTTACAACATTATTACTTATGACTTATTAGGTCACGGCGACGATAAAGGAGAAGCTATCGAATTTTCATTACAGCGTCTCGTAGAT
Source organism: Bacillus sp. Brlt_9 (assembly GCF_051948935.1). NCBI lineage: Bacteria > Bacillati > Bacillota > Bacilli > Caryophanales > Bacillaceae > Bacillus > Bacillus sp. Brlt_9. Next base: position 792,699 of record NZ_JAYJLO010000001.1, on the reverse strand, counting down.
CAATTATTGAATTTATACGAAAAAGAAGGCATTAAAAAGGCCCATATTTGCGCTTTAAGCTACGGCTGTTATATCTCTACAATTTTTGCACAAATGCACCCAGAAAAAGTTTTGAGCATTTGTCATATTGGTGGACATTATAATAACCCATCCCTTTTATATAACGTATTTCAAAAGTTTTGGGAAAAGCGAGGAGACGATTACTCTAAATGGCTCTCTCAATACGCGAATACTATTTTTCCAAGTGGCATATTAAAGGCAAATCCGTTTGCAGTCATTTCAAGAAATATTTATTATCGTTTCGGATTGCAATTACATTCATCAATCATTGCCCAATCATTACGACACCGGTTAGAATTCGACTTGAAATCTAAATTAAAATCACTTCCCCACCCTATTCTATGGGTAATGGGTGAACACGATCATCTCTATAAATCTTGTCTTTTTGATTTAAAGTCCATTCTTCCTAACGTTTTATATAAAGAAATACCGCTTGCAGGACATGCAGCAAACTTATTTCGCCCGAACTACTTTCATGACCTATACGCTCGATTCTTAAATGGGAAGTTACAGTAAAAACTACTACACTCCCAGTTTATCCAACTATAAAAAGGCTTCCCAAGTTTCCCTGGAAAGCCTTTTCTCTATACGAAAAGTATATAAACTACTTTTTCTTAGTATGCTTTTGTATAACCTAATAGGTGCTTGCTCCAGTAAGAGTTGCTTACAGAACTAATACGTACACCAGTTGCATCAGTTTCTGCACTAATGAACTGACCGTTTCCTAAATAAACACCCATGTGAGAAGGACCTGATTTATAAGTATTTTGGAAGTATACTAAATCACCTGGTTGTGGATTGCTAGTTTTTGTTTTAGAGCTCCAGTATCCAGCAACTGTTTGACGAGCGCCTTTATGACCAGTTTGATTTAATACGTAGTGAATGAATCCACTGCAATCAAAACCAGCAGGTGTTGTACCAGCAGTTCTGTATGGTGAACCATTTAATGATCTAGCGAATCCAGCGATTGAAGATGTATTTCCACCTGTTGTTGGTTTTTGTACGTCTTTACCTGGTTGTTGAACGTTATTTGTAACGTTATTGTTATTCGTAACGTTGTTTACTCCGCCTTTTACAAACTTAACGAAGTCTGCGCTTACGTAACCTGTACGGCCGTTATGGTTAATTTTGTACCAACCATTTTCAGCGCCAGTAACGTTTAATACTTTACCTTGTGTTACGCCACCGATTACAGCATTATATGTAGCTGGGCCTGTACGTACTTTTAAAGCACCAGTGTTAACAACATAAGAACCACCAGTTTGAACTGAAGTAGTATTGTTGTTTGTAGTTGGTTGTTTTGTTTCGTTAGATACAGCAGAACCACCTTTTGTTACGAAGTCTTTGCTTACGTATCCAGTTCCACCATTGAAGTTGATTTTAAACCAATCTTGTACTTCACCAACAACTTGTACTGTTTTACCTTTATTTACAGAGCCTAATACTGTATGAGATGTACTTGGGCCTGTACGAACGTTAAGTGAAGAAACGTTTACTGTGTAAGTACCAGTTCCTTGTTGAACAGCAGTTCCTGTTTTACCACCAGTCGTTACGAAGTCACCACTTACATAACCAGTCTTACCGTTTACAGTTACTTTGAACCAACCGTTTTCTTGTCCAATTACTTGTAGTACTTGACCTGATTTCACTTTAGAAATCACGTTATGTCCTGTACCAGCACCTGAACGAACATTTAATACATCAGCAGTTACTGTGTATTTTAAGTCAGATTTTGTTTCTACAGTTTTTGTTTCAGTTACAGTCGTTTGAGTTTGTGTTTGTCCATTAATTTCTTTTAGCGCTTCGTTTGAAACTTGTGCTTGAGCAGAATCCATACCTGGAACTGCAACACCTACTACAGAAGCTGCTGCTAAACCTGCAATTACTTTTTTCATAAGTTGTCTTTACTTCCTTTCCCTACTATCCTCTTAAAAAAACTTATAAACTTAATACATTACAATATTATCAAAGTAAAATATTCATTAAGTTCCATTTTTTAACAAGAGATTTATTTTTCACACAGAGTTCATTTTAAATGAACGAAGTGAATTCCGTGTGAACTTCATGTGAACTTTACCATTAAACTTAGTATTTTTGCAATGCTTTTTTCAAATTCCTTATGTATTTCATTGAAAATTCGACATTTCATTCATTATATTAATATACATTGCCTATCCACTCTGAAAAACTCTATTAATCTAATACAATGCAAAGAATGTATTTTCTAGTAAATTTCTTCCCATGAAGTATACTCTTATCATGACAAAAAATACTATTTTTATCAATAGTATAATATTTTTAGAAAACTATTTTTGATACTATCTTTCACTTTCAAAAGATTTGACGATTTGTAAGATTTAACTTCAAAAATTATGTTCTAATTTGACGAAAATAAACACAAGGCTACCCATTTTTCACTATCTATGGAATTTGCAGGATATTTATATTATCATATATATAGTAGTGTTTTAAATTCATACATTTTTTTACCCTGCACTGAAACCTATCGAACTTTTATAGGTCCTGTACATTGAATTTTAAGATGGAAGTCTTATTGCCCGCAAATAGCGGAATCAAAAAGGAGGTATATTTATGAAAAATATAATAGATAATCCTATCAATAAAAATATAGAACTGTACTATGCTTTTTTTCAATTCGTTTCAATTATTACCTTACAAAAAATATCAACTATTGAAACACGTAAAAACGAATTAAAAGATCAGATGAAAAATTCCTATCAAAAAAATCCTTATTACTTATAAAAGGTGAACAGGTTGTATCCCTGTTCACCTTTTATCGTTCCTACATTATTTATAAATTTTCACACGGTTTTCTAAAGGTTGGTATTCTTTTTCACCAGCAGATACCACCGGTTTACCAAACGGCATTTGCGCAGTAAGTTTCCAGCTTTCTGGAACTTCCCATTCTTTTCTCACTTCTTCATCAATTAATGGATTGTAATGCTGCAATGTAGCACCAAATCCTTCAATTTCTAAAGCTGTCCAAATTGCAAATTGTAACATTCCTGAGGATTGCTGAGACCAAATTGGAAAGTTCTCTTTGTATAATGCGAAGTTTTCTTGCAGTTCTTCCACCACTTGACTATCTTCGAAGTATAGAACTGTTCCATAACCACTTTTAAATGCATTCATTTTTTCTTCAGTAGATATAAAGTTATTTTCAGGTACAATTTTTCGTAACGTTTCTTTCGTAATATCCCATAACTTATCATGTTGTTCTCCAAGTAAGACGACAACGCGAGCGCTCTGAGAGTTAAAAGCTGAAGGTGTATGTTTTACAGCATGATAAATCACTTCTTGAATTTTCTCATCAGAAACTACTTGCTCTTTACTAATTGCATAAATAGATCTTCTGTCTTCAATTGCTGAGTAAAAATCTTTTGCCATCATAATTCCCTCCAATTTTTCATTTGAGGCTTTTTCATATGTACACATCATATTACGCCTCTTAAAACTTATCATTAATAAGCTTCTAACTTTAGAATATCAACAAACAATAATAAACTCAAATGATAACACTCATATTTCTCCTTTTCACTTCCTAATGCTAAAAATAAAAAGACAATTTGTTGTTACTAATAATAAGTAACAACAAATTGCCTTTCTTACATGATGATTGAACTCAATATTTTACTTAATTAACTAAGCCAAATGCATAAGTCATTAGCTTATTCGTCTCTGTAAAACGCTTCGTTTTACCTTTCGTTCCCATAACAACTGTAATAATACGTGTATCACCTTGTTTTGCTGTCCCCGTGAAACAATACCCCGCGCTATCTGTAAATCCTGTTTTTAATCCGTCTATTCCTTCTATATATAAAGCTTTATTATTTTTGTTTAACATATCATTTGTACTTATAACATTAATATTATTAAATGCTAACTGACTTTGACGCAAGTGAGTCACTTCTAATATTTCTGGATAATCTTTTATAAGATTATACGCCAATTTAGCTACATCAGCAGCTGTCATCTTCGTCTCACTTCCATCAGGTTCTTGTAGTCCTGATGCATTTGCGAATTTAGCATACTCCGACATTTTTAACTGCTTTGCTTTTTCATTCATAAGCTGAACGAAATCTTTCTCTGTTTTTGCCATATGTTCTGCTAAAGCCACAGCCGAATTATTTGCTGATTCAATCATTAATGCATGGTACAAATCTTTAACAGTTAATGTGTCATTAACTTGGACTGGGATTCTCGCACCCTCTGTTTGTGCCGCTTTCGCACTCATTTTCACCGGATCTTCCCAGCGAACTTTCCCATTATGTACATTTTCTAATAGAAGGTAGGCTGTCATCATCTTAGACATACTTGCTGGCGCAAAAGCTTCATTTTCATTATGTTGATAAATAATATCTCCATTACTCGCATCGATAATCATAGCTGCTTTTGCATCAATTTCCGGTGGTATGTACTTTGGTGGCACTACTTTTTCAATTAATCCTGTTTTAGGTAGTTCTGCCACCTGTAAAGGTTGTCCCTCTACATTTGTTGCACTCTTTTGAGTTCCTTGGAATAAGAACCAACATATACCTAAAATAATGACTACTAGGATCGTCAGCCTTCCCCATTTTAACCGCTTCATTTCAAAACTCCTTTAGCAAACCATTTATACACTCACATTTAACCATAACAACAATTACTTTAAATCGTCAAGGCAAAAAGCATATTTATTCATCTCATACATTTATGTTACACTTAAAATACCGAAATATAAGAATATTCAATGTTTCGTTATCTTAATTTAACTATTTAATAGAAAGGATTCTTACGATGCTACTTCCAAAAACCTTACAATACGGGGACACAATCGGCATTTATTCGCCCTCTTCACCAGCAACCTATACTTCTCCAAAAAGATTTGAACGAGCGAAATCTTACTTACAACAGAAAGGATTTCACATATTAGAAGGTTCACTAACAGGTCGATATGATTATTACCGTTCTGGCAGTATACAAGAGCGTGCCGAGGAACTGAATGCTTTAATAAGAAATCCTAATATATCTTGTATTATGTCGACAATTGGCGGTATGAACTCTAATTCAATACTACCTTATATTGATTATGACGCTTTTCAAAATAACCCTAAAATAATGATTGGTTATTCAGATGCAACAGCTTTATTACTTGGAATTTATGCAAAAACAGGAATTCCAACATTTTATGGTCCAGCACTCGTCCCCTCTTTTGGAGAATTTGAACCTTATGTTGATTATACATACAACTATTTTGCAGAAACATTACTACATGATCAAGCACTTCCTTACAATATAAAACCGCCTTTATTTTGGTCAGATGAATTTATTAATTGGGAAGAGAAGACGAAAGAAAAAGAACGTAGACCCAACAATTGGATTTCCGTAACGAATGGCCAAGCTACTGGACGTATTATTGGCGGGAATTTAAATACAATAGAGGGAATTTTGGGTAGCCCTTATATGCCAAGCATTCAAGAAGGCGATATTTTATTTATTGAAGATAGCTCAAAAGATGCAGCTACTATTGAAAGAAGCTTTTCATTGCTTAAAATTAACGGTGTATTTGATAAAGTTTCAGGTATAATTCTTGGAAAACATGAGCAATTTGATGATTGTGGTACAAATCGCAAACCTTACGAAATATTATTAGAAGTACTGCAAAATCAAAGAATTCCTTTACTTGCCGACTTTGATTGTTGTCATACCCATCCGATGGTCACTTTGCCTATAGGTGTTCAAATGAACATGGATGTAACTAATAAAACAATACATATTTTAGAAAAATGGAAGATATAAAGGACGCTTATATTATAGGAAGAAAATATGATAAACGTTTCCATTAGGAAACAAAAAAGGCTCCGTTCATCACGGAGCCTTTTTTTATTATTGTCCTAAATTTTGAACCTTGTCTTTCAATTCACGAACTTGATCTATCGTCTGCATAAGCTCAGAGTTTTTAAACTCTTCTACATTCACTTTTCCTTCTTCTATCTTCGTCATCGCCGTATCAATTAATGTATTTAACTTTTCGTTATATCCGACGATTTGTTGATGAAGATCCTTTGCTACATCAGGTGGCGTTAATTCATTGAATGCGGGTATATCTTGTTTAATTTCACTAAGCTTCATTTCTAACTCTTTTCGAGCTTCGCTATCATTAACGGCTTTTTCAGCTAATGCTGGTGCATCATTTGCAAATGCACTTATTTCATTTACATAGTCTGTCGCTTGTTGAGCATAATCTATGGAGTTCTTTCCTTGCTCTACTAGTGAACATCCCATTAAACCAATTGAAACTATACATACTAATAAAATTGATTTGATTTTCATTTTAGACTCCCTTCGTCATTATACTTGTCTGTAATCTTCTTTATCATAACTTCTAGCTAAATCACCTACAACCTTTTTCAAATAGATATTTAACCTCTCACATGCCCTATTATTGTTACAACATCTATTTCTATATGTACGCTAATAATATCTTCAATTATATCGGTATATCCTTGTCCTATAGCTGCTCCATAGTGTAATGTAAGCCCCTTCTTTTCATACACTGATTTCGGTACTGAAAAAATAAATCTCCTCAAGTTTCTTTCATCAGCAGGCTCCATAATTAAAACAATTCCATCCTCTTCAAACATATACACTCGCCCTCCAACTTTACATTCACTATGGCTCAGTATTGCCTTTGTCAGCTAAATTTAAAACCCAAAAAATAAGTTGCACATCTCTCTACAATTAAAATAAGAAGCATTAATTCTTTTTTAAGGTTTAATGCTTCTTCAAAACTTTGATTTAACTATCCATAATCCGTATTCAATTCCTCTCAATTCTTCATTTCCGGACAATATAGAGTACATCAGTTTCAGATAAACCAACTTTCCTCGCACTTCTCATTCCTTGTTTTTCAGCTATGTTATACAAATCAACCTTAAATCCTACATTCATTAATCGTTGTATAAATCCTGATTGATTATAAATTCTTACATGCTCTTCATGACCAAAAGCTAATTTTCTCAATTTTGGCGTTAAAATCAATTCATTCTCTATAATAATATCTACATTCATTACGATTGGAGCTTGAATAATTCCCCATCCATTTGTTTTTAATACTCTATATAACTCTCTCATCGCTTTTTCATCATCTTGAACGTACTGTAATACATGACCACATAAAATCACATCAAATGTATCATTTTCATATGGAATTCTAGTAACATCAATTTCCTGCATTAATGGATCCTTTGGTTCAATATCTCCACATACATATGTAATATTTTTATACTGATCAAACCAACTTCTTAACTTCGCTTCTGGTGCGATATGAAGTATAGTATCATTTCCACGTAATAAGTCCGTTTCCATTTCAATATATACACGATATAACCTTTCACGGTCCATCGAATCACATACCGGACAAATCCCCGTATCTTTATTCCACATCTCGAATTTATATTTTGGAAAATCGTAATGTTCTGGCCAAGGAGAAAATTTTTCAAATTGTTGATTGCAAAATTGACAATAGCAGACTTCTTTCTCAAATATACGATTAACTAGCTTATTAAGTTCCTTCTCTATCTTTTCATTATCAATTTGATTTAATTGACTATTTTTTACCACATTCTTAATTATTAACACCGCATTTTCCAAACAATGAGTTAAACATTCTTTATAATCTTGCTCACAATTTAAAAAACCACTATTATATGCATCTAGTATTAATTCAATCCATTCTTCAATTGTCTTTAATATAAATTGTATTTGTTTTTGATTTTCCCCACTATGTTGTCTAAAATAACTAAGGGGTTCCTCTATATAAACTACTTTCCCTTTCCTCATCATATCTAGCCATGTTGCAATGTCATTAATAGCAGCGTAACCCTTCCCCTTAAAACACCCAAAACTCCCTCCCAAAAATTTTCGATTAAACAGAACTGTTGTAGGCTCACCAACTACATTTTTTAAGTTTTTTAACATATAATCCCCTAATTCTTTCCCTTCAAAAAGTGTAGTTTCTTTGGCGATTTTCATATTCAATGTTGATGGTGGTAATACTTTTCCATTCTCATCAATGAATTCACGATATGACGTCACGAACGAAATGTTTTCTAGACTAAAAAAACAGTTCATCATTCTTTTAATCTTTTCAGGATGAAATAAGTCATCTTCTAATAAAAAGTTTATATAATCTCCATTTGCAAGTTCTATACACTTATTGAAGTTCTCTGCTTCTAATCGAGGTTTATTCTTAACATATGTAATACATTCATATTCACTTAAATATGGTTGGATCATTGCTTGAACTTCATCGTTTGTACTATCGTCAGAAATTATTATTTCAACATTTTCATATGTTTGATTCAAAGCACTTTTGAGAGCTAATTCCAAGTAATGAGGTTTATTATAGGTGGGAATCAGTATACTGACTTTCGGTAAATGAGAGTTGTTATTCCGATACTGTTTTTTCTTTTCTATATTTATTCCCTTTCGCTTAATTTGTCTGTAATAGTCTATTGTATATAATATTGATGATGGAACTAATTTTTTTGCATAGTCTAGGAAATTAGTTATCGCTTTATATAACTCTTTTTCAGTAGATAAAAACCCATACTTTTCTCCAACTATAATACTATGTGAAAAATCCTCTACTCCATCTATAAGTTTATTAGATTCATTCAACTGTTGACCTGGATGTAATCGGAAGTAACTAAGTGTCTCTGCTATATATACTGCTTTTCCTTTACTTAATAAAGATAACCATGAGGCTATATCTACATTACATAAATACCTTCTCTTATCAAAAATTCCATACGGCTCTTGTAAATCATTTTTACGAAATAAAACTGTTGTCGGTTCTCCAATATAATTTTTTTGCTCCACAATTACCCTATTTCCTAATTCAGTTCCCTCTATAATCGTATCCTCTTCAAATAAACGGACAGTTGAATAAATATGTCGTAGTTCTTTCCCTTTATCATCAATTACTTGACGATGAGATGTTACAAGTTTGATTTCATTATCTAGATCATTGACAAAATACTTCATCATTTTTTCAATTTTATTCATATGAAATAGATCATCATCCATTAAAAAATTTATATACTCACCGTTCGCTTCATTAAATAACATTAGCGCATTTTCAAATTGTCCGAGAGTTGACCTGTTTTTTATATAAATAATATTTGAATGATCACATAAGTATTTTTGTAACACTTTTTCCGTTTCGTCATTCGTGCTATCATCTCCAACAATAATTTCTATATTAGAATACGTTTGTTCTAATACACTACACAATGCTTTTTCAAAGTATCTAGGACGATTATAAGTAGGAATTAATACACTTACCAACGGAATTTGCTCTATCGCCTCTTCACTTTTTTCAAAATGATTCCCCATCTTTCCCCTCCATCTTTTCGCATATTATTTATATACGCGACATAATATCCCATTATTTAAACCGTATGAAACCTTTATACTTTTATGCAATCCCATAACAAAATATCCTACTTTTTATTCATTTGATTTATATCATAAAATAATGCGAGACAAATAAAACGTAACTTTCATCAAAGGGGCTTCTCCATCCCTTATAATTATCTCCCTCACCAATCGGACTTTTACGTACAGTTAATCTCCCACCTAACTTCCTCACATCAGCCGGATCTTGAGCTAAGAGTCTTATCCCCTGCAAATAGTGGGATAAATCTATGCCTTTATTTCTTAACAAAAAAATAGCTGCACCATTAGGCGTAGCTATTTTACAAGTATTACTTATTCAAACTATATTCCTTTATCTAAATCATAAAGCTTTCGATACTTCTCATTTTCTTTCAGAAGTTGTTCATGACTCCCTTGCATCACAATTTGACCTCGATCAAGGAATATAACTTCATCTACATGCTCAATTCCTACAAGGTGGTGCGTAATCCAAATTACTGTCTTTTCTTCTGTCGCAGAAAACATTGTTTCTATTAGAGACAATTCTGTCTTTGGATCTAAGCCGATTGTAGGTTCATCCAGCACAATGATTGGTGCTTCTTGCATGAGCGTTCTAGCAAAAGCAACCCGTTGTCTTTCCCCGCCAGAAAACCTTTTTCCCATTTCATGCATTTTTGTTTGTAATCCCTCTGGAAGGGTAGCAATATGCGAAGCTAATTGTGCTTTCTCTAAAGCTTTCCATATCTCTTCATCCGTAGCCTCTGGTTTACCAATTCGTACATTATTTCCAATTGTCGTATCGAATAAATGCGGCTTTTGATTCAATACAGAAATATATTTTGATAAAAGATTCGTATGAGCATGTTCACTATTTAATAAAACTTCACCATGTAACGGTCTTAGCGCACCTGTTAACAATTTTAACAAAGTAGATTTCCCTGTTCCGCTTCTTCCTAAAATGGCGATTTTCTTTCCTGCCTTTATTTGTAGTGATACTTCTTTCAATACGAATTCAATACTACCTGGGTAACTGTACGATACATGATTTAATTCAATGTCTATATGTTTTGATGCAGCATAATCTTTATCTCCATGTAATTCCTTTTCTTCGTGTAAAACATCATTACCTTCTATTTGATTTAGACGATGAGCAGATTCTACATATGATGGAATGCGATCAATAGCATCTGAAAGAGGAATAAGCGCGTTTGTGACAGATAACGTCATCAAGACGAAAGCCGCAATAACGGTAGGTGCAATTTGTTCACTTGCCGCCTGATTTCCAGTCCATATGATCATTGAAATAACTACAATACCAACTACTAATTGAATAATACTGTCCCGAATATGATTCCAGCGTTTCATTCTTTTTTCCGTTTTTAACAACTGCGCATTTTGTTCTACATACTTATCAATGAATTCATCTTTTCTACCACTTGCTTGCCAATCAGATAATCCAAAAACTGCGTCTGTTAGTTGTTGATACAAACGGTTTCTTCCTTGTTTTAAAGTAACATGATGTCGCTTCATTAAAAGTAATGATACAAATGGAAGTAGAAAGACGATAATCGCTAGCATACACCCTGCAATAAGTGCAAACACTACGTCAAACGCACCGATAACAAGTACGAATATGCTATATACAACTAATGCTAATATGCTAGGAAATATTGTACGTAAATATAGGTTTTGCAAATGCTCTATATCTTCGGATAACACCCCTAACATATCGCCCGTTTGAAAGCGTGAACGGAAAAATAACGCCTGCGGTTCTACTATTCTATATAGTTTCGTTCTCATTTTTTCTAATATGCGTAATACGACATCGTGTCCAACTAAACGCTCTAAATAATGAAATACCGCTTGCCCTATACTAAACGCACGTGTTGCAACGATAGGAACATATACAGCCATTACATTTTCTGGTCGAAGAGCAGATTTAGAGATTAAATAACCTGAAATAAAAAGTAACATCGCACCTGAACTAACTCCAAGAAGACCAAGGAAAATAGTTACAGTCATTCTACCTTTATTTTGCTGTATATAAGGTTTAATCCAGTTACTCATCTCTATCCCCTCTCTTTCCTATGAAAATGTAATGCCTCATTCTTTAAAAGCTCTTCATACGTTCCACTTTCTATCATTTCCCCTTTATTTAAAATAAGAATATGATCCATCTGTTTCATCCAGTGAAGACGATGCGTTGCAAGAAATACTAACTTACCTTCAAACAGGCGTAACATCGCTTGCTTTATTTCAAATTCAGTTTCTATATCAAGATGTGCCGTAGGCTCGTCTAATAAAATAATTGGCTTTTTACTTAAAAGTGCACGCGCCATAGCAACACGTTGTTCTTGCCCGCCACTAAGCATACGTCCACCTTCTCCAATTTTTTCGTACATCCCGTTCGGAAGCGATGTAACAAGTGAACGTAGACCAACTTCATTAATAACTCTTTCCACTTCTTCATCCGTTGTATTTGTTTCGTAAAAACAAATGTTATCTTTTAATGAAAGCGGGAAAATATAAGGTTGCTGCGGAATATAAGCAATATTCTTTTGCCACTCTTCACGAGTTGCCCCGTCAATTTCCACACCATTTACGATCATCTTTCCAGCTGAAGGAGTTAAAAATCCTGCTAATACGTCGATTAACGTTGATTTCCCTGCCCCACTTTCACCAATTACACCTATAGCGCCAGTGCCTTTCCAAGTAAAATCAATTCCCTCTAATATAGCTTTTTCAGATTCATCACTCTTTACTTTTACATTTTGTAATTTCAAGTTACTAGTTGAATTCCATATTAAGTCTACATTAGATTCTTTCTTTCCTATTTCTTTTTGTTGCTGTAAAATCTCTTCTATTTGCTCCATTGCTAGTTGTCCATCTAACGTAGCATGATAATTTGCTCCAACTTGTTTAATTGGCAGAAAATATTCCGGAGCTAAAATTAAAATTGTAAGGGCTGGCAGTAGTACAATTGTCCCATCTATTAAACGTATCCCTAATCCGACTGCCACAAATGCGATTGATAAACTCGTAAAGAAATCTAATGCAAAAGAAGAAAGAAAAGCAACTCGCAAAGTACGCATCGTTGCTTTTCTATATCTTTTACTTACTTTTTCAATCTTTCCTTCGTGCTGTTTACTTTTACCTAAATACTTTAATGTTTCTAACCCTTTTAACGTATCTACAAAATGATTAGAAAGTACACGATATGTCTCATACTGACTATCCGCCATTTTCTGCGCTGCTAATCCGAGTAGAATCATAAATATAATTACGATAGGAATCGTTACAACTAAAATGATTCCAGACTCAATATCTAGCGTAAAAACATATAGTACAATTAGTCCCGGTACGATACTACTTCTAATCATTTTAGGAATTGTTAATTCAATATATGTTTTAAATTTCTCAATACCTTCTATTGATAAGGTAACCAGATGACCCGTTCCAGCAGTTTGAACATACCGTGGACCTAATGTGAAATACGCCTCTATTAATTGTTTTCTCAGTAGCGATCCTGTTTTTTCAGCGAAACGTTCCACTAATATTTGCGATACTCGAACTAGCATGTGACGTACTGCAAACGCGACTCCAAAATAAAACGTTTCATTTAACACAGATTGCACTGTTTCTCCTTGAAATAAAAACGTAATAGCCCTCGCTAAAAACACTGTTTGTGCAATAATACTAAAAGCTTCTAAAATGCTAATGATTGTTAACACTACATATAAAACTCGGCTACCAGGATACGACGGAAGTCCTCTTTTTCTTTTCATTAGTACTCCAAATCTTTATCTGACTTAACAGGTTGTCTAAACACATAGAAACTCCATATTTGACTTCCCAAAACAAATGGCAATATAGCAATTGAAAAATACGTCATCAGTTTTAGTGCATAATCTCCTGATGCTGCATTATAAATTGTTAAATCGTATATTGAGCCTAACGAGCTAATTAAGACACGTGGGAACATGCCGGCAAACACACTCGCACTTAGTAAAATGATTGTTAAACTCGTCATAACGAAAGCCCAACCATCTCTTCTTCTTTTATTTAATAATGTTGATGCACATAATGCTACAAAAGCGCCAATCGGAACCATAATCCACTCTGTACCATGACCAGTGAATATATCTGTTTTCCATAACCCTACACCGGCAAAAATTAGAAGTGCTATAATTGCAAGCGGTGCAATTTTCAACGCAGCAATACGTGCGCGTTCTCTTAACTTACCAGTTGTACGTATAGTAAGGAATTGCAATCCGTGAACAATACATAGCAGAAGGAACATAACTCCTCCAAGTAATGCAAATGGATGTAGTAATTGTAAGAATCCACCTACAGCATTTTTCGTCTCATCAATTGGAATACCTACCATAAAGTTAGCAATGGCAACTCCCCAAAGAATAGGCGGTAGTAAACTTCCTAAAAACATACCCCAATCCCAAAAACCTTTCCATTTATGATTATCTATTTTCGCACGGAATTTAAAGGAAACACCTCTAATAATTAAAGCGAGAAGCATAAATACAAACGGAATGTAAAACCCGCTAAATAAAGTTGCATACCAGTGCGGGAATGCTGCGAACATAGCTCCACCTGCACAAACAAGCCATACTTCATTCGCGTGCCAAAATGGACCAATTGTATTTAAGTAAATTCTTTTCTCTAAATCGTTTTCCCCTAAAAACCTTGAAACTATACCTACACCGAAATCGAAACCTTCAAGTACAAAGAAGCCTACGAATAAAACTGCAATAATGATAAACCACAACTCATTAAGAGATAACATACTCATCCTCCTTATCAAATGGATCATGGCTTTGAGAATCCTGTTTCGCTTTCTTATTCTCATGTCCTTTAATAGTACGAACGAATAAGTAAATAGTAATTCCACCTATAATTAAATATAGTGATGTGAACGAAACTAAAGAGAATAATACTTCTCCGAACGTAACATTTGGAGATACAGCATCTTCCGTTTTCATAACACCGAAAACTACCCAAGGCTGACGTCCCATTTCAGTCATAATCCATCCTACTGTATTACCGATAAACGGTAGTGCAATTGCATACACCATTAATTTTAAATACCAAGTTTTTTCAGCTAATCGATCTTTTCTTGATAAGAACCATCCGTACGCTCCTAGAAGAAGCATAAACGTTCCACTCATTACCATCGCTCTAAAACTCCAGAACATAGTGTGTACTGGTGGAATATAGTCTCCAGGCCCATATTTTTCTTCATATTGCTTTTGAATTTGATTCATCCCTTCTACTTGACCGCTAAATTTATCAAATGATAATAGACTTAGCATATAAGGGATTTGAATTTCAAACGAGTTTTCTTGCTTCTCTGCATCAATTTTCGCAAATACTGTAAATGGCGCTGGATCTTCACTCGTATTCCATAACGCTTCAGCTGCTGCCATTTTCATTGGATGTGTCTTAATTAATTGTTGTGCTTGCGCATGACCGAAGAATAATACTAGCGCAGTTGTAAGTGTTCCAACAATGATAGAAATGCGGAACGATTTTTTAAACACTTCAGTTTCTTGAGCTTTCGTTATTTTCCATGCACTCACACCTGCAATAAAGAATGCACCAGTTGCAATCGCCGCTGTAATTGTATGCGGGAATTGTACCCATAATTGTGGGTTTTGAATAATCGCTAAGAAATCATTCATTTGTGCACGTCCATCTGCTGCCATTTCATATCCTACTGGCGATTGCATAAATGCACTTGCAGTTAAAATCCAAAATGCTGATAACATTGTTCCAATTGAAAGGAGCCAAATACATAACAAATGAATTCGCTTCGGTAATTTGTCCTCACCGAATACCCATAAACCTAGGAATGTAGACTCTATGAAAAATGCTAATAACCCTTCAATTGCAAGTGATGGACCAAACACATCACCTACGAAACGTGAATAGGTTGACCAGTTCATGCCAAACTGGAATTCTTGTAAAATACCAGTTACTACACCTACCGCAAAGTTAACTAGGAATATTTGTGTCCAAAACTTCGTCATCTTCTTATAAATTTCTTGTCCCTTTACCACGTATAACGTTTGCATTAACGCAATGATAAAAGCTAAACCAATAGACAGCGGAACAAAAAAGTAATGGAAAATCGTTGTTGATGCGAATTGTATTCGTGCCAATTCGAGCGTTTCCATACTACAATCACTTCCTTCATAATTTTTTATATCGTAATTTCAATTGAGTTGTATGAATAAAACAACTCAAATCTTAGAAATATAGAAAGATAAATTTGTTTATGTACTTTTAGAAAATATAAATTTTCAGTTTTCAAGATAATTACAAAAGAACTTTCTCATAAAATTTACCTTTTCACTATTTCAGTAGTGTTTTATCCGTTAATCGAATTGTATAATATACCTGCATAGTAAATTCAGCTGATTTTTGACGTATTATTGACATCATTTTGTCTGAAATATGTCTTTTGTCATTTTTTTGAATTAGATTTTTCTCATTAATAAAATGTATTTTTTAATATAAGACTTACTTCCATATCAATAAAATAATCATTTTTCTCTTCATACACTTGACTTTCACGCAAAAAAATGTCCTCTAAACCAACGGGGAAATCAGTTGGTTTTTTGTCAATAGAAAAATATATTTCTAAAATTCAAACACGAAATAATGTTATTCAAAAATAGAAAATACCCTCCCTCTTTCTAGACTAAAAATTCATTTTTTTGTCATTTTTCCAAACTGAATTCATACATAAAAAAATACCGAGAATCGATTAGACTCTCGGTATTTTTTAAATTATTTTGCTGTATGTTTTCTAACAGCTGGTAAAATTTCAGTAGCAATTAATTCGATGTTTTTCTCAATTTGATTAAGTGGTACACCACCAAAATCAATTTGTGCCATAAAACGTTGTTGCCCAAACAATTCATATTGGTAAAGCATTTTTTCAATAATTTGTTGCGGGCTACCAACCATTAACGCGTCACGGTAATCTACCGCATTTGTAAATTGTTCTTTCGGATACCCACCACCACGCAGTGTAAGCATACCAGCATTAATATGAGGATAGTATTCATTAAATGCATCTTGTGAATTTTTTGCTGTATAAAATAAACTCGTTGTTGCAACTGGCAAACTTGCTGGATTAAATCCACTTTGCTCAGCAGCCTCACGATAAGCATCTACTGATCCTTTAAAGTTAATAGCTGGACCACCTAGTGTTGTTATCATCATTGGCACACCCGCGCGTCCTGCTTTAATGGCACTAGCTGGTGGGCCACCAACTGCACGCCAAATTGGTAAGTTATTATTTTTAGCTCTTGGAATAACCGATGCATGTGCAAGCGGCGCTCTGAACTGTCCGTTCCATGTTACATATTCCTCTTTATTAATTTTCAATAAAAGATCCATCTTCTCTTCAAATAACTCTTCATAATCATTCACGTCATAACCAAGTAAACTATATCCCCCAATACGGGACCCACGACCAGCCACGATTTCTGCACGTCCATTAGAAATCAAGTCAATTGTAGCAAAATCCTCATATACTCGTACCGGATCAGATGTACTTACGATCGTTGCTGAACTTGCAATTTTTATATTTTTTGTAGCTTGTGCAATAGCCCCTAAAATAACTGTATGAGCTTGCGTTGTAAAATGCGTTTGATGACTTTCACCGACAGCAAATACATCAAGTCCAGCTTCATCCGCTAACTTAGCTGTCTCAATTAATTCATGAATTCTTTGTTCTGCACTAATTTTCTCTCCGTTATGTGGGTTTAATACATGATCCCCAATTGAATATAATCCAAACTCCATTCCTTTACTTGTATCCATACGGTATTTTTCCATAGTTGCTCTCTCCTTTAATGAAGTGTTATTAGTTTCTCTTTTTAAAACGTTGGTAAGTCACATGTATATCCCTATTACCTACACCTTCACTTGATTAGTCAATTGATGGTGTAAAAAAAATTACTCATGTGGTAATTCTTTTTTCTCACTATGTTTATGAACTTTCGTCATTAGCTCGTATAATATTTTCTGCTCTTCTTCATTTAATACATCATCAAAAAAAGATGATTGAAATGCAAGTTGCTCTGGCAATGCTCTCTCTAAAGCTGCTTCCCCTTGCTCTGTCAAACTAATTGTTTTCGTTTTCCAATCTTGCTTTCGTACAATATATCCTTCTTTTTCAAGACGAGTTAACATTCGAGAAATACCACCTTGTGTAACAGTTACCTTTTCAGCTAACTCCATTTGCGTTAGTGGTTGATACGTACGTATTTGCAAAAGCACATCAAATTGAGCTGTCGTTAAATCAAATCGTTTTAAAAACTCATTTGACATCTGATTACTTTGGTTCGTAAATCGTATTAAACGTAACCATATTAATGACCCTATCGTATTATCACGCATATTTGATCACTTCCTATCGTGAATCTTACTATCACTTTACTACGCAAGTGATAAAAAAGCAAGAGAAAAAGTGAAAAATATCTCATTAGAAAATAACGATAAGAAAGAATTCATATTCAAATGAATTCTTTCTTATCGTTATTCTTAACTTTCCATTTCATTCATTGCTATATTTAAAGCTGCCACCGCTTTTGGCCAGCCAACATAAAAAGCCATATGTGTTATTAATGCAATCATTTCATTCTCCATAATTCCATTTTGCTTTGCCAGCCGCAAATGAAATGGTAATTGTTCTGTCTGATTAAGACTAATTAATGCCGCCACTGTACATAAACTTCTTTCTCGTAATGTTAAAGTGTCATCCCGCCACACTTCCCCGAACAATATCTCTTCACTATACTGAGCAAATGCAGGTGCCTTTTCTCTCATTTTCTCTTGAATACAATATTCAATGGATTCATTCATCATTTCACTCCCCCTTCACTTTTACCAATTGTGCCAATCCTTGACCAAATGACCAATTTTCAGCAGATGTCTCATTTAGCGTAATAAAAATATCTGCACTTTTTATACTAGAACATTCAGAGATCTTCGAGGATATCGACTGATACAGATCACTTTTCTGTTTTATCGTTCTTCCCGGTCCACATGTAATAGAAACATAAATCATATTATTTGTTCTCTTTTCTCCTCCTTCCAACAAATAATATGGATTATATAAAAAGTGATTTTGCGAGTAAGATAATAACAGTTGAAAATAATCATTTTCAGGGATGTTAAAATTTTCAATTAATGAAAGATGAATACATTCACCTATCTTTTTAATCTCTTCTTCATTTAGTTTATTTTCATGATAATAAACGTTCACAAAAGGCATACATTTTCATTCCTTTTCTTAATTTAACTTCTACAATTTTTCAAAGTGAAATGTGTAAAACCTCATATATTGTAATTTCCTCTATCTCTTCAATTTCAGGCTTTACTTCATAAAATTCAAACTGACTATACCCCCACTTATCTGGGTTATACACTATTACATTCCCTTTACACTCTTCTGTATTTTGAACATTCTGATTAAAAATTTTAAATTGAGTTCCAATCAATGAATTATTTTGAGGGATACTCCCTGTATATTCAACAACATATCTACATTTTTTAAAATCATCACTTAGATTAACAACTAATGGAACACCTATATTTATTTGTTGCCACCCAAACGATTGTAAAATATTATCGTAATACCCTTCAAATATGAATTTATTCATCCCTTTATGACCATTCCAAATATATAAAGGTGCATAACAGTTATAGAAATTCCCGTCTTTACCTGCCTCAGTAATTAAATAAGCTTTAAAATTTAGGTCTTGAAAACCATCCGTTTTATACCCATTATCCATTACCCTTTTCTTAATAATCTTCATGTCATAATCTTTCGGCAAAATGATCTTATATTGCATTCCAATCATGTTTATCACTCACTTTCTATCTTATATACAAAATGATAAACCGATAATTGACTAACGTAAAATAGGTATAAATTATGTTTAATATCATTTATAATGATACCGTATAAGGGGCTGTGATAAATGGAAATAAATGATCTTATTATATTCAAAACTGTAGCTGGCGAAGGTTCTATTAGTAAAGCTGCTAAAGAGTTAGGATATGTTCAGCCAAACGTAACTGAACGAATCAAAAAATTAGAACAAGAATTAGAAACTCCTTTACTACATAGAGATAATAAAGGCGTTTCCTTATTACCTTCTGGTGACATTTTATTAGACTATACGAATCAAATATTAACTTTAGTAGAAGAAGCGAAAGTTAAAATTAAAACGAGTGGTTCTTCTTATATAATAGCGACGTCACAATCTATTTTGACCAATTATGTAAGTAAGCGTATTAAAGAAAATTTCAGGAATTATCAAATATATGTAGAAAATAGTAGTCATTTGCATAAATTACTGCAACAACAAAAAGTTGATATGGTCATTACTTATGAAGATGATCCCAATGCTGCTTTTAAAAAAGTATTTACTGCTTCCATTTCCGTAGGCTTATTACAAGCGAAAGGAGCGCCTATCATTGACTATTCAAAGGAACTCTTCTTCGTTAGTAATGACAAAAAGTGCCCTTTTAGAAATAAGACGATACAATTTCTAACAGATAATAATTTATCTCAACTTCAACTCCAACAATTAGATTCTTATTCGCTTATGGAAGAGTTTATTCAGGACGGTAAAGGAATAGCCTTTTTACCGATTAAAAATGATAACTTAGTGCCCATTGAAGATGTTCCAATTGAGAAATTAGCTGTTCACTTTTTTACAAATCAAAACTCTTTAAAACAAATACCTAATGAATTATTTGATTAGGATAATATCTTTAAACTAACTAATTACACCCACCCATAAAAATCCCTCCTTTACGAATCTAAAAGAGGGATTTTCATATTCTATACAATTGATTTTTCACACATTTTGCTCCACTTCTGCACTTTTCTCCTTCTTATTCCGTTTCATATTCTTCAAACTCTTTACCGTTCCAACTAATCCTTTCGGGAAAACTAGCAATACGATAATGTACAATAACCCAAGAATAATCGTCCATCGTTCAAAAATCGGATACGCTGTAGCTAGTTCTGATAAATAATATTTCAGTGATTCAATAATTCCAGCTCCAGCAATTGCTCCAATTAACGTTCCAACGCCTCCAATCATCGTCATCAATAATGCATTTAATGTCATTTCAATTGAAAATACAGTTGTATTAACAAAGCGCAGTGTAATAACAAATAAACCACCACTAATCGCAGCTACTACTCCTGCCACAATACTAGCAATAATTTTATAATGAAGAACTTTATATCCTAGTGCTTCCACACGTTGCTCATTTTGTGAAATTGCCTTTAATACTTTTCCAATAGAAGATTTGGTGAAAAGACGTAACAGAACAAAAATGATAAGTAAACATATAAGTGTTACATAATAAAACGTAAAACGATCACGGAATACGTCTGGTACACCAAATGTAAAACCATCCCCTCCGTGAGTGAGCCCACGCCATTTTTCAGCAAGTACGAAAAACAACTGTGAAATAGCAAGTGTTAACATCGCATAAAAATGACTTTTCAGCCGCAAAGAAAGCAAACCGATTATATAACTAACGATTGCTGAAATGATAATTGCAGCTACTATCCCTATGAAAAAGTTTGTTATGGATACTCCTTGCCGATCAAATAAAAGCGCTACGCCATATGCTCCTATTCCAAAGAACATACAATGTCCAAATGATACAATTCCTGTATATCCAAGCAATACATCAAAACTCATTGCAAAAATAGCAAAGATGAAGATTTGAGTGAACAAAATTAACAAACTACGTGAATCATTTACGAATGGAAATACACTTAAACAAATGAGCATACATACTCCGAAGTATACTTTAATTCGATTTGATGTGCTGTTCACCATTTCACCCCTTTTCACCAACAAGTCCATTTGGCTTCACGATTAAGAAAAATAGTAACATTAACATATTGATTGCAAGTGATAAATCTGGTATAAAATACGCTGTAAAAGCACCAGCTAATCCGACAATTAAAGAAGCGATTGCCGAACCTTGTACGCTTCCTAATCCTCCAATGATTACTACTATGAAAGCTAAAATCGCATACTGCATACCCATCTCAGCGAAAATAACGCCTGAATACGGTGCTAATAAGAATCCTCCCAACGCTGCCATCCCTGCTCCTAATAAAAAGACGAAAGAAAATATCGCTTTTACGTTAATACCGAGCGCTTGAACCATCTCTTTATCCATTACGCCTGCACGTATCATAAGACCTATCTTTGTTTTTTTGAGCAATAATAGTAAGGCAATGTAAATGATGATCCCAATTAAAATAACGAATAAACGATATTTAATTAATATAACGCCTCCAAATGTAAAACTTCCTTGTAGCCATAATGGTAATTTTGCAGCAATTGGATTAGGTCCCCAAAATACTTTAATACATTCACTAAGTACAAGCATTCCTCCAAGCGTCACAAGAAGCTGGCGAACATGATTTCCATATACCGGTCTAATAAGAAATCTTTCTAAAATGAATCCAAGGAACATTCCCATAGCTATTGCCCCAATTAAAGCTAATACATAACTACCTGTCATATTAAATAGCCAAACACCTGTAAACGCTCCCCACGCAAATAAACCACCATGTGCGAAGTTTAGAACGCTCATTAAACCGAAAATCAGTGAAAGACCTGATGCTAATAAAAAAATGAGCATCCCTGTTGAAATCCCATTTACAAATAAATTAATTAACACATCCATCCTTCTCACCTCGGATTCATGTTAAGAGATTCCTAAATATTTATGACACATTTCCTTATCCTCTTTTAATTCATGCATAAAACCGTTATGAACAATTTTTCCGTTATCCATAATATAAAAGTAATCACCAATTTGACTAGCCATCATAAAATTTTGTTCAACGAGTAAAACTGTTGTTTTCTCCTTCATTTTCAAAATGGCTATCATTAACTTTTCTATCATAATAGGGGACAAGCCTTTACTCGGTTCATCAATAAGTAATAAACCATCACTATTAATAAATGCTCTTGAAATTGCTAGCATTTGCTTTTGTCCTCCGCTTAATAGTCCGCTTTTTTTGTACCAAAACTGCTTTAAATCTGGAAATAGTTCAAGCATCCACTCAATTTTTTCTTCCGCTTCTTCTCCCTTTCCCCTAGCAAGAGCGAATGTTTCTTCTACTGTCAGATCGTGAAAAATACCTTGATTTTCTGGTACATACCCTATTCCTTTCCTTGAAATTACATGTGTAGATAATCCATTTACTTGTGTGCTATCATAATAAATTTCACCATGTGCAATATGATGAAATCCCATAACCGAACGTAATGTCGTAGTCTTCCCTGCACCATTTCTTCCAAACAGTACAGTAATCGTTCCTTTCTCAACAGCAAGAGATACCCCTTGTAAAATATGAAACTGATCTAAATACGTCTCTATATTATTCACTTGTAATAGTGCCACTATATAATCCCCCTAAATAAGCACTTTGTACTCGCTCATCTTTCATAATTTCTTCGGGCAAACCTTCAGCCAATAACTCTCCATGGAATAAAACGATAAGATGATCTGACAAACCTAGTACCATATCCATTTTGTGTTCAATAAGTACAATTGTACTCTCTGGATGTTTCTTAATATTTTCAATCACTTGTAAAATAGCCGGTACCTCTTCAACTGATATACCTGCGGTCGGCTCATCAAGCAGTAACACATCCGTTTTTAAAGCTAATAACATCGCAAGCTCTAACTTTCGTTTTTCTCCATGCGCTAAATCTTTCGCTAATACATGTTCTTTCTCCTGAAGTAATACTGTTTTTAAGAAACGTCTCGCCTCTCCAACTTGTTGCTTAAATTTTGCCGAACTTGGAAAAAAACTATAGTAATCTTGCACGAATGATTGAACACTTAAACGAACATTTTCAAGTACTGTTAACTCCGGGAATATATTTGTAAGTTGAAAAGAACGACCAATTCCTAATCGCGTTCGATCCGAAATTGATAATTTTGTAATCTCTTGTCCTTTAAAATATACTTCACCCTTCGTTGGAGAAATTTGTCCACTTAGTAAATTAAATAACGTTGTCTTTCCTGCACCATTCGGTCCAATAATGGAAATGAGCTTTCCTTTTTGTACTGTTAAATTCACATCTTTAATAACATGATGCTCGCCAAAAGATACGCTAAGATTTTTCGTTTCTAGCAAATGTGTCACAAAATCCCTCCCTTTAAAGCTTTAAGTATGAAGGAAATACGTATAAAGAGGGTATGCCCCTCTTTATACAAAAACAACAGAAAATTCAGTCTATTTATTTTGAACTGGTGGTTCTGTCTCTTTCATCGTTAATTCTCGCTCTAATACTGGCACTGGATAATCAACACCACCCTGCTTTTTCAATGTGATAGAATACAGTGTCTGCATCGCTTGGTGATCCTTTTCTCTAAACTTCATCTTTCCTTTCGGTGTATCAAATTCCATTCCTTCCATTTTCTTAATTAATGTATCTACATCTGTATCACCTTTTGTTTTCTTTAAAGCTTCTACAATTGAAATTGCCGCTGACATTCCTCCTGCTGTAAATAAATCTGGCACCGCACCATTAAATCGTTTTTTATGTTCTTCCACTAACCAATCATTCACCTTATTTTTCGGGAGTGTGTGATAATAAACAGAAAAACCTTGCATTCCTACTAACGCATCCATAGTTTTTAATGCTGGTATATCTGGTGCACCTGTAGAAATTTTAATACCTTGCGCTTCCACATTCATATCTTTTAACTGTTTCCAAGGTGAGTTTGCCCCTGCCCAAACGATAAATAAATAGTCTGGTTTTGAGCTAATGATATTTTGAATATTTGCAGTGAAGTCAGTCGAATTTGTATCTGCGTATTGCTCGTTTACAATATTTGCCCCTAATTTCTTCGCTCCAGCTTTAAATGCTGCAATTCCCTCACGGCCGTAAGCATTATCTTGTGCTAATGTTGCTATTTTCACATCTTTTTTAGCGATTGCCGCCGCACCAGCGACTGCATCTTGAGAGGAATTTCTACCTGTTCTAAAAATATATTTATTCCAGTTCTTCCCGGTAATACTATCAGCTACTGCTGGTTCTACAACCATTATTTTTTCATATTCTTCAGCTAATGGTAAAACCGCTAATGTATCACTTGAACTAGACGATCCGACTAAAAAATCGACTTTCTCTTCTTCTAATAACTTCGTAGCTTTTTTAACCGCTACATCAGCTTTTGTTTCCGTATCTTCTACAACAAACTTAATCTTCTTCCCTTCAACTTTGCCAGTTCCACCAGTTGCATAGTCTAACCCTAATTCAAATCCGTTCATGGTTTGTTTTCCATATGATTCTAATGGACCTGTTAATGAAGCAAGAACACCTACCTTAATCGTCTTGTCACCCTCTGTACTTGTTTTCTTTCCTGAACAAGCTGCCGTTATTAATAATGAACCTAAAACACAACCAGTAGCCATCATTCTTAGCCATTTACGTTTTTTCATCGACATTGTTATCCTCCCCATACTTTACTTTCTGATAGAATCAAACACGCCAAAGTTACCCAACCGTAATTATGACTTTGCCTTTGAATCATACAAACAAATCTGTTAAAAAATTTAATGAAGTACCTTTACATTCGCCGCCCCTTTCCAAATACCTCCATTTTCCATATGTTCATTTAGAATTTTTCACCACCTAATCACAGTAGCTGCCCACGTATACCCAGTCCCTGCACTAACTACTACTGCAATATCTCCGGTCTGTAATTTTCCCTGTTCATTTGCAAAGTGAAGACCAATGCAAGGATCAAGCGCTGACATATGTCCATAATGATCTAAATATACAACTTGTTCTTCTGCTAGCCCTAGCCCCTGTATCAATTCTATTAACATAGAACGTTTTGTATGCAGTGGTAACAATACTTTAATATCTTTAGGAGTAAATCCACTTTTTCTTAACGACTCCCGAATAACCTTATCGAAATTAGGAGTTGAAATCCTGTCTAGACGTTCTTTCATACTAATAGGATCTATTACATCAATATAATGCTGTCGATTCTCAACTGTATCGTAGCTCGCAACCTGCTTCGATCCACCTGCTGGAATACGAACATCTTCATGAAATGAACCATCTGTTATAATCGCACTTCCTAATATTTCACCGTTTCTAGCGTCTTTTTTCACTAAAGCTGCACTTCCGCCATCAGCGAAATTAAACATAAAACGCGAGCGTGGATTATCATAATCTACAATTTGAGATTCTTTACATCCACCTACTAATAATATATTTTTAATTGAGTTATCGGAGTAGAGCATATCTTTTGCGACTTTGAGAGCAATAGGAAAGCAAGAACTAACATTCATAATTTCAAAAGCATAAGCATTTTTCAATCCAAGTTCATGCTGAATTTTGGGGGCACTAGACCATACGTGGTAATCTTTATGTGGACTGCCAAAATAAATGACTACATCAATAGATTGAGGATCTACTTGTGATAATATTGGCTTTGCAGCAGCAATAGCTAAATCTGATGCATGCATCGTTTCATCTGCGACATGTTTTTCATATAATCCAAACTTTTCTATAATAATGTGCTCAGGAATACCTGTTTTTTTAGATAGGTCTGCAGCCGTCTCTACGTCTTTTGGGAAGAAAACACCAGTCGATTCAATCCCAATATTCATTAGACTACTCCTCCTTCTTTTGGTACCATCATTGTAGCTACACCTGTTAATACTAAATCTCCTTTTTGGTTATGACACTCTGTTAACAATTTCAAAACTCTCTTTTCTATCATAAATTCTTGTACTGTAGCCGTTGCTGTAATTGTATCTCCTATAAAAACTGGCGCTGTAAATTTAATAGTTTGCTCCATATAAACGGATCCTTTTCCAGGTAAATGAATACCAAGCAATTGCGATAATAGACTAGAAGTTAGTAAACCATGTGCTATTCTTTGATTAAATCTAGTTTTTTTCGCATACTCATGATCAATATGGATCGGATTAAAATCCCCACTTAAACCTGCAAATAATACAAAATCCGTTTCTGTTATTGTTTTACTACATGACGCCTTTTGACCCGTGCTGTACATCGTCATCTCTTCACCTACTTTTCAATTGATTTGCTAACTGTGCTTTTTGAATTTTACCAGTTGCATTTTTAGGCAATTCTTTTAGAAAAATAATTTCTTTCGGTAGTTTATATTTTGCTAGAAATAAACGACAATGTTCAATGACTTCCTTTTCAGTTAATCCACTGCTACTCTTTTTTACAATAAAGGCGATTGGAATCTCTCCCCACTTTACATGTTTCCTACCAACGACCGCTACCTCATATACGTCCGAAATCTGATTAATGACCTGCTCTACTTCAAGTGGATAAATATTTTCACCACCGGAAATTATCATTTCTTTTTTTCTACCGACAATGTATACAAAACCATCTTCATCAACTTTAGCTAAATCTCCCGTATATAACCAACCATCTTGAATCGTTTCTTTTGTTGCATCTGGTCGATTCCAGTACTCTTTCATTACATTCGGCCCTCTTATAAGTAACTCTCCAACTTCACCGATTTCAACCTTATTTTTGTTTTCATCAATAAGTATATAATCACAAAACAGAACCGGTTTCCCAATTGAACCTACTTTACGTCTTGCATCTTCTTCTGAAAGCATAAATACGGTTGGTGATGTTTCAGTCATGCCAAAGCCTTGCCCAAATAAAAATCCTCTATCTATAAATTCTCTCATCAACTCTTCTGGACATGGAGCACCACCGTTATAAAACCAGCGGACTGATTGTAAATTTGTAGTTTCAAACTTTGCGCAATTAATGCTTGATGAATTGTAGGTACTCCCATCACTACAGTCACTTTATGTTTTTCTATCATGGAAAGAGCTGTGGTTGGTTCGAATTTTCTTGGAATAATAATTACCCCACCTGCAAATAAAGTTGGAAATGCGAATAAACCAATCCCACCAATATGAAATAAAGGTAATAATACAATAGAGCGGTCGTGAATAGTTAGATCAATCGCAAATGTATTATTTAGCGCATTCCAAAACATATTGTCTTGTGTAAGTACAGCTCCTTTCGGTTTTCCAGTTGTCCCTGAGGTATAACATATAATAAAGGATGCGCTTTCATTTATCTCTTCAAAGTTATCCATTTTTTTATCTTCTATTTCTTTTAAACTTTTAATCGAAATCACACTTTGTACATACGATATCTTCTGCATTGACAGTGCCATATTTTGAAATGTTTCCTCTACAAATAACAATGTAGTCCCACTATCTTTTAACTGAAATATTAGTTCATTTTCTGTTAACCTTATATTCAGTGGAACAGCAATACATTCTACTTTTGCTATAGCGAATAAAAGCACAATATATTCCAAGCTATTTTGCGATAAAATAGCTATCCTTTCTCCTTTTTGCACATGTAAACCGTAAATTAAATATGCGGCTACTTTATTTACATACTCATGTAACTGTTTATATGTCATTTCCTCCTCATCTGTAATAATGGCAATGCGATCTGGATGTAAATAGGCCCGTTTTTCAATCCAATAAGCAATGCCTTGCATATGTTCCCCACTCCCTTATCTCTTTCTCAATCCTTCAAATATTAATGACATCGCTGCTTCAAATACATCTTCTGGAACATCTTTCTCTTCCCAATAACCCCATCGCATACCTAGAAATTGCCCAATTGACATAAGACAATACGCAATTGTTTCTGTATCAAGTTGTTTAAACTCTCCCGCTTCCATACCAGCTGATAAACTTTTTAAAAATCCGTTTGCGAGCTTTGCATAGTACCATCTATATAAATTATCATCAACAACTACCGCCTGTTGTACAATGTTATATAGATTAGGACGATCTTTCACCCACCGAAAAAATGCCTGAAAACCTCTTCTTTGTGCCTCTTCATAACTTGATATCCCCTTCATTTCTTCTTTAATAATTAAGCGTAACTCACGGTTCAATCTGCGAATCAATTCATCAAATATATCTTTTTTAGATGGAAAGTAATTATAGAAAGTTCCGTGCGCTACCTTTGCTTCTTGTGTAATATTCACGATAGAAGCCTCGTAATATCCTTTACTACCAAATACCTCTTCTGCAGCACACAATAAATTCTCTCTCGTTTCTAATCCTTTTGTTGTTAGGTTTTTTACATCCATTATTATTTTTTCTGACACCTGAATCACCTCTTAGATTTGATTATAAATATATTTCTGAATTTTACAATTATTATTGTTAGACAAAATCTGCAAGTGTTTTTCTACATACAAAAAGGCCTAACTAAAAAAATAAGTTAGGCCTTTAATCTTAATTAGAATTATTTTCTACTTTCTCTAACACTTCAGCCAATTGTTTCTTATCTAGCCCTTCCCCTATTACTACCAAGTTCGTTGGGAAACCAAAGTCTTGTTCCAGTAAAGTTGGTACCCCAAATGAATATTGGAATAGGTGCGGGTATTTATCTCCATGGAATTTCACAAATCCTTTTACACGATAAATACTATCTGGTAAATTTGAAAGCCATTCATATAAATTGTCTTGATCAATCGATTTCGTAAATTGATATGTCATCGTTTGTATATGTAAATGCTGTTTGACATGTAGTGTCTCATGTTCCGCGTCATTTGCAAATTCAGCTTCTTCTATGTCTCCTAAAGATATATTACAATATTTTGTTTCAAACAATTTCGCATGATTATTTATCTCTTTCACTTCTTCTATTACTTTGTTCTTATCCGCATCTGTTAGTAAATCTGATTTATTAATTAAAATGTGGCTACCAAACTTCAGTTGCTCATGCAATAATTGCTGAACGTTTGCACTTAATACACTTCGATTTAACCACCTTACTGCATCTAATACAACGACAATTGATTTCACTTCTAAGAAAGGTGCTAAAATTGGTGATACACATGCATCTAACACTTCAATTGGATGCGCAACACCTGTCGTTTCAATATATATGACATCTGGTCTTTCTTGCTGATATAACGAATGCAATTGTATTTCAAGCTCTTCTTTTAGCGTACAACAAATACATCCTTTCAGAAGTTCTCTTAAAACATTCTCTTTTCCAATAATATCGGTATCTACCGAGTATTCACCAATTTCATTCATTAATACTGCAACTTTTCTATTTTTCTTTTTCTCCGCTAACAATAAATTTTGTAATAATGTTGATTTTCCACTACCTAAAAAGCCACCTAATATATGAATTTCTACTTTATTCATGTGATCGACCATCCATTTCTTTACTTTAAACGTATTCAAAGCGTAATAATTACGATTTATATTAATTATTTTATTAAAAGAATAGTGATTTGTAAATATATCTTCACTGTTCGTTTACTTCATAAGCAACTCGAATTCCAGACTCTATTGCTCCTTGCATCCATCCATGCGTTAATGTCGTATGCTCTCCTGCAAAGTGTACTTTTCCAGATGATGGTGTAATATACGGAAATAACTCAAGCTCTTGACCTGGTTCGAAGGCCGTAAATGCGCCGCAAGAATACGGGTTTTTACTCCAGCTAAAAGATGTTCCGGTAACAAACTCACTATAGACGATGTCACCGTATATTTCCGCTAAATTTTTTAATGCGTATTGAATGCGTTCACTATCTGGTAAACTATCCCATGTTAACGCCTCATCTGCCCACGTATAACTCGCTAAGACGGTCGCTGCCCCTGGTGTATGAATGCCATAACTCGGATAATATGTAAACCGTATAGGTAAATCTGTAATAGATTTACCACCACACTGTCCCGCTTTCTCCCAAAATCGACTTTTAAACTCTATCGCAATTTTAGTTGCAGCAATATAATTTAATTCACGAATTGCTCGTCTTTTAAAATAAGAGAATAAATGGTATGGCTGAACTTCTACAAATCGTAACGCTGAAAATGGAATTGTAATAATAGCCATATCACTTGTTATAGTAAATCGCTCTAACGTTTGCTCACGACTTCCTTGTAGCATTACTTTATTATCTTCTTGTATAATTTTCTCTACTTTATATGACATAAAAATATTATCCTTTAGCTGTGGCAAAAATGAATTGGGTAATGCATCCATTCCACCCATAATCTCATAATATTTTGTCGTTGAAGTAAAAAAGATCATTTCACGTAATACTTCAATTAAAGACATTCCCATATAAGCTTCCATATCAAGAAGTACCCCAACCATATCTATTGCACCGTCTGAATAATATTCAGTTAAAAATGAGCCGAGCGAATATGTTTTATACTTTTTTTCAACGATAATCCAGTTTTTATTAGGATCTTTTTTTATAAAATTTAGTATGGGTTCTAATACTACTAACATTAACTCTTCTGCCGTTCTTCCTTTTTCGTTTTCTAAAGTTGGATACCCAAGTATACTTGGATTTTTTTCAAATACGCTCAACCTCGTTTTAATATTATTCGTATATATAATATCTGAAGCGGTTTTATTTATAAAAAGATTTAACGGTAATTTAAATTTACGAATGTAAGCTAAAGTTAACTCGTGTGTTTCAGGAATTCGCATTGGCCCTGCATTAAAATATAAACCAGAGCTAAATGGTTCACGAATCGTATATATTCTTCCGCCTATTCGGTTATTCGCTTCTAAAATTGTTATGTTATGACCTGCTTCTTTCAATAACGATGCTGCAACTAACCCTGAAATCCCTGCACCAACAATAATAATTTGCTTTGGATTATTCGTTTTAACGAGCCCCACATTAATAACATGAAGCATTCTTTCCGTCGTTAATGGCTGCATCATACCCTTTTCCCCTTTAACAAAGGATTTTATTGCATTATATTCGGTTAACTTGATTCCTATGTTTCATGCAAGAAATTGCACGGATACATTTTCAAATACTTGAATATCTTTTATAAAATGTAATAAACTAGATATGAATCTATAGAAGTAAGACGTATTATCTTACATAATAAAATCAATGAAATTGCGAGGAATTTTGAAATGAAAAAAGGTATTAACCGTGTAGTATTAGTAGGAACAGGAGCGGTTGGATGTAGTTATGCTTACTGCATGATTAACCAAGCTGTAGCTGAAGAGTTTGTTTTAGTTGATGTAAACGAGGCAAAAGCTGAAGGAGAGGCAATGGATTTAAGTCATGCTGTTCCTTTTGCGCCAGCTCCAACTAGAGTGTGGAAAGGCAGCTATGAAGATTGTAAAGATGCGGATCTTGTAGTCATTACGGCTGGATTACCACAAAAACCAGGCGAAACACGTTTAGATTTAGTTGAGAAAAACGCAAAAATCTTTAAACAAATCGTTCGCAGTATTATGGATAGCGGATTTGATGGTATCTTCTTAATCGCAACTAACCCTGTCGATATTTTAACTTATGTAACTTGGAAAGAATCTGGTTTACCAAAAGAACGCGTAATTGGTTCTGGTACGACACTTGATTCTGCTCGTTTCCGCTATATGTTAGGTGAGTACTTCAATATTGGTCCACACAACATTCATGCTTATATTATTGGAGAACATGGTGATACGGAACTTCCTGTTTGGAGTCACGTATCGGTTGGTATTCAAAAACTACAAACACTTCTTGATAAAGACAACACATACACACAAGAAGATTTAGACAAAATCTTCATAAACGTTCGTGATGCAGCTTACCATATTATTGAGCGAAAAGGTGCAACTTACTACGGTATCGGTATGTCACTTCTACGTGTTACTAAGGCCATTTTAAACGATGAAAATAGTGTATTAACTGTTTCGGCATATTTAGAAGGTCAATACGGTCAAAAAGATGTTTATATCGGTGTACCTGCTGTATTAAATCGCGGCGGTGTTCGTGAAATTTTAGAAGTAGAATTAAGCGAAGAAGAAGAATTAAAATTCGATCACTCTGTTCAAGTTTTGAAAGAAACAATGGCTCCTGTTCTTTAATCGTGTATTCAAAAAAGCAATCCAATTTACTTTGGATTGCTTTTTTATTTTGACTATTCCTCCCCTATGATAAATGTTACTATTATCCACAATAGAAAGGAGTGATTTCATGAATGACTCTTGGACAATTGTAATCCTCTTGTTGGCTATTTCATCCTTAATACTTTTCCTCTTCTTAATCATCAGGACTCTATTTCCAACCCAAAAATATGACAAAAACCTCGGATTCATTCTACTTATTATATGCTTATTAACAATACCGATAAGTATCTTCCTTATCGGAGGATGGGCAGGTATGGGAATTGGCATAATCGCATTATTTCTTTTTACTGCTGTTACTATAGCTTTAATTGCAAATAAATTCATTAAACTTCCACCTACTAAAAAAAATAAGTGAACCTTTAATTGGTAGCCCTTCATCCCTCCCTACTTTTTATTAGCCTCTACCCTTTAGAATTTTTCAGAATACAAATAACCGATGTTTTCGTCCTTTGAAAACATCGGTTACTTTCTATTATTTCCTATTTTTTAATCGATTCCTCATTATTTACATCAAGTACATCTAATAAAAAGATAAAAATTGGTATCCCGATAATAAGCCCCCATATTCCAAGGAAATGCTCTGAAAAGATGAGAATCATAAATGTATAAAAGATTGGTAAATTCGTTTTCGCAGACATGAACTTCGGGTTTAAAAAATAACTTTCAAGAGCATGGATTACTGTAATGAACACAAGTATGTATACAACGTACATAACTCCTCCTACGTTATAAGCAATAATACAAAGTGGAAACAAGGAAATGATTACACCGGCAACAGGAATCAACCCTAGTAAGAAAATCATGACAGCCAATACGAGAAGCTGTGGAAATCCTAAGACGATTAATGCAATGACAGTAAGAATGCAATTGACAACTGCAATTAAAAACTGTGCTTCAATTACTTTACCGAACGATCTTGCAAACCTTTCACCAAAGTATGCAATCTCCTCATAAAAAACCTTCAGACTACTATCTTTAAATTTCGAAGTAAATGATATTATACGTTCTTTTTCTAACAAGAAAAATAAACTTAAAATAAGAGAGAGTAGTATTTGCAAACTGACTTTTCCTATATTTGCAATCGATTGATAGATGACATCTACACCTTGTTCTATATATTTTGATACTTCCATCCCATTAATTGTTGAAAGTGCATATTTAATGATCTCATTATCAGGTGGATTTTGAAAAAACAATCTAAACTGATAAATGAGTTGGGAAATTTGTATCGTTAGCACAGGTAAATATTTATATAATGTTGTGCCGATAAAAGTAACTAATATTATATACAAACATGCGATAACAATTTTACGATTCACTTTCAATTTCTTTGAAATAAAACGTTGAAACCGATCCATTAAAAATGTCAGTATAAACGTAATTAATATTAAATTGATCATACTTTTTAATCCATATAACACAAGCGCTACTATTATTAAAACGAGAAACCGTTGGAACCCTCTACTTCGAAAAAAATTTTTCACTTCATTCATTAAGATTTAACCTCCCCCTTCAATGGATGGAAATTGAATATATTACATTTTATGAACTTCTATAGACATTCTTTCTTACTAATTGAAAAGAATCCTTTTTTCTTTTTATATTGTTAGATTCTTTTTGTATTAGACCACCAACATATTTTAGTAGAACTCTTTCTTCGTTTTATCCTTTACAGTTTTGGTGATTTTCTATTTTTAGACTGCTGCTCATACGCATACCCCATATTGAACAGTTCTTTCTCACCGAATTGCTTCCCGACAAACACTGCACCTACTGGCTCTCCATTGTTATCATATCCTGCTGGCACCGCTAATTCCGGATAGCCAGCTACAGCTGATAGAAGAACTTCTTCGTTGTTAATCATAACTAAAGCATCCAAACCCTTTTCTACTAAATATCTATCCAGCTCTTTTCTCGCATTAC
Source organism: Bacillus sp. Brlt_9 (assembly GCF_051948935.1). Taxonomy (NCBI): domain Bacteria; kingdom Bacillati; phylum Bacillota; class Bacilli; order Caryophanales; family Bacillaceae; genus Bacillus; species Bacillus sp. Brlt_9. The sequence continues at coordinate 758,245 of NZ_JAYJLO010000001.1, read as the reverse complement.
CTTGGCTCGTTTGCACTACTTTTTGAAACTCATCTTTCGTTATAGCAGATTTTTCAGATCCCTCAATTAATGTTTGTCCGTATTTTATTCGTCTATTATTATCCTTTTTATTAAAAGCGATAATCTCTTCTAACGATTTTACCGGCACATCTTTTTGCTTTGAAAGAAAATCGTTAACATTATGTTTGAATTCATATTCTAATGTTTGTAGATTATCTACACCCTCAGCGTTTAACTGAATATCATCCTTCAAGATTGCCCCTGCATCTTGAAGGTCTTTTCTTATCTTTTCTGCTACTTCTTTTCTATTGTCATCTTGTCGATCTATTGAAAATAGCACTCCTACTCTTTTCCCTTTCAAACCGTCTATTGATAAATCCTTCGCAAAATCCACTCTTTCTTTGCCTTTCATTTTTTCTGTCATAGCATCTTTTTCATCATAACTTACCATTATATTAAATAACGTCGCGGCATCCTTTACCGTTCTTGCCATCGGTCCTGCTGTATCAAGTGTTTCAGCTAACGGAATAATACCTGATCTACTCACCATACCTAGTGATGGACGTAATCCAACTACGGATTGCTGCGTCGCTGGTGCTACAATTGATCCAGTCGTTTCCGTCCCGATTGCAAGTGGTGCAAAATCTGCCGCAACTACTGTAGCAGATCCAGAACTTGATCCCGATGTATCAAACATAATCGGACCGTATGGATTCAAATTTTGTCCTTTTTTCCCGCTATATCCGCTAGGCATTGTAAAAGATAAATAATTTGCCCACTCAGACATATTCGCTTTTCCTAAGACGAAAGCACCTTCTTCTTTCAACTTCTTCACGACCGTCGCATCTTCATCTGCAATCCAATCTTTTAACACATAAGTGCCCGCGCTTGTCGGCATCACCTTTTCCGTTTGTACATTATCTTTTACGATGACCGGCATGCCGTATAAGTTCGACTTCTTTTTTAATAACCTTTCTTTATCTAACTTTCGCGCTTCTTCCATTGCATTTGGATTAATCTCTGTAACAGCATTTAATGATATTCCATTTTGGTCATGTTCTTGTATTCTAAAAAGATATATACTCGTTAACTCTTCATATGATAATTTCCCATCATCAATCATTTTTTGAAGCTCACCTATAGTCGCATTTACGACTTCTTTTTCTTTTATCTTTACGCTTTCTATATTAATTCCTTTCAACTGGTTATATATCGGTTTTAATACTCTCTCTTTATCATATACGATACGCTCAGGTTCCTCTGGAAAATAATTTTTATACAAGTAATATCCTCCGGCACATGCCAACAGGACAATTCCTCCAGCAATCGATAACGTTATCTTTACCCACTTTTTCATGTTGTTTCCTCCACTCTAAAAGTTGCTCAATTGTATTGAAAAAGAGAGTTATCCTTATAAATCTCTTTAATTAAAATGCTAAATGAAAAAATGAAGCATTTCAATTTCATTACTTCTTTTTTTGCATTTGCTTCACTAATAATTCCTTCACTTGATTATACGTTAATCCTGAATCTTTATTTAAACGTTTTACTTCCTCAACATCAGTACCTACTACTGTATATTTTTTCTCATCATTCATTTTTCCACTTCCCTTTCTATTACATTATTTCTAATATTTTTTCCCTAAACCTTTAGAAATTAATACAAATAAGGAAACTGTCCGAAATTTAACACCTAAGGGCAATTACGTAAGAGGAAACGATAAAAAAATGTCGAATGTATATACTTGTTGAATTTAAGGGCTTGGAGGGTACATTTTGAAAACATATGAGTTTAAACATAACATTCCAACATTAGAAGAGTACAAATATTTGTGTGATTCTGTTGGGTGGACTAATTATATGAATTTTGATGTAGCAAATATTTCACTGAAGAATTCTATTCACTGCATCACAGTGAGAGATAATGAACAAATAATCGGCATGGGGCGAATTGTTGGTGACGGATCTATCTATTTCTATATTCAAGATATAGTAGTTCATCCAAATTATCAGAAACATGGTATCGGGAAAGAAATCATGCATCGTTTAGTTACATACTTACATGAAAATGCCCCTGACAAGGCGTTTGTCGGTTTGTTTGCATCAGGAGGTAAAGAATCGTTCTATGAGAAATTTGATTTTAAGGATTACTCACCAAACATGACGGGGATGTTTACTGTCATTTCAAAAACATAATAGATTTTTAATTGTAGAGAAAGACTTCGATTCCTATGTAGGAAATTGTGCTTGCAGTAACAGTTTAATATTACATACGAAAGGAGAGTACATATATGGCTGTACTCTCCTTTTATTTCACTCTTTACATATTAAATTTCTTAATAAAATTTCACTACATCTTCAGTAGGTAAGAATGTTCTTTCTCCTGGTTGTTCATTTGGCTCACCAAATGGCATTTGTCCTACTAAGCTCCACTCTGCTGGAATGTTCCAAGTTTCTTTCACTTCAGCATCTACAATCGGATTGTAATGTTGCAGGGATGCTCCAATTCCTTCAGCTGATAATAACATCCATACAGTATGTTGTAACATTGCATTTCCCTGATGAGACCAAAACGGGAACTGCTCTTTATATAATGGTGCATTTTCTTGCATTTTTTCTACTGTTGCTTGATCTTCAAAGAATAGCACAGTCCCAACACCTGTATAGAAACCTTTTAATCTTTCTACAGTTGCTTCGAAGTTTTCTGCTGGTACGCGGGCTCTTAATGTTTCTTTAACAATATCCCAAAACTTTTCATGCTCTCCATCCATTAATACAACCATACGGCCACTTTGCATATTGAAAGATGTTGGTGCGTGTAAAGCTGTTTTTAAAACTTCTTCAATTCTTCCTTTCGTAATTGCATCGTTTTTTGTTACTTTACGAATAGAACGACGGTTCACGATTGCTTCTTTTAAGTTTGTTGTAGTTGCTGACATTTTCATTCCTCCAAATATTTGTTTTATAATTTATTTTGTTATTTCATAACAAGTGAATTAGCAATATCCATCTGTATTACACTGCATACCTTCAAATGAATTTGTTTTTTCCTTTTCAATTTCTTTATCAATGACTCTTTGTAGCGTTTCTTTACTAGCAAGTCCTTGAATGACTTCCTCTCCAATCATGACAGTTGGAACAGCCATAATATTCGCTTCATCATATGCGTGCTGAATTGCTTCTTGATGCTTTTCTTTATATTTACGAGTTACTAAAGCATCTTTAAATTCAGCTTCAGGAAGGCCTACTTCTACCGCTAATTTTGTTAAAACATCGATATCTTCAATGTTTTGCTCTTCTTGGAAAAATGCTGTGAATACGCGGTGATGATACTCATTTCCAAGTCCACGTTCTTTCGCAAATTGACATCCTTCAAAAGCTAAATGTGTATATGGATGCGGAGAAACACGCGGCAAACGCATATCAATTCCTAACTTCTCCGCAGTTGGAAGAATGAAAGCATCCCATGAACCTAATTTTTCCGGTTCATTCCATGGATCTATTTTTGAATATGGACTTGGACGTAATTCAAATGGCATCCATTCAATCTCTACATCATTCTCTTTCGCTACCTCATCTAATGGACCTTTTGCTAAAAAACAAAATGGACATATAAAATCTGAGTATACTTTCATTTTTACAGTCATAATTTTTACACCTTACCTTTATAGTTGTAATCAAATAGGTTACATTAATGATAAAAAAATATAAATATGATTTAAGCATTCATTTTTTCTTGCAAAGTTTCAAACAACTGCCCCATCGTAATATTTCTTAAAACTTCTTCCATCGCAGATTGCGCTTGTATTAATATAACTTCTAATACAGCTTGAATATTTGCTCCAATCGGACAGTCTGGATTCGGTTTCTCGTGAATATGAAATAATTTATCCTCTTCCACTACATTCACTGCATGATACACATCTAACAATGTGATTTCATGTAAATTCTTTAATAATCCCGCACCACCTGGACCGCGGTTTACATATACAAAATCCTCTTGTTTCAAGTACGACATGATTTTGCGAATGACTACTGGATTTGTGTTTACACTTTCAGCCATATAGTCTGAAGTACAAAGTGAAGATGGATTGTTTTTCAAAATAGATAAAATATGAACAGCTATAGAAAAGCGGCTACTAATTTTCATCGTGATCACCACCTTGATGTAATCATTATAGTTACAACAAAAAGATAAGTCAATCCTTTTCATAGATTTTTTATATACAAATAAAAAAAGTGTCCCATTATGATATATGAGACACCTCTTTTTATTCTGCAAATAGCACTTGAAATTCTTCAATAAATAGCTGCACAGCGATTGAGGAATCCTTTAATGAAGGAACAGCTAAAGCAATTTCTCTCCATACTTGTGGTTCCAATTCTCTCGTTTGCACATTCTGTGGTAAATTCGTTAAAGATAATTCGGCTAATATTGCAATACCTAGCCCTTCTTGAATCATATTTAAAGCTGTAGTAACGGTCGATATTACATACTCAGCCCGAAGTGGTACGTTTGCTTGTTTAAACATATCAATAATGGGTGGTTCATATCCGCCCTTACATAATATGATCGGCTCATTCTCTAAATCACTAATTGCAATAGAATCCTTCTTACAAAGAGGATGATCCTCTCTTAAGATAGCAACCATTTTCCCCTTCGTTAATGGGACAATCTCCATCTCTTTATTAGGCAAAATAACAATTCCTATATCAACAACCCTCGATACTAACCAATCTTCAACTTCTTTAATCGTTCCTTCACAAAGAACGATTTCTAAGTTCGGATACTTCTCCTTAAAATGATTTATCATTTTGGGTAAGAAATGTGCAGAAGCACTCGGAAAACTCCCAATTCGAATCGTCCCCACTTCGTGTCCTTTCTCCATCGCAACTTCTTGTTCAATCTTCTCTACACCGTTCAAAATCTCTCTAATATGTACAAGAATTCTGTTTCCTACATCCGTAACAATTAGCCCTTTTCGTTTATCACGTATAAGAATCGTAACTCCTAACTCTGACTCAATACTTGAAATGGCATGACTGACAGCTGGCTGCGTCATATTTAACACCCGAGCAGCCTTCGTAAAACTACCTAACTCAACAGTTTTTATTAATACTTGCAGTTGTGTAATGGTCATAACTAATCACTTATACTCCTTATAAAAAAGATTCATTTTATTTATTACAGTCGATATCATATCATAGTGAAATGAATAACAACAAGGAGGTCTTACCGTGACACAGCTTTCTCGAACTAAGACGGCCATAATCCTTACCTTTCTCGTTTTCATGTGGGGAATCAATTGGCCTTTATCTAAGTTTGCCTTGCATTATACACCACCCGTTTTATTTGCAGGCGTTCGAACTTTAATTGGAGGATTCATTTTACTCCTGTTCGCATTACCGAAATACAAAGAGTTACACTTAAAAGAAACTTGGCATTTATACGTTATTTCTTCTTTACTTAACATCATTATATTTTACGGATTACAAACTGTCGGCCTTCAATATATGCCTGCTGGGCTATTTTCCGCCATCGTATTTCTACAACCCGTTTTACTCGGTATTTTCTCATGGATTTGGCTTGAAGAATCTATGTACGGTTTAAAAATCTTCGGGCTTGTTCTTGGATTTATTGGCGTAGGTGTCATTAGCTCTAGTAGTTTAACTGGACATATTTCTATTATCGGAATCCTTCTCGCGATAGGATGCGCTATTGGCTGGGCACTTGGAACAGTATTTATTAAGAAAACTGGGCACCGCGTTAATTCCATTTGGATGGTAACACTGCAGCTTATTATTGGCGGGCTTTGTTTAATTGGATTTGGATCAGAGTTTGAAAGCTGGTCTAGTATTGCTTGGAGTATACCGTTTGTTAGTGTACTACTCTTTATTTCATTCTTTGTTATTGCAATGGGATGGCTTGCATACTTCACTCTTGTTGGAGCTGGTGAAGCAAGTAAAGTTGGTGCTTATACATTCCTTATTCCTCTAATTGCTATAATTGTAAGTTCAATTTTCTTACATGAGGCCATTACTATTAGCTTATTCATCGGACTATTATTTATTGTGGTGAGTATTTGCTTTGTAAATATAAAGCCGAAAACACTTGCTGTAAGGCAGCAGGTTGAAGTGAAATAAAAATGAAAAAGAGCCTGCTGTTTGTAGGCTCTTTTTCACCCTTTTATCAGTACAGTTCAGTTACGGAGAGTTGTATTAAAAGGAATTTTTTTCTTTTTTATTGTATGATTATACTTAAGTAGTAAGAATATTACCTCTACTATAATGGACTAACAATTCTAATCATAAGGGGGCATTATATGGTTTTACAGTATAAAGAATTTGGAGATTCAAGCTCACCACTTATGGTTTTTATTCATGGGGGCGGAGTCAGTGGTTGGATGTGGGACAAACAAATTAAACATTTTACTAACTATCACTGCCTTGTTCCTGATTTACTTGAGCAAGGAAAAAATAGAAGTAAAGATCCTTTCTCAATAAACTTTAGTGCTGAAAAAATCATAGAACTAATTGAAGAAAAAGGACAAGGGAAAACTGTTATAGTAATTGGTTTTTCATTAGGCGCTCAAGTATTAATTGCTATGCTCAGCATGAAACCAAACTTAATTCAATATGCTATGATAAATAGCGCATTAGTTAAACCAATTTCTTTCTCTAAAACATTAATAAGCTCTCTTAGCTTAACCTACTGTTTAGTAAAGAGTAAGACATTTTCCAAAATACAAGCAAAATCAATGTACATAGATGAAACACAGTTTGATAACTATTATCATGACAGTTGTCAAATAAACAAAAATACATTTGTAAGGATATTAGAAGAAAATATGTCCTTTACAATACCAAAAAGTTTCAAAGATGCTAATAGTAATATATTAGTAACTGTTGGAGACAAAGAAAAAAGAATTATGAAGGACTCAATGACTGAAATCCTTGAAAATAATACGAATTGCACAGGTATTATCATTCCTGAAATTGGTCATGGCATCTCTTTAGCAAATCCCATACTATTTAATACTATAATTGAAAACTGGCTCGAACATGATATCCTGCCGGAAGACTTCATAATCGTCAATTAAATTCCAGACATCAATAAATTTCATTATAGAGTGGCTATAATAGTGCCGATATCCTCATTCCTTCTAATCCATAGACCTAATAAAAAGGTCTCATTATTTACGATGAGACCTTTCAATCTTACTTATCTTTTACGACGTACTACAAAAACACACGCACCTACCGACGATACAATCGCCAAAATAGATAAAACAATCGCTATCAATTGCATGTTACTAGTAGCTTCATTCTTTTCTAGACTAGACACTTCACCATGTTCTCCTGTTAGTGACGTACCTTTTGCAATTGTAGTAAGTGAGTGTGGTTTTTCAGCTTTTTCATCGCCTGTCCATTCAACAATTTCTCCGTCTTTATATTGTTGATATGCATCCCAAGCTATTTTTTGTTCTTTATCAGGGTTTTTAGCGACGAAAGTAAATCGCTGGAACTGACCAGGTAAAATCCCTTCTCCTGTTGCTTCCCATACTACTGTTTTCACTTTTCCATCATTATCTTTTTGCTCTTCCACTCTCCATCCTGGCACTGGTTCATACTGTTGGAACTCCACTCCAGACGGTATTTTCAATGTGATTTTTGTCGTTGCTACATTCTTTTCAACTGGTACTTTTATCGTGTAAGTCTCCCAAGAGTTAACGTCCGAAGTTGCTGGTTTCACAGTAACGTGCGCACTAACAGGTAATGAAAAAATCCCCATTGCAATAATGGTTGCGATTATTGTTGTACCCAATTTTTTTATTCGTTTCATTTTCTATTAGCTCCTTTTTATCTATACCTTCTCTTTATCTGCCGCCTACTATAAATTTATAATCCGTATCAAAGCTATCAAGAGATTTTGTTAATCCGTGCACTTGTATATTCCAGTTTCCTGTCATGTTAATATACATACCTTCCGCTTCATATTCTCCTGGTGAAACGGCGGAAACTTTAAATGAACCTTTTCCCATGTTCATATCTAATGATTGCGTAGTTAAAATAATTTGCTCCATATCGGTAACAGGTTGTCCGTTCTCATCCTTTAAAGTAATATGGAATGTATTTTGTCCTACTTTATTAGGACTTACATGTAAAGTAAGTTCATATCCATTATCTAATTGTTTACTCTCTGTAAAAGGTCCAGTTGGAGGCATCGGCGGTGTTTGTACGTTTGTCATAAAAGCTACGATTATGAAAATAATAATTCCAATGGTAAACTCTATTTTCACCGTAGCGCCTAATCCTTGCTGCGCTCTCATTTTCCCTTTTACATAATGTACAATTCCCAATATCCCCATGAAAATGAATAAAAGCATCTTCACTAATAAAGCTAATCCATACTTCGTATCAAATAACGAGTGGATTGTTGGAATAAAGAATGTACTGTTAAAAAGACCAGTTATTAAAATCACAATGACAGCACCTGTTGCCCACGGTGAAAAACGCTTAATCATATCCCAATACTTACTCCACTTGTCATCCTCTTTACGTAAAAGAAGAATAATGGATGATAGACCACCAATCCATAATGAAGCTGCGAATAAATGTAGAAAATCCATAACGACAGCAATATCTTTAAACTTCAAACCATATGCATGACTATTAAATGCTTTCATAACAAGTATCCCAATAAACAATACTATCGGAATGCTCCATACTTTAACCGACGACAGCTTCTCACACTTCATCGCAAAATAGGTAACAACTATAAGCGAACTAATAAGAACCATTTGAGTAATCCATACATATCCAAAAACAGAAAGCTGTAACGTTTCTTTTAATAGTAACAGATCGGATGCTTCTAACCATGAAACATCAGCATTTATTTTCGCTTGCAATGGTAGATTGAATAGTAAACTAATGAATATACCAATTAATGAGATCCATATTATTTTTTTACTTCTTGATTGAACCGAGATTGCATTCCCTTTATACATAATAAGATTAAAGAACAGTACTCCTATAAATAGTGAGAAACTTGTATATAGAACTCCACGTTCCATAATCATGTCTATTTGTGGGACATACCCCATCTCTTCTACTTGTATATCGTCTGCTCCCGCTTCTGCTGACCCAATTCGGAACGGAATAACCCCTTGAATAGGATGCCCATCAGCAGAAATCACTTTCCACTGAATAGAGTAGAGTCCGTCTTTCAAATTTTCTTTTAATCCTGCTTCTAATAACTTTTTGTTTTTCTTTTCGATATGAGCATCTTTTAAATCTACTCTTTTACCTGATGTATCTCTTACAAACAATGTATTAAAATGCGAAACTTGTATATCCTCATCGAATTCAATTTTCACAACAGATGGTGCCTTCTTCAACGTTTCATTTTCAGCAGGGTTTGATTTCACAATGTGCGCATGAGCAGATGCACTTTTCGGCATCGATATGATAAGTACACATGCAATTAATAACCATGCCCCTAACCTTTTTATTACTTTCACAATCATTTCACTTCTTTCTTACTCATCGCTATACTTCCATTCCTTTAACTTTCCAAGTTCAATTCTCCGGAGAAATATTAACCTGATTAAATATAAATTTCTATACAATATAACTCTTTATTTCTCTCTCACCTCTAAACTTCCAATACAATAGTAACTACCTTGATAGATACAACTTACATTTTTAAAGTCGATTGTTATTATATCATAAAATATATTTATGTAAGTTCCTAAAGAAGAAAAGTTATCGTGAATCATTTGTGAAGAAAGTGTGAAATACATAAATAAAAAGGTATTACGTTATTACGTAATACCCTTCTTCCATCATAAAATTTCTCTACTTCTCTTCCGGATAATCACAATACTCAATGATTGTTCCCTCTGTATCTGCTGGGTTAAGATAAATTAACCTTCTACCGTGCTTATTAATCCGAAGTGTATGCTCTAATGTTCGAATACCTTGTTCTTTTAATTCTTCTAAAGCTACATCTAAATCATCAACACGATATGCAACGTGATGAACACCTTTACCTTTTTGCTTTATAAATCTGGCAATTGGTGAAGTCGTATTATTCGTAGGCGCAAGTAATTCAATTCTATCTCCATCCACTTCAAGAATGGCGACTTCACTTTCAACACCAGGAGCTTCACTTACGTAACGATCTATTAAAGTTCCTAACAACACCTTTTCATAAAAACGTATCGTACTATCTATATCTCGAACTGCGATGCCGATATGATCAATTGTTTTTTTCATTTTATTCCCCTACTACTTTATTTTTTCTCATTATTAATAGTAACAAAAAAAGTTATAGAAACAAATCTATAACTTTTTTCATTTAACCTATTTTCTTATTCGTACTTGCTGCTGGTTGAACTTGATTTTTTACTTTCATAATGCTAATGCCGTATCCGATTAGTCCACCAATAAGTGCTGGTAAAATCCAACCTAATCCTACTTCTTGCATCGGAAGGAATTTAGTGAACACTCGGCTTACTACTTCAATGTTAACTCCAGCTGCACTTAATCCATCGAATAAGCTAATGATAAATGTTACGATTAAGCTCACTTGATAAACTTCAGCTCTTCCTTTGAATAATGAATGGAAGAATGTTAAGAAAATCAATACAATGGCTAGTGGATAAATTGCTGTTAATACTGGAACAGAAACTGCGATTAATTGTGTTAATCCTACGTTTGCAACAATGGCACTAAATACACATAACGTGATTGCAATTGCTTTGTAAGGAACATTTGGGAATAACTTATGGAAGAATGAAGAACATGCTGATACAAGTCCCACACTAGTTGTTAAACAAGCTACTGTAATCATTAATCCTAATAATACTCCGCCATATGATCCAAAATAGTAGTTAGAAACTTTCGCTAATACTTCTCCACCGTTCTCTAAATGTCCAAGCTTTGCAACACTTGAAGCACCCATATAAGAAAGAGCTGTATAGATAATTGCTAAAATAGATGCTGCAATGATTGTTGCTTTTGCACAAACGACCATAATTTGTGTTTTCGTTTTTGCACCTTTTTCTTTAATTGCATTAATGATAATAATTCCAAATACGAATGATGCAAGTGTGTCCATTGTTAAGTATCCTTCTTGGAATCCTTTAAAGAATGCATGTGATGTATAAGCTTCCACTGGTGCTTGCATATCTCCAATCGGATGTATAAAAGCAACGATTACTAAAATACCAATGAAAGTTAACTTAATTGGCGTTAAGATTTTTCCAACAATATCGACAATTTTCGCAGGATTTAGCGAAAAAAAACAAGTAATGCTAAAGAATACAATTGTGAAAAGAATTAAAGGTGTAGAACCTAATCCTTCTGGCATAAACGGTTTAAGACCAATTTCATAAGAAACATTTCCTGTTCTTGGTATTGCAAATAACGGACCAATCGCTAAGTATAAAACTGTTGTAAACACAATCCCGAACACTGGGTGAGCACGACTTGCTAATGACTGTAAATCATCTTTACCCGAAAAACCAAATGCTAGTACACCTAGTAACGGTAACCCTACACCTGTTACTAAAAATCCAGCGTTTGCAATCCATACATTCTCTCCTGCCGATTGACCAAGCATTGCCGGGAATATTAAATTTCCTGCTCCAAAAAATAGTGCGAATAACATTAAACCAATAACTACTATGAACGAAAACGGTACTTTGTTCGTCATAATATAACCTCCATTCCAATCCTTTTATCTCATTTCCATTTTTAACTAATTGAATTTTCTGAATATTTAACTTAAGTATCAACTATTCTTGACCTCATTATAGTTTGAAATATAATATTTTGCAATACTATTTTCAAACTTTTCTTTTATTTTATAAATATACATTTTTTAACATAGAAATAGACTAAAAAACCAACATGGTCATCCATGTTGGTTTTTTATATTTACTATCAATTAAAATTTCGCCGCTACTTTTTTAACGTTCTCTAAACCTTCTTCAACAATTTGTTGTGAACGATCTGGATATTGATTGTGTCCTTCAATTACAACAGTCTCAGGATTTGTAATTCCCCAGAATCCAAGTACAGTTGTTACATAATTAACTGCCATTTCCATAGGAGCCATTTGTTCTGAAGAGTAATCTGAACCACGCGCGCCTAATACAACGACCTTCTTATCACCAGCTAAACCTTCTGGGCCATTTGCTGTATATTTAAATGTTTTTCCAGCTTGAGATAAATATGAAATATACGTAATTAATGGCGCTGGCACTGTGAAGTTCCATAGTGGAAAGGCAAATACAATTTTATCAGCTTCTAAAAACTGATTTAAATATTGATCTACCGTAGCTACAGCCTTCTCTTCTTCTGCTGTTAACTCCATTCCTTGACTACGTTTATATCCACCTGAAATAGCGATATTTCCGTAATACGGCAGATCCAATGCAAATAAATCTAACTCCGTAATTTCTGTATTTGGGTTTGCTTCTTTATAAGCACTTACAAATGTTTCATACATTCTTGAACTAACTGCTTGCTCCGCTGGACGATCGTTTGCTTTTACAAATAATACTTTTGACATTGTTTTATTCTCCTCTACTTTTGTATTTTCTTCTTTTTTACCAAATAACGAGCTAAATAATCCCATTTTCTTCACCTAAACTTTCTTATCATATTCATTATTCATCATCACAAAAATTCTTATTCTAATAAAAAGTTCCAATAGATACCTTAAGTAAAGATACAAAAAACTTTTTTGTTATTTAATTACCTTATGTAAGTGATTGTAATATAGCAACTTACTTTAGTCAAGTAACTTTTAATAAAAAAATAAATCTCAAATTAAAAACATTTACTAAAATACAATTGAACACCAAATACGACTTTATTACTTGTATAATAAAATTAGAGAGGAAAATTCATATTTAGAAAGGATTTATTCATGAGCACTATAGAAAAGATTCAAACTTTTATTATTCTTTTTGCTGTTACATGCGGCATCGTACTCGGACAATTTAATTTCATACATATGTATGCAGACAAATTTATTGTTCCCTTCTTATTTTTCATGCTATATGGATTATTCCTCAGCATCCCATTAAAAGAAATAAAAAACGGATTTCGCAATTTAAAATTTGCTGGAACAAGTCTTACTATTAACTTCTTATGGACACCTTTACTCGCTTGGGGATTAGGAGCACTATTTCTTTCAGATCACCCAGCACTTTGGGTTGGATTTATAATGCTAATGGTTACTCCATGTACAGATTGGTACTTAATCTTTACTGAAATAGCAAAAGGTAATGTAGCACTTTCTACAGTGATTTTACCAGTAAATTTAATTTTACAAGTACTACTACTTCCCATTTATTTATTTTTATTCGCTGGTGTTATGAAGACTGTAGCCGTTTCTGTTTTAGTAGAAAGTATTGTTATCGTAATCGTCTTACCATTTTTACTTGCACACGCTACAAAATTCATTATGAATAAACTGAAAAAAGCTGAAACACTCGAGAATAAACTCATTCCGTTTTTCAGCTCTGCGCAAATTGTATTTTTAAGCTTAGCAATCATAGCGATGTTTGCATCACAAGGTAAATATTTACTACAAAATATGAATGTCGTTTTATTATTACTCATTCCTGTTCTATTGTTCTTCATCATTAATTTTGCACTAGGACAATTTATCGGGCGCGTTATGCGTTTATCTTATAAAGATACAGTAAGTTTAAACTTAACAACGTTAGCAAGAAACTCACCTGTTGCACTTGCTATTGCTGTAACCGCTTTTCCAGACGAGCCTCTTATTGCACTTGCACTCGTTATTGGACCGCTAATTGAATTACCTGTACTTGCTTGTGTTTCACAGGTATTATTACTTATTAAGAAAACAAAGCAATATACATAATAAAAAAAACGTCCTACTTTGGGACGTTTTTTTATTTTCGAGAACTTATAGAAGTAACGATAATTATCGGCTCTAAGGATTTTATACGTGATAGAAAATTAGCTTGTCGTTACATTTACAATGTCTTTCTAATTAAAAATTATAGGAAAAGTAAATATTACGAAAGCTGCCCAAAGTCCGTAGATTGGCAAATACTTCGTAACGGCATCTTGAATAGCTGTCGGTCCTGATTTGTTTTGCAAGAAACGCATATAGGAAAACATAATCCAAATGAGATTTGCCCAAATCAGTATGTTTACGCCTAAAACAGCAAGTCTATTAGGTGTAATACCGTAAGAAGAAAGCCTGAATACGATGGCTGACAATGCGACAGTATCAATAATAAGTGCCAAAACAATTAAGGCAAAATTTATATAATCTGAAATGCTCTTTTTCTCGTCTGAATCACTCTCAACGATAGAAAATATAGTAACAGCCAATACACCAAGGAGTATTCCGTTGAAGGCCATTAGGAAATTGCGGTCCAAGAATGGATTTTTTCCACTCCATATAACCGTTATAAGATAAATCACCAATGTAATCAGTACAAGCGGACTAAAAATTTTAGCTATATATGGTGTAATATTTTTAGCAAGTTTAAGGTTCATTGATACTAAGTATGCAGCCACTACAGCGAGAGCGGCAGCTCCAAATAAAACAACATTACTAAAATAGAATTCTCCTATATCCAAGTCAACAAAGCTAAATAATCGCATTGTGAATAATGCTAGTATCATTCCGCTCACTGCCATGCTCGCGTAGAGAAGACCATATTCTAAATTAAATTTAATATAAGCTAATCTTGTACTGCCTTTTAAATATTCATTTCCCGTAAACGCAAGTCCCAATAAGACCCATAACAATATAGGAAGATGTAAGTACGCAAGGATACTGCTGTCTTTATAATTTAATGGCAACATATTAAGATAAAATCCGACAATTAAGAACAACGCTGCAAGGAAATAAATAATACTTTTCTTCGGAGTATTATTGTAAATAAAATAAGCAGCAATAAAGGGTATTACACCAAAAGCCAAGTTAATTGGAGCAATTGCTTCCTGCTCAACAAAGTGGAAAATGATTCTAGTGCTTAGCCCTGCTAAAATAGCTAACATACCCATGAATAAGAAACCTTTTTGAAACAGCGATATTTTCTCTTTATTTGCCGTCTCCTTGAAATGCAATCTTTCATACCAAGCAGCTAGTACCTGAGAATCAGGATTTTCATCCCATGCTTGTGAGAATGACTTTTTAAAAGCTTTTGGGTCTTTTCTATACATTCTCTCCAACTCATGAGGATTATCCATATTTTCAATAATCAAATTGTGATTGTTCATAGTTTTACCTCCTCTAATAAAAAACAGCGTTGTTACCTTTCTATAAAAAGCACCTCACTGATTTATCATGATATTGATTTTAATACAAAATTTATTGTTTTACAATAAATAATTATCAATTATAAGGATTTTTTTATTGTATATTTTATTTTAAATAAAAATAAATAGTACTACTTATTCAAAAAAATATCCTATAGAATAGACTTTTTTAAGTGTCTATTCTATAGGATACAGTTTAATTATCATATTTTTTTATTTGTTGAAACCACTTGTCGTTACATAAAAAAGTTCTTTACTAACAAGTAGCATAATCAATACATTTATGAATTAGTAAAGAACTTTTTTATATTTAACTATATAGCAACATTTAACTACAAAAGTAGCTTAAGTAAAGAACTTTTTTATATTCATTCAAAATTCACATTATATCAAAAACTTTATAATTATATTTTATCATCACATATTGTTAGTTAAAAGTCTTGATTGCACGGTAGTAGATAATGCATGCATTTAAATTCCGATTCATTTCTGCATTAATAGTGAGATAAGTAGACATACGGCTATATTCAAGAATTTTTGGATTTCCTCATCTTAAAAAGTAATTTAACAGATCCTAAATTAACTTTGTATCTATTTTTATTAATCAAATGTTCTTTTCAGATTTAATTTTTTACATGTTTTTACATCTCTTTTAGATAAAATTACATTAATTTCAAGTTATTTTACCACTATTTCTTATAGAACAGTCTCTTCTAATCCAATCACATCGGTATCATGTTTATTAAAAAACTTAATATAGCTTATTATGAGATTGGACTTGTTCTTCTAGATAATTTTCAACTTCTGGTTTCACTCTATTATAAAGACTCGCTAATTCTTTTATCTTAGGAACAGTAACCATTTGGGCACTGAATTTATTATCTAATAAATGTTTTATCCTTCTTTTCTGAAAGTCCTCCTTAGTTTCTATAACAGAATCTACATATTCTCTAAATAACGGATAATTATCCCCTTTTCTTATTAATAAATCAATAGATATTCCTATTTGAGTTAAAAGAGCGCTTTTTGTGATTTTCTGTAATGCCCCCTTTTCGCTCTCAAATACAGCCCAGTCTGAGATAACCCCTTGAGCGGCCTGCAATAATTTATTGTCCTTTTTTATATAGTACTGATTACTATTCCTCTGCCTCCATCTCACAGGTGGTAAATGTTTCTCCAACCATGCCTTATCATACTTTTGTATCCAAGAGAATGCTGCTCGGTTTAAAGCTTTTAGTTGAGTGCGCTTGAAGTTAGGATTCTGGGTAAAAATAATTTCCCACTCTTCTTTATACTTTTTGGTTTTTTCTTCATTGAACAATTCCTTAATCCTTCTCGTGGGTCGATTATTTATATTTTGTTTACCACTAACCATTTGTTTTTTTATGCTCCTCACTGTCGGACAGCTCATCTTTGTAATGCGACTAATTTCTCTGATAGATAAATTTCGAGATAATAATTTTTGGAATTCATTATTCCATATATCCCCTCTTTCAATTATGCGTAAAGAAAATTTAGTAATCTCCAGAGGTGTTTGTTCAGGTAAAATCAATCTATATTTAAATCCGCAATTACATGTAAAATCACCTTGTAATCTCCTATAAGCCATGTGCGTATCAGTTTCTAAAGTTTCTACACAATCTTCTAAATAATGGTCTGCCAAAGGATTCATACAAATCCACGGACCTGAACCAAACGGTTGATAAATGTAATCATTTTCATAAAATTCTCTTACACTACCGCATAACAAACGCATTATCAATATGTGCCTTACTGGATGTAAATATCTAATCCTATGCTTCTCTGTAATATATCGCACCCAGGATAAAGGATTATCAGGACTTAAATATGAATTAAATAAATCTAAAATTTCTTTGGGATAAAAATCTAATACCTTTTCTGCTAACAAATGTTTTCTCTTAACTATTGGATAAGCAATCCCATGAATTTTTAAAAGTTCCATATATTTATCATAATAATACTGATGTGGGTGAACTGTTAAATTCTCACTAAACAAATACTCAATATCCTTAGCAATATCTAGTAAAATTTCAAATGATTTGTCACTGACCTGTATTTCTTCTACATTTGCATGCACATCATTGATATTAGGCATAATAAATTTATTATATTCCTTTTTGAGATTATTTCTGGGGAGCTTGGTTAAACAAATTTTATGCTTTGTGCAAACTAACACCCCTGACACTTGATGAAATCTATTCCAAAAACCTTCTCCATACGTTTCAAATTGATCTTTCAAACATTTTTTACAATAATATAAGTGTTCTTTTCTCTTTACATCGTCAGCAAGTTCTCGAATTACACGCGTTGAATATAAAGATTTATCCTGTCTCTTGACCTTAAGTAGAATATTATGATAATTATCCTCTTCCATAAATTGGCGAAAGAAAGGTAATATAGAATGTTTTTCTATAAAATAGTCTGCAGTTAGATCCTTCGATACATCTTTTAATTTTTCTACGATTAAATCCATTCCATTAGGAACATCAACATCAAATTTTTTTGCATTACTTCCCAATAACCTTAGTAGTGTTTCACGTTTAGATTTATGTCCAGAGTGATAATGATAACGAGCTATAATACTATAAAATAACTCATTTTCGTATGGGGTTGGAAAATAACAAATCATAATAACTCCTTTCTAATAGCGCTTTCAAACTTTTTCTTGTTAACTCATTTACAAATTAGTTGTATCCTACACTTAATAATTGAGAATTTATGTTCAATTCTTTAAAAATTATTCAATACATAAGTTTTAACTTTGATCCAAAATTATTTTTTTGCTTTCATTAAATTTTTTCATTCTGTATGTTTTCTTCTAATCCATATGTTAAAGCCAGCGATGCTGATTGCTGTAATAAAAATTTAAAGCTTTTCTTTTCTCCATATTCCTCTAATACATTTTCAACAGAAACTTTAGCAACTTCGTAGTCTATTTCCATATTTTGCAGCTTTTGAATAATTCTTATATCTAAGTCATCTTTAGAGTTTTGACTACACAGAGCTTCTTGCTGCTCTAAAAAATAGTTCACATTAACTACGTTAGTTACTTCGTTCAATCCAGAATCTAATGTATCATCTAGTGTACTCAATACTATATCTTCATACCTTGCCATATTAGATTTTTTTCCTGTTTTCATTGCCTTAAGAACTGGTTGAAGTGACTTTAAATAATTTTCAGAAACTCGTTTAATGATAATAGGTGTTATGACTTACTTTTTCTTTTTCATGGTTTCCATTTGTACAAGCATGAATAACTTAACTGCAATTGCAATTATTCCTTGACTGTACTCATAGATTATTTTACTTAATTCAGGGGTCAATTCTGTATATTCTAGATTCCATTGATAGCGCCATAACCCTTTTAACAACAACTGCCATTCTCTATCTGTTTCTTTATGATGCATCCAGACTAGATCCCCTTGGCCACACATTCTCCGGATCTGTCTTAATGCTCTTTTATACAATACTTCTGTTTTGGGAGTCCCTATAAATATAATCGGGATTTTACATGTATTGTTTAAAGTAACAAAGAAGTTCAGCATCATTTCTTCACCTTGGTTTTTTGCTATACTTAGATGTTGAATTTCATCTACAATTAATACTCCTATACCATGCTGAACTATATGACTTTGCATAGCTATAATGAGTTTGGACACGGTCACGTGTGATTTATTATAAATTTGTTGCGTATATTGAGTCCCTAATACACTGTCGAGTTTTTTAAAAAAAGCACCAATTAAACCTTTTAATGTACCATCATGAGGGCAATCTATTTTTAGGTAAACAATTTGTTTCCTAATAAACGGTCGGCCTTTATATTCTGTATGCTGGATGACTTGAGGATAAGTGGAGAGCAACCTGTTTAAACTCCTTGACTTTCCAATACCTGAAGTTCCAACAATCATAA
Organism: Bacillus sp. Brlt_9; assembly: GCF_051948935.1. NCBI lineage: Bacteria > Bacillati > Bacillota > Bacilli > Caryophanales > Bacillaceae > Bacillus > Bacillus sp. Brlt_9. The sequence goes on along the minus strand of NZ_JAYJLO010000001.1, from coordinate 738,993 downwards.
AACCCTCGCCTGGTATTTCACAAACATTTGTTAAAGGTATTTCACCTTTTTGTAAATTATCATATATTTGTCTGAGTAATAATTTTTCTTCTTTATCCATGGGATTTCTACATAGATATCCTTGCCTAAGAGCTCTGTCAAATAGATTATATAGAGCCATCTGTCTGCCATATGGCTGAAAAAAACTGTTTAAACGCATTACATAATGATAACGTAACTCTTTTGGGTGTAATCTTTCCTCTTTATTAAAATGTGGATAAACCGCTAAAGATTTACAAAGACTTTCCGTACTAAGTATAGGAGGCAAAGTCTCTAAGAATGGATTTCCTTCATATTCCTTTACTTGTTGAGGTAAGTATACCGCCTTAGGGTGAAAGCAATTTTCTTCTATGTAGATATTATTAACCATTTTCTTCCTCATAGTTTCCTTCCTCCTCCATTAGCTTTTCATATAGTTTTAGTTGCTCTATCTCATATTCATTTAATTCTGCTTCTTCTTGTTCATATCCTAAGGATAATGTTCTTTTATGTAATTTCTCGCCCTTTTCTTCTTTATTTTCAATTAAAAATGCTTCTTGTGGTTGACGTTCAAAGTTATCTTCTGTTCTTCTGTCTCTAATATTTTTTATTTTTGCTGTGTTACTTTCTTCAAATATCGGGATAATACTTTTTGTTCGCTGCTCTGCATCAGCAACAACTTCTTCAACCCTAGACTGAAAAGTTAATTTTCTTTCTAAATCCTCTCTTATCTTAATCTGCTTTAATTCTCTCTCTGTTTTTTGTAGATATTCTATTTCACTTATACTTTTACCATAATACGCACTAGTCCTGTCCATTTCACAAACTATATAACCACTTTCATTTTCATCTTTAATATAAACAAACGTCATATTTCTCGGATCAAAAAGTAACCTAATTTTCCAACCATTATTTCTAGCTTTTTCAAACCAATGTTCTTGTATTGCTTTTGTGCACGTATACCTCATGTTTTTATATTTAATCCCTTCACCAGAAACTCTTCCTACATCTACAGACATAAAAGCAAATTTCAATTCTTCCTTCAGAAATGTCCCTAAGATCCCTGAGCATTTTTCAATTCCCCAATTCCAAATATTATTTGGAGTAGGAATTACTCGATCTCTTATCATAGCTTCACTTAATTCATAGTGTTCAAGTATTTTTTGATTATGCATTCTTATATATTCAATAATGATTTTACGAATATCTTGAATTGTAAGAACTGCGTTTAGTCGGTAATCTGGTGCTCCTCGTTTCCCAAAATTCTTTTCGACGTATCCTGGTAATAATGGCTTGGCATTCTGTTGAAGAAGTCCTAGCGCACGCTCTACGATACCTTTCAAATCCGCTCTATATGGAGGGGTATTTTCAAGACGAATATTAATTCTATCCGCTAGCTTTTGGGCTTCTTTTCCGATTAATTCTCCTCGATCGGCTAATAGTGCTGCTGGCAAATTAGATGCTATCCATTCACCCGGTTCAATTGGGACTCCCAGACTTTTGCAATATTCTTCTTTATCACTAACGGCACAATAAAGTGCTAATCTGGCCATCTCTAGTGACGCAGATCTAGTATCTACATGAAAACCAACTATCATTCTGCTAAATACATCAACTACAAGATATAAAGTTGGTCGGCCTATGATTGCGTTATAATTATTCGAAGATACAACATAGACGTCTGCAATTGTAGAATCAATTTGATATAAACTACCTGGCCCATAAACATAATCGTTTGATTTGCCTAAGATGGCTCTTTGGGTTAAATTATGTTGCTTTTCCCCTAAACGTTTTATTGATACCTTATGTGAACTGGTTAATTTTTTGGCCCAATAAACAAATTGAACATATGAAGGTGGGTTTGCGTTTTCTTTAAACTTCAATACGGTCTCGCTACCGAAATTTAACTTATTCATAAAATTTTCTGCTAAAAACCTTTCATATGTATAACGGAGGGAATTTTCTTTTTGATTCATATAGTATTTTTGAAACGCATTAACGATAAGTTTTTTTACCTGCTGAGTTATATTAATACCTTCTCCATGAGTATCTTTATCTTTTTTTGGTCTACCAATTTTCATATGTCCAAGATTCTTTTCTTTTCCTTTTCCACCACAATTTTTATAATTAGCAACTATCGCTCCTTTATTTTGACCATTTTTCCAATACATTCTTAATAACTTATATAGAGTTGGTTTTGTGTGTCCTTGCTCAATATATGGTTTCAAAATTCTTCCTCTTGCCTTGCTGTCAAATATAGCTGGAATATTCTCTTCTGATAGTAACTGTTGAATTAAGTTCCAACTTTTTTCTATTCGTATCCTTTGTGACGCATTTAACTCCTCTTCCATGTATAACTTATAATAAGGATCTGATAGACTTACTCTAATCATGTCATTTTGAATATCACTTATAACATCAAGTACATTTACCTTGATAGGAAGAGCATTGCTATCATTCAAGGCAAAAATGTACGTGACTTCTTGTTTAGAATCTATCCATAAAACTCTATAGTAGATTTTATCTTCATCTGTATCTTCTTCTAAAATCATATTATGGTATAAAATGGTCATCGAAGGCCTCCTTATCTACATAAAAATCATTCCTATCTAACATATGCATTTTAAAATCTTGTTGTAAGTTAATATTTATAACATGGTGAAAAACTAAAAAATTAAAGAATGTTAGTGCTGTTCCATTCTTTAAAAGATTTTCTCTTGTAAAGACTTCTAAAGATTGTTCAAGACATGAAGTAGATTCATTTAGATAAACAACAAATTTTTCTAGTAAGTAAATCATTTCTTTGGTTAACATAGAATAACTCATAACTATATTTGCACTTCTAATTCTTTTTAAATTATTAACAAGAGGAAGAGGCACTTCTAATTCTTTTTAAATTATTAACAAGAGGAAGAGGCACGTCTCGTTCAGTTATAATTCCCCAATCTATATTTTTTTGTTTCCAATAGCAACGTTCAATTTCAAATTTCTCCTGAACACGCTTTTTTTCTAATTCATTTGAGGGTTTAACTGTCCTTGCAATTATTTTTTCACAATGATTTTCATTTATCGTGATTATAAAATCTGTACTCATAACATAAGGTGTATTGCTTTTACTATCTGTTGGATATTTAATCTTCTTTTCCTTTGCAATCTCCATTGCTAATTCTAAATCTAGTAGTGGATATTGCTCCCGAATATCGATAACATCCTTTGAGTAATCTAACAATAAAAAATAGTTATACTCAAGACGAGATAAAAAATGGTGCATTCTTTTTGTTTTAAGACCTAATTCCCTAGATACAATACCGTTTGATGGAAAGTCATTTACTGTTATCCACGGGAGGTATTCTGAACCTTCTCCTAATCCTCTACCTTCATCAATCCATTTCCCCATCTTTTTCCATGTCCACATTCTTCCACTCTTCATGATTAAACCGCCCTCTCGTAGTAACAGCTTTTATTAGGGTTAACAATATCCCGAATATTCAAACATTTAAACCGGAAACTCCATCAAGAAAATCTATTACTTAATAAATCATGTAAATTTTTTATCCATTTAATTAAAAAATAGAAGGCATTTGTATCTTTAAACATACAAATGCCTTCTATTTTTATTATTGATATAAGTTTATTAATACTTGTTTTAACTCTGGTTTTATTGCAATAATTGAGCGAACTGCCTTTACTTGTTGTTCTGCATCTTCCACATTAGAAGCATGACCTAATTCTAACATTAGTCCCGTTGCAACTGTACCTGTACGATTACGTCCACCGGAACAATGGAAAAATACTTTCTTATCTTGTTCAACAGCTTCTTTGACCGCTGCAATTGCATTTCTTACTGATTCATCTTGCCCTTCTACACCTTCTACGATTGGATAAGCATGACGTTTTGTTCCAGCCGGAAATCCTTCTGGTTCCTCTCCTCCAGCACGTAAATCAAACACCTCTGTGATCCCATGCTTTTTTACTGCGTCTTGTATAGCGTCTACTCCACCAATATATACTTTTCCTTTTACTAGTTCGTGATAGTTAGTCATGTTTGTTAAGCTCCTTTAACTGTTAGTTAGCAGCAGTTAGATCCGCCACTGATAACAAGGCCTGCCCCTTGTTGATCTTCTACATAGTCTAGTGTCAATGTATTTACTAATTCAACAACCTTTGGATCCATAGCAACTTGAATACCATTTACTGTTTCTGTGACATCGTTTTCTTGTGCTTCGCCTAAATTAATACCGTAGCTAGGACCACAGCATCCAGCACCATCAAATGTAAAACGTAATGTTGAAACACCGTTTTCTTTCATAGCAGTTTCAATAAACTCTTTTGCTTTATCTGTAATATTCATTTTCATTTCTCCCCTTCATAGTAACTGATTAAAAATGTTTTATTTCACTAAAGCTTTAAGTTTCTCATATCCCACAATATCATCCGATTGCCAAGGGATGATAACACAGTTATTTTGTGATTCCTTTTGAACCGCTTGAATCCATTGTACTTCAGACTGCGCTCTCCCTCTTAACACGAAATCAATTGTATGTGTTGCATAAAAACTTTGATTGATTACCCACCATTTTGGATTAATATCTGCACGTTTCAAATCTTCTTGTAGACGGCTTGCTTCATGTACTGGCGTAGCCTCCGCTAATGTTACAATGACAACACTTGTTTCCTCTGGATTACGAAGACGCGGTAATAAGTTCTTCACAGACTGTGGTACTTCACCAGAAGAGCGTGCAATCTCCTTATGATACGTTTGTGCCGCATCCAACAACAATAACGTATGACCCGTTGGCGCTGTATCAATAACTACAATTTCATCATTTGCTCTTTCAACAATATCCGCTAAAGCACGGAAAACTGCAATTTCTTCTGTACAAGGAGAACGTAAATCTTCTTCTAAATACGCTAAACCTTCTTCGTCAACCGTATCTTTTGCTTGCTCTATAACTTCCTTACGATAGTTTTCAACTTCTACTTTTGGATCAATTCGACTTATCGTAATATTCCCTTGTTCCCCATGCATAACATAATCAATATGTGCTGCGGGATCAGTTGTAGTTAAGTGTACATGGTGTCCTTTTTCAGCCAGACCAACTGCAATTGCAGATGCTACCGTAGTCTTTCCAACACCACCTTTTCCCATTGTAAAAATTACTCGTTTTCCAGATTCTGAAAGATTAGTAATCAATGTCTGAAGTGAAGGAATTGAGACAGCATTTGCTTCTTCATTCGAAATCGAGAGATTTTCCATTGGTTGAACCAGCTTTCTCATATTCTCTATCCCAGTAATGTTAAACGGTACTAATGGAACTTCATACATAGGAAGATTCTTTAATTCTTCTGCCATATTTTCTAACGCACTTGATTGTCTCTTAAACAGCGCATTTGAGACATCATCATTTTGTACATAGTCTTTCAAGATACCATTTACAAGTAGAAATTGATTACTAACACCAATTTCTTTTAATTCATGAGCTGCACGTTCCGCTTCTTGTAATGGAGAACTATCTGGTCGTGTGACCAGCAATAGCATTGTTTGATTCGGATTGGATAGTGCCTGAACCGTTTGATTATATAATTCTTTTTTATCTCCAAGACCTGCTAATGGTCCTAAACAAGAAGCTCCATGAGTACTTTCTTCCAGGAAACCACTCCAAGCCGTAGGAAGTTGAAGAAGACGTAACGTATGACCTGTTGGCGCTGTATCAAATATAATGTGATCGAATTTCGATGTTAATTCTTTATTGGTAAGTAACGTAGAGAATTCATCAAATGCGGCCATTTCTACTGTGCAAGCTCCAGATAATTGCTCTTCCATCGTTGCAATAACTGTATCAGGGAGCTTTCCACGGTATGGACCAACAACATGTTCTTTATATTCATGTGCTGCTGTTTCAGGATCCAAGTTAGCTACTTGTAGATTTGGAACACTTGGAATTTCTTTCGGTTTATTCGTAAGTTCTATTTCGAACACATCTTGTAAATTAGAAGCTGGGTCAGTACTTATTAATAAAACTTGTTTCCCCATATCAGCTAATGTAATAGCTGTTGCACATGCAGTAGATGTTTTTCCTACTCCGCCTTTACCAGTAAAGAATAAAAATGGTGTGAATGCTATTGTGTTTGGGTTATATAAGTTTGTCATTGCCTTTCACTTCTTTCTCTATTTTTTCACGTTTAACTTTAAACGTACGACTGGCTTTTGACTCAACTCTTCTTCTGTTATATCTGTTAATTGTGTAAGTTCTTCATTTGTCAGGTGACTTTTTTCTTTTACTACTTTTCCATCTACCAAAGTTACAGGCAACACGTCTGGTCCTTTATCTGTTAATAGTTGACTAATAACTTCATTATTGGCAAATGCATCTGGTTCACTTGCCAAATTATAACGAGTCACATCAATTCCTTTATTCTTCAAGTTGTTAACAGCAACTGAAATACGAATTAACTCTGGATCAACACTTGGACCGCAAACTCCAGTAGAACAACACATTGCAGGATCAAAAATTTCAATCTTTTTCATCTCTGATTTCTCCCCTTCTTTATAAAAAAGCCGAGAAAGAATTCTCGGCCTATTTTATTTTCAATTATTCTCCTGTTTCAGCATACTTTTTAATACGTGCGCCAATTTCATCACGAACTCTTTGGAATACAGACCATTCTTGACCCGCTGGATCATCAAATCCCCAGTGAACTCGTTTTACATGTGGTGGTGTTGTCGGACATACATCATTTGCGTGACCACAAAGTGTTACAACTAAATCTGCTTTGTCTAAAATATCACGGTCAATGATATCAGATGTTTGGTCCGTAATATCAATGTCTACTTCTTTCATTGCTTTAATTGCATTCGGATTTACTCCATGTGCCTCAATACCAGCAGAAAGTACATTCCATTTGTCACCTAAATATTTTTTACCCCAAGCTTCTGCCATTTGGCTACGACATGAGTTTCCTGTGCATAAAAAGTAAATTGTTTTCTTGTTTTCCATGATAATTCCACCTTTATTATGATTGTTTATTTTTATTGTGTTTGAAAGTATTTACGTTGGAACCAAAGTGCTACATTTACAAGTGCTATCATAACTGGCACCTCAACTAAAGGTCCGATAACTGCTGCAAACGCTGCACCTGACTGAATTCCAAATACACCTACAGCTACAGCAATCGCTAATTCAAAGTTATTACTTCCAGCCGTAAACGCTAATGTTGTTGATACCCCGTAACTTGCACCAATTTTTTTGCCCATAAAGAAAGAGACAAAGAACATGATTACAAAGTAAATGAGTAATGGAATTGCAATACGTACAACATCAAATGGTACGCTAACAATCACTTCTCCTTTTAAAGAGAACATCACAATGATTGTAAACAGTAATGCGATTAAAGTAATTGGACTAATCTTTGGAATGAATACTTTTTCATACCATTCTCGTCCTTTCGTTTTTACAAAGATCAAGCGTGTTAGCATTCCTGCGATGAATGGAATTCCTAAATATATAAACACTGATTTCGCAACCTCAGCCATTGTTATATCTACAACAGCACCTTCAATTCCTAACCATTCTGGAATAACTGTTACAAATACATAAGCATATACTGAGAAAAATAACATTTGGAATACAGAGTTAAATGCCACTAATCCTGCCGCATATTCTGTATCACCTTTCGCTAAGTCATTCCATACGATAACCATCGCAATACAACGAGCTAAACCTATCATGATTAAGCCCACCATATATTCTGGCTTATCTGGTAAGAATATAACAGCCAAAGCAAACATTAAAACAGGACCAATAATCCAGTTTTGTACCAGTGATAATACTAATACTTTTACATCTTTAAAAACGCGCCCCATCTCTTCGTAGCGAACTTTTGCAAGTGGTGGATACATCATTAAAATTAGGCCAATCGCTAGTGGAATGGACGTTGTTCCTACCTGTAAACTATTCATTCCATCAACGAATCCAGGTGATAGATATCCAACCCCAATCCCTACTGCCATCGCAAGAAAAATCCATAGGGTTAGATATCGATCTAGGAAAGACAGACGTTTTTTCCCCGTGTTGCTCATCCCTCTCACTTCCCTTTCTAACTATTTATTAACAACCACACCGGAGTGTAGGATTGCTCTTCACAATTTGTTTAATTTTCTCTGTTTGGTCTGGTACATGCGCTAAAATATCTTCTAAAAGCGTGTATAAATCACTTGCTTGATTTAAAGAGTAATAAATCCACTGACCTCTGCGCTCTTCCTGTACTAAACCTAAATCCTTTAACTTTCGAAGATGCTGACTGATAGAAGGTTGACTCATATCAAATACTTCAAGAAGTTCACATACACAACATTCACGTTGTTTAAGGATTGATACAATTGTTAATCTTGTTTTATCTCCTAATAATTTCAGTAATTGGGATGCTCTTGTTACTTCTACAACTGTTTTTTCCATATCTACACCTACCTCTTTATAATTACATAAGCATATGCTTATATGTTGTGTAAAAATAAAACGTATTATTCCTTCAAATTAGCTTATTCTCACTTTCAAAATAAGTATATAACTATTTGCTTATATGTTCAACTGAAAACTCTCACCTTTACAGAACCTTTACATTCGATTTCCTTTTTTAAAATTTGTGCTCTTTTTCTTATCCCAAAAGATATAAATGATAAATCCTATAGGTCCTGTTAAAAAGATAAATATCAACCATATCAGAAAATGTTGCTTACTAATTTTATTTTTTCGATATTCGAGCGTAACATATGAACACATGTAAATTATCAAAAGATATATACCTACAATTAGCAATTGATCTAACAATCCTATCCCCCCATTTTTTAATAGATAATTCTTAGGTGTTTTTTTAAATCATATCATAAGTAAATAATTATATGTCTATATAAAGGGTGATAAACTTTATAAAACCCCTACTAATTTAAATAAGGATTTACTTATCTGAACTATGCTTAAGGATTCGAGGTATATGTAAATAATTACGTTATAAAGGTATTCACATACCCTTCAAATGTGTAAATACCTTTACCATTTATATTTCAGATACAACTTTATTTATTCTGCAGTTAACAATTTTTCCATGATCATCACATCTACATGCTCGCCGTCCATTATTCCCTGCTTTTCAAACACTCCTACTTCACGATAACCCATTTTACGATATAAGCCTTGCCCTAGATTATTAAAAGAAAAGGTAAATAAAACAAATTTATAGAATTCATTTTGCTGTCCGGTCTTTTCTAAAGCTAAAAGTAACTTCTGTCCCAAACCTTTTCCACGATACTCTCTCTTTATGTATATAGATAGCTCCCCTACACCCCGATAAGCGCATCGATGACTATATGGATTAATAGAAGCCCAACCGACAATTTTAGAATTCTCTTCCATAACAATTACCGAATATCTTTTTTCTCGTTGGAATAGCCATTCCATCACATATGTATCTGTTTTTATTTCTGTCTCTAAAGTCGCAATACGGTCCTCGATACCCTCATTATAAATAGTCATAATTTCTTGTACATCTTGTTCAATTGCTTTTCTAATCTCCATACTTATCTCCCCCTTATTCACCTCATATTTTTAAGTAGCTTATTAGCTTTCTCACAACAAATTTAGCATCTGATCCAACTCCCCTTAATGTCGCAGAAGAAAACGAACGCTGACCTTCTAAACCAACATAATACAAACCTTGAACTTCTGTACTTACACCAGCTATTTGTAAAGGTTTCCCTTCTGAATCCAGTGCTCCAATAGCATTGAAGTAAGAGAGATTAGGATGATATCCCGTTGCAAAAATTACTGTATCGATTGGCTCCTTCTTCCCATCAGGCCAAACTACACCATCAGTGTAAAAAGATGTAAACATAGGCGTTTGATCTGGATTCCCCCTAGCTAATCGTTCCTTGTAATCACCTAAATCGATGACTCCACCTGAACTCGGTGCTGTTTTTCCAAATCGCCAAAACGGAAAGGTATCTATGCCTAATACCTTAAGCCAAAAATGTAAATCCTTCCCCCACACTTTTTGTTTTATGAGTTGAACAGGCTTTCGTACAGCTAAAGATACTTTACTTACATCGGCCAATTCAAGCGCAATTTGGACAGCTGAATTCCTCCGCCCCACCACCACTACTCTTTGGTTAATATAATGATTCGGACTCCGGTACATAGCGGAATGTATAACATTCCCCTTGAATTTCTCTTGATCCTTTATTATCGGATTAAACGGACTGTGGAAAGAGCCAGTTGCATTTATAATAGTTCTAGTCAGAAATGCCTTTCCAGAGACTGTTTCGACTTTAAATATTTCATCTTCTCTTTCTACAGATTCAACTCGCTGATTTGTCATTACTGGTAGTTGGAATTTTTCCGCGTAATTTTGCAAGTAATCAATTACTTCATTTCTCGTAGGATAATCATTGGGATGTGCTGGGAACTTCATTCCAGGTAAAGATGAAAAGCGTGCCGGAGAAAACAATTTCAGACTGTCATAATAACAAGGCCAAGATCCTACAGTCTGCTCACTCGCTTCTAATATTAAAAAGTGTAATCCCTTTTTTTGAAGGTGATAACCAGATGCAAGACCAGCCTGCCCTCCTCCGATTACAATGGAATCTAATATTTCTTTCATCTTTATCCCACCTTTTGATTTTATTTGCATTTTGCAACTAATATATATAAGGAGTTATTTCTCTGAGAACTTACAGTATAAATTGAATTCGATATCGAAACGCTAAACGATAAGACGATAACAGTCTCTAAATTCATTAATATATGAGAAAATCCCCTGTGAATATTCATATACTTATCAATCAAATTTACGTTTCGCATAAGCCTCTTTAAAATGCATTTAATTAAGTTGTTTCAATTCTTGATAAGCTTCAAGGAAATTCTGATAAGTTTCTTTTCCTAAACTATTAACTTGGAGCCCAAACATGCTTTGAAAAAGATAATCTTTTGCTTTTTCAACGTTACATTGGTGGGCATTCATTATTAATCGCATGTAGGATAAAAAATAACTCTTTTTCAAAGTACCTGCATGATTAATAACCATTTCATTGTATTCTCCTTTCAAACTTAATTCTTCTATAAGGAAACGTAAAATAAATTACGTCTCCTTACAGGTACTTTCCTTAACAACACGAATCTGTTCCACAACCTGAATCATTGACTTTATTAGTTGTTAAATTTACGCTACAAACACCAGTCTCCGGCAAATCAAGTTCAACTTTTTCTGCTGATTCATAGTCTCCAGTAAGATATGCGACGATAGATCTAACTTGTTCATAACCTGTTGCCATTAAAAATGTCGGTGCCCTACCATAACTCTTTGAACCTACAATATAGAAGTCTTTTTCCGGTTGGCGAAGTTCTTTTTCACCGTGAGGTCGAACTGTACCACAGCTGTGCAAATTAGGATCAATAAGTGGTGCTAATGTTGCTACGCTTTCAGTAGTAGAATCAATAGAAGTACGTATTTCACTTATTATAGATAAGTTAGGACGATTACCTGTATTTACAATCATCTCATGAACATCATTGATTTTTATTTCTTGTTCTTCTTGATGACCTACAATATCCATTCCATCCTTTGTTCTAACTACGTGTTGGATTTTATATGGTGTGATTACTTCCACACTTCCTTCATCAACTAATTGATGAATACGGCTACCTAAGGCACCACGTGCTTCAAGAGCATCTTTTTCCTCTCCACCATAGGCTTCTTCCGCACGTTGTTTCCTCATGATCCAAACAATATTAGTTTTTGGATTGGATTCTTTTAATTTAGCTAACTCCAATAAAGCATTGATTGCGGAATGACCACTTCCAACAACAGCTACACGCTTATTTACATATCGTTTTTGCTCTTTTCCTAAAATATCTGGAATTCCATAAAAAATATGTTTTTTGAGAGATTGTTCTTCTTTCAACCAAATACCATTAGAATTTGCAGGATTTGGATTTCCCCACGTACCTGAAGCATCTAATACCGCTCTAGCTTCATAAACTTGAAGTGCACCATTTTTTTCTGTATAGATCATGAATGGCATTTTTTCACGATTTGCTGTTTTCATTTTATCTGTATCTTTTCTACCTATAGATAGTACTTTAGTATTCAAGTGGATAAATGGTTTAATTTCTGGAAGATTCGCAAGTGGCTGTAAGTATTGTTTTACAATTTCTTTTCCTGTTGGTAATGCTTTTATGTCTGGTGATTCCCAATCATGCTGTTCAAGAAGATCCAAAGCCGCTTTATCTATGTTATATTGCCAAGATGAGAATAGTCGTACATGACCCCATGTAAGAATGTTTGATCCAATATTTTCTCCAGCTTCTAATAAGATAAATGACTCACCATGTTTTGCTAAATGTGCCGCCGCTGCCAACCCTACAGGTCCTCCCCCAATAATGGCTATTGGTAACTGTTTTAATCTCTGCATATCAGTATTGTTTTGTAATGTTTGATTTTCCGTTCCACAACACTCTTGTACTTTGAATGAAAGTTGAATAGGTTTCATGAAAAAAACCTCCTTATTTTATCTAAATTTATAAGTGTAGTTCCTTAATTGGATTCTTTAAATCAAAAAAAATTGATTTAAAAGCTAGGATTATTGTTCAAGTTTAATCACTTATCAAAAAGTTTTGTTAATCAAGAAAAATTGATTTAAGATATATTAAAATACTCTTTCGCCCCAACCAAAATTATGACATAGGACGAAATATACAGCATAATTGCTCAGATAATAGTGCATCTACTTCTTTTTTATTAATATTATAGTAACTCCATGTTCCTTTTGTTTCTTTCGTAATAAGGTTTGCATCAAGTAAAAGTTTTAAATGATATGAAAGTTTTGATTGTGGTAATTCAAGAACACCTGTTAAATCACATACACAAGTTTCCCCACGCTGGCATAATTCGTACAAAATGTGTAACCTTTTTTTATCTGCCAATGCTTTAAACTTCTTTTCATATATTTCAAAAGTTTGTGTAGCTGATTGATTATACAATTTTATTTCTTTCATGGTAATTTCCTTTCATCAATTTTTTTTGATATATCCAATATATACATTTCCATTTCTTTTTGCAACTGATATATTAAAAAAATCGATTTATCATATCTAAATAATACATACCTATGTAAACGAACATTACCTTAAAATCATACAATTTCTATCAGTGGTATGTTCATAAATTCCCGAATATTCCCTCGATTCAACCTACCTTATTAAATTGATAAATATTTTGTAGTGTTATTTCCTAAATTTTCTTCTCTTTAATTAGTTGTTACTCATCATGACTGAAAAAACTTCTTTGTGAAACAACATTCTATTTCTCAACAGTAAAGGGAAAAACATTAATTATAATACATCAATCCAACCTTTATCCACCCTTTTTATTATACAAGAGATGATAAAATTCAAAATCACCTTCAATAATACTCCATATGTAAGAAGAAAAGTTTTCTTTATGAAAACTTTTCAATTCGGCTTTTATAGACAATTTAACTGTGTTTAAAAGCAACAGCAGTACGTAGTAATTTTAGTTCAACTCTATAACTTCCCATCCAGCTTGCATAGCTAATTGTTTTTTTTCATCTAAACTCTTTCCAAAGTTCTGCTTGTTAATAGCTACTGCCGCCAGATGTGTCGGTCTACTTAAGGCAACATAAGCCGTTTTTAATCCATCTCTGATTACTTCATATAATTTCCGATCAGACTTTGTATAATCCCAATACTCACCAATTAAAAACTCGAAAATCTCAGTACAATCATAGAATAATTCTGGATTATTATAATCTCCTTTTGGTACTTCGGACTCTAAAAGAAGAGTCGCTTTATGTGTTTCCCCTTTCACTGCATGGACTGTTCCAAAATAGATTTCTTGCTCTTTTTGTTCAATCTGCTCAGATATAGATTGCTCTTGATTCCTTTGATAGCTAATATAAATTCTTTCAGTATGATCACAGACATAATTAATAGCTCTGTTTAACAAATCATCTCTCTTAAATATTATTCCTTCCAATTCAACAATTTCTTTATACATTTCAACAATTTTCTCTTTTATACACTCGCTTACTATTCCTTTATTTAAATAAACCTCTTTTATATATACTGCCATATGAGCTTTTATACTTAAGTACTCTGGTTTTCTTAATACATCATAAAAATATTTACTCGAATACGCTGCTTTTTCTTTGAGTGCATGTTCCTTTATATACATTAACATCCCTTTTATCATTAATTCATAAAAGCTTTTAATTATTGTTTCAGTTTTAGGTTTTACATCGCTATTTTTTTTATATTTTTTATGATAACTTTTAACTTCATCGTGATATAAACCGACTACTCCTATTTTTTTATTACTATCTCTAAATTCTACTTGTTTTTCTGATAAACTATTTACTATATTTAGAAATTCCTCTATTACATTTTCCTTCGATTTATACAACAATAAATAAGGTTTGAAGGATTTTATATTGGGATTACCTTTTAAAGCAGTATATTCTTCTATACATGCTGTTTTCAGCACATTTGAAATACTATTCCCAAATCTTGTACTATAGGATAACTCGATTGGATCCACATCTTTTTCTTGTGATGGTATCCACGCATCTTTTTTATTACTAAACATTGTATAAAGTGATTGATAAGGATCTCCAAATTTCTGCAATATTGTTGATTCGTTGTTAAATATTCTTTTTAACAAATCATATTGAATATTACTCGTATCTTGTGCTTCATCAATAAATGCCCATGAAAATCGGTTTGCAAATGCATTTTTCACTTGTTTTTCATACTTTTTTATATACCATCTTGAAAAAGATAATATATCATTATGTCTAAAAATCCCCTTTTCTAACATGTTTTTAAATGTATCAACTAATGCGTCCTTATAACCATCACCACAGTAACCTAATATATCAATTTCACTTTTGTCATAAAATTCTAAATAAGTTTCTTTTATCCTACTTGTTGGCGGAGCATATGTATAAGTTAAAGGTTTATATTCTTCAAAAATCTCTATAAATTGCTTTTTATACATATCTTCATCGTATACTATTCCCTTTTTATTTGGATAAAGTTCTTGATAAGCTTTATGAGCAAAAAAGTAATTAAAAAATTCATGTATAGTACCTATAAAATTCGGATATTCAAGATCTGATATTCCAATTTTTCTTAACTGGTTTTTAATTTCATCTACAGCTACATTTGTATGTGTAATAATACATATTCCTTTTTCTTTCTTGCTATCTTTTATTCGTTTAATAACTAATGCGATTTTAGCTATTAAAACTGTTGTTTTTCCACTACCTGGTCCCGCAATAATATTTGCATTCTTCTCTGCCAAGATTACAGATCTTTGTTCACTTGAAAATTCACAATTGACGGGGAGTATAATTTTTTCAATATTTCTTAACTCTTTTATTAAATCTTCTTCTAACAATTTTGTCTCCACGTGTTCCACATCTAATAGCGTCATCATACTTCTCCCCCTTTTGGTGGTTCTGTAACATGATAAATTGCTTTTATTAAGTAATTTAAATAGGGGTCTTCTAACACTTTCCCTTTAAGTACCTTTTGATTTTCTTCTATTCTTTTTGCAAGTTGTTGAGCTACTATAGCTTTAGAAATATATTTATCATTCAAAGGTTTATATACCTTATAAGCAGCTTCTTCTCTCGTATCATCATTTTTTAATTCAGTAATAATTTCATTTAATTTTTGTTGATTTGCTTCACTATTTGGTTGTTTATAGCGAATTGAATGAATTACTTCCGCAAGTGTTACACCTAAAGAACTTAGAGCCAACTCATATTCCAACGTCCAATGAGGGGCAACAAAAACACTTACATTAGCTTCTAGTTCTTCAAAGTCCGACTCGATATGCGATTTTTTATTTTCTCTTAGTTTTATTACTATATCTTGATTAATATTTTTTGAAAGGGATTCTTTTAACATAGTTTCTTGTTCCTTACCCAACGTTATAGAATACCTCTCCATTTCACCTTTAAATTTAGTCATTGACGTGAATGTTTGACCTATTAATTCATTATAATCATTACTATCAATTTTCTCCCCGACTATTTTCCTTAAATCAAACTCATCTACAATAATCAGAACCTTTTTATCACTTTTTATGTTTTTGCTCTTTTCCTTATCTTTGTAAAATTCTACAGGTCGTACATCAACATCTGTAATAATAGAGACAGGCATTTTTAATGTTGAGTAACCATCATTAATCCATTTCTTTGATCTTGAAAATATTTTTGCATATCGTTTAAAAGCAGTATTCCCAATATTTACAATAGAAACGCCATATCTATGTAATGGTCTATCTATTAATTCCGCCAAGGCAGGAAGCAATAAGTTCTCTGCATCTCCTTCTACAAAAATGACTCCTTTTGCAAAAAACAAGTTAGCCTTAGTTGCATCTAGAAAGCGCTGTAAAAATTCGTAATCTTCCTCATCTAGACTAGTGTTACTAGGTCCCATTGGATATGCTTTATTATCATGAATTAGTATTATATGTTCCAAAGATGTAGATGCAGTTAGAGTTGTACTATGAGTTGATAGAATAAATTGTCCTTTATATTCAGAGCTACTTTCTAAACTTTTTTGCAAGTATTTTATTAATCTAAGCTGTGCTTGAGGATGTAAATGTGCCTCTATTTCTTCTATTAAAGTTAAATTTGATCCCATTTCTATTCCATCATTTAATAAAAGTAACTCTGCCGCAATAAATAGCAAGTTTAGGCTACCCAATCCAGATACCTGATCATCTAAGTCTAAACTTAATTTTTTTAGAATATCACTTAATTTAGCAGGAGCTACTTCAAACTTTGGTTTATATGTTTCTTTTCCTGTTGTCGGTAGATTAAAAAATTCATCTAAATAATTGGAAATCTCTCCAATAATCGTTTTATCGTCTATAGGCTTTGTAAAATATCCCTCAATTTGTTGATTAGTTTCTCCAACAATGTCTTCTAATTCATGGTTACCTTCTGAAGGAATTTTAAAAGCAGAATAACTCTTTAAAATTTGAGCAAGTCTAGATTTAAAGCCAGGTCTTAATTCATTTTTAGCGTCTCTTAAAGGCTTTAAATAGGTTGCTTTTATTAATTCTTTAGCAGAACCTTCTAATCTAACATCCGCATTTGCAGGGCCTGCCTTTACAAATTTCTCTATTTTTTCTCCAACTATTTCATTTTTAATTTTTTTCGCTGTAAGTCGAATAATTAATTCATACTCATTTACTTCGTTAAATGATAGCCATTCTAAAAATATTCCCGCTTCTGTTTCAGTGAGATCAGCGAAAATGCATTCTATTTTCATCTCACTACTAGAGGTTCCATGTTCATCAACATAGAAATCTCCTTCTGTTATCTTCAAATTTTCAGAACTTACTGTCCCTAAAGTGAAATGAATAGCATCAATAATCGCACTTTTCCCTGAATCATTTTCTCCAATCAATAGGTTAAAATTCTTATGAAATTTTAATTGAAGGCCTGGGCTATTTGCTTCATTTTCTCCAAATTTCCTGAAATTCCAAATTTTAATTTCTTTTAAAAACATTACTAATCCCCCTACCCTTTATCATTCTTTAATTCTTATATATAATTTTAAATTTTATGTAAGTGATTTACAATCTTTTTAATCTCATCTTTATACTATCTAACTTTATTTTCCCAGCGCTTCCGCTTTATTATATCGATTCTTGGCGGTCTACACACATGATATATTGATTTATAAAGCGTGGCAATATTTGTTAAGTTTTATAACGGGATGTAGAATAGATATGATGGATATACAACACATTTCATTTACATACGCAAACACACGCGCAGGAGGAATAAAATGCAGCAAACCAAACTAGAAATAGACTACATTAGAAAACAAATAAAAGACCTTATACAAAATAATTCGCATAGAGAAGTAACCTTTGAAACGAACCATAAAATTCCAGGGATTTATATGCTGTACATTAATCACCTTACATCTGATACGATTGTCCCTTTTTATATTGGGCAAACAATAGATATACAAAAAAGATATGGTAATCATGTGAAAGAATTAATGGCATTAAACCGTATTTCTTATGAAGAATATAGGAAATATTTCTTTGTGTATAATTCACCTTATTTTAACGGTTCATATAAAGCGTGCAAAATTTTTAAATATATGGTAGAAAATCAATGTACCATTCAAGATTTAAAAATGGTAATTTTAGAAGAAGTGGATATTCCTTATTTAAAAGAAGTAGAACAAGAGTACTTTGACAGACTTGCTCCTGCTTTTCTAGGGTTTAATCAAATGAATACGATTCAAGAATTCAACCTTATAAGAGAAGTCACAGATGAGACTATCTCGAAATTTTTACATGTTTTACAGAAGGATCTAGCCGATATATTTCAGTATTACAAGTATGGTTACACCAAATTCAACTATGAAAATTGTTTTCCAAAGAGTTTAGCATTTATAGAGAAAAGGAAAGAAGAATTACAGGAAAGTTCAATTTCACAGTATAAAAAAGTGAAAAGTGATTTAGAGAAATTAAGAAATCAATTTCCGGCCGACCAGCCAATTTGTGATACAGAAAAGTGTCAGAAACTCATAGATGCTGCAGAGGATGCGTTTGAACGTTCAGAAGCAATATACAAAGAAGCTGTTCTTTCACTTGAATCAAGCCTTATCCAAAAATGTGAAGAATTAGAGATTTATTCAACCAAAACGCCCATTAATAATTTTATAAAGAGTATTGTTACTGATGAGAAAGTAAAATTTAAAAATTACTTTCTTAGATACATGAAATCAAAAGAGTGTCAATTAGATTTTTACGACTTGTTGGATGAGCACATCCAATTAGTAGAGGATGCATTGGTTGACCGAAATACAAAAGAAGAACAAATTCAAATTGTGAAAAATGCTTATGATGAGTGTTTATTTGCGAATAGTAAACAAGAATATCAACTCATTTTTCCGTCTGTTCCTTATCCTCGCTTCCCGTTAAAAGATCAATTAAAGGGACAGGATTTCAAGAAGCCAAACGAACAAAGTATCAACACATGTGAATTAACATTCTACATTTCAAATGATGGAGTACAAAGGAACTACGATATATATACACAACCCGAAATTTTAAGAATGTATTATTTGTATACAAATCAAGAGGGGCAAAGAATAGAGAACGAATACTATATCGAAAATACCTTTACAACTACATGTCAATCTGGCATTAGGTATATTCTAGAAGGTTTTTATAAGCATTTGCATGTGAACAAGTTTAAACTTTCAAGTTTATTTGATGGGTATTTGGATAATTCATTTATTTCACTTGCAGCAGAATATAAACACGGAATGAACGACTATACCATTCAAGATAAACCACTCATTCCATTAGAAAACGTGTTTAAAGAAATTCAACAGGTTACGGACGAAAAGACTACATTTCGAATCTATGCAACAGAAAGTGCAAAATGTCTATCTTACTGTATGAGTGAGAACCAGAAAAATCATCCATTTGTGGAAAGATTACTAAAAATGAGAGTGAAACGAATTAAAAGATAAAAAATTCATACTCTATACGTACGTTTTTCTCATGACATACTTTCGTGTCATAAAATAAAAAGGACCGTTTTTGGTCCTAATAACTCTTCTTCAACGTGGAAGACAAATAGTTTATGCTAGTGATGAAATTAAATGAACTAATAGAAAATAAGAAATAAGAATTAGTAGAACTTGGTGAACGTCGCTTCACTGTTATTACAACAAAATGAAGGTGAAGGGGCGGATCAATAATGAAGAAAATTAACTTACTTATTGCCGGGGTGCTAACTTTAGGGTTAGCAGCTTGCGGTACAGAAAAAACAGAAGTATAAACAAAAAAAACGAAACAAGAAGTAGCGAAGCCAGAAGAACAATAACGGCAAGCGCAGTTAAACAAATAGAAAACGAGGTCCGGTACAGTAAAAGGTGTTTGGCCCTTTTACTGTACCGGAGTTACGTTTACTTTACTTTTTTCGGTACTCTGCATCTAGGAGGTAAATCCGTTGACCACGGCAAGGTTTTATCAACTGTGATTTCTGATATCATTTTTGTTCCACCGCTTGCATCACTTGTGGAGTAAAAGGTACATCTAATTCGATGGTTGCTTCT
The DNA here is from genome assembly GCF_051948935.1 of Bacillus sp. Brlt_9. Taxonomy (NCBI): domain Bacteria; kingdom Bacillati; phylum Bacillota; class Bacilli; order Caryophanales; family Bacillaceae; genus Bacillus; species Bacillus sp. Brlt_9. The sequence goes on along the minus strand of NZ_JAYJLO010000001.1, from coordinate 718,798 downwards.
TGCATGTAATTTCGAATGGTGGCATATATGTTTTCTTCCATTACAGGGACATTCATAGAAATCCAATTCACACGCTCAATTTTATTTTCCTCTTCAGTTTCAGGTGATAACTTTTTCAACCAGTAATATAACCGATGAACCGGTAAGCTCTGTTTTTGACACCAAGCAAATTTGGATGATCCACTGTTTTAATATTCTTGAATATAAGTTTCCCATTCTTTCTTTAATTTGTGTCTTTTCATAAAAAAACTCCACATGTGTATGTAAGGAGATTACCTCATGAGTTATTTCCAAATTGTAGGTGGGGAATATTTGACGCTTACTTATAAACGATTTTTTCATTTATAATCCATTCAAAATCATAAAACCAAATACTCATGTTTTTAAAAAACCTGTTCCAAGGATATTTTATGTTTATCCCCTTCTGTTCGTTCTGTTGGGGCTAAACTTTCCCCAACCCCCTTTTTATTTTTATTAGATATCATCTGTAATACTCTCCGTTTTGCTCCTTTCTTGAATTTGGTTTTAAATTCTATGTCAGGTGCCAAAACCATACTGTGTACGGGAGATATTTGATTTTTATCTGCTAATATACCTGTCCCAAATAAAAATACCTGTTCAATTACATATTCATCATTTGGATAGCGTAACCTATTTTTTATCTTTTTGATTACTTTCTTTGTTTCTACATTGTCCCAATCTTCTTCTGTAGCTCTCTTTATTTTCTCTATTATCACATCAGTTAGCACATCTCCGCTCAAGAATGCTTGTACTTGCCAATAAGTCCAATTCCTCCATGAAATGTCTTCATTAGTTTTTATGTAATCTTCCCTCTGTTCTGCTCTGCTTTCTGGTGTTCCATCAAGACGATATTCTTTATTAAAGGTTGGATTCGACCTTTGTATTCCATCAATTTCCATGAAAAATCTCATATGAGCATTGAGTTTTGTTAATCGATATAACTCAACCTTATAGGTAAAGGTAAAACCCTCTTCAGCATATAAAGCAGAACCATCATCCTTTCCCGTAAGATGAATACTAACTCTTTCTGCAAGATTCTGAGCCTCACCAATATAAATAATCTTATCGTTCTTATCTCTAAAGACATAAACACCACTTTCTTTAAATTTCTTTAATAATCTTCGTTCCCATACATATAAGTCTGTTCTTATATAATTAACGTTTAATTTTCTCGTCCAAGCACTAATAATAATCATCCTCCCCCCAGAGTTAATCTATATTTTGATTCTACTAGAAACTTCTCTTTATTGTAACTATAAAATATTCGAAGTTTTTGATAAGACTTTCGGGACATCAATTAGAACATTGTAAATTTTTCAATTATATACTTCACAACCTATCATAAACATTCATTTTTGATACACAGAAAAAAGAAAAAACCATATTGATTAGGCTTTTCACTACTCATTTATAAACTAAAGGTTAATTGTCATTACCCAAATAGGTACTTATTTCTCTAAACATTGAATTAGTTGCCTCAAAATGTTCCTCACAAATATTTCTTTGTTCATCTAAAATCCCTTCTCCACCGTCAGTTGCTCCTCTCGGTTGTTTCATTCTTACATTATTTTCAGTTATAGTAAAAACTTCACATTCCTCCTATTTTGATTTAATGCTTAATTATATTTTTCGTTATTTTTAATTATATCCACAGTACCTTTGTAGCTTCTCATAGGCTTCTACATATAAACTTACAAACATCAATTCCTTATTTTTAGCCCATTCAGTATCACCTAAGTTAATATTAACTTTTTTTTCTACCCTCCTTTAACCATTGATAATTTTTTTCTAAACAAAGATACTGAGCTTATACAATCATTAATGATCCTAGCACTTTTTGTTTTTTCAACACCTGGTGAACCATAAAACATTAATACGATTGGCTGGTTTGATTGTTTATTAATTAAAGGAAATAAGGATGCTATTATCTACTTTAAAATATTATCTTGTTCTAAAATTTTCTCATTAAAAAATCATTCAGTTTTAACTTTCGAACATAGAATAGGAGGTGCACCAGTTCAAAAACACCGAAGAAAGGGATGAGGTCATCCTCTGTGTTTAATGATGTGAATTTGAAATATAGTTCGACAATTTATAATAAGGTCTGATTGTTTATAAATTGGAAGACTTCTAACCTCTTCAAAGATTGCATTTAACTTTTTTAACGCCTACAGTGGAGCACTCACATCCTATAGGCCCTGTTAATGTAACATTCATGTTCGTTCTATTAAGAACAGTAACAATTCCTTTAGAATCATCTTTTTAAACAATTATTTTATCTTTTAAAGATTTTTATTATTAGTACACAAAAGTCTACAATTATAAAATAAAAAAAGCATGACGTAAAATCGTCATGCTTTTTTATAACAATAACTTTTTCAAACCTAACCTGTTACAGAACATTTTCCTCGGTAAAGAACTTTTTTATTCAGTAAAGGACTTTTTTATTCAGTAAAGACCTTTTTTATCGGCTAACACCACTTAATTCTCAAACACAAAATTAATCTTATTATCTTTCCACTCTAATTTCGCATCAAATGTTTTCTCGCCCTTTGTAAAGCCTTTAATTAAATCGGTCTTTTCACCTTTTAAGAGCTTTGTCATATTCTTTTGCGAAATTGTTTTGCTTAATATCTTCTTTGAGATGGTAAAATCACATTGTGTTGTATTGTAGTTAGAACAACCGTAAAACGTTGATTTATCAATCACATCGCCATCACATTTTTTACAACTACCAACCTTTTTACCTGTTGTAAATTTCGATCCTTTTCGTTCAATCGATTCAACATGTAGTCCAGTGAAATCCCACTTCTCAGACATTTCCACCGCATCTTCAATAATTTTAGCTGATAACTTTTTCGTTTGTTCCATAAATGTAGCTGGTGATGCTGTGCCTTCACCGATTTCCGCAAGGCGCTGCTCCCATTTTGCGGTCATTTCTGGTGAAGCTAGTATTTTATCTCCGATTGCGGTAATTAATACTTTTCCTTTATCAGTCGCATACACTTGGTTTTTTTTCACATCTATATATTTACGGTCTTTCAGCATCGTAATAATTCCAGCGCGCGTTGCTTCTGTACCTAAACCTTCTGTTTTCTTTAATACTTTCTCCAGCTCTTCATTCTCTAAATACTTACCCGCCGTTTTCATTAACGTAATAAGTTGTCCTTCTGTATAACGCTTCGGTGGCTGTGTTTTTCCTTCTTTCACTTTTACCTTTACAACTTTTCCTTGTTCACCTTCTGCGACAATTGGAAGAATTGTTTCGTCATCTTTATCATCTTGGAAAATAACTTTACGCCAACCTTCTTGAATTTGCTGTTTTCCTTTTGAAATGAATTCAGCACGTTCATCTACAAGCGTTACAATCGTTGTATAGTCAAAGATTGCAACTTCATAATGCGCTGCAATGAGTCTTCTTACGATCATATCGTAAATTTTCTTCTCATCACCTGATAATCTGCTTGGGTTTGTAACTTGCTCTGTCGGAATAATGGCGTAGTGATCTGTTACTTTCTTTTCATTCACATAACGCTTATTATTCATAATCGATTCAACTGGAGCTGGTAATAACCCTTTATATTCATCAAACTGACTTAGCTTCTGCAAAATATCAGGGAACGTCGCTGCTTCTCCTTGTGTAACATAGTTAGAATCTGAACGAGGATAGGAGACAATCCCTTTTTGATATAGTGCTTGCGTTATATCGAGCGTCTTTTTCGGTGAGAATTTGAATGCTTTATTTGCCGTAGCTTGCAGTGACGATAAGTTAAATAAAAGCGGTGGCTGAAACTCTTTACGCTCCGTTTTCATTTCCTTCACTACTGCCGGTTTCCCTTGGCAAAATGCCGCAATTTTATTTGCCATATCAGGGTCTTTTAAGCGGGATTCACTATCCTTCTCCCATTTCCCCTCATACTTCTTTCCTTCTATATTAAAGGTTGCGAACACTTCCCAAAACGGCTCTGACTTAAAGTTTTCAATTTCTTTCTCTCGCTTTACGATCAATGCGAGTGTCGGTGTTTGTACACGACCCGCTGAAAATACATCGTTCATTCCTTTTTTCTTTAGCAAAATACTAAAGACACGCGATGCATTCATACCAACGACCCAATCCGCACATGACCTTGTATACGCCTCATAGTACGTATTGATTGTATCTGATTCATCTAGTAAATTTTTAAATCCTTGGTAAATAGCTTGCTTCGTTAAAGATGAAATCCAAAGACGTTTCATCGGCTTTTGCACGTTGCAAAGATTAATAATATTTCGTACGATTAATTCCCCTTCACGCCCGGCATCGCCTGCGTGAATAATTTCTGTTACCTGTGGATTATGTAACAGCTGTTTCACAACGTTAAATTGCTTATACTTTGATTTTGTTACTTCAAATTGAAAACGCTCTGGAATCATCGGTAACGTATTAAGTGACCATTTTTTCCACTCCGCGTGATAATGCTCTGGATTACATAACTGCGTCAAATGACCAATTGCCCATGTACAGTACGCTCCATTTGGAAATAACTCATTTGCTTCTACTTCTAAATATCCATCTTTCCGGCGATATTTAAATTGTGAAACAAGAGCCAAACCTTGATCTGGTTTCTCGGCAATAATTAATTTCATTTTATAACTCCCTATCCGTATTCCAGTGTTACTTTCATTGTCTATCTGTTTAGAGGCGATGATAAAGCAACAATCTTATTTATCATTCGCGGTTTGTCTCGCAAATGGGAGACCTATAATATTATACGCTTATTCTTTATGGCTTCACAATAGAAACTCTTCATTTAACTCTTACATTCACATGCTCACAATTAAAAAGCCTTCCCCAAAAAACCAGAAGCCTTCTTGCTTACCTTTATGAAATTGTGCAGATAATTTGCAGATATAAATAAGCATAAGAACTCTCCATATGAACATATGATGGAATGAATGATAGGACAGGGAGGTATCATAATGTTCGCTTACACATTAACAGCCTTAACACTTTGTTGTATCTCAATTCTTATTACATCATATATTTTTAAACGTAAGGGTACCCTAATGGAGTATATGGTATTTATTATGTCTTTTAGTATGAGTATCGGTTTAAGTATTGGTTTTTATTTCGGTATTCTTTTTAAAGGAGAATTACTCTATTCTACTTTGCTTGCTATATTAATTAGTGGTTGTATCGGTTTTTTAGTCGGTCTACGTTTTCACCTATATACTGCTTTAGAAGGAATGTTCTCTGGATTAATGGCGAGTATGATGGGAGCAATGATTACAGAAATGTTAAACGCTCAACAAGCTCATAGTATACTGTTTATTAGCCTTTTACTTACGATAACAATAACTATGTCATGTATAATTCAACTTGTATCAGAAACTTTTTCTACTTTTATCCAAAGGCGTTTTTTGTTATTACTTTCAATTAGTGTAGTAATTATCTTCGCTGTATTTGTAACATTCCCAGATCATACTCCTCCACCTTCAACCGAGCATGATCAACATATACATTGATACTTGCACCGAAATTAAATAAGCAGCTATCCATAAGATAACTGCTTCATATTATTCTGGCTTATTAGGAATGTTTGGATTTGGAATATAGTCAGATTTATAATCTATATATTTCACTTCTGTTACCATCCCCGCTGAAGCATGGTGTAAATCATGACAGTGGAACATCCAATCACCCGGATTGTCTGCTACAAAGGCTACTTCATATTCTTCTCCTGGTTTTAAGTTCAATGTATCTTTCACAATTGGAGAACCTTCTATCGGTTTCCCATCTTTACTCAACACCTGGAAGAAGTGACCATGTAAATGCATCGGGTGATCGTCCATTTTAGAACGATTCACCAATTTTACTTTTACTAAATCACCCTTTTTCACTGAAATTGGGTCGATATCCGGAAATACTTTTCCGTTAATTGTATATACCATTTTATTTCCATTCATTTTCGTATTTAAGTCCATATTATATGTGGTAGTATACTGCTGATTTAACGTGAAACCACCAAGTTTTTTAGCACCATATGTCGTCATATCTAATTTCGGTAGTTTTTCTTTTTCGTTTGCTTTGTCTTTCATCTCTTTACTACCTTCATATTCAATAACAACTTTCATGCCTTTTGCACCTTTATTTTCTGAATGATCTTCAACATACCATTTCCCAAGATTATTAGCATTAAATTCAATATCATAACGTTCACCCGGTGCGATTGAAATGACTTGATCCTTTATAACTTTTGGATCGTTTATTGGTTGACCATCTGTCGCAATTACTTTTATATCATGACCGTGAACATGTATATCATGTGATAGATAACCAGCATTAACGAGTCGAAGACGAACTTTATCTCCCTTATTCACTTTTAATGGTTCTACTAAATCCCCGCTTTTACCATTGATTGTGAATAAATCATACATACTCATATCATGACCTTCCATCTTCATATTTCCATGTTCCATTCCTGTCATATTGCCTGAATCTTTTTTATCACTGCCCATGTCCATATCAGAATGATCCATGCCTTTCATATCATCATTCTTTTTCGTATTTTCATTATCCTTAGATTTATTACCTGTTTGCCCTTTTTTCATTTCTTTTAACTGCTTATTAATTTCGTCTGTATCTGTTACCCATTCATCTAACATTAATGTGTAATCTTTATCATACTTTTCATTTGTATCCTCTACAATAAGAGCACCATATAATCCTCTATCTAATTGATTGACAGAATCTTGATGTGAATGATACCAATACGTTCCTGGGACGTTCGCTTCAAATTCGTAGGTAAAACTTTTTCCAGGTTCAACCGCATCTTGCGTCACACCTGGAATTCCATCCATATTATTTGGGACAGGATACCCATGCCAATGAAGAGATACTGGTGCAGATAATTCATTTTTTAATGTTACTTTCACCTTTTCACCTTTTTTCACCCGAATTTCCGGACCAGGAGATGAACCATTAAATGTCCAGATTGGAACAATAACACCGTTACTTAACTTTTGCTTTTCTTCTTTCGCTATTAAAGTAACTTCTGGTCCTTTTTCAACTTTCATTGGTTTTGCAGCTGTTTCAGTCTGTGGTGTTTTTTTATCATTCATATTTTTATGATCGTTTTTTGTATTTGTGGTCGCAGAACATGCAGCAATTAAGGATATGACAGAGACTGTAACTGCTATTAATACAAATCGCTTCATGAAAACCCCCTCCTTTTTCTTTTTCAAAATCAGTATAAAAAATGATTTTCAAGAAAATATGGAGATGTGCAATGAGCTAAATAAAAAGACGCCCAAAATTGAGCGCCTCTACTAGTGATTATTTCGTAACAACTTCATCTTCTTTTACATTCACATTATTTTCTCTCATAAACGCTTCAATCTCTTCAACTTCTCTAATGATATCTTTTGACAAGTTTTCATGTCCGTCTTTCGTTACAAGAATATCATCTTCAATACGAATTCCAATTGATTCTTCTGCAATATAAAGACCAGGTTCAATTGTTATAACCATACCTTCTTCTAACACTCTATCTTTATATGTTCCTACATCATGCGTATCTAAACCAAGGAAATGGCTGACACCGTGATAATAGTATTTCGATAACTCTTCGTCTTCTTGAATTAAATCAATTGCTTTACACTCTTCTGCCAGTACCTTTTTTGTATGCTCATTTAATGCAACAAACTTTACTCCTGGCTTAATGAGCTTCGTTGTTTCTTTCAATGCTTTTAATACAATATTATACATTTGTTTTTGGCGACTAGAGAATGTTCCATTTGCCGGGAATGTATAGCTAATATCAGCATTATAGTAGTCTTTTTGAGCGCCTAAATCTAGTAGCACTAAATCACCATTTTGAATTTGTGCATCATTATCTTCATAATGAAGAACTGTAGCATTTTTTCCACTTGCCAAAATTGTATGAAACGCATGGTGTTTAATACCTGCAGATTTCAGCGTAAAATCAAAATGAGCTTCTAATTCATATTCCATCATGTCTGCTTTCGCATGCTTTAACACATTGTAAATACCATCTTTCGTTACAGCAATCGCATCTTTAATAATTTCAACTTCTTCTTCAGTTTTAAACACTCGTAATTCACAAATATTCGGATATACATTACCAATTAATACGTGTGGATATTGTTCTCTTATATGTTTAGCAAACGTTAAAACTTTTGTCTCCGTACCATTCCACTCTCGGCGCTCTAAATCTAAATATATGTGCTTCGCGTTTTCTGTAAAAAGTATATTTGACATTGTCTTTTCAAAGCCATCTAAATATACAACTTTCTTTACACCTGAAATTTTCTCTGCTTCTTCACTAGAAACTGTTTTACCAACCCATTTTTCCATTACTGGATCTGATTTTTCAATGAAAAGTATTTCTTCTACACTATTTCCAAACTTCTTCAACATGAAAATAACATTCGGCTCATCGATTCCTGTTACATAGTAAAAATTTCGATTCGGCACAAACTTATAATGTCCATCAGCTGACATTTGAGGTGCTTGTCCAGCAAATAAAATAGTAATAGACTCGTCTGGTAATGTTTTCGCTAATCGTTCTCTATTTTGAGCAAAAAATGTTGATTTCATAATAATCCCCCTAGCGTTTTATGTATGATTAAAAAACTAATTATCTAATCAATTCATTTTATTATTGTTATAATTTTTCGTCAATTAATTGTGTTTATATAGAAAATCTGACTTTCATTACTAGGCACTCATCACTCCATAATTTCTTGACATTTATTCTATATACTTAAAATCTCATATATAGGAAAGGAGCCACAACTTTGAAACATTATGTAGCAACAGGTTTAGCAATTACTTCTTTATTAATCATTACAGGATGTTCTAACAACGCCGAAATAGCACCGGCGAAGAAAGAAACGGTGCAATCTCAGCCAAAAAATATAGAAACAGCAAATACGAGTCCACAAGACTTCTATAAAGAAATTACATCTGGAAAAATTGAGCACATTCACGGAATTGGCTATGCAGGAAATATGCCTGGGGTTTCTATCGCCACTCATAGCGGGATAAAAGTTTATCAAAATGGAAAATGGCTTGAAACTAAGACTGGATTACATGATTATATGGGCTTTCAGGCAACGAAGAACGGGTTCTTTGCCAGCGGTCATCCTGAACCAGGAGCAAATTTAAAAAATCCTTTAGGATTAATGAAAAGTTCTGATGGTGGTAATACCCTCGAAAAGCTAGCTTTTTATGGAGAATCTGATTTTCATAACCTTGCTGTCGGATATAATACGGAAGCAATTTATTTATACAATGAACGTCCAAATTCTAAATTACAACAAGGTTTTTACTTCAGTACGAACAATGGACAAGAATGGAAAACTAGTAAGTTGAAGGGGCTTTCAGGTCCGATTCATTCCTTTTCAGTACATCCAGATCAATCTAGTGTAGTCGCGGTAAGTGCCAAAGACGGTGTTTACTTATCTACTGATTACGGAAATACGTTTGAACTATTCTCTACATCACTTGAATCGACAGCAGTTACATTAAGTAAAGAAGAAGTTATTTACGCCCCTATCAATAAGCAAATCGTAACGAAGAAATCAATTGCTACAAATGAAGAGACAAACATACAAATTCCAGCTTTAGATGCTAAAGATGCAATTATGTACATATCACAAAACCCTCAAAATTCAGCTGAAATAGCATTTGCGACAATGAAAGCTAATGTGTTCCTTTCTACAGATGAGGGTAAAACGTGGAAAAAGATTATGAAAGAGGGAACGTTCCAACAATTGCCGATATAGTTAATACTACAATCTGCTTAAACGCCATTTTTTCATTGTACATCGGCTTTTGAAGTGATTCATACACGACAACTAATATTGAGCATCTTTTCTATTTCAAGTATTTGTAGTTTTTTTCATTCTTTATCCCCACATACACTTACAAAACAAGGCATGTTTATAAGCATTGACACACATTAAAAGATACGTTACAATAACTATACATTAGTAAGTTACTAATGTAATTATTTCTAACTAGAGGTGAAGAAAAATGAAAAATATTTTATTCCGTATTAACGAATTATCAAAAAAAGAAAAAACATCTGGATTAACAGTTGATGAAAAACAAGAACAACAAATGTTACGTCAAAACTATACAAAAACATTTCGTGGAAGCTTAGATTCCATTTTATTAAACACAAAAATTGTTGATCAAAATGGTCATAACGTAACACCAGCCGCATTACAAGATGCTCAAATACGTTTAAAATTAAGTAAATGAGTTCCGAGCTAAAGAATTTCAATAAAACATAAACAGAGCTGGATTTCCTATATAGAAATTCCAGCTCTGTTTATTGTCTTTTCTAATTTAGTAAACAAGCGATACATCACAATTCTCCACGATATAATCATCGTAAATGCGAGTAAGAAAAACATTCCGCTTAACTCTGCTAAATCAATTGATTGACTTAAATATGATTTTAACGCTATTCGTACAGCTAATAATCCGACTAAAATAAATATGAATGCTTTTGACGGTTTCATATATATATGTTCATTTCTTATTTCGAGCTTCGTTGTTTTAATTAGAAATATAGAGAAAATAAGTCCTATACTAATCGCCTCTACTATTTCTAACGATGTTAATCGAAACTCCGGTATGAAGTACATCATTGCACCAGTACTCATAAAAATTGGCGGCAATATAATTTTCTTTTTCGTTACCGGCTTCTTCGCTGCTTTAAAGCGCAGAAACATCACTCCAACAGCCATACAGACTGCTACGACACTTGATAAAAGTGCGATCATACTCTCCACTCCTATCTATTTAAAAGACTTTTTTAGCAAAATCATAAACCAATAAGTAACTACATGCCGCATTATAGAATTTCTTCATTATATTCCTACTGCTGTATACTTTCCATATTTGCTACAATCATTTTACACAAAGTTTATGAATGGAATATGAACAAAATATTACATTCTATTTTTGAAAATAAAAAATCCATTCCACAACTATTAATTGCGGAATGGATTTTTACTTATTTTAAATCTTCTATTGAGAAAGCACCTGGAAGTAATTGCTCAACCGTCACTTCTTTTTCATCGCCTTTTACATTCGTTAGTAAAACTGGCATTTTCGGTTCACAGAATTCAGCAATTACTTGTCTACAAGCACCACATGGTGAAATCGGTCCGTCCGTTTCGCCTGTAATAACTAAGTAACTAAAATCACGCTCACCTTCTGATACTGCTTTAAAGATCGCTGTTCTTTCTGCACAGTTACATAAACCGTAAGAAGCATTTTCTATATTGCAACCAGTATAGATTTTACCTTCTTTCGTAACTAACGCTGCACCAACAGGAAATTTCGAATACGGAATATATGCTTTCGATAACATCTTATTTGCTTCTTCGATATATTTTTTCTTATCCATATTATTTCCTCCCCAAAGTAAATGTAATTATGATTAGTCAGTAATCACTGTATGAACTAAATTAGGAGCCACTGCTGTTTCAGCAATAGAAATGTTCTCATAAATTTTAGCTTTTACATCTTCTACATTTTCACGGTTTGCATAAATTGTTACGAATGGCTCGCCTTCTTTTACTGCATCGCCAACTTTTTTACGTAACATTAATCCTACTGCTAAATCGATTTCATCTTCTTTCGTTGCACGGCCAGCACCAAGTAACATAGCTGCGATACCGATTTCATCTGCAACAATGTTCGAAATAACACCTGAAGTTTTAGCAGGTACATCAATTACGTACTTCGCCTGTGGCATTTTTTCTGGATTGTCTACAATTGAGCTATCTCCACCTTGATTACTTAAGAACTCTTTAAACTTCTCAGTTGCTTTTCCGTTTTTCATCACTTCAATTAGCATTTCACGAGCTTCTTCTAACGTATTTGCTTTTTTCGCAAGTACGACCATTTGACTTCCTAATACAAGTACTAATTCTGTTAAATCTTCTGGACCTTCACCTTTTAACGTATCAATCGCTTCTTTCACTTCTAGAGCGTTACCAATCGCAAATCCAAGCGGTTGTGACATATCTGAAATAACAGCCATAGTTTGACGTCCTACATTATTTCCGATACGTACCATTGCATGTGCTAATTCTTTTGCATCTTCTTCTGTTTTCATAAATGCGCCAGCACCTGTTTTTACATCAAGTACGATTGCGTCAGCACCAGCTGCAATTTTTTTACTCATAATTGAACTTGCAATTAAAGGAATTGAGTTAACAGTTCCTGTTACGTCGCGTAATGCATAAATCTTTTTATCTGCAGGTGTTAAGTTTCCTGTTTGTCCAATAACAGCTACTTTGTCACGGTTTACAATATCAATGAACTGCTCTTTCGTAATTTCAACGTGGAATCCTTCTACCGCTTCTAATTTATCAATTGTTCCGCCAGTATGTCCTAAACCACGACCAGACATTTTTGCTACTGGTACACCTAAAGCAGCTACTAATGGTCCTAATACTAATGTTGTTGTATCACCAACACCGCCAGTTGAATGTTTGTCTACTTTAATTCCTTCAATTGCTGATAAGTCGATCGTTTCTCCAGACTCAACCATCGCCATCGTTAAATCTGCACGTTCGCGATCTGTCATATCTTTAAAGAAGATTGCCATTGCAAGTGCACTCACTTGATAATCAGGAATACTTCCGTCTGTATATCCATTAATAAAGAATTTGATTTCTTCAGTCGTTAATTCTTTGCCATCACGTTTTTTTGCAATAATATCTACCATTCTCATTACAATCACCATTCCTTTTTATATGATATAAATCTATTAAAATAATAAGCCAACGATTGTTGCTGATAAGAAACTTACTAATGTTGCACCGAAAAGTAATTTCAAACCGAATCTTGCGACTACATTCCCTTGCTTTTCATTTAAGCTCTTAACTGCCCCTGCAATAATTCCAATTGAAGAGAAGTTTGCAAATGAAACTAAGAATACAGATATAATCGCTGTCGTTCTATCTGAGAAATTAAAGTTTCCTTGTGCTAAATCTGTCATAGCGACAAATTCATTTGATACTAATTTTGTTGCCATAATATTTCCGGCATTAACTGCTTCATGCCAAGGTACACCCATAATAAATGCAAATGGTGCAAATACATAACCAAGTATTTCTTGGAATGAAATACCGATTACACCTTTAAATACGGCATTAATGAATGCGATAAGAGCAACGAAACCGACTAACATAGCTGCTACTGTAATCGCAACTTTAAATCCATCTATAATATATTCCCCTAATACTTCAAAGAAAGTCTTTTTCTCTTCTTCTTGTACTTCTAACATATCTTCTTCTTCAGTAACTTCATACGGATTAATGATAGAAGCAATGATGAAACCACCGAATAAGTTAAGCACTAAAGCGGTTACAACATATTGTGGTTTTAATAACACCATATACGATCCAACGATAGACATTGAAACGGTAGACATTGCAGATGCACATAATGTATACATTCTTTTCTCTGGCAATAATCCTAGTTGCTTCTTAACTGAAATAAACACTTCAGATTGTCCTAAAATCGCAGAAGCAACAGCGTTATATGATTCTAGTTTCCCCATTCCATTTACTTTACTTAATGCTAGACCGATAGATTTCACAATAATAGGTAATACTTTAATGTGTTGCAAAATACCGATTAAAGCTGAGATAAATACGATTGGCATTAATACACTTAAAAAGAACGAAAACTCTTTTTGGTTTACTAATCCACCAAATACGAAATTCACACCGTCAGCGGCATATTTTAATAGCTCTCCAAAACCATCTGCTATTCCGCTAATTAATATATTCCCTACACTTGTATTTAATAATAAAAACCCCAAAATGAATTGTAGTATAACCATCGTTATGATTGGGCGATATTTGACTTTCTTTCTATCATTACTAGCAAGCCAAGCGATACCTAAAATCAATACGAGGCCAAAAATACCAATTAAGTATTTCATAAGCCGTCTCCTCCCATTCGTATCCGCTTACATTTTTTTCAATTGTTAAAGCAATAGATACACTTTACTTTGTGTATCCATTGCTCTTCACTTCATTAATGATTAGTAGTTATCTGTAGCACCTTTTGCATCATTTAATACGATTGCAACACTAGCACTTGCTCCAACGCGAGAAGCTCCAGCAGCTACCATTTTGTCTGCATCTTCACGTGTACGAACGCCACCAGATGCTTTTACACCAACGTTTGGTCCTACTGTTTTACGCATTAATGCGATATCTTCAGCAGTTGCTCCGCCAGTTGAGAATCCAGTTGAAGTTTTTACGAAATCAGCACCAGCTTTTACTGATAATTCACAAGCGCGTACTTTCTCTTCATCTGTTAATAGGCAAGTTTCAATGATTACTTTTACAAGAGCTTTTCCTTTTGCTGCTTGTACTACTTCATAAATGTCTTTTTCAACGAACTCGTTATCGCCGTCTTTTAAAGCACCTACGTTGATTACCATATCAACTTCAGTTGCACCTTTTGCAATAGCATCTTTTGTTTCAAATGCTTTTGTTTCAGTTGTGCTTGCTCCTAATGGGAAACCGATTACAGTACAAACATCTACGTCATGTCCAGCTAATTCTTCAGCAGCTAGCTTCACCCATGTAGGATTAATACAAACAGAAGCGAATTTATATTCCTTTGCTTCTTCGATTACTTTCATAACATCTTCTTTAGTAGTATTAGCTTTTAAAATTGTATGGTCAATTAACTTTGCAATGTTCATTATCTTCACTCCTCATATCTTTTAACAACTTCATTCTAACTCTTAGTTGAACAAATGTAAATACACTTTTGAAATTTTGTTCACTCTTTTTGGAAAGTTATTTTCTTGTAGTAAATAAAGCGCATTCTAACTAAGAAACACTTCCTATTTAAAATCAAAACTTTTATATTAACAATGGTAGTATGTATCTCAATATCCATAATTATTTTTTAAAAGGCAATTTATATTCAAAAAACACTTCCGTAATTTATATATAACAAAATAAAAGACTTTCTCAAAATTAACATCTTGAGAAAGCCTTTTATTTCTAACCTTTTTTATAATATAACAGTTCTTTTGCTGTATGCTGATCGATAATTAATACATTTGCATACCCGCCGCGTAACGCACCATCAATTGCTTTTATTTTTCTATTACCACCTGCAACTAAAATCGAGCGTTTCTTTAATTTCAGTTCTTCTAACTCAATTCCAATGGTCCGCTTATTAATTTCTTCACTACTAATATTTCCATCCGCATCAAAGAATCGTGAACAAATGTCACCGACTGATTGTTTTTTGAGTAAACTCGTTTCATCCTTATCGAAATAGCCTAATCGGAATAATAGCGCTTCGTCTCGCACTGTTCCTACAGTGAAAATTGCAATATTCGCTTGTTTTCCCATTTCGATAATGTGATGAATATGTCGATCCTGCTCTACTAATTCCTTTGTCACTGCATTATCAAATATTACTGGGAGTGGTAAATTTCTTGGCGTCGTTTGAAAAGCATCTGCAAATAAAGCTATCGTCTCATTCGCATATGTATTTACACTCGAATGACTAATACCACCTTTTAACTGGACAACTTCTACACCTTTTACATGTTGCGGTACGATTTTTCTAGCGATTTCATACATCGTCATTCCCCAACTTACACCAACGATATCACCAGTTTTAACCGTCTTTTCCATATACTCAGCTGCATATTTACTTATATACTCTGTAGTCGTTGCATATTCTGGCACTGGAGAAAATACGACATGTGCCTCTAACAAGTTATACTTTTCTTTCAGTAAATTCCCAACGTTATCTAAATCAGCAAATGGATCGGCTATACTAATTTGAACAAATCCTTTTTCTTTCGCGTACTTTAATAATCTAGAGATCGTCGGTCTTGAAATATTTAATTTATTTGCAATTTCTTGCTGACTATAATCTGATTGATAATATAATCTTGCAACTTCAACGCTTAATTGTTGTTTATCTTTATCCATAGTAACTCGTTACATACCCTTTCCTGTATTTCCTTTTCGTTACAAGCATTATACAGCTTTATGTAAGAAATTTCGACTATCGAATTTCATCTACTTGAACTTCTACTACACTTATTATATACAATGAAAACTTATTGTGTAGATTTACAAACTCAATATAGATACGCTTGAACACGTAAATCGATTTATATGTAATTCATTCTTTTTTCTTTTTCTGTAGTAACGATAACAAAGCCTTCCAATAAGAAATATGAAACATCGTCTAAAAGCTATTCAAATACCCCTCATAAACAGAAGATACATTTTATGAGGGGTATTTATTCATTTTAAGTATAAATAAATTGGATGGAAACAATGCAAGTTCCCACTTATTTAGAATAAGTGAAAAGATGATGCTTTATTTGTTCAATAAAATATTGATGGTGTATATTATCGTTAGATACGCGACTTGCCATAATGGCTCCCTCCATTGAAGATGCAAGAAAAGAAGCGAGCGATATAATGTCTATATCTTCTTTAAGTTCTTGTTCCTCTATTCCTTCCTTTATGAGAGAGGACATTAACATTACTGTATCATCATAGCCTTTTGCTGCTGCTTTTTGTAATTCTGGAAATACTCCCGTACTTTCAACTGCACTATTAAGCAATGGACAGCCTCCAGCAATAGGTGGATTGTTAGCTGCATCTTGATATACAAGGAAAATTGCAAGAATTTTATCGATTGCTGTCTTTTTATTTTCCATTGCTTTATGAAAATGACTCCACATAATCTCACCACTTTTATCGTAGGCAGCAAGAACAATTTCTTCTTTATTTTTGAATCTACGATAAATAGCTCCTTTAGATAGTTCAGTAGCTGTCATTATATCCTGGATGGATGTGTAAGTTATCCCATTAGTATTAAATAAATATAAAGATGTTTCAATAATCTTTTCTTTTACCTTATCAACTTTAGTCATGCTTGGTGGTCCTCCTAATAAAACGAACTTAATATTTAAGCTGATTGTTACTATAATTTTTTTGAATTTTTATTGTAAGTATAAATAAGTTTGAAGCAAAAATATCTTATCAATCCCTATCTTATAGGAACCTAAAACAATACAGTTTGAGGTTCATTAAATTATTTTACCCATAACATTCGAATGAATTTTCTGTTAATAATAACATGACCAATTGGTTAATTTAGTCATATTATATAACTAATTCTATCTAAAATCATAGAAGAAGTAAAAATATATAGTTAATTATAATGTATAGACATATAACTATTATATATAATTTTTATTAATATGTTTAGCTAAGGGGCGTAAGCTACTCCCACCCCTTCATTTCATTCTATAAAAGGTTAATCATTAATGATTGCTGTAATTTGATTGTAAATAAGCAACTAACATATAATTACATTTGGTTTTTACCATGTTAATTTTATTAATAATTTGTAAAGGGGGTTTAAAAGACTAGAAACTTGTAGTATTATTAGTTTTCGAACCGAACGGTCCGGTCTGGAAACTAATATTAATGAAGGAGAACCTAATGCAGAAAGAAAAATCAAAGATGCTAAGTAATTTAATTATGGAGGTAATGAATTGAACTTTATTAAAATGAATCAAAAAGAACTTATTATGCTAATAATTTATACACTGTTTGCACTACTTCAAATTGGCTTGTTCATATTATTTGGCCTATCACTTTTAACTAACAGCAATTTAGTTGAATCAGAATTTGCTCTTAGTGCCATCGGTTTAACTGTACCTGCTGTTGTAGGAATCATTTTCTTTAGGAAAGAGATTATTGAAAGTTTTACTTATTTTAAAAAGAAGACAATTTTGAAAATAGTAAGTATTCCTATGGTGGTTTTATTTACGGTAATTGTAGAACAGATTGTTATGCGTTTTCTAGCAACTGGTCAGCCAGAGAACCAAGCACAGCTCCTTGAAACGGGCGCGGAGATACCTCTTATACTTACATTGCTTGTATTTGGTATTCTCGGTCCAATACTTGAAGAACTTATATTTCGTTATATAATATTAAATCGTTTTTCGCATTATATTGGTACTGCTATTGCATCCATCATTTCAATTATAATTTTTACAGTGCTGCATACGAACCAGCTTTCGGATTTTGCTCTTTATTTACCTGGCGCGGTGATACTTACTGCGGCTTATCTTATTTCTAACAGATCCCTTGCATATGTTATGGCGATACATATGTTAAACAATTGCATTACTTTCATTCTAAACTAGGTTTGTTTCTGTTGCAGAGTTTAAAAAATAAAAACAGATGTTGATAAATCATTAGACATTGACTAATGATTTATGTAACTCCTTGTATGTCGAAAAACCGCAGTTTGGGTGTAAACTGTGGTTTTTTTATAGGGGGCCAACACATCAACATCAAACTAAGAATAAGAAAAGGAAATACCATGACTAATATATGCTCTCCTTTTATTCCATTACAGTAAAAATTTTTGGAAAATATCCAGAATTTTATTAGCCGATTAGTAATTGAAGCACAGTTTGTTCCACAACCCTTAAGTTATAAGACATAAAAATTAAATTGCTTAGTTAAGATAAGAGATAAATAACCACCACTATTTATCTCTCGTTTCATTTACATATTTATTTTTGGAAAAACAACCTAACTCCAAATACTAATAATACTGCGCCCGTAATACCCTCAATTGTACGGTTCACTCGTTCTTTTCTTAAAAAAGTTCTTAATTGACGTATGAGTGAGATATAAAGTAAATACCATATTGCTGTCAAAGTCGTAAAGATGACTCCTAATAAAAGAAATTGGAGGAAATGATTTTGATTACTCACAATAAATTGGGGTAGAAAACTAAGAAAAAACACAGCAGTTTTTGGGTTTAAAATTGCCGTAGTAAATCCTTGTCTAAAGCTTTTAATTGTTCCAATATCCTTAGAATTCACTCCCACTGAACATGACATATCTTCTTTTTTAGAAAAAGCACTTTTAATTGACTTTACAGCTAAGTAAATTAAATAAAAAGCCCCAGCATATTTTATAAATGTAAATAACATAGCAAACTTCATTAAGATAGCAGAGAGTCCTAACGTAGCCATTATTGTATGAATCATCATTCCAGATACCGTTCCTAAGACGGTCTTTATCCCACCGTTTTTACCATGTGAGATAGTATTTTTTGTAACTAGTGCAAAACCGGGACCAGGCATCATTATAATTAGCATTGCTGTAAGGATAAATAATAAATAATTTTCCATGTTCTGGTGTTTCCTTTCCAATTTTTAGTTTTGATTACAGTATAGCCTTTTTCATTAAAACATTAAATATTAAAAGCTTGATCAGAAGTTTATCTAGATTATTAGTATCAATTTGACTAAACATTACCCAAAAGCTACATTAATAAAACACATGAAAAATTTATTTATCAAATTAAAAGTCCAACTCTCACTAAAAACGAGATAAAAAATAAACAGCAGAACTAGTCCACTGTTTACTGCGCCACGCCTTCATGTAATTTTTCTGTATAATCTTTTACGTCTTTCCAGCTATCTTTTGCTGTATGTAAATCTTCTTTTATAAACGTAAATTCTTCAGGGGTGATTCCTTTTACATTTTGTAATAAGTTATTATATTTTGACCCTACTGTATACCATTGATTTGATATATTTTGCAGTGCTGTAATTGCTGCATCAATTGTTTCGGTCATATTTGTTGTTTTATTTTTTACATCAGTCAATATTGCGACTTCTGCTTGTGCTCCAGAAATTCTATCCTTTAAATTGGCAATTTCTCTTTCTGCATTTGCGATATCTTTTTTCGCAATGGCAATCATCGGTCCGCCAGCGAGACATGTTATTAACGCTACGCAAAGTACACCACCAGCAATGACCATATCATTACTCTTTTTGATTGAATCGTTATATGTATTAATTTGTTGCTCTAGAGCTGGGATACCGGCATTCGTACTTGCTAAAATCGCTGTTAATTGATTTGTATCCTCTTTAAAACTATTTGTATCTTTCGCCATTCTATCGCGAAAAGCTTTCAAACCTCCTAATAATACATCTACCTCATTTTGATTCTTTACAATATCCGCATACAACTTTTCTAAATCCGCTTTTAACTTTACGCTATCTTTTTGCTCAATCGCAATTAACATGCTATTATAATACGCTTGAAAAGTATTATTGTAATTAATAATATTTTGATCCGTTTTCATAATTTGAGGCTTCATACTATTTAACCAATACGTCGCGTTAATCTTTGCATCTCTTTGATGCTGAATCATATTTCCTTTAAACTCACCATTAATGGAACTTATTTTACTCAAATCAGTCTCTTGCTGATTTTGAATTAATTTTGCATATGAATCCATTGCGAATATGCTCGATGTCGTTTGCGCCATTACATCTTGGAATCCAGCTGGCCCTAACGAATAATTTTTCGCACTTTCTTGTAATGTTTTTACATTTACTTCTGCTGCAAAAGGATGTAAAGGAAATGCATTACTCGTTGCCACCCCAGCAATCATTAACGTTAAAAGGCATTTTTTATAAAATCTTTTCTGCATATTTTTCACCTATTTTCTTTATAAGGGTATAAAGTGAAACTTTAATCAGTGGGGGTTTTCTTCATCCCCCACTGATTATTAGTTGAACCAATCGGACTTTTAGGGGCAGTTGATCCCCCACCTAACTTCTTTGCTTTCGCTGAATTTTGAGGTAAGGGTCTTACTGCCCCTTAAAGTGGGATAAAAAGCTCCTGCTCACAAATGAACAGGAGCTTCAAACCAATCATCAATACTTAACGCTTTAACGATTCGTATTCAATTATGCTTTTTTCGTATCTACTACTTTAATATCTTCCGCATAAATCTTTTCTGCATAGTCTTTAATGTTTTTCCAGCTATCTTTCGCAATGTTTAAATCTTCTTTAATGAAAACAAGGTCATTTGGACTAATTGAATCTACATTTTGAAGTAAAGAATTGTATTTTGATCCCATTGTGTACCATTGGTTTGAAATATTTTGCAACGCTGTAATTGCAGTATCAATTGTATTTGTTAAATACTCAGTTTGTGTTTTAATGTTCGTTAACCCAGCTACTTCTAATTGCGCAGTTGTAACTTGTCCTGTTATCTTTTGAATTTCTGCTTGTGCATTATCAAGCTCTTTCTTCGCTAATACGATTCCAGCTGTACCACCGCCTACTGCTGCTGCACCACCTGCAATTAATGCGACTCCTAGCGGCGTTCCTGCACCTGTAGCAATAACTACTGCACCACCAATAATTGCAATTGGCCCTAGAGCTGTCGCAACTGATGAACCGATAATAATTGCATTATATTTACTAATGGCTTCATTGTACGTTGTAATTTGATTTTGCAGAAGCGGGATCCCTGCATCTTGACTAGCTAAAATAGATGTAATTTGATTTGCATCACCTTTGAAGTTTTGTGTATCTGACGTCATTTTATTTCGGAATTTCTTCAAGTCTTCTACTAACTGATCCACTTGCGCTTTATTTTCATTAATACTACTTGATAATCTAGTTAAGCCTTTCGTAAGAGTCGCTTTATCCTTTGCATCAACTGCAGCAACTAAAGTATCATAATAGTTTTGGAATTTCGTATTGTAGTTAATGATATTTTGATTCGTTGAAATAAGCTGTGGTTTTAATACATCTAACCATTGCTTCGCATTTCCTCTAGCTGTATCTTGGTGCTGAATTACTTTCCCTTTTAAAGCCGCATCAACAGACGATACATTTCCAAAGTTAACATTACCTTGTTTAATAATTGTTAAAGCGTACAGATCCATTACTAAAGCATTTGAACCTGTTCTTTCCATTGCATCTTTTAGGCCTTCTGGTCCTAATGAGTATTCCTCGTAGTCATTATAAGCTTTTGCTACCGCATGAACTGGGGCTTGTTTCACCGTGCTTTCAGCTGCATACGTATGAGCCGGCATAATATTTCCTGCTGCAAATACTGCCATAAGTGCTGATAGAGCCATTACTTTATAAGGTTTTTTTGTCATTTTTCTTCTCTCCCTATATCGTTACTTATTTTTAATGTACTTCAACGTTTGTAACGTAATCTTCAAATTGATTCGTTTGTTTATTCATTTCATCACTTACTTTTTTAATTTGGTTGAAATGTTTTTGTAGTAAACTACTGTCTGTATATGTGCCTTCTTCAACATTCTTTTGAATTTGGATCATATTATTGTTTAAAACTTTCCAATCCGTTAATAACGTTTCTAAAGTTGCAATTTGGCGATCAATTAGTTCTGTAAAGCTACTTACTTGATCTTCAACGAATGTAATTTGTGTTGCCTCTGCTTCAGTTTGTGATAACTTTTGAATAAGTGGCAATAGCTCTTTTTGCTTTTGCTGAATGCGAAGAGCGGCTTCTCTCGTTTGACTATCTGCAGCATTTACAATTTCATTACTTAAAGTACCGATAGAAACGAAATCAATTGTCTTCGTTTGTGCAGTTTGATTTGTAATTGTAAATACTTGTTTACCGATATTAATAGAACCTTTAATAATTTCTTGCGGTCTATTCAAAATAGTCGTTAACTCTGCTTGAATTTCTCCTTGAATTCTTTTTATATCTTCTCTTAATTTCACAATATCTCCACTTGATCCTTGTAGTGTTTTTATTGCTTCATCAGCCTTTATCGATAAGTTGTTACTATCTTTGTCTAATACCGTTTTAAATCGATTTAACTCTAATAAATCTTGCTCCATACTCTCTTGGATACTTTGTACTTGCAATTGTAATTTTCCATATGCACCTGTAAAATCTGCTTTTGCCTGTTCATCTTCATTTACGTTTCCTGCTAGTTCATAGAGCTTACTATAATAACTATTAAATCTAGTACTATATCTCATCATCTCTTGATTTAAGTCGATTAGCTTCGGGTTATATTCATCAATCCACTCTCTTACATTTGCCTTCGCAAACTTTTGATGATTCGTCAAACTACTCATCGCATTCACCTTAATGTCTGGCTGTTGTAAAATAACTAATCCGTATGCTTGTATAAGCGGTGACTGTGATCCTAACATTCTAATTGAATTGGATAATGTATTTGGAGCAATCACATTTTGTGCATATACTGCTTTCACCTCTATTTGCCCCTCCTTGGCGTAAGCGCTTACAGGAATAAAGCAACTCGTAGATACTGCTGTAACCAATAACCCTGTAATTAAAGTCTTTTTCACTTTAACTCCTCCTATGTATTAGCAACTATTACTATCGCATTTTATTATTCTATTTTCTTGCATATAGTTTGAGATGGTTAAAATAGAGAACGTTCTCACCGCGATCCATGTATGAACCACCTCTCCCAACTTTTATTGCTACAGTACTTACTTATCGTTATAAAACATTTCATATGTGATTAGTATGAATAACATTGTATAAAATTTCTATTTTATAGCAATCTCCACATTCAAACAGTGAATATATTACATAAAAATATTATTCATTTTAAACTAAATAACGTACGTAAATATGAAATTTCGGTTTGTTTTCATGTAAGTTTTGTACTGTAAGGTCATTTAAACACAGCTATTTATATAACGTAAAGAAGTATTTTCATTCCCTTTATTTCCAAGCTTTCATGTCTTTATTTCAAAATATAATCCGCTTCACTTTTTCAATTGAAATATCCATATATCACAAGAAAAACCTCTACTTACTCATAGACACAAAAATTATATTGATATATCTTTTTAACTCGTATGCAATTATGCATAGCATATACATAAAAGGGATAGCTTCAATTTCTTGAAGCTATCCCTAAAAATCTTCTTACTTTTTCAAATGATATGGAACTGTCGTAATAACAACATTTCGCTTATAGAGTAAATACGCACGAATGAGTAAACTAGATTGATTATGAAGAATGTTATGCCAACCTTTTTTCGGAATGAACTGTGGTATAACTACAGTTACTCGGTAATTTGATTCACTCGCTTTATATTGCACTGTATCAATAAACTTTGTTAGCGGTTGAAGAATACTTCTATAATGAGAATGTAACGTAACAAGTCTTACTTCAGGTTGCCACTTCTTCCATTTCTCTTCAAATTTCTTTTCCTCTTCCCTGTCAAAAGCAACATATACAGCGATAACTTGATCTGCAGAAAGAGACTTCGCATAATTTAATGAATTCTCTACTACATGTGTCATACCAGCTACAGGAACGACGATTACATTTCCTTCTATTGGAACAATTCTCTCACAAGTTTTTAAACTTAATTGATCGCCTACTGCATCATAATGCTTCTTAATTCGGTGGAACAGGAATATGATTGCAGGTAAGAATATAAGGATCGACCAAACTTGTGCGAATTTAGTTAAAAAGAACATACTCATTACGATAAAACTAATGACTGCTCCTATTAAATTGACCGTTAATCTCAAAGCCCATCCTTCAGGTTTTTCACGAAGCCATTTTAATACCATACCCGTTTGAGAAAGGGTAAACGGAATAAATACACCTACTGCGTATAACGGAATTAAATGTTCCGTTTGTCCTTGGAAAGCTACAATTAAAATAATCGATGCGATTCCAAGTATAATAATTCCGTTTGAGTATCCTAGGCGGTCTCCTCTAATCATAAACATTCTCGGTATAAACTTATCTTTTGCAAGATTAACTGCTAATAGTGGGAATGCAGAATAACCTGTATTAGCAGCAAGAATTAATATTAAAGCAGTTGTACCTTGTATGAAATAGTACATGAAATTACGTCCAAATGTTTGTTCAGCAATTTGTGAAACAACTGTTACTTCTTTACTTGGAGAAATTCCGTAATAATAAGCTAAGAACACAATTCCTGAAAATAAAACTGCAAGTAATGCACCCATTGCAAGCAATGTTTTCGCTGCATTGTTTGGCGCAGGATCTTTAAAGTTCGGAATTGCATTTGAAATTGCTTCAACACCTGTTAAAGCAGAACTACCTGATGCAAATGCTCTTAGTAATAAAAATAAACTAATCCCTGCAACTGGTGTTCCAATCGGCGTGTGTAAAGTTGGTGACACGTGCCCCGTTAAAATATTGTATATCCCTACACCAATTAATATAAATAGTGCCAAAACGAATAAATAAACAGGATATGCTAAAACGGAAGCTGATTCCGTTACACCTCTTAAATTTAAGATGGTAATAAATATAACAAATATAATCGCAATGATTACATTATGTGCATGTAAACTAGGAAAAGCAGATGTGAGCGCATCTGTACCTGCAGACACACTTACTGCAACAGTTAAAATATAGTCAACTAATAAAGATCCTCCAGCAATTAAGCCTGGATTCATCCCTAAATTTTCTTTTGATACAACATACGCGCCCCCGCCATGCGGATAAGCAAAAATAATTTGACGATAAGATAAAATAAGGGCCGTCAATAATACTAATACCCCAACAGCGATTGGAATGGAATACCAATAAGCGATCGCTCCAACACCTGCTAAAGCAATTAAAATTTGCTCTGGACCGTAAGCAACTGATGACAATGCGTCAGAAGATAAAATAGCTAAAGCTTTCGTTTTATTAAGCTTCTGTTCTCCAAGCTCTGTTGATTTTAACGGTCTTCCAATTAAAAATCTTTTAATAGATGAAACCACTGCTGTCCACTCTCCAATAATTTTGTACGAACTTTTCTGCTAGTTATAGCGGATAAACGATTTCTTCAGAAAACAAAAAATGTCTACAAGCCATAACGAAATAGACTTGTAGACATTATATTTTTTGTCGCACAAGCTCCACCTTCCTTCTCAATATAACGCTTACGAGGTTAGCTGTCGGATTCGGGCCTATGAGTAGCCCTACCTTTTTCAAGGATTCACCCCATTGGATTAAGAACTAATCCATAAGAACGGGTCCCCCGCACCATGCGGTTTCAGCGATTTAGAAAATTGAAACTGTGGATTATAATACTCCTTTATTTTCAAAATGTAAACAAAAATTTTTAAAAAGAAAAAATTAAAATGATTGCGCATAATCCGCCGGTAAATATACATAATGAATACTAAAAAATCAATAAAGGAGACCTATATGACTAAAGAAAAGAAGCCTATTTTTTCCGATTCCTATTTAGATGCATTAGCAAATGAAATTAATCAATTATACGGTAAACGTGAACAGGAAATAAATTTGACAGATAGAACAAAAAGAAATAAATGATTTGTCATAAAAAAAGAAAGCAATACACTTATATATTGCTTTCTTTTTTATTTTTTCATACATCCAATTGTATTGCTGATTTGTTAGAGGTCATTTCTTCATACACTTTCAAATTTTGATATACTGATCCTAATAATGGTGCTTCTATAGAAAATTGTTCCGCTACATCTAGTAAGTATCCTTGTAAGTGCTTCGCTTCAATAGACGAACCTTTTTCCATATCACGCTGCATCGATGACTTCATATTATACGAAATTTTATCAATTGTTTTCATATGTTCTTGGACAATATTATCTTTAATTGGTGCTCCTACACATCTCATAATTTGCATACATTCTTCAAATAAGTTTTGGATAAAATCGCGTCCACCTTTGCTTTCACGAATCGGTCCTATCGGTGCCCGCATTAATGTTGTCACACCTGACATTACAGTAATAAATAAATATTTATGCCACA
This sequence comes from Bacillus sp. Brlt_9, assembly GCF_051948935.1. Taxonomy (NCBI): domain Bacteria; kingdom Bacillati; phylum Bacillota; class Bacilli; order Caryophanales; family Bacillaceae; genus Bacillus; species Bacillus sp. Brlt_9. The sequence goes on along the minus strand of NZ_JAYJLO010000001.1, from coordinate 692,117 downwards.
TATCTTGCATAATGTTTTCACTTAAAATAAAACTAGATTTCGTACCTGCAAATGCTTTAGAAATATGCTTTATTCTCTCTGAATCTTGAGACTTCATTTCTCCAAACACAAGTCTGTTGGCAGCGCTAGTTTGTACAATTTCTCCTTGATCGTTTAACGTCGTCTCGATAAAGCATAAACCGCCAATTACTTTATCCTCACCGAGTTCCTTTTGTAATAGTGATAAATGAGCGATACCATTTAGCAACGGAATGATTACAGTACTTTCGCCAACAAACGGTTTCAAATCTTGAACTGCCTCGTTTAAGTGATACGCTTTTGTTGAAAATAGAATCACATCAAATGGAGCAGTTTGATCTTCTTTCGTTATTAATTTCGGTTGGAAGGAAAAATCACCGTTAATACTTCTGATTACAAGTCCTCTTTCCTCCAATTGTTTTTTACGTTTACTACGAACAAGAAACGTAACATCTTCCCCTTTTTCGACTAATCGGCCACCAAAAAATCCTCCAACGCCTCCCGCTCCTAATACTAAAATACGCATACAACATCCCCCTTTTCAAAATACAATTTTATAACATTCAGTATACATAACATTATACATGTCCCCTACTAAATAAGCTGAATTTTCATTCTTAATCAAGTATAAAACAGTGGTTATTTTCAAATGAATTTGGGCATGTTGTTTTTATAGCATATTTGGAAAGGAAACAATGTAAATGGAGGCAATACATACAATCGAGGAAAAAGATGTAACAACAGCTATATTTCAATTTATATTCCCGTTTTCTTTTAAAACTGGGTATGAACAAAATATGTTCCCTTTCTTACAGAAAAATGACTTTCGTCCTTTTCGACTCGATCATCTTGAAAATGAAAATACATACTATGGAAAGTTTCAAGTTTCACATCAAAATATGGAAGCATACTATCTTTCATTTACAAATAAAATTTTATTTCCTCATTCAGAGCATCAAAAGGGGTTACAGCGCTATTCTAAAGACCTTAACTTAACTGGACATTTAACAACAAATCTTATTTCCGTTCCATTTAAGATTCATTCTATTGACGTAACACTTTGTCCTTATGAGCTTGGCTTCTTAACAATTCGGACAGAAGTAGAGACCGCTCCAAACATGACATTATCAGAAGCAATTGAATTCGCCGCCCGCTTCCGTGTACTTGAAACTAAAAATGATACAAATGAAACGATTTGTATTGAATGTAATGGAAAAAAGTATTCCCAAGTGGAAAGATTCATTTTTGGTTATTTATTTCATGGCGTAACAGATTTCTTTGAGAAGAAGAGATTAAGAAGTTCTTACTTTCAAACCTTTCCTTTCTTTGAAGACCAAAGAATGTACGTTCAAACTTTATTATCTATAAAAGAAGATATGGAACTGAATGAAGTGGATGTTTATCGTACTTCCAGCCTTTCTGGGTTAACAAGTGATGGCAAGGCATATGTGAGTGCAAATAATCTGCTTTATATTCATGATTATTTAAAACAACATGCTTACCAAAGATGGGCTCCGAATCGCTATTTCATAATGGAAGAACATATATTCACATGTGTAACAAATGAAGGAGAACGCGAATTTATTAAACTTGCGAGTCAAATGTATGGGGAGTTTTATTACGCTTTATTATTAAATCTATTTCATAAAATTGTTTTATTAAAAATGGCGAACGCTTATGCTGAACTAAACATTGAACAAGATACAAATGAAATAGAAAAATTAATTTACTCAATCAATTCGTTTACGGCGAATTACTTTTCTTTAGAGCTAGTATCCCAATCACAGAGTGAAGACATTTTCTTTCGCTTAAGAAAGCTTTTTAACATCGAGGGGTTATACTCAAATGCAAAACAAAATCTTGATAGTTTGTTTAAATATCAAGAAAATGTCTCAGCTAAGAAAGATAGCCTTTTATTATTAATTTTAACGCTCTACTCTGTAGTAGGCCAAATGTTAGGGTTTACTATGATTGATCTCTTAAGAAATACCGATTCAAACAAAATATCATCGCCACTTGAATTTTTCGCACTCTTAATAGCAATTAGCGGCATCGTCATTTCACTTATTTTAGGTGCGCAAAGTTTATACCAATGGAGTCTACAACATAAACGAAGAAAAGCATGGGTAAAACAAACTGTTCTTTCTGCTGTGAAAGAGAAAGATGATAAAAATTAAAAATGCGTGGCGCATTTCAGTGAGTGAAATTTATATCAGCGGTTTTTCGATTATATCAGCGCAACTCGAAATATATCGGCGATTTTCAAAACATATCGACTTACCGACAATAACTGACAAAAATACATCATAAAAAAGTACTCCAAACTAAAAATTGGAGTACTTTTTTTACACTAATTTAGCTTACTTCCCTGCTTCGATTTTCTCTAATGCAGCAGCTACTTGCTCTTCAGTTAATTCGTGTTGTATTACGTAGCGATTACGTGGGCTTACACGACATTCATGAGAACATGCACGTAAATATTTCGCTTCGTTTTCTTCAGAACATAAAATTTTCTTGTTACATTCTGGATTTGAACAGTTTACATAGCGCTCACAAGGTTCACCTGTAAAGTGGTCTTTACCAACAATAACATGTTCTTTTTGGTTTACTGGTACAGCGATACGCTCATCGAACACGTAACATTGTCCATCCCAAAGCTCACCTTGTACTTCTGGGTCTTTACCGTACGTTACAATACCGCCGTGAAGCTGGCTTACATCTTCGTAACCTTCACGAACTAACCAACCAGAGAACTTCTCACAACGAATTCCGCCAGTACAATAAGTTAAAATCTTTTTACCTTCAAGCGTTTCTTTGTTTTCTCTAATCCAATCTGGTAATTCACGGAATGATTCAATATCAGGTTTGATTGCACCTTTAAAGTGACCTAAATCAAATTCATAATCATTTCGTGCATCAATGATAACTGTGTCTTCTTGTTTCATTGCCTCATAAAAATCTTTTGGCTCTAAATACTTACCAGTAATTTCGTGTGGGTTAATGTCATCTTCTAGACGCAGTGTAACTAATTCTGGACGAGGACGCACGTGCATTTTCTTGAATGCATGCCCCTCTTCTTCATCTATTTTAAATACAATACCGTCAAAACGTGGATCATTGTTCATCGCTTCCATGTATTTCTCTGTTTGTTCTACAGTACCAGAACAAGTTCCGTTAATACCTTCTTTTGCTACAAGAATTCTACCTTTTAATTCAAGTGAATTACAAAATGCTAAATGCTCTGCCGCGAATTCTTCTGGGTTTTCAATTGTTGTGTACATGTAATATAGTAATACTCTATATGGTTTTGTAGTTGCCAATGTGTTTCTACCACCTATCTAATTTTTAAAATCATGTATAAGTTAACGTTCATATCAAAACATATATAATAAGAAAATGAATCCCATTTTCTTTTCTTTATACTATTTTCTATCAGTTAACAAAAATAAAAAACAAGATTACACACCAAAACACTGTGGTTATGTTGCAATCCCAATATATTATATATCATACAAATGCAATTCCATCAATTAATATGCTATATTATCGGCTTTATGTTCACATAAATTTCAAAAATAGCCCTTTAATTCATTATGTTTCCCCACGTCATCACACCATAAACTCCCAATTTTTTATAACATCACACTATCAATTGCGTAAAGGCATATAATTTGCACTAAGGAAACATTTGTGTTCAAATAAAAATATCACCAATACATTTAAATGTATTGAAATAAACAGTAAGAATACTTACAATAATTTCATCAAGTTAACATTTCAAAGGGGAAAACGACTATGAATAAAGATATATCAAAAGATGAACAAGTCCCTTCTCAAAGTACAACTGTTCAATCAGCGCATTTAGCATTAAGCGGACAAACGAAAGGTTTAAAAAGACTACTACCCTTTTTAGGTCCCGCTTTCATCGCTTCAGTCGCTTATATTGATCCTGGCAATTTCGCGACAAATATTGCCGCTGGATCACAATATGGATATTTATTACTCTGGGTAATTCTCGCTTCTAATTTAATGGCTGTATTAATCCAAACTTTATCAGCTAAATTAGGAATTGCTACAGGCAGGAACCTTCCTGAAATAGCTCGAGAAAACTTCCCAAAGCCTGTATCCATCGGCTTATGGATACAAGGTGAACTCGTTATTATGGCTACTGATTTAGCTGAATTTATCGGGGCAGCACTCGGATTGTATTTATTATTTGGAATTCCGATGTTACCTGCCGCTTTAATTACAGCAGTCGGCTCATTTATTATTCTTGAGTTTCAACGCAGAGGATTTCGTCCATTAGAAGCTATCATAACAGGAATGATTTTCATCGTTGTTATTGCTTTTGGTGTACAAGTCTTTTATGCAAAACCGGAATTAAGTCCTCTACTTTCAGGGCTCTTCATTCCAAAATTCCAAGGTGTAGACAGTATATTACTTGCAGCAGGAATTTTAGGTGCGACAGTTATGCCACACGCAATTTATTTACATTCTGCCTTAACGCAGCGCCGCGTAGTCGGAACAAATGATGAACAAAAGAAAAAGATTTTCCGCTTCGAGTTTATTGATATTATTATTGCAATGGTTATCGCTGGAGCAATCAACGCAAGTATGTTAATAGTAGCAGCTGCACTATTCTTTAAAAACGGCTTGCATGTTGAAGACCTTGATGTTGCTTTTAACCAGTTTAGTACTTTAGTCGGTCCAGTATCAGCTGCTTTATTTGGAATTGGGCTCTTATCAGCAGGACTATCCAGCTCTTCTGTCGGTACAATGTCAGGCGATATTATTATGCAAGGTTTCATTCGAATGCATATTCCGTTATACTTACGCCGCTTTATTACAATGATTCCACCTCTCGTTATTATTGCTTTAGGCGTGAATCCAACTTACGCTCTCGTAATGAGTCAAGTTGTCTTATCATTCGGCATTGCTTTTGCATTAGTACCACTGATTATGTTTACAAGTAGTAAAAAAATAATGGGTGCACTCGTTAACCATCGTATTACAACATTCATCGCGTGGATCATTGCCGCACTTGTTATCGTTTTAAATATTTTCTTGTTGTATCAAACTTTTGCAGGGTAATAAGAAAAGGTATTCCAATAAAAACGGGAATACCTTTTTTAGCGAAGTAATTCTCTTCTACTTACCAATTATGTATGTACCTCTTTCTGGCATTATCGCACCTTTTTCCGTTCGAAAGTAAAGTGGTAATCCTTCCGAAAGAAATATGCTTACCTTGGATGGATCCTGCCTTTGATGATGAATATGCAAATGCGGCTCACTTGAACTTCCTGAGTTACCGACCTGAGCAAGTAATTCTCCTTCATTTACATGTTGTCCTTCTTTAACTTTAATTGATCCTTGCTTTAAATGGGCCAGAACCATAAATGTCCCTGATTCATCTAGTCGTAAATAAATATGATTCCCCGCCATTGACTGAAAATCATCCTCTCCTGGAACTACATCTTTTTCATTATTATTGATAGATACAACTGTTCCAGAAGCTGGTGCCATTACTTCGGCTCCATATATTCCATAATCCTCTAGCTTACTACTTTTCACTTCAGCAGGCGGAATAAGAATATCATATGCCCAGCGTTCATTTGGTTTTATAACATGATAGTTCGTTTCTAATCGATTACCGCCCCATCCCACTAATGCTCGTTCATTCAAAGGAAAGCGAACTACTGCTTTAGGATTCATAGAATGTACATCTGCTGGGTAAGCAAGTCCCCCTATGTTAGCAAACCACCCTAAAGGCCAAGCTCCAATTATAGAGAAAAGAACGATGAAGAGTAATATTCTATCTATTCGCTTTCTGAAAATGCCTTTCCACACAAATAGTAATATTGATCCTATCAAAATAAAGAGTGATACTATGCTAAAGGCTTGTATACTCCACCAAAAAATGACTGATATAAAACCTTTAGCTAAATAAACTACACTCCAACTTATAATTAAAAACGCAACGAAAATTATTAATACATATTTCTTCCACATGTTGTATCCCCACTCTCATATCTTTGTTCTACATAATACGAAGTAAAAGTTACGACATATAAAAGAAATACTTACGAATTTCTTACAATTCTTTATAATGCGGTAAAACGATGGTGAAAACAGTTTCTTTCTCGTTACTGCGCACAGTGATATCCCCTTTATGAAGCTCTGCTATACTTCTCGCAATTGCAAGCCCCATCCCTTTTCCACCCGTATAAGAGCTACGTGATTTTTCACCACGATAAAACTTCTCAAAAACGTAAGGAAGGTTCTCATTCGGAATACACTGTCCAAAATTTTTAATTTCTATTTCAACATTCATGTCTCTTTTAGAAATTTGAATCAAAATCTGTTTTCCGTCTTTCCCGTACATAATACTATTACTAATTACATTTTCGAAAAGCCTCACCATAAGCGCTACATCCATTTCCACATGTAACTCCTTATCACCTTTCATATAAAAGCTCATATTGGCATCATCTAGTTGTGGTACAAAATCAATCATGATTTGTTCAATGAACGCTTTCATATTTACTACACTTGTATGTAATTCAATCTCCCTATAATTTATTTGACAATATTCTAATAAATCATCTACTTGATTTTTTAATTCATAACTTTTTCGCTTTAATATACTTACATACTGTTCACATTCTTCTTTATTTGAATGAAGCTGATTTCCTAACAGGTCTGCGTAACCGATTAGAGATGTTACAGGTGTTCGTAAGTCATGAGAAATATTGCTAATCATTTCATTTTTCGTTTCCTGCGATTTTTTTTCATTTTCGATAGACTCTTTTAAACTTTTAGCCATTCTATTAACATTCGCTGCTAATTCACCAATCTCGTCATTTTTTGAAATAGGTATATGTATTTCCAAATTACCACTACTTATTTCCTTCACACTCTTGTTAATTTCAGATAATCTTTTCATCATTGTTTTTGTCATGAATGCAAAGTATATTGTAGTAAAAGTTAAAAAAGCTATTATATATAAAAGTGAATATTTTTCCTCTAATCCGGTAACTTGACTATATATATTTCCAACTACAATTTGAAACGTTATTATACTTACAGTTGCTAGCAAAATACTGCATATGAATGCACTAAAAAACTTAGCTCTAATGCCTTGTAATGATTTAATCTTCAATTTTATATCCGACTCCCCAAACATTTTGAATAAACTTCGGCTCTTTTGGATTCTCTTCAATTTTATTTCTTAATCTTGCAATATGAACCATTACTGTATTATTACTTTCATAGGCTCTTTCTTTCCAAACGCTCTCATATATTTCTTCAATAGTAAACACACGATTCTTTGCAGCGGCCATTAAGAACAAAATATCATATTCAGTTCTCGTAAGATTGATTGTTTCTCCATATAACATTACTGTTCTAGACAGTTCATCTATTTCTAAACCTCTAATGTTTATTTTCTTTTCTATTTCTTGGGCAGCATTTTGATTGAAATATGTATACCTTCTTAATTGAGCTTTCACTCTCGCTATAAATTCAATTGTACTGAACGGCTTCACAATATAATCATCTGCTCCAGTACTAAATCCTATTACTTTATCTACATCCGATGATTTTGCGCTTAAAAACATAATGGGTAAACTATGTTTCTCTCTAATCCTTCTACACAATTCTATTCCATCCATTTGTGGCATCATAATATCCAAAATAGCAAGTTGAATACTGTTATTATTTATTATTTTTAAAGCCTCTTCTCCATTATGAGCACTAAAAACTTTAAAACCTTCTTGCATTAAATTCACGTTGACAAATCGAACAATATCTTGATCATCATCTACAATTAAAATTGAGTTTTTCTCCATATACAAACCTCTTTTTGAAATATATTCCACAATCAATTTTATCACAAATCCAAACCGTACTTACCTCTTGAATAATCTTTATTTTCAGTCTAAATTATACAATAACAACACATTCTAGTTTCAGAAGAAATGGAGTGAAAGCATGTTTCCTATATTGAAAACCGAGCGACTCATTTTACGAGAACTTACCGAAGGAGATGCACCGAGTATACTACAATGCTTTTCTAATACTGACGTACTGCGCTATTATGGTCAAAAACCATTACAGGATGTTGATCAAGTGAAACAAGTCATTCATAACTTTAAGCTCAGTTACAATGCAAGAAGCGGTATAAAATGGGGAATCGAATTAAAAAACAAGAAAGAACTCATTGGAACAATTGGGTTTCATGATTGGTCTTCTGAGCATAAACGAGCCAATATCAGTTATGCCTTTCTCCCTGAACACTGGGGAAATGGATATGCGACTGAAGCGGTTTCTGACGTTATATTATACGGTTTCCACACACTTCATCTAAAACGGATCGGGGCAATTGTCTTTCTTGAAAATGAAGCTTCCAATAAAGTACTATTAAAATTAGGGTTTGAAAAAGAAGGCGTTCTAAGAAATTATATGTATCAAGATGATATCCCATATGATACGAATTTTTATTCTTTATTAAAATCGGTTTAATAGAATACATGTGTAAAAAACTTGTTTCAGTACAACAGTTATAGGTAGCGAATTTTTAATGAAGGATGCGAAGTACTATACATTATAAAACATTAAAAAAGGGCTATGAGTAAGCTTTTACTCATAGCCCTTTTTTATGTTCTTTTTCTGTTTTCGCAATGCTTTTGGTACGTATACGCAGAAAGGCTCACTTTCCATATAATCCCCCGTCATTGCATATGCTCTAGAACGAGATCCCCCACAAACATATCGAAACTCACAAACACCACACTTTCCCTTATACTTGTCAGGATTACGAAGATTTTGAAAAACAGGGGAGTTTCGATAGGTTTCAGCTAGCGAATTTGTTCTAATATTCCCGGTTTTAATCGGCAATAACCCACTTGGATATACATCTCCAATATGAGAAATAAATACAAAACCGTTTCCATCATTCACCCCTTTTGGAGCACGCCCAAGCCCATTAACTCGCCCCGTCATCCCACTCATCAATACATCCTGATATTGAATGACCTGTTTTTCCTTTTTATGTTCTTTCATTTTTTCTTGGATCACAACACGTCTATAGTGCTGACCAGCTGTTGTTTTAATATCAAAAGAAACCTTTTTACTAAGTTGATATAGCCAACGGAATACCCTTTCATGTTGAGCTGGTGAAATCATATCTTTTTCCTTCCCTCGCCCTATTGGAACTAAGAAAAATATACTCCAGAGTACACATTCTAATTCTTCTATTAACACTGCCATCTCTTCAAGTACATCCACATTATAATTAGAAACAACAGTATTAATTTGAATAGGAATTTTTAATTCATGCAAATAACGAATCGCATTCATCGTTAATTGAAATGACCCTTCTGTCCCTCTAAAATGATCGTGTATTTCAGCTGTTGGTCCATCTAAACTAAATGCCCATCTAGCAAGTCCTACTTCTTTTGCTTTTTGAATCGTTTCTTTCGTAACGTTCGGGGTGGCACTTGGTGTCATAGATACTCGAACACCTTTTTTCACTGCATATTCCGCAATATCATATACATCTGGACGCATTAATGGATCTCCACCAGTAAATACAAGCATTGGATTTTCCATTTCATATATATCATCAATTAGTTTCTTTCCTTCTTCAAATGTTAGCTCTAGAGGATGACGATGATACTGTGCTTCCGCACGACAATGCAAACATTTTAATTGACATGCTCTTGTCAACTCCCATATTACAATAAATGGATTATTATTAAAATCAAGATTCATCAATATTAACCCTCCCATCAATTGATATTCTAATTGTAAAGTTATATATGTATTTATGGTGTGAGATGTATCACAAATCATTCTCTTCCTACTCTACTGTTGATCTAATGTTTCTACCTTCCTCTTCACCAATTACAGAATCTCTTTTTTTAATATAAATACCCCTTTAGACTAAATTATCTAAAGGGGCAAAACTACACAACTTTTTATTAACATCTCTGCTTTCTTCAATTCATCAAATTTAAATTAAGTTTTTTTAAATAGTATTTTTAAAGTCTTTCAACATCATTACCTCTTTTCTAAAACCATAAAGAACGTACTATCTGGTAGCGCAACAGCATTCCCAGACTCATCTGTAAACTCGATTTTCTCGCTAAGATGGTTTGTATATCCATCCTGCAAATAGTTCATAGCTTGAACGATATTTACTTTATCTCCAAAGATACCCTTTACGAAGTCCTTATAGTCGTTTGGCGTAAAAATTCCAAACTGCTCCTGCACTTCATGAACAAAGGAATCCTCGCCCCAAGTATACGTATATAAGAACTCCATTGCATCATTAACAGGCATTTTGACTGTATTGTCTGCAAGTACCTCATACTGGATTATACGCCCCTTAAATTCTTGGACATACTGCTCTAAGAACTTCATTCCGCCTGCATCTTTAAAACGAATCACCCGCATTAACCTTTTATCTTCGGTCATGATGCCATCACGAATGATAATACGGCCTCCTGGCTTTAACACCTCATAAGCACTCTGCAGCCCCTTTTTAATTACTTCATGATTAAATTTCCTACCTTCATACTCGATATAAGAGAACAGCTCATGAAGGATAGAAGAATATACAATCGTATCAACCGATTCTTTTTCAAATGAGCTGCTTAAATTGATTGCATCCCCTTTAATGACGTTCCAAGAACGCCCCTCGTTCTGCTTCTTCTTTTTCAACGTATCAATCACGTTTTCGGAAATATCGATACCGTAGATTCGTTTATCCTCGGTCTCTTCTTCAATCATGTCTAGCATGACACCACCACCGGCTCCGACATCTACAATCATATCTCCCTTTATATAATCAAGAATAATTCGTTTATCATCAGCCGAGCTATTCATATGCTCCAGATACACTTCTTCGTTATGGAATCTATCATATGCATCCTTTCGTAACCCGAAGAAATCAAACAGCAGCACATTTGCCCGAGCATGCATCATATCTATCTTTTCTGCCTCTACACAGAAGGTAATTAACGCCTCACCTACAGCAGAAAACCGAAACGACACATACGCAGTCTTCATATCTTCATCGACTTTAACCTGAAAAGAAACATGCGTTGTATTCGGTTTCTCGTTCTCACGGTACTCCCGTAGATACTTCTCAATAACTCGCTTACGATACACGTTGTCCTTTTTTTCGCCTTTGAAATCATAATGTAGCTGCTGCATCAATTTCTCGAAATGTATATGCTGAACCTTTCTAGTGCCTATCTCATTCTTTAACATAACAAACACTGTCCAAATATCCTCGAAGCTAAGAGCATGCATAGACGGTTCTACATACCACAAATCCTTACTAGATAGGAATGTTTGAACGTCACTCTTCTCGCTCCCCATAATTATATCTTTTTCAAATGCTGACTCCTTATGTTTTGGCGTGAGTCTATGTATACGAGAAGTAAATGGCTCCATATAACCATCAAACAGACCATCAATTGTAATCTTCACATCGTTCTTCACTTCACTCCACAAAGCTTTTGATACGCCCTCAATAATGCATTGGTTAAGATAGTATAGAATCTCCTTTAACCTAACGTCTCCGTATTCTTCTTTATATGTGTTAATTAAATCAACATGAGAGTCCAAACGAGCCTCCCCGCGTATATACTGCCCGATTAATCCATGTGTTCTAATTAAATCTTGAATAAACAAATACTCAGTAGAGTTTAAGTTTGTCTCTACACGTTCAATAAACTGAATATCACTAAAGATATCAGCAGAACCCTCGTTATGTACCAATAGATTAATCCCTTTTTTCTTCCATTGCTCCCGCTGTTTTAAAGATCCTACCTTTGCAAGCTCACTATACGTTAGTACCTTTTCAATAATACGATATGCTTCTTCATCTAAAGACAGTCCATCTAACACTTGCAGCGTACGGTGTACATAGTACAACACCGCATCTGTTTTTAATGCACCAAGTACTTGTACATTCTCATAGTTTTGATGTATCTCCTCTGCCTCAATTAGATGCTTTAACCACGTAGGGATTGCAACAGAACTCCCTTCAATATATGTATTTAGAACTTCAATGCTTTTCAACTTATTTCCCCCCATATATAATCAATATCGGTAGTAAGATCTAGGACACCTTCTCCAAAAAGAGCATCACCTTATGTCCCTCCTCCTAAATACTACTACTTGCTTTTTACCATCTACATCTCTTTCGAATAAAAATGTATCAAACCCAGTCTTTTTATCGTGTAAAAGAGAGTTATAAATTCCGTTACTACCATGCTAAGGTTGTAACATATTTTTTGTTGATCTCTTATTTTAACTTCATTAGGAATTTCGGAAGATCACCTCTTAAATTGATAAACATATGTTGTGACAGAATCAACTGAAAATGGAAACGGCAAGCGGGTGCACTCCACTTGCCGTTTTTTCATAGCTTAGTATGTACTTGAATTTCTTTCGCTTTCTCTTTTTCACCCTTCACGCGTACAATTAAATCATATGATCCGGATTTTGGCGCTTCAAAAGAAAGCAGACCTTCTTTTTGAGAAGTAACTTCTTCTTCATAAATAACCTTATCATCTTTTGTAACTTGCAATAAAATCGTACCTTCCTCAACGGCTGCTTCATAAGGAATTTCCACATTTCCTTTTTCAGCTTTAACCGTTTGCACATCGTAATACCCTTGCAACGAACCAATTTTTAAAGTCGTTTCTCCATTTTTTTGAACCTTTGTGACTTGTGTTGCTGTATTGCATGCACTTAACAATACAACAAGAGTGAGAACCATAAATACACGTATTAATTTCATAGAAATTCCCCTTTTTTATGTATATGTGAATTAAGATTCATTCTTTAACTATTTCAAAAACACCAACACCTAAAAAGAATCACTGCTTTTCTTCAATTTCTTTTTTAAATAATTTTTGAAACTCTAATCATTAAAAATCCTACTTTTTCTTACTTTAATTGTTTCTAAAATATAGATAAGAACCCCTAAACCAAATATCTTTTCAGCATTAGAAATATTATTACCTAATTTAATAATAGGTACATTTAATCCGAATCTTTCGCTCCATTCCAAAGGCATATATCCTCTTTTACAGTTTATTAATATCCGGTTATCCATTGTAAGAAAAGAAGTTTCGAAAAAATCAAATTCAACTTCTACTTCAGAAATTTTTATCTTTTTTTCATTCGTTAAAGCACCACGTACCATTCCAAATCCTTGTATCATATTTTCTTTAAACATCCCTACACAATTATAATTTGAATCATAAATAGCCCAATCATAATTTTCAACTTCACTATGAAAATATGCTAGAATTTCTCCATCACTTGCTTCCAATCCAAAAACTTGTTTATTTTTTAAAACAGGTAATGTTGAAGAAACCATCTTTGTTCCTGCTACATATATCCCATCAGGAGTATATAAGCCCAAATGTTTATTATTTTCAGGTAATTCTAACAAAATATAAGTATCGATATCCCAAAACTTCAAATCATTTTCAACTATATTTTCTTTTAATAAATCACCTTTTCTTAGTTGCCAAAATCCAATACCAAAAACAACAAATGAAACTATAATAATAAAAATTACTGGTCCCCAATTAATATTACCTCGAGTATTATATATACCAATTAATCCATAAAGAAAGAGCCCAATTCCAATCAAACACTTAAACTTCCCCTTTTTTTATAAAACTCAAATAATTCCACCCAAACACCTCTATCAACTCATCTTAATACCCCAAATTACCTTTTAAGTATACCAAGGACAAAATATATAATCTAATATTTTTTTGTATAATTAAAAACAAACATAGTTACAGAAAGAAAATGCTTATATGCTGATTTGTACTACATTCCCTTACTCCTTGTATGCTATATTTCTATTCTTCTTTTTACTTAAACAAACTGCTCAATATTATTTGTTGCAACTTCTTATGAATACGTAACCGTAACTACAATTTTGCACTTCTCTTCTTTATATGCTGGGAATACCACCAAAGGATTTCCCTCTCCCCTGTAAAAAAACCTTACTTTTAAAAAGTAAGGTTTTTTGTATTTATTAATTTATGATATAAGCATTCTTATAAGTATAAACACCACCAAATTGATGCTTTTCAATTCCTTTTACATAATCCTTTTGTACGTAAGCTGAGCCAATTTGGTAAAGCGGTGCGACCGCAGCATCATCTAACAGAATTCGCTCGGCCTCTTGCAATACTTCCCATCGTTTCTTCTGATCTAGTACTAGATCGTTTTTCGCTTTCTTTATTAATTCATCATAGTGAAGGTTAGAATAATTCATTTTGTTATTTAGATTACCCGTCGTAAATAGTTCTAAATAACTAATTGGATCTTTATAGTCAGGTCCCCAATTTGCCATAGATATATCGTAATCACCTGTTTGTTCTAACTGTAATTTTTGCTTAAATGGCTGTTGTTTAATTTGTATCGTTAATCCTTGTAAATTCTTTTCTAAATCACCTTTTATATATTCTGCCATACGTTTTGCGTTATCTTGTTCAAACGTTAAAAACTCGAGGTTTACTTGCTCTACTCCAAGTTCTTTTTTCGCTTCTGCCCAAATCTTTTTCGCATTTTGCAAGTCGTATGAAGAAAGATCTCCGTTTTCTTTTCTAAAATCTTTACCAGTCTCTTCATTTACATGACCAACTGGTACCAATCCACTGGCAGGTTTTGCCCCGTTATTAATAAAATGAGCAACAAAGTCCTCTTTATTTAACGCAAATGAAATAGATTGACGTACCTTTTTATTTGCTAACGCATTATTTTGTTCGTTAAAACGTAGCATAGCAATTCCAGGTTCGCTCGACATATGTAATTCCTTACTTCCTTTATACTTGTCTACAAATTGAGAATTAATAGGCACCCGGTCCAAATCACCAGCTTCGTACAAATTAACAACCGTCATTGTATCCTTTACAATTTGAAATTTTATTTCGTCTAATTTCACTTTCTTTTGATCCCAATAAGTAGCATTCTTCTTTAATTGAAACTCTTGTTCATGTTTCCATTTCTCTAATACAAATGGGCCGTTATATATGAGATTACTAGGTTCCAATGCATAATTCTTTCCTTGTTCTTTCAAAAATGATTCATGCTGTGGTAAATAAATAGGTAATGCCAACAGCTGTAAAAAGTAAGGAATTGGCTGTTCTAGTTCTACTTCTAACTTATAATCATTTATAACTTTAACCCCAAGTGCATCAAGGGGCATTGTTCCCTTATTGATCTCTTTCGCATTTTTCACACAAAATAGCATGTATGCATATTGAGACGCTGTTTCAGGGGTAATTGCACGTTTCCACGCAAACATAAAATCATTTACTGTTACATTATCACCATTTGACCATTTTGCATCTTTACGCAAATCGAATGTATATTTTTTACCGTCTTCACTTCTTTTAAACGATTTTGCTACTGCTGGAATCGGCTGATCTTGATCATCTAATACATACAACCCTTCAAATATGTTTTGCATAATGTGTGCTGACGTACCATCCATCGTTTTCGCTGTATCAAGAGAAGGAATTTCTTCTGATACTGTTACGTTTAATACTTGTTTTTTTGCCTCTTTATCACTTTTATTTTCCTTATTATTACAAGCTGTTAATAATAAAGATGTAACAAGTGCCATTACCATTAAATGGCTCTTTTTTCGCTTCATGAGTTGTTCTCCTTAAATATAAAATATTATAAAGCGTAATATATTATAGCAGAAATACTACCAGAAAGATGCGACATTCTTTTGAATATTTATTCGTTCAAGAAAAAATCTACTCTTAAAAAAAGGATAGCTAAAGATTGAATATTTAATCTGCGCTGTTTGCTCAAGTGTTTATAAAAAATCTCTTATTGCATACCTCTCTTTTTATTTTAACTTTTCTTCTGTTTCATGTAAATTTCCCCATAACTAACTTAATAGACGTATAGGATACAGTTTGGTTGGGATATCTTCCTATCTCCATTCAGCAATGCCACTTTGTTTTTTGGAATTCAGGTCAAGTAGAAAGTGATATTTTACAAATCTTATACACTTAAGGATTTTGTAAGGATCAAGTAAGAAAAACGTGAACTTTGTTTCGTATAGTCAAAATATAAAGTGAAGGAAGAAAGGTTAGGAGTTACCAGAGCGATTACGACAAAATTAGAACTGTTGGTTTTAGATGAACATATCAATGATTTAGACATTGTTACAACAGGACCTTAATTTATCATACCTATTTTTCACCATCACATATTGGAGGTTAAAACATGAATAAAAAAAAGAAAATACAAAAATCAATACTTTCCTTTACCCTACTCTTTTCTTTAGGCATTTCATCTTTTCCGCTTACAACAGCTATTCACGCAAATACACGTGAGGAACCATCTGTAGAAAAAAAACGAGTCTCTTTAACGGAGCGTACATCATTATTTTTTGAATATCTCCAGCAAGATAAGTATGCAGAGGCACTTCAGTTGACGTCTGCTGCTTTTCAATCCAAGTTTACAGCAAACACATTACAAAACTGGTGGACACAGAGTGGCTGGAGCGGGATAAAAAGCATGGGGCCCCCCGTGATCAAAGAACGAAACTTAGTCCATCAGACGGTGGAAATGCCAGCAGTTATCGAAGGAACTACCATACCGCTACTCCTTAAATTTACACCTGGCGGGAAAGTAGATGAAATTGGAGAAAGGCCTCCCAAAGAATCATATACCATACCGCATCCTAGCTATGATCAACCTGACTCTTATCAAGAACGTGAAATCGTCATCGGAAATTCCACCTATCCGTTACCAGCGACATTAACGGTTCCGAAACATAAGCCTGGTGAAAAGCTACCCGTAGTTGTTCTTGTTCATGGTGCTGGCATCCATGATCGCGATAGCACATATATGGGAACAAAAATCTTACGCGATCTTGCGGTGGGCCTTTCATCCAACGGAATTGCAGTGTTGCGCTATGAAAAACGTACCTTAGAACACGCATTAAAGATGAGTGCAGAACCTGTTACGTTAGACCGTGATACTACAGATGATGCCATATATGCAGCAAAATCAGCAGCGCAGCAGGAAGGCATTGATCCAAATAATATTTTCATTCTTGGACATAGTCTAGGAGCTGGCGCAATGCCACGTATACTAAGCAAATCACCTTCTTCACTTGTTAGAGGAAGTATCTTACTCGCACCACCTGCACGCCCCTTGACTGACATTGCCATTGATCAGAATCAATACCTAGGGGCGTCAAAGGAAGTAATCGATGAACTAAAAAGACAGTTCGCTTTTATCCAAGACCCTACGTTCAATCCTGAGCATCCTCCAACTGGCTACAATTTGGGATCGCCTCATTTTATGTATGATGTTTCTAGGTGGCGTCCTGTTGAAGAGGCAAGATCACGAAAAGAACCTTTACTGATTCTGCAAGGAGCACGCGATTATCAAGTAACAGTAAAAAATGAATATACAAAATGGCAGGAAGGGCTTTCAAACCGCAGGAATGTTCAGTTCAATGAATACCCAAAATTGAATCATTTCTTCACAGAGGGTGATGGGGAATTAAGTCTTCCTAGTGAATATGAAATCCCTGCTAATATTCCTGAATACGTAATTCAGGACATTATTAAATGGGTCAACGCGACAAAAGAATAAGAAACATCAAAATCCTTTCAATAATCATTATTACGGGAAGGATTTTTGAAACTAGTGATTTTATCTAAATTATTCTCTTCTTTTTATTAATAAAAAGGGTCAGACACAAAAACAGGCTATGGAGAAGACTTTCTCCACAGCCTGAAAATACCTATCTTTGCAAACCTCGTTTATATCGACTTGCTTCAAATATAATACGCTCTTCATCTAATGTTTTACATTCACCATTCCAAACGACATGTTTTCCGTTAATAATTACATCGCTTATATCTTTTCCACTAGCTGCATATACAAGGTGTGATAACACTTCATCCGCTGGTTGTAAATGAGGCTTATTAGACGGATCAATTGCAATGAAATCAGCACACTTTCCAACCTCAAGTGATCCTGTTTGTTTCATACCGATTACTTCAGCAGCTCCTTTAGTTGCAAGTGTAAGAGCTGTTTCAACCGGTAACGCTGTTGCATCTTGGTGAATACCTTTTTGTAATAAAGTTGCGATGCGCATTTCTTCAAACATATCTAAATTGTTGTTAGATGCCACACTATCTGTTGCAATTCCTACTTTCATTCCCGCTTCTAGCATCGCTTTTACATTCGCTATACCAGAACCTAGTTTTAAATTACTATTCGGATTATGAGCTACTCGAACGTCATGTTCTGCTAAAAATGCACGCTCATTGTCATTTAATACTACACCGTGTGCAATAACCGTCGGTCGTTTAAACAATCCGCAACTTGCTGCATATTCTACTGGACGTTTTCCGTACTGTGCTTCAATATCACGTACTTCACGCTCTGTTTCCGAAAGGTGAATATGAACCATCGTTTGATTTTCTACTGCAATACGTGCACACTCTTCTAACAGTTCTGTACTGCATGTATATGGGCTATGCGGTGCAACCATCGTAGTTAACATACCACTTTCGTTATAGTAACGCTTCACATATTTCTCAGCTTCTTCAATTGCTTTCTTTTCATCCTCTTTCGTTCCGAAGCTAAATAAAGTTCTTGAAACAGCAGCTCGCATCCCGCTCCTTGATACCGTTTCCATAATTGCATCTTGATCTACTCCAATTGGATTAAACATATCAGAGAAAGATGTTGTACCACTTTTCACCATTTCAAGTAATCCTAATTCCGTACTAGCAACCGCAATTTTGGGAGTAAACTGACTTTCAAGTGGCCAAATTCTCGTCTCCAGCCATGGTTGTAATAACATATCATCACCAATACCTCTTAAGAGACTCATTACAACGTGTGTATGTGTATTTACAAGCCCTGGTAAAACCCATTTCCCTTTCATGTCAATTACTTCATCTACTGCAAAATCATTAGCGAATTCTCCGCTCTTTACATCTATAATTTGATCATTTTCTACAATGATATATCCATTTTCTATCACTTCGTTTTGTTCATTCATCGTTACGATTGTAGCGTTTACATAAGTTGTTTTCAAAAGTATTTCCCCTTTCAACTCTATGAAGTTCCCTTTAATAAGTTACCACCATTATAGTAACTTATTAAAGATTAAGAGTCAAAAGATAATTTCAATTCTTTCATTATCTTTTCCTTCAAAATGCTATATTGTTTTTCATTTGTATCTGCAAATGCTTCTTCCCGATTTGATTTCACATCCAAATAATTCAATCTTCCCTTGAACTGAGTATCTGTAAAATCAGACCTCTTTCCATCTATACAGTTATAAAAATGCCACTCCTCTCCAACTTTTGTCTTTTTAATTTTCCCTCCGCATATTTCTTGAACGACTAGAGCCGTTACACCACACTGTCCCTTTGCTGGATTTTCACTTGTCCACTTTGAACTTGTTTCAATCGACCAAGATTTCATTAGTGCTTCATATATTCTTTTTCCCTTTATATGATCCATTCTCAGCTTCTCCTACTATAAATAGTTTTACACATCATATTTCAAAAGGGGCAGTAAACGACCTTTAAAAACCGTTGATGGTGCCTCTCCGATTAACTTTGCTCCCATCTTCAAGTAATATCCTTTTGCATTCGGATCACTATCAATCGTAAAACTTTTTAACCCTAGTTCATTTGCTTTTTCTATTACATACTCCCAAAGTATTTTCCCGTAGCCTTTACCTTTGTAACGAGGATGAATGTATAAGAAATCGAGAGCTTTATCATTACGTAAAAATGAGAAAAATCCAATTTTCGTATTATCGTTTTCTAAAACATATACAAAATTATTTTTTATGTAATCTTCTGTAATTGTCAAATCTTCCTTACAAGCAAGTATGAATTCTTCACTATAATCCCACGTTGCTTTTGATTGTAGTGCGAGTTCACTTAATTCATTTGCCTCACTTAATAACGCTTCTCTTATCTTCATAACTCTCTCTCCTCACCTTTGATATGTAAACTATTAAAATGATTCGAAAAGTAATTTAAAAAACCTCTTATTTCCGTAAATAAGAGCTTACTTTTATAATTCTTCATAATAGGTAACAATTTTTTAAAAGAAAAAACGCCATTCCTGAAAATTGGCGTTCTTTTCTTTTAACCTTTATGGCATATTATATTAAGAATCATTTTTGCACTTCTAAACAGTTTCTACTACCTCTTCAAGCATTGTTCCATTTTTAGCATAATTCGTATGCCAAGAAAAAGCTTTTTCTAAAACATGAGGGGTTTGTCCACCTCTTGTTTGTGCTTCTTCGTAATAAGCTCGTAGCTGGGCACGATACATTGGATGTGCACAATTCTCAATAATGAGTTCCACTCTTTCTCTTGGCGCTAGTCCTCTTAAGTCCGCATATCCTTGTTCAGTGACGATAATATCTACATCATGTTCCGTATGGTCTACATGTGAAACGAAAGGAACGATACTTGAAATGTTACCACCTTTTGCTATCGATTTAGTAACAAAGATAGCTAGACGTGCATTCCTTGCAAAGTCACCAGAACCACCAATACCATTCATCATTTTTGTACCTAAAACGTGAGTAGAGTTAACATTTCCGTATATATCTAATTCTAACGCCGTATTAATCGAGATTAATCCAAGGCGACGAATGATTTCAGGATGATTAGAAATCTCTTGCGGGCGCATCATTAATTTGTCACGATATTTTTCAAAGTTAGAAAATACTTGTTGCATTTTCTCTTCCGAAAGCGTGATTGAGCAGCAGGAAGCGAAATTAACTTTCCCAGCATCCATAAGATCAAAGACCGCATCTTGTAAAACTTCAGAATACACTTCTAACTCTTCAAACTCCGAATCTAACATTCCATGCAGGACTGCATTAGCCACCGAACCAATTCCCGATTGTAACGGAGCTAAACGATTTGTTAATCGGCCTACTTCGACTTCTTTTCGAAGGAACTCTATTAAATGCTGTGCCATAATAACAGTTTCTTCATCTGGAGGAACAATTGTCGATGGCGAATCCAGTTGATTCGTAAACACAATTCCCTTCACTTTTTCAGCATCAATCGGGATACCAATTGTTCCAATTCGATCATCCGTTTTCACGAGCGGAATTGGAAGTCGTTCCCCTTGTTTACCTGGTCCATATAAATCATGTAGCCCCTCTAGTTGCGTAGATTGAGCCATATTCATTTCAATAATAATGGACTTAGCATTTAAAGAGAATGCTAAGGAATTTCCAATTGAAGTCGTTGGAATAATCATTCCGTCTTCAGTAATCGCAACCGCTTCCAAAATAGCGAAATCTATATCCATAACGTCAGCACGAAGTAACTCTGCTGTATGAGATAAGTGCTGATCCACAAATAAAAAGTCTCCGTTATTAATTCCTTTTCGCATAGTCGCATCAGCTTGGAAAGGCAATCTTTTCCCTAAAATTCCTGCCTCAGCAAATAATTTGTCTACATCCGAACCTAAGGAAGCCCCTGTATAAACATTTACTTTAAAAGATTTATCATTTTTAACTCGGTTTACAAGTGCAAACGGGACTGCTTTTACATCCCCAGCACGTGTAAATCCACTTAACCCTAAAGTCATTCCACTTTCAATCCATGAAGCTGCTTCTTCAGGTGTAACTACTCGATCTTTGAAACGTTGATCCCTAATTCTATCTAAATTATTCTCCATATGTAATCCCTCTCCTAATGAATATTCATAATTATTTTACACATTAACACTGTCAAAATAGGGATTTTCTTACACAATGCCGAAAATTCAGATAAAACAGCGAATCTAGGTTCTAAAGCAGAAAAATCTAGAATCCTAGAAGCTTACGAAAATAACTAGCATATGATTGACTTACTGGTACCCTCTCTCCGTTATCCATAGAAAGTAAAAAAGTAGAATGCGTATCAGGATAAATCGCTTTAATATGATTAACATTTACAATAAATGAACGGTGGCATCTAATAAATGAATCCTTCGGAAGCAAGTATTCAAATTCTTGTAGCGAGTATTTATGTGTTCCTGTTAACTCTTCTGAATTCACATATGTCTTTTTATCTTTCGCCTCTAAATACATAACCTTTGAAAAAGGAACTGGAATCCAGCCGTCTGTTGTTTTTAAAGTAACGACTGATTTGCCATCTGTTAAGGCTGGATAAATTGCCGTCACACAGCCTTCAATCTTTCCATCATTTGAAAATGGCACGGCCATTCCATGATAAGGAATACCAAAAACATCTCGGTTAATAAACTCTGAGGCTTTTTGCTTCGTCATCATTGCCTTATGGGCAATCGTTCCTTCCTTAATAGGATCCCCGGCGCTAATCTTTAAATCAATTCGTTTACTTGGCCGATAGTAAATATATTCTTTTGTATTTGAAACTGCGATTGAAATTTCATCTGAAAATAGTTCCCCAACAACATCCAATAGTATACCTAACGTTTTATCTTCCATTCTATTAACACCTCATTCACTATTATACTACTATTATGAACGAGCATCTGTTGCTTTTAAATGCAGCGCAAGTTCACTTAGTTCACTAGCTTTAATTACTATCAATTTTCTTACTTTCATAATTGTTTCTCTCCACCTTCAAAATATGAACTACTAAAACATTGCGACAAGTAATAAAAAAATTTTATTTTTATAGACTTTAAATCAACTTGCTTCTTATATTATTTACATTATAAAATAGAAAAGTATTCTAAAAACATTTCATTTAGGGGGGATTGCCTATGCCGTTGGATTCCATTTCAGGTAACGAATATTCCAACATTTAAAGGAGTGCCTGAAATTTGTTAAACTCATATATCAATTCATTTTTATATAAAAATACAGAAAAATTCAATGGGACAATTTTAATAGCTCATAAAGAAGAGACTCTTTATAAACAGTCATTTGGAAAAGCTAATTATAATTGGGACATACCTAATACATCTACAACGAAGTTTCGTATTGGATCAATAACTAAAATCTTCACAGCAGTTTCAATTTTAATGCTTGTGGAAGAGAAAAAATTACAGCTACATGATACTTTAGATCAATTTATTCCCGATTTCCCAAAAGGAAATCAAATTATGATCAAGCATTTACTAAATCATACTGCTGGAGTCGGTAATATTACGGCTCAACATGACTTTTTATTGCAAGCTTGTCAACCTCGAACACCAGATGAACTAATACAATGGGTTATTGCATGTCCCTTTGAATCGAGCCCTGGTAAAAAATTCAATTATTCGAATTCAGGTTATATTATATTAGGAAAAATTATTGAAGTTATAAGTGGAATGTCTTATGAAGAATTTCTTGAAAAGAAGATTTTCTCCCCACTCTCTATAATGAACACAGGTATTGATTTAAATCACACTATTCAAAAGCATAAAGCAACTGGGTATGAGTTACATCCAAATCATGGCCTACAGAACGCAGGATTTATTCATATGTCCAATTCATATTCAGCTGGTGGATTAATTTCTACAGCCGAAGATTTATATAGATTTGATAAGGCACTAAAAGAAAATCACTTATTATCAAGTAGGATGACGTCTCGCATGTTTACTGCAGAATCTTACGGATATGGTTACGGTTGGAATATTGCTATGGCTGAAAAAAATAATAAACTTATATTCCATCACGGCGGAATTAACGGCTTTACGTCTTCCTATTTACGATTAATTGACAAAGAGGCTACAATCATCATTTTAAGCAATGTATCTACACTATTAACATCGACTCTTGCTAATGAAATAGGTTCTTATATAGAAAGTAATTTTTAAAACTATTATGATTTGTAAAACCGTTCAGCATTTTGAACGGTTTTACAAACAATTTAGTTCACCTTAGCCCCATAACATCTTGCTACTGCAACTGCCTGCGCTATATCTAATTTCACATTTTTTAAATCAAAACTTGTAAAATCAATTCTATCAACTATCGCTCCTTTTAAATTTGCACCGCTAAGTTTCGCCTTACCTAATTGTGCACCTGTTAAATCCGCTTCACGTAAATCTGCCTTTTCTAAATTGCATTCATATAAATCAGCTTCAATGAAACGTATACCTTTTAACATTTGTTTACTTAAGTTCGCGAACCTTAAATTCGTATATGACCAATCACCCGATATTATAGTTATTCCGTCTAAATTCGCTTCTTCAAAGTCAGAACCAGTCATTTTACATTCTTCAAACTTCGATACGAATAAATTTGCACCAACAAACTTACAATTTGCAAATGTAGTTCCTTGATGGATAGAAGCGTTAAAAAGAGCACCGGTAAAATCACATTCTATGAAATTACAATTTTCAGTAGAAACTTCCGATGCATCTATCCCTCTAAAACGGCATTTTATGAAAGTACAATTTTTCAATTCCTCTTCTTTAATCAAAACATCTTGAAAATCTATTTCTACATATTCTTTATTTACAAATTCACTCATAACTATTCCTCCATTTCCTCAAAGAAACCTCACTTCAAAAAGTGAGGTTTCTTCTCATACGATATGTCCATCTAACCAAGAAATCAAATCTTGAAATACTTCATCTCTATTTACTTCGTGGAACATTTCATGTCTTCCATTTTCATATAAACGCAGTGTTACATCTTTCACACCACATTTTTTATAGTTTTCATATACTTCTTTTACACCTTTCCCCATATCCCCAACAGGATCACGATCTCCTGAAAAAATATGTATTGGAAGGGTTTTCGGTGTTTTCTTGAACTCTTCTAGTTTATTTACTTCTAATACACCAGAAAATAATTCTCGATAAAAACTCGTTGTACAAATGAATCCACATAACGGATCCGCAATATATTTATCTACTTGGCTATTATCTGAAGATAGCCAATCAAATTTTGTACGATTTGGCTTAAAGTGTGAGTTAAAGTTTCCGAAAGATAAGAAATTCAGCATCGGACTTTTCGTTTTCACTCCGCGCAGTTTCATTTCAATTGTTGCTACTTTATGACCGATGATACCTAAAAATCCTGGGTTTCCACCAGTTCCTGAAATGAGGAATCCATCATATAATTCGCCTCGAAGTTGCACAGCTCGTCTTGATAAGAAAGAGCCCATACTATGTCCGAGTAAAAACAATGGACATGAATGCTCTTCTTTTATCATTTCCGAAACAAAGATAACATCAGACACAGCCTCATTCCAACCTACATTTGGTTCAAAATGACCATAATCTTCTTCTCTTTTCACCGTTTTCCCATGACCTTTATGATCATGTGCATAAACACCATACCCTACTTCTAATAACGCAGCAATAAAGTCTGTATAAACACCTGCATGTTCTGTCATACCATGTGCAATTTGAATAATCCCTTTCGGTTCACCTTCTGGTAACCACTTGCGTAAATAAATTTCTGATCCATCCAATGCCGTAACGAAACTTTCCTGTACCTTCATTTCGTCAGCCCCCAAATCTATTATGTATCTCAAAAAATGAATACCCATTCATTATTCTTACTATATATTATATGCAATTGCCTTCATTATGACAAATGACTCACTTTTCCAATTAGCTCTTAAACTAATATATTGACGAACATAAAATAAAATTATATAGTAACTTACATAAAGTAATTAAAATATTTTTTGGGAGGTTTCTACTATGATGCCATCATTATTTTTAGCACACGGATCACCGATGCTCGCTATTCAAGATACAGACTATACACGTTTTTTAAAAACACTTGGTGAAACATATAAACCGAAAGCTATTGTTATTTTTACTGCTCACTGGGAAAGTGAAGTATTAACGATTTCCTCATCAGATAACGAATATGAAACAATTTATGATTTTGGAGGTTTTCCTCCAGAGTTATACGAAATTAAATATCGTGCAAAAGGTTCTTCTAGCGTTGCATCTATGTTAGAAACAAAATTTAAAAACAAAGGTATTCCAGTCCATCATAATATGACGAGAGGTTTAGATCATGGCTCATGGACACTCCTCCACCGTATGTATCCAGAAGCAAACATTCCTGTCGTCCAAATATCAGTCAATCCATTCCTTTCTGCAAAAGAGCAATTTAAGATTGGAGAAGCACTTAAAGGACTTGGACAAGAAGATATTTTAGTCATTGGTAGCGGTGTTACCGTTCATAACTTACGAGCATTGAAATGGAATCAAACGACACCTGAACAATGGGCAATTGAATTTGATGATTGGATTATTAAACATATGCAGATTACTCATAAAGATGCATTATTTAATTGGGAGCACAATGCCCCTCATGCACAATTAGCAGTACCAAGAGCAGAGCATTTTGTTCCTTTATTTATCGCTATGGGAAGTGGTGAAAATAACGGTGAAATCATTCACCGCAGTTACGAGCTTGGTACGTTAAGTTATCTTTGTCTCCAATTTTAAAGAAAAGGCTGAAGCAATCGTTGCTTCAGCCTTTTTTCGTTCACTTAGTTAACTAACTTCCAAATGTCGTTTCTCTGATACTTCTTCGTTCTTATTATGAAAATAAACCCAAATGCATGCGATAAATAATAGTGATGAAGTAGAGAAGAACACATATTGGAACCCTGCATGCGCCGCAATTTGTCCACCAAGTACTGGTCCAATCATATTTCCTAAAAACTGAAACGATTGATTATACCCAAATATTCGTCCCGTCACATGGGTTGGCGTATGTTGTTTTAGTAGTGTTTGTACGGAAGGTAATAATCCTGCTTGTGCGATACCTAATAAAAATCGAAGAATTAATAGTTGCCAAGCTGAGGTTACAAATGCTTGCGGAATAAAAATAATTCCTGCAGCAAACAATGCTACAACTAACGTTTTTTGAGGACCAATTTGATCTGATAGTCGTCCGAGTCTTGGTGCTGCCAAAATAACTGCTAATCCTGTCGCTGACATCACTGCACCCGCAATTGTTTCAATATGTGCAGTATGAGGACCCACTAAATTTTTCACGTATAATGTAACAATTGGCTGAACAGACATATTAGCAAGTTGAATAATAAATGTTGTTACAAATAAACTAATAATTAAATGCTTTGCTGGAACCATCGTCCATACTTTTTTCGGTTGTACTTTTTTTGCTTGAGCGGAGTGATTCTCTTCATGTAGGAAGAAAAAAACGATGAGAAAAGAAAGGAATAAAAAAGCTCCTGTAACAAGAAAAACATGGCGCATTCCAATTAACTCAGACAAATATCCTCCAAGTAACGGGCCAAGTAAAGAACCGCTCACGCCCCCAGTTGAAATTGTGGAAATTGCCCAACCTGAATGCTCTTTCGGCGTTTCTGCTGCAATAAATGTCATCGCCGTTGAAAGAAAACCAGATACTGCTCCCATCAAAAACCTTAGTGCGACTAGTTGATATACATCCGTTACAAACCCCATAAGCGTCATAATAATCGCCATACCAAGGCTAGCACGAATTAGCATCAATTTCCGTCCATGTATATCACCAAGCTTTCCCCATATTGGTGATACGATCGCACCCATTAAAAATGTTATACCAAATGCAAGTCCCGACCACTGTGCAATACTAGAAGTGCCAGTCACTCCTAACTCCTCAATATAAAAAGATAAAAAAGGAATTACTAAACTCATACCGGCTGCAGTGGTAAAACAACCTAGCCAACAAATCATCAAATTTCGTTTCCAGCTGGCCATTTTCACACCTTCTTTCTTTAGATACCCATTCTACACCCTTTCTTATAAAAAGTTTAGTAATTTGCTTTATTTGTAAGATTTACTACAAAACCCGCTATTTTCTAGTAAGAATCACTACATCTCTACATCTTTTTCATAAAAAAACCAACTCCCCTATATGAAGTTGGTTACTTATTCTCTATCGGTATTAAACGAGCATTACAATTTCTTTCATAAAACTCAATCGGACCTGCTTGTCCAATAATGGCGTATTCATATCCATCCTGCTTCATACTCTGTAAACAAAGATGTAACAATTGCTTACCTACACCTTTCACGCGATTTTGCTTCGCTGTTCCCATTGGACCAAACAATCCCTTCTTTCCTCTCACTACATCGTAACAAGCGAATCCTACTATCACTTCTTCTTGTTCTGCTATAAAAATAGGTACATTTTCTTTATATGTACGAAATCCATACTCTATTGAACGTAACCAACGTTCACCAAATTCCTCATTAACAAAACTTGCTAATTTTTCAAAATCAGAAAGGTTAGCTTTTCTAACAGTACAAGTTAAATCATTATAAGTAGGAGCAAAACATTTTAGATCAACCGCTAAATCTCTTGGTTCAGCTATAATATGTAACATACCTTTTTGTATTTGTGCATTTTCAATAAACGTATCTGCGCGAAATAGTGCATACATAACATGTCCTTCATTCATTATTACTTGCTGGAAACGTTCCATACGTTTCTTCGCTATTTGTAAAATTTCTAACGCCTTATAAGATACCTTGTATTGTCCTATTTTTTTATACTCTTGATCCGTTAAATCGTATTCTTTTCGTAATAAAAGTTTTTCTAAAAAATCCGTACCCACGTTACGAAACAAATACATATACAACTCGCTACATACTCCCGTACCTTCTTTACACATACCGATAAACAGATGAACTGGTTGAATGATATTACTTTCTGCCTCTTCGGCAGCAATATTCAATATGTTATGAATGCGTTTTGTAAATTGAAATCCCTCCATATGTATCTCCACCCCCTATTACTTTACTATTAAACCGTAACCGTAAATAAGTGAAACGATTATTCCAACTACCAATATACCTGGCAGTAAATTTGCCACTTTAATTTTAATAATACCAAGTAAGTTCAGGCCAATAGCGGCTATCATAATACCACCTGTAGCTGTCATTTCCACTATAAATTGATTCATTAATGCTTTCGGGACAACACTATTAATTTGCGTTGCAAAAACCGCGATACCACCTTCGTATAAAATAACTGGAATTGCCGAAAATACTACACCAATTCCTAAAGTTGTCGTTAATATAATAGAAATAAATCCATCGATAATCGCCTTTGTAAATAAAATATCATGATTGCCGCGAATCCCACTGTCGAGTGCACCAAGTATCCCCATCGCGCCAATTGCAAAAATTAAAGTAGCTGTTACAAAGCCTTCTGATATGCTCCCTTTCCCTTTCGATCCAACTTTATTTTCTAACCAATCCCCTAACAGTTTTAACTTTCCCTCTAGTTGGAGCCATTCTCCGATTACCGTACCAATTACTAAACTTAGTATGACAACAAGAAAGTTTTCACTTTTCAATGCCATTTGAAGTCCAAGCACAGTAACCGCTAAACCGATTGCATGCATAATGGTTCCCTTCATACTTTCTGGAATCCTATTAAATAATTTACCTAGTAAAGTACCAAGTATTATACAAACCCCATTTACAACTGCTCCTAATATAACCATTTCTCATTCTTCACCCTTCGAATTCTTTATTTCTATATTTTGGTTTATTCATTGATTTACAGGTTATCTATATGTTAACTTAATATTGAGAATATTAACAAATGTTTTTTTCACAACATAAACCGCAATTTTTTGTAGTTATACATAATGTGAAGCTTTACTTAACGTGAGGGTTTTTTGCCCACAAATTGCGGTATAAATTCAAAAGGGACGGTATTTATGAAAACTTTACTAAAACGATTTCTGTTAATAGCCTTTTGCATTACACCAATTGTTTTATTAATTAACTACTCTTTTACTTCAAAAGCGAAAGACAAAACCGATTTGCAAAACAAATCTAGTAAAACAGCTTCAACAAATGAAAAGAAAATAGAAAATCCGGAAATCACACTCACCTTCTCTGGTGATACAATGTTCGATTGGCAATTACGTCCTGTAATCGAAAAAAACGGGGCTGATTATCCATTCCAGCATGTAAAAGAAGAAATAACAAAAGCTGATATTTCTTTCGTTAATTTAGAGTCAGCATTTACAACGAGAGAAAAGAAAGCTCCTGGACAACTGTTTTGGATTAAAAGTGATCCATCCACGCTTCAAGCTATAAAAAACACCGGATATGACATCGTAAATATCGGGAATAACCATACACTTGATTATGGGCAAGAGGGATTATTAGACACAATCAATCACGTAGAAAAATTAAAGTTCCCTTATATCGGAGCCGGAAAAAATGCAAAAGATGCATATACAGCACGAGAAATGAATGTAAAAGGGAAAAAGTTTAAATTTCTATCCTTCGTTCGATTTATGCCTGCTACGAATTGGGTAGCTGGTGGCAATAAACCAGGTGTTGCGAACGGATATGATTTAAATCTTGTAACAAATACAATTAAAGAGCAAAAGAAAGATGCAGACTATTTAATTGTCTATATGCATTGGGGCGTTGAAAAATCAAATCGTCCGGTAGAATACCAAAAACAATATGTACCTAAAATGGTTGAAGCAGGAGCTGACGCGATTGTCGGAAGTCACCCACATTGGCTTCAAGGATTTGAGTATTATAATAAAGTTCCTATCGCTTACTCATTAGGAAACTTTTTATTCCCAAGTTACGTGAGCGGGAAAAGCGCCGAAACCGGCGTATTAACTTTAACTTTTAAAGGAAAGGATGTCCAAATGTCATTCAATCCTTACATCATTCGCAACAACCAAATCTCTCCTGTAAATGAGGAGGAAAAGAAAAAAGCTCTACAATATTTACAAACAATTTCAACTGATGTAGACATTGATGATACAGGGAACATAAAAAACAAACGAAACTAGACAACGCAAGATCTATTTCTCTGTAATATACTTTACAGAATAGGTGATGAACATGCTGAAAGATTTATTAGAAAATGTAAGTTTGTTAGAAAACATTTATAAAATATCTATAGCCGTTCTACTTTTATGTTCATTTTTCTCTGTTAGACTTCTAAAAAAAATAAAACGCGAACGAAAACTTACTACCTTTGAATTTACTATGTATGTAATTATTCGCATTGCGATACTCGTTTGGTTAACTAGCTTTATCCTTCTTGAATATGGAAAGTATATGGTTTAATTATAAAAAGATAGATACAAGCAGCATTTCCGCTGTTTGCATCTATCTTTTTTATTTCTAGTAAAACCGTATGCTAGCTCTTTCCTTCTATTAAATAAGTAAATCAAACAAAATAGGATTTTTATTAAGCTCCATAAATTGAATATTATTTTCTTTAAAACGAGTAATTAATTGCTCATAATCTTCTTTATGTTTCAACTCTACGCCAACTAACGCTGGACCATTTTCTTTATTATGTTTCTTAATATATTCAAAGCGCGTAATATCATCTTCTGGTCCTAATCCTTTATCAAGAAATTCTCTTAGCGCACCTGAACGCTGCGGGAATTCAATGATGAAGTAATGTTTTAATCCTTCGTAAATGAGCGAACGTTCTTTCATTTCTTGCATTCTATCAATATCGTTATTTCCACCACTTAGCGTACATACAACTGTTTTACCTTTTATTTCATCTCTATATAAATCAAGCGCTGCAATAGATAGTGCACCAGCCGGTTCAGCTACAATTGCATTTTTCTTATACAGTTCTAAAATCGTCGTACAAACTTTTCCCTCTGGTACTAAAACAATGTCATCAATTACATCTTTACAAGTTTCAAATGTTAACTTTCCTACCTTTTTAACAGCTGCCCCATCAACAAAACTATCTATTTTCTCTAATGCGACATTTTCATTTTGAAAAAAGGCCTCTTTCATAGATGCAGCTCCCATCGGCTCTACACCAATGACCTTTGTAGCAGGACTAACACCTTTCACATATGTACCAACACCTGATGCTAACCCACCACCGCCGATTGCTGTAAAGATATAATCCACTGGTTTCTCCATATCATGCATAATTTCAACTGCAACTGTCCCTTGACCAGCAACTACATACGGATCATCAAACGGATGAACAAACGTCTTCCTATTTTCTTCACAATAGCGCTGTGCTTCTTGGAACGAGCTATCAAATGTATCACCTACTAATACAATTTCTGCAAAATCACCACCGAAAAATTGTACTTGTGATACTTTTTGTTTAGGCGTTGTCGTCGGCATGAAGATTTTTGACGGAATCTTCAATAAATTACACGTATAAGCAACTCCTTGTGCATGATTACCAGCGCTTGCACAAACAACACCATTTTGTAATTGTTCTTTTGATAAACTTTGAATTAAATTATACGCACCACGAATTTTGAAAGAGCGAATCAATTGTAAGTCTTCTCGTTTTACATAAACGTCACAATCATATTTCTCAGATAGAACCGTATCACGTTGTAACGGTGTTTTAATAACGATATCTTTCATGCAATTATGAGCCATTAAGATATCTTCAATTTTCACTCTCTCCTTTACCTTCTGCACCATTATATATCATCCTTATCTCTTTTAAATTGGCTCAATCAAAATTCGGGATTTTTAAAACTGCACCTGTATTCGCCGATGTTACCATCTGTGCATAACGTCCAAGCCAGCCAGTTTTCACTTTCGCTTCTGGTCGTTTCCATTCTTTTTTACGCTTATCTAATTCTTCGTCACTAACTCTTACTTCTAACAATCTTTCCTCAACATCAATACAAACGATATCTCCTTGTTCAAGAAGTGCAATCGTTCCACCCGCAGCTGCTTCTGGCGAAATATGCCCTACTGAAATACCACGTGAAGCACCAGAAAAACGACCATCTGTTAATAGTGCAACATCTGCACCTAATCCCATACCAGCAATCGCTGACGTTGGTGCTAACATTTCTGGCATACCAGGGCCGCCTCTTGGTCCTTCATAGCGAATAACAACTACATCCCCTTTCTTAACCTTACCAAGCATAATGCCCGCAAGCGCCTCATCTTGTGAATTAAAAATAACGCAAGGTCCTTCAAATCGTTTTACTTCAGTTGCCCCGCTTTTAATAACTGCCCCGTCTTTCGCAAGATTTCCTTTTAATATACGTAATCCCCCTTCTTCACTATGAGGGTTTTCGAGAGAATGAATCACTTCCTTATCTTTAATCTCTGCATGAGCAATATTTTCTCTTAACGTTTGCCCAGTAGCGGTAATACGATCTAAATGAAGTACCCCTTCTTTTCGGCTCATCTCTTTCAAAATTGCACTAATCCCGCCTGCACGATCAATATCTTCCATATGCCAATTGGAAGCAGGACTTACTTTACATAAATGTGGTACACGTCTTGAAACGGCATCAATGCGGTTCATATCGTAATCTAAACCCGCTTCTTGTGCGAGAGCTAATGTGTGCAATACTGTATTCGTAGAACCCCCCATGGCCATATCAAGCGCGAACGCATCATCAATGGCTTCTTCCGTTACAATGTCTCTTGGTTTAATATCTCTTTCAATTAAAACCTTTAATTTTTCTGCTGCTTGTTTAATTAATTCTTCGCGTCTTGGATCGATGGCTAAAATACTTCCATTACCAGGAAGAGCTAAACCTAACACTTCACATAAACAGTTCATAGAATTCGCTGTAAACATACCGGAACAAGAACCACAAGATGGACAGCCATGATCTTCAATATCCTTTAATTCTTCTTCTGAAATTTTCCCAGATTGATAGGCTCCTACTCCTTCAAAAACAGAACTTAAATCGACAACTTCTCCTTTAGATGTTTTTCCAGCCGCCATCGGGCCACCTGAAACAAACACAGTTGGAATGTTAATACGAAGTGCAGCCATCATCATACCAGGTGTAATTTTGTCACAGTTTGGAATACAAATCATGCCATCAAACCAATGTGCATTTACAACCGTTTCTACTGAATCTGCAATGATTTCGCGACTCGGAAGCGAGTAACGCATACCGATATGCCCCATCGCAATACCGTCATCTACTCCAATTGTATTAAATTCAAATGGAACCATACCTGCTGCACGCACTGCTTCTTTAACAAGTTTTCCAAACTCATTTAAGTGCTTATGACCTGGAATAATTTCAATAAAAGAATTACAGATAGCTATAAACGGTTTATCAAAATCTTCATCTTTCAAACCAGTTGCTTTTAATAAACTACGGTGCGGTGCTTTATCAAAACCTTTTTTAATCATGTCACTTCTCATCTTGTCAAATCCCCTCTTACGTATTTTCACTTACAATCACTTACTCTATTTCTTTACTAATTCTTTCGGTGCATGAATCCAGCTCATCATTTCACGAAGCTCTGCTCCTACTTTTTCTAACTGATGATTTTGTTCTGCTTTTTTCATCGCATTATACGTTGGACGTCCCGCTTGATTTTCTAAAATCCATTTCTTCGCGAATTCACCTTGCTGAATTTCTGTAAGTACTCGTTTCATTTCCTTCTTCGTTTCATCTGTAACAATTCTCGACCCTGTTACATAATCTCCGAACTCTGCCGTATCGGAAATAGAATGGCGCATGTTCGTTAAACCGCCTTCGTACATTAAATCAACAATTAACTTTAATTCATGTAAACATTCAAAGTATGCAATTTCAGGACGATACCCGCCTTCTGTTAATGTTTCAAAACCAGCTTTCACAAGTGCCGTTACCCCGCCGCAAAGTACAGCTTGCTCTCCGAATAAATCCGTCTCTGTTTCTTCTTGGAATGTCGTTTCAATTACGCCTGCACGTGTACACCCTACACCTTTTGCATACGCAAGTGCTACACTTAATGCCGTGCCTGTTGCATCTTGATGCACTGCGACTAATGCCGGAACACCATTTCCTTCTTGGAATACACGGCGAACGAGATGACCTGGACTTTTTGGTGCGACCATCGCTACATCTACGTAACTTGGCGGATTAATTTGTCCGAAGTGAATATTAAATCCATGTGAGAAAAGTAACATTTGTCCTTCACGAAGATTCTCTTCTACTTCTGCTTTATACACATGTGCTTGCTGTTCATCCGGCAATAACATTTGTACAACTTGCGCGGTTCGAACCGCTTCTGAAACAGACATTACTTCAAATCCATCTGCTTTTGCTACTTCATACGATTTACCAGATCTAACACCAACTACAACTTCTACACCTGAATCACGTAAATTTTGTGCCTGCGCATGCCCTTGAGATCCATAACCAATTACCGCCACTGTTTTCCCTTGTAATAACTCTAAATTTGCATCTTTCTCATAATACGTTTTCATATTCCATACACTCCTTATAATTTATTTACTTGCAGTACATCAATTAATTTTTTCAACTGACCAACAAGTAATGTCGCTTCATTTTCAGTACAAACTGCTGTGAGTTTCATTTCAGAAACGCCACTAGCATCTCTTTCGTTTAAATGTAAAGAAGAAATATAATAACCACGCCGAGCAAAAATCCCACTTATACGTAATAAAACGTTTGGCTCGTTATGAATAACGAGTGAAAAAGTATGACTCATTCTTCCCACCTCTTCATAATCATTTCGTTATTCCCTTTGTTTGGCGGAACCATCGGAAATACGTTTTCAGCTTCTTCTACACAAAAATCAACTACGACAGGACCTTCATGAGCAAATGCTTCTAACATCACTTGTTTCGCTTCTGTTGAATTTGTCGCTCTTAATCCCTTCACTCCATAAGCTTCTGCTACTTTCACAAAGTCTGGTGATCCAATTTTTGATTCCGATAAACGATTTTCATAAAACATTTCTTGCCATTGCCTTACCATCCCTAAAAATTTGTTATTTATAATAAACACTTTTACAGGGACGTTATTTTCAGCAATTGTTTGTAGCTCTTGAATGTTCATTTGAAAAGAAGCATCGCCTGCAATACAAATGACGAGTTCTTCTACTTTCGCAAGCTGAGCACCAATTGCCGCCGGGAACCCAAACCCCATCGTTCCTAGTCCGCCAGATGTGAGAAAAGTCCGTGGATTTTTCGCTTTATAAAAATGCGCAGCCCACATTTGATGCTGTCCTACTTCTGTCGTTACAATCGCTTCACCATTCGTTAATTCACTTACTAGACTAATAACATGCTGTGGTTTTAACTCCCTTTCTTTTTGGTTGTAGGAAATAGGGTATTCCTCTTTCCATCCCTCGATTTTCGTAAGCCATTCATCTGTCTGTGTATCAATCGGCATATGTAACAACATATGTAACGCATTTTTCACATCTCCAACAACCGGATATTCCACAGTTACATTTTTATGGAACTCCGAAGAATCTATATCAATATGTACCTTTTTTGAATGCGGAGAAAAGAGTTCTAATTTTCCTGTTACACGATCATCAAAGCGAACACCTAAAGCAAGTAGTAGATCACATTCTGTTACAGCCATATTTGCAGCGTACGTTCCATGCATACCGAGCATTCCTAAAAACAACGAATCTCCCGGCGGATATGCACCCAGTCCCATTAAAGTGGAAACGACAGGAATACGATGCTCCCTCGCAAATTTGATGAGTTCATCAGATCCACCCGAATGAATGACACCTCCTCCAATATAAAGAAGTGGGCGTTTTGCTTCTGAAATGGCTTTAGCTACCTCTTTCAGCTTCATACTGTCTGGCATAGGCTCTAATTTATATCCTGGAATCTCAATTACTTCATTATAAAAACTTGTTACATTTTCATTTTGAACATCTTTTGGAATATCAATTAATACTGGTCCCGGCCGCCCACTTTCGGCGATGTAAAAAGCTTCTTGTACAATGCGTGACAAATGATTTACATCACGAACTTGATAATTATGCTTCGTAACAGGTACTGTAATCCCGACAACATCTGCTTCTTGAAATCCGTCTTTTCCGATGAAAGGTTTTGCAACTTGCCCTGTAATGACAACTAAAGGAATCGAATCCATATAAGCATCTGCTAAACCCGTAACTAAATTTGTCGCCCCTGGGCCAGAGGTAGCAAAGACTACCCCGACCTTTCCAGAAGCTCTCGCATATCCTTCTGCCGCATGAATGGCAGCTTGTTCATGACGAGTTAAAACGTGCTTCAATCTACTTCCGTATAACGCATCGTATACTGGCAAAATCGCTCCGCCTGGATAACCAAAAACAGTCGTTACACCTAGTTTTTTCAAACATTGAATAACGTGTCCGGCACCTGTCACTTCTTCACACTGTAATTTCTCACGTGTTGTATACTGCTCCATTTCAATTAACTCCTCTCCCTACCTACATTAAGCTTTCCGCCAATCCTGGAACACGTACTCCTCTTTCTCTCGTTAACTTTTTAAATTCCTCTGTTAATTGTTTCGTTACACTTCCTGGTTTCCCATCTCCAATTTCTCTTGAATCAACTTTTACAACTGGAATTAATTCTGCTGCCGTTCCTGTTAAAAACACTTCATCTGCTACATATACGTCATGGCGAGTAAAGGGTCTTTCCTCGCACGGAATATGAAGTCGCTCACATAGCTCAATAACACTATTTCTCGTAATACCTTCTAACGCTCCTAAATACGAAGGAGGTGTTAACACCTTTCCATCTTTCACAACGAAAACATTATCTCCAGATCCTTCACAAACATATCCTTGTTGATTTAACATAAGTGCCTCTAGCACTCCTGCTTGCGCCGCTTCAATTTTTACAAGTACGTTATTTAAGTAGTTCATTGACTTAATGCGTGGGTCCAATGCATCTGGCGTGTTGCGTCTTGATGCAACAGATACAACGCTTAATCCATTATCGTAAAATTCCTGAGGGAATAACTTTAATTGTTCTGCAATGATAATAACGCTCGGTTTCACACAACTTCTAGGATCGAGCCCTAAATCACCTTTTCCTCTTGAGACAATTAACCGAATGTAGGCGTCCGCATACTCATTTTTTTGCAACGTTTGTAAAACCGCTTCTTCCATTTCTTCAACCGTCAATGGGATTGTAAGTAAAATAGATTTTGCCGATTCATATAATCGTTTTACATGTTCTTTTAAACAAAATACATTTCCACCGTAACTACGAATTCCTTCAAATACACCGTCTCCGTATAAAAAACCGTGATCATATACTGAAACAACTGCCTTTTCCTTTTCTACAAATTCCCCATTCATATAAATGTACTGATTTCCCATCTCACATCGCTCCTCTTTTTTTCTCTCTATTTTTGCAATCTATTTCTATATCGATTGCTGAGATGAGTATTTTAACAGAATATTCAGTATATAAACATTAAAAATATACTCGTCTCAACAATCGATTACTTACATACTTGTAGCAATCCATTGCTGAGACGAGGGAATCGCGGTACCACTCAGCTTCCTTACACTTCTCACGAAATATAAGCTCTGCAAGTCCAATTAGACTTTTGTTTTTCTATCGGAAACAACTCCGCTACTTTTTACTAGTTTCAAAGGTAGTGCTCCGAGGTGATCTTCAATGATTAAATTGTTACCACCTTCACAGCTTCTAGGCGGCTCTCTGAAACAATTTTTATCATTTACTCTCCTCTTCTACGCATTCTCTTATTCGATATTTTAAAATAAAAACTCTCGCCTCAGCAATCAACTACTACAATTTAGTAGCTTTGATTGCTGAGGCGAGAGTTTCGCGGTACCACTCAGCTTCCTTATACTTCTCGCGAAATATAAGCTTTGTAGGTCCAATTAGACCCCCGTCCTTTTACCGGAGACGATGCCGTCGCCCTCTACTCAGTTTCCCTTTCGCAAGCGATGCTCCGAGGTGATCTTCAATGATTCGATTGTTACTACTCTCACAGCCTAGGAGCAGCTCTCTGAAACGATCATAACCATCTACTTTCCTCTTCTTTGCATATGCAACATATAAAGTAAGAAAATTCTTAATTCGCTTTTATTTGTTAAACGTATTATAGGACGTTGTTCTTTTCATTGTCAACATGTTTTTCTAAAAAAAAAAATAAAATTCAATCAATTCAAGAGAAGTCTATTTATTTTTTCTCAAAACAAAATCGGAATGAACTTCTTACACATGCTCATATATTACTTAAGTATGTTCGCATTACTACATAAAGAAAAATAACTTAATAACATATAAAATTTTATGAGGAGATGAGAAAACTATGTTAAAAGGAAAAGTGGCATTAGTTACAGGAGCAAGCCGAGGAATTGGACGTGCTATTGCAAAACGTTTAGCAAACGACGGTGCCTTAGTTGCTATTCATTACGGAAATCGAAAAGAAGATGCTGAAGAAACTGTGTATGAAATTCAATCAAATGGCGGATCAGCTTTTTCTATCGGTGCAAATCTTGAATCTTTACATGGTGTAGAGACCCTTTATAGTTCTTTAGATAACGAATTACAAAAAAGAACTGGTGATACTAAATTTGATATTTTAATAAACAACGCTGGAATTGGTCCTGGGGCTTTTATTGAAGAAACGACTGAACAATTTTTTGATAGAATGGTTTCAGTAAATGCTAAAGCACCATTTTTTATCATCCAACAAGCCCTATCTCGTTTACGTGACAATAGCCGAATTATTAATATTTCATCCGCTGCCACTCGTATTTCTTTACCTGATTTCGTTGCCTATAGTATGACGAAAGGCGCTATTAATACAATGACTTTCACATTAGCAAAACAGCTCGGATCACGGGGAATAACAGTGAATGCAATACTTCCTGGATTTATTAAAACAGATATGAATGCAGAACTCTTGAGCGATCCAATGATGAGACAGTACGCCACTACTATTTCCGCTTTTAATCGCTTAGGTGAAGTAGAAGATATTGCCGATACTGCGGCATTTCTCGCTTCTCCAGACAGCCGCTGGGTTACTGGACAATTAATTGATGTTAGCGGAGGATCTTGCTTGTAATTTCTTAATCTACTTACGCAAAAAAGCCAGCATTTTTGCTGGCCTTTTTCACTGTGTAAAACGATATCCTACTCCCCAAATTGTTTCGATGTATGATTTATCGAATGGATCGAGTTCAATTTTTTGACGAATATTTTTCACATGTACAGCAACCGTTGCTGCATCACCAATTACATCCATCCCCCATACAGTTTCAAAGAGACGATCTTTACTAAATACTTGATTTGGATGTTCTGCCATACAAGTTAATAAATCAAATTCTTTTCCTGTTAACATGACCTCAGCTCCATTTACAAATACACGCCTCGCTGATTTATCAATAAGCAATCCTCGAATACGAATTTCATCTTTTATTTGTTCTCGTTTTCCTGTTAAACGATCATAACGAGCTAGATGAGCATTTACACGTGCCACCATTTCACTCGGACTAAACGGTTTTATAATATAATCATCTGCTCCAAAACCTAACCCTTTAATTTTATCGATTTCCTCTTGTTTTGCGGATACCATAAGTATTGGTATGTCCTTTTTCAATCGAACTTGTTTACAAATCTCATATCCATCTATTCCCGGTAACATTATGTCTAAAATTAACAAGTCATAATCCTCCAGAAGAACTCTTTGTAAACCTTTTTCGCCAGAGTAATCAATATCTACTGTATACCCAGCAACCTCTAAATAATCCTTTTCTAACTCTGCTATAATTGCTTCATCTTCAATAATTAAAATTCTTTTCAAGATGCTCTCCTTTTTCTAATTGATTTTTTGTAATGTAAATGCCAGCGTCGTTCCTTTACCTTTTTTGCTTTCTACCCAAATATCACCACCATGTTGTGTGATAATCTGATGTGCGATTGACAAACCAAGTCCGCTTCCACCTGTTTTAGAATTTCTAGAATGATCTGCACGATAAAACCTTTCAAATATATGAGGTAACGCCTTCTCTTCTATTCCCATCCCATTATCTTTTATGTAAATCGTTACATAATCAATAGATTCAGTCATACGAATTCCTATATAGCCCTCTTCTTTATCCATATACTTCACACTATTCCAAATGATATTTGTAATAACGCGTCGTAATTTTTCACGATCACCTTTTACCAAAATAGAAGTATCCTTTTGAGCATCCCATCTCACTGCAATTCCCTTATCTTGTAATTCAAGCTGTAGTTCTTCTATACAATCAGATAAGTATTGATTAATTTCAACCTCTTCAAATTGAAACGGTTCCTCTTTTAAATCAAGTTTTGAAAAGAGAAAAAGCTCGTCAATTAATTGATCCATATCAAACACTTTATGATAAATAATCGTTAAATATTTATCTAATTGTTCTGGAGTTCGAGCGATACCCTCTTTAATTCCTTGTACATAACCTTTAATAGCCGTAATTGGCGTCCGTAAATCATGAGAAATATTTGAAAGTAACTCTTTACGATTTTTTTCATATTGCATTTGCAACTCGACTGATTCCTTCAACCTGCCGCGCATCTCTTCAAACGATAAACTTAATTCACCTATTTCATCTTTCGCAAGTGGCTTTACTTGAAATTCTAAATCACCCTTTTGAATTCTTTCCGTTGCCTGCTTTAATGAATGCAATGGTTTAATAATACTCCGTGATATAAAATATGTTAATATTCCATTCGTAATAATTAACCCCATTATTAAAGAGAATACGAAATACGGGAAAAATTCTCTAATCATTTCTTCTAAAGGGTTTACATACTCAAATACAAAAATACTAACCTTATCCTTCTCTGCATCGTAGTAATCAAATTGCTTATAGTAAAAAGAATTACCCTCTATTTTCACAGCCATTCCTTTTCTTTGTCCTTCCGTTTCAAATGCGGGTAGGTATTTATTAAACGAAGAAATTTTAAAATATGGGGATGAATATGTAAGCTCATCATTTTTTCGAATTAGTAATCCTGCTTGATTATCGTTTAATTCTTCATCAGTTTCCTTTAAAAAATTTATATCCTCCAATTTATCTGGAGCATACGATGAAAGAATTTTCAACCTACTAAAAATATCATCTTCATCTTCTTTTGTACGAATATCACCCTCCTGCTCTTTATCAATGAGAGAATGACTATTTTGATTAAGACCAATGATTGCTTTTGCAATACGAATATCACCAAATAAAGTAACACTAATTAACATAACTGCTATACCGCAAAAAACGATTGGAATAATTACCATCGCAACATACGACAACAGCAATCTAATACGGATTGACATTACAGAACTCCTATGAATATTATAATTTTAGCTTGTTACAGAATTCATCGGAAACGAAACTTGACTCATCCAAATACCAGCTAATAATACGAGTATAGCTAGAACAATTTCTAAGAGCAATAAACGGCGATTAACTGTTCCGATATCGTTACCCCATGTTTTCGTTTGTCTCCATGCTACAATTGTAATTATACATACAGTAAGAATCTTTATATTTAAAAGGTTCGTCCATATTGAATTGAAATTAAAAAGTACCCAATTCCTTGTCTGTAAAAACACAATTAATTCCCCAGAAAGAAATGCTAGAACAAATGAAATACTAGCAATAATACTAAAATGTTTACGGAAACGCTTTTGATCAAATGTAATTTTGTATAATGTTGTCCACGCTATAACAAGAGCTAAATAAATAAGTGCTCCTAGCCACACTGCAATACTCATAACATGGACCATTCTAATTATAACTGCTGCCCAATTTGGATTAGTAATCCATACATGACCTGTGAAAGAAAAACTCACAACAAGAAATCCCCAAACTAGCGCATACCATTCGTTCCCCATACGCTGCAAAGACATAAGAACTAATAATAGCAGTTGAATCATAATAATAACTGAAAATGGCGAATGAATAAGTAAACTTCCTTTCGGAATAATTGACTTATATACTATTAATTCGGCTATTAATCCTACTACAAGTATAGAGAAGAAAATCTTTTTCATATTCTTCATTCTTTGCAATATGGAAGGTAATCTATAACATTTTACAAACATATCGAGCCACTTTACTCCGGCTCCAATTAAAATCATTCCCTCTACAATATAGCGTAGTGTTACTATCATAACATCTGAAAATACTGAGCCACTCCCACTCGCATTCCCCTCTACCACTACATTAGTTTGTACTTCTTCTCCAATTGAAAAGGGGTATCCACCCTCACTCGGATGTCCGTCTGCAGAAATCATAGACCACCTTACTGTGTAAGTACCATTATTTAAGTTTGGTAATTTCACTTTTATTTTTGTTGGATTATCTAATATTTCAACCTTTGATACTTGCACTCTCCTTTCACTTTGATCTAGCAGTTCAATATTGACTACATTTCCTGTAACTGGTTCACTAAATTCAAGAATAATCTGTTCCGGTTGTACTGTAAGAACCTCCCCCTCTTTAGGGATGGTTCCTACAACACTTGTATGAGCAAATACACTACTATGAGAAAATAAAAATATACTTACACTTGTTACAATAAATACTATCATTCTATAAAGCATGAAAACCTCCGTATTATTATTCTGGATGATTACCTGAGTGATCTCCGGT
Source organism: Bacillus sp. Brlt_9 (assembly GCF_051948935.1). Lineage (NCBI taxonomy): Bacteria > Bacillati > Bacillota > Bacilli > Caryophanales > Bacillaceae > Bacillus > Bacillus sp. Brlt_9. The sequence continues at coordinate 648,749 of NZ_JAYJLO010000001.1, read as the reverse complement.
AGAAAATGGAGTAGTTACCCCCTCATAATTCATCATCGTATGCATTCCTTTTTCCGCATGAACGAGATGATGACAATGAACCATCCATAGTCCACTATTATTTGCCTCTAAAGCAATTTCATATTCTTCTCCCGGAAAAACATTAACTGTATCTAAGTAAATTGGACTTCCCTCCATTGGTTTACCATTTTTAGAAATAACCTGGAATGTATGTCCATGCAAATGCATTGGATGAATTTCTTCTCCCTTATTTTTAAAGCGAATCTTAACTTTATCTCCTTTCTCTACTTTAATGGGCGGAATATCAGGTGATGTCTTTCCATTAATCGTATACACCCATTTTTCTTGTCCATTTACATCTTTCACGCCTTCTGCCAAATCCATATCATAGACCTTTGTAAACTTTGAATCTATCGTAAACTTGCCAACTTCTTTTTCTCCATATTTCGTAAAGTCAAACCATGGATAACTCTTTATATCAATAGGTTTTTTCGGCAAAGAACCGTTCCCAATAGTCGTCGTTAACATTCGATTTATTTTCTTAGAGGGATCCACATTAATAAGTTTTACACTCATTGTTTCCGGCATTTTAAAAACAAGGTCATAACGTTGTGCAGCTCCCATCGGAAGAATTGCTTTATCTAGCTCGTCCCCACCTTTTATATCACGACCATCTAATGCGATAATTTGAAATGGCGCCCCAACTAAAGTCATTAAATGCGTATTATTCCCAGCATTAATTAAGCGAAGGCGTACTATTTCACCTGGTTTTGCATCTAATTGTAGCCCCTCACTTGTATCATTTAATGTAAATACATCGTAATCATCTCCATCAGGTAAATCTTTAAGTTGATCATTGCTTGGTATCATAAGCGGACCTTCTAAAGTTTGCGCCTTTTCATTTCGAATATAATTGCTAGGATAGCTATCCCAATCTTTATCTTGTTCGCCATTATGCTTACCGGTTTTTATGACTCCTGTTTTCCATTCATGGATCGCCACTGTATAATCCTTTTCATATTTTATAGCTGATTTATTCGGTTCTATAACAATAGTTCCAAATAGTCCCCGCTCTGTTTGTATCGCACTTTTTTGATGTGAATGATACCAATATGTCCCTACCTGATCAGCATTAAATGCGTATGTATATGTTTCCCCTGGTTTTATAGCATTTTGCGTAACACCTGGAACACCATCCACCGCCGCCGGGACATCTAATCCGTGCCAATGGATTGTAACTGGTTCTAGCAATTCATTTTTCAAATTTACAACAACACGTTCTCCTTGTTTAACTCGAATTTGAGTACCCGGTGATGTTCCATCAAAGGTCCATGCATTTACCTTTTTCCCATTTCCTAAATCTAAACTTGCTATTTTCGCCTTAATATTAAAAGTTTTTGTAACTCTGTCTTTGGCATCTGAATTAGCAAGCGATGTAATTGATTCTGAAGTAGATGTGGCATCCTTTAACTTCTTTTTTTCATTTGAACCTGGGTAATTATTAATTAAAAAATATCCGAAAATAACTAACCCTAATAGTAAACATGCTGCAATCAATATATTTCTTAAATCGCTTTGTATAAATTCCTTTTTCATATTAGTCTCTCTTTCATTTTTTGTTGTAAACTATTAAATTTCATACGTGGATTCATTGGTCTTCACCTCACATATTCACTTCGCTTTACATACTAACACTCAGAAAAAAAGAAACTTTGAAGGAATTTTAAAGACTTTATAAAGAAATATATTTCAATTTTCCTTTACTTCTAAATCTTTTTTATTGCGCAAAAAAACTTTTTGTATAATACTATATAAAACATATATATTTAGGAGGATTACAGCAATGTCCGAAAAAACATACGAACTCGCAACCTTTGCAGGCGGTTGCTTTTGGTGCATGGTAAAGCCATTTGATGAACTTCCTGGTATTCATAAAGTACTTTCTGGCTATGCAGGTGGTCATGTAGAAAAACCAACATATGAACAAGTAAAAGCTGGTACATCTGGTCATTTAGAAGTTGTACAAATAACATTCGATCCTTCTATTTTTCCATATGAAAAATTACTAGATTTATATTGGCCACAAATCGATCCAACTGATGATGGCGGACAATTCTTTGACCGTGGCCCCTCTTATCGCACTGCTATTTTTTATCATAATGAAACGCAAAAAGAGCTTGCTGAAAAATCAAAACAAGCTCTTGCAGAAAGCGGTATGTTTAAAGAGCCAATCGTAACTGAAATTCGCCTGGCTGCACCTTTTTATGAGGCTGAAGAACACCATCAACATTTCTATAAAAAGAATCCAGAGAAATATGCTACTGAGCAAAAGGAATCTGGTCGTGAAGATTTTATAAAAGAAAATTGGCAAAAAAAATAATAAAAACGGATCGTGCTTTTTAGTACGATGCGTTTTTATTTTTGATAAAAGTACCATACAATGATAAAAACAACAGCTGTTAATGCCCAAAGTACTATCTCGTTTTTAGTTTTATTCTTTTTATTAGTCATTTTATTTTCTCCTTATAGCTATTTAACATATTCAAGATTTCCTCTGTTTCATTGTCCACCTTATATACGTGAATACATCCTTACAAATTCTTATAACAAGACCACCAACGATTCCGATTGCAATTGAAATTACTAACATCTGTACAAAACTAAGAGTAGTTGTGTATGTTATGTAGATAACAATACATATAAGTAAAACATCCGGTAAAGAAAGTAAAAACTTTTTAAGCATTTCTTCAGCTCTCCTATGTCTTATTTATAAATTATATCTCTCAAAAAGGAAATCTATTACCATTCTCAAAATAAAAAACCTCCAGTTTAAGCACTAGAGGTCTTCCATTTTATTTCTTTAATCTCTCAATAAAATCATGTAATTTATCAAGTGATTTCATATTCTGATTACAAGCTACACCATCTTTGCAAATATAGTTTCCTTTTTTCACGAAGGTTCCTTGTACATCACCTTTAATTTCAACTAAAAACATTCCTACTTCTTCATGTCCATGACATAATGAACAAATGCTTTTTTTATTTAAGCTTTGGAACGTTCCTTGCAGACCAACAAACTTATTTTCATCATTTTTTGCTATTATAAATTTCCTGCTTGATCCTTTATCAATCCAGCTTAAATAAGATAATTCTTTCATATCCAGTTCTTCCATATCAGGAAGTTTTAATTTTTTTGCTTTAGGAAATAATTTTTTTAATGTTTGCGCTGTAACTTCCTGAAACGGAATGACATACGGATTTATTTTCGTTAAAAATGATTCTGCATCTTCTCTATTTTGAACTGTTAATACGGTATCAATTAACTCTTTCTGTTCATCCGTTAAATTCTCAAATACATGTATTATTTTTTCAATCGCTAATGATTTTAACGCTTGAATGACACCTCTATCATTTGCCGTTGCGTGCCCATTTGCTAAAATATAAGCTTGTGATTTTATAAAATTATATTGATCACTTCTAATAAAAGCTTCCATCTTTATCACTCCATACAAATTGTTGATCTAGTTTTATTGTATACAATGATTCAGCTTTTTGATATGTAAAAGATAACTTAGAAACGAATATTACATACATCGATTATATTCTACCGCTTCATTTCCTGACAAAAGAAACCATCATCTGTTTTCCATTCTGCATATAATACGTCTTCAAATTTAGTAATTCCTTTTTTCTTTATTTGTTTATAAAGCCATCCTTCATCAAAGCCCGCTTCCCTCAAATTATCCTTAACTACTTTCCCGTCGCTAATTAATGAAATAGGTAAGTAAACTGGCTTATGTTTTATATTCAAGTCATTTATAGTGGGAGATTCATATTTACTTTTTTTCAATACACTTATGTTTCCGTTAGGTTCCAATATCATATATTCAACTTCTCGGATTGAAAATATATCCTTTTGTTGCCTAAGCATTTGTTGTAATTGGTTAATATCCAAATGATTCGATTTTAATTGCTCTCTGTCAATACGCCCATTACGGATGATAATAGAAGGAGATCCTTCAAAAAACTTTCTTGTCCTTCTAAATTTTTGTGTTATTGCTTCTATTGCATAAATTAATATTACCCATACAAAAACAGCATATAAAATAGACCATACTCTCACATCAGGATCGTATACAGTGTTTCCAACTAGTTCTCCGATTACAATGGCGGAAATAAAATCAAAAGGTGTTAACTGCGATATTTGTGTTTTCCCTAATATTTTAGTAGCAATTAATAAAACAAAAAAACCAACAAAAAGTTCTATCGTTATTTGCCCTAGATGATTCATAATCGTTCACCTTTCTGTAATATGTAATATAACGTTTTTATTTCTATTCACATTTCTATACGATACAATTGTGATTCATTTTTTTCTATTATCATGCCCATTCACACCCCATATATCCAATACAGGCAAAGTAAAAAGAGTCTAGTTCAATTTAATAATTGAACTAGACTCTTTTATTTTCATTTAGAATACACAATTTTTTTAATCGTTTCTCCGGAAAGAAAATGCTCCTCTGCAAGTTGATGGATGGAAATTCCGCTTTTAAACGCTTCTTTAATCGCTTTGTTTCTTTCATCTAATTGTTTTCTTCCTCCAGATCGTGTACCCCATTTATAATGCTTTGTTTCTTGTTTTGGAATGTAAATTGTTTCACCTTGTATATACTTTTGAATTTCAATAATTAAATTTTCTGGTAAAACCGTCGCAGCTTTAACGTATTTCATTTCTGCTCGCCCCTTATTTTTTATGGTTCATTTCAATAAGGTGCAAAGCCAAATATAAAAAATGATACGAGTTCATTTAGGCGATTGTATATTACTTGTCTACCTCACGCAAAGTATCGCCATTTCCATACTTGGCTTTGCATGAGACGCTGCAGTGTCCGGCAATTGAATTATAATCGCCATATAAACACCTCCTAATATACCTTTTGCATTTTATTATATGATAAATTCCTTCCCCTTGCATCCACATCCTTTTTAAAGCATGAAATTACTTAGTTTGATATAATACTTTTTAGTCCAATCCAAAAATATAGTGAGGTTACTTTATGAAAAAGAAAATAATCATTACAATCGTTACATTATTCATTATTACTGTAGCATTATTTGGAACATACAAATTGATGAACGCAAGAAGTTTTCAATTGTTTGGAGATTTAACAAACCGAGTAGAAACAAATGAAAAAGTAATTGCTTTAACTTTTGATGATGGCCCTACGAACAATATTAAACAAATATTACCACTACTAGATACATACAATGCAAAAGCTACATTCTTTTTAATCGGAAATGAATTAGAGAAAAACCTATCGTTAGGAGAAGATATCGTACAATCTGGACACCAAGTTGGAAACCATACATATTCTCATAACAGAATGGTTTTTAAAACACCTTCTTTTATTAAAGAAGAAATAGAAAAAACGAATGCATTAATCCGCCAAACAGGATTTACAGGTACAATTGATTTCAGACCACCTAACGGAAAAAAGCTAATTGGTCTGCCCTATTATTTAAATACAAACAATATCGAAACAATCACATGGGACCTTGAACCTGATACCTTTTATAAGTCTGCTGCTGATAAAATTGAATATGTTAATAAAAATGTAAAACCAGGTTCTATCATTTTACTGCACCCTATGTATGATGAGTCTAATGAAAATTTACAGACCATCGAAGGTATTTTAGATTCTTTATCTAAAAAGGGCTATCAGTTTGTAACAGTAAACGAACTTCAAAAAAGAGCAAAATAAAAAGGTAGCGTATCATACAATGATGCGCTACCTTTCTTTATTAAATAATGCCAAGTACATTTAAGAATACGATAATAATCGCAATTGGTGCGATAAAGCGAAGTAAGAATAGCCATAATACGAATAATTTATAGCCTTTATTTTTACTTACCCCAAGCTCTTTCATTAATACATCTTTCTTCATTTTTAAAGGAACGAAGATAGAAACTAATAAAACACCAAGTGGCATTAATACGTTACTAACTGCATAATCCGCTAAATCAAAGACTGTCTTTCCAAAAATCTTCAGATCACTTAATATACCGAATGATAATGCTGATGGTACTCCAACAACGAAGATTAGTAATCCTACGATTAAAGCCATTTTTTCACGTTTTCCTTTACCTTTTGCAGTTAAAGATGCAACGCTAATTTCTAACATCGAAATTGCTGATGTAATAGTAGCAAAGAAGAATAGTAATAAGAAAACGATGAAGAATAATTTCCCGAATGCCATTTTACTGAAAATAGCTGGCAATACGATAAATAATAGCCCCGGTCCTTGAGATGGCTCCATTCCAAATGCGAACACTACTGGGAAAATTGCAAGCCCTGCAAGTAATGTAATTACAAGCGTTAAAGCTACGATAGAAAATGCTGAACGTGGTAAGCTTTCTTCTTTCGGTAAGTAAGAGCTATACGTTACCATAACGGCTACCCCGACAGATAGAGAGAAGAACGATTGTCCCATTGCATATAATATGACTTCTGATGTTACGTTTGAGAAATCAGGTTGTAAGAAGAAACGAACCCCTTCTCCAGCACCATCTAACGTAAGTGCACGAACGATTAAAACAAAGAATAAAACGAATAATGCTGGCATAAAATATTTATTTACTTTTTCAACACCATTTTGTACACCTTTACTTACGATGAAAATAGTAATAAGGATGAATAATAGCTGTGATCCAACTGCTAAATACGGATTGGAAATGATTTCACCAAACGTAACTTCGTATGCCCCATTTCCTTCCCATAGTCTACCTGTAATTGCATTCCATAAGTATAATAAAATCCAGCCTCCTACAACACTGTAGAAAGAAAGTAGTATGAAACAAGTTACAATCCCTAATTTCCCTAACCACGGCCATCGTGTTTTTGGTGCGATTTCTCTATATGCATCAACGGCCTCTTTTTGTGTACTTCTTCCGATAACGAATTCAGCTAATAATAGCGGTAAACCAATTAATAATGTGAAACCGATGAAAATAAGGAAGAACGCGCCGCCCCCTCCAATTCCGGCCATATACGGGAACTTCCAAATCGCCCCTAGACCAATTGCTGAACCTGCTGCAGCTAATACGAAACCTAATTTTGATGTCCATTGCTGTGAATTCATCTGTTAATCTCCTCTCTTTATCTTTTTCTGTTTTACAATTCAGTATTTATATTGTTCTATCCACACTCTTTTCTAATACGTTCACTTCCTTCCTACTAATAAAAAAACGCCCCTACGTAAATACGTAGGGACGACAAAAATATCGCGGTACCACCCTAGTTATGAAGATACAACAAAGTTAGGACCTAAATAAAAAACGTCCCTACGCAAATACGTAGGGACGATAAATTATCGCGGTACCACCCTAGTTATGAAGCCACAACAAAGTTAGGACCTAAATAAAAAACGTCCCTACGTAAATACGTAGGGACGATAAATATCGCGGTACCACCCTAGTTGTGAAACAATCTTCACCACTTTATTTGATAACGGTATAAACTACCGTCTTTCATTTCCTCAAAATATGAGATTTATGAAAGATGCTCCAGGACGAACTTCATGAATAATCTATATACTGATTCACACCAACCATCAGCTCTCTGAAATAGGGAGATATTCACTACTATACCCTTTCATTGCCCAAATATTATTTTCCGAATTGATTACTATCATTTTTATCACACATTAAAAATAGTGTCAACTTATATTTTGAATTTTTATGTATTACTTTCTTTTTTAAATTCGAAATATGACTTTTAAATGAATAGTATTAGAACATTTATGGTTTATACTGTATTAACTTCGCTAACGGGTTTATAGTAGTATACGATGAATGCAAGACAGCAAGAGTAGGAGGATAGAATTTTGTCTACTTCAAAAGTTTTAAAAGGTACTGCTTTATTAAGCGGTGCAACAATGATTTCACGTATATTAGGTTTTATATACTTCTTCCCTTTTCAATTACTAGTCGGAACACAAGGGGTCGCTTTATATGGATATGCATACTCTTGGTACGGTATTTTATTAAGCTTCTCAACAGCTGGTATTCCTATTGCCGTTTCCAAATTTGTTGCAAAACATAATGCGCTTGGTGATTATAGTACAAGCAAAAAATTATACAACTCTAGCGTAAAATTAATGCTCTTTATGGGCTTTTTAGGATTTCTAATTTTATTTATTGGGGCACCGTACATATCACAATTTATTATTCGCTCGAAAACGCCAGATCCACAATTTATAGCCGACGTAACACTTACGATGCGAGCATTAAGTTTCGCACTTATTATCGTACCAGCTATGAGTGTTACACGCGGTTATTTCCAAGGTTTTCAACATATGAAACCAAGTGCTGTTTCTCAAGTCGTAGAACAAATTGCGCGTGTTGTTTTCATTTTAGTTGGTAGCTTTATCGTCTCAAAACTATTAGGAGGTTCCGTAGCCTCTTCTGTTGCAGTTGCCACGTTTGGCGCTGTTATCGGAGCGCTTGCCAGCGTTTCGATTTTAATGCTGTACTGGAAAAAATATAATAGATTAAAGCCTCCCGAAGGAGAATTAAAATCAAGAGCATCGAATATCCCATTAAAAAATATTTATATAGAATTACTTCGATATGCAATCCCAATTGTATTTGTCGGTATTGCAATTCCGCTCTATACGTTAGTAGATCAATATACTGTAGCTGATGTCCTGAGGGCGATGGGCGAGCCGTTAGAAACAGCGAATGCAGTTTTCGCTTATATAACGAACTATGCCCAAAAGTTAATTATGATTCCAGCTTCACTTGCAACTGGATTCTCATTAACGATCATCCCGGCAATAACGAAATCTTATACAAGCGGGAAAATAGAAGAATTACAAGAACAAATTGCAAAGATATTTCAAGTCTTATTATTCTTCACTATCCCAGCTGCATTCGGTCTTGCTAGCATCGCTTACGATGCATTCCGTATGGTTTATGTAAATCCTGAAATTGCACTTGGTGGATCACAATATTTAATTTCATTTGCACCTTCTGCTATATTAAGTGCGATTTTCACAGTTTCAGCAGCTATTTTACAAGGAATCGATTATCAAAGAAAAACGATGATTGCTTTCTCATTCGGTATTCTCGTTAAAGTTTTAGTAAATACACCGCTCTTACATTTATTTGGCGGACACGGTGCTGTACTCGGAACAATTCTTGGATACCTCGTTTCCAATGTTATTATGTTGTACTGCATCATTAAGTTTGCGAAATTTAAAATTGGTGAAACAGCAAGAACAGTGCTTCTTATTACAATTTACTCCGCAGCAATGTCTGCTGTTGTAATTGCTTTAAAAGCTATTTTAAAATGGTTAATTCCTGGACAATCTTATATGGAATCACTTCTCATTGTTGTTATATGCGGCACTATAGGAGGGATTGTTTACCTTTTATTCGTCCTAACGAGCGGACTTGCTTCACATATTCTCGGTGATAAGATTCAACGATTACCAGTACTAGGTAAATTAATTAAATAAAAAGAAAGAAGGGATGTAACGCATTGTTACATCCCTTCTTTTTTACTTCGCATATTGAATATGTTTTTGTTGTTCCGCAATATGTAATTCTGGCGCATGTTGTTCTACTAAATGTAATAGCTCTTCGATTAACACTTCTAACTCCTGTACACTATACTCCGGTTTCCCTATTAACGTATTCGCCATACGCTCATATAAGTTTTCAGGCTTAATACTCATTCGTTCCACATTATTCGGCATCCATTTAAACGCAGGGTGATGCACATACATTCGGTTTAGACCAAATAAGACCCCAAATATATTTCTTTGCACTTCACAAATAACATCATATAGCATGAGCCAGTCTTTTCGTTTTAAAAGCGCCTCTCGATTATGCCAACGATTGCTTAACGAAAGATTTTCTGAAATCATCCGTTTCGCTAGATTTTCCGGATATGCTTCGACTCTATCTTTTAATTCATTCACTTTCTTTTCTCCATACAAACTAACACCGTCATGAACGGATGATACGATACATTGTTTTTCATAACTTATATCATATTGATTTACCACATCCGAAATAACTTTCTCTACTGTTTCAGTTAAAAAGTTACTAATCTCTAATTTAATTCCCTCTTTTGTCAAATATGTTTCCGACCATTCTTCTTCCTCGTAAGGATGATATGACAAAATTGTTCCACCAATATGATTAATAGGCCCTTTACGATCCCCATCCTCTGGTGGCATTGACCATAAAATATGTAATTCTATATCTGAATGTTCATCTTCTAACCTTCTAGCTACTGAGCCTGCTAAAATAATAGCCTCCACTTTTGGGTTCTTCCTATAAATCTCTGACATTTCTATTGCTTTCTCTTTTAATCCCACTTCATTTCCCCCTATAGTTGCAGTACAGCCTTACTTTATTTATTTCTATATTACAAATTGTATTCCCTTTTCAAAGTCCCACTAAATCATATTTCTACCCAATAACGCTGAACAATTTCCCCAGTATGAGAAGACACCACTTCATCTTCTAACACACCGCCAACCTTTTGAATCGTTTTAGCAGAGCTGACATTCGATTTATCACAAGTTATTAACACTTTCTTCAATCCTAATTTTTGCGCTTCACCTAATGCTAGTTTCAATTGTTTTGTCGCATAACCTTGGCGACGTTTATCCGGATGTACACTATATCCAATATGACCACTTTCCCGCAATAATTCTTCGTTTAATCGATGTCTAATATTCACAAAACCTATAAGTTCCCCTTTTTCAAAGCTTAAAAATTGGCTAGATGGTACTCGATTACCTTGTAAGTTTTCTCCCACTTCTTGTATACTCACTTTCTCAAACCATTCATCGAGAGAATCAAAATTTTGTAAAGAACTACTGCCGTGTGGTTGTTCTCCTGATTGTAAAAACGCATGTTTATATTCCATAATTTCTCCACTATATTCATGCATTGGTTTTAATAGTTTCATTGTTATTCTCCCCCTCTTTACAACCTAAAACAAACACCTTACTCGTAACAATTTCACGAGTAAGGTGTTTTTATCATTTTTATTCAAATAATCCCATGCTCAAATATCGTTCTCCCGTATCAGGTGCAATACATAAAACTTTTTTACCAGCGCCTAATCGTTTTGCAATCATAATTGCTGCGTAAACAGATGCTCCAGACGATGGCCCAACTAATAATCCCTCTTGTCTAGCTAAGTTTCTCATTGTCGTTAAAGCCTCTTCGTCTGCAATTTGAATAATTTCGTTATACACTTCCGTATTTAAGTTTTTCGGGATAAACCCTGGACTTGTTCCTACTAGTTTATGAGGACCCGGAATACCACCTGATAAAACAGGAGATCCTTTCGGTTCTACTACTGCAACATATAAATTTGGTAGTTTCTCTTTTAACGTTTCACCAGTCCCAGTAATCGTTCCGCCAGTTCCTGCCGTTGCTACGAATGCATCCAGCTCTCCATCCATTTGTTCATAAATTTCAAGTGCAGTTGTATAACGATGAATATTCGGGTTTGCTGGATTTTCAAATTGTTGCGGAATAAAACTATTCGGTATTTGCTTTTGCAGTTCTAACGCCTTCGCAATTGCTCCTGGCATTCTTTGTTCTGCCGGTGTTAACACTACTTCCGCTCCGTATGCTTTCAATAAATTTATACGCTCTTTTGACATATTGTCTGGCATAATTAAAATCGCTTTATACCCTTTCGCAGCTGCATTCATCGCTAAACCTATTCCTGTATTACCACTTGTTGGCTCAATAATTGTATCTCCTGGCTTAATGAGACCATTCTCTTCTGCAACGTGAAGTAAATTATAGGCAGCACGGTCTTTCACACTGCGCGATGGATTAAACATTTCTAGTTTTACATATACATCCGCTGCGTCTTCTGGAATAAATTTAGATAATCGGACGACAGGTGTATCTCCTATTAATTCTGTTACGTTTTCACATAATTTCATGGCGCATCCCCTATTCTATCGTTTTCTTATCACTTGGTAATAACCAAGAAGTAAGTCCAATTAATGGTAGACAACTACATAGTAACATAATGAATTGTAGACTATATATATCAGCCAATTTCCCTAGGACTACAGATCCTAAAGCTCCGAGTCCAAACGCAAGCCCTACAATTAATCCAGATACCATCCCTACTTTTCCCGGTACAAGTTCTTGCGCATAAACAACAATTACACTAAAGCTACTTGAACTAATAAAACCGATACATAAAAATAGCGGTACGACCCATACGAGCGAAACGTGAGGTAATAAAAGTGCAAGCGGTGCTGAACCTAGCATTGAAAATACAATAATTGTTTTCTTTCCAAATCGATCTGCTAACGGTCCACCGAAGAAAGTTCCTAATACACCAGCAATCATAAATGCGAATACGAAATACTGTGCATTTTTTATCGATAAACCGTAATGCTCAATTAAATAAAATTGATAGAAGTTCCCGATACCAGCACCGTACCAAGATCGTACAAAAGTAAGAAAAACAAGAAGTAAAATAACAAATTTAATGTGTGAACTTACAATTGCATTTTCCGCCTCAAGCGCAGCCCTCTTTTTTCTTCTCACAGCGCCAGTCGCTAATTCATTCCTATACCAATTTGATACGAAAATTAATAGCACTATTCCTACCGCTGCAAAGGCTGTAAAACCTAAAGAACCAATTTGGCCGAGCGGCACGAAAATTAATGCTGTAAAAATAGGAGCTAGAGAATTCCCTGTATTTCCTCCCACTTGATAAATTGCTTGCGCTAAACCTCGCTTTGCACCAGCTGCCATATAAGCAACTCGAGCCCCTTCTGGATGAAAGACTGCGGAACCCAATCCGATAAATAAAACAGAAATAATAACAATAATAAAGTTCGGTGCAAAAGCAAGTCCAATCATCCCAAGCATACTCGAAAACATTCCGAGCGGTAATAAAAATGGTGACGGTTTCTTATCCGAATACATACCAAAAACCGGTTGCATAATCGATGATGTCATATTTAACGCAAACGCAATCCACCCTACTTGCATATAGGATAAATTCATCGTTTTTTCCAAAATAGGAAACAACGCGGGCACAACTGCTTGCATCGAATCATTTAAAAAATGACCGAAACTAATCGCAAATAATATTCGATATATTGTCGGTGTTTCTACTGTGTTTTTTTGCGAAACTGCCTGCATATGTGAATCTCTCCTTTCTGTACAAAATATATATTTATTACAGTAGGTGTAATAAATTCTGACTTTTGAAACATTTCTATTCTATACTGGTTTCATTTCTTTTTCCAGAAATATCACTTTTCACATAATATATTTTCTCTATATGTTTTATCGGATTTATTTATAGAAATTTTCTATATTTTCTTTTATACTAAGGCAGAGATGAAGGAAAGGATGACAACTATGAAGAAAAAAACAAAAGGAATCGTTGCACTCTCAATCACATTATCTATGTTTTTAACAGCATGTGGTCAAAAACAAGAGGCAACAACTACTGGAGAAAAGAAAAAAGAATCTTCAAAACAAGTATTAAACATTGTAGAAGCTGGGGAAATTTCTACACTTGATTCATCTATCGCAACCGATGGGTTTTCTTACGCTGCTTTAAACAACGTAATGGAAGGATTATATATGCCTGGGCCTGACAATAAACCTGTTCCTGCAGCCGCTGAATCATACAAACTGAGCGAAGACGGAAAAACATATACATTTACATTACACGATTCAAAATGGTCAAATGGCGATCCAGTAACTGCTCATGATTTTGAATATGCATGGAAACGTGCCGTAAATCCAGAAACTGCTTCTGAATACGCACATATTATGTTCGATATTAAAAACGCAGAAAAAATAAATAAAAAAGAATTGCCAATTGACTCATTTGGTGTAAAAGCAATTGACGATAAAACATTAGAAGTACAGTTAGAACACCCTGTTCCATACTTTTTAGGTTTAATGGGATTTGCAACATTTTATCCTCAAAACAAAAAGGTTGTAGAAGCACAAGGGAAAAATTACGGACTTGAAGCTGCAAATGTAGTGTATAACGGGCCGTTCCAATTAAGTGAATGGAAACATGATACAAGTTATAAAATGACAAAAAACCCGAACTACTGGGATAATAAAAATGTGAAATTAAATGAAATTAATGTAAATATCATAAAAGATACTTCAACAGCTGTTAATTTATTTGAAAGTAAACAAGTAGACCGAATTACGATTAATTCAGAGTTTGTTGATAAATATCAAAAAGATCCGAGCTTAAAGAAGATGGAACGTCCTTCTGTGACGTTTTTCCGATTTAGTCAAAAGAACCCTTTGTTAGCAAACAAAAATGCTCGTAAAGCTATTTCGCTTGCTTTTGATAAACAAGGAATCGCAACAACGATTTTAAACAATGGTTCTATACCTGCAAATGCATTCGTTCCAAAAGGATTCGTAAAAGGACCTGACAATAAAGATTTTCGCAGTACAAGTAATGTAAAAGTAGAAACAAATGTGAAAGAAGCTAAAACACTATGGGAAACTGCGAAAAAAGAAACAAACTTACAAAATGCTTCTCTTTCAATCATAACAACTGATGAATCTAACGATAAAAAAATTAGTGAGTTTTTAAAAGGTGAACTGGAGAAAAACTTACCTGGCTTAAAAATCACATTACAGCCCCTTCCAGTAAAAGCATTTTTAGATCGTGAAGGAAATGGTGACTATGAAATTTCACTTTCTACATGGGGACCAGATTATCCTGATCCTACAACATTTTTAAATATGTTTGTCACTGACGGACCGTTTAATAAGATGAGTTATTCAAACAAACAATACGACGAATTAATTGAAAAAACTAGCTCTACTTTAGTAACTGACTTACCAGCACGTTGGAAAGCGTTCCAAGATGCTGAGAAAATCTTACTTGAAGATGATGCAGCTATCGCTCCAATCTTCCAATCAGGACTTGTATATTTAGAACGTCCAACAGTAAAAGATGTTGTCATTCGTCCATTTGCAGGAATTTATTCTTATAAGTGGGCCTCTATTACAGAATAAGAAAAAGGCGATCCTAACATATATTAGGATCGCCTTTTTTATTAAATTGCAAAACGCTTATACTTTTCGTAGTCACTCGTCTTACATTCTACTTCTAGTTTCGTACCTTCGTTTTCATAACTTGTAGATAAAACATGCGCATGAGTATTAAAATAAGAAACTACCTGTCCTTGATCATACGGAATTAACATTTCACACTTCGTATACTCTTTATAAATGTGTGAACGAATCATTTCGACAAGATCTTCTATCCCAACATGTTTCTTCGCTGATAAATAAACGCAATCTTCTTGTACTTTCGGAATTTCAACATCTACCATATCTGATTTGTTATAAGCATAAATCGTCGGGATATTTTCTACTCCAATTTTCTTTAGCGTTTCATTTGTAATATCAATTAACTGTTCATAATTTGGATTTGCATAATCTACAACGTGAATAAGTAGGTCCGCTTCTGCTACTTCTTCTAACGTTGAACGGAATGCTTTCACGAGGTGATGCGGTAATTTGCTTACAAATCCAACTGTATCTGTTAATAAGAATGATTTGTTATCTGGCAAATCAATATTTCGTACAGATGTTTCTAACGTCGCGAATAACATATCTTTTTCGAATACTTGTTTTTCTTCGGTACCATTGTAAATTTCAAGCATCGCATTCATCGTCGTTGACTTTCCTGCGTTCGTATAACCGACTAAAGCTACAACTGGTACTTCATTTTTCTTACGCTGCTTTCGCTGCGTTTGACGCTGGGCAACAAGAGCTTCTAAATCTTTATTTAAAACTGAAATCTGTTCTTCAATTTTACGACGATCTAACTCTAATTTCTTCTCACCGACACCTTTATTTTTCGTACCAACTCCGCCGCTCTGTCTTCCTAATGATTCACGAAGACCAATTAAACGAGGCATCATATACTGAAGATGGGCCACCTCTACTTGCAGCTGTGCTTCTTTCGTTTTCGCACGTTGCGCAAAAATATCTAAAATTAATATGGTACGGTCGATTACTTTACAATCTAAATCCGCTTCTAAATTTCGAATTTGTGAAGGGGATAATTCGTCATTAAAGATTACCATATTCGCATCTACTTCATTTACATACGCTGCTACTTCTTCAATCTTTCCTTTTCCAATATAATGTGACGGATTTACTCGTTGTAAATTTTGCGTCACTTGCCCAATTACCTCTACATCACAAGCTTCTGCAAGATTTGTTAACTCTTCCATCGAATACGCAAAGTCATCTTCATTACCTAAATTTACTCCAACTAAAACAGCTCTTTGTAATAATTCTTCCATATATTTATTCCTCCATTTCGATTACGTAAAATAAAAAACACAGGTCACTGCCTGTGTTTTCGTAAACGGATAAGGGTTCACCAAAAAAATAGAAGAAAGCTATACTTTCATCCTATCTCATAGTCATTAAGTCCCAAGATCATATACGTATCCACAATAAGTGTTCACCTATACGATCCCATTCTATTAATAAAGGCAAAACAAAAAGAGGGCGTATTCGTCCCTCCCTCTTTTTCACATATAAGCTTCATAAAGGGTTCCTTTAAAATAGGCAGACCAATCCCGTTCACTCTGTACACAGACAGAGCCTTTGAGCGCTATTCAATTATTGGCACAAAGTATTGAGACGTAATCTGATTAAGATCAAAGGAAGCCCCTCCGTTCATTTTAAGTTACATAAAGTGTAGCATAAGTAATTCGCTTTCACAAGATTAAACCACCTATAGAAACAGAAAGAAAATCTTTATATATTTACTTTAATCGTCATTTTTTGCGCGTTCTTCTTACAATAAAAATCACAAGAGCTACTATCAGTAACAGGCCTATAGAAAGAGTAACAACTTGCCACCAACTAAAACCGTTCACCATGTCACCTTTTAAATCGACTTTCTTCGTTCCACTACACATAGATGTCTCTAACTTTTCTTCTCCTCTATAAGAAGAAAAAACCAAATACTCTCCTCCCTCCGCAAAAGGAAATGTACAGCTATTAAAACTTGTATATATAATAACTTGCGAAGAGTTTGTCCCTTTCCAAATTTTCTTCACTTCAAAAGAAGCTGCATTCAAAGATGGATTACCTCCCTTTGAACGCAGCTTCTTTGATTTTAATTTTATTTACCTGTCCGAGACCATATCACAACAGGAATGAGCATGAAAGCTAACACTCCTCCAGCTAATGACAATGCCGCATAACTTGAATTCGCTACTACCATACCTGACATGGCTCCGCCTGAAGCTCCAGCTAGCGCAATAAATACATCTATTTTCCCTTGTGTTTTTGCACGTGTGGAAGGTATAGTTGCATCAACAATTTGAGCAGTACCACTTATTAAACCGAGGTTCCATCCTAATCCAAGTAAAGACAAAGCAACAATTAATAGTATTAAAGAATCACTCGGTGCGATTGCAGCTATAACACCTGCTGCTAGTAAAATTACTCCGCCAGCTATACTCATCGTAGTTCTTCCAATTTTATCAATTAACATTCCTGTAACGAGAGATGGAAGATACATTGCACCTACATGAAAACCAATTACAAGACCTACTGCACTTAAAGCGTGACCGTGGTGTCCCATATGAACTGGCGTCATTGTCATAATCGCAACCATCACGATTTGTGTAAGTATCATTACGATAGCTCCAACCGTAATGCCTCTTTTGTTTTCTTTCGCTTCCTCTGTTACTGGTTGCCCTTTATATGTATGCTCTTGTTTATATGTTTCTATCATATTAGCAATAAGTAACGGATCTGGACGTAGCATAACAAAAAGGACAAGACCCGCCAGTATAAACGCCACTGCTGATAATATGAACGGACCAGCAAGTTCAGGAATTCCAATTGAATGAGCAAACCTTCCCATTACACCTACTAAATTCGGACCAGCGACTGCACCAAAAGTCGTCATTACCATAGTGATACTAATAGCTGTTGCTCTTTGCTTCTTATTCGCTAAATCCGTTCCAGCATAACGTGCTTGTAAATTCGTAGCTGTGCCTGCTCCATATATAAGTAAAGAAACTAGTAAAAGAATAATACTATTTGTTACAGCTGCCATCACAACTCCAATAGCCCCTAGCCCGCCTACTATAAAACCTCCTGCAAGCCCTATGCGGCGACCATACTTTTGCGATAACTTCCCAACAAAGAAAGCTGCTACCGCAGATCCCATTGTAAACATAGCAGCTGGTAATCCTGCAAATGCATCTGTTCCAAGCATTTGCTGCGCAAGAAGTGCACCTACTGTAATTCCAGCAGCTAACCCTGCTCCGCCGAACATTTGTGAAATGCTTACGATTATTAATGTTCTTTTGTATAATTTTTGTTGCTCATCTTCTGTATACATACGATTGCTTATTAAAGCACTCGCTTTATCTAGCATTTCCTCACCCTCCTTTTGAAATTAAGCCCCTTTGTTAATGTACTATAGAACAGCAAAATCCCCAAATTTAAAATGCTGAAATTTATTTATACATGTAAAGAACCCCACGGTTTACATTTTCCCATTACCGAGGGGTTCCCAAAATTACAGGGTGACTCTACTTTATATTTCCTATACAAACCTTGTACTATTCTACAACTACATCTTGATTCTCTTCAAATCCTTCTGCCTTACCTTCTTTCATTTCATAATAATAAGAAGGCAATTCTATACCATGCTCTACAAAATAATCCTCAATTAACGAAATAATCACTTTCAACGTTTTCAATCGAGCGTATAATTTATCGTTACTCGCGATAATTTGCCATTTTGCATTTGGCTTATTCGTTTTTTCAAACATGTCTTCCATCGCTTCAACATACTCATCCCATTTTTCACGATTACGCCAATCTTCATCTGTTATTTTCCATCTTTTCAAAGGATTGTTCTCTCTACCTTTAAACCTCTTTAATTGTTCTTCTTTACTAATATGGTAGAAGAACTTCCCGATTATATAATGATCATCTGTTAATAGTTTTTCAAAATCATTGATCTCATCATACGCTCTCGTCCACTCTTCCTTTGTAGCAAAACCTTCAACACGCTCAACTAACACACGGCCATACCATGAGCGATCAAAAATGGTGATTTGTCCGTATTGAGGAAGTTTACGCCAGAAACGTTGTAAGTAATGGTACCGTTTCTCATGAGGTGCTGGTGCTCCAATTGGATTTACTTGAAACCCACGCGGATCAAGGTGTTCTGTCACTCGTTTAATCGCTCCACCTTTTCCAGCCGCATCCCAGCCTTCCATAACAAGCATAACTGCGATTTTTTCTTCTTTCAAAATTTGCTGCAACGCTAATAAGCGTCTTTGATATTTTTCAAGTTTCTTATTGTACTTAGATTTTGATTCAATTCTTTTCGTTACATCTACTTTAGCAAGATATCCATTTCCCATAAAACAAATCCCCCTTGTTGTATGACAATGTTATTTTAACATATTATTGGGAATTTTTTCACATTAGAAAAAGCTGTGTAGAAAAATCTCTACACAGCTTTTATAAAGAATACAGCAGTTAATATAACCGTAATAACTGTACCTACAATATAAGATGTGTTTAGCGGAATGTTAAAACCAATTTTTGCATTTAAAATATACACTACCGTCATGAGCGTCATAAAGATTGCTGGAATCAAAGAAACGATATATGGTTTTCCTTATTAAATCTATTCCAATGATAAGGCTTAGTACAGCAATACTTATATACACAACTACTGCATACCAAGGATTCAATTCTAATAGCACTCCAGAAATAAATATATACAAAAATAATAGTTGCGAAAAAATACACATTCCTAGCCCGCCATTCATAACAGCCCCCTACATTTTATGGTATATACTCACATAAAGAGAAGATAATAATTAATAAATCCGTTACAGAATGGGAGCTCTCTAAAATGAAACGAAAAATATTTACTCTCTTTGCACTAGTCTGTTTAGCACTACCAATACAAGCTAGTGCATACACATTTCAATCACTACCTATCGAATCAAAGTCAAAACAGTGGTATATCGAAATTGATAAATCTTATAACGCAAACAAACAAGTAGTACAGCCAAAACAGAATTTATACGATACATATCGTTTACTCGTAAAAAACATCGGTAATGATGTATCAAATGTAGCTGTAGAAATCGTTGATAACACTCCTACCTCTAAAACTACTTTTAATCCTACTACATTACATAACAACGTTTCAAAAAGTCAGACAAGCTTTGACTACATCGTATTCCCTTTAGACTTTAACAGCCATAATTTCAAAGTCGTCATTACTTGGGAAGAAAACAATTTCTCTTACAACGGGCATCCGGTAAATGAAGGGAAACAAATGAAGCAAACATTTGTGTTTAATGAAGAGTAAGCCCTAATTTGCGTAGGGCTTACTCTTTATTTACAAAACCAGATTGAATTGCTTCTGTTACTTCTTTTGCGATTTCACATTCCTTTGCTTCCATGCTAATTTTCTTATGCCAAATATGTATGGAAGGCTTTTTGCTACAAAGATGTTTTATTAATACTAGTGAATTATACGTTAACGTATTTTCTCTATGGGTAGCAATATAAACTGTGAAATTTTTTGCTTCAAAGATCTTTTCCTGCAAATTGTATTGGCTGTCCAATTCCTTTGCTACTATATCGTTCAAGTTTTCTATAATCATATAAGTTATTCTCCTTTCCCTTATATCATTAATCAAATCGTCGAATACTCGGTACACATAATGCTACTCCAATTGTTACAAGTACTAAAATAGCTAATGTTATAATCGTTATCTCGCCACCTATGACAGTAGCTAGCCATCCTACAACTACATAACCTAGTGGCAATAAAGCAAATGAGCCTAACATATCAAGGCTTGCCACTCTTCCGAATGCTTCTTCTGGTACAAGCTCTTGTAAACTTGTTTCCCAAATGAGCCCAAATATCATCATACCGAACCCCTCAATTGCCATTAACACTATTAAGGCAGGTGTCCAAGAAACGAAAGGCATAGTTAAAAGTGCTATTCCACTTATTAACACACCACCATATGCAAGTAACCCTCGCTTGTGCCATTGCTCCTTGCCCCCAAAAATGAGTGCAGCAATTACAGCTCCAACACCAGAAGATGCCATTCCTAATCCATACACGTATGCTTCAAAATGATGATGAACATTAAATAACCATGGAATTAATACAACGATAATCCCTGCATAACAAATATTTATGAAAGAAAAGACTAAAATTGTAATCCATAGCCACGGATGACTTTTCAAAACTAAAACACCTTCCATAAACTCTTGTTTGTAATCAATCTTACTCTTTTCAATGGATTTTACTTTTTTAAACTTTATTTCTCTTAAAAATAATAAACATAAAAATGATAACAAATACGTTACTGCATCCAATCCAAATCCTATTCCAGCAGATGCAACTGAAACGATCAATCCTCCAAGAGCCGGCCCGATTAGTCGTATACCTTGATTACTCATTTGTGTTAATGCATTAGCCGCATTTCGAATTTCCGGTACAAATACTTTCGCTCTTACAGCCGCATACGCCGGCTGAAATATCCCTTCCATAAGCCCATATAATGCTACGAGTACATATAGAAGTGGAATTGTTAAAACGTCCATAACTATAAGTGTTGCAAGTAATAGCATTAATATGCAGCGTATTATATCTGTAAATAACATTAATTTCACCCGATCAATTCGATCTACGACTAATCCAGCAAACGGTAACGCAAGAATATTAGGAAGCATATACATTGCCATAGTCATTCCCATTACAACTGTTGAACCAGTCAATGAATACACAACGACTGGCAAAATAACCATCGTTATCGAACTACCTAAAGTCGAAAGTAATTGCCCAATCCATAAAAATTTAAAATGTGGGGACGTTTTAACGGGTAATAACAATTTACCGACATAACTTACATTTTTCTCTGTTCGTATTTCTCCTTGCATACCTCTCTCCTCTTTTCAAATTAAATTAACACCAAATAAAATGCAGAAAATTCATTTTTCAATACCTTTAATTATATATGAAACTGTTAAATTATTGGTAAAAATATAAAGTGAAACTTTAATCAGTGGGGGTTTTGTTCATCCCCCACTGATTATTAGTTGAACCAATCGGACGTTTACGGACAGTTGATCTCCCACCTAACTTCTTTGCTCCAACTGAATTTTGAGGTGGGAGTTTTACTGTCCGTTAACGCGGGATAAAATTGAAACTCATAATACCTCTACCAATATTACATATTGAATATAAATAAAAAGGTGTTTTCATAAATGAAAACACCTTTTTTGTCTATAATTTTAAGTTCTTCTTCAATGTCCAATACTTTTCTTGAGTATTTTCAAGTGAAAATTCTACCCAGCCGTTTGGATCTTCACGATATACATTTACTTTCGTACCATTTTCTAATTTTCCAACTTCATTTTGTGTAACATTTGGTACACTCTTAATTGGATTGTTAAACGG
Organism: Bacillus sp. Brlt_9; assembly: GCF_051948935.1. Lineage (NCBI taxonomy): Bacteria > Bacillati > Bacillota > Bacilli > Caryophanales > Bacillaceae > Bacillus > Bacillus sp. Brlt_9. Next base: position 626,202 of record NZ_JAYJLO010000001.1, on the reverse strand, counting down.
GAATGGAACTTGGTAGTAAGATCCTACCGATTGAACTGTAGCTTTTGCATCTTTTGTATAATCTTTATATGGAATCGCTTCGCCTAGTGCATTTACATTTAATGTATTAGGATTTTTCGCTAATCGTTTTACATTTTGATAATCTTTGTTATTGAAAGGCTTAATACGTTCCATAATATTAGCGATTTTTCCAGCCCATGCTTTATCTGTTGCATACTTAACATTCATAGCAGGTAATGTGTAACCATTGAAATGAGGAGCGCCTTCTTCTAAGTAATTCTTTCTTACATAATCAGCATTGTATGAAATACTTTGCCCGTACGATGGTAAATATTTTGCATATGCAAATGGATCCCAATCAAATGCCTTTAAGCCAAATAAATTATGTTTACGATATGCAATTTCTGATTTCCCGTAACCAGATTCTAAGATTGCATGTGCAGCTAAGTATAATGCGCTCACACCATACTCATTTTGTGCTTGAATAAAATCTTTACCCGTTCCAATAAGCGGACTGTCAGGATGCCATTCTTTAATAAAATTATCAATCTCTTGTGCCGTTATGTTAGATGGTAATGTCACATCTAGATTAATATATGAAGGCTGTTCAACAGGAACATCCTTTTTAATTTGCATCGCTTTATATAATAGTTGTGCATAGCTTTCACGTGTTAATACACCTGATGGATCAAATCCTCCAAGGTTATTCCCTGCTGCTACACCGTTGGATTGCAATGCACTAATTGCTTCTTTTGCCCACCAATGTGTTGCATCTATATCATTAAATGTATGGGGTGCTTTTACTTCTAGTTTAAATGCTTTTTGCAAAATAACAGACATCTCAGCACGAGTTAACGATTCTTTCGGTCTAAATGTTCCTTTACCATCACCTACAAAAATCCCCATATCTGTTAATGCCAAAATTTCTTTTTGGAACATCGTCGTTCCTGCACTAATATCAGAGTATGGATTTTTATAATCGGTTTTTGCTTCTGGTTTTAATGCGCGATACATTAATGCTGCTACTTGCTCACGAGTTACAACATCTCCGAAGCCAAATTTACCATTATCGTAACCTGCAATAACCCCTTTTGACGTTAAATCAGTAATCGCTTCAAGTGCCCAATGATCTTTCGGAACGTCTGGAAATTCTTTTGTAGATGCAAACGAAGTTGCTGGAGCCATCACTACTTGAAGTGCGACTGTCACTGCTAACACATTAGAAATAACTTTTTTCATAATTTTTTTAACACGTTATGTATATGCTTGTCCCGTGTTAACTTGCCTCCCTTTATCGTATAATTTTCCCTATTAAACTAACAAACTCTTAATTAGTCAACAGTAAAAGTATACGTGATAAAAATAAACTAATCTACCATTATTTTATTCATAATTAGTATAATACGATATATCTTTTTATCCTGATATAAAATTACAAAAACTTACATAAAAAGCCCATCTCTATATAGACGATGGGCCTAGCAATCAATATTGTTATTTTGTTAAACGAGATTTTGAAACATCAAAACCTTTCCACTCATAATAATCTAAAATACCCGCATAAATTGCCTCAGCAGCTATTTGTCTTCCAGATTCTGAAGCTAACTTCTCATAATCCGCGCTGTTATCTAAGAATGCTAGTTCAGTTAATACTGCAGGCATCTCATTTTCTCTTAGTACATAAAAGTCTTCTGGTTTCACACCACGATCTCTTGTATCTAGAGCTTTAACTAATCTCTTTTGTATTTTATTGGCTAACATATAACTATCTTTTTCACGCTCAGTTAATTCTTTCTTTTCAGATCCTTTATAATAAAAAGTTTCTGTTCCATGTCCATCATGTTTTTGAGAAGCATTTGCATGGATACTTACAAAAACATCTCCATTATGTTCTTTCGCGAAATCTACACGATTTTTAAGGTCTTCTCCTTGGTTTTCACCAAGACGAATATCTGTTTCACGCGTTAACATTGCACGAAATGGAGTATTTTTCTCTAGTAAACTTTGTAATCTTTTAGATGTATCTAATACAATATCACTTTCATGTAATCCTTGCGTTGCCTTCCCAGGATCTGTTCCTCCATGGCCAGGATCAATAATGATTACCTGTTCTACTAAAGGGTTACCTATTTTAAGCGAGTCCGTCTTTGCAATAAACTGCGCTGCTTCTGCTTTAGTTAGAATTTTTTTCGGCTCCCATTTGTCACCAGTCCCAACAGAAATCCCTAATTCAACTAGAATGTTAGCTTTTTCTTTACCCCAGTTTAATGTTTCTAAATCTTTGAATTTAGTTGCTGGAGTACCGCTTACTTTAGACTCTAATTTGTAAGCTTCTACAAGAAGAGATGCCATTGAAACACGGTCGATTTTTCCGTCTGGCTCAAATCCATTGCCTGTTCCTTTAACAACGCCAGCTTTTTCTACAGCTGCAATGATTGGAGTAGCCCAATGTTTTTGAGAATCCGCGTAAGATGGTTTAGCGTTTTTATCGATTGGTAAGTTTAAAATTTTAGCCATCATTGTAGCTGCTTCTGCACGAGTGATTTCTTTTCCAGGCTCGAACATTCCTTTTTCGTTACCTGTAACTGCGCCTCTTTCTGCTAAGTAGTTAATAGAAGTTTCTGCCCAATCCCCTGCTGGAACATCTGGAAACATTTTTGTTTGTGCGAAACTACTAGATGAATAAGATAATATGCTAGCTGCGATTACTCCTGCTGCGATTATTCTATTTTTCATAGAATATATTCCCCTCTCAAGTACAATGTATTTATGTAACAGACTAATTATAGTTCTGAAAATTAGTAATAGTCAATTGCAATTTGTATAATTTTGTATTATTATTGTATTTTTTGTCATATATAACGCTAGTTAAAAACTATAAGGTTTTATAAGGGAGAGATTCACATGAGCAACAATTGGAAAAATATAGAACACCGTATTTACACGATGTGTATGATTCAGCGGAATAACGAAGTATTGCTAATACAGCGCCCCGATCATCTAGGCTTCCCTGGCCACATCGCTCCTGGCGGAAAAGTAGATTTCCCAGAAAGTATCGTTCAAGCTGCTAAACGAGAAGTAAAAGAAGAAACTGGATTACTTGTTTCAAACTTAACTTTTAAGGGATTAGATGAATACGTAAATCCGAAAGAAAATGTTCGATATATGGTATTTAATTATTGGACAGACTCATTTGAAGGCGAACTTCTTATGAATCCTCCAGAGGGCGAATTATTATGGGTACCAATCGATACAGCATTAAATCTTCCTATGCAAAATTGGTTTAAAGAGAGATTCCCATTATTTTTTGAAAAAGGTACGTTTGAAATTCAACGTGTTTGGGACCGCGACTTAGATAAACAAGTTGCTATGACCATTACGCATACGTAGAAAAGCTTGGGATCTCTCCAAGCTTTTCTTACTTCCCCTCTATTTTCTTAATCTCATACTCAATTTCTAAAAACTTAACCCCAAATATCCACATTCTATGTTTTGCTACTAATATTTGATCCTTGTTCTCTTTAATAATAAAAGTTTCTGCTAACGGTAAACGTATTGTAAAGAAACGAGTATGTAAATAAATCCCCTCATCTCCCTTACCATTTCTTCTCAGCTTACTAGTAATGATTAAATCATTACCCTTATTACATACTTTCAAAATCCCTGTCATATTCGAATATGGTAAAGGTAATGCAATATTCATGTATGTCTCGTTCTCATATGTATGTTTTGAGTAAAGAGCTACAAAAATAGATTCTTCTGCTTCATTTTTTCTTAGCCAAGCCCTTACATTCTCTCTTCCATCCTTCTCATCTATTATCCCGATGATAGAGCCGTGCATCGTTTCCCACTTGCCGCCCATTCCTAAATGTATTTGCCCTACACGTTTACTCATTTTCTCATAGCAAAATGCTACCGGGCGGAACCAGCGATTCCATTTAATATGTGATTGTAACTCATACTCTTTTGTATTTTCATAAAAGTGAACAATACTTAAAGGAATCTTCGTCACGTCAAATGCCTCACTATGAAAATCATTCATATTATCAACTAAACCTTTGTATTCTTTGCTATCTATTAAATTTCTGTTATGTAAAAATGCTTCACCAACTGTCGCATTTCCTCTTAACCCGCTCATTGGTTTCCCGTAATATTTATAATTCGGGGCACTATTTTCAATCATCCAGCCGACAAATGCTGGTAACGCTACTCCAATTCCATTGACAACACCGTGAATCCAAACCATTTGAGCAATTGTAATCGTCATTACATGTTTCAAATTCCCATACGAATATATAAGTGAAAACATAATTGTTACCATGAGTGTGCTAGACGATATAATTAGGAGAATCTTTGCACTAATAGCATTAAATTTCGCGCGCCAAACATAAATACCATAACTATAAATCGCACATAAATATAGGAACACAGCAAAAAATTCAAATACTCTTGAGTATGTAATCCCGATCGCAACTGTCATAGGTGAAATGACGATGACAAACATAATAGCATCATATACTTTACTTCTCTTTTCTCTTTTTCTCCCAATTAAGCCAGCTGATAATGGCAATAGAAATGCCGAATAATGAAAGTGTGCAGCAGTAAGCAACACGATGTCGGAACTAAAGTGCATAATGGAGAGTTTTGCTACAGAAGCAAAAAACCAAAAACCACCTAAAAACAAATATATAAACGCACTATCGATAGCTGTCTCTTCTAGCGGTTTCCATCCTCTTTCTAGTAATCTACTCACACCAAATAATGCAACAATCCCTGTATATACAAACCAAAGTAACGCAAAAAAATAGTGGTTTGTAACGAAAGCTAACATTGCACTCATTGCTGCGATTGGATATAAAAACGATACAAATTTATAAAAAAATACATATGATCCATTTCTTGTTTTCTTATCAATGATACAAAATGACATCGGTATAAATAACAAAATAGATAATAAAATAATTGCTTCCACTGGGTTTATATTTGACCACTCGCATATTAGAAAAATAATATAACAAGCAAGCCCAACTATTATATTTTTCATTTCATTTATTTCCTTTCCACAAATGTTCCCTTATATGAAAATAATGAACCAATTAACGGATTTCGTACTTGTACATGAATTCGAAAGCATTGCCTTGTTTCATCATAACTTTCTACAATGGTGGCCTCCCCGTATAAAAATCTAGGTAACGGGACTTTCCTTCCGAACATGTAAAACCATTGTTTCTTTGAAGAAATATGCATTGCCCCCACCTCATCAATATGAAAATTTAATGTAGATACAAGTAAGTGCGGTTCACCAAAATAATCTACAATTTCATTATTCTCTTCATCCAACTGCATAACGGCATTAAAATATCTTTTTTTATTGTGAAAATAAAAAGTACGATTCCACCGCACAAGTTCATGTCCATGTTCATCCCGCTCAGCCGTATTATGTATTGTAAATGGCACTTCCTTCCCCCGCTCAGAGAAAAATATACGGAACTTCGATGCAATTTTTAATATTAATTTTACAAAAAAAGAACCTCCATAAATCTCATCCATCTTTCCTTCTCCAGTAAAGCTATTTTCTTCCGTAATTTCATAGCGTTTCTGTAATTTCGGATGAAGATTTTTATAAGAATCCCCTAATAGTCTTTCATACAAATTAGCCATACATTATCCCTTTCTCTTCCTCCTGCAATTTTTTGCACTTGGCAAATTCATGCTATTTATATAACCGGCAATCGATAACCCCATGAGTAGAACGTTTAATGTAATTGGATTAAACGGTTCTGTAAGGCTTGCGACATTCGTAAATCCTGCCGCTATTGTTAAGGCTATTAACATAAAAATATGTACGACAAATACTTTTCGCTTTTGAAATGGCAACAGCCATAGGACACCAAAAATAATTTCTAGTAATCCAATTATTTTAAGTACAAAAATACTATGTTCCGTTGAACCAATCATCACCGATAGCATTTTTACTTCTTCTGAATGAGTAAATACTAATTTTGGCACTATCCCTTGATACATCCATACAAAGGCAAATAAAAAACATACGAGCCAATATGTCATTGTTCTTCTAATTAGTAACCTAGGGTGAAGTCCCTTCTCTAACCATAATTTTAATGCATCAAAGCTCCAAGCAGTCGCCCAGCCTAATAACGGCCGAAACATATAGAAATCTATTATATTCCCTATACGACCAAACCTCGTATCATAATCATATTGCGTCTCAAAATGAATGTGTTCTTTACGAGGGGTATACTTCCAATAACCACGCCCTGTTTGAATAAGAGATAATTTATTATCCGTCCAAAATTTTAAAGAAGAAATACGTTCTCCCGTTTCTTTTCTTATTTCACCTATCGATTCCCCTTCTCCAGCTATTTCAAGTCCAAATCCAATTTTTGTTTTATATAAAAACTTCTGTGGTTCTCCTTCTTTTTTCTCTAAATACGAAATTTCAGTAAAGCGGGCATCCCATTCTGTATGTATATGTGGTTCTTGCGTGTATTCCCATAATTTCTCCATTGTTGTGTTCATTTCTGCCGAAACATAAATAGGCTTTTTCCTCTTCATACTTCCACCTCCAATGCACTATAAATTTAATGTACATGCAACGAATTTATTTTGCTACATTTTTCACAAACTTTCTTTTGCAAAAGAAAGAATTTTTAAAATTTATACAAAACACTTGATTCCCCGAAAAATTTAAATTATTATAAAACAAATGTTACCAACAACTTCATAAATCAAACACTCTCGCCTAAAACGTGAGATAGAGGTTGCGATACTTATGATTATTCTAATGGAGACACAGAGATGTCTATGAAATTAGATGAAAGGAAGTATTGCCGAAATTGATAAATTTCTCTGCATTTATCAATTGGGGCTGTTTTCGAATAGAAACAGAACTGTCATATGTACAAACGTGTACGTATGAAGAGCTATCTACAAAAAAGAGATATCATTTTTATGATATTCCTTTTTTGGCGGTTTTTTTATTAGCTCCGTTTTCTGTTTCCCTTTTCCTGTAACAGCACCATCCTCACTTATTTGAGATGGTGTTTTTTGTTTTTCTCTGGTAACTACAGGAATATTGGGATTTATATATGTCCTAATCTATTCTTAAAAATGGATGAAAGAAGGAATTCGTAATGGAAACGATTGTACAAAAATTTGGTGGCACTTCTGTCGGAAGCGTTGAGCGTATTCAACATGTAGCAAATTTAATTATTGAAGAATATGAACGAGGGCATAGTATCGTCTCTGTCGTTTCAGCAATGGGCAAAAGTACAGATGAACTTGTCGCACTTGCTAACGCTATTACAGAAAATCCGAGTAAACGTGAAATGGATATGCTTCTATCTACAGGAGAACAAGTGACTATTTCATTATTAACGATGGCACTACAAGCGAAAGGTTATAACGCGATTTCATTAACAGGATGGCAAGCTGGTATTACGACAGAATCTGTACATAGTAGTGCACGGATTACTGACATTCATACAGATCGAATTCAATCTTATCTTACTGAAGGTACGATCGTTATTGTAGCTGGCTTCCAAGGAGTTAGTGAAAACCATGAAATTACAACGCTTGGCCGCGGTGGTTCTGATACAACTGCTGTTGCATTAGCTGCTGCACTGAAAGCAAAAAAATGTGATATTTACACAGATGTGACCGGCGTCTATACGACAGACCCACGAGTTGTAAAAGATGCTTATAAATTAGATGAAATCTCTTATGACGAAATGTTAGAACTTGCAAACCTCGGTGCTGGTGTATTACACCCGCGTGCGGTTGAGTTTGCTAAAAATCATAATGTCATTTTAGAAGTTCGCTCAAGTATGGAACAAGAAAATGGAACAATTGTAAAAGGAGAATGTAACATGGAACAACAATCAATCGTTAAAGGTATTGCATTTGAAGATAATATTACACGCGTCACAATGAAAGGTTTGGAACAAGGTGCACTTTCAACAGTTTTCTCTACATTAGCAGCGGCACATATTAATGTAGATATCATCATTCAAAGTATTACAAATGAAGGAACTGTTCACCTCTCCTTCTCAATCCATTCTAATGATTTAAAAGAAACATTAGAGGTATTAGAACAACATCAAGAAACATTACAATATGAATCTGTAGAATATGAAAATCATTTAGCAAAAGTATCCATTGTAGGATCTGGTATGGTCTCTAATCCTGGTGTTGCTGCGAATATGTTCACTACTTTAAAAGAAGAAAATATTCATATTAAAATGGTAAGTACATCAGAAATTAAAGTGTCTGTCGTTATTGACCGCCTTCATTTAGTAACAGGTGTTGAGGCGCTGCATCAATCATTTATGGCAAAAATCGTGCCTTTAGTGCAGATGAGTTAATTTCTACTAGTAAAAACTTAAAACAAATTATATGAATCTATTTCCTTCCTATATAAATAGAAACAGGGTAAGACTATTTTGTTGAAAACTCGAAGTTATTCTGTCGAATAGCAATTACTGTATCAAATTCTTGAAACTACTTGAACATAATAAGTTCGCGCATATTTAAATCGTAGAGGGTTTACGGAGTCTTGTTCGTTAACAAGATGTTATGCACTGTACCCGAAAACACCTTGTCACATGTTCCTACACTGTGACAAGGTGTTTTTTGTTTAGAAGAGATTTTAGTATAATTATGAGGAGAGTTAAACAATAAATTTATACATATAAGGAGACAAAGACTATGGCAAACAACAAATTACTAAGAATGGACAATATTAGTATCGTTGTAGAATCTCTTGATAACGCAATCTCTTTCTTCGAGGAGATTGGATTAAAACTTGAAGGGTGCGCTACTGTCGAAGGTGAATGGGCTGGTCGCGTAACCGGACTCGGTTCTCAGTGCGTAGAGATTGCTATGATGGTTACACCAGATGGCCATAGCCGCATTGAACTTTCGCGATTTCTTACCCCACCTACTATTGCAGATCACCGGACAGCACCTGTAAATGCCCTCGGTTATTTGCGCGTCATGTTCACCGTTGAAGACATTGATGAAATGGTATCGAGACTTACTAAGCATGGTGCTCAGCTCGTTGGCGAAGTAGTTCAGTACGAGAACTCATATCGACTTTGCTACATTCGTGGAACGGAAGGAATTTTAATCGGTTTAGCGGAAGAACTCGGTAACAAGTAAGTAATGTTTTTCTGAATTAAAAATATTTGAAAGATATTCTTTCTTAATAAAGCTTAAATTTTCAACCACGTCCTAACTTTAGAACGTGGTTATGCTTGTTTCGGTTTTTTAACATACTATCAATATCCCTAAATTATTATAAAACAATTCAATTACTCGTTATATTCTTTCCTAGGAAATATAACTGACTCTTCTCACTTCTTACCATATATATCTTTTCTTTAAAAAAACGATCTGAACTCATTCAAAATCACTTTCTTTACGTCAGAGTAAAAAACCATCATGAATAGTGCTATTCCTAATAATATCTCTTGCATTCCTTCATAATCAACGAAAGCACTCACAATTAGTAAACCAAATCCAATGTAGAAACCAAATTCATTCTCTTTCTCAAAATCTTCATCTTCTTCATCAATATGTATTTTCTCTTTAAAACCTTGGTACCCTTTTATTAATTCATCTAGCGTGACATTATACATTTCACTCAATAAAATCAAATTTTCAATATCAGGGCAACTTTTATCATTTTCCCACTTATATACCGCTTGCCTCGTTATACCAATCTTTTTAGCAACATCTTCCTGCGAAAATCCTTGTGACTCTCGTAATCTTTTAAGTTGTTGTCCTAAGCTCATAACGTCCCCTCCTTTAACAAATTATTACATAAAAGGGTCCAAAAAAGAAAGAAACCATTAGTAAAACTCACTGTAAACCATTCGTTTACAACATAAAAAAGAGAGGATAACTCTTTGAGCTACCCTCTCTCACTTCTATTAAAACAGATGAATGTTTTCTTTCTTGCAAGCTTCACGTAAATCGTCAGGCCATACAGAAGATTGAACTTCACCAATATGTGCTTTACGTAAGAAGTACATGCACATTCTTGATTGTCCGATACCACCACCAATTGTTAATGGTAGTACGTCTTCTAAAATACCTTTATGGAAATCGTACTCACGTTTGAAGTCTTCACCTGTTTTCGTTAATTGCTCATCAAGTGATTTGCTATCAACACGAATTCCCATTGATGATAATTCGAATGAAGATTGTAATACTGGGTGCCAGAATAAAATGTCACCGTTTAATTTCCAATCATCATAATCAGCTGCGCGCCCATCATGCTTTTCACCTGAACGAAGTGCATCACCAATTCCGATAATGAAGACTGCACCGTGCTCTTTTGCAATTGCGTGTTCACGATCTTTCGGTGTTAATTCTGGATATTTATCTTCTAGTTCTTGGGAAGTGATGAAAACAATTTCTTCTGGTAAATACTTTCCAAGGAACGGATACTTTTCAAATAAGTGGTCTTCCAAATCTTTGAATATTCCATAAATTGTTTGTACTGTTTTTTGTAAGTAATCTACAGTACGCCATTCTTTTTGAACGATTTTTTCCCAATCCCATTGGTCAACGTAAATAGAATGTGTTGCATCAAGTTCTTCATCACGACGGATCGCGTTCATGTTTGTATATAAACCTTCACCAGCTTCATATCCATATTCATGTAATGCGAATCTTTTCCACTTCGCTAGTGAATGAACAATTTCTAATTCTTCTCCTGAATGTAACATATCAAATTCAATTGGACGTTCTACACCGTTTAGGTGATCGTTTAATCCTGATTTTTTCGTTACGAATAATGGTGCAGATACGCGGAATAGTTCAAGGCGTTTTGCTAATTGATCCTCGAAAAATGTTTTAACTTCCTTAATTGCGATTTGAGTCTCTCTTACTGTCATTAATGATTGATACATGGTGGTTTCCTCCTAAAATGTTTGGATGTTGTGAAAAGAAGCCAACAAAAAAAGCCCTTCTTTCCCAAAAAACTGGGACGAAAGGCTTTGGTTCCGCGGTACCACCCAAATTAGCAACAGAGGTTGCTCACTTATACAATACGGAGATGAAATATCTCGATACTGTTCTTCTTGTAACGGCGAAGTTCCCGGCTAAGTCTACTTTCCTGTAAAGGATTTCGGTTAGCAACTCCAGGAGGTTCTTCATAATAGGCTTCGTATCAGGCTCACACCACCCCTGACTCGCTTAGACTACTTCCTACTACTACTCGTCCTTTCATAGTCGTTTTGTTGTCACATCTCTGAAACATTTTATTAATGATTATTCTATACAAAAAATAAAGAAAGTCAATAAAAATTTAAAAATATTTTTCAATTCTTTATTTTACGGCTTTATTGATTGTTGCTAATTTAACATCTTTACTTTTTCTGTCTCGTCAATCCAAAAAACGTTTCACTAACCGAGACTAACATATACACAACAAGTAATGTAATCGTTCGAAATATAGAATCCGCAGTATTTCGTATTATTTTCATTTTCTTTGTAATTCCTTTCAGTTTACGTGCAAATTCGTGTTATACTATAGCATTCAAGCAGTTTATTTTTACTTAAAGCAATCATAGTCATTTATAAAGAGTATGTTCTAAATCATTGACTATTATCAAATAAGATTTTTATATAACGGAGTGATCATATGAGTAAAACGAAAGCAAAACCGAAAAAAGGTGTAGGACAAGGTACAGGAAGTAAAGGATGGAATCGTTGGCAATCAAGTGCAAAGAAAAAGGCAGCTGCCAAGCCATATAAAAGTAAAGGGACTAAAAAGTAAATTCTGTATTATCTCTTTACTTTCTTCAAAACAAATTATAATTATTACACTAAAAAAGCTATGCTCTCATATATTTGAAAGCATAGCTTTTTATCCCGCTTTAACGGGCAGTAAGACCCCATCTCAAAATTCAGCGAAAGCAAAGAAGTTAGATGCGGGATCAACTGCCCGTTAAAGCCCGATTGGTTCAACTAATAATCAGTGGGTGAGGGATTCATCCCCACCCACTGATTAAAGTTTCACTTTATATTAAATCATTAAAATATCTCGTATTTCTTCCTCCGTGATTGATGATAATTTCTCTTCTCCTGGCTCAATCACTTCAGCGATTAAATTTTTCTTACTTTCTTGCAGTTCATGCATTTTTTCCTCAATTGTTCCGTGGGCCACTAACTTAATAACTTGTACCGTATTTTTTTGTCCCATTCGATATGCTCTATCTGCTGCTTGTTGTTCAACAGCTGGATTCCACCATAAATCATACAATATAACCGTATCAGCACCCGTTAAGTTAAGACCTGTACCACCAGCTTTTAAAGAAATGAGAAATAGATCCCCTTCCCCTTCGTTAAACCGGTCACATAGCTCTACACGTTCCTGCGAAGGTGTATTTCCGTCTAAATAAAAGTATGGAACCGCTTGACGATTTAACTCACGACCGATAATGGACAGCATCTTCGTAAATTGAGAAAAAATTAAAATTCTCTTACCAGTACTTCTACATTCCTCTAGTATCTCTAACAGTTGTTCAAACTTAGCTGAGCTCCCCTTGTAATCATCAACGAATAAAGCGGGATGATTACAAATTTGTCGCAATCTCGTTAAGCCAGCTAAAATTCTAATTTTATTTTTACGTAACGTATCTTTGTCTAAATGTTTTAACGTTTCTTCCCTTAATTTCGCTAAATAAGCAGCATATAGTCTCTTTTGATCTGGTAATAATTCCGATGACTGTAGGTGCTCTATTTTATCCGGAAGCTCCTGTAATACGTCTTCTTTTAGTCGTCTTAATACGAAAGGTTTTACGCGCTTTGCTATATCTTCTCTCCTTAAATCACCGAATTCTTTTCTTCCTGGTAGTAATTCTGGAAATACGACGTGGAAGATAGACCATAGCTCTTCTAATGAATTTTCTACAGGAGTTCCCGTTAGTCCGAAACGATATTCAGCTTGAATTGTTTTCACTGCTCTTGCAGTTTGCGTTGTAGGATTTTTAAACGCCTGTGCCTCATCAAGAAATAGTGTATGAAACGGCCTCGCATACGATCTTATATCTCTTCTCAGTAACGGATATGACGTAATTACGACATCAAATTCCGCTACGTCATTTAAAATTTTTCGTCGTTCTGTTTGATTTCCATCAGCAATAACCGCTCTAATATGCGGGGCGAATTTTTTCAATTCACTAAACCAATTGTAAACGAGAGAGGACGGTGAAACGACTAATATAGGCAGCTTCTTCTCTCGAATTTCAGGCAAAACAGAATCTATAAAAGCAATGCTTTGCAGCGTTTTTCCAAGTCCCATATCGTCTGCTAAAATACCGCCAAAACGGTAATAGGCAAGTGTTTTCATCCACTCGAATCCGTATACTTGATACTCTCTCATTACAGCATGTAAAGTTTGTGGTACTGTAAACTTTAATTTTTTCGGGTTTTGAATACTTTCAACTAAATCTTGCACAGAATCATCTAAACTTAAAACATTACCTTCGTGAAGTCCGTTCATCCATTTCACACTCCGAATAAGCGGAACATTCACTTCTTCCCCATGTAAAAATTCTTTTCGAATACCTGATTCTTTTACAAACTGATTAATTTCATTAAACTCTTTGCTCTCTAGTGATAATAAAGAACCATTCGCTAATCGATAATATTTGCGTTTCTCTTCAAGAGCCACTAACACACCTTTAATTTCCGCTTCCGGTATTCCTTTTATATCAAAACGAAATGATAACCAATCAATTCTTTCTTTTCTTCTCACTCTAATTAGAGGTGCGGTATCGCCTTTATGAATGCGTAATTTAATTGCTGTTGTCGCGTAAATATCAACTAAGCCTTTTAACGTTGGAACGACATGATATAAAAAGTTATACTCAGCCTCTTCATTATGCATAAAATAACCGCCTTCTGTTTTCGCGAAGGCACTTTCACTCATAATGTCCAAAATCTCTTTTTCCTTTTTCTCATCACGATTAAAAACAGATGGTTGCCCGTCTTCTTCTAGCGGATTGATCACGACGTTTCCATAATGGAATTCAAGACCTGCTAACAAACGATTTTTCACTCGATCTAAATACAGTTTCGCTTTTAAAGACGGCGTTTCAACACGATCCGATATTACTTCATCAATGCGTACCGTTCCAAGTTTCATTAATCCAGGCACAACTTTCGCTACAAAATGTTCCATCTTACTTTCAGGAATATAAAACTGATTGCTATTTGAGCGACTCATCATTTTTTGCAATTCAATAAGCCGCATACAATCTTCCATAGGTAAATCATATAATTTCCCATCGTAAAGAGCGTTGTTATACATTTCCATAACTTGAACACGATTCAGGCCATCTATATGAAGTGTGAACCCACCATTATTTCCTTTCGTAAACTCAAAATATAATGGCAATAAACCGTTTGACATTTGCAAGCCATGAAACAGTTGCTCATTTTGTTTCAGCTGTACATACTCTACTTTAGAAAGTGAAGAGAGCATATCTTTCCACGAAGCTGGCGGTATGAATATCATACTTTCATCTTGTTTCGCATGTACTTCTAACGCATCTTCATACATTTTTTCATTATGATACATTTTAATAAGCTGCTGAATAACCGCATCGGTCTCTTTCCTGAAGCTATGTACATCTGGCGTGTATGTAAATTCATTAGAACAATGAAAAGCCTCTCTTTTCTCCACTTTAGAAAGAAATTCTCTAATATGCTTTATAAAATATGTTTTCGCAAGTTTTAACTGAATTCCAAGAAGGGCCCCACCACTTTTCGTCGCTACTGGTGAACATATAAACGCAACTTCTAATATTTCACGTGTATCAAAGCGGTGTTGTTTACTTTTTGGCCGCAGTGGTTTGTCTGCAAACAACTGAAACATCCCGCTCGTTAATTGATCATTTCCGCTCATATTTTCGGCCATTCCGCCCGTTTGCTGGTTATAATTTATTTGTATTAGTACAGCTGCAACATGTTGACAGTACGTTTGAAAAGACGCTAATGAAGGACAACTACATCTCGCAACTACATCACCTTTTTTCGCTTTTTCTACTGTAACATGAAAATCTTCATTCCCTTTTACCGTCGCCTCACAAATTCCTTTCGTTTCATCATAATGATTCACGATTACTTTATTTGCTTTATAATAAGCTTCGCCTCTTTTATAAGAGGTCTCTCCGCATACTTCTTTTATAATCGATTTATTTAATGTAAAACTCATTGTTTTGACACTTCCTTAATGTAAAACCATTTTCTCTTACTTAACATTTTACATGCTCAACGAGAAAATATAAAATGTTGATTCAACAAAAAAGATGCTTATTTATAAGCATCTTCTTCACTCTATCTCCATCAACCGTTTCGCCTCAAAATACAACACTTGAATAAATTTTTTCGTATTAATTCGTATATGGCCAGAGGCTGCTATTTCATCCTTTGTCATTTCTGTCATCCGTTTTCTAACTACAGTGAAATCAAAAAATTTCGGAGCATAACTTTCAAATTTCGGATTTGAAAAGTCTGTTAGTCCTAGAGAAGCTAAATGATTCAGCGATTGATAAATTGCTCTTCTTACACGTTGTTCAGAAGCTTTTCTCTCTTTATCTATATCTGCATCCGAAGCTATATGATCTAATTTTTTTAATGTTATTTGGTGAAAAATATCTTTTAACGCAGGGAATCCAAATTCAAATGTTTGCGCCTTTTCTTTCCCATATAAATATTCCAGCATATTAAGTAAATCTTTACTTCCATTCTCTCCCGCGATACCGAGTTCTGCTAGTAAGAAGCGTCCGGAATCTGATATCTTTTTTTCTTCTTGCACTGTTTCATTACGCATTTGCGGCTTTTCCCACTGAAATACATTATTTAATGATTTTTGAATGTCATATATAGAACGTTCCAAACGAATACGCTCTATTACTTTTCGTACAACCGATACTACTTCTATTTTGTTTAGTGGTTTCGTAATATAATATTCCACACCAAGTGTATACGCCTCACCAATGAGCTGTTTCGATTCAACTTGAGAAATCATAATAATTTTCCCAGTAAATGAAGACGCTATATGACGAACTGTTTCGATGCCATCTCTCATCGGCATTAGTAAATCAATAAATAAAATATCTACTTTTTTATAATTTAGCTGTTCTGCTTCAATAAACGCTCCATCTTCCGATTCTCCAATTACTTCCCCAAGATCGCCATCTTCAATAATTTGCGAAAGCATCGAACGGAAAACTTCATCATCATCTACGATATAATAAAACAAACCTATTCCCCTTCCCGCTTTAAACTGCCCTCCGGTAAACAAACGATAAACTTACACCCTTTTCCGGCTTCATTGTCTTCTAATCTTACTTCTCCGCCGAGCTCTGTTACCATTTCATGTATGTAAGAAAGTCCAATGCCTGTTGACGGCGTTCCCGTTTGATCATACTTTGAAGTAAATCCGGGCTTAAATACTAATTTCTTATACTTTTGTGCTATACCAGGCCCATCGTCAATTACTTCAAAGACTACATGTTGCTCTCGTTTATATAATTTAATATGAATGAGACCTCTATCTTCAATTGCTTCTACTGCATTCGCAACTAAGTTATTAAAGATTGATAGCACTGTATACACGTGGTATGCAGCGTGTTCACCTTCTATATGTTTAGAAAAACGTATATCTTTACCTAGCATTTCAGCATACTTTTCATTTATTCTTACAATCATTTCTGTAAGCTCATGACCTTCTACATACTCCGCCACATTTTTATCTAATAGCAGTTTAGATAATCCTGCAAAAATTCTTTGATTATCTTTTTTTATTTCGTGCACTTCTCCTGCTATTTTCAATGCTGTTTTACTACTGGAATCATCGTTTGCTTGTAAATTTCGATATAGTTGATATGCTTCTTGTGTAATCAACTCTGCATTTTGTAACGTTTTTTTCAAATGAACTGATTCTACATATAAATTTGAAAGGTGCATGAACATTTTTTCATTTTCTTTTCGAACTTGTGATTCTTTTAGTTTCGTTTCATATAAGTTCATCATATTTAAAAATCCAAGCGCAAAGAAACTACGGAAAATAGCAATAATAATAAGTTTATTTACTTCAGAAACTGTTATCGTTGTACCGAGCACGACCATATGATAAATCGCTAGTTCTGACATACTTGCGATAATTTCAATTGTAATTCCAAGGCAACCAATAACAATTGGTTTCTGATGAAACTTATTCACCCTACAAAGTGAAAAAAGACTTCCATAAATAAAATAATAAAAGAACACAGGATAACGCAAATAAAATGATTCTGTCATATGAAAGGAACCTTGCATAACCCAGTCAAGACATATGCGAAATAAAACGACACATATACCGACAAGAATCCCTGCAGCTGCTGCTGGTATTCTTCTTAAAAATAGTAATAAAAAAAAGAAAAGCGGTGTCCCAAAGCTAACGCGAAACATATCATTAAAAGGATGAAAATTAAGCTCTCCAGCAATCGGAACAACAACCATTAATATAATTAAAAGAGATATATCTTTCTTCCATAACTGATTCCAATTCAAAGGTGCCACTTCCTATACTTTTTGTCAGTAGTAAAAGTGAAAGCCCGCTTATATAATAAACGGGCTTTATTTCTATATTCTAACCTTTTCTACCGCTTTTATTTGGCGATACTCAGGCTCCCAGATTGCTTCTTTCACTGCAATCTTGATATCGTTATCACTTAAATTCTCTCTAGCTACACCTTCTGCAACGGCAACTTTCGCTACTTCAATTGCAACCATTTCCGAGATGTTACGTAACTCTTCAACTTCTGGCAAAATAGGTGCTCCTGGCTGACTTGTATCTACCATGCTTGCAACTGCTTCAGCAGCTGCTGCGAACATTCCATCCGTCATGACGCTTGCACGTACGACAATTGTTCCAAGACCAAGCCCTGGGAAAATAAGTGCATTATTTGATTGTCCAATCACATACGTTACACCGTTATATGTAACTGGTTCAAATGGACTTCCTGTTGCAACTAATGCTCTTCCTTCTGTCCACTCTATTAAGTCTACTGGTTTTGCTTCAGCAAGTGGCGTCGGATTCGACATTGGTAAAATGATTGGTCTTTCTACGTGAGAAGCCATTTCTTTAATAATTTCTTCTTTAAATGCGCCTGCAACAGTTGATGTACCGATTAAAATTGTCGGTTTTACATGCTTCACAACTTCAGCAAGTCCAATCACATCATTTTGTTTCCACTCACTTACTTCCGCTTCTTTTCTTGCATACGGCATTTGGAAATCAAGAAGATCTTCCATATTATCTGTAACTAACCCGTTACGATCAATACACCAGAAACGCTTATATGATTCTTCTTCTGATACGCCTACGCGAACCATTGCATCTCTAACTTGATCTGCGATACCGATTCCAGCTGTACCAGCACCAAATACAACAACGCGGTGTTCACTTAGCGGTACACCCGAAGCTTTCACTGCCGATAATACAGCAGCAAGCGAAACTGCACCTGTACCTTGAATATCATCATTAAATGTACAAATATCATGACGATATTTATCTAAAATTTTTCGTGCATTTCGAGAACTGAAGTCTTCCCAATGTAAAAGTGCTTTCGGGAATTGTTTATTTACCGCTTGTACAAACGTATCAATAAATTCATCGTAAGCTTCACCAGTTATACGAGGATGACGATTTCCAATATAAAATGGATTGTTTAATAGTTCTTCACGGTTTGTACCTACATCTAAAATTACTGGTAATACACGACTAGGATCGATTCCAACTGCGGCCGTATAAACAGCTAACTTTCCGATGGCGATGTTAATACCACCAACGCCCCAGTCACCAATTCCAAGTATGCCTTCTCCATCTGTAACAACGACTAAATCAATATTTTCTGCTGTTGCACCTATATTGGCGAATGCTTCTTCAATGCCTGATGGATCGTTAATTGATAAATACACACCACGTGGTTTACGGTATTCATGACTATATCTTTGAATCGCTACACCGACTGTTGGTGTATATACAATTGGTAACATTTCGCGCAGGTGATCTGTTAAAATACGATAAAATAGTACTTCATTTCGATCATGTAACGCTGTTAAGTATACGTTCTTTAATAAATCATCCGGCTGAGAACAAAATTGTTCATATGCTCGGCGTGCTTGTTCTTCTAATGTTAAAACTGCTGGCGGTAATAACCCTTTTAAACCTAATTCTTCTCTCTCTTCTTGCGTGAAAGCGACCCCTTTATTTAAAAGTGGTGTTGATAATACTTCTACTCCTCTTAATGTCGTTTCTAATGAACCATTAGAAGCTACTGTAAACTTACTCATAACATCCCTACCTCTATTCATATATAGCATTTCTATATTGTAAACAAAAAAGAGGGGCTTGTCCCCCTCTTCTTTTAATTTTTCTTTAAAAGAGTTGCTCCTGCAATCCCTGGGTGTGTCATTTCGAATGGATCTAGAATTAACTCTAAGTCTTCTTGTGACAGTACACCATTTTTCACACAAAGTTCTCGAACGGATTGCCCTGTCGCGATTGCTTCTTTCGCAACGCGAGCTGCTGCTTCATAACCGATATGAGGGTTCACGGCTGTAATAATTCCTACACTCTTCTCAACATACTCTTTTAAGCGATCTTCATTCGCTTCAATTCCTTTTAAGCAATTATCTGTAAAGGCACGGAAACCGTTATTCATAATGCTAATTGATTGAAGTAAGTTGAAAACAAGTACTGGTTCCATAACGTTTAATTCTAATTGTCCTGCTTCTGAAGCAAGGCAAATTGTATGGTCGTTACCAATTACTTGGAACGCAATTTGATTAATTACTTCTGGCATAACAGGATTTACTTTCCCTGGCATAATTGATGAACCTGGTTGACGAGCTGGTAGCATAATTTCCGCTAAACCAACGCGTGGACCTGATGCCATTAAGCGAAGGTCATTCGCGATTTTAGACATATTCATCATACATACTTTAAGTGCTGCTGATACTTCTGTATATGCATCCGTATTTTGCGTTGCATCTACTAAGTCTTCTGCGCCAACAAGTGGTAGTTCACTAATTGCAGCTAAATGTTTTACAACTGCTTCAATATATTCTGGATCTGCATTTAAGCCTGTACCAACTGCAGTTGCTCCCATATTTACTTCATATAGATGTTGACGTGATTGCTTAATACGCTTCATATCACGTTCAAGTACGCGAGAGTACGCTTTAAATTCTTGTCCAAGACGAATTGGCACAGCGTCTTGTAAATGTGTACGACCCATTTTAATAACATGGTCAAACTGCTCTGCTTTTAATTCAAACACATCGTGCATATAACCCATCGTTTGTAATAAACCTTCTAATGCGTTTAATGTTGCGATATGAATCGCCGTTGGGAATGCATCGTTTGTTGATTGTGCCATGTTTACATGACTATTTGGACTAATATAATGATAGTCTCCCTTTTCCATTCCTAATAATTCAAGAGCACGATTGGCCATGACTTCATTTGCATTCATGTTCATTGAAGTACCTGCTCCGCCTTGAATTGGATCTACGATGAAATGATCATGCCATTTTCCATCAAGAATTTCTTGAGCGGCTTCTGCGATCGCACCGCCCTTATTCAATTCCAATCTTCCTACATCTGTATTAGCAAGTGCTGCAGCTTTCTTTACAATTGCGAACGCTTTAATTAAGCCTTCATGAATTTTGTATCCTGTAATTGGGAAGTTTTCAACTGCACGCATTGTTTGTACGCCGTAGTATGCATAGTTTGGTACTTCTTTTTCACCTAAAAAATCTTTTTCAATTCGAACACCATTTTTAACTTCAGTTAATGTTGCCATGATTATTCACTCCTTAACGATTTCTTATGCTGCTTTTGTTTCTTTGACTGTTTCTACATATTGTTTTGCTTTCTCATTATCGAATTCGCCTTCCCACTTCGACATAACAATGGCCGCTAATGCATTGCCTAATACATTGACAGATGAGCGAATCATATCTAAAATGCGGTCAATTCCCGCAATTAATGCGATACCTTCTAGTGGTAACCCCATTGAACCTAACGTTGCTAATACAACAACGAACGATGCACCTGGAACTCCCGCCATACCCTTGGATGTTAACATGAGAACGAATAATAACGTTATTTGCTCTGTCAGTGACATGTGCACACCGTACATTTGTGCAACAAACAATGCCGCTAACGCTTGATAAATAGCCGATCCAGTCAAGTTAAATGTATAACCTGTTGGAATAACGAAAGAGGCAACTGCCTTTGGACAACCGAACTCTTCCATTTTTCTCATTATATTAGGTAAAACAGCTTCTGAACTTGCTGTCGTAAATGAAAGAATAAGTTCTTCTTTTAAAATTTTCATTAATGTAAAAATGTTTACGCCAACCATTCGTGCATTAATACCTAATACAATCACAACGAATAGTATAACAGTTACGTATACAGCTAGCACTAGTTTTCCTAAAGGAAGTAGTGTTGCTACACCAAATTTTGCAACCGTAACCGCAATTAATGCGAATACACCAAATGGCGCAAATTTCATAACTTGATTTGTAACCCAAAACATCGCTTCGAGTACACCTTCAAAGAAGTGGAAAACAGGTTTCCCTTTTTCTCCAATTGCCGCAACTCCTAAACCGAATAATACTGAGAAGAAAATAATCGGTAATAAGTCACCTTGTGCAATTGATTCAAATACGTTTTTCGGTACGATATGAACAATCGTCTCAGCGAATCCTTGCTTCTCTGTAGCATCTGCTGTTTGTTTATAAGAAGAAATATCACTTTGCTGTAAGTTATTCATATCAACGCCAGTACCTGGCTGGAATATATTAGCCGCAAGTAATCCCATTAAAATAGCGATTGTCGTAATAATTTCGAAATAAAGAATTGTTTTTCCGCCTAGTTTTCCAAGCTTCTTCATATCTCCTACACCAGCTACTGCAACAATTAATGCTGAAATAACAATCGGCACTACAATCATTTTAATTAAGTGAATAAATATATCCCCAACTGGTGTGATATAAGAAATAGCCGTTTTATTACCATAGAAGATTGCCCCTACTACAATCCCTAAAACAAGTGCAACGAAAATTTGTGTTGCCAATCCGAATTTTTTCATTTATGTTCATCCCCTTTATGCGAACGCTTTCATTTCGTATTTATAAAAGCTTACTCACACATCATATAGGCGAACCTACAAAATCATACAAAAACCTACAAGTTCGTCACAAAAAATTCGAAAATTTTTCTTTTCTTTTTCATTGACACCTTTTCATGAAAAAGAAATAATATATACTTGATAAGTAATCAGATTGTTTCGTATAATCAAAAAGATATATACTTACAACAAATCGAAATGAAAAGGAGTGGATAGTATGAAAAATTATGTACAAAAATTCGTTCTATCTTCTTCTTTTCTTTTTCATTTTCTTAAAAAGGAACAAAGGCATTTGCCTTTGTTCCTTTTTTATTGCGATCTATATAGGGGGAATTGTTATGAGACCATATAAACGTGTCTTAATTAAATTAAGTGGCGGTGCACTTGCCGATCAAACAGGAAATAGCTTTAACTCCAAACGATTAGAACATATCGCAAATGAGATTTTATCCATCGTTGATTTAGGTATTGAAGTATCTATCGTCATCGGAGGCGGGAACATTTTCAGAGGTCATTTAGCTGAAGAATGGGGCATTGATCGTGTAGAAGCTGATAATATCGGTACACTAGGTACAATTATTAATAGCTTAATGCTACGCGGCGTTTTAACGAGTAAAACAAATAAAGAAGTGCGCGTTATGACTTCCATCCCGTTTAATGCTGTAGCTGAACCATACATTCGCCTACGTGCAGTACACCATTTAGATAGCGGCTATATCGTTATTTTTGGAGGCGGAAACGGGCAACCGTTCGTTACGACAGATTATCCAAGTGTTCAAAGAGCCATTGAAATGAATAGTGACGCAATATTAGTCGCAAAACAAGGAGTAGATGGCGTCTTTACTAGCGATCCAAAGCATAATAAAGCAGCAAAAATGTACAAAAAACTAAACTATAACGATATTGTTAGGCAAAACATACAAGTAATGGATCAAGCTGCTTTACTACTTGCCCGTGATTATAATTTGCCAGCACACGTCTTTAACTTCGATGAGCCGGGGGTTATGAAAAGAATTTGTTTAGGTGAGCATGTGGGGACTTTGATTAATGATGATGCTTCATTGCTTGTGCATGAGAAATAATTATTTCTCATAAAAAAGGGTGTCTATAAAAGACTCCCTTTTCTTTAAACTTTATAAATAAAAATCAACCAATCCCGCTAACTTTTCCTTACAACGCTCCCAAAACGATAACTTCTCAAAAAACTCTTTCGTCATTTCCTTTGAATCACGAAAATCTTTTGTTAATGCCTCATTCACTTCTGATACGATAGTCCCACCATGAATATACAAATTCATCTCATCATTAATATAAAAACTACGTGCCGTTATGTTCGTTGTACCGATAACAGTTAGTTCATTATCAATCAGCATTAACTTCCCATGAAACATTCCTTTTTTATAACCATATACTTTAATTCCGTTATGAACAGCTTGACGAATATACGGATACGCCGCCTCTTTAATAAGAGGAATATCTGGTTTATATGACCAAAGTATTTTCACTGTCACACCACGTTTTTGCGCTTCCATTAATGCATTCATAAATTCTTTATTTTTCGCTATAAAATAAGGTGTTATAATTATGATTGAATGCTTCGCTTGTTTTATTAATTCAATATATGTTTCCGCGACGTGATGTCCATTGTAGCTAGCCATCGTATGTAATGTATTCCCTTTACTAGCTTTATTCGTACTTCTTTTTATCTCTTCTTTCGTATCTCGTTTCCAATCTAAAGCGAATTGTTCTTCTAAATCTTTTGCCCCTTCTCCCCTAAGCCGCACATGATAGTCACGCCAATATCCAAATCGCTTATCTTTTCCTAAGTACTCATCTCCTATATTAAAACCACCCGTATAACCAATCTCCCCATCAATCGTCGTAATACGGCGATGATTACGATGGTGAAGTGAATAAAACCCGAATGGTAATTCAGGTTTTCTACTATACGTAAAATGAACACCACTTTCCCGCAATTCATTTATCATCTTTCTTTCAAATGATAAATCATTAATGCGATCCACTGATAAATAGACGTTTACTCCTTCTTTTGCCTTCTCTTTTAATAAATTTAAAAAAGTATGGCTACTTTTATCATCCGACAAAATAAAAAAATATGTATAAATAGATTGCTTCGCTTCTCTTATATCAGCAAATAACTGTTTATAAAACGACTTCCCTTCTACATATAATTGAAAATCACTATAGTGGGGAGCATACTCTGTCGGCATATTTTTGCCAGCTTCCATTTTCCTTCCTAAGGTAACGTCAATATGCATCCAAATTAAAATAAAAACGAAAATAGCAATAATAATAGAAGTAACTCGCAATATTTTTTTAATCATTTTAATTTCCTTCCGCTCGTTTTCTTTCCTCCTTTCTATTTTGTCATTCAAATTTACATTTCATGCTTCATACAAAAAAAGGGTGCGACTTAACGTCGCACCCTTTTCATATTAAACAAAATTTCTCGCATCATTATTTCTTCCAAACTTATAAATAGCAATTAAGAAGAATGCAATTGCGAAAGCGAATAAAATTAAAATGTTTAAATACAACTCCGAGAATGGTACTCCTTGTTGTAGTTTTGATACTGTGTCTAATAGCCATCTCTGCGGAAGAAAATCAGCTACTTTTTGTACCGCTTTTGGCATAATATCATACGGAAAATAACATCCGGCCAGTAAACATGTCGGTACAATAACCATATTTTGCAGTGCATTTGCTGATGCTGAGTTTTTCGAAAAAGCGACAAGGACTAACGATATTCCAATCGCTATTAAAGCAAATAGCATGAGTACGCCGATCATCACTATAAAAGGCATATTGATATTCGTATGAAAAACATTCGTTAGGAATAAGATTGTAATCAGAATTTGTACTGTTAATAGCATCATATTTACCCCGACATTAGATAATATGAACTTCTTCCCATCTATCGGCGTTGATAAGAGTCTAAAATACGTTCTATTTTCTTTTTCTTTTAAAATATAACCTGATAAGTTCGCTGCTGAAAATAGCATAAACATAATAAGATAACCCATCGTTTGGTTTGTCATATCTTTATTTTTCGAAGTATCTTCCAGCGTCTCAGTTTTCATTTTAAATGAACCTTTTTGATATCCTGCGTACATACTATCAAATGCACTTTGATCTGTACCTGCTACTTTACTAATAGCTGCTACATTATCAATATAATTGTATAAATGTGATTTTATAAATCCTGTTACTTGATCACCTTTAATCGATGAAATTTCAATATGAGCGGGTTTCCCTTCTCGAACACTTTTTGAAAAACCAGAATCTAATGTAATAACTCCATCAAGTTTTTTGGAAGTGAGTTTATCTTCTACTTCAGATTCTTTAATTTTACTTATCTTTACATGATTTAATCCTTCTAAAAATTTCACCGTATCATTTGCTATAGATTGATTTTCGTTATTTATAACCCCGATATTTAACATCCCTTGCCCCACATTCCCATACATTGAGAAGGAGATTAGCGTTCCGATTATGGGCAAACTAATAATAATGAATAACCCTTTTTTATTTTTCAAAAGTACAGATAACGTTTTTTGTATGAGCCATAAAATATCTTTCATACTATAGCCCCTCCCGTCTACGTAATGCAATAATTGCAACTAATAAAAAGAGTGCCGATATGCCAAGATTTAAACATATTACTGGCAGCGCTGCTCCTACATCATTTGCATAAATAATTTTCATAACAGCTGTGTTTGCCCACGTTAATGGTGATAAATTCGTAACGAAATTTTCTTCTATTACGAAATATGCACCACCAAAAATGGAGGCTAATTGCACAACTACAAGAATAATCGCTCTCGATGATTCAGCTGTTTTCGTAATATATCCAATCCCTAAACCGAAGCTAATTGCTAGAAAGATTTGTGTTAATAAAATAATAAATATGATTCCAAGATGTTCGCCCCAATTCGCTTGAAATACAAATTTGCTAAATAACATAACAAGTAATACGCAAAGGGCATTTGCTACTAAGCTACCAAGTACTTTTCCAATGAATATTTCAGCCTTACTTATAGGTGCAGCAATGAGACGATCTCCTGTTTTGCGTATTCGTTCTCCTCGAATTAAAGAACTCGCTCCCATCCCAGCATATAGTGCAATCATCGTTGTCATTACAACCGCATAGTAATCCATAGAACCTGGTTTTTTTGCAGCTTGTAAAGATATTTCTTTTATATAATCATTATGATTTCCATTTGAAATAACTGTGTTCACCTTACTAGGATCTACTTTTGCAACTTCGATTGCTACATTGTACTTATCAACAAATGTTGTAAGCATGCCCTCCACAACACTTCCCTCAATACTACTTTTGTCACTTCCGTACAATTTTGCACCATCTTTATTTAACTCTACATAAGCAGCATATTTATTTTGCTTCACTTCTTCTTTCCCATCTATACTATCGGAAGCTTTTTTAAAATGAATACCAGATTTATCGACTTCTTTCGTAAATGCTTCAAACGATTGAGAAAATGTGCTACTCGATTCATCTTTATACAGCACTTGTATATCCTTAATCGATTGACTATCACTATTAAATGCATTACTTAACGCTGTTCCTAACACAAGCATAAGTACGACCGGAAATGCTAACATAAAAACTAAAGTTCTTACGTCCCTGAAATCTCTTTTAATATGCATAACTGCAATATTGAAGATGTTCAATTGATGAACCTCCCTTTACCTTTTCTTCATTTACCTTTTATTTATCTCGTAAGTTTCTTCCAGTTAACGTAAGGAATACTGTTTCTAAGTTTGGAGCCTGCTCCTCTAACGAGCGGATTTCAATGTCATGATTAATGAAGTGCTGAATAATTTTATTTAAATTGTTTACTCCTGCATCCGAGTTTACTTTAATTACGTTCTCTTCAATTTGAACAGCTTTTACACCGTTTATCTCTTTTAACTGGTCTACATCTAAATTTTCTACTGACTTCACTTCAACCCAAACGTCTTTCGTATCAGTAATAATCGCTTTCAACTGCTCTTTCGTACCTTCTGCAATTACTTTACCGTGATCTACAATTGCTATTTTCGTACAAATCTCTTCTACTTCTTCCATGTAGTGGCTCGTGTAAATAATGGTACTTCCCATTTCATTTAATTTTCGAACAGATTGGAGAATATAGTTTCTTGACTGTGGATCAATTCCAACTGTCGGCTCATCCATAATAATTAACTTCGGTCTATGAGCGATTGCACAAGCGATATTCAGTCTTCGTTTCATCCCGCCTGAAAAGTTTTTCGGGTAACTTTTATGTTTATCACTAAGCCCTACAAACTGAAGTGCTTCCTCTACTCTCGCTTTTAGTTCGGCCCCTCTTAACCCGTACAATCCAGCAAAGAATTTCACATTTTCATAGGCCGTTAACTCTTCATAAATCGCAATATCTTGCGGAACGATACCGATATTCATCTTCGCAAATCGATTATGTTTCTTTATATTTTTTCCTAATATGCTAATTTCACCTTCATTACTTCTTAACAACCCAGCGATCATATTTATCGTTGTACTCTTACCAGCACCATTTGATCCTAAAAAGCCAAATATCTCTCCTTCTTTAATAGATAAAGACATATTATCTACCGCGATGAAATCACCAAATTTTTTCGTTAAATTTTTAATTTCTAATGTATTCATCATTTCACCCCTATTTCGGTTTCTCTGCTGTTTATTATAAACAAAAAAAATGAACCTGCTCAGTGCAGAAGTTCATTCTTTTCACATGAAATTATTCACTTTTTTCATATGAGATGATTCATCCTCATCACCATGTCCTATATGGGTAATAACATTGTTACTGAAAAACCACTTGTTCCATCTACAATAATTTTTCCGTTTACTGATGCTGTTCGCTCCTCCATCCCCATAATCCCGAGGCCTTTCTTAACGAGAGCTGCACCTTTTCCGTTATCCTTCACTTGTACTTTTACCATCTTATTAAGTACATGAATATCGATTGAAATGACTGTCGCATCAGCATATTTCATCGCATTTGTTAATGCCTCCGTAACATTTTCACCAATAATCTTCCACTGAATCGGTGAAATCATATCTAAATTCCCTTTATATACGAAAGGAATATTTATTTCATGCTTACCGGCAAATTCCTCTATGAATAATTTCATACGGTGAATACCAATTTGCTCAGTTGGTGGCTTCATATTTTTTAATGTAACCCGAATGCTTTCAATCCCGTCTTTTGAAATATGAATTGCATTTTGTAATAACTCCGCAGATTTTTCTTTATCTACCTCCATTAATCTCTTTGCTGCCTCCATTTGAATTAGCGCTCCTGTCATCGAGTGGCCAATTTTATCATGAATTTCTTGAGAGAGCCGGTTTCTCTCTTCTAACTTAAATGTGTACTCCGATTGCTTTATGTACTCTTTATTTTCATTTAAGCTTTTTGTAAGTCGCTGCATATCTTTTCGCATCTTATCATTTTGTGATTCAAGCTTTAATACACGCGATATATACCGTTCTGCCATAGTTAATACGATGAAGGCAAATGCAACAATTAATCCATATGTCATTCGAATACTTTCATCTGTAAAGATAATAGGAACCATCATCATGATAAAGAGCTGCCATTTCTTCTCTATATAACGAAATATAAGTTCATATAAGTTCAATGGTAAAAACAAAATAAAAAACGGATGAACCTTCCATACAAATAATATAACTACTCCAATTGATAGAGAAGTTAATATGTTTTTGTGCGTATCTTTTTTACATATAGAAATTAGCACGTTTACAGAAAGATATAAAAGCAAAGTCAGTATAATCCATGGTAAGTTCGCAACATTTAAATAAATGTAACTAAACACAATATATGTAAATACAATTAGTTTACTTACAATTAA
Source organism: Bacillus sp. Brlt_9 (assembly GCF_051948935.1). NCBI lineage: Bacteria > Bacillati > Bacillota > Bacilli > Caryophanales > Bacillaceae > Bacillus > Bacillus sp. Brlt_9. The sequence continues at coordinate 597,064 of NZ_JAYJLO010000001.1, read as the reverse complement.
CCAAAATTCCATATCTTTAATCTACTTTCCCTGTTAAATAATAAATCGCAATTTGTGTACGATGTTCAAGTCCAGTTTTCCCTAAAACTGATGTAATATAATTTGCTATCGTTCCTTCTGATATGAAAAGTTGCTTTGAAATTTCTTTATTCGAAAAACCTTTCGCAATTAACGCGATAATACTAAGCTCTCTTTCTGTAAAAAGACTCTTATCTATTTTACATTCGTCCTCTTTGCTTTCCATTAAATTGCACTTAATTTTATCAAGCACTACATCTTGCATAACAGTTTGACCGTTAAATACTCCTTTTATTGCATCACGAATACGCTCCGGATCATTATTTTTTAATAAATAACCTTTCGCTCCGTTTTTTACTGCGTCCAAAATATATTCATCATCATCGAACGTCGTTAAAATTAGCGGTTTCGTTTTCGTCTCTTCACAAATGAATTTCGTCGCCTCTACCCCGTTCATATTTGGCATACGAACATCTAAAAGAGCGATATCAACGTCGTTCTTTTTGCAATATTCCACTGCTTCTTTCCCGTCATTTACTGTATCTACTACTTCGAACTCTTCATATGTATTTAAAATAATTTTCATGCCTTCTCTAATAAAAGAATTATCGTCTGCTATTAATATTTTAATTTTCATGTTTGTTAGTATGGACCTTCTCCTACTAACATTCACATCCTTTCTTCCCGTAACATTTCCCACTTGCTCATTATATACTTCTTTTTACCATTTTTTCACACTTTTTTTCATATAGCCTCCTTTCTAAAAATATATTATTCTTTTTTTACAACATGTGTAGGGTGACCGGTCATTTCTTACGTCTATATAATAGAATGCGTCAAAAAGGAGGGAGAGACCCATTGAGGAAAAACAATTAATTGAAAAAGCACAGCAAGGAAGCGAACATGCTTTTCGTATCCTTGTGCAAACATATCGTCACTATATTTTCCAAGTTATCTTTTCTATTTTAAGACATGAAGAAGATGCGAAAGATGTTACACAAGAAGTATTCGTAAAAATTCACGCCTCTCTCCCTAATTATCAATTTCGCGGATTAAAAACGTGGATGGCGCGTATTGCCACCAATCACGCTATTGATTATAAGAGAAAAAAAGCTAGAGAAAACGAAGAACTCTCCTTATGTAAAGAAACTGAGGAAAATATAAAATCCTCTCATAATATTGAGGCTTTATTATTGACGAAAGAGCAAAAATTACTCATTGCTCAAAAACTGAGAGAACTTCCCGAAAATTACCGTGACGTCGTTCTCTCACATTACTTAGAAGAAAAAAGCTATCAAGAAATTGCTTTACAGGAAAACATCGAAGTGAAAACAGTCGAAATGAAACTGTATCGAGCAAGAAAATGGATTAAAAAACATTGGAAGGAGGAAGAGTTTCTATGACGCATTATTCAAAAGAAGATTGGCGCAATTATACTTTAGATTTTTTAGAAAGCAATGAACGTGAATCTATGGAAGAACACCTTTATGAATGTGATCATTGTTTAGCACTTTATATGGAAAGTATTGATGAACAACATGAAAACCTTCCAATGATAAATGATGATTCATTTACGAACGAAGTTATGACGCAAATTGATTTTGAAACGCTACAACCTAATGAAAATATAAAAACAAACTCACTAAAGCGTACGATTATTCACTACATAATTGCGACCGCGGCTACCATTATTTTTATGGTAAGTGGTTTATTCCAATATATTTTCACAGCGACATCAAATTTCGAGAAATCTTCAAAACATAACGAGTCTTCTATCTCACAACAAATTGTAAACAAATCGGTCGATACATCAAAAAAGGACGGAGGTTTAAAGCATGAATAAAAATCCCTTTTTAGCACTTGTATTAGGGCTAATTCCTGGGCTTGGACATTTATATTTAAAGAAGTTTGGACGGTTTATTTTATATGGCGGAGGGGCTTTATTACTATTTTCCATTGCAGTTTTTTGCGTAGTAGAATTAATAGCGCGCGAACTTGCTTTTCTTTCTCTATTTTTACTAGCCGTGTTATGGGTGGTCAACTTACTAGATTTAGTTATCACAATTATTAACCAATCGAAAAAACAAGCAACCGGAGAGTTGACAGAATCCTCTAAAGAGAGCGAACGATTTTATATCATTCTTCTTTCCATCATCCCTGGACTTGGTCATTTTCAATTAGGACTTATGCAACGTGGTCTTACATTTTTAGTAGCTTGTACAGGAATCGGAAGTATGATTATTTTCGTTGCCCTTTTAACATCTCAAGAAAGTTTCCTTATCTTTCTCGTGACGTTACCTGTTTTATGGATTTATAATTTCTTCGATGTTGTTCAGCAGCTCCAGAAAAAAGAACGTGGTGAGCAATTAGTTGACCGCACTATTTTTGAAGAGTTTGAAGAGCACCGTGAACAAGGAAAGAAAAGCAAAACATTCGCTTCTATTTTAGCGATGTTTCCTGGAGCAGGACATATGTATTTAGGCTTACAGCGCCGTGGCCTTCAGCTTATGGCAGCCTTTTTACTTTCAATATATTTACTCGACTTATTAAGACTTTCAGCGTTTTTATTTTTAGTACCAATCATTTGGTTCTATAGCTTTTTTGACGCTTTACAGCAAACTTCAAAATACGGAAAAGAACGTGTAAATGATGAACCTATCATTGATTATTTTATCAATCATCAAAGATGGATCGGTATTGGGTTAATTATACTCGGTGGTTATTATTTATTAGACCAAACACTCCTTCCTATTTTGGACAATTATTTTGCATCTCTATTTAACATTCATCTTAGCGAGCTGTATTATCGCTATTTCCAAACATCTATCGTTGCACTTCTCTTAATTGGTGGCGGCTTTAAATTGTTACTTGGAAATAAAGAAAACAAAGGTGGTACGAAAGAATGAGAACATGGCGCGTTGGAACATTTTCAATGGGGCTTTCTATTATTGCATTAGGATGCTTTTTACTATTTTCAGTTATAAAAGGTACTGAGGTATTAGATTCCTTAACAGCATGGTGGCCTGTTTTACTTATTATACTTGGCGTGGAAATTTTACTTTATCTTCTATTTTCTAAAAAGGAACAACCCTTTATTAAATATGATATTTTTAGTATTTTCTTTATCGGCGTTTTAGGAAGCGCCGGAATTGCTTTTTACTGTTTATTATCAACTGGATTGCTAGAAGAAGTTCGCCATTCTATTAATACAACTCGGCAAACGGGTAATATTCCAGACGGACAATTTGATATACCTGAATCTATCAAAAAAATCGTAGTGGATGCGGGGCATCGTCCTCTAACAATAGAGGGAAATAATACAAATCAAATTCACCTTCTTGGAACATATGAAATGACGACGAAAGCTAATGAAAAACTCAATTTAAAACAAGAAGATTTCCTTTCCGTTCAAACAGCTGGGGAAACGATGTATGTCACTTTAAAATCATTACCAGTTCAACATAAGTTCTTTAACTCAACACCACAAGTGACACGGACACTTGTACTTCCGCAAAATAAAAGTGTGGAAATTCGCGCTTCTAATAACGAACTATCTCTTTATCCAGGTCAATTACAAAACAATTGGTTTGTACAAGAAAGCTCAAGAGTGTCTGTCCATCTTGCAAAAGAGAGTGATGTATCTTTAACAGCAGTAACAAATCAAAAAGAAACACATGGCAGCACACCTTGGGAACAAGTTGAAGATGTAACGAAAAAAGAAGATACTACTTCAGAAGAAAATCCAGAATTCAACGGGCAAGAACATTGGTATAAAAATTCGATTAAAACCGGGAATGGAACGTACAAGTTAAACATTGAGAAAGCTTACAATTTAAATATGAGTGTTATTGAAAAATAAGAAACCTTCCACAATTGTGGAAGGTTTCTTTCATATAATCGCTTTAATTCCTTCTAACACTAATCCGATCATAAATCCGCAAACAGCTCCGTTTACTCGGATCCACTGTAAATCTTTACCGACGTTATTTTCAATCATTTCAATTAACGTTTTATCATCTAACTTATCAAGATTTTCTTGTACAAGTTTTCCGATTTTCGAATGATTCTTTTCCACAAGTGTGACAACTTGTTTTTGTAACCACTCTTCTATTTTTTGAACAGTCTGTTCATCTTCTTTTATTTTATTCATTTGCGTTTGTAAAAATGGAATAACATACTTATCCGCAAATTCTTCGTTTTTCACAAAAGTAATTGCCCTTTGTTGTACTTGCTCCAGCATCTCTTTAATTTTGTCAGTAGCATTCCAATTGGCAATCCATTTTTCTTTCCAATTTTCTAATTCTTGTAGTAACGCTTCATTTTCTTTTACATTTATAATTTCTTGACGAATTTTCGATAATATAAGTTGTCTCGTACTATTATCTGCATCTTGTAAGCTGTTAATATTGCTAATAATAAATTTTTGCAAAATGCCGCCAATTTTATCTTCATCTACAATATTCATAAACGATTTCAAAGTAAACTGTAAGAAACCATCTACTTTTATGTTTTCCATCGCCTTCATACCTAAGCTTCCGAGCTGGTATCTGGCTTCATCTTGCGCTGTCCAATCTTTCACTTTTACTAAAATGTAATCAAGTGTCTTTTCATCATATTCTTGAACCACCAATTGATCAACAAGTACTTGTAATATGTTACTTGTATTAATTGTATGCAAATACGTTTTTAATTCTTTTTCAATAATAACAGCTAACTTTTCCGTATCTATCGTAACAATCGCCTTCTCAGCAATTGTTACAATTCCCTTTTTCACAGCGTCAGACTGCATTTCTCTCTCAGCGATTTGCAGCACCATTTGCGCTAGCTGCATTTCTTTTACTTTATTCGTAATACTTTCTTTCGTCAGCCACTCATTTTCTAACGTATGAATGAGCCCTTTCGTTACTCGTTTACGATTTTTAGGTAATAACGCTGTATGCGGAATTGGAATTCCCATCGGATGACGGAATAATGCTGTAACTGCGAACCAATCCGCAAGTCCACCAACTAACCCAGCTTCAAATCCCCCTTGAATAATCTCTCCAGCTACCGTCCCTTGAAACGGGATAGAAGCGGCAAAGCCTACTCCCATAACCCCAAGCGAAATACCCGCTATATATTTAGTCTGTAATGACATCGTATACACATCCTCTTATTATGTAAAATAAAGCTTTTTTGTTATATGTATTTCATATTCGTTCTTTATATCTATACTATAATGAACTAATGCGAAAATAACAAAGAATTTTATGCACATGAAAAAAATGAGGCTGTAAAAAGCCCCATTTTTATTTTAACGTTAATGCCTCACCTGTTTTATAATATCCATTCATCACATCTTCTGGAACCATACTACCACCAGTTCCCCACACAATATGAGTACCTTTCTTCACCTTTTCTGTTAACTGTTGTTTTTGTAGATACTCATCTTCTTTACATACTTTCACCGGTCCTATCATACCGGCTAACGCAGAAGGTTCTAAATAAATATTTTCCGTATCTGCTAGTTCTTTCAACAATCTATATAACTCTTCATCACTTACTGTGTAATTTCCACTCAAAAATGGTTCCATCGTTTTACCGACAAATCCAGACGGTCTTCCTACCGCTAGTCCGTCCGCGTCTGTTACATTATCAATCCCGATATCTTGAACAGCAATCTTATCATGAAGTCCTGTCATTAAACCGAGTAACATACAAGGAGAGTGCGTAGGCTCCGCAAAGAAACAGTGCACGTTGTCTTTATACAATAACTTTAAACCGAATGCGACGCCACCAGGTCCGCCTCCTACTCCGCACGGAAGGTAAACGAATAAAGGATGCTCTTCATCTACTACAATCTCTAACTCTTCTAATTGTTTTTGTAGACGCGATGCTGCTACTGCGTATCCTAAAAATAAATCATGTGAGTTCTCATCATCTACAAAATAACAGCTAGGATCTGCATCTGCTTGCTGACGCCCCTCTTCTACTGCTTTACTATAATCCGCTTCATATTCAATAACGTTTACACCTTTACTTCTTAATAAATCTTTTTTCCATTCTTTTGCGTCTGCTGACATATGAACAGTTACGTTAAAACCTAGTTTCGCACTCATAATCCCAATACTTAGCCCTAAATTACCTGTAGAACCTACCGCAATTGAGTATTTTGCAAAAAACTTTCTACATGTATCACTGTCTAAAATAGAGTAATCATCATTTTCTGTTAACATTCCATGCTGCGAAGCTAATTGCTCAGCATGTTTCAGCACTTCATAAATGCCGCCTCTAGCTTTAATTGACCCTGATATCGGAAGGCCACTATCACATTTTAATAGTAATTCTCCTAGTATAGGTTTTCCGTAATTTTTTTCCAAAGACCTTTTCATAGAAGCTATCTTCACTAAAGGTGATTCTATAATGCCCCCCGTTTCTTTCGTTTCTGGAAAAACTTTCGCAATGTATGGTGCAAAACGTTTTAATCTTTCTTCCGCATCTTTTACATTCTCTTCATTAAGTGGCGAATCTTTTATTGCCGTTTCATACTTTTCCATGTTCGGATTCACCCAAAAAACTTCTTCTGTTGCGATTAATTTATTTATTAGTGGATATTCCTCTATTAAATTCTCTATTCCCTTCATTTCTCTTCCTCCTCATAACCTTGTAGCTTACGATTCAATAAATTATAATTAAATTAATTTTAATATAGTTTAACACAAATTATTCACTTTAGTTAATTTTAATTTAATTTATTTAAATATAATTTAATAAATAGTAAGGAGCCTTTCATTATGGAAAATATAGATATTGGTAAAAAGATTGAAAAACAAAGAAAAGAAAGAGGGTTAACGAGTAAAGACTTAGCAAAGATGGCCGAGATTACACCATCTATGTTAAGTCAAATTGAGCGCGGGTCTGCTAACCCTTCTATCCAAACATTAAAAGTACTCGCTAAAGCGTTAGATGTTCCAACATTTAGCTTTTTACTTGAAGATACAAATACAGACGATTTAATTGTACGTTCTCATAAGCGAAAAAAAATGATTATCGATAATTTATCATATGAATTGTTATCACCTGATTTCACAGGAAATTTAGCAACAGCAATTATGACTGTTCCTCCGAATACAGCTTCATCAGAAAATGTACTAGAACATAAAGGGGAAGAATTGGCATTTGTATTAGACGGAACAATTACATTGTATTTAAACGAAGAAGAGTACACTTTAGAAACGGGTGATAGCGTAAAAATACCCGCTTATTTAAAACATAAATGGGTAAATCAATTCGAGAAAAATGCCATTGTTTTATTTTCAGTTACTCCGCCGATTTTTTAATATAAAATAAAAAAGATAGCCACACATGGACATACTCCATATGTAGCTATCTTTTTATTTTTTCGGCACCAATAAAATCCCTAAACTAATAACAAAGAAGCTCATTATTTGCTGTATTGATAAACCAAATAGAACCGATTGTTGTTCACTAATAAGTGAAATAATAATATGAGCAACACCCTCAACTATTAGAAAAACACTTATGTTCTTTCCATTTCCGAGTCTTTCATTTTTCATCCATAACAAGCCCATTATGCAAAAGGCAAGGATGATCTCGTATACAAAAATGGGGTGATATAAAAATTTAGATTCGTATATTTTCACACCCCAAGGCAATGTCGTTTGTACACCTACTTTTTGGTGGAATAGAAAATAAAAACCAATACTCATACATAATCCAATAGGCATGGCATCAAGTAAAATACGAAGTGAAAATTGCTCCTTTTTACTTTTCCAAACAATGTATACACTCGCAATTATGCATCCTGCTATAATATGCTTCATACTTCCTATAGCTAATAGTGCTTGCACTGGCGACCTAAAAGCCCATACTGGATTTAAAAATGCCGGTGCAAATTTCCACACAAATACGATGATTAGAAATGCATTTGTTACTGCATCCATCATTTTTTCATATGGTACACTTTCGTTCTTCATCTTTCGTTTCATCAACATAAATCCAAATAGACTTCCAATTATAAGAGATACGGGTTGTAACCTCACGATCCATTCCATCAATACAAAATCCCCTCTTTAACCCTCAATTAATTTCTTAAATTTCTCTTCTAATTGATCTGGAGGTAATACGCCTCGTACTTGCTCTACTATAATTCCATCTTTATTAACAAAAAATGTCGTTGGTAAAGAAAATACTTTATAATCTAACCCAGCTACTCCATCCATATCTAGTAAAACCGGAAACTCAAACCCATAGCGATCCGCAAATGCACCTGCTTCTTGTACTGGGTCACTTACAGTTGCATTCACCGCAAAAATTTCAACGTCCTTTTTATATTTATCATACATACGAACTAAGTCAGGTGCCTCCATTTCACATGGACCACACCATGATGCCCAAAAATTAATAAGATACGGTTTTCCTTTTGCATCATTTAACGAATGCAACTTCCCGTCTAATCCTTTTAACGTTATGTTTGGCGCTTTAAATCCTACTTGTGGTAATACTTCTGTTTCTTGTAACTCCGCTTGTTTTGCTTTTCTTTCTTGTTCTTCTTTTTTTGTATTATAAAAGTTCACTCCGGCCCAAATTAGTGCCCCGGCCAGTATAATCGCAATTAGTTTCTTCACTTTTCTTCCTCCTCATTATTAAAAGCCTGTAAATCCACCGAATAGACGAATAAAGAATGCTGTAATTTTCGTCATTTGATTTGTATACAATAAGATACCTGTTACAATCATCATTCCGCCGCCAATTTTCATCATGACATTGGCATATGTAACGATCCATTTTATCTTCCCAATAAAGAATGCCATCACGAAAAACGGAACCGCGAACCCAAGAGTATATGCGGTAATATAAAGAAGTGCTCCTTCAGGATTCGTCGCACCAAGCATGAGTACAGCTGAAAATATCGGTCCAACACATGGCGTCCATCCTGCTGCATATGTCATACCGACTATAATAGAGCGAATATACCCAGTCGATTTACTTCTATACTGCACTTTTTTCTCTGCCATAAGCCACTTAGGTTGAAATAAGCCTGTCATAAACAATCCCATCAAAATAATAAAAATCCCACCAATTTGTTGAATCAATTTTTGGTTAGATGAAAATGTTATTCCAATCCAGCTTACCGATAACCCTAACGCATAAAATATAACCGAAAATCCAATCACAAAAAATACGGTATGCATAATCGCTGATTTTTGCATCATACCACGATTTTCTTTTAAATCTTGAATTGACACACCTGTAATATATGATAAATAAGATGGGTATAGCGGTAAAGAACATGGTGATATAAATGACAATACCCCTGCTCCAGCTACAAGCCAAATTGTTAAATCTGCTGCATTCATTTTATTCCCCCCAAAACACTACATCGAGTAGTGTTGATTCGTAAAAAAAAGAGGCTATATGCACTCTCCGACAATAAGTACAATCGACATACAGAATAGACCTAATGTGACATACACCGAGTTCGTATGTAACGGAATCGTAAGCTTAACAACCTTTTCATTTAACACTTGCTCGATTCGTAAATTTATTGCTGTTTTTGCAAATGAAGCTGTCACACATCGATTTTCCATCGTCTTTATTTTAATTAATTTTAATAATGCACTGCCTAACTCGAATTTAGATTTCATTTTTCGCATTGCATACTTATCTGCAGCTAACTCCTGATACACATGATAACGCTGCAATAGCCCTTTTAATATCGGGATATATATCATTCCTTCTGCTAATAACGTAAAACAAAATAATTTTAATGGATCTCGATTCGTTTGATGATATTCTTCATGAAAAATAATCGCATCCATTTCTTCATCTGAAAATGTTTGAAGCATCCCTTCTGACATGACAACTTTCGGACGAAATAACCCAATTGTAAATGCCGCAATTTCCTCGGTCGGCAATATATATATTTGCTTTCCTTTTCGAATGAAAGGGATAAGTACTTTTTGTAACTTTTTACTATAGAAAAATTGCCGCCAAATTCTTTTGCATACGATGAACACAGTAAGTAGTAAAAATCCAGCAATTACAATACGAATGAGCGATAATTCCTTCATATGTTGTTCTAACTGGAACAAGCAAAAATTCGAAAGAAAGAAAGCCTTATTTTGAAACAGAAATGGATATGTAACATAATACACTAACATACTGAAAAAGAGGGTACTAACAATGACTGCTAACAATACGATTTTACGCATTTGCCATTTCATTTTATTGATCCTCTTTTTTCAACTGACTCAATTTGTCTTCTAATTTTTTTATTAAAATCGGATCGGCCTGTTCTAACTCATCTAGCATATGATTTACAACTAAATCTCCAAACTCTCCCATCAATTCCTGTGTCATTTTCTTCGTTTGATTGGATAAGAATTCTTCTTTTGTTTGTACAGCACGATATATGCCACTTCTTTTCACAGTCTGTTTTTCTAAGTGTAATTTCTCCACTAACCTGTTCATAACTGTCATAACAGTATTAAAATTCACAGTTGATTCTTCACTTAACTTCTGCTGCACTTCTTTAATCGTAATACCCTCGGTAGACCAAACAATCTCCATAATTTTCGCTTCAAGTGGTCCAAAAAAGTGATTTAACCCTTGCTCATTTAACTTATAGTTTTGAGTAAACATAGTATGTCTCCTTTCACACTACGAATTGTAGTATAAATTAAATGAAAGGTCAAACGCGAATGATATACACTAAAATTCACTACCCTATCCTATTCATTGTAAACCTAACTTCTCTCCAAATGTCTCAAAGAGATACTGCTCTAATATTTGTACACTAAACGTTTCATTACGCCCAAGTGCAAATAATTCCCGATCTTTCGCTACGATAGTATCTAACGGAATAACGACATTATCCACTATTTTTGTAATTTCAATGATGTTATTTTTGACATTTACCTCTGTTTTAAATTCAATATTTTCCAATACGATATGTGAACGTCTTCCTGATGTAAAAAAAGTAAAGTTAGGATTTTTTACAACGCCAATTTCAGCCTCTAACGCATATAAATAGTGAAAAATTATATCTCTATGTCCATCTTTTATTATTTTTTCATCCTTCTCATCATCTAAGTATTCTTTCACTTTCGCTGCAAACTCAAATCGAAAATCCACTCTTTCACGCTCCCTCTATCCATTCTATAATAAATAAATAAATATATTGAAATAATTTTACCATATTGCGATATAAGTTCCTATTAAAAGTAAAAAGTACTTTTCAAATCTCTATTATTTCTAATTCTTTTTTAATTCAATATTAATTACTACGTCGTTATATTAATTTAAACATATTTTTCCTGTTTTTTGAAATAATAGTATGAAATATTATATATCAATAAACTGTTTCTAATTCATTTTTCATTTAGCTATCATCACCATTGCTATTCCAATATACTGAAGGTACATTTTCTACTTATTCATTACATGATAGAAGGAATGTAACTCTCTTCTATCGAATTTTTATATAACGAAAATGATTAGGTGGTGCTTTACTATGAAATTAGCTGTCATTGGTGGCGGTGATTTACAAGATTCAAATCACTCGCCTATTAATGAGCGACTTATAGAATTAACAAATAAACTGTACCCAAAAGTATTATTCATTCCTACAGCTAGTCATGATGATGAGAGCTATATAAAATTATTTTTAGACACGTTCGAAAAACAATTACACTGTGAAGTACAAATTTTACGTACTATAGCGGATACACCTTCTACATATGAAATAGACGAAATGATTCAATCAGCTGATTTAATTTATCTCGGTGGCGGGAACTATATTCACATGCTTACACAATGGAAAGAACATAAACTTGACGAAAAATTATTATTCGCTTTGCAGCAAGGAACGCTCATTGCGGGATGCAGCGCCGGTGCTATGTGCTGGTTCACATCTAGTATCCGATCAGATTATGAAGGCTCTGGTTATATAGAGAGCAATGGCTGGGGGATTGTGAACAAAAGATTTTGTCCACATTATAATCAATTAAATAGAATGAACGCCTTCCATTCCTTTTTACAAAATCATCAAGGTAATATAGAAGGAATTGCATTAGAGGATAATTGCGCTCTATATATTACAGAAGAATCTTTTGAAATTATCGGTGAACCTGAAAAAGCGTGGGAGTTTTATATGAGTGATAACAAACTCATTAGACAACATTTTGATATCACTTTAAAAAGCTATTTGTAAACCTACACTTACAAAAAATGTCCCTAAGTATAATAACTTAGGGACATTTGCATGAGTTAACTTACTAATCGTGTAATTCGTTTCTTCTGCCATGAAAGCTTATAATATGCATACTGTAAAATTAAGCTGACAATAAATGCTGCTGGGTACCCAATCCATATTCCTTCTATACCAAGACTTGTGTGATAAGAAAGGTAATACGCTACAGGTACTTCAACAAGCCAAATTGATACAACACCGATAACAGTTGGCCATAATACTGTACCACTCGCTCGCATTGTCGCACTAATAATTTGTGCATGACCGAAAATTAAATAACTCCATAACGTAATCATAACGAGGCTATGAGCAATTTCAATTGTAGTTTGACTCGTTAAAAATAGTGATAGAATGTCTCTTGAGAACAAGTAAATAAGAGATATTAGCACACCACCGATGACGTAGTTCATAATAATTCCAGCCTTCACAACTTTCTGCAATCGATCAAATTGATTTGCACCAATTGATTGTGCTGCAAAAATAGAAACTGTAATACCAAGGCTAACGGCTGGCATTTGTACATAACTGGCAACTTGGTTCACGACGCCATATGCTGCTGTTGCATCCGAACCGTAACGATTTACAAACGCGATTACCGCAATTTCAGATAATGAAACTAATATCATATTAATACTCGCTGGAATTCCAAGTCGTAGCAATAGCTTTAATAACTCCCCATCCATACGAAGATATTTCCTCACCGTACTATCTAATTGTAGTGGGTGATTTTTCTTCTTTAAATACACTAACATGACAATAAACGTAATAACTGTAGATATAACAGAAGCATAAGCTGCTCCATACACATCTAATTTCGGAGCTCCTAACCATCCAAAAATAAGAATCGGTAATAAGATCATATTTAGCGCTGTACTTACAATTAAAAAGTAAAATGGCGTTTTAGAATCTCCTGTACCCCTCATAAACGTTGTGTATGCAAAATATAAAAATAAGACTGGCATCGATATAAATAAAATACGCGCATAATGAACACTTATATCAATAATATTTTCTGGCGTTCCCATAAGGCGCATAATATCCATCGCAAACATGCTACCTACTATCGCCAACACAACTCCAATAATAAAGGTAAATGTCAGTGTCGTACCAACGATTGCTTTTAAACGATCTTCGTTTTTAGCACCAAACGCCTGACCAATTAAAATCGAACTACCTGAACCAATACCAATTACAAATGAAACGAGTAAGAAAAATAACGGGAAGAATGCGGATATGGCCGCTAAATCATTCACTCCAAGCCATCTTCCTACTACTACCATACCGAATAATTGTCCAATTGATTGTAGTACATTACTTAATAGTAACGGTACTAAAAACATGGACATCGATTTCCAAATTGGTTTGCTCTCACTCTCTAGCTTATGTGATTCCGCACCTTCTTTATTGTTATCTGTAGGTGGTTTCAAATTTCATTTCTCCTTTTATTAAACTTCTATCTCTTTGTATAGTTGTTATAATGATATGCTTCTATTCATTTTCTTTTCCGCACTACTATAACTTCACCCAATATTGGCTTCCATCAGCTGTTCTATCTAAAAAACCATATTCAATTAAATATCTTCTTAAGGTTACAAAATCCGGGTATACGCTTTCTATGACAGTATTTACTTCTTTTTCAGTGTACTTTTTATTACTATCAAACTTCGTCACTAAATGGCGTAATATAATTAATTTACGCTTTTGCTTTTTCGGGAATTTAGAAAGTGGTCCATCTAATCCTTCTGTAAAATGTGCTTTTAATACTTCCTCATTTTCTTCTTCCGTAATATTGTAGCGATCATCTACCATCGTTGCGGTTCTATGAATGGGTACAAATTTCGTTTGTACTTTTGATTTTTCTTCCGACAGTTCCATTAACGCTAAAAACACTTTCGCTTGCTTCATTTTCTCTCGAAGTGTAAATCGATGATTACGAATGGTTGAAGTACTTCCGCCATCCATCTCTTTTACAATCTCTTTATCATTCAGCCCCATATGGAAAAACTGAACCATCTTCTTTTGCAAATCAGTTAAACCAGTGTATTTCTTATCAAGATCTAATAAATAATCAAACATAGACGTATGTTCATTTTGCACATGCAATTGTACAAACTTCTCTGCTTCATACAAAACTTGATTATCTTGATAAATTACGCCCTTAATAAACGATTCTCCACAAGCTAAACAAATATACTCCTCTGCTTCCTCTTCAAACACATACCCTTTCTTCAATTCCTCAACCGAAGCGTCCCAAAACTTCTCTGAAATATCACTCACACTAAACACTCCTTTAAATTGTTTATTAATAAATAAACAAATTCCAATAACGTTTACTATTACTTCATCATCTTAACATAATTAAAATAAACTTTTCAATGTTTCGTTTACCTATTTTACAAACTTTTATAAAAATGTCTATTAGATATTCTTTAAAAAGGACATAAAGCAATAAAAAGCGAATGTATTTAATAAATGAATTACGATAGGATGTGAAACAAAACATGACTATTCTGCACGACCCTTGGTTTACTGTTAAACAAATTGCCCAAAATACATATGCAATTAGTGAATACGGACATTGGGAGAAAGTACATTCCTTGTTACTTGTAGGCGATACTACCGCACTCCTTATTGACACTGGACTAGGTATCGATAATCTGAAGCGTATAACTGACCAACTAACAACCTTACCAATTACTGTTGTCACAACACATGTCCATTGGGATCATATCGGTAGTCACTCACAATATGAAGAGATCTATGTACATGCTTTAGAAGCAGATTGGCTCATTAACGGGATAAAATAAAAGGACTTCCTATTACTCAAATTAGGCATGACATCGCTCGTGATATCACTTTACCTACACCTAAAACATTTCAACCTGAAACATTCAAGCCTTTTCAAGGAACACCAACAAAATTACTACAAGATGGAGATATGATTGATATCGGAAATAGGAAAGTTCAAATTATACATACGCCAGGTCACTCACCTGGACATATTTGCTTATACGATTATGAAACTGAGTTTTTATTTACGGGAGATTTACTTTATGAGGGCACAATTTTTGCGTTTTATCCATCGACAAATCCTGTAGATTTAGTCCGGTCTCTACACAAAATTACAAATTTCTCACCTATTAATCGAATTTACGGTTCACATCATACACTTGGTCTCTCACCTACTATACTAAAAGAAGTGAAATACGCTATTCAATATTTAATTGATAACAACCTAGTTCAACACGGAACCGGTATTCACTCCTTCCAAAACTTCAACATTCAATTTTAACTACAAAAAAGGTATTTCCGTATATGGAAATACCTTTTATCCATTATATATTCTATTTATAACCTCGACTAAAGCTTTACTTACCTGTACAAATAGATGTTTTCGATTTCGATCTTCAACAAATGTATTAACACAACTACCCATAATCATCATACAACTAATTATGACTAACGCTACCTTTCTATTCTTGTAAGTCACTTCATGCCACTCCACTATTACAAAACTTCTTTTGAATTTATCCCATCAAGAAATTTTACATGAATAATAAGCTGAAGGAATATGCAATTCTGCATATTTACACGTTTTATCACGATGTTATGATTTAATTTAGTTAAAGAACACGTATACCGGGGTGACTAACTTGAAATTTAAAGCGAAAAAAAATCCATTTCACGTCATTTTTATTTCATTATTTATCATAATTTTTTTCATTTCGCTATTCTTCCAAAATGAAAATTCTATTTTTTTCACTCTCATGATGCTGCTAAATGTCATAAATCTTTCTTCCTTCTATTTTTCTCACTACCATATAACTGCTTCATCTCTTATTGTAAAACACGGTTTCATATTTCATACCGAAATTCCATTTGAAGACATTCGTCACGTTAAATACTCTGGTAAAAAACTTCATTCAATGAAATGGACTAGACAGCAATTAGAAATCCATTACAATTTATTTGACTCCGTAACTGTTTTTATACCCCAAGAAGAAGAAAAATTCATTTCAGTCTTAAAAGAAAACTGTCCGCATATGAAAGTATTGAATATGTCTGCTAACAAATAATATATTTTGGCACTTACAGTAATACAAATAGAAGAGATAAATATTAAAGAAGCCAAGACTCTATCATAAGAATCTTGGCTTTGTCTATTATTCTTTCGGAGCAATCATTTTTTTCGGATCGACAATTTCATCGAATTGTTCTTCTGTTAGTAGTCCAGATTGCAGTGCTGCTTCTTTTAGCGTTAACCCTTCTTTATGAGCATGCTTCGCAATTTTCGCAGCATTTTCATATCCGATATGCGGATTTAATGCTGTAACAAGCATTAATGAACGATTCACATTCTCTTTAATTACTTCTTCATCTGCTTCAATACCAATTGCACAATTATCATTAAATGAAACAATTGCATCTGCTAATAGATGAGCAGATTGTAAGAAATTATATGCAATAACTGGTTTAAATACGTTTAACTCAAAATTACCTTGGCTCGCGGCAAATCCGATTGTTGCATCATTTCCCATTACTTGCGCTACAACCATCGTTAACGCTTCACTTTGCGTTGGATTTACTTTACCTGGCATAATAGAACTTCCTGGCTCATTTGCTGGAATAATAATTTCTCCTAGACCACTACGTGGACCGCTTGCCAGCCAGCGTACATCATTAGCAATCTTCATTAAATCAGCTGCTAATGCTTTTAATGCACCATGCGTATATACAGCTTCATCATGGCTCGTTAATGCGTGGAATTTATTTGGTGCAGAAATAAATTGCTTTCCTGTAAATTGGCTAATTTCCTCTGACACCATCTCACCAAATTTAGGATGAGCATTAATACCTGTTCCAACAGCAGTACCACCAATTGCAAGCTCTTTCATATATGTATTGCTCTCTGCAACCATACGCTCTGTTTTTTCAAGCATACGATGCCATCCACTAATTTCTTGTCCTAATGTTAAAGGTGTTGCATCTTGTAAGTGCGTACGACCAATTTTTATAATATGTTCAAATGCAGTTACTTTTTCTGCTAACGTTTCTTTTAATTTCGTAATTGCTGGTAATACGTGATTTTCTACTGCAATTACACATGCTACATGAAGTGCTGTTGGAAATGTGTCATTTGAACTTTGAGACATGTTCACATCATCATTCGGATGAATATGTACGTCAGATCCGATACGATAAACTTAACTAAATCTATACAATTCAATCAAATTTACACAAGTTAGTGCTTCATCGTGTTCTCGCAGCCCCAAAGGGACGAGGGGTATAACACTCCACACGAGGCAGTATCGTTACCTCCTATTATCAAGCATTTATTTTTACCCATCTTGATAAATTTATCGACGCATTTACATCCCTATCGTGATGGCTATTGCATGAAGCACAACACCACTCACGTATTTTTAAACTCCACTGTCCTTCTGGTTGAACTGAATGGTCGTATTTAACGCCGCAACATGAACAAATCTTGCTTGAGGCGAACCATTTATCAGCTTTTACATACGCAATGCCATACTTCTCACACTTGTATGACAAACATTGAAAGAAGAAGTTTAATTTTTGAAATGAAAATGCTTTCGATAGTTTTTTGTTTTTTAACAGGTTTGAGATAGATAAGTCTTCCACAACAATCCTCATTGGTTTGGTTTTCACCAATTTAGCTGTTGCTTGATGGATATGGTTATTTCGGATATTCATAATTTTCCTAGATAACCGCAGGTGCTCAGTTTTCGCTTTTTTATATCCGGCAGACTGAATTTTTACACCTTTTTTAAATCACCTAGACATATCTCTTTGCGCTGACTTTTTCCTTTTCAAAAGTTTTTTAACCTTAGCATCTTTGTTTATATTTCGTTCTTTCATACCATTAGAAGCTACAAAAAGTTCTTTTAAACCAACATCCACACCAATCGACTCATTCGTTAGTTCTTGGGATTCAAAGTTTTCTTGGAACCCTACACTCATCCACCAGTGACGACCATCAAAGGTAACTCTTGGATTGGATGGTTTTTTATTTCTTGGTAGTTGTTGGCTTGTTTTCACTTCTCCAATAGACTGAATATGAACGACTTTCTTTCCTATAATCAGCCTTTCATAATTGGCATAAAATCCTTGAATCAAATCTTTTTTGGATTTATAAGAAGTGTGATAACCATTTTTGTACTTTTTGAACGAATGTTTTCTCGCCATATCAAAATCTTTTGAAGCCTGTTTGGGAACTTGTGCATTAATGTCTTTTAACCACTCATATTTCTTTCGCTTCTTGATCTTTGTAAATCGTTTCTGTAAAGCTAACTGTGAAACAGATTTTCCAAATAGCTTATAGTATCTATCACTCATTCTTTTACAATAGTTATAAGCAAATCTCGCAGCACCGGCATGGTTTCTAAGCACTTTTTCTTGTTCAGGCGTTGGAATCAGTCTGACTTTCTTCGCCAATATCATCAGAATGTAACTCCTTTAATGAAAGATTTGTTCTTCTGAATCGTAGCGTGTTCCACCAGCATTCTCCTGAGACTACCAGGATACAAACCTGTTAATTCCGATACTTGACTAACTCGTGAAAATTTCATTATTACTCTCACCTCATTGAACCAAACATAGCACGTACGTTCGATATTTTCAATGAAGTTTGATAGATTTAATAAAATTTATCTTGTTCAACTAGGGGCGCAACTCCTTAGCCAGTTCTCTTATGAACTTCTCATGTTTTCACATGAGCGCAGACTATATGTTTATCTACTTAAAGATAGAGGATTTTTCCACCACCATAGGCTTGTGATGTACTCTCGTCAGTTATACGAGATAGTCGTTGAACGTTCATCTTATCACTTTTGACTTAGATGATTCGAGGCGGAAGACCCATTGTTCTAATGTTTAGGATTTAACCTTGCACCATCTGATTGATTTTTTCTGCTTTCGCGACATTCACGCTCGCTATTTCTAGCCACGTTGTAGTTCAATCAGCTTTAGGGATTGCCCGCAGTTAACCCTCACTACTAGCCAATCACTTGACTAGCAGGGCTTACTGATATATTTAATTAACTTTCGTTATAATTGGTTAAATAAATCGTAACAGTTAATTACCCTTCTCTTTCAAAATTTGATTCCCTCGATTTGCAATGACTTCATTTACATTCATGTTTGACTGTGTACCACTACCTGTTTGCCATACGACAAGTGGAAAATGTTCATTCCACTTCCCCGCAATCACTTCGTCAGCTGCCGCCACAATTGCTTCTGCTTTTTCTTCTGATAGCTTTCCTAATTTTTGATTACTAAGCGCTGCACTCTTCTTTAAAATGGCAAATGCTTTTACAATTTCAAGCGGCATTTGCTCTGTTCCAATCGGGAAGTTTTCTTTACTACGTTGCGTTTGTGCTGCCCATAATTTATCAGCTGGAACTTTTATTTCTCCTATTGTATCTCTTTCAATTCTGTACTCCATTTTTTCATCCCCTTGAAAATAAAATACCTACATTTTTCATTTTAACAGACTTTCATTCAAATGATAAGAGTTCTCACTCGTGTATATAAAAAAAAACTTCTGCCATCGCAGAAGTTTTTTTTTATGATGCTTGCTTTCCTTTTTCAACGTCATCTACATACCAAATAAATTTGCCAGTATATCCGTAAATAACCGCTAAAATTAACGATACGAAGCTTAACCACATAAATGGAACGTATGAGAACGTTGCTACACCTAAAATACCAGCCATAAAAATACCATTGTCAGACCATGGAACCATACCTGAAGTTAACGTTCCACCTACTTCTGAATTACGTGCTAATACACGTCGGTCTATTTTTAATTTATCATAGCTATCTTCCATAATTTTCGGTGTTAAAATTAGTGATACGTACATCGCACAACCGAATACATTCGCTAAGAATGCCACGATTAATGTAGACAATGTTACATTACCTGCAGAATTTAATTTCTTCTCAAATTTTGATACGATTACTTTTAAAACACCTAGTTTTTCAAGTAATCCACCAAATCCTAAACCGAAAATAATAACGGCTACTGATCCAAGCATACCGTTAATTCCACCACGGTTTAATAACTTGTCCACAAATTCAACACCAGATTGAATTGAGAATCCGTTATACGCTGTTCCAATCGCCTCTCCAAAGTTCATTCCTTGGAAAAGAGTTGCCCAAATCGCACCAATTAAAGCTCCCATTGCAATTGTTGGCATAGATGGTTTCTTCATCGCTAATAGTGCGATAACAATGACCGCCGGAACAAGCATCCATATTTTAATATCAAATTCCTTTAATAAAGCTTCTTTTAAAAACTCTACTCGATTCAAATCTACATTATCGCCGCCATACATCCAACCAGCTACAGTAAACATAATGCTAGTAATAATGTAAGCCGGGACGTCTAATACGAGCATAGCTCGAACGTGAGCAATAACATCTACTTTCGCCATAGAAGCTGCCAGAACTGTACTATCAGAAAGTGGTGATAGTTTGTCGCCAAAATAAGCTCCTGAAAGAACTGCACCAGCAACAAGCGGAAGTGGTAATCCAAGTCCTTCACCAATCGCCATCATGGCAATACCTGCTGTTCCAACTGTTCCCCATGATGTTCCTGTCGCGATAGAAGTTATCGAACAAATAATTAATGTTGCCAGTAAGAATATGCTAGGGTGAATAAACTCTAATCCATAATAGATTAATGTTGGTACAACGCCACCAGCGATCCATGTTCCAATTAAAGCACCTACTGCAACTAAAATCAGTATTGCTTCTAATCCGTTAGAAATCCCTTTCGTAATTGCATCTTGCAATTCTTGATAACGAAATCCTAATCTTAATCCAAGCGCAATTACTAAAAACCATGAAATAAATAGCGCTAATTGAATTGGGAGATCAAAAATCGTTTGGAAGGAAAAGACAACAGCAAGAAATAGTAATAAAAGAACTATGATTTCTAGCATCGATGGTAATCTTACACTTTTCATTTTTTTCTCTCCTTACAAGTCGATAACATGACGTATGTCGTCTTACATGTATGTAACATACAATTAGCGAAGACAAAACAAAATTTTCATATTATTTCGATTTATTTTTCCAGTATAATATATTGGACACCTTTTCTATTGTAAAAGTAGATGTTACTTTTCGCAATGGAAAATATAAAAAATGTTACATTTTTATATAAAACAATCCAAGAATAACTTTTTTAATATTTGTCATTACAAAACTTTTTACTATGATCCTCACCTTTTAAGGACTACCATTTTTCTCCACAAAAAAAGCACACATCATTAAAATGATGCATGCTCCACTTTTATTTATACATATTTTGTATTTCTTCTTTATTCTTAAGTATTTCCACAAACTGATCGCTACAACCTTTCGGAAATAATACTCCGAGCCCATATGAATGTTCAAACTGAAAATGAGGGTACTTCGCCTTGACCTCATCCCAAAATTTATACACGCCGAAGTTTCGATTTTTCACCTCAATATCATGAAATAACACGATACCGTTATTCGCAAGTTTCGGTAACCACGTTTTATAATCATGAGAAACTGCTTCATACGTATGATAACCATCAATATGCAACAAATTTATCTTTCCATCTTGAAACTGATCCACAGCCTCGTCAAAAGTAGACCGAATTAAATTCCCTATTTGAGGATAACTCGTGCTCACGAATTTACTCACTATTTGAAAAACACCTTCTCCGTATGGACCTGTATGCTCATCTCCTGCCCAAGTATCTACAGCAAAGCATTTTGTAGATAATCCTCCATCTTTTACCCCTTGGCAAAAACTAAAAAAAGAAGCTCCTAGATGTGTACCTAACTCAACTAATATTTCTGGCTTTTCAAATCGTACTAAATCATAAGCGAAGTTTAAATGCCCCACCCACGCAGAGTTCATACGAATATATGGACTATATTGATCAAATTCGAATGTTGGTTTATGAGTAACCCAGCTCATCACATTTCTCCTTCTACACATATTTTTAACAAACCAAATTACTCTTATCTTTATTTTTTTATCATTGTAATTATGATTTTATTTCACAAAAAAATGAAAAATTAACTCTTTCTCATTGAGGTAAAGCATCGTATACATATGGGTCTGTAGGCGTATTGATTTTCTCTACTTTGCTTACTTGTACAAGTGGAAATAGTGTTCCTTTATATGTCGTTTCGTCCAACAAACCTGTTATTTTCACCCATGTTTCCGGTGGGAGTTTTTTTACGTTTTCCCCTGCAACAATCATCCCCCAGACTGATGCATCCGCAATACAACAAGTTATGCCGTATCGCGCCACTACCACTTTATCCCCCGTCACATCCTTATCATTATATATGAACCCTGAGAATGTAATTTCTTTCCCTTTAAACCCTTTTACATCTTGGCCAATTATACTCATTGTTTGAATATAATCCTTATCCTCTACTTTTATTTTTCGTTGTCCTAACATACTTTTTTCTAATTGCTCTTCTACTTGATCTGTCACTTTTAAATTCGAGGTTTCATCTTGTTCTTGCCAATCAGGATTTACCTGTATTCCCTCTTTTCCGTTCTTTTCTATACTTCTCGCCTGTACACTTTGATTCATACCCCTTTTTCCGGCTAAACTTCCGTCAATTGTTACACCTCCAAATAAAAAAGCACTAATAATTGGAACAACAAATAAAACATATACAAAGAAACTTTTCATCCCTGATTTTAATGCTGTATGATGCTTACAACAATTACAATCATCCTGTTTTTCTCTCCCATCTCTCCAAACTTGTAATGAACCAAGAAGTAAAATTACTACAAAAGCGATATACGTAAATTTAATCATTTTTGGAGCGATAAAATTATAAATATTCCCTGTTACAAGTAGTTTAAATAAGAGCAGTGCTAAACCAATTAAAATAATGCCACGAATATAGCGATGATAGGCCTTCTGTTCCTTTTTCCCCACTGTTTCTCACCTCCTATAACGTTGTAATTTGCACGATTGTGTACACTGATAAAATAATAATTCCAATCAAAAAGAATACAAATTTCTTTTGAAAATATGCAAATAGCATTAACGTATTTTTCATATCAAGCATAGGTCCAAATACAAGAAATGCGAGAAGTGCTTTTACAGAGAAAACATGTCCAAAAGATGCCGCTATAAATGCATCGGCTGCTGAGCAAATTGATAAAACATAACCCAATCCCATCATAATAATTGGGGAAATCACTTCATTGTGCGCCACTGTATCAAGTACATTTCGATCAAAAAATGTTTGAAATACACTCGCAAAAAAAGCACCAATCAACAAATATTTACCCGTATCAAAAAACTCATCTACAGTGTGATTCACGACATTCCCCCAGCTCTTTTTTTCTTTTTTCTGAACCGGATCCTCTATATCTTTTAAAATATTTTTCCCACGATAGAAATAACACACAATTATCCCTACTAATAGCGCCGCACAAATTGTTATCCCAAAGCGTGCATATACAACTACTTCATTTTTTTGAAATGCATATACGGTAGATAAAAGAACAATCGGATTCATAATAGGTGCACTCAATAAAATTACAATTCCAACATGAAGAGGGAGTCCTTTTTGAATAAGTCTTCTTACGATTGGTATAATGACACATTCACACATCGGAAAAATGATTCCGACAAATACCGCTGGAATCATTGCAACAATCTGTGATTTCGGCATTACTTTTTGAACCATATCTTCCGTCACAAACACTTGAATGAGAGAAGAAACAATTACCCCTAATAAAATAAAAGGTATTGCTTCAAATATAATACTTAAAAACACCGTATTCACATTCAACCATTCTTTTGGCATACTTTTATGCAAATTTGCTAAACTTGTAAAATCTACGAAAAATAATAAAAAAAGAAAAATAGCAATAAGGGCTATTCCTATTAATTCTTTTGAAGCTCTATTAAAAACCAATATGATCCCCCCACTTTATTCATATTAGACCGTATACTTGTCCAAATTCCCTACACTACTACAGCACAAATTTGATAGTTTATTCCTATTCTTAAATCGTAATCATTATGATTTATTATTGATTTTTTCTTTTTTATCACTTAATATAAAACGTAATCATTACGATTTAAAGGAGAGATCATTTTATGAAAAAAGTACCTATCACTGTATTAAGTGGTTTTTTAGGAGCTGGAAAAACCACTCTACTACATCATATTTTGGCTAATAAGAGCAACTTAAAAGTGGCTGTTATCGTTAATGATATGAGTGAACTAAACATTGATGCGTCGCTTATAAAAAAAGGTGGGTTTTCACGTACGGAAGAGAAATTAGTAGAAATTCAAAATGGTTGTATCTGCTGTACACTACGAGAAGATTTAATGATAGAAGTGAGTCGGCTTGTTGAAAACGATGATATTGACTATATAGTTATTGAATCTTCAGGTATAAGTGAGCCGATTCCAGTTGCCCAAACATTTACTTATACTGACGAAGTACTTCATATCGATTTAACGAAAAATTGTCGCCTCGATACGATGGTTACCGTTGTAGATGCAAATAAATTTTGGGATGACTTTGCAGATGGTGAAAGTTTATTAGACCGTAAACAGGCTATCGATGAAAATGATACTCGAGAAGTTATTGATTTACTAATAGACCAAATTGAATTTGCGAATGTCATTATTCTTAATAAAATTGATTTAATAGAAAAAGAAGATAGGATAGAACTTCATCATTTATTACAAAAATTAAATCCAGGTGCAAAAATTATTGAAGCTTCATTTAGCAACGTACCATTGCAAGAAATTTTAAATACAAATTTATTCAATTATGAGGAAGCGAGTCAATCGGCGGGCTGGATGCAAGAACTAAATAGTGACCATCATACACCCGAAACTGAAGAATATAGTATCAATTCCTTTGTGTACCGTCGTAAATCCCCTTTCCATCCTCAACGCCTTATGAATTGGCTAAAAAAATGTCCTGTAGATGTTGTAAGAGCGAAAGGCTTTTTCTGGCTCGCATCTCGTAATAATATGATAGGGCTTCTATCTCAAGCAGGTTCCTCTATTACAATTCAAGGAGCCGGTGAATGGATAGCGGCATTACCTGAAACTGAAAGAAATCAAATTATTACAGAAGAACCCGAAGTATTGAAAAACTGGGACGAGCAATATGGAGATCGAATAACTGAGCTCGTATTTATCGGGATTGATATGAATCGTTCTTTAATTGAACAATCATTAGATGATTGTCTATTAACAGAAAAGGAAATGGAACAAAACTGGAATACATTTGTTGACCCTATTCCAGCTTTTACTTACACTTTATAATTCAAAATAGAAAGGCTTCTGTAAATGGAAGCCTTTCTATTTTATCGTTTTCTTATTTAACAAACTTCTTTCATTTGAATAACAACTTTACATCAAGTAAGAAATTTCAGTTTATTTCTTATACACTCTGTGATATATTGCATACTGTATACAATATACTTTTTTGAAAGGAGGACTATATACATTATGGATCCAAATCGTTTAAAAGGAATCCTTATGGTTGTAATTGGTGCTTGTTTATGGGGATTGTCCGGAACAGCTGCACAACAACTTTTTCAATATGAACATGTTTCTACTGAATGGTTAGTTACAATCCGATTGCTAATATCGGGTGTTATCTTGCTCATTATTTCATCATTCGGAACGAACAAAAAAGAAATATTCGGCATATGGAAACAAAGATCTGATGCTACTAAAATGATATTGTTTGGCCTATTTGGTATGCTTGCTGTACAGTACACGTACTTTGCTTCTATTAAAGAAGGAAATGCCGCCGTTGCAACATTATTGCAATATTTAGCACCTATATTTATTACTGTATACTTACTTTTCAAATGGAACGTTCGTCCATCAAAAATTGATTTCATTTCAATTACCCTTTCATTAGTAGGCACTTTTCTCTTACTAACAAATGGGTCGGTTCATAACTTAGCTGTTTCTACACCAGCTATTATTTGGGGTATTTTATCTGGATTATCTCTTGCTTTTTATAGTTTATATTCAAAGGGATTACTAGAAAGATGGTCTTCCTCTGTTATCGTTGGATGGGGCATGATTATTGGAGGTATTGGTGTAACGATTGTACACTTTATTTCGACGAAAGAATTCATTTTATTATCAACTATGAAATATGTAAAACTAAGTACTCTACCGCTCATCACATTTGTCGTCATTTTCGGGACACTTATTGCATTTTATTTATACTTAGACAGCATACGATACTTGACACCGAAAGAAACGACATTATTCGGTTGTACTGAACCACTTGCAGCTATTATTTCTTCCGTACTTATATTACATGTACCGTTTCAATCTTTTCAGTTATTAGGAGCTTTTTGTGTCATTGTAATGGTGCTCATCTTAAGCCAAAAACCGGATGAAGGGAAACCTAAATCAAAGCTTGTTCATGAGAAAAAGGAAAATATACAATGAAAGGATTGAATTCACTATGCCTATCCCTCAAAATTATAAAAAACAAGGAAGAGTTTCAGCGAAATCACTCGTTTTAAATCAATTACAAGATTGGATTATTGAAGGTGTACTGAAGCCTAATGAAAAAGTTAATGATGGGGAATTGGCTGAAGCACTAGGAGTAAGCAGAACACCTGTGAGAGAAGCACTTCAAATATTAGAGCTTTCTGGATTAGTGGAAATGGTACCTGGGCAAAAAACAAAAATTGCTCCTATTAAGTTAGATGACATACCTATTATTTATGAAACGATGGCTGGTCTTCACTCTATTATAGGAAAGCAAGCACTTCAAAACATTACAGACGCTGATTTGAAACTACTTTCTGAAATAAATGATGAGTTTCAGCGCTCTATAGAGAAGAAAAACGCAAAACAAGCTTTACAACTAGATATACAATTTCACAATACAATTTCTTCCATTGCTAAAAATCAATATATTGAACCGTTTCTAGAAAATATGCAACTTCACGTTTTACGTCTTGAATATTTATTTTTCCAAAACTTTGTTCCAGCAAGTCAATCTATTGAAGAGCATCACTCTATCATTCAAGCACTGCAAAAGCAGGACGAAAAACAAATGGAACTAATGATGTCTCAAAACTGGCTTCGTCCAATGAAAGAAATATCAAAAATAATGTCTATGAAATAATAATAGAGCTGGTTACACAAAATCGTAACCAGCTCACCTTTTACTAATCTATATAGCTATGCCTGAATATCTGCATAATCTTCCATATCTTCGTACTCTTTTTCCAATTCCTCTAAAGACAGCTCGTATAATTGTCGGTCGCGAATCTTAAACACACCTGCTCCAATTAACTCATCGATTAAATGCCTCTTACGATTTTCAACAGCAAAACGGAGTTGACTACTCATCTTTTAAAAAACTCCTTTCTACGATCATTGAAAATGATAATCTTTATCAATTACCACTTTTGATTATAAAAGATGACTCTTTATAAGTAAAGTAATTTCATGAAATATTTACCTTACAAAGTATTTGTGGCCACATTATATATATGTATGCCCCGCGAAAAATGTTATGACACTTTTTCTTATCCTTTTTCTTTCATACTTTGCAAGTTGTCTCACTATGAGTAAATTCACCATCTATCTCTACTTGAATGGTGACATGTTCTACATGAAACTTCTCTTTTAATACGTCCGTAGCCTCTTTTAGTACACTTTGCGTTTCATTTCCTTTAATAATCAAATGGCAAGTTAATACTTGAAAATCAGATGTGACAGACCATATATGCAAATCATGAACTTCTTTTACAACCGTAATATTTAATAATGTACTTTTTACCTCTTCAATATTTATATGCTGCGGTGCACCTTCCATTAATATATGGACCGTATCACGTGTTACACGCCATCCACTAATAATGACTAAAATAGACACAAGAATACTAGCAATCGCATCTGCAGCATTCCATCCAAAAAATTTAATACATAGCGCTGCAATAATGGCTCCGACTGATCCTAATAGATCACCTAATACGTGTAAGAAAGCACTTCGTAAATTCAAATTACCTTTCACATCTCCGCCCCTCATTAATATCCAAGCTGATAAAATATTAATAAGTAGACCAAGTACAGCAATAATGAGCATCCCATTACTAGCAATCTCAACTGGTTCTTTAAAACGGCGAATTGCTTCAATAAAAATGTATACTGAAATGACTATAAGAACGACGCCGTTACATAATGCCGCTAACATTTCGATTCGCTTATACCCATATGTTTTCGCAGCTGTTGCTGTTTTTTCTCCAAGCTTAAACGCAAGTAAACTTAACGCTAACGATACCGCATCACTTAACATATGCCCCGCGTCAGATAGTAGTGCCAAACTATTTGTTACAAATCCCCCAATTACTTCAGCAATCATAAAACTCGTCGTTAATACGAAAGCAATTAGCAACGCCTTTTTATTGTTAGAATGACCGTGATCATGTGAATGTCCCATACAAATGCTCCTTTAAGTGCTATATCTGTATGTTAGTATGAAACAAACTCCCCATCTTTATCCCGAATTAACGCTCATAAACGTCCGCTTCCTCTATCTATACACTTCGCTATTTTTCAAACAAGTCCTTTTTCTCAACAAAAAATAAGACTACTTCTTTTTCAGCTTCATATTGTTTACTAATGAAAGAAATTTGAAGGAGGTTATGAAATTGAAACGACTATTTCTCTGTATGGAACGTGAACTTATCGTTGTAAAAGAACGATACGGTAACTATGAAACCGCATATCACTTACAAAATATGCAACCTACCTGTATTGCAGTTGATCCATTCCAAAAGAATCGCGTATATTGCGGAACATTTGGACGAGGTTTATGGTTAAGCGACGATGGTGGGGATTCGTGGAGACCGATTGGAGATTCATATCGGTACTTTGATTTTCCTAAAGAAGATGGTATTTTACATTCTTCTATTACTTCTATAACGATAAGCTCAAATGAACAAGTTAACGGCTATGGCGTCGTTTATGTCGGCACAGAACCGAGCGCTTTATTCCGTTCGGAAAATGGCGGTGAAACGTGGACGGAACTTAAAAATATGAAATCCTTATTATCTTCTTATACGTGGGCTTTCCCGCCTAGACCTTTTACTCATCACGTACGCTGGATTACAGTTGATCCAAACAATCCTAATACAATCCACGTTTCAATTGAAGCTGGTGCTGTTATTCAAAGTAATGATAAAGGGCATACATGGATTGATAAAAAATTCGGTGCTCCTATCGATGCTCATCAATTGCTTATGCACCCTGACGCTCCAAATCGCCTTTATGCATCATGTGGTGACGGATTTATGGGCGGACCTGATCGTGCATACCTTGAAAGTTATAACAGTGGAAATAGCTGGATCTCATGCAGTGAAGGACTTGAACATCATTATTTATACAGCATGGCTATTGACCCAGCTGATTGCGATACAATTCTCGTTTCTGCCGCACCAAGCGCTGACCTCGCCCATCACCATATTCCTTATGAATCTTATATATATCGTAAAACGAAAGATACTCCTTTCCAGCAAGTACAACAAGGTCTACCATCTGCAATCGGTACAGTCATTTCGATGTTTGCGACAAATCCAGCCGAACCACATACGTTTTACACGTTAAATAACAATGGCGTGTTTCAATCCAATGATAGCGGCGAATCATGGGATCAACTAAATATTCCTTGGAAAGACGAATATAAAACGCAGCATCCTCATGCCTTACTCGTAACTAGTTCTTAACGAAAAGCGACTGCCTAATGGTTTTAGGCAGTCGCTCTTCTATTTCTTTAAATCAATTATGATATCATCTAGAACAATATCTTTACTCTTCGCTTCTTTTTTCGGAACTTCAATTTTCTTCTCTTTTCCATTCACATACTCCACTCCACCATGATTTTCAGGTGTATGAACTCGCAAGTGTACGCGAGGGGTAACGATAAGCTTTGTTGCATTTTCGTTTAGTTTTTGGAATGTAGCACTCCAACTACTTTTATGTGGCTCTGCTACTGTACTAGTTCCACCATTTCCTTCACCTGCATAATGATTTCCTAAATCATCTTTTATTTCTAATTCCACATCAGCGCTATCCCATATACTTCGTAACGCCTTAGATTCTTCCTGATTGAAAAAAACGATAAATGACATCGGGGTTACTTCCATTTTGTCTATATTTACTCTTATTAATTCATTTTCAGAAGCCCCATTAACCTTTACTTCCTTACTATCCATTGCCTTTAAACTAAGTGCGAAATTCCAATTCCCCTTAATTGAATTACCTTTATAATCCATCCTAATTTCTTCCATATCCCACCAAACATTTGCAACATCTAACCTTTTACTACTATTACCACTCATTGTAGTCATACCTACGTACTTTTTCTCTCCAACTTTTGTTACTTGAGAGCTTCCTCCCCCGCCATTAAACCCCATCACCTGCGGATATCCAAATATATTTGGCTTCTCCCCTAAATCTTTATCACTCTCAATAGAGTATGTGATTGTGATTGTTCTACCATCAAACACAGCATCATTAATTGTAACCTTAACCCCATTACTCTCCCTCGTCATATTCAACTCAGTCGAAAACTCTTTATAATTTTCATATAACCCTGTTCTACCATTATCTAAAAATCGGAATATATCACCTACAATTGGTAATCCCCCTGCATATGTGGGAAATCCGATACCAAGCGTTGCAACTGATAATCCTACTAAAATAGATGCAGCAGCGACACCTTTTTTCCAACTTTTCATCTTTTTCTTCGTACGTATCGATTGTTTTAAGTTACGCTTCACTTTTTCTTTTTCAGTTTCAGAAGCCTCAATTTCCTCAATTTCCTCAAGTTCTTTCTCATCTATATCAATATCATTTAATAGTTCATAAATGTCTTTCATATGGCACTACCTCCAAAACTAATATTCGTAGCATTTTGTTGTAGTTTCTTTTTCCCACGGTACACTCGATTATCGATTGCTGCCCGAGTTAACCCTAACTTGTCTCCTATTTCTTCTGTCTTCATACCGAGAAGATATTTCATAATGAACACCTTTTGATCTAACGGTTCTAATTGATTAATAAGCTTCAATAATTCTTCTCTATCTTCCATAACAATTAATTCATCTTCCGCTGACTTTTCCGTACTAATATGAAACTCATCTGAAATAATTTCTACTTTTCTAGTTGCTTTTCGGTAATAATCAATCGCTTTAAATTTCGCAATCGCCGCAATCCATTTTTTAAAGTCACTTGGCTCTCCATGAAATTTATTTGCGTTATTCCAAATGGAAAGAAATATATCGTTTACACATTCCTCAATGAGTCCGTCATTTTGAACTGGAAGAAGAACTTTGTGCGTGATTCCTTTTATGAGTGGTAAGTATGTATCGACAACGAATTCCAGCGCATCTTCTTTTTGCCGTTGTAATCTTTTTATATAATTTTTCTCATTTGATTTCATGTAGCGATTCCCCTTATTTTTTTGTAAAAGCTTTTACACCCTATATAACGTCTAAAAAAATATTTTCTCTCATTTTTTTATTATTTTTTGTATGTAATGGAATACTTTCCCTTAGCCATTGTCTCACATAACTATGCATTACAAGAAAATTTTCTCAAGTCTGCAATTTAATTCATGTAGTACACTATTTATATGGTAATCCTTTAACTAGATGTACATTTTATTTCATTAATCTACTTTTCAACATTTTAAATTAGGAGATGAGATGTGTATGTGTGGAATTACAGGTTGGGTAAATTGGAATAAGGATCTTTCCAATGAACATGCTATTTTAGAAAAGATGGCCAATAGTATCCAGCATCGTGGTCCGGATGCTGAAGGATTTTGGTTTTCACCTCGTGCGGCCTTTGCACACCGGCGTTTAATTGTAATTGATCCAGAAGGCGGGGCACAGCCGAAGACATTTCGTGCTGGTGATTATACGTATGCTCTTACTTATAATGGAGAAATTTATAATTTCCGTGAGCTGAGGGAACAACTTAGGAAATGTGGTCATGCATTTGAAACGCATTCAGATACAGAAGTGTTACTACATGCTTATTTAGAATGGAAAGAAGAATGCGTGCAACATTTAAACGGAATTTTCGCTTTTGCCTTATGGGATGATCAAAAGCAACAACTGTTTTTAGCACGTGATCATTTAGGCGTAAAGCCACTCTTTTATACAGAAAGAAATGACAGCATTATTTTCGGATCTGAAATTAAAGCATTATTAGCTCATCCATCTGTTCCTGCTGAAATTGATGCGAATGGCATAAATGAAATATTTGGATTAGGGTTATTTCGAACTCCAGGATGTGGCGTCTTTAAACATATTCAAGAAGTACGTGCCGGACATTCTATAACATTTACATGTGATAAAAAAGTAGTTACGAAGTACTGGAATTTAAAAAGTAAGATTCATACAGACTCTACCGAAGATACGTCATCGCATATTTTATCTATTTTACAAGATACAGTAAAAAGACAATTAATTGCCGATGTTCCTCTCGTTTGTATGTTATCAGGCGGATTAGATTCTAGCGGTATTACTGCACTAGCGGGAAAAGAATTTGCTGCTGAAAATAAAACACTTCATACGTATTCCGTTGACTTTGTAAATAGCGCAAAAGATTTTGAGCTGACATTTGCTCGCACTGGTTTAGACGCTCCTTGGGTAAAACGCGTTTCTGAACATGTAGGAACATCACATCATGATATTATTGTGAATGCTGAAGAATTAGCAAATCACTTATTCGTTCCCCTCCGTGCAAAAGATTTACCGAGTGCTGGCGAAATGGAAACTTCACTATATTTACTATTTTGCGAAATGAAAAAAGATGCGACCGTAGCTTTATCCGGAGAATCTGCTGATGAAGTATTCGGTGGATATCCTTGGTTTCATCAAGAAGAATTACTATATGTAGATAAATTTCCTTGGCTAACAAATTGGAAAAATACATCTCCGCTTCTATTAAATGAAGTAAATAACCACTGTAACTTAGAAGATTATATTGATACACGATTCCAAGAAGCGATTCTTGAAGTACCTACTCTTGAAGGTGAAAGTAAAAAATCCGCGAAACAACGTCAAATGTTTTATTTATTTTTAACGAGATTTCTCCCATTCTTACTTGACCGGAAAGACCGTATGAGTATGGCTGTAGGATTTGAAGTTCGCGTACCGTTTTGCGATTATCGATTAGTTGAATATTTATGGAACGTTCCTTTCAACATAAAAAGCATTGATAATATTGAAAAAGGCATTTTACGTAGAGCACTACAACCTGCTTTACCTGACGATGTACGCAATAGAAGAAAAAGTGCTTACCCAACTTCACAAGACCCACATTATTTACAAACAATCCGTCATTTATCACTCGACATGTGCAGCAATAAAAACAATCCTATTTTCTCATTTATTAATCATTCTACATTCCTTGCCATTGCCGATGAAAGCAATAAAAACATTAACAATTTTGAAGCAAGAAGTGCTATGGAATACATGCTTCAAGTAAATGAATGGTTGAAAACATATCACATCCATATCGCTTAACAAAAAGGAGTTCAAGGATAAAAACCTTGAACTCCTTTTATATTAATTAGCGCATCTTTTATTTTCAGTATCGATGGACCATCCAATAATAGTGGCACAATCTCTACCTTTCCACTGCAGTACATTTGTTAATACTGGCTCAATCTGTAAGCAACTTCCGTCGTGCAATATTTCTAATAAAGATTGATCATCATCAAACCTTCGTTTATCACACTCTAAAATACCGTCCGTTGCCATTACAATGTGATTCATTCCTTTTTCTAATCCTCTTACACCTGACGTAAAGCAAGGTGTATTTGCTGCGAAAATATTTTTTCTACCGATATATTCGTAATTTTTTCGTTTATTTAATCGCCCTTTACCATTCTTCGTTTTCTCAGAATGAAATAAATATGCGAAGCAATCACCAACTGATAGCCAATATAAAAATTCGCCTTTTCGCAAACAAATTATGCATGCAAGTTCCTCATCATCTTGATCACATTTTTCAATAAACAATTCATCTGTAAATAACGCTAATAAGTACATATGTGTATGATGAAAAGCTAAATGTATCGGGTAGGAAAATAACTCTTTTAATTTCTCTTTTCTTTCTGAAATTGCTTCTATTATATAATTTATATTTTTTGTTTTGTGGTGTGTATCAAAAATCATAACAAATTCAAATTGTAATTCAGGGTCCCACCAAGCAAGCACCGCATCTCCTCGTTCATATGCATCACTTTCTTGATTTCCCCCATATACGCCGACTGAAAGAGGACCACATTTTTCAACATGTATTTCATCTACATACATCTGTTCATGACTCATCCATTTGAATGTATTCACAGCTATCATCCTCTCTCTTGCTAAATGTATACCTTTACACATAGATTACCTTATATTTCAATAAAAATAAACTTTTTCAACATTTTTTATCCAAATAAAAGGATTTTATTTCTACCCTCACGAATATATCTTATTGTACGATATAAAAAAAACAGGGGGATTTATCATTATGAAAGACATTAATCAACATTGGGAGAGCATTTATTATCACTTACGATATGAGTATGAGGACAACCTTTCTCACCAAGCCATTCGTATTTTACAACTCATTTCTCGTGAGAAAGATATAACAATTGGAAAAGTCGCTACTGAGCTTAGTCTCTCTCATAACACAGCGTCTGAACATGTAAAGCGCCTTATTCAAAAAGGATTTATCATGAAAGAAAGAAACAAACAAGATGAAAGAGTGGTGAACCTTACATTAACGAAAGAAGGCATTGAAGTATTAGAAAAGCATACTTTACTAGATAAAGAAAAGATAAAGATATTAGAATCACAGTTATCGAAAGAAGAACAACAATTAATCGAAAAAGCTTTTTCGTTATTAGCGAAGGAGGCAAAGTATGCATTTCCTCGTTAAAGTAATCGTTTCGGCACTTATTATCGGTGTTATTACTGAAGTAGCTAAACATTATAGTACGATTGGCGGCTTTATTGCTGCCCTTCCTCTCGTTAGTTTACTGAGTCTATTTTGGATTTCTTTCGAAGGCGGGAACAAACAAGAATTAAGTCAATTTGCTATAGGCGTATTATATGGATTTCCTGCATCCGCACTATTATTATTTATCGTCTATATTGGTTTAAAAAACTCATTTTCACTTAGTACATCTGTCCTACTTGGTATAGGTGTTTGGTGCATTGTTTTTGCTTGTCAAAAATTATTTCAAGCTTAGTTAGGAGGGTTTACTATTTATAAATTTGTAGAGGTATTGGGGCAAACTATAGAAGTATATATAAAAGGATGTAATACACAAACTGTAGTCATTCAAACCGGAATGGGTTGCTCATTTTATGATTGGTTTCCTATTATAGAAAAGCTTTCACAACACTTTACAGTCGTTTCATACCATCGCCCAGGTTACGGAAAAAGTGATCTAGGAAATGATTCGCGTACTATAAGGCAAGTGACAAAAGAATTACATATTTTAATACAGAAATTAGCTATTCACGAGCCTATCATTCTAATTGGTCATTCCTACGGAGGCTTATGTGCACAACATTTTGCGATGTTACATGAAGATAAGTTGCAAGCACTTATTTTAGTTGATTCTACTTCCATGAACTTACACCGATTAGATGAACTTCATTTACCAATTTCTGATCAAACGGATTCGGATGATATGTGGCTTAAAAAATATAATACATATTCCAAAATGGATGTAGACATGCTTTCTAATGAACTAAAACCTATGCTATCCGGTCAATCAAGACAGCAAATTGAATTTTCTACCTCTCCTCTATTGTATAAAGCAACAGCTTCTGAACTATATGAATGGAAAAATTGTGCTCACTCAATAAAAGAGCTATATAAAACATTAGAAATAGCATTAATCGTTATCGGTAGAGATCCTCATTATTCTATTACTCAGTTGACTGAGGATGGCATGCCAAAAGAGGAAGCGACACAACTTGAAGCAATGTGGCAAGAACTGATTCATGAACAATTACAACTCTCAATACATAGCCAATATATACTTGCCGAACATGCTGGTCACGGAATCGAAAATGATCGACCTGATATTATTATTAAAGCAATTCAATCTCTATAAATAAAAAAAGGAAGCAACTAAAGCTGCTTCCTTACTTATCTATTCATAATCTTCTTCATCATCGATTTCTTCGTAATACGCATTCCCATTACTTACATAAATAGGACCGTTCGCAACATCAATACGTAATACCCATGCCCATGGCACAGCTAAACGCTTATGTATTGCTCGCCAAAAGCTCATTGATTTTCTTTCGTACTCCTGGAACTCCTGAAGTAACTCTTTGTAGGAGGAACCGTCTAACTGAATATTTGCTTCTAGCAAACGAGAATGGGCATAGTACTGCAGCTCTAGTTCAGCAGCAATTTCCATTTCTTCTTCCGTTGCCATACCTATAATTGTTCCATCTGCTGGTACAATTTCATATACGTTGTGAACTTCAATAAGCCCTTCTTTCTCTTTCTCAAACATGTAAACAGCCTCCTTTAACATATATATTTTTTGTTACAAAGTCATACTTCTACAATAACTTCTCTCTTTCCTCTTTTTTTGATAAACTTTTACAAATTATTTATCTGATAATCTGTAGACTCTATTCTTTCAGCAGAAATGAAACAATAATTATCAAAAGTTATTTTATACACGTCAGGCATATGGAGGTTTTTCCAAAACTGAAGATCATATTTCGAGTCGAAATAATTCATTAGTAATACCATAATATTTCCATGCGTACCTATTGCAATATTCTTACCTTTATATTTTTTTAATATATTTTGCATACATATTACAGCACGCCTTTGCGCCACATCATTCGACTCTCCGCCTTCATATGCAAAACTCCAATCCCCCCACACATTCTCCATAGCATCATTAAAATCTACTACTGGCTCTGAACTTAATAACCTTTCTTTTAAATCTTCTTCTATTTCTATTGATACATGATATGTATTCGCAATTCCTTGTACAGTTTGAATTGCTCTTTTATACGGGCTAGAAATCACAACATCAATATGTTTATCTTTTAATAAGTGTGTTACATTCTCTGCATCTAAGTGCCCTTTTTCAGATAAAGGACGCTCCCGTTCTTCTTTTGTATAGGTAGAATGGGCATGGCGAACGAAATATATTGTCGTCATTTGTTCATCCCCCTTTTTTATTTCTATTCAAATTCAATAAATTAACATCAAATTCCTTTACTTTTATAATACATGCTGTCAATTTTACATGTTGCTTTTCATATTAATGAAAGGGAAACACCTTAATACGGCGTTTCCCTCATTTAACATCATCTTGTTTACATAATAAAATTATTCCATTATAACTTCTTTCTAAACTCTTCATCCACTATAGCATCTTGAATAAAATAATCTATATTATTTATCAGCTTTTGATATACAACTTGATCTTCTATATCGTTAAACATAATGACAACTTCTACTTTATTCCCTTTCTTATCTGTAGTATACAAGCTTTTTGTCAATACGAATGCGGTAGAACCACCTTTTTGACCAGCATATTCTAACTTACTATTTTTAACTGTTCCTTTGAAAATGTTCTCGATCTCTGCTTGCATTGTTTTTGGAAAATAACCCCTGCTATTTATCTTTTCCATTATACTCATATAATCTTTAGCGTTTGCACCCACTAATCGATCTGACCAAATTCGCTGAAATTCCATATCTACCTTTAATGGAATATCCCGTTTTTTCCATTCTTCTTCATCTTTCATCCATTCATGAATTTGTAACACATGTTTATTATATTCTTCCTTTGACATGTTACGTATCATTTCTAACGATTGATTTTCTGGCTCATGAAGCTCTTTTTCCACATACCCTCTCATATATAGTGAAGCAGTATACGAAGAGAACTTGTCATGACTAGTAAGCTCTAACTCTTTTAAACTATCATTTACTCTTTCTATTCCAAGCTTATCTAACAAATATGTCGTATTTGCATTAGAGCTATAATGAATCATTCCTTTTGCAACTTCTTCTAAAGCAATTTGTCCATTTTTCACTAATTCTCTCGCTTTTGCATCCTCTAACCAATCAGGATGTGCCCCACCATCAGTGTTTTTAACATAATATTTTTCTAGCTCCTGCAATGAAATTTGTTCATCACGATTGATTTTTCCTTCTGACACTTGCTTAGCAAATTCAACTGCTATTACGATTTTTGCCGTACTCGCTAATGGTAATTTTACATTTTCATTTATAGATGTTACTATTTCCCCATTTTTTCTAATGAGTAATGAACATGTTTTATCACCTTTATGTTCTTTTATGTACTTTAATACGTAATTCGGATCTTCTTTTGACAAATAGTACTTCATAATAAAAAAGAAAGCTATAATGGCTACTATAATGACACATAAAACGGTTCCTATAATCTTTACTATGTTCACGATATGCCCCCTTTACTGAATTCCCTTCTATATAATTATAACGAACGGAGTTACAAAATTATACAAAATAGAATATCTCTTCCTAAAAAAGAAAGAGTTATTCTATTTCACATGATGTTATTTGTCCATTTAACGTAACGACTATATTTGATTCGTCACTTTTTTTCACACTATTTATTCGATTTGAGTTAGGAGGACCAATTACAACTGATTCCTTAATTGGCGAAAGGTCTTTCTCTAATTTTTCTGCACTTACACCGTATGCAGCTTGAAATACTTCTGGCGGTGTTAATCTCAGTATGTCTGACCCTTCTGCTGTTTCAAACTGATCGTTATTGAAGAACAAATGTAATTGTACTTCTTCTGTTACCGCTGTGATCCAATGCCACCATCCCATTGGAATAAAGACAGTTTGCCCCGCTTTCACATGATAATTTTGTAATTGATTCGTTTCTGGATTTAAGATAGATGTAATTGCTTCTCCTGATACAACAACATCCAATTCCCACGCATTCGGATGCCAATGCGGTTCTCGCATATGTCCTTTTGTCATAAACAAATCAACAAACGCTCCTCCTATCATCGCTGGTAACTGCGTTGACGTAACTTCATATGCAACGTTTTTCTCATCCCTTTTAAAAAAGATATTTTTTCTTGAATCAAAGAAAAGATTTGGAGTTCCTGAACTTTTCTTTAAATTTTTATTATCTGGAACATAACCTGAACTACTCATTTTATCCCTCTTTTCCACTCCGAACATTTCGACTTTCACACTGTATCGTATGGAAAAAATGTATGAATGTGCCTAAGCATTGATATAACAAAAAAACATGCCTTCATAAGGAGAGCATGTTTTGTGATATTCTTCACATTATTTAGCTAAAAATAAAATTTTTACTTACCATGATGTAACATTAAATCACTAAGCTCTTCTTCAATGTGATTTAATTTCGCAACGCCTTCTTTCCATTTATGAATATAACGTGAAACCCCGACAATAAATAAAACAATAATTGTAGAAAGAATAATACCATATACGATTGCTACAGTACTCATAGTTACACTTCCTTATAATTAGTAATGTGGTTATTAGTTATATTTTTATTATAAACCTTTTTCTTTTAAAATACTTCGATTTCAACTTTTTGTAACAAAATTGATTTTTCTAATATTTCGTTCATAAAAATGGCATATTTTTCACAAATTATACAAAACTTCACCTTATGTACTATTACCATATGAGTTATATTATTTAATAGGAAAAAGGGGATGATATACTATGACGACTTGGTTTATTGTAATGTTAGTTGTATTTGGGGCATTTAAAATTATCGTTTCTAGCCTTCCGAACTCTGTTATTGAATCCATTATTAGCAAGTACGAAACACATCCACAACTGGAAGAAGAGAATTCGACAGTTACAATCAATGGAAATAACTTAGAAGGCGAACAAAAATCTAAAATTATTCATGATTTTAACGAAGGTTTATTTTTAGATCGCTATTATGCACCACCACACAATGAGGGTACTCCTTTAATTATTAATGCAAAACGCGGCAAAAAAGATTTTACATTTTATATTTATAGTCATGAAGAGCATGTTGATGTTGTAAAGCAACATAAAAAGAAGGTCGTTGCTTATAGTTTACGCTCTAAAAACCTTCAAAATAATGATATGTTCGTGTCAGCTGATTTAGCTTAATACCCATATATAAAAGGAATCCATGGCATATGGATTCCTTTTTACTATTTATTGAAAAATAAGCTCTGTCTTCAAACTATCTTTCGGTAACAACCATCCTTTTTGTTCTAAACTCTTCATTAATAATTCTCTTTGTTCTTTCGCAATACTTTCCTCATTGGTTTTAAACGACAGTTCTATTACGAAATCATCTTCTATTTTCCCTGTATTACTTAGTGGCCAAACTTCAATATTCGTTTTACTATTTTCAAACTCCCCTGTATACCTTTTCATTAATACAGGACCATAAATACGGGAATCCCTTAACATCTCTTCTCCCCAATTCGTATACAGCCATTTATTCATTTTCCCTGGTAACTTTTCTATTAACATGTTTTGAGCAGCTTGTTCGTCTGGTAGATCAAGTACTCCATATCCTTTAGCACTGTAACTTTTCTTATTTGAAATACTTAACGTTTTCTTCTCAAATCCCCAGTCTATTTCTGCCTCATAATTATCAGTTTTACTGTCAAATCCATCTTTTTTAGCTACTTCTAGTGCATCTTGAATTACACCGTTTTGAATCGGGTATCTTTTTTTATATGTTAGCTCAAAATCTTTACTAAATTCTTTCCTTCGAATTCTGGCAAACCAGCCTTCATTACTTAAATTTTTATTTGCCGTATCTAAAAACTGTACTTGTATTCTTTCATAATTTGTACCAGCCTGGAAATGCTCTAGTACATCTTGCTTCATCTCTTTGTTAGGACCTAGTACTTGTTCTGGCTTTAATAATAACTTCACTTCAAAACTAGGTGTCATTGGACTAGCAGTAAACCCTTCCTTAACTTTATAAAGGAAGCAACAAAAGAAAATACTTACGAATACAAATACTCTTTTCATATACCTATCCCCTTTACATTTCAAATGACTTCTATACGTTCCATAGTAAGTGAATATACATTTTCATACCCTGCCGTGCTAAGCTTTTTCTGTAATCGATCCGTATCCTCTTTCAAAGCGTGTACTAACACCGTATGTTCTGGTGATAATGTATTTAACATCTCTTTCACATCTCTTATACTTTGGTGAACTTTGTATAGAACCCGTTTCACCCTACATTCTTTACCTACACGTTCTTTCAAAACTTTTTCTGCAAAACTCCCTTTGGCAATATGTCCCGTAAAGATAATAGAATTTCGTTCTTCATGTCGGAGTTGTTCATAATATAACTGAGCTCGTTTCGTTTGCATATTCGCATCACTCATTACAACTATTCCATAACTATTTTGCATGCATATGTCATGATCCATAACTATTATGTTTCTTTTTAAACGCTCTACAATCTGTTCCAGTTCTTCATTATTTTTTATCCAATCTTTATATACGAACATCTCTTGGAATCCAGCTAAGATTTCTTTATCTACTATGATGGGAAGTTTTTTATATTTTTCATATAAATACAGTACGATATCTTGCGCCCTACCCAGTGGGGGCAGTGGTAGTAATGCTACCCCTTTACTTTGCACCACTCGTTCAATTTCTGCACATAGTTCGTCTACTCGTTCATTTTGCGAAACATCATCAGTGTGATATGCGGCATCTACGATGGCAACTTTTATATCGCCACGCAATTTCTCAGGTAAATTAGCTCGTAGTATGTTAGACTCTGCTGAATAATCGCCAGAATAAAATACATATGTATGACTCATATCCACTAAAAACCAAACAGCCCCTAATACATGTCCACTATACCCCCATTGAAAACGCAATGTTGGAGTAATTTGTATCCATTCATTTGGATTACTAATCTCATCAACATATACATAATTTAAATCTTTTATGTTTTGGTCACTATAAGGTACATTCCATCCT
Source organism: Bacillus sp. Brlt_9 (assembly GCF_051948935.1). Classification (NCBI taxonomy): domain Bacteria; kingdom Bacillati; phylum Bacillota; class Bacilli; order Caryophanales; family Bacillaceae; genus Bacillus; species Bacillus sp. Brlt_9. Next base: position 554,704 of record NZ_JAYJLO010000001.1, on the reverse strand, counting down.
CGCGTCACATTGTATTTTCTCCATTTTTCATAATAAGCTGGAAGTTGCTCCTTCGTATAACGAGTCGTCCAAATTTTTTTCTTATATCCATACTTCGCTAATAAAGGTAAACCCATCGTATGATCTTCATGAATATGTGATAAAAATACTGCATCTAAAAACGGCACAACTTCCCTCTCTATTTTTGGATAACTATCCTCATATGATCGATTAATACCACAATCAAATACTATTTTCGTTTCTTTATTTTTTACGAAGTAGCAGGACCGACCGTATTCTCCCGCTCCTCCCCATACTTCCATCCTCATCATGCTACCCCTTTTCGTTTTTGCTCCATATGCTGCAGAAGTAATAAACATAGTGTTGTAAGTCCAACTGAAACGACGGCCATCGCCATTCCAATAGATACTTCTCCTTGTTCAAATTGAGCAAAAATAAATGTTGCTGACGTTTCTACCGATGGAGGTAGTACGAGAAGCGATGCTACTAACTCCCTTATCGAGATTGTAAATGTCATCGCCCATCCGGCAAGAATACCCGGGATAATAAGAGGTAATATTATTTTTCTAAAGATATACATGTAATTCCCAGAAAAAATACTTCCTGCCTGCACAAGAGAATCATCAATTTGCCCGAGTGATGCTTTTACATACTGCACCGTATAAGGTAAAAAAAGAACAACGTACGTTACGATAACCATGACTGGTGTATTGTAAATGGACAGAGGCATATAAGGTGAATTCCAAAATAAAATAAGCCCTACAACCATCACGATTCCTGGTACCATATTCGGTAACATACCGCACATATCAAGCCATTTTTCAGAGGACTTTTTCCCCTTTCGAATCATAAGTGCCAAAAACACTCCAATCATAACAGCAATAATCGCTGTTATAAGTGAAAAAAGAAAACTGTTCCATAAAGCTTCTAATCCTGGAGATCCGATTGTAAATAATGCTTCATAATGGCTTGTTGTAAAATTATTCAGATGCAAACCGCCGCCTCTTAATTTCGATAATGAAGCAATCAGTATAGAAAAATACGGGATTCCAATTGATACGATTAATAAACCAATTACATAAACCCATGCTACAACGCGCGTAAATATAGACAAAGTATACCTTTTAGATTTCACACCTTTTCCACTAACCATTGCATATGAGTACTTTCGATTCAATACATTTTGCATATACCAAATGAGCATACACGCACTAAGTAATAAAGAAGATAATGCTGTTGCACTACTAAAATCAATCGGCCAACTCGAAATAAATTTATGAATCTCAGATGTTAACACATGAAATCCTATCCTTCGTCCGAATGTAGCTGGTGTCCCAAATTCAGCAATCGTCTTTACGAAAATGAGTAAGGCACCCATTACATAACTTGATACCAATAGCGGCAATATGATTTTTCGTAAACGATAGAAAAAGTTTCCACCATGAACTGCTGCTGCTTCTTCTTTACTACTCCCAATTTGAAGTAACGTATTTTTCAACATAAAATAAAGGAATGGGAATAAATGCAGACTCATAATTAAAACCATACCTCCTAAACTAAAAAACGAGGATGATATCGTCTTTAGCATCGGAAAAAACTGTTCGAAATAGCCGTTAGGTTGCATGAACAAAATCCAGCCCATTGACCCAATATACGGCGGTGTCATAAATGGGATCATAAAAACAACATCTAACTTGCTATACTTTCCAACATCTGTTTTGCTCATAATGAACGCTAATGGAAATGCAAATACGGTAGCTCCTATTACTACAAGTACACCGAGAAGCATCGAATTTAGAAAAATCCCAGCTAATCCACCACTCTGCATCACTTCAAAAGGCTTTAAAAAATTCCAACTACTATTTTCATATACACTAGAAAATAAAATGAGAAAAAGCGGAACGACGATTAACATCGCCACAAGTAACAACGCTACCGTCATTCCAATTTGCCTTACTGATACGAATCGATTTACCATGTAATCACCATCTTATTGAAATACTTTCTTAAATTGTTTTCCTATTTCATCCTGTTCTTTCTCCACTGTTTTCCAATCAATATTTAATACTGGAATCTCTTCTACATTCGGTCTATTTTCAGCTTTTATATCTGTTCTACCAGGCAATAAATATGCTTTAGAAATTTGTTTTTGCACATCATCTGATAATAAATAATCAATAAACTCTTTTGCACCTTCTACATTTTTACTATCCTTCATAATGCCTGCTGCGCGTGGACTAATGACTGTTCCGCTTTTTGGATATACGATATCAACTGGTTCACCCTTTGCTTTTGCACTGTACGTCATATAATCAACACCCGCAATGACCATATCTTTTGCACCTGTTACTACTGGATCTAATGCTTCTTGGTTTGCCCCCGCTACTGTAACTTCATTTTTCTTAAGCTGTTCAAATAAATTCCATCCATCTTTTCCATTCTTTTTCACGTATCCTGTTACAAAGTCTAAAGCCGAACCTGAAAGTGCTGGATCCGGAAAATTCACCTTCCCTTTCCATTCTCCTTTTGTTATATCGCTCCAATCTTCAGGTGCTGCCTTCACATTTTTTGTATTGTACACAATTCCTAATGCTGAAGCACTATATCCGAAATAATGCCCTTTATCATCCGACCATTCAGAACGAAGCTTATCAGCTTGTTTCGCTTCTTTATAAGCTAACGTTTGACCATCTTTCTTTAATCCTTCCATCGCTGGTAAAGAAGCAAGTACCACTACGTCAACGACTGGTTTTTTCTTTTCAGCTTCCATTCTCGCTAAAATCTTACCTGTTGTTCCTTGAAACATTTCCACTTTTATACCCGTTTTCTTTTCAAAGTCCTTTTGAATTTTTTCTGCTAATCCTTTTGGTCCTGCACTATATACAACAATTTTCTTTTCATTCGTAGTTTTACTTTTTGCATCTGCATTACCTGTCTTTGAGCTACACCCTGTTACTACTGCAGAAAACAGTAAAGTACATACAAATAAAGACTTAAGCGAACTGAATTTCTTCATACGATTCTCCCCCTATATGATGAATACATTTTTTTGGTACATATAACGATACTGGTTTCCCAATGCTTAGTTTACTATTGTGATAAGCTGTCCATATTCCGAGTGTCCCCATGTTTACTTTCACTTCATAACGCTCTCCTACATATGTAACGTACTGAACTTCACCTGTATACATTTCGCACACATCATTTTTTGTCCAGCTCACATGCTCTGGACGAATCATTTTTTTACCCTCTACAAGCCAATTTGCCTTACCAACAAATTTTGCAACAAATTCATGAGACGGTTTCACATAAATATCTTCTGGTGTTCCTTTTTGTAATACCTCTCCTTGTTTCATTACAATAATTTGGTCTGACATTGACATAGCTTCTGTTTGATCGTGAGTGACATACAATGCCGTTAAACCGATCGAATGAACGATATCCATAAGCTCTAATCGCATTTCTTCTCGCAAAATTGCATCGAGTGCACTAAGCGGTTCATCAAACAAAATAAAATGCGGTTTTGTTACAATTGCTCTAGCAAATGCGACACGTTGCTGCTGTCCGCCAGAGAGTTCATGCGGATATCTTTTCTCCATCCCTTGCAAACGAACTCGCTTTATTGCCTCTTCTACTTTTTCTCGTAATTGATTCGTTTGCTTTGTAGCTCTTAAACCAAATGCAACATTTTCAAAAACAGTCATGTGCGGCCATAAAGCAAAATCTTGAAATACCATACCGATATTACGTTCATGAGGAGATGTTTTTATTTTTTTAGCAGAAGAATACATGCACGTATCTCCGAAATATATTTCACCTTTATCTGGCTCTTCCAGTCCTGCAATCATTCTAAGTAATGTCGTTTTCCCGCATCCCGAAGGTCCTAAAAGTGTGGTGAATTCACCTTGTTTCATAACAATTTGTAGCGGTTTTAACGCCTGCGTTTTTCCAAATGCCTTTTCTAATCCACTAATTGTAATATCCATTGCTTCACCTCTCTCCCCTCATTCTTAACCTGCTTTCATTCTATATGGAAGATTTATACTGAATGTTAATGTACTGTAAAGATTAAATTAAAAAACTTCTAATAAACTATTTATTTCTATAGATTTTTTCTATAGTTAAAATAAAAAAGGCGGCAATTCATAATGAATCTCTTAAAATTAGAAATTGTAGTACTTATTAAGAAATACAAAAAGCTTACAATCGTTGCAGAAAAACTTGGCGTTAAACAACCAACTATTACATTTCATATAAAAAGCTTAGAAGAAGAACTCGGTGTATCTCTATTCGAATTACGTTCTGGAAGGTATTTCTTAACAGAGGCTGGTGAGGCTTTGCACCATTATGCTTGTAAAATAGATGCACTTATGAAAGAAGCTAGACGTGTCACGCAAGAGTTTAAAGATTTTCATAAAGGTGCTATAACAATCGGCGCTAGTTATGTACCAGCGACTTATCTTTTGCCAGAAGTCGTTCATCAATTTCAATGTGAATTTCCCAATATAAAAATAACGCTACTAGTGAAAACAGCCCCTGAAATTCGAATGATGCTACAAAATCACGAAATCGATCTTGGGATAATTTCCGCTGCTCCATTTGATGAACCACTTTTAAAACAAACGAATATAATGCCCGATACACTTGTTCTTGCCTTTTCCAAAGAACATCATTTTTCAAAGAAAGACAATGTATCGTTACAAAATATCGAAAAGGAACGCATACTATTGCATCGTAATCCATCTACAACGAGAGATTTACTTACAAAATGGATGTTAGCTCATAACATTACATTCCAATCAGAAATTGAATTAGATTCATTAGAAACGATGAAACAAATTTTAAAATACGGTAATGGGGTTGCCTTTATTTCTAAACTTGCTATTGAACAAGAAGTACAACGAAATGAACTACGCTACATTCCCATCCCTGGATTTGAATTCCAACGTAACATTTATACGATTCATCATGAGGACAGATGGAATTCTAAAATTATTTCTTTTTTACTACATAACATCACTTCTTATGCAGAAAAAAATTAAAAGGCTGTCGTGTATAACGACAGCCTTTTAAACTATAACTCTATTTATTTTTCTTCGCTTCAATTTTTGCTTGTGCCTCTTCAGCCTTATCTAATGCTTCTGAAACTTTCTTCTCTTTTTCTTTCACGTCATCTATACTATCTACAGCTTTAATGAGTTTATCGATTCCTTCTTCTTCTACTTTTCTACGCTTTGCTACTCTTTCGTTCACTTTCTCTTCTACATCTTTTGCTTTTTGAAGCATATTCTCTGCATTTGATGTTACAGCTGTTTCAAGTGCATCGTCTTTTTTCATTTGCAACACTTCATTTGCAATGTCTTTCGCTTCTAAATACTTACCGTCTTTTAATGCTGTTGCTCCGTGATCCATTTTCTCGGCCATTTCTTTATATGATTTCGCTTCATTTCCTGATTTCTCTTTTTCTGCTTTTTCGAACCACATTGTTGCATCACTATATTTTTCATCTTTCAATGATTGCATACCTGTTTCAATATATGTGTCATAATTGCTACATCCAGCCAGTACGACTAATAGAAAAAGCATAACAAAACTTAATTTTTTCATGCTGTTGTCTCCTTTTCTTTGCAAGCTCACTTTACTTTAACATACATGAAAAAGAGTTTCAAAAACTAAAATACTAATTTAGTCATTTTTATAATGATAAGTCAAATTTTTATTATTTTCTTATTTTTAAGCGGACACATCTACTTGTTTTTTCGCCATATGTTGCTTTACTCCAACTAATACAACTAACAATAAACCTCCGCCTATTGTCATCATAACAATGCTAGTTGGCAACATATCTAATAGTAGTCCATATACAATCATACCAAGCGGCGCGATTGCAGTCGCAATTGTTTCAAGTAGGCCAAACACACGCCCTAGGTAGCTCGGATCTGTCGTTTTTTGCATATGTACTTGCATTGGAATGTTTACAATCATAATTGCTATACCAGTTAACATCATAAAAGCAATATAGTAAATAAAACTTGCTACTTTTGGAATGATAACTAACAACGGAAAGACTGTACATAAACTTAAACCTGCAAACAAAAACAGTCCAGTATAAATAGAACGAAACGGATTATTCACTTCTTTACGCACTGATAAAGCAATCGCTCCCATTAGCATCCCGACTGCTAACATTCCCTCTACAGTACCGAGTTGCTTTGAAGATAAATGCAATGTATGGACGATAATGTACGGAAGTGCAACTGTTAGACCACACGCAAAAAAGTTTACCCACAATGCTATTTTCATTAAACCATATATTTCACGTTGTCTTTTTACATATAAAAAACCTTCTTTTATACTCGTCAAGAAATGCTCTGTACTTTCAGCCACTTCTTTTTTATATAAATCAAATACGATAAATAATTGCAAAATAACCGCTAAAAAGAACGTAATGCTATTCAATAGGAAAAACGATTTAATTGAAAAGAAACCATATACAACTCCGCCAATAATCGGCCCTAAAATATTTGATAAAGAAGCCGCCGTTTGATTTAAAGCACTCGCTTTTTGAATACGTCCTTCATCTACTAAACTCGGAATAGACGAAGTTAATGCAACAGAATAAAAACTTGCACAAATTGATAATAATGCTGCTGAAATATAAATAAAAAGAAGTGACGGCCCAAAAGTAGTCGCAAGAATAAACATAATAAGCATCGTTAAACTACTTAATAAATCAGTACCAATAACGAGCCATCTTCGATTCACACGGTCTGCTACAGCACCCGCAATCGGACCACAGATCATCCGTGGAAGTGATCCGCAAACGAGCGTAGTTGCAAATCCCATCCCTGAACCAGTTGTCTTTAATACGTATAATCCCATTGCAAACGTATAAATACCCGCCCCTAACAAAGACGTCATTTTTCCAATCATCATTAAAATAATATTTCTCGTTGCAATCTTCATTTTCGAATCATTTTGACCTATACTTACATCCCCCATAATGACACTCTCCCCTTAAAAGTTAAATTGTGTTAAACTTATTATATAATCGACTTTCTAATTTTTACAACAAAAAGTTAAATACAATTTAACTTCCCAATTATAAAGGAGCAATAATATGGCAACTCTCGGTGAAAAAATTAAAGCGTTACGTAAAGAAAAAAAACTTACACAAACAGATCTGGCAGGTTCGAAACTTACAAAAAGTATGCTTAGTCAAATTGAAAATGGAAAAGCTACACCTTCCATGAAAACATTACAATATATCGCTGAAAAACTTGAATGTGAAGCGAGTTTTTTATTAGAAGATGATGATGGAGAAATTGTAGAACTGATTACAAAAATGGAGCAACTCATAAAGGAAAACAAATGTGATGAAGTGTACAAGACTTTACTACCTATCGTTCAAAAAGAGCTCCCTTCTACTTTAAATACGGCTCGTATATACAAACAATTCGTAACTGCTGCGGTGATTATGAAAGATTACAACATTGAATCTTACGTAGAAAAAGCTGTTTCTATTTTCGAAAAATATAAGTTATACCGAGACAGTACGGAAACAAAATTAAAATTATCTTTTGCGATATTTACACGTAAAAAGTATGCAGAATGTTTACAACTTATATCTAATATTAGAAATGATTATGAAGAGAAACATTTAGAAATGGATCTCATTATACATATTGATTTATGTTTATATGAAGCCATCATATTACTAGCATGTGGCGATTATGAAAAATGTGAAGAAACGATATTAGAGACACTCGCATTTTCAAAAAAACATCAAGTGTATTATAAAACAGATGTATTTTACCGGATTTTATCTTACCAAAAAGTCATTACAGTTGATAAAGAGCGTTATTTATATTACATAAAAAAATCTGAACAATTTGCCATTTTTACAGAAGATACTCTATCCATTGCGATGACTAATATTTTAAAAGCTTACTACTACAACACGATTACTAATGAATATACAATCGCATTAAAACATCTAGAACAATATCGAGAAAAACTAAAAGATCAGCCCATTTTTCAAGACGACGGATTGTATTATCTTGAAAAAGGAAAATCTTTATACGGATTAAAACGTTACGAAGAAGCTTTAGAAGCATTGCAACGTGGCATTATACCGGATTATATAAACCATCCATTGGATCAATCGTGGCTTACAACAGCAGGTGCATATCGTGCACTTTGTTACGTCAAACTGAATGATAAAAAAAGAGCTCTTGAAGAAGCAACAAAAGCAAATGAAATGATACAATCGTATCCGGATTCTATTTTCTCTTCATTTATTAAAGAAACATTACAAATAATACAAAAACTTTAAGAATGTCTCTAAATGGTATATTATTCCTCTTTTTTAGCAAAGATAATAATGATGGGAGGAATATAAATGAATATTCAACGTGCAAAAGAGCTTTCTGTGTCATCTGAACAAGCGAATGTCAGTTTTCAAGGCATGCCTGTTACAATTCAACACGTCGACGAAAGCAACGAAACCGCCCGCATATATGAAGTTAAAAATCCAGGACGCGAATTAACGGTTCCAGTTAATAGCTTAGAGGAAATATAAAAAATGCCACTTCGATTTTGAAGTGGCATTTTTCTTTTTTCTATATAAAGTGAAACTTTAATCAGTGGGGGTTTTCTTCATCCCTCACTGATTATCAGCCCTCACCAATCGGACTTTAATGGGCAGCCCGACCCCCACCTAACTTCTTTGCTTTCGCTGAATTTTGAGGTGGGGGTCTTACTGCCCATTAAAGCGGGATAAATGTCATTCCTATTTTCTCCTTAGTAATCCATATAAACCAATACAAATTACAATGAAACCTACTATTCCGCAAGCTAGTTTTATCAATATGTCTCTTGTTTCATAACTTCTAACTTCGACTACACTCTTTTTCAGACGTTCCATTTCATTTTGCTCACTTTCTACTCGCTCCCCATATACTAACAAACGATATTTGCTTGATGTATATGGTTCACATGTAAGCAGTGTAACTTTATCTTTTCCTTTTATTACATTTAATTTATCTACTTGATTTGGATAAATGATTTCACGGCCAATTACTTTATACACGTGCTGCTTTCCAAATACCTTTACATAGAATACATCTCCATCACTTAACCGATCAAGATGACGAAACATCGTTGCCCCGTGATATCCACGATGTCCTGCCAATACAGCATGTGTATCATTCCCACCAATCGGTAATGAAGTCCCTTCAATTTGCCCTACTCCTTTACTTAAGTTTTCTTGACTTGCTCCTAAGTAAATTGGCAACTCCTCATTTATTTTCGGAATAGAAATCGCACCAAATATTTCATCTTTATTTATAAAATGTAACGGTTCCGTACTTATTTCATCATCCTGTACAAATGGGTCACTCATTTTGAAAGTAGTTTTCCCTAACGATTTATTATACGTTTCCATCTTTCGAAACTTTTCATTTACATCTTCTGTTTTTAAATCATCAACCATTTTTTCATAACGTATCACTTCTGTCTTATACACATAATCGTTTATATAATTAGCAATCATTGGATATAAAAATAAGGATAATCCTGTAAGAAACAATACTATGCTTATAAATCCCCTTCTCACACACTCACCACACAATACATACTATTTTCGTTTTTTCAAATAGATTATTAGAAGAACGATGCAAATAATACCAATAGGAAAAACGATCATCCAATCTTCTAAAATGAAGGACTTTGTAATCATTTCCTTTTCTCCAGCATCATATGGAACACGGTGTCCTCTCACTAGTAACCTGTGCGTGTTCACTCCATAAGGGGTACACGTAATTAATGTTGCGTAATCTTGTCCTTGTACTACTAATAAATCTGCTGTCTCGTTTGGTAATACAACTTTTATTTGATCTACCTTATAGGCAAGTACTTTATCTAAGGAATGTATATAAAAGATATCATTCTGTTCGACTTTATCTAAATGAGTAAACATGAGTGCTGAGGGTAAACCACGATGCCCAGTTAAAACTGTATGCGTATTTTCTCCCCCTACTGGTAATGAAGATTCGTTCAGTTGTCCAATTCCGCGGCTTAGCACTTCTTCCGTCGTCCCCTGATAAATTGGAAGATTTACATTAATTTTAGGGATTTCTACATACCCCATAACATCCCCTATATTTAACATATCTACATATGAACTTTTCCCCTCATCACTCTTTTCATGAAATGGGTCCGAAAATGTTTGCGTCGTATTTTGAACGTTCTTATTATACTCTCGCGCTTCAGTTTCTTTACGCTCAATCTCTTCTTTCTCCAGCTTCTTTACCGCTTCATCATACATACTTACTTCTGAATAGTGGGTTCTCGTTGCAAACCAATTACTCACAGTTGGATATAGAAATATACTTAATCCTAGTAAAAAAATACTTCCAAAAATAATATTTCGCTTCATAACATCCTCTTTCACTTCGGATAGAATGTGGAAAAGAGGAAAGCATTATGCCTTTCCTCTTTTCCAAACTCAATTATTATAAAATGTGAATTAAGAATTCTTCACAGGTTTCTTTCTAAAGAAGATAAACGCTGCTGTCACCATTAATAACAGACCAACTATCGTGAAGAGAATTGTTCCCATACCACCCGTTGCTGGAATAATCCATCCACTCTTATTATTCTCAACTTGCAAATCAATTACATTTTTATCTTTATCTATTTTAATCTCAATCGGATCTCTTAATTTTTGGTATTGTTCTACCGCACCATCTTCGTCTTTATACGTTGGTGCTACCGTTTCAACAATTTGATATTCACCGTATGGGATTTCATTCCATGTAATAATACCATTCGCATCTGTGATATCATCCATTTTCTTGTTGTTTACTGTTACAACATTTCCTTTTTTATCTCGTAATTCGAATCTCGCACCTTCTAATTTCAAATCCTTATTCTTTCCGTCAACTTTTTCAATCTTAATAGTCCCCATTGTCGGTGTAACAATAACTTCATTAGATGGCTTTCCATCTTTTTCTGATGTAACATCATCTTTGTTTACAAAATCAAGTACTGCTTTGTTCGGAATTTTCACTCCAGATTCAACATCACCTTTAATTTTCGCAGTAATCTGTAAGTGTAATTTTCCCGCTGTTATTTTCGAAAAATCTTCTATCGAAGCAATAACCTTTTGTCCAGCTACAATCACATTTACAGTACTATCAGCAACCTTTTCACCATCAATCATTACTACTGGAGTCCCAACGATTTCTAAACGATCATCTAAAACATCTGTTACGACATAATTTTTATACGTTTGAATATCCTCAGGAAGCAATGTTTTAATATCATACGTATACTCTTTTTCACGATTTATTCCCGCATTTTTAGAATCATCATTAATCGTTTTTTCAATTGTCGGTTCTTTATAGTTCTTAACTTCTTTTTCTAGCTTCACTAATTTACCAGTTTCTTTAATAGAAAAAGGATATTCTTCTTTACTTGTTAAATAACCTTCTGGAGCCTTCTCCTCAATAAAATAATAGTCTCCATACTCTAACGACTCCACATGAATCTTACCATCTGTTCCTGATACTAATGGATGAGGTGTTTTTACTTGTGTGTGTGTTCCATCTTCATTTTTCTTAAATAAATGGAATTCCGCACCTTCTAATACACGACCGCCCTCACCTTTTTTTATTAACTCTACTGGAGCGCGTTTCGTTTCATTTTTTGGATAAATGTGAACATCGTAATTTAATTCTTTACCATCTGCACTCGTCATTGGAATATCAACTATAAACTTAGTCTTATCCAACTCAATATGTTCTGGACCTTTAGTAGCTTTTACTTCATAACGTCCTAAAGGAAGATTTGAAAAAACTGCTTCTCCATTAGCATCTGTTACTTTTGTAATAGAACTATCTGTTACTTTATCAATATTTTCTTTTACTATTTTCCCATCAGAAGTTTGCTCAAATGATGCGATACGTTTAATTTCAAATGTTACGTCCTTTAAAGGTTTTGCTCCATCTGGGACACTTTGTCCTTCTTTACCATTGCCCTCTACACCAGGCTTCGCATCCTTACCTTGCTCATATTTATGAATCGTTAACGTACCTGTACTTTTAGTCTCAGCACTAACCGTCATATTCATTAATGTTGAAAAAGCTAAAATACAAATTAAAAAAGTGCTAAAAATCTTTTTCATCAAATTCCACTCCCCTATTGTGTCTACTGTTTTTGCAAACTACTATTCTTTCTTTTTCTAAAGAAGAAGAAAGATGTAATGAACATCAACATTCCACCAATTACGTAAAAAATAATTGTTCCTACGCCACCCGTTTCCGGGATAATCCATTCATTTTTACTATTTTCTATTGTTATCTTTTGTGTCGATACATCGCTAGTCACATTAACTTCAATTGGCTCTTTCATAAGCATGTACCCTACTGGTGCTTGTACTTCTTTTAACTTATATTGTCCAACTAATAGTGGATGAGAAACTGCCAAACCGTTCTTATCTGTTGTTAATTCCGTTACTACATCGCCATCTTTATTTATCACTTGAAACACTGCACCTATTAATTTGAGTGTTTCGTCTGTCCCATCTACTTTCTCTATCTCTATTTTCCCAAAAGTAGGTGGTATAATTACCGCTTCATTTGATATAAAACTCTTTTGATCAATTAGTAATTCCGCTTTATTTCGTATACCGCCATTTGCAGTATACGTTTCTAAAGTATCCACACCCATACTCATATCCAGCTTTGATGTAATGTGCATCGTATACGATTGATTCATAAGATATTCGTAACTGCCGCCCTGCTTCGGCAGTTCAATTTTCACCTTTTTCGACTGCTCATCGATTTCTGGTATAACTTGTACCTCTTCACCATTGGTATTTACAAGCCTTACTTGTTCAACTTTTAAAATATCTTCTAACTCATCTTGTAATACGATTTTCTCCAAGTATGCTACATCATTTCCAAAATGATAGTTTACATGCCATGTAAATTCTTCATTCTCACTTTGCAATGTTGCCTTTTCAACTTCTTTTTCATCTGCATCAGACACCGTTTTTATAACCTTTTGTTCCTTCGCTTCCACTTTCGTTTTTACATTTGGTTTTTCTGGTGGTAAATCTTTACCATCAGGTGTTTTCCCTTCCACAACCGCTATATTTTCTATTTCTTTCGTTTTTAGCGATTCCTTTGTAACCTTCACCTTAAAAGTTACAATTCGTTCTTCTGTATCAAATACATCACCAACATTAACTTTAACTGTATGATCCTCATACGATCCCGCATCTTCATCTAGCGCATCAGTTAACGAATTCCCATTCATTTTCATACTATCCGCTATATACTCCACTCCGTCAGGAAGCTTATCAGCAATGCGAACATCTTTTATAAGTCCATTTTCAACTTTATTCCGAAGCTTAATTTTATACTCAAGCTCATCGTCTACATGTGCTTTTCCATCTACTCCACCCGTTACTTCTTTCTTTGCATCTAGTTGTCCGTACAACGGATTAACTGATGTTTCGACTTCTGGCTTCTCTTGTTCTGGTACACTAATAGACTCTACCACTGCACTATTTTTGATTTTTTTATTTGCCATTTCTGGTTTGACAACGACTTCAAATGAAATTGCCCGTTCTTCATCTCCATTAAGGTCACCAATATTAGCATATATAATTCCATCTTTTATATGTGCACGATCATCATCTTCCGCGTCTGTTTGTTTCTTTCCATCTATCTTCAATGTATTCGGAACATACTCTATCCCTTCAGGTAGTGGATCCGTTACAGTGACAGCTTTTAATATAGAGTCGGTTACACTATTTTTAGCTTTTATCGTGTACTCAAGTTTATCTCCTACATTAAGAGTTTCACCATTTACATTTTTAGCTAGTTTTTCAGCCTCAAGTTTACCTTGTTTCACATCAATATTAGGCTTTACTTTTACTACTACTTTATTAGAAGCGTTATCCTCGACTTTACTTCCTGTCAGCTCATCAATTCCTCGAACAATAGCAGTATTAGGAATTTCACTTTCTATTTTTCTTCCTCTTAATTTCGCCTTAAATTCAACAATTGTTTCAGGCGTTTTATCAGTATAAATTCCGCCTTTTGAAGCATTTGCTCCTTCACCAATTCTAATCGTTAACTTTCTCGTCTTCTCATCATAATCAACTTGATCATCCATCAATTGATCTGTTTGATCTCCTGCGTTCGGACCAGAAATAATTTTCACCGATCCAGGTATAAACTTTAATCGGCGGTCTAGAACATCTTCAATCTTTGTATCAATTGCACTCGAATTCGGCTCAATATTTTTGACTTTTAATCGATATGTGATTTCCTCACCTGATTCGTATTTCTCTTTCACATTAACGACTGACTTCTCAATATCAAGCTCTGGCGCTGTTGCATTCACCGCAAAAGCTAAAGTGTTTAATACGTAGTCATCACCAGATGTGTATGCTCTCAACTTAATTTCTTTTTGTCCTGGCTGAATATAACCTTCTGGTAATTTAATTAGATCCGCATCAATGCCTAAGTTATTTCGATAATCTGGCAGAAATGTACCCGGGTACTTATCACGCATATGTTGTCCATATTCAGAAATAGTTGAGTTGAATATATTATTAAGAGGATTTAATTCATCAGTGATTTCTTTAAATTTATTTTTACCGTCAATATCAATTTCAAGTTTATCATATAGCCAGTACCGATCACCCTGCACAGCAAATACAGATACTTTCGGATTTAATTGGCCACTTTTAGCTGCCATAAAATCTTTTAGGGTAAACACTTTAAATCCTGAACTACCTGCTCTCTTTAACCCGCCATCATACACAGTGAATGCTTTACGCGTTTGTGACTTATCCTTCGTGATAACTAGCATATACCACCCCGCAAAAGAGTAGTACCCATAACTATAGGCAGTATTCGAATTAGGATAAGGAATATTCGCTACAGTATAGCTTCCGCCTTTTGAATTAGACATTTGCAAAAGTTGTGTCACATCTGCATAATTTGAATAATACGTACCATTTATTCCGAAACCACTTCCTAACCCACTTCCGAAATACGTATGTTTTGGCACAACATTAAAATGCTCCCCAGTTGGAGTTGAGAACTTTATAGGTGCAGTATATTGCTGTGGTGTTAACTCATAACGTGTTGAACTCCAATATAACCCTGCCCATTCAATCTCAGCTTCACCTGGAATAGGAATATATGCCTTTGAAGAGTTGGATGTTTCTGGATCATCATCAACATCGATTAATTCACGGTAATATTTTGCTGGTGCCGTGTCCCATGTCACATCATTAATATCAGAATATAAAGCTTTTTCTCTTTGTTTACCTTCAGCTTTTATTCCTAAATTCACATTCCCGGTAGAATACATATCCCCCTTATGAATAGATTGATAAGTCGGTGCATCAAACCCTTCTGCATCTGTAACTGCTGCTTGTGCCGTATCAATTGGACTTAAAAACTGCAACTGAGATAATAGCAAGAATAAACTCATAACAACTATAAATGCATTTAATAGTTTTTTATTTTCTTTCATACTATTGTACAAAGAGGTCACCTCCTTAATTACAATTTATTAGTATATTATATGCATATACTTTATACGTATTATTCTAATATAAATCTTACTATTTGTTAATGAAATATATTGTTAATTTTAAATTTTATAAATTTTTATATAAAGATTCTTAAATTAACAAACTATTTAATTATAATTAATTTTATGTTAAAAAAATATAAATCCAATACTTTCCATCTATTCTATGATATTCTATATAATGGTAATTAAAAAATCCTTATAATAAAATATAAAAGGTTTTATAATTCCATACCCTATTAATAAAGGAGGCTTTTCATGAACCTTTCTATTTACGAAGGTTTAGGTATTATTTTTCTCTTAATAATTATGATTTACGCTCTCGCCCATAAATATTTATGGTCAAAAAAATTACTTATTATTCTATTTCTCGTTAGTAATGCTATTTATCTTATTTGGCGAACTTTTTATTCTCTACCTACTATTAATCTCATAAGCATTATCGCTGGTATTATATTGTTAGTTACTGAGTGGGCTGGTTACTTACAGTCCATCGTTTTCAGCATTATTTCATGGAAACCATATAAGCGGAAAGAAGTACCGTTATCATCTTTCAAAAAACTACCTACAGTTGACATTTTTATCGCAACTTACAATGAGCCACTCGATTTATTAAAACGAACTGTCGCTGGTTGTACAATGATGAATTATCCGAAAGAGTTGCTAAACATTTATATTTGTGACGACGGACGCCGTGAAAGTGTAAAGCAGCTCGCGACAGAATTTTCTGTCCACCACATAACTCGTACAGAAAATACGCATGCAAAAGCGGGTAATTTAAATCATGCCATGCTTCATTCGAAAGGTGATATTATCGTCACAATGGATGCTGATATGGTACCAAGAGCAAACTTTTTAGAGCGAACGATTGGCTATTTTTCTAAAAATAATGTTGTATTTGTTCAAGCACCACAAGTGTTTTATAATGCTGATCCATTTCAATATAATTTGTTTTTTGAAGATAACATCGCCAATGAACAAGATTTCTTTATGCGACAGTTAGAGGAAGGGAAAGATCGATTTAATGCTACGATGTATGTTGGTAGTAATGCTCTATTTCGTCGTACTGCGCTAGAAGAAATTGGAGGATTTGCAACTGGCGTTATTACTGAGGATATGGCAACTGGTATGTTACTACAAGCGAACAAATGGGAAACTGTATTTGTCAATGAAACACTCGCTGTTGGATTATCTCCAGAAACCTTTAGTGATTTATTGAAACAGCGTGATCGCTGGTGCCGAGGGAATATTCAAGTCGTAAAAAAATGGAATCCTTTCACTATAAAAGGATTATCTTTTATGCAGCGTCTTTTATATGCAGATGGAATCCATTATTGGTTTTTCGGCGTTTATAAAATGGTATTTTTACTAGCACCACTATTATTTTTAGTATTCGATATTTATAGTTTAGAAATTAATTTTATGCACTTATTTATGTTTTGGGCACCTGCCTTTTTAACGTCACAGCTTATTTTCAAAGCTGTTTCTAATAAAAAACGAACGACAACGTGGAGTCATGTGTATGAAGTTGCAATGGCTCCTTATATGGGATTTGCTATTTTATCAGAAACGTTCTTACGGAAAAAGTTTCAATTTCATGTAACGAGAAAAGGTGTTCAAAATAACACGAGGCATTTTTTATGGATTGCAAGTGTTCCTCACCTCGTGTTACTCATACTAACAATTATTGCACTAATTCGGGCAACACTTATGCTCTTATACCCTGAGCAATATCATATTGAAAGAGAAAGTTTATATATTAATATTTTCTGGGTACTATACAACGGGGTAGCTATTATCACTTCATTATTTGTAGCATTTGAAAGACCGCGTTTCCGAAACTCCGAGCGTTTCGTAGTGAATTTACCAGGTACTTTATATACTGAGGATATGACCATCTCTTGCCGCGTTCTTGATATTAGTGAAACTGGTGCACGTTTTGAAGTAGATTCATCCATTCCATTTGAAACTTTATCAAGCCTATCTTCCTATACATTATCTTTTGGAGAGGTAGAAAAGATTCATAGTACAAAAAAATGGATTCGGAGACAAACAAATTCCGTGCAAGTTGGTGTGTCATTTGATGATGTATCTCATGAACAATATTGTAAACTCGTTCTTCATCTATTTAGTAAGCCGGTTAATGACCGGGTGGAAAAAGTGTACGATAAGGCATTTCTTACACTAGCAATTGCATCTTTCATAAAAAACACAAAGAAATCACCAAGGCAATTTCGCAGGCAACATATACGTGAAGAACTTATGGCTCCTGGAACATTACATATGAACGGGATGCCAATTGAAGCGACCATTATCGACTATAGTACCGGTGGGTGCCAAGTACAAACGAACACCCCACTCGCCATTGACCAAATTATACAAGTAACAATGTATGAACGTAATATTCAAAAGAAAAAGGCACAAGTATGTTGGATTCAAAAAAAGGGCCGTAAAATATATGCTGGATTAAAATTTACAGCGTAAAAAAGAAAAGAAGCCTCATGCTTCTTTTCTTTTTTCATATGCTAAAATATGTATAAAAGGGGGAAATCATATGAAACATGCTCCACAAAAAACGAGTCATTATTATGCAGTTATATTCACTTCTAATTTATCAAATGATACGACAGATTATAGTGCCGCCTCTGACAAAATGGAGGAACTTGCAAAACAGCAACCTGGATTTCTAGGTGTAGAAAGTGTACGAGATCATTCGGGACTCGGAATCACAATTTCTTATTGGGAGTCACTTGAGTCTATTGAAAACTGGAAACAAAACGCCTTACATAAAGAAGCGAAAAAAAGAGGCCGTGAGCAATGGTATGAAAACTTCCATCTACGTATATGCCTTGTTGAGAAAGAATTTAAGTTTCAAAGAGGTACTTTATAACTATGAAGAAAAAATTAGCTCTCGTTGTTGTTCATGAAATATATGGTGTGAACGACCATATGCATCACGTTACCAACCACTTCACTTCATCTCATATAGATGTATTCTGTCCTAATCTGCTACAATCGCAGCCTGCATTTCATTATAGTGATGAAGAAAAAGCATATCATTTTTTTATGAATCATATTGGATTTGAAGATGGAAAAAAGCAAATTGAAGAATTCATTACTCATCTTTCTAATAGTTACACACATATTGGACTTATTGGCTTTAGTGTTGGTGCTACCATCTCATGGCTATGTAGTAACAATCCGAAAATAGATTTTATTATCGGATGTTACGGTTCCCGTATACGTGACTATATTCATATAAAACCAACATGTTCTACTTTACTTATTTTCCCTGAAAAAGAAGCTAGTTTTTCAGTACCCTCTTTCATTCAAACATTGCAGCAACAAAATAATCCTTTATTAGAAATACACCAACTAAACGGTGAACATGGTTTTCTAAATCCGTACACTGAAAAATATAACGAGCACTCTACAAATCAAGCATATAATGTAATAGATTCATTTCTTATAAAGGAGATCTAAATGACACTTACATTACTCTTACTTATTTTCATATTCATTGCCTTTTTCTCAGCGCTAACTATCATTTTTTTAACCGTAAAAAAGGGGGAGTTTTCCAAGCGCCCCTACTTACAATCTATTATCGTTTACATTTTATTTTTTACAAATTGGATCTTATATTTAACAACTTTTTATACGTTACTCCCCGAGAAAGTTAGCGAGTTCATATTCTTACCCATTTGGTTTTTCCTTTGTATATTAGGTTTTATCACTTTCTGGCGCGAATGGAGAAATAATCGTGTGTTCTCAATATGTATCGGTTTTCTTTCCTGTTTTAGTTTTCTATTTGGGTTATTGTTGTTACTTCTTTCGGGGATGTGACTGTTATAAAGAGGATATAAAACCTCTTTATAACAGTCTTTTTCGTACCATGACGAAAGGAATTATTAAATAAAGAGCGTAAGCAATAACCATCCAAATGGTAAATGACATGATTTGCTGTGAGGATAATTGTGAGAATATATTAGAAGAATGATACAAGATGTAAGAATCTAAAGTTAAACCAATCGCTGTGCCACATATACCTAACTTAATAACTGCATATTTTGAAGTATCCAATTTTTGATATAACCACATTACAAAATATAAAGCTATAGCTGTCCCTAATTCAAGCAACGTCATTTGTAGAAAAAATCTATTTGAGGTGTACTCTAATAAGACTAAAGAACCAAAGACAACAAAGAACGTCGAGGCAATAAACCAAATTCCAATAGAAAATAAAATAGTGAGCCAAAGTTTATTATTCACTACCATTACCTCCCTTTTGTAGCGCTATGAACTTTTCCAATAGTAGGTGCAAATCACCATATACTTTGTCGCTAGAAAAAGATGGATTGAATAACGCTTGCAATGCCAAACCGTCAATTAATGCATTACATAAAACGCTCCACGTTTCAATTGAAATTTGAGATGTCATATTATCTCCTACTATTTCATTTAACACCCTTGCTAGTTCTTGATTTTCATACTGTAACAGTTCACCAATTTTATCTTTCATCGCATCATTTTGCAATCCACTAGCCACTAATTGAAAAAACAAATGATGATACATTGAATCTTTCACGCATCTACTTTCAGCAGACTGTAAAGCCTTTTCTAACTGTACATCCTTTCCTATTTGTTCCCACGACGCTTTACAAAACGATTCAGTTACTTCAAGTAATAATTGATCTTTCGTTTTAAAATGATAATATACGGTACCTTGTGTAACTTGAGCACTCTCTGCGACTGCTTTTAATGTCAACTTTTCCATCCCGTGCTCTGCAATAATTTCTTTTGCTGCTTCTAGTAACTTCTCTTTATTAACAATATTCGGTTTTGCCATTTCTATAACCACCTTTTAAGTTAGTCAGCTAACTAACTTAAATTATACAGAAAAATCAGATAAAACAAAAGAAAGAAAAGCCACCATTCAACTTTTCTTCCTTCTATGTTTACCTTTAGACTTTACTGTCACTGATTCACAAGGTGTATAATAAATTTGAGGTGTCGCTCTATCAACAAACATCATAAACGTAATAAAGCCGATAATAAAGAAAATAAATAACGTTAACAAAATTGCTCCTATCGTTAAAAGTATCATAACACCACCCCTATATTTTTCATGTTATTACACCTTTCGCTATTATATGAGCGTAATCCTTTTTAGAAAAAGAAACGTAACAAAATAATCACAATCACGCCAGTTAATACTGTACCTAATAAACTACGAGTATATATTGCAACAAGAAATGTTGGAATTGCTGCAATAAGGTAATCCCACTGCACCGTCTCATGCATAAATAATACTTGTGCTAAAAGTGCTGCTAATATCGCAATTGGTATGTAATTTAACCATTTTAAACCCCAGTCTGGAATTTGTAGTTTGCTAAATACGAGTAGAGGTAAAATACGCGGCACGAGTGTGACAGCTCCGGCTGCTAATAAAAGTAATAATACGTCTAATCTCATTTCCATTTTTCAATCACCACTCCAATCGTCGCAGCTAATAATGTTGCGATAATAACCGCTATACTATCTGGCATAAATAAGTGTGAAACATATGCGATGACAATCGCTACAATTGCAACAGTAAGATGAATTGCTAGTTTCGGTTTACTACTTATGAGCTGAAGTACAAATAACCCGATAAACATTGCTGGTAATGCATAATCCATGCCGTACGTATGCGGATCTGGTATCCACTCACCAAACAACCCGCCAATAATAGTAGCAAGAATCCAATTTAAATATGCTGTGACATTTAAGCCCATCATCCATCTGTCGCCTACATATCCTTTTTGCGCTGCGTGCTGTACTGCAACGCCGAACGTTTCATCTGTAATTTGAGAACCGATTAGTAAGTTTTTAAATAGAGGCAGTTTCGTAAAGTATGGCGCAAGCGCAGCACTCATAAGAAGGTGGCGCAAATTAACAAAAAATACGGTGAAAATGATCGCTGAAGCAGGTGCACCAGCTGCATACATACCAGCTAATATAAATTGGGCAGAACCTGCATAAATTAAAGTGGACATAAACGCAATTTCAATGATGGAGAAACCAGCTGTTTTTGCAATTACACCAGCTGCTATACCGATGCTTAAATAACCAAATACAGTTGGTAAACAATCTTTTACTCCTTGCTGAAATGTATCATCGCTCTGCAAAGCTACATGTGCCTGAGCTTTACTCATTCCTATCATCCTCCATTCCTTTCATCGTTCGTTTTCCTGTCACGACATGAACTAAATCAATATTTTCACGCCATAATGTATCTAGCTTATCCGCTCCAAACTCCTTGGTGATTTCTTCAACCATAATATCGTGCCGGACATACTCTGTAGCTACGAGAACTAGCGCTGGGTCATACGTTGTAACGGCCCATGAAGTGTTATCATTTGAGAAGTTGGCAATTAATACTTCTTCCCCGTCACGCGCGATTACAGTTAAATGACCACCCATTCTCTTTTCAACAACGTGGGGCGTCATATAATTATGGTGAAACGTCGCTCCTATTTTTGTATCTGGAGCGCCAAATAAGATTGAAAATATATGTACACCTTCCTTTTCTTTTTGACGAATATATGGCTCAATTTCATGCACTTGATCTTCCCATACAGAAATCCATAACTCTTCCTTCGCCCTATTCATTATATTGCATATTTCTTTTACAACACGATCATTTGAGCGAATATGCGAAATTACATCTATTTGTCGCTCTTGTTCTAAACCATTTAATTTCTCATCTAAAAATTCAAAGGATTTTTCAAAATCTTTTCGCATTCTATCCATTAACTCCGTAGCTGGTACTGGTACATATTTCACCGGTTCAGTAGGAACGATATGCACCGCTCCTTTATCCATCAATTTACCGAGCACTTCATAAATCATCGAACGAGGTACTCCTGTCTGTTTACTCACTTCATACCCTGTTACTGGGGAATGTTTTAGTAGTCCAATATACGCTTTACATTCATATTGGGAAAAACCTAACTTTTGTAATTCTTTTATAATTTCATCCATCATTACCCCTCACAATCTATATAACTTTCATTTCAAAACGATCTATGTATGTTAGTAGTTATTAGTATACCTACTAATATAAAAAAACAGACCCACAAAGTCAATTGATAATTCTGAAATTTAAATCAAAAATAAAAAGCCTTCTTACGAAAGGCTTTTCTACATACTATCTCACCTATTTTAGCTGCAACGTATTTGATAAATTCTCCTCCAAATGTTCTCGTAAAGTAGAACCTGTATATTCTTCCCTAAATATACCGGCCTTCACGAATAAAGGAATAACTCTACTTAAGAATAGATCTAGTGACTTTGGAGGTCCTCCTGGAATAGCGATAAATCCATCTAACGCCCCGGCCTCAAACCTATCTATAATTTGTTTCGCAACGTCTTGCGCTGTACCAACCGCAACCCAATGAGCCGATCCAACAACTTCTGGTCGTTCGAGTATTTGTTCAAGTGTTGGTTCATTTTTAATAATGTAGTTCCGTAATAATTCAGCGTGTGTTTTACTGCGAACAGTTTGATCACGACTTGGCAACATCTCTTCCGTAATCTTACTTTCTAGCGGAATTCCTCTAGCGTCTAGTCCGAGAACCATTTCGAGTAACGAGTATCTTTTCTCTTTTGTGAGATGTTGATGTGCTTGCCTATGCATTTCTAACGCTTCTTCATATGTATCACCTATAAAGAAATATAACCCAGGCAATACACGTATATCATCTTGCTTTCGGCCATGCTGCTTTGCTCTTCTTCTTAAATCTTGACGCAGTTCCATCCCTGACTCTACATCCGGCGTTGCAGCAAAAATTGCATCCGCAACAGAAGCGGCGAAATTCCGGCCTGACTCTGAAGCACCAGCTTGAAATAATGGCATTTCTCCTGAAATGTGCTGCGGAATATTAAGTGGACCTTTCACCTTAAAGTATTCGCCATTATGCTCAATAGGCTTTACCATCTCTCTAATCACATCAGGATTATCTACTTTCAATACTTCATTAGGATGACTCCCCCAAAGCTTTCTTACTAATGCTGTACATTCTGCCGCTTTCGCGTATCGCTCTTCAGATGATGGCATACCTTCCTCACCAAAGTTTTCAGCACCGTCAATAGATGTAACAATATTCCACCCTACTCGGCCGTTACTAATCCAATGTAAAGATTGTAATTGCCTTGCTAATATATATGGTGGGTAAAACGAAGTTGAAGCAGTCGTAACGACACCAATTTTTTCTGTTGCATAAGCAATAGCAGTGAACAGTAATGTCGGATCTAAAATGACATTTCCCTTATTACGAGCAATTAAATCCGGGTGCGCCACTAAATAATCTGCCTTAAAAACAAAATCTAACTTCGCCTTTTCTGCCCGCTTTGCTAACTCTACTTGTTCGTTAATTCCTGAATTAAATATACTATCTTCTTCTTTCTTTCTAGAAATTAAACATAATCCAATGCAAAGTTGTTTTTTTGTAGACATATACACACCATCCCCTTGTTTTTAATTTACCTAGTTAAGCAATGTTGCTGTCATTATGAAATTCCATTCCTATGAAAATAGATAAAATGATATTGATAATCATTATCATTTTATGATGTAACTGTAATAAAAGCAATAATAAAAAAGACTTCCGCTAACGGAAGTCTCCTATCTCAATATTTCATTCGCTTCTTTTTCATAAATTTTATCAAATGAAGTCATAACACGTTGTGATGCTGAAATCATTCTTTGATCGGTCATAAGATCTGCCATCTCTTTCGTCATATCTACATTTGAATTTTCTAGCATATGGTTTTTTACTAAGCCTGTTCCGTTCGGTAAATCAGTAATGTTTCCTTCTGCTAGTGTAAAGCTTTTGTTCTCTCGTTGCACAAGACGATTATTCGTTTCTGCATCTACTGTTTTTGTTTGCAGGCGAGCAATATTATTTTGTGTTCCCTCATCATATAATGTGCCATCTGCTTGTACAGCGATCTTCGCTCCTTCTGGAATACGAACACGTTCATTATTTACATCCATCACATAAGCGCCAGATGATGTTTGCAAGTAACGATCACTATTTATTGTAAAACTACCATCCCTCGTTAAAAACGTTTCATCATTTTTAGATGTAACGAAAAATGATGTTGTACCGTTTGCACCATCATCTAAAAAGAAATCTGTAGCACTATTTGTCATTTGTATATTTCCTTGTACTAAGTTCACATGCGTTGCGGCTGGTACTACAGCGTAATCGACTGAGCCAATATTTGTTACAGCACCATCTCCGCGGCGATATGTATCTTGTACATCGAATACTTTAGAAGTCATATTTTCTGCTTTGAATCCTGTCGTTTGAGCATTTGCAACGTTATTCGAATGAACATTAATACGCTGCATGTAATTCATCATACCCATAGAACCTATATAAAGACCGTTCATACTCGTTTGAATAAGGCAAGTGCCTTATCCTTCACCTCTTTTCTATGATGTTTGCAACATTTGTTTCGCTAAATGTTCCGCTGTAGCGATATGTATATGTTGCTTCACGTCTTGTCCATCTGTCATTAATACAATGGGAGCTGATGATACTGCTGGAATTTTCAACAATTCACCACTACTTGCCGTTTCATCAAATTTCGTAAATACGATACCATCAATATGAATATCTTTAAAATTTGTAATGATTTCAATCATATCTTTACTTTTCATCGACGCTGATAACGTTAAACAAATATAATCTGGCTCTACTTGTCCCATCGTTTCAATCATTTCTTCCACTGTTTCTGACGCACGATAATTTTTCCCAGCTGTATCAATTAAAATATAATCGACACGCGCTTCTTCTTTAAAATACGTAAGCGCTCTTGTCATTGCATATTCATCACGGACAGCGATTACTTCAAATCCAATTGTCTTTACGTAATCTTGCAGCTGCTGTACTGTTCCAATGCGTGAATGATCTGTTGTAATAAAACCGACCGTTTTGTTCTTACTGTGAAACTGCCATGCCATTTTTGCAAGTGTCGTCGTTTTTCCAACACCAGTTGGACCTATTAATGCAATTGTTTGCACTTCTTTTTCAAATACGTTTTCCGTATTGAAATGCGACCTCATATCTTCTAATATATATCCGATCACTTCTTCTTCTGTAATCATCGTCGCATCCTCAAACTTCACTTTTAACTTTTCAGCATATGCATGAATGAAATATTGTTCTACATCGTTTTGCTCTAGCATGCGAATTACTTTTTGAATAATAAACGGTACAGATTCTTGCTTTTCTTTTTTTACAACCACTTCTTCTTTCTTGACAGGAACGACTTTTTTTACAGCTTTTTGCTTTTTCGTTTCTTCCGTCTGTTTCACAACGACGATACCTTTTTCAAACAACTTTAATAGTTTCTCTTTCTTTCTCGTCCATTCTTCACTATTTCCTGTTTGCATCGCCGCGTATGACATAGGAGTCGTCACGTTTTCTAAATTATGCAGTACCGATTGAATGCCGTTCGCCTTCACAATTTGTTCTGAAGGATCGTTCACAACATCCATTAATTGTTCATGAAACTGAGCTGTACCTTCGTTCACTTCTTCCTGTTTATCCTCTGGAAAAGCAACTAACATTTCATAATTCTTTTTCCAAAAAAACGGGATATTGCGTTTTACGCTTTCATCGACAACGTAATAATAATCTGTACCATATTGGTCAAATAATTTTCGATACAATTCATTTTTCGAAGCTGCTTTTATTCGCATTAACGCTTCTTTCTTTTCTGTATTTTCCATTACTTCACCCCCTACTATTCAATGTAAGCAATTTGATCTACAACAATCTCTGGTGCTAATTCGCTAATACAAAGTACTTGTGCCTCTATTTGATAACGCTCTAGCAGTCTTACAATCGCAAACCTGAAATCTTTTCTACGCGTTAATAATACTGGTTCTCTTCCCATTAACCTTGCTTGTTTAAATACGCGTTGTACTTGCTCAACGACTCGCGATTCTAAATCTAAATCCCAGTTTAATAAATAGCCTTGATAAGAATTGTTCACAACGTCCGCATCTAATTCGATTGAATCTGAGAAGAGCGCCGCATAAATTTTACCGTCAGGATTTTTCGCATTTTCACAAATAACTTTTGAAATACATTCACGGACGAATGACGTTACACCGTCAACGTGATTTTGATAAATTTCTTTTC
This sequence comes from Bacillus sp. Brlt_9, assembly GCF_051948935.1. Classification (NCBI taxonomy): domain Bacteria; kingdom Bacillati; phylum Bacillota; class Bacilli; order Caryophanales; family Bacillaceae; genus Bacillus; species Bacillus sp. Brlt_9. The sequence goes on along the minus strand of NZ_JAYJLO010000001.1, from coordinate 527,885 downwards.
CGTCAATAATACCTTCAATAATGGTTGGTAAATCACGAATAGAAATACCTTCTTTTAGCAGTTGTTTAATAACATTTTGAACAAGTGATAAGTCGATTTCTTTCTTCTTAATCTCTTCTAATAAAACGCCGTTATCATTTTCAAGCGAGTTAATTAAGTCTTTTACATGTTGACGCTGAATTAACTCATGAAGATTACGTCTAACGACAACATCTAAATGCGTAATTAATATGCTAAGCGGCTCTAATACTTGATAGCCTTTCATTTGTGCATCTTGTACCATATGCTCTAAAATCCAATATCCATCTTCACCGAAAATTGGATCTTTCGCTGGTTCTGCATCTAAATCGGCCATTACATTCGGTGTTTTCAGTGCTAATAAGTAACCTGATTTTAAAACACCTTCAGCTGCCTTCGCACCTTTAATACGAATAATGTAACGTCCTCGTGGTCTAAAACTCGTATTATCTTTAAAGTTAATACCAGGAACGTTAATACCGAGGTCGGTAATAATCGACTTCCTCATAAGAACAACTTTATCACGAGCTGTTTCCCCGTTAATTTTCTGCTTTACAAGTGCTGCTAAATCTAAACCGAGTTCTACAATAATTGGATATTTATCTGTAAATACTCCAAATGAATCTTCCACTTGTTGCAGTTGCTCATCTTCTCCTTGAATCATTTCTATTTCTTTTTGAAGCTCGTCTTCTTTTTCTTTCTTTATTCGGTTTTTATTACGAATTCCTAAGAAGACAATTGTTCCACCAACGAGTGCGAATGGTAGAAATGGTAGCGGAGTAAAAATACCCATTGCTATAAATAAACCACCGAGCGCATATACAACGACTTCATGTGCTAATAACTCTTTAAAGATTCCTTCAGTTACTGTATCCGGTGAACCGTCAAATACACGCGTTACGATAATACCCGTTGAAATTGCAAGCATTAAAGAACCAATTTGGTTTACGATTCCGTCACCGACAGTTAACTGTGTATAGTGAATAGCCGCATCTGCAAAACTCATTCCTTGCTGCATCATGCCGACAATTAAACCGAAAATAATGTTTACGAATAAAATGACAATCCCGAAAATAACGTCCCCTTTAATGAACTTCCCGGCACCATCCATAGCTCCGTAAAACTCTGTTTCCATATTTAATTTTTTTCGTTTTGCCTGTGCATCTTTTTCAGTAATAATACGCTGATTTAAATCCGCATCGATTGACATTTGTTTCCCTGGTAAAGAATCAAGTGTAAAACGAGCTGCAACTTCAGCTGTACGAGATGCACCGTTTGCAACGATAAACTGGAATATGATTAATACTGTAAAAATAACGATACCAATTAATAAGTTCCCGCCAATTACGAACTGGCCGAACTCTTCAATAACATGACCTGCATTTCCATCTGTCAAAATCGCTCGCGTCGTCGATACGTTAATCGATACGCGGAAAATCCCGATTAATAACAACATCGTTGGAAATGACTTTAATTCATCCCACTCGTTAATACTTGTTGCTCGCATATAAATAAGCACTGACATACTTAGTAAAAAAACGATAACGATATCAAGTATAAATGGTGGGAGTGGAATTAAGAGCGCCACTACGAATGACGCTGCTAAAAAGATAGAAAAATAGGTTCTTGCAGAATCTATCTTAAACACAAGAGATCTCCTCCAACCGCGCTATTACACTTCAAGTTCATTCGTTTGAATTAAATAGCGCATAACTTCAATTACAGCTACGTATAAATCTTCTGGAATCGTCTCATCTTCCTCGACTTGATAATATAAAGAACGAGCTAGCGGACGATTTTCCACCATTGGTATTTCTTGTTCACGGGCAAGCGTTCGTATATATAATGCGAGCTCATCTTCCCCTTTTGCAACGACAATTGGTGCTGCGTCAACGTGTTTATTGTAACGAAGTACGACCGAAATATGAGTCGGGTTATTTACAATAAACGTTGCGCCATCCATCTTCTTCGCAATTGTTCCTTGCAAAATCGCATGCATAAAGTTTTTTCGTTTCCCTTTTACTTGCGGGTCCCCTTCATTATCTTTATGCTCTTGTTTTACTTCTTCTTTTTTCATCTTAATATCTTGTTCGTACTCCCATTTTTGATAAATAAAATCAATAATAGAAAGAACGATTAATATAATTAAAATAGCTAAAAAGATAAATTTAATTTGCCTAATAATTTCAGTAAGAGACGCAGTCCAGTTAAATCCAATCATACTTACGATTTTCTCTAAATTCTTTTTAAAGAGAACGTAAGAAACGTATCCGATTAATCCCATATAAAACAGTGATTTCAAAATATCTACTAAACTTTTACGACTAAACAACCTCGTAAAATAGTTTTTCGGGTTAATACGCGACGCTTTCGGCTTAATAACTTTAGAAGAAAATAAGAAACCGACTTGAATCATATAATTGAATAAATGAAATGCGTATACGAGTATTAATATCGGAGCTGATACTTTTAGTAATAAAATACCCATTAAATAAAAATACTCGGTTGAATCTGTATTTTTTCCAATTTGATCAAACAGCACCGCTACAGAGTTTGCAATCTCAAACCCTAGCCAATCTCCGAAAAAGTAAACGACAACTGCTAATACAAGTATGGAAAATAAATTATTTAAATCTTTACTCCGGGCAATATTCCCTTCTTCACGCGATTTCTTACGCTTCTGCGGGGTGGCCTTTTCTGTTTTATTATCCTTTGCCATGCGCGTCCCCCTACTTCGTTAAGAAAAAGTTAAATAGTTTCGTATATTCTTCAAGCAATACGTCCGTCATATTTTTAAACACATAACCGAGCATCGGTACACTCATCGCAATAAACAAAATACCACACGTAATTTTAATAACGTACGCATTCATAAAAACGTTTAATTGCGGAGCGTTTTTTGCGATTAAAATTAAAACAAAGTTAATGATGAACAAACTTCCCATAAGCGGAAGAGCAATTTCAACCGCTGATGTGATCGCAAATAATAACGTTGCGAGTAGACTATCTAGAAAACTAGTCGTCAGCAATTTTGAAATCGCCTCTGTATATTGAAACGACTTTAAAATCGTGGCAACGAAATAATTAATGCCGCCAAGTGAAATAAAAATAATGAGAAAAAATATATCAAAAATGGTTGATAATAAAGTAGACTGTGATCCTGCATTTACATCAAACAAACTTGCCTGTGATAAACCGATATCAAAGTCTAAAATATGCCCTGCCATTTTTGGAATGTTCCACAGCATTTCTACAATTTTTGAAAGTGATAATCCAATTACAATTTGCGTACCTGCATAAGCTGCCACGTCCCAAACTGTCTTGATGTGCGAGACATCAACTTGATCAGCCACTGTAATGGAAAGAGCAAGTCCAACTGTAACCTTCGCCATTGCTGGAATGGATCGACCTGAGAAAAACGGTAAAAAATATAAAAATGAAGTAATGCGGCAAAACGCAAAAAACGTCGCCGCCCATAATTCCATATTCATTTCAGTTCACCCATCTTAGTACGAACGCAATAGCGATGGAATTTTATCAAATAAATCTAAAATAAGCGTCGTTAACTCTTGAAACATCCACGGACCTAAAATGATAATAACGAGTACGATACTCGCCATTTTCGGTAAAAACGTCAGCGTTTGCTCTTGAATTTGCATCATCGCCATAATAACAGCGATTATAATAACGACAATCATACTTACGCCGGCAACCGGCATTAAAATCATAACCCCTTTATAAAAAAAGGTTTGAAAAATATCTATAATTGGTGACGTATTCATTTATATGACTCCTATCACATAGCATCAAACGCTTCAGGCGACCGTTTTAAACATAATGTCGACGATTTTTGTATATCCACCTAAATATACGAAAACGAGTATTTTAAATGGTAAACTTAAAATCATCGGCGGTACCATCATCATCCCGAGGTACATTAAAAGTGTACTAATAATCAAATCTATAAATACAAACGCTAAATAAATGAACATCCCCGTTAATAATCCCTTTTGAATTTGCGTTAACGTAAAGGATGGTACGAGCGTAAATAAGGAAAGATCCTTTAAATCTTTCGGCAACTCTTCTCCGCGCACTTTCAGCATCATCTTTAAATCATGCTTATACGTATGCTTTGACATATACTCTTTCATAATCGGAGCTGTCGTCTCCGCAGCTTGACTTACTGTTATTTTCTCTTTCGTCATCGGATCCCACACATCGCTCTTTAGCTGCCCAAGTACAGGCTGCATCGTAAAGAGTGATAAAAATAATGCGAGTCCAACAAGTACTTGGTTCGGTGGTAAATTCATTACCCCAAGTCCTTGACGTGTAATCCCAAGAACGATCATAAAATAAGTAAAATGTGTAAATAATAGAACGATAGAAGAAGATAATGATAAAAGGGTAACGAGCGCAAATAACTGTACACTTGAATTGCTCGTAAACTCTTTTCCATTTTCGAAATTAATAAAACCGTTCGGGGCCGCATACGCTGGATTTACAAAAATAATTGAAAAAACGATAGAAAATACGAAAATAACGGCTAATAATGATAACTGTTTCTTTATTCTCATGATGGATCCTCTACTTTTTTCGTTTCACTCTTCACCGCGTCTTCTAGTGCTTGTTGAAACTGATTTCCTGTTCCTGTTAATTGCACAGATTGTACACCGTTATTACTAATAACAGTGAACACTTGCTTGCCATCCACTTCAAATAAAAAGGCACTCGTTTGATGATTTAAATACACGCCGTCTTTCACTTGAATATGGCCATTTTCACCTTGTTTAAAAAACTGCTGCTTGCGTGTCTTTTTCGTCATATAATATGCACCGTAGCCGAGCGCACCAAACAGTAAAACGACTTGAAATAAGGTCGTCATATACGACATATGACTCCTCCTCTACTCTTTATCTTGCATTTGACTTTGCGCTTTCATAAGCGCAGCTTGCTTCTTATCGGCTTCAATTTCAGAAATGATAATACCGAACTTCTCGTCCATTACGATCGCTTCACCGATGCCGACTTTCATATTACTTAAATACACATCTACTTTATGTCCTAAGTTTTTCTCTACTTCCAGAACATCGCCAACTTTTAACTGTTTCACATCACCAAGCGTAATAGATGACTTTCCAAGCTTTACACCAAGTTCAATCGAAATATCTGAAACGGTATCAATATGTGCTTTACCCGCTTCATTTCGCTTTCCTGCAAAATCTTCTAATCCCATTAATGACACAGGAGATACTTCATGCTTCATATGGATCCTCCTACTCTACAAAACTTTTAAATAAGAGCGCCTTACGCGTTCCATCTTTTCCAATAAAACAATTAAATTTATGCTTTCCATCTACATAACCAAGTAATTCGTCCGAAACTTTCGTATGAAGCGGAATAATATCGCCTTCTTCAATTTGTTCAATCTCACCCATTGTCATCTTTTGCTCGCCAATTGCAACGTGAACAGGTTTATACACTTGATTTACTTTCACTTCCACTTCAGACGTATACTTTTTACGCTTATCCGAAGAATGTTCGACAATATTTTCAGACGTTAACTTATCCATAATTTCTTCAACAGATAAGAACGGAATACCGATACGCACCGTCGTATTCCAAAAATCTGTTTTCATATTTACGTTCAGTAATGAAATGATATCACTCGCTGTCGTAATCTTTAATGCATTCGGGTCTGTCTCCGTCGTTACAAATTTCGGTTCAATCGCAACAACGCTTTCAAATGATTGCTCTAAATTTTTACAAAGGAGCATAAAAATATTATCCAGTGTTAAAAACTCAAATGCTGTAAGTGGCCTGCGCATCGTAAAGTTACGCTTACTATCTCCGCCAAGCCAACATTCATGAATATAAATAACGAACGCTAAATCAATCTCAATAACAATTTCTCCAAGCTCCGGGAGGCCAAGATCAATAACGCAATATAAATAGTAATCTTTCGGCATTTTCTCCACATACTCACTCGTAAACGGAACTTGCTCAACCGTTGAAGGCTCTAACTCAATCGGAATACGCATACGTGCTGCCAACGTCTGTGACGTCTGTTTACCAAATGTAGAAGCAATTGCTTGCAAGCTACGTAAATGCTCAACACCGAACTTCTCCGGTCTATTAAAATCATACTCTTGAAATTTCTCTTGCTTCCCTGCTTCTTGTGCAAAAGCTGGCATTTCCTCGCCTTCATTTACCGCCTTCAGCAGGGCATCAATTTGTTCTTGGCTTAATTTTTCGCCACTCATGACAATCCCCTTCCCTACCTTTTCAATTCAACGATTTCAACGTACATCTTCCCATTTTTCGTCAAAATCTTTCCGGTTCCAATCTCTTCATTCTCAAGCATAAGACGTACCGTATTTTTCGTTGAATTTTCAAGACGATACAATGTACCTTTCGTTATATGAAGCAAATCTTCAATTTTCTTTTTCGTATTTCCGATTTCAAAATAAATTGTTAACGGAATATCATCTTGTAATTTCAAATCTAGCCAACTCCCATATCATGTTCACAAAAATTTCATGTTCTCTCTATATATGAAATTTCTTATTTTGAAACGTCGATATTTAATATTTTTTTAATATATCCTTGCGTTTCTTTAAATGGCGGTACGCCTCCGTACTTTCTCACATTACCAGGACCAGCATTATAAGAAGCAAGTGCCAATACTAAGTCGCCGTTATTTTTCTTTAAATAACCGCTTAACTCTTTCACACCGCCCTCAATACTTTCAGCTGGTGAAAATGGATTTTTTATACCCATCTCTTTCACATTCGCTGGCATAAGCTGCATAAGACCCATCGCACCTGCATGTGACACCGTTTTCGGATTAAAATTAGATTCTACTTCAATCATTTTTTGAATTAACGTTTTCGGAATTCCGTATGTACGACTTACCCGATCAATAATATCCTCATATTTCCCCTCATTGGAAGAACGTATTTTTTGAATATTATACTTCTTCGTTAATTCCCACGTATCAGCAGCCTCATTTTTCGTTTCTGGGAAACGTCGTTCAAACTCTTTTTGTGCGACTTGCACTTCATCTACGTTCTTCGTTTCAGTCTTTTCTTCAGGCTTACTCGCTTCCTCTACTTTATTAATAGATTGTTCCGTTTTATTTACGACCGTTTCTATTTTCGTAGATTGTACCGGCTGACTCATATCCTCTACCTCTACCTTTGCCGGCTGCGTAGTGCCCTTCGTCTCCTTCGCAGGTTCACTCTGCAACTTCTCTTGAAAACGACTACTAACGAATGCTTGTGGACTACTTAGCTTTTGCTGAATTTGCCCTTTCTTATATGCAAGCACTTCTTTTACTATATTTCCAACTAACATAATATCACCTTTTCGGTAAACAAAGATAATCTAATATTAGAGTTTTTTTTTAAAGTTTGCAATAATCCTTTTAATAATTATGTAATAAAAAAATGAATATATTGTTAAACTGTTATTTTTTTATATTTATTAATTCGAATTTTTAGTTGACACCCACTACGACAGGGATTACAATAAATCTCGAAATTGATTTTTTTGCATATTACCGTTTTTCAATTTGCAGAAAAATCAATATAAAAAAATGGGGGTTCTTAACATGAGAATTAACACAAACATTAATAGCATGCGTACGCAAGAGTACATGCGCCAAAACCAAGAAAAAATGAATACAGCTATGAACCGTTTATCAAGCGGTAAACGCATCAATAGTGCTGCGGATGATGCAGCGGGTCTTGCTATTGCTACTCGTATGCGTGCACAAGAAAGCGGGTTAAATGTCGCGTCTCGTAATACTCAAGACGGTATCTCTTTAATTCAAACAGCTGATTCTGCATTAGGCACAGTATCTAACATTTTACATCGTATGCGTGACCTTGCTGTTCAATCTGCTAACGGCTCAAATGGAGAAACAGATCGTGACGCTTTAGATGGTGAATACCAACAGCTAATTACCCAAATTGGATACATTGCAGATAATACAGAATTTAATGGAACAAATCTGTTAAAAGCTGATACTACAATTTCCATCAAATCTACTGATAAATCAAAAGCTAGTACAATTGACATCGAAACTAAAGCAGTTGACGGAAGTGGTTTAGGTAGTATTACAGGTACTGATGGTACTACAGCAGATGAGGCAATTGAAACAATAGATACAATGATAGATGCAATTGCAGGAAACCGAGCTACATTAGGTGCTACATTAAATCGTTTACAATATAATGCCGAAAACTTAAACAATCAATCTACAGCTATGTCATCTTCAGCTTCTCAAATTGAAGATGCTGATATGGCAAAAGAAATGTCTGAAATGACTAAGTTCAAAATCTTGAACGAAGCTGGCATCAGCATGCTTTCTCAAGCAAACCAAACTCCACAAATGGTAAGTAAATTATTACAATAATCCATTTGATGCTTTATTAAAAATACATCTCTCCCCTTATGGAGAGATGTATTTTTTTACAATAACTAAGAAGGTGTTCCTATACTCTATGGTATATCTTCAATTAAGACGAAATCCTTTTCATCATATGCAAATAAAATTCCTATATACTCAACAATCAATTACATTGAACAAACTCCTAAACTCGCAGATAGTTCTTCTACAAAAATAAGTAACAAACTTCAAAAGAGAAAACATACGTTACAATCTACTAGTCATTCTAATATAAAAGAGTGTTTAAAATTAAAGAACTTAACATCTTCATTATAAACTCTCACGAATATGCTAATAAAAATGCGTGATTTTATTATGAATTTTCTTAATAAAATCACTCTTAATCAAACCGTTATAAATATAGAATCCAAAAGATTATCAGAACCACTTACTCATGCCAATAATACTACAGATGTAAATACACTTGATTCTACAACAAGTCTATCATTCTCCTCATTAAGTAAAAAGGCAGCCTCTTTAATGAAAAGTACTCTTAAAGTTTCAACAAAGACTAATGCTAGTAAGACAATTACAAAAATAAATATTACATCCCAAGAAGTACAACATCATCATATTGAAATTAATGTAATGATACAACGCCTTCAATTACATATTGGACACTTAAATACTCAAAACATATCCCTGTATTCTATTCCATCTATAGGTAAGAATTATACAACGAAAAAGCTCAGTGAATTTGTGAAACATAAATTATTATCAGAAACAGCAATATGTAAAATTCCCCTTATTTTTTCTTTTCACTTACCTATTCATTTTAACTATACCATTAATGTTTATTCGATTAACATGTTCCTATCCCCCTTCTCTGTTCAGCATTCTAATGTCAAATTTCACTTTTAACATGTCTTATTTTGATTATGTTTTTTATCCTCTTCTATCTAAAATCCCTCCAAGAAAGTTCAAAAAGCATCAGGTATTTTCTTTTCAGAAATGTCCTGATGCTTTTTTATAAATAATTATAAAAATTATTTATTCATTTACTCCGCAATATAATCTTTTGCTGTGCGTGCACTTTCTAGCTTATTATTCTTTGTGATAGTAACATAAACTTTTCCTGCCTGTTCCCCTAGTTGTTTAATCTTTACATTTACTGCTGTCTTTTTATCTCCTACAGTTCCTGTGCCCAGTTTTTCCCCTTCTGTTAATGCGTCATAAACATTTACAACATCACCTGTAGCTAACCCTGTTACTCTCACAATATCATCTTCACCATCATTGTTTAGCACAACAATATTGCTTGCTTTTAGAGCTTCTGATACTTCTGTTGCGTATTTTACTGCCGTTCTACTACTTTCATCTTTATTTGGTTTTGTCACAGTTACGTACACTGTTCCACCTGTTGATTCTAATAAGTCTTTCATTTCAATTGTTGCTTCTTTTCCACCTTCAGCTACTGCTTCTGATGTCGCTTTTGCTTCTCCATCTTTCGCTACGTTGTATACTTTTACAATGTCACCTTCTGTTAAATCTGTTACTTGGATTGTATCTTCTACACCGTTTTTATTGTTTTTTACTACAATTGTTTTTGCTGCTGGCGCTGCTGATACTTCCGTATCATACTTCACTGCTGTTCGTGGGCTTTCTAAACCATCTACACCTTTTACGCTCACGTACACTGTTCCACCTGTTGCTTTTAAAAGATCTGCTTTTTTAATCTCTACTTCTTGTTTCTCTTTTTCTACTGTTTCTGTTGCTAATGCATTTCCTTTTGTTGCTACGTCATATACCGTTACGATATCGCCTTCAGCTAAACCTGTTACTTTAATTGTATCTTCTGCTGCTTTTTTATTATTTGCTACTGTGATTGTATCCGCCGCTGGCGCCTTTGTTACTGGCTCTGTTTCGTATTTTACTGCTGTTCGGCTACTTTCATCTTTATTTGGTTTTGTCACAGTTACGTACACTGTTCCACCTGTTGATTCTAATAAGTCTTTCATTTCAATTGTTGCTTCTTTTCCACCTTCAGCTACTGCTTCTGATGTCGCTTTTGCTTCTCCATCTTTCGCTACGTTGTATACTTTTACAATGTCACCTTCTGTTAAATCTGTTACTTGGATTGTATCTTCTACACCGTTTTTATTGTTTTTTACTACAATTGTTTTTGCTGCTGGCGCTGCTGATACTTCCGTATCATACTTCACTGCTGTTCGTGGGCTTTCTAAACCATCTACACCTTTTACGCTCACGTACACTGTTCCACCTGTTGCTTTTAAAAGATCTGCTTTTTTAATCTCTACTTCTTGTTTCTCTTTTTCTACTGTTTCTGTTGCTAATGCATTTCCTTTTGTTGCTACGTCATATACCGTTACGATATCGCCTTCAGCTAAACCTGTTACTTTAATTGTATCTTCTGCTGCTTTTTTATTATTTGCTACTGTGATTGTATCCGCCGCTGGCGCCTTTGTTACTGGCTCTGTTTCGTATTTTACTGCTGTTCGGCTACTTTCATCTTTATTTGGTTTTGTCACAGTTACGTACACTGTTCCACCTGTTGATTCTAATAAGTCTTTCATTTCAATTGTTGCTTCTTTTCCACCTTCAGCTACTGCTTCTGATGTCGCTTTTGCTTCTCCATCTTTCGCTACGTTGTATACTTTTACAATGTCACCTTCTGTTAAATCTGTTACTTGGATTGTATCTTCTACACCGTTTTTATTGTTTTTTACTACAATTGTTTTTGCTGCTGGCGCTGCTGATACTTCCGTATCATACTTCACTGCTGTTCGTGGGCTTTCTAAACCATCTACACCTTTTACGCTCACGTACACTGTTCCACCTGTTGCTTTTAAAAGATCTGCTTTTTTAATCTCTACTTCTTGTTTCTCTTTTTCTACTGTTTCTGTTGCTAATGCATTTCCTTTTGTTGCTACGTCATATACCGTTACGATATCGCCTTCAGCTAAACCTGTTACTTTAATTGTATCTTCTGCTGCTTTTTTATTATTTGCTACTGTGATTGTATCCGCCGCTGGCGCCTTTGTTACTGGCTCTGTTTCGTATTTTACTGCTGTTCGGCTACTTTCATCTTTATTTGGTTTTGTCACAGTTACGTACACTGTTCCACCTGTTGATTCTAATAAGTCTTTCATTTCAATTGTTGCTTCTTTTCCACCTTCAGCTACTGCTTCTGATGTCGCTTTTGCTTCTCCATCTTTCGCTACGTTGTATACTTTTACAATGTCACCTTCTGTTAAATCTGTTACTTGGATTGTATCTTCTACACCGTTTTTATTGTTTTTTACTACAATTGTTTTTGCTGCTGGCGCTGCTGATACTTCCGTATCATACTTCACTGCTGTTCGTGGGCTTTCTAAACCATCTACACCTTTTACGCTCACGTACACTGTTCCACCTGTTGCTTTTAAAAGATCTGCTTTTTTAATCTCTACTTCTTGTTTCTCTTTTTCTACTGTTTCTGTTGCTAATGCATTTCCTTTTGTTGCTACGTCATATACCGTTACGATATCGCCTTCAGCTAAACCTGTTACTTTAATTGTATCTTCTGCTGCTTTTTTATTATTTGCTACTGTGATTGTATCCGCCGCTGGCGCCTTTGTTACTGGCTCTGTTTCGTATTTTACTGCTGTTCGGCTACTTTCATCTTTATTTGGTTTTGTCACAGTTACGTACACTGTTCCACCTGTTGATTCTAATAAGTCTTTCATTTCAATTGTTGCTTCTTTTCCACCTTCAGCTACTGCTTCTGATGTCGCTTTTGCTTCTCCATCTTTCGCTACGTTGTATACTTTTACAATGTCACCTTCTGTTAAATCTGTTACTTGGATTGTATCTTCTACACCGTTTTTATTGTTTTTTACTACAATTGTTTTTGCTGCTGGCGCTGCTGATACTTCCGTATCATACTTCACTGCTGTTCGTGGGCTTTCTAACTCTTCTACATTTTCAACACTTACATATATTGTCCCAGTAGTTTTTGCATTTTTTGCAATTTGTTTGATTTTCACTATACCTATTTCTAGCTCAGAATCTCCCTTTACAATTGCTTTCCCTAGCTCTTTCCCTCCACTAGAAGCATCATAAACTCTTACTGTAGCCCCTTTTTTTACACCTTCCACTTTTACTTCATCTTCTACACTTGCTTTATTATTCACTACTGTTATCATTTTTACAGCCGGTGCTTTTGTTACTGGCTCCGCAGTATATTTTATCGCTGTTCGGGAACTTTCTTCCTTTTCTTTTTTCGTCACAGTGACATACACTGTGCCACCTTTTGCTTCTAATAAATCCTTCTTAGAAATTGTCAAAGATTTACCCTGCTCTTCTACTGTGCCCTCTGCTAATATCTCTGTAGATTTGATTGTACTATAAACTCTTACTTTATCCCCTGCTTCCAATTCACTTACTTGAATCGAATCTGTATCACCAGTTTTTTTATTTTCTATTTTTACATATGTCGCTTTTAGATCACCAGATTTCTCTACTGCTGCAAAAGCTGTAGAAGTTGGATGAATAGCAGACATCAATAATATTGAACTCATACCAAGACCTGTTAAAAATTTTGTATTTTTATTTTTCATTTTTATAGCCTCCCAAATCTTATTTTTTATTTATAAAAATAATTTTATATTTTTATTTTACAATACTATATATTAACGATTTATATTATCCTACTTTTTTTAAAAATAAGCTAGATAGTTAATTAAATTTTTTTATAAAAATATTTAATTAACTATCATTTAAAGTATTTCTGAGAATTGTTTCACTTAAAATTTAATTTTCAAACTAGTGGCCAATAAAAATACAAGCAACTGTCATATATACTCATAATCCCCTTATATGAAACCCAATATCGAATGAATACTAACTTAAAAATTTTAACAAAGAACTAAATATTGTTTCTACTCGTCTATAGAATATCTTAATTACGAGTTGTGCCCATACAGGTATAAATATTTTTTTATTAGTTGCTCAACCTTCCAATGTTACCGCTCCAAAAAGAAAACGTGATTTGCATAGATAACGAGTTTCAAATATTAACAGAACAAATTTTCTATATGGATTAAGCTATAGTACTCAATAATCAATTTTTATTTAATGGGTAAAGTGTACAATATCAGTAAATATATTCCACCCTACTATGGATAAAGAACATCTAATCCCCTTTTTATATCCTCCCGTACCGTCTAGTAGTATAATAAAAGTGTTTCAACCTACTAATAAAGAAAACGAACTAGATTATCTAATCCTGATGGATAGGCGAATAATAGCTCTTAATTGCAATATAACTTTGTTCGTATAAACCTTTTAAATGGATAGATTTTAGAAAATCTTCTCCCAGTAATGTTCTTTCTCGTTTCACGTGTGATTTTTCACTAAGCATCTAGGTACGGATACTAGATTTTACTAATAATATTTAGCTAATAAACATTTATAATTCTCTACTGATACACCGTTAATTGTAATTAATATATCTTCTTTTACTTAACACTTTTTCACAACTGGCACTTCGCTGTAATCAAATATAGCAAAGAAGAAATGAAATACCTAGATTGATGTAAACTCTTAGTTTCCTAAAAATCATTCCTTTTCGAATATCTTTACCTCGGAAAGAATCCTTATCTCTTTTTTAATTAAATGCTTCATTTTCACATATTCTCCCTTTTCCCGGAACGATTTCATACAAAACAAAAGGGAAATACATATAAACTATGTATCTCCCTTTTATTTTATACCCAATTTTTATTACTGCGTTACAGTCATAACCTGCCCACTACGATCAACCATAATTTTCATTTTACCGTCTTGTGCATTATATAACCCTAATTTATGCAAATCTTGTTTACATTCTTTTACGAAGAAAGGTAATGTGCGAATTTGATCGATATCAGAGCTCGTAATGAAATGAATTAAATGATGCGTCATTTCTTTTATATCATGAACAAGCTCTTCCTTTTCTCGCTTAAGCCTTTCATTTTCAACCCGTAATATATGTAGTTCACCTTCGAGTCCACGAGCATTCTTTTCATCTTTTGAACGCTCTGCGGCCATGCTAGAAAGCTTATAGATTCCTTCCATAAACTGATGTAGTTCATGCTCTTTTCTTTCACTACACTCGTTAATCGTTTCAAAATTATCAACAATGCCAGATATAACTGTTACAAGATTTTTTTCATTCTCTATATTTTGAATTTCTTTTCTTAATTCTTTCTCGTTTCCTTTTTTCATCTCAACAATCGGTTCTTTTACAGGCATGTATTTTCGCTTTCGTCCTGGTTTTTGTTTTTCAATATTTTCAAACGGTATTTCACATTTTTTTAATTTGTAATACGTATTTTGTAATTGACTTGCTGTTTTCGGAAAAAGATTTAGTTCTTTTTTACTAACGTATTTTGAAATATTAATAATGTTTAAACCGTGACGTTGGGAAAATTGATACACTTCATACAGTAACTCTAACTCAGACTTCAGCCATGTAATTGTAGATTTTTCATACGCCCGCATCCCGCCATTTTTTTCTATATCTATTTGAAATAATACCATTCTATTATATAAATCAACTAATTCTTCATACTCTACTCGGAATTGTTTCTCTATTTTTTTTAATTCCTCTTCTAGTTGCACATCGTTCATTTTATTATTTGACATGTTTTGTAAAAGACTTAATACATTGATTGCTGTGTGGTGATACATAATCTGCGCCACGCCCCCTCATCCTTTCACAATTCTCATCTGACTCCCATGTCTTTTCAGAAAATAGAAATTTTTCCATATCAATATTATAACATTTCAAAATTATCTGTCAAATATTAAACATACAAAAATGTATAGAAAGTATAGAAACAGGAAAATTATTTTTAATTAATATGTATAATTACATATTAATTATATTATATGGTATTCTGGATGTACTTTCACCAAAAAAGTTTGCGTTACTACGCAACCTTACTAGCATATTCCAAAAATACGCTCTCTTATGTTTTCAAATAAACAAGCCCGTTATTTATTCATTAAACGAATTGAAAATCTCGAAGTAGAGACTATTCATATAGTCACAAACACTCCAGAAACGTTTAATCTTTCTACCTGTACAGTTAGAGTATAGAATGCAAAAAAGGAACTAGCCAGTACTACTTACACATGGCTAGTTCCCTCCTCCCTACTAAAAAAATAGAGTTGTATATCAGTTCTTCAAACCCTCAATCAAAGGCTCTTTTCTTCTACTGACCTAAAACCACTCCATATATCTGATCTCACATCGCATGGGGCTCTATTAGGCACTAACCGCCACCACGAATGGCTAGAATATAACGCAACTATACACCGGTTCTTCTCAAACTCTCTCGGTATACCACTTCCTACATTTACCCAAAAAAGCTTCATATCTCTGGTCTCACATCGCATAGGGCTCTATTAGGCACTGAAACGCTCTACGCATGGTTAGAGCTTCTATTCCAGCTAAAAAAAGCTTTTCAAAACGTTTTTTACAGCACTAACTTATCAACTAAACCAATTAACTCTTGAATATCTGGCTTACTTACTTGAGCATTTGCTCCTACAGCTTCGCCTTTATGGAATAATTCATTTGTAATTAATGAAGAGAAAATAATGACCGGTAAACGATTCATTACTTCACTATCCTTTACCACTTTCGTTAAATGATGTCCATCCATTTTCGGCATTTCAATATCCGTAATTAGCAAGTGAATATGTTCAAACATTTTTTCCCCTTGCTCTTTCGCTAATTTTTCAATTTGTGCTAATGCTTCGGCGCCATTGCTGAAGAAATTCATTTTCGTATATCCAGCTGATGATAATGTTTCTTCTAATATTTGACGAAGCATCGCTGAATCTTCGGCAATATAAATCACTTTTTCAGCTCGATCTGTTTTCTGTTCTAACCCTGCAAGTGATTTATTGTCATAACCAGTACCGCTAATTTCACATACAATTTTCTCATAATCCAATAGTAAAATGATTTGCCCATCCAGCTTTACAATACCAGATGTCGTTTCTTCTAGTCCCATAGACAATGAAGCTGGTTCATCAATTTGTTCCCACGAAATACGTTGAATTCGATGCACTTCATCAACACGGAAAATAACTTTCATTTGATTTAATTCTGAAATAATAAATTTCGTTTGATCAAGTGGCTTTGTCGATTTTAAATTAAGAGCTGTCGCTAAGTTAATAACAGGTAAAATTTCACCGCGTACTTGAACAACACCTTCAACTGCATGATGAGATTCTGGCACAGTTGTAACAGGGAATGGATTAATGATTTCACGTACTTTCATTACGTTAATACTAAATAGGTTTTCACCAACAGTATATGTAACAATCTCTAATTCATTTGTTCCGCTTTCTAATAAAATACTTTGTGCTTGTGACATAAAGATGTCGCTCCCCTTCCATTAATTCCGTATATCTAATTATTAAGCTTTATTAAACCAAAAAAGTCAACTATCTATATAAAAAATATAGATAGCTGGACGATTGATTTATTTAAAAAGACAATTAATCTTGTATAAACGAAGCAAGTGCCTCTAATAACACTTCTTGTGCTCCTACAATTTCTGTCGGCATCGCTTCCCACTTTTTCGAAAGCTCCGTTTCTACTCTTATTCTTAGCTCCGAATCCATTTCTTCTAGCACATATTCTTTCGTCGCTATATCAACATCAAGTAGCGCAAGCGCATATAATTCTGGATCATTTATTTTTTTAAATAATTGTTTCAATATAGCTGGTGCTATATGTTTTAATTTTTCAATATGAATTTCCTTATCCGAAAATAGTAACTCATATTGAATAAATGTAACATTTTCTTTAATCACTTTAAAATAGCAATTATTTTTTTTATCATTTACAAAATAACCGTTCGGATCTGCAATAATACTCTCTACTTTACGAATTAAATCTGGCAAACTACTCGCCGCCATTACAGTCCGCTGCTCAACCTCACTTGGCGAAATGAATGTAACGCGATACTTATTCTGCGCCATCCTCCTCACCTCTCCTTTTATAAAAATCTATCAACATAAACTATCCAAAAGGCACTGACCTACTATGAAATGATTATCTCATTCCCAACCATTCCAGTACCTCTCATCCCTATGTTCTTACAACTACTTGCGGATCATAGCTGTTATCTACACCTCGCTTAAATCTTCTTACACTCCCCTAGTAACTCTCCATATCTCTGGTCTTACACAACGGTCGAGCACCTACATAAGCACTGACCGATACCACATACCGCCAGGCCCTCTCTCAAAACCTAAAAAAGGGCTTTTAAAAACTTTTTAAGAGCTTTTAAGAACTTTTCAGTAACTCGATGTTATTGAACCAAAACGCTATTTGCTGATCCGCAACATTTGGCAACGTAACAAAAAACTCACGGCACTTCATCTCATCTTTAAATAGTTGATACTTCCACTCGCCTTCACTACCAACACTTACGAAATAAAATTGGTGAATACGGCCAATGATTGCTTGTTTTTCACCAAATGAATAGGGAGGTACTTGCTTAATTTCAAATTGATCCGGTAAATATACATGCTCTTCTCGTTCCATTTTTAACACTTGCTGGGCAAGTTCACGTTTATTTTCGAAAAAAGGCAATTGTAAAATTCGCTCTTGTCTTGTCATACGAATAAAAAACCCTTTCTACTACATTACAATTTTTCTTTATTATATATTATCGAATTAAGTTTACAACTTCATTTAGTACTTCATCTGACACTTTAATTACTTTCGCATTTCCTTGGAATCCACGTTGATATAACATTAAATCAACGAATTCTACAGATAAATCTACGTTTGAACTTTCTTTCGCTCCACCACGTACATTACCTGCGCCATTCTCACCTGCAACTCCTACTCCTGGGATACCTGCTGATGGTGTTGCAATATAATTACCATTTCCTGATTTCATTAAACCGCCTGAGTTCGGGAATGTAGATACTGCTAATTGTCCTACAACTTTCATACTACCATCTGAGTATCTCATCATAATAAAACCACCGTCAGAAATCGAGTAATCATTTGCAATTGCTGCTGGACGTCCCGTTACTTCTGTCGCTGCAATTGTTTTTCCAGTTGGATAGTTCGTTAATCCACTTAAATTTAAGTCCAATTCACCAGATCCAAAAGGAATTTTCACAGTTCCACCATTTATAATTTCCTCTGTTTGAGGATCTCTTTGTACATCAACATCCAGTTTTTCTAACTTACCTACTTTATCGAATTTAAGCTCTTTTGTTAATGGTGTCCCACCAGGACCATTAATAGGCGAAAACTCTTTTTCATTTTTCGAATTGTTTCTTAAAGATAAAGTATACGTATATTCACCCGCAATTGGTGTTTCTACTGGTTTACCTCCTACCATCTCTGTTTTTGTTTTTTGTTTAATATCCATACGTAATGTTAATGAATTTCCTTCATCATCATATACTGTAAAATCTTTTGATGCTGTTAATTGATTACGAGATAAGTTCCCACTAATTGACGCTTTATCAGTTTGAATACCACCAACAGCTGTTCCGATTGGAATTTTAATTGGATTGGGTTGTGATGAGAAATCTATATCTTGTGTTCCCGGTTTTACACCATATCCTAGTACGTATTGACCACCAGTAGTCGTTACAAAGTTATCCATCGACACACCGAATGTACCTTTTCTTGTATATTCTACATTTCCACCATTTCTATCACCGACCATAAAGAAGCCAGTTCCTTCAATTGCCGTTTCCATTTTATCGCCTGTTAAAGAAATTGAACCGTCACTGTAATCTGTAGCTGTCCCACTAAATTTCACACCATTACCAATACTTTTTGGATTCGTACCAGCATAAGAACCATCACCACGAGAACCAACAGTATTATTATATAGTAAATCATCAAATATAGCTTTTTGCTTCTTGTATCCTGTTGTTTGTGCATTCGCAATATTGTTTGAAGTAACACTTAATGCATTTTGCGTTGCATTCATTCCTGTAATACTTGTATATAGCGCTTTAATCATAACTTATGTACACTCCTTATTTATTTTCTGAAACCTCTTCAGTTTCTCCAGTCGTTTCTGTATTTTCTTTTTTCTCGTCTTCTGGATTTGTTTCTGCTATCGGTTTATCTGAAACTCTTTCTACGAAACGAAGTGAGACAACTTGATTATCAACTATAAGTTGCACATCGTTATTTTCGGCAAGCCGAACTGTTTCCACCTGACCAGTCACTTGCTCTCCCTTATCATTTACACCTCTAACGTACTTTCCTAAAAACTTCATCCCTCCATCAAGAGCCGTCGAATACATCGTTGATTGCAGTTTATCTACTGCTTTCGTCATATTCTGTACTTGCTCCATAAGCGATAGCTGTGCTGTTTGGTTCATCATTTGGTTCATATCCATCGCATTAAACGGGTCTTGATGTTGAAAGCTTGCTAAGAAAAGTTTCAGAAAATCATCTTTATCCATAATACCGGGTGTTTTTTGAGTACTTGCTGATACTCCGTTTGCTTGTTGAGCTGTCGACTGTGCACCAGTAACAGATGCGTTTTTTGTTTGTGCCCCTGCTTGTAACGGAATATGATTTGTACTCGTTGTATTTAATCCAACTGTTGGCACACTTTATTCCTCCAATAATCCCGCAAATTCTTTTGCATGTTGTTTTTCATGTTTCGTACTTGCTAATTTTTGTTTTTGTCTTTGCTCTTGTTCTCGCTGTTCTTTTCGATTTTCATCTTTATCTGAATAGCTAATTTGAATATTGATTTCTTTTTCTTTTAACTTCAGTCTCAATTCATCAAAAATGATTTCAACACGTTTTTTCGCATCATGTTTTTCCATTTCTACGTGAACATCAATTTGATCTCCATGTTTTTTCATAAACACCGTTAATGTACCAAGTTTTTCTGGGTTTAACTGAAATAACACACGTTCTTGTTTCACTACAAATTTTTGCAACGCTTCTACTTGTGCTTCCATTTTCTTTCCTAAGTCAGGTAACGTAACTTTCTCAGCGCCACTATTTGATTTTCCTATTTGATCCGTATCCGTTGCTTTATTTAGTAACTCCGCACCCGTTGAACTCGAATCGTTTAACACATCACCTTCCGGCAACTCTATCTTTACATCATCGCCCTCAGCTTTTGGAAGATCTACATCTAAGTCTTTGGCATCTTCTTGTTTCTTTGCAATATTACAAGTTTCTGTTTCTACAATTTTTAATGCTTGCATCGTTTGCTCTGGCATCTTCATTTTGTCTAATGCCATTTGTATTGTATCTTCTAAACATATAGCATTTTTGATATTCATATTTGAAAGAAGTTCTTGTAATTGTTGTAATTCTGCTGCGGGTAATTCGTTAAGTTTTATATTTCCATATTCTTTATACAGCTCTTGTATTTTTTGTATGTATTGATATAACAATTCTGGTTGCACACGTAATTGCTCAATTGCAACCATTTGCTCAGATACAGCTAATAACAACTGTTCTGTCTCTTTTTTTTCTTCTTTCTTTACAATTGGCTCTTCTTTCGTTACTGATTGTTTAGAAAGAATATATTCTTTTTTTTCTTCTTTTGGTGCTTCTTCTCGTTTCATTTTCTCCGTTTTCGGCTGCTTTTTATTTTCCATTCTCATCGTACGATCGAATGAAGAATCTTCACTTTTTGATTGTACTTCTAGCCCTTTTTCTTTTTGCGGAGGTAAACTTTGTTGCACCGGTAATACAGACTGTATCACTATATTCACCTCATCCATTCATACACATTTTCAAATCAAGAAGCATTTTTTCTTCCTGCTTTTCTCGTACTTTAGCAAGCTTTCTACAACCTTCTTGATACATCTCATCAATGACACGTTCTTTTTCTTTTACTTGCTCTAAAAGGCTTTCATTTTTTTGAATAAAATCTTCCGTTTTTTTAATTTTCCGATTCCATTCTTCTATTCTTTCAGGTGAAAAAGTATGTGACGAAAGCATGCCAGCCATTATACGCTGCCCAGTTTGTACGACTTTACTACGCGATTTTACTACATATAAATCATATTCTTTTTTTTGTTCTATTTTTCTTTTTTCACCTGTTAATTCATACACTTCTTTCAAAATCTGTTCTTTTTCTTGATTTATTTGCAATTTTATCGTGTCGTACTGCTGCTTATCCACCTGTTTTTATAGCCCCTTCCTATTATAACGTTCTCTTTTTCTATTATATAGTTTTTTCCCAAAAAAATCTGTGAAATATTAAAAAACAAAAAAATAAGACCTCTTGGGCAGAGGTCTTATACTATATGGTGCATCGCTTCAACAATATCATCAAATTGGAAACTATCAGATCGACCTTGTTTTAAAAACGTATTTATACCTTCTACTTTGTTTTTACATTCAAAAATATAAGCATTTTCTGCATTTTCTTGAATCGTTCCTAATTTAAAATACAATTCATTTTCTTTATAAACAGATAAGATTTTTCTCATTTCATTTGCAAGTTGCCAATGAAATGGCGAAACGATTTCTTCCATAATCCTACTCACTGAGTCTAGCACTGAAATAGCAGGGTAATGACTAAGTGTTGCAAGCTCACGTTTTAATACAATATGTCCATCTAAAATACCACGCGCTAAATCTGGTACAGGGCCGTTTAAATCGTCTCCATCGACGAGTACGGTATAAATACCTGTTATAGATCCCTTTTGTGTTTTCCCAGAGCGCTCTAATAGCTTCTTCATATAACTTTCCATTAAGAGTGTCTTACCACCAATCGGCAACTCTTTAACGGCAATATCAACGCTTCTGCGGGCATCCGCAAAACGAGTAACAGAATCCATCATAAGTAGTACGTTATTGCCTTGATCACGGAAGTATTCAGCAATAGACGTTGCAAGCTTCGCTGCACGAAGTTGCATTAGGTGACTTTCATCTGACGTCGCTACAACAACGACGCTTTTTCGCATTCCCTCTTCACCTAATTCTTTTCGAATAAAGTCTTTTACTTCTCGGCCACGTTCTCCTACTAAACTAATAACATTAATGTCAGCTTTTGCGTTTTTCGCAATCATTCCGAGTAAAGTAGATTTACCAACACCAGAACCTGCAAAAATACCAATCTTTTGACCGATGCCAATTGTTAGCATGGAATCAATAGATTTGATTCCCGTTTCAAATACATCGGTAATTTCTTCACGTTCAAATGCATGAATAGGCGGGGCATCTAGTTTTATTTTTTGTAGTGGAATATTCTCTGCATCCTCATTTAGTACTTCGCCATTTGCACTTAACACTTTTCCGAGTAAATGATTGCCACGAGGTATAACAACATCTTCTGCAATTAGTGTAACTGAATCTCCGTAACATACTTTTTCTGTTTGTTCAAATGGAAGTAACATGTTGTTCTCTTTTTCAATCGCAATCACTTCACATAAAACATTATGTTCTCCAACGAAACAAACATCACCAATTTTCGCCTTTGGCCCTTTCGCTACAAAAAACTGTTCTTGTACACTATGAACTTTACCGACTTTCGTATAAAACGGCGTTTCAATAAATGTATTCCATTTTTGGTTTTCATTCATTAATAGTCGATTCATACATTTTGCTCCTCAAATAACTTCTCTTCTTCCCATTTCTGGCGAAGTTTCGCAAATATAGGTGCAAATTTAAATTCAAAGAACTCTTTCTCTTCTTCTAGAACAAATTCACCGAACTGTAAGGAGAAATCATATTTCCATTCTACTAATTGTAGTAACCAATATTCTTTCGTATTTTCCTTCTCTTCTTGAATACGTTCAAATGTTTCTGGATGTACGGTAATGATTAATTTTTCAAACGAAGTAGGCAACGTTTGAACGATACCAGTTAAAATGGGTAACACATCAAGCAATCGCGAATCTACTGCTTGATTCACGATTTTTTCTGCTAGATGAAAAGATTGATTCCATAATAACTCTGTCCATTCATATGCTGTTTCTTGTTGTTCTTTTTGAAACTGCATATGTGCCGATTCTATCTCTTTCATTTGCTGCTGAACATGCATTTGGAATTGTTCTTGATCATGTAATAACTGCTGACGCTCTCGTTCTAACATTTGTTGTTCTTGCCTTAGCTGAGTCATTTCCATATGTAACGATTGTTGCTGCGCAAGAAGTTCTTCATGATCTACTTGGATTTCTTCTTCTACGTGAGCTACTATTGGTTTTGGAAATTGTAATTCATACGTTTCTTCAGAAAAAGAAACAGAATTCTTCGGAATTCTGTTTTTAAATAAGGACATCATCTTCACCTCTTTGAACGATAATTCTTCCTTCCTTCTCTAGCTTTTTCACTGTGCCTGTAATCGTTTGCTGTGCCTTTTCAGCATCCGTCATCTTAAGCGGTCCTAAGCCATCTAATTCTTCTAGAATCATCTCTTTACGGTTTGAAGACATACATGTAAATAATTTCTCTTTAATTTCTTCTTTTGCAATTTTAAGTGCTTTCGCAATAACACCGTTATCTGTAATTTCTTCTAATACACGACGAAGTGCAAGATCTTCAAGTCCGAGTAAGTCTTCAAATACAAACATGTTTTCTTTAATTTTCTCAGATAACTCATAATCCATTTCATCCAACTTTTGAAAGACTGTTTTTTCAACACCTCGTGAAACATTATTTAAAATGTTTACTATTGTTTTCAAGCCATCCGTTTTATTAATTGCATTAAATGCCATATTATTTAATTTTGATTTTAATAAATCCCCAATTTGATTTATTAATTCACCATCAACTTGCTCTAGCTTCGCAATCCCCATTACCGTTTCTACTCGCTTATGATCTGGTAATCTCTCAATTAATTGAGAAGCAAGCTGCGGTTTAATATAAGAAGCGATAATTGCAATTGTTTGTGGTGACTCATCATTAAGTACAGTAAGAAGCGGTTCTAAATCTGTAAGTGAATTTAAGAATTCAAACGGATTATCTTTGTTATACCAAAGATCTTCTAATAATTTTTCTAGTTCGTCTTCTGGCATGTTTTTAAATATGCGACGAATATATTCTTTATCCGGAGTCACTAGGTTTAATTCTTTTACATTTAATTCATACAAGAATTCCCCTAGTACATTTTCTAACGTTTCCGGTTTATATACACGAAACTTCGCGATTTCACGAAGTAATACTTCTTTTTCCTCAGCTGTCATATATTCAATGACTTTTGCTGCCACCCCTTCTTCTAATGTACGAATAAGGATGGCAGCTTTTTCTTTGGAGGAGATTTCATCTAACATCGTTGTTCCTCCCTTACTGTCCATTTAACCATTTTTTAATTACTTTTGCAGTTCCTTCTACATGTTCTTTCGTAGCATCATGCACTTGTTCATCTAACGTTGGTTCTTTCGGTTCTTCTGGTTCTGGTTTTGGCTCTGGTACTATTTTTTCTTCAGGAATTTCCATGATACTTTCATTACTTGCAGCAATTTCCTCTTCTGCTAAGTATTCTTCATATTCCTCTTCTTCTTTCTTTCTCTTACGTCTTGCTAATAAGAACCATACTAGACCACCAATCGCTAATAAACCAGCTGGAATTCCACCGAATAACCACCAGTTTATATCGCTTTCTTCTGGTTCTTTCTTCTTCTCTTCTTTCGGCTGATCAAACTGAACAGTTACAACGTTAACTTGACCGTTTGTAAAGTTTCCATTCGGATCAGCTTGAAGCCCAGCAGCTGTACCGATTGCTTCTTTGAAAGTAGTCATATCTATTTTTCGTTTTACTAACGTATCGTTGTCTACCCATACTACAACATTTGTTTTCGTTAATTCTGGGTGTTTCTTAATTGTTTCAACTGTTTTATCTATTTCATAGTTTTCAATTTTGTTACCATTTTTATTATCATAGACGATTTTACCATTTTGATTATTGTTCGTACCGTAGTTTGGTACTTCGCCGTTTGCTGTAATACCAGCGCCTTGTTTCGTCTCTGCTCCTTCTTGTGCAGTAGAGCTTTCTTCTTGCTCTTGTTTACTACGAAGTACACCTTTATCACCATATTTTTCTGACTGGCGTGTAACTTCGTCGTAGTTTACAGAGACTTTCGTATTCACTTTATATTCATTTGGCTTAAACATCGTCATTAACGTTGCATCGATATCTTGCTTTAATTTACCTTCAATTTGGTGTTGCATCTCTACTTCTTTCTCATAAGAAGAGGAACTACTAGAATGTGCTTCATCTGCCCCTTTTGAGATAACACCTTTTTTACTATCTATAACACTCACTTCTTCGGCTTTTACACCAGGAACTGCCGCACTAATCATTTGCTGTATACCCGCAACTTGATCAGCCGTTAATAATTGACCACGCTTCACTCCAACCGTAATCGCCGCTGTCCCCTTTGCTTTCTCTTCATCAAAAATTGTCTCTTTTTCAGGTAATGTAATTTGAACATTCGCCGTTTCAACTGTCGCAAAGTTTCTTACAATATCTTGTTCCAATTGCTTTTTCGTACCGACAATTTGTTTCATTTTTTTATCTTGCTCACTTGAACCGAGCGAGCTTTCTAATAAAATTTCCTCACCGCTTTTAGAATTAAACGGTAAGCCCATCCCATTCATTTCTTTTCGAACCCATGGAGCATCATTTTTTTGCACACGAATCGATCCATCGGCCGCTAACTGATAATCGACACCTAACTTTGATAATTCTGCTGTAATCTCTTGCTTATCTGTATCATTTAAATTTTGATATACAACAACATATTTATCTGGCAAGGTGAAGTATAAAAGTGCTCCTGTTACAATCGCTAAAAGCGCAGCGCCGATTACTAACTTATGCCACGTTTTTAACGATTGGATAACATTTTTCATCTTTTCCATTTAAACACACCCGTCCACTTTCCTAAATTTGCATATTAATTAGTGACTTATAATTTTCAATAAGATTATCACGTACGAGAGCAGCCGTTTTCATTTGAGACTCAGCCTTCTTCTGCTGAATTAAAACGTCATGCGTTTCTCCTACCCCTTTAGTTAGTAAATCATATACTGCTGTTTGCGCATTGTTTTGTGTTTGATTCATATCTTCCAATAAATCAATAAACTTTTTCCCTTCAACTACAGATGTTTGAGAAGTTTTCGGTGCACCAATTGACTGAATTGCTCCAAATGGTTGCGTATTTAACATTGGTTGGATTTTCATATTGCTATATTCCCCCTTATCCTCGGCCAATTTCTAAATCTTTATCAAGCATTTTTTTATTCGCATTTAATACACTTGTATTTGCTTCGTACATTTTTTGGGCAACCATTACATTCGTCATTTCAGCAGTCACATCAATATTTGGATAACGTACATATCCTTCTTCATTTGCATGCGGATGTGTTGGGTCATACACTAAGTTTTCAGTTTTATCTGCTTCAATACTTTTTATTTTTACTCCATTTGTAGGAGACCCATCTAACATATTTGCAAAACTATTGTTTGATTCTAGTACTACACTACGACGCTCATATAAATTTGCCCCCGGAGCAGCCGTTGTATTTGCATTTACAATATTGTTAGAAGTAACTTCCATCCACTTTCTCGCTGTCGTTAGCCCTGAGCCACTTGCATTAATTGCCTGAAACATCGTTGTCTCTCCTTCTACTTTTAACGTCCGCGTGCCGCTTGGTTAATTGCATATTGTGTATTAATCGCGTTAATTGAAATACCGTATAACTGATTTGCTTTCATTAGATCTAGCATTTCTGTCGTTACATCCACACTATTTCCATCTTTATTCGTTTGCATTGATTTTGTTTGAATCTTTGCATATGTATTTTTCGTATTTACTGTCGGTAAGTGCATTTCATTCGTTTGATATAAATTCGGATTACTCTTTAAGTCTGCAGCATTGTTCTTATATAATGCACTACTTTTATTCATTTGCTCAGCAAATGCTACATCTTGTGCTTTATAGCCGGGTGTATTCGCATTTGCAATATTACTAGAAACCGTATTTCGTTTCGTCACTAAATAATTCATATAATGGCCTACATCACTCACTAAATCTGGCATATTCCACACCCTTTCTTTACTAATTTCATGATCCACTGATGGAAGTTTCACTTCATTATTTATTTTCTTATATGTATTTATTAAAATATTAACAATCATGTACCCTTACATATTTTATTCCATTTTTTCATTGTTGTCTTTAGAAAAATACAAAAATATAAAAAAGAATACAAAAAAACTGTATACACGCAATAATCTATGCAACATTTCAATATATGATCTACAAAACAAAGTTCATTTTTACATTATTTAGATTACTACTTTTTTCATTACAGTCATAAAATGAAACCTCAATCAGCGGAAGTCTTTATTTAAACAAAGGAATGGATCCCCTCCAAAAAGGGGAATCCGTTTCTAAACTCTATCATTAAAATTTACCGTAAAATGAGTTAGCTTTCATGCGTCCATCATTTGTCATAATCATTTCTTCCAAAATCTTTTGCTTATCTCGAATATGCTGCGCCGCCTTAATAATGAATGGACTTACTTCTGCTGCAACTTGCGCACGCGTATCCTCATCCAAAGTCATCATCCAGCGATTTAACATTTCACTCTTCTCAGCAAACTCTTCATCTGACACTTGCAATTCACCGATTTCATTAAAACAGCCGACAAACGTTCGATAAATATCATTGTTCATTTTCAAGTGCTCCGCGGTAACCATCTATTAAATCTTGTAACACTTTCACAATCGCATCAATATCTTTTGCTTCACGTGTTACTTTCATCGTTTGAATTTGAACGCTAATCCAATCGTATAAACCATAAAGACTATCATATAAATCTTTCGTAATCTCAGGGTTTAATTGAAGCTTTAATTCTTCAAAAATACGTTCAAGTTTTTCAAGAAGATCGTTTCCTTCTTGTAGTTTAAAAGCACTTAAAATTTCTTCTAGTTTATGAAATTCAACAATACATCTTTCATAAACAAAAATTGTATTTTTAATCGGATTACTCGTCATAATATCATTTTGCATATAACGTTGCCATGCTTGCATACAATCACTTCCTCAGCTTTCATTAATCATCACTTTTTTGTTTTGTCATTGCTTTAATTGTTTTTAGTTGGCTATCAAGCTCAGCTAATGTACTTTCTAGTTTTTGATATTTATCAACAATTGCTTCTTGTCTTTGTTTATTTAGTTCATCGATATCCTTAATTTTTCTATCTATTTTCCTTATTTGTTCATCAATACTTTTAGAGCGTTTTCCTATAACTCCCTCATCACCAAAAATACCATCTAAGTTTTTTTCCATCTCATGACCAATTCCATTGAACCCAAAGAAAAATTGTTTTGCAGCTTCAGGGTTTGCTTTAAAAGCTGTATTTAATTTTTCTTCATCTAGTGTCATCTTACCAGTTTTATCAACTTGAATACCGAAAGAAAATAAATACTTATTGTCTTGAGAATATTTAAATAGATTCGACATCGTATTACTAAGTGAAAAAGCAATATTACTCCCTTGCATCGCACCATTTTTACCAGCAAATAAGTCTAAATTCTCAACAGCTTTATTATATTCATCTTTCATTTTTTTAATTAAATCAATAGAATCCTTTACATTTGAGTCTTCAATAGTAATTTTTATAGGTTCACTTGTTGCTTTCTCTAAATTAATAGTTAAACCTGGAATTGTATCAATTTTATTAGATGTACTCGAATCTTTAATCCCATTTATCGTATATTCAGCATTTGTAGCTGCTGTTATTTCATTAGCAATCGTAAATACCTTCTTATTAGTATCCTTGTCTATAGATGAATTCACTAAACCAATTTCCTCTAAAAAGCCTTCTTTACCATCTACTAAATTTATTTCTCCTTTTTCTCCAGCTGTAGTAGACGTAAAGAACAATTGTCCACCTAGTGAATATACAGACACTCCATAGTTCCCATTATTAATTTTATTTACTAAATCTTTATAAGTCATATCCTTCGACACTTTAACTTCTTTACCATTAATTTCAAACGCAACATCTTTTTCAAGTTTTGCATCTAAGTCTATTTTATTCTTCGGATTATTGGGGTCAGATAAATCTACTGACCTTGTTGTAATTTGATGACGTTCTGCAACTTTTTCAACTGTAATATTGTATGTTCCCGCAATAGCAGATGCATCTGCTTGTGCAGTAACAAATCCCTCTTTTGATACAGATGTTTTCTTCTCATTCCCTTTAAAAGCATACATATCTTTAAAAACTTGCACAAAGTTATTAAATTCCTTCTTCATACTAGCATAAATATTTCGCTCATTACTTAATGTTTGCTTTTGATTGTTGTATGGTGTTTTTTTCATTTCTAAAGCTTGTAGCTCTAAATTTACTAGATTAGAAGTATCAATTATATTATTACCAAGGTTCCAAATTTGTTGTCTACCACCCAAATTAGATACTGCTGTTCCCATAAAACATCACTCCTTTTCTACATATAATCTAAAATACTCGTTTTACTCATCGTACTAACTGCCTTAAGTGTTGCTTCATATGTTGCGTTTATGTACGCCAACTCTGAAATAGCTGCTGCTAAATCAACATCTTCAATCTCTTTCCGATTTTCTTGTAACGCTAAGTTTTGTTCACTTAAAATCGTTTTAAACGTATCAACCGTATTCATCGTTGAACCAACTTCCGTCGTACGGTTAATAACACCATCTAAATTTTGCTTATTTTCTTCTAAAAACGGTTGTAATGCTTTTTGATCACCACTTTGCAAAGCATCATTCATCTTCACTAACGTTTGAATAACAGGCGTTAATAAATCCTCACCTTTACGAAAAGCTTTAATTTCATAGCCATCGTTTAGCTTCCACATGACATCCTTTTCGCCACCTTGGTATGTACCATCATCCGTAAATGGTGGTTTTCCTGCGCTATCCCCACCAAAAAGGTAACGTCCTTGTTCTTTCGTATTCGCTAAATAAACAACTTGTTTTAGAAGTTGATCAACTTCTGCTCCAATTGCTTTCAATTCTTTTTCACTATTTGTACCATTTAATGCTTGTATCGTTAATTGATCCACTCTCGTTAAAGACTTCACAATACCTTGTAATGTATTTTCTGTCTGACTTAGCACATTTCTAGAATCCGCGATATCCTTTTGCATTTGTTCAATATTCGCCAATGAATGTTGAATCGCAAATGATTTTCCCGCTGCAAGTGGGTCCTCACTCATAAGAAGATTTTTCTTGCCTGAAGTTACTTGATTTCGATGATATTGCTGTTGCACATTCAAATCCATTAACTGATTTTTTGCCCAGTTTGCATTTTGAAATGTAGATACTCTCATTTCTATCTCCTCCTTTATCAATTTTAAATTGATTTGAAGAAGAAACCGGAACTATTTCCGGCTCTCTTCTTCCCTAACTTATCCCACTACCGCCTCTACACTCTGCTGGCACTCTCTTCAAACATAAAAGAAAAAGGTTTTGTTTTTACCTCTCATTATCTAATAATCGAAAACAGACTATCAAACACTTCATTCATCGTTGTAATAGCTTTAGAGTTCGCCACGAAATATTTTTGGAAAGCCATTAAATTAACCATTTCCTCTTCCATATTCACGCCTTCGATGCTCATTTTTTCTTGCTGAATTCCTTCTAATAAGTCTTTATGTATCTTTTGGTAAGCATTTACTGAACTTTTATCAGAAGCTACACCTACTAAAAGTTGATCTAGCCCTTGTTTATACGTAAGTCCATCTTTAAAGTCTTTATCAGTAATACCTGCAAGATTATTTGCAGTTTCAGCTGAAATTTTCATTTTCGAAATATCTTTTGTAAAATCAGGGTTTATTTCAATCTTTTTCGCATCTTCTCCAACAAAGAAGTTTTTTTTCATAACTGTATTTACTTGTTTTTTTAATGAATTTACAAATTCATTTAGATTATCTTTATAACTAGTAATCTTTGCTTTCGTATCAATTGCTGATTGAATTGCTCCATCATTTAATGGGATATCGGTTCCGTATATTTGTACCGACATAGGATCCTTATCCTTCTGCAATTGAAGTGGATATGTATCTTGTCCATTTACTGTTAAAACACCGTTCATTCTAACACTCGCGATATTAGGATTTACAGATTCATACGATACTTCTATCTCTGCATACTTAGACATTTCTGTCATAATACGATCACGTTCATCTAATAGTTGATTCGGTACTTGTGTGCCAGCTTGTCCGATTTTCTTGTTCGCTTCTGCTAAACTAGTAGCAAGTCGATTAAATTCTTCTACGTGAGCTTCAATATCTGTTGTTGTTTGCCTTTCTATTTCTTCAAACTGCTTAGCAAGTCGATTCACTTGGTTCGTAAACTTCCCAGTTTCAGCAATTAATGTGTCGTAATAGTTCGATTGCTCTGGATTTTTTGCCACTTCACGAAAAGCATTAAAAAATCCGTCCATTAAACTAGATAATGAGTTTTTACCCGTCGTTCCTACCATAGACTCTACTCGTGACAAAGTAGAATTCATATATGCATAGTAAGAGAACTGTGACATTTGATCATTAAACTGTTTTGTCTTCACTTCATCTGTAATACGATCAACACCTAACGTTTGTACACCATAACCAATTCTCTGTTCCGGCGTATGACCATTACTTGCTCCAGCAGAACCGAAATTCACTGCTTGACGCACATAACCAGGCGTATGAATGTTAGATAAATTTTGTTTCGTCGTTTGTAATCCCATTTGTGCCGCTAACAAACCCGATAGCGGCGTATTATAATCAGATAGTCTCATTATGTTTCACTTCCCCTTTACAATAGTTCGTTCATAAAGATTTGTGAATTATTGTTTCGCTCTAAATTATATTCAGAAACGGAATCCACAATACTTTCTGTAGTTTTTAATAGTACGTTTAAGTAATATTGATTTTTCAAAAGAATCATTTTTACATTTTCTTCTAATCCAGCTACATTTTTTTGTAATTCTTCCATTTTTCCAATTTCTTCATGAGAAAAATACGAAAATAACGCACTTACGCGAAATGATTCCACGCCCTGTTCTTTACAAAACTGAACAACCATTTCTTCAAATGAACTTGATAACTTTTTTAAACCATCAATGTACTGCAATTGCTCTACTTGTAACTTTTGAACTGCATTTACATTTTTATGTTTTAAATTCTCATATATTTGTTCTCCGAGCGCTTGAATGTTTTCATATGCTTTTTGAATAATAACGAGCTTTTCATATAATTGTATGTACATATCGTTTCCTTCCCTTTTACAAGACTAAATTTACAATTAAACCGTGGATTTCTCCAATCTGATTTAACATTTCTAAATGTCCCGTTTTCGTATTAATTAAATTCATAACATCTTCTAACTCATTTAATCCCATTTCCGCCTGTTTCACAATCGTCATTTTCTGTGAATATCCATAACGTGGATGACGCGACATGACATCTTTATATTGCAATACATTATCTACGTAAAAATTCAAAAATGATTTTACTGTATTTTTGTATTCCATTACATTATCAAGCGTTAATTCCATTTCAATTTTCTCTTTAATTTCTCCAATGTTATCGACAAATGCTTCCATTTGTTCTAGCAATTTATCTTTTTTCGGATCTGCATGCAAATTATCCGAAAATGCAAGTCCTGTCCTGACATTTGCTTCTTTCGGCATTTGAGTAGCAGGCGGTATATGCGATAAAATTGGATTATGCGAGATCGAACGCAGCATATATATCACCTATTTATTTTTTTATTTCTTCCTAAACTTAATCGTAAAATCCAGTTATTTATAATTATACTCTGAACACTAATATTTTGCAGTTATTTTTTATAAAAGATATGTTACAATTTAGCATGAGGTGGCACAAATCTATGAATATTTTTCTTTGTGGTTCAAATCAATTAACAGCATTAGATCAAGAAGAAATAAAAAAATTTTTAACTGACTATGCTCACAAACATAAAATTTACATATTATGTTATAAATCTATCGAAAATGAGATTCTTCGTTTTTTCATCGAAAACGAAAGACTCGCTCAAAATTTATGCCTTTACACGCTACAGCCGTTACAAGCATTAACAGATGAATTTCAAGAGGTCGTTGATTACTTAAAAAGACATGGAGCCGAGTATGTTGCTTTTGATCATCCTTCCGATTCCATTTACCGATCAGATTATATGTTTTTTGTAAAACAAATAATTGAAGATACCGATTTAGTTCTCTGTTTTTATAATGGGGACAAGCATACATCTGTCATTCCCGTTGATGTTGCAAAAGATGCAGGAATTGATGCTGTTATTTATGATTTACCTGGTTTACATGAAAAACAGATGAAAAAAAACTTTGAACAAAAAATCCGTATGATGTAAAGGGGGAGGCACAATATCGTTATTGTGCCTATTATAAATATGATAATTGAACAAGATTATGATCATTTTATCGCAAGTTTTAAACAACAATTTAATATGGATATCGCTTCATATAAACAAGATAGAATGCGTCGTAGAATCGATGCTTTTATTTCGAGAAAAGGCTTTGAGAACTACACTAATTTTTTAAGTAATTTACGTACCGATCAAAATTTATTTTTAAGTTTTATTGATTATATTACAATTAACGTTTCAGAATTTTTTAGAAATAAAGAACGTTGGCAAACGTTAGAGACGAAAGCACTACCAAAATTACTTAAACAAAATAACGGAAAATTAAAAGTATGGAGTGCCGCTTGCGCTGCCGGTGAAGAACCATATACACTCTCTTTGATTTTATCGAAGCATCTATCTCCATTTCGTTTTGAAATACAAGCAACAGATCTTGATTTTCACATTTTAGAAACTGCAAAACGCGGTCAATATACAGAACGTTCTTTAAAGGAATTACCTATCGATTTGAAAGAGCGTCATTTCACAAAAGAGAATGATATATATTCATTACATCAAAATATTAAGCAAAACGTCACGTTCAAACAACACGACCTGTTAATGCAGTCGTTCGATACAAATTATGATTTAATCATTTGTCGCAATGTAATGATATACTTTACTGAAGAAGCAAGGGTAAAACTTTATGAAAAGTTTAGTCGTTCTTTACGAAAAGGCGGCGTATTATTTGTTGGTAGTACCGAACAAATTTTAACACCTGAACGTTATAATCTTCAGAGATTTGATACATTCTTCTACGAAAAAATATAAAAGAGGTCGTCACAATGTAAAGTGACGACCTTTTTATATAACTCGAATTAAAATAATAGCAACAATCCATACAAAGAGAAAAAGAAATGTCATAGACCATTTATGTTCTTGCATCGTTTGTTTCAGGGCCTGTGATAATTGTGTCATATTCATTTCTGCGAGCGCTCTCCATACACTTACATCCCGCTCTTTAGCAGTGCGATCTGTAACGCTAATTAAAATAGTTTCGTTAGACAATTTCGTTATGTAAGCAGTAATAACCGTTACCATTAAATTTATATTTCCTTCTGACGAATCGCTTTCCACTCTAGAAAGGAGTGCACTTACATCTAGTAACGGAATATGTACCTTTCTACCAAATGATAGTTGTACTTCTGCGAAATCATACGTTCCATCTAACAAGGGAAGTTCTTTTATATGCGCCTGCTTAACAAGCCCTTGTAAACTTCTCATTACTTGTTCAAATACTTTTTCTGTTTGCTTCCCTTCACCAGATAACGTATGTAACTTTTTAAAGAGTTGTAATACTGTATCCATCTCTTTAGAAAGCATTTCCTTCATAACCTTTCCATCACCTAAACTCGCAAGTAAAATCCCTATTTCATTATTTCTCGAAATAATCTTAGACTGTCCAGTAAACACTAGATTACTATGCTTTCGTTCTTTCTGGATTTCATGTTCCGAAATAGCTGCAGGCTGTTTTAATGGTTGTAGCGTCTTATTTTCAATTGTCGTACGTTTAATCTCCATCTAAGCGCCTCCACTACTATGAAATTATTAGCCCCATTCTTTATTACTTTTTAAAACTAAAAACAATACGAATAAACCTGACATGATAGCAAATACATTAGAAGCTTGTATTCCCTGTTCGCTATTTGCTTCTTTCTTCTCTTCTGGCTCTTCTTTTTTCTCTTTCTTTTTAGAAACGACTTGATTGTTATTATCTTTATCTTTTTGAGCCTTCGCTTTATTTACTTCCTTGTTGTCTGTGAGAGGCTCTTTTATAACATAATTAATTTTTTCTTTCTCTTTCAATGGTTCTTTTATAAGATCGTTTACTTGCTCTTCTTTTTTCGGAATTTGAACAACTGGCGGTTTTTCTTCTGGAAGCGTGATTTCTACTTTCGAGTCTTCCTGCTTCTCAGTTTCTTTCTTATCTTCTAATTTATTTTCATTCTCTCGTTCTTCTATCTTTTTATCATCTTCTGTTTTTTGCTCCAAAACAGAAACGATATACTCACTTTCCTCAACGAGTTTATTGCCGGCCGCATCCACTATCTCTACAAGTAATTCGTATGAGCCAATTGGCAACGCATCCGTTATTTCAAATACTTTTTGCCAATCCATATCACGCTTATTGTAATCTAATAAAAATGTAGTCTCTTTATTTTCTTTCCCCTTTAATGTCACGCGGACCTCTTTCACAACCGATTCTTTGTCTGCTGCCTTCACTCGCACACGTATAGAATCGCCTTGTTTCCGTTCAATTAAGTTCTCTGTTGCTTCATCAATAGTAACCTTCTGCAACTTCGGTAACTCTTTATCTATAGTTGGCGTTTCATTATTTATATGGATGAGCGGGACTTTCACTTCATTTTCAGTGAGTTCTTCTTTCTCATTTTCTTTATAGCTTTGAATGAGCTGCAGATTCCAATCACCTTGCAAATCAAAAGTTTCGACCTTGTAGTTAGCAATCCATCGCTTCGTTTCCTCTTCATACTTAAACGATAGCATTCTTTCTTGTTCATACTGATCGCCGTTTTTGGGCAAGCGCAAAATACCTTTTATACTTTGAATATTTTGCTCTTTCGGCTCTACAATAACCCGCACTTCTTCGCCAACTTTTAATTCTGGCTTATTTACTGTAATAACCCCTTGATCCGTCTCTATCTTTTTTTCGACCTCTTGTTCATTTGCTACTTCTTGTTGTTCCTCTTTACCTTGATTCACTTCCACTTGCTCTGGCCGCTCTTGCACTTCTTTGTTTTCTTCTTGCATATTCACTTCATTTATTTTTTGAGCTGGCTCAATTTGTTCTTCCGCCTGACTTTGCAGAGGGACGAACAGACACATATGTATAAATAACCAGCTCATTAGAAAAAACTTTACGTTTTTCATCCACTAACTCAAACTCCTATTTCAACGACTTATAGCGATTTCGTCACTTTTACTCCGAAAAATCCATCTACATTTACAAGTTCACCATACGCCACTAATACATCATTTACATAAATACGAATTGGTTCGTCAATATCCTCATCTAGTACAACTGCTTCATTCTCTTGTAAACTTAAAATATCTTGAATTGTTTTCACTGTGCTTCCAAATACAAATTTCACGTTCATCTCTACATTTTGTAGGATGGATGTGTCCATGTATACTGGTTCCATTTGTTTTACTTCTTTAAATTCAATAGGTTGCACAACAGGTTCTACAATTTTTTCTTCTTCAATTTCTTCCGTAACAATCTCTTCTTCCTCTTCCATCATTGGATATAGAAGTCTTCTTACCATTTCTTTCGCTTCTGAAATCGGTAAAATTTGATACATTTTCGATTGAAGCAGGTCGCCAATTTCAAGGTTGAACGTAATTTGGACGAGTTCGTCCACTTTCATTGACTCTCCCAAATATTCCATTTCTTCTTTTAACGTTACGAATTTAACATTTGGTGGTGTCATGTCCATTTTTTCTTGAAACATTTCTGACATCGCCGTCGCAGCATGCCCCATCATTTGGTTCATGATTTCTTTTATACCGCTCAGTTCTAATTCACTAAGCTCCTTCTCTGGATCAACTTCCCCTGTTCCCATCATCATTAAATCTACCATTGTTAAAGCGACATCTTTCGTAAATACGAATACATTCTCATTCTTTAGTCCTTCAACAAAATCAACATTTAAAATAACAAACGGGACTGGTACTCCGTCATAATGACGAACATTGATTGATTCTACATTGGGCGTACTAATTGTAACTGGCTGATTTAATAGTGTTGACAATACTGTTGAAGCTGAACCAATTGAAATATTTGCAATTTCACCAAGGACATCTTTCTCTTCTTGTGTTAAATGCTCTTTTTCAACTTGTTCTTCTACAATCTCAGTTTCCACTACTTCCGCTGGCTCGTCTTTTTCTTCTACTCCACCAGATAATTGCATTAATTTATTTACCATTCGTTTCGCATGTTCAACTGAAACAATTTGCACAAGTTTAGAGTTTACAAGATTATCTATCTTTAAATCAAACGATACTTTAACAACCGTTTGATTCCCATCAATCTCAGAAATTTTCTCCATTTCTTCTGATAACTTTACAACTTTAATTGTCGGCGGAGACATATCTACTGTATCTTGAAAGAATTCTGACATAGATGTAGCTGCGAACCCCATCATTTGATTCATCGCTTCTTGTACAGCACTTAGCTCTAATTCACCAAGTTCTTTTCCGTCTTCCACTTCACCTGTTCCCATCATCATTAAATCAGCAATGGATAATGCAACATCTTGCTTAAGGACAAGAAGGTTTTCCATATCTAATCCTTTTGTAAAATGAATGTTTAATACAACGTGTGGAACTTCGACGTCGCTTGAATCATATAAATCTACCAATTCTATGCGAGGAGCAGTAATGCTTACTTGCCTATTTAAGATTGTTGATAATACAGTCGAAGCTGAACCAAATGATATATTTGCAATTTCGCCAAGAATATCGCATTCTTGAGGCGTTAAATGCTCATTTTCTTTTTCTAGCACAATTGTGCTCGTATCCCCTTTTGTGTGTTGCTCAGGCATTTTCTCTGCCTCCTCATTTCTGTTTTTCTATCAAACGATATAAACTCACATTTTATTTTAACAAACTTATTATATAAAACGTTAATATGTATTTATTCCCACTTTTAGATTCGTAACGATTAACCAAAAAGCTCCCCAATTGTATACAAGTGGGGAGCTTTCCTTCATTCCTATTATAAACCTTCTGGGTTTAAAATGAGGACCACTCGTCCATCACCGAGAATTGTCGCACCAGAGAAATAATTAGAACTCTCTGCAAAGAAGTCACCTAATGACTTTAAGACTATTTCTCTTTGACCGATAATTGTGTTTACAATAAGTCCATAGCTGCGATGTGTATTACGAACAATTAACACAGGAACCATTTGACCATCATATGACGCAAACGCCTCATCTACTGTTTTTTCACCAAATACAGTACTTAAATGCTTCACTTCAATAATTTGATTACGGTAATTTAACACATCTTTTCCTTGTAAGGATTGGATGTCTTCCCTCTTAATCCGAATTGCTTCAACAATATTACCAAGAGGGAAAGCATAACGTTTATCATTCGTTTGAACAAGCATAGATTGAATAATAGACAACGTTAATGGCAGTTCAATTCTAAATGTACTACCTTTTCCTTCTTCAGAATCAATAATTAAATGTCCACCTAAACTATGGATCGTATGTTTCACTACATCTAATCCAACGCCACGCCCAGAAAGGTCTGATACAACTTCAGCTGTACTAAATCCTGGTTGGAAGATTAAATCAAATACTTCACGGTCCGTTAATTTATTTGCTTCAGATTCTGTTACAACACCATTTTTAATCGCTTTTTCTAATACTTTCCCTTTATGAATACCATTTCCATCATCCGTAATTTGAATAACGACATGATTTCCACTATGAAACGCTTCTAATTTAATCGTACCAGTCTCATTTTTACCTGCATCACGACGTTGTTCAACAGTTTCAACACCGTGATCAATTGCATTACGAATTAAATGAACGAGTGGATCACCGATTTCATCAATAACAATTTTATCAACTTCGGTGTCTTCACCTGTAATTTGTAAATCGATTTTCTTCCCTAAATCTTTCGCTAACATACGTACCATACGTGGGAAACGATTAAAGACTGTTTCAATTGGCACCATACGCATGTTTAGTAGTACATTTTGAATATCTTTTGAAATATCACCTAATCGATTTAAATGCTCAATTAATTCCTTGTTTTGAATTGCTTGTGCCAATTCATCTATACGGCCACGCTCAATTACACTTTCTTCAAACATGTTCATTAATCTTTCAATTTTTTCTAATTGAACACGTATGGAACGATTTTCCACTTTACCATTTTTCGTTTTTGCAGCGCTTTTAGCTGGTGTAGCATTAGCTGATTGCTTCGATTCTTCTTTAGTTGGTTCCACATGCGTAGCTACTTGTATATCTTCCTGCACGGCTTCTTGTGTACCCAATTCTTTCGAGACTACTTCTTTTAATGTATGCCCTTGCTTCACTTCTACTTTCTCAATTTCAGAAACATGAAGCACTACTTGTTTTAATTCTTCTTCACTTTGATCAGTATCCATAAATACTGTGAACTCAAACCCGAAAGCATCTGCTTCAATTTCTTCAATACTTGGAACTGTTTTTTGTACATTCCCTACATTTTGCAGTGCTTCAATACACATAATTGCACGTACTGCTTTTAAAATAGCATGTTGCTCAACAGTTATATGCACTTCATGCGAAACTGCATCATCATTATTTATAGGTTGTTGCTCAATATATTCCGCAGGAGTTTCTACATTGCCATTCAATAATGCTTCTAATTTCTGCTTAGTTGTAATTACATCAATATTGCCCATTCCGCCTTGTTGCACATCTGCAACCATCTTCTCCAAATTATCAATGCACTCAAAAATCACATCAATAATCTCCGCATTTACAACTATATTCCCATGACGAATTTCATCTAAAACGTTTTCCATTTTGTGCGTTAAATCCGCCATTTCCGTAAATTCCATACTCGCTGACATACCTTTAAATGTATGGGCTGAGCGGAATATTTCTCCCACAACATCCATATCAGTGGGATTTTGTTCTAAAGTTAGCACATTTTCATTTAGCGATTGTAAATGTTCTTCTGATTCCTCAAAAAATATATTTAATAGATCTGTTTGCATTTTAATCCCCTACCTGTCTAACAAACATTTCATTCATGTATAACAATTTAGTGTTTTAAAGCAAGAAAAAAGGGGGCCACACGCATATCCGCTATCAATGTTTAGATTCCTTGTGGCACCCCTTCTATATTAGCTGTTTGCTACTTTTGTTAAAGCTTCGATTACGCGATCTGCTTGGAATGGCTTTACAATAAAGTCTTTTGCCCCACCCTTAATTGCATCTAATACCATACCTTGTTGTCCCATTGCAGAACAAATAACAACTTTTGCACTTGAATCAATTTTAATAATTTCTTTTAATGCTTCAAGTCCGTCCATCTCTGGCATAGTAATATCTAATGTAACAATATCAGGTTGAAGTTCTTTATACTTTTGAATTGCCTCCACTCCATTTTCCGCTTCTCCGATTACTTCAAATTCAGAATTACTTTTTAATAAGTTTTTAATCATTGTTCGCATGAACATCGCATCGTCTACAACTAAAATTTTATGTGCCATTCTTTTTGATTCTCTCCTTCTATGTATAAATATATCTTAATATTTCACCTTATCATTCTCACTCATTATACAAAATAAAATGATAAAATTTAATATTTTTTTAAAAGAATTTTCGTATTTTTATTATTTATTATCAAAATAACAATATACTATTCTTTTATATAAATGACAACGCGACGGTTTTTTTCCCAATTTTGTGGTGAATCATTTGGTACTACTGGCTTAGTATCTGCATATCCGACCGCAGCTAGCCTTTTATCGTCCACATTATACACTTCAATTAAGTGATGAATCATATTTGCCGCTCGTGCGGAAGATAATTCCCAGTTTGAAGGGAATTTGTCGTTATGAATCGGTCTACTGTCTGTATGTCCTTCTACAACAATGGGATTTGGTACAGATTGGAAAAATCCAACTAATTGGCTTATTATCTCTTTCGCCTCCGGTTTAACGTTCGCATCACCCGTATCGAATATTAAATTATCTACTATAACGACACTTACCCCTGTGTCCTCTCGATATACATTCACTTGACTAATACCGTTATTATCTACATATGCTTTTAACTTCTTATATAATTCATCCATTCTTTTTTTCGAAATCATTTTTTCATCATTTTTTTCATGTGAAATATCTGGTATTGTATTTTCCATTACTTTTGCATCTACTTGCTCCGTATCACTAAACTTTTCAAGCATCTTCGACAATTTTACTGCATCCTGCTTTGATGTAGCAACTAGTAATACAAAGAAAGTTAATAATAACATCGTTAAATCTGTAAAAGTCGTCATCCAACGAGGCGATCCCTTTTGCGGTCGTTTCATCATAACCATACCACTCCTTGAAATATTAGGCTGCTCGTTTTACTTTTTTTATCTTTGTTTCGTATACATATGTATCGAGTTTCAACTTTAATTTAGAAGGAATTTGACCGCGATATAATTCTGAAATCGCTTCAATAACAAACTTCTTCTCTGTATATAAATCTTCAATACCTCGATACACTTTTTCAGCAAGAGGGATTGCAATCATATTTGCAAGTACTGATCCATACAATGTCGTTAACATCGCAACTGCCATCCCTGTACCAATTTGCGATGTGTCTTGCAAGTTTTGAAGCATAATGATAAGACCGATTAAAGTCCCTATCATGCCCCAAGCCGGAGCGAAATCGCCAATTTTATCTAGTAATGCTGCCCCTTTTCTTAACTCATACACTTCCGTTTCAACATCTTTCATTAACACTTCTTTTAATTCATCTTCATCGTAACCACTTAACATTAATCGAATTCCTTTTTGAATAAAAGGATTGTCTACTTGCTCTCCATCAACTTCTAAAGAAAGCAGGCCGTGTTTTTTAGACTTTTTCGAAAAATCAACAAACAAATCCGTTAACTGTTCTAAATCTTCTTCTTTTCTATGTAAAACAGTAAAAATACTTTTCGTATATTTTTTTATTTCTCCAAATCGATATGCCACAACAACTGTCGCTGTAGTTCCCCCTATGACAATTAAAATAGATGAAACATCTAAAAAGTTTTTAAAAGCTTTTATTCCGCCCCCGCCAAGCATAATTGCCGCTATTACTATGGCAAAACCTACTAGAATGCCAACTGGGCTAGAAATGTCAAACTTTCTTTTTCTTCTTTGCGGTCTAGCAAATCCTTGATTTTCGTCTCCCATATTTCTGCCCTTCCCTTTTCATTTTTATAAAACATTTTTTTATTTTAATAATGCGTTTTCACATATAATTTTTATTATACGCTTTCTATCTATTTATCGCAATATACTCATAAAATTGACACAATTCATTTCCATATTAAAATTATAGTATGGAAATATGAGGAGGATCTCGATGGAACATAACATTTTACAAGTCATTGCACTAGCAGAAAAATTAAAATATGAAATGCGACATAGCTGGCTTTCTAACGGACGTCAAGAAAGCGTTGCTGAACATACGTGGCGCATGTCTCTCATGGCCATTTTAGTTGAACCTTATTTAGATCAAAAAGTAAACATTGAAAAATTACTTAAAATGGTTATTATTCACGACCTAGTCGAAGCTGAAGCTGGTGATATTCCTGCTTTTGATACAATGAATAGTCATGAATTACAATTACAAAAA
Source organism: Bacillus sp. Brlt_9 (assembly GCF_051948935.1). Taxonomy (NCBI): domain Bacteria; kingdom Bacillati; phylum Bacillota; class Bacilli; order Caryophanales; family Bacillaceae; genus Bacillus; species Bacillus sp. Brlt_9. The sequence goes on along the minus strand of NZ_JAYJLO010000001.1, from coordinate 484,668 downwards.
CAAAAAAATGAGCAAGAAGCCATTTTAAATATTAAACGAACATTAAAAGGTTCTCTCGGTGAGGAATTATATGATTTATGGATGGAGTTTGAAGCGAAAGAAACGTACGAAGCAAAAGTTGCTAACGCACTTGATAAACTTGAGGTGAAAATTCAGCATAACGAAGCTGATATTGATACATGGCTACCAATCGAGCATAAAATGACATTCCAAGTAGCAAAGCATACAAACTTTGATTCTTTCCTATCTAAATTACAAAAGATCATCGAACAAAACGGAGAAAAGAAATTATTAGATGCCGGCATTGACGTGGAAGCTTGCAAACAATAATGAAAAGACACTCATATTGAGTGTCTTATTTCATTATTGTTGATATAGCTTGCTTGTAAATAAGTTGTTGTTTTCCATCAACTAACATTAAAACAGTAAATTTATCTATCGCAACAATTTCTCCTACTATTCTAACGCCACTCTTTAAAAAAATTGTAACGATACCTTTTTCTTCTTTTATTTGTTTATATAGCTCTTCTTGTAAATGTTCCAAATACTGTTCTCTCCTTCTTTTATAAAATATCTTAATATAAAAAACTACAAATTATTTATTTATGTACTTTATCTTTTACATTCATAAACTTATTAATTAGTATATCTAAATCTCGGCTAAATAACAAAACTTTATCATGATCCAATCCATGTCTAGCAACAAGTTGAATTAGCTCTTTCTTTTTGTTTTCTATTTTATTGTGTAATTTTCCCATCTCCATCTCTTTACTAAAACTCCCTTTTCCCATAATATTACTTGTAAAATTATAGTACAAATTCACTCATAAAAAAATATAAAAATGGTTTTTTTTACAATTTTTATATTTTTTTATGAATAAATCGCAAAATATATAACAATTCATTCACATATCCCTAGCTAAATATACAATCAAAATGACCATACAGGCGTTTGTCTAATTACAAAAGAGACTGGCTCCTTTTCCATACAAAAAACATACTGTATATAGTAGTCCATGAATTATATAGATTAATTTACTCAAAAGGAGGAAAACATATGAGCTATGGTGGAAGTTGCGCTGGTTTCGGCGGTGGATTTGCTTTGCTTATCGTACTATTCATCCTTCTAATCATCATCGGATGTAGCTGTTGGGGTGGCGGCGGATACGGATACTAATATATCCTATCCTTAACAAATGAACGAAAAACTATACGAAAACAGCTCATATTTGAGCTGTTTTTTCATACTTTCGTATGAATTTATGTCCCTCTTTTTTGTGATTTCAACTCATAAAAAAAATGTTTACTATGAAATAAGAAACATTTTTACTTAGGAGGATTACAATGATTAAAGGTCTTTACGAAGCACATTTACCTGTCCGTAACTTAGAGATATCAATATCTTTTTATGAATCACTTGGACTGAAATTATATAAAAGAGGAGATGATATTGCTTTCTTTTGGATTAAAGAAAATGAAAGTTGGCTCGGCCTTTGGGAAGGCACAGAATACAAAGTTAAGTATCACCCCTCTTTACGACACATCGCCTTTCAAGTATGCTTACATGATTTAGAAAATGCGATTCATTGGCTAAACCAAAAAGGAATTTCCGCACGAAAGGACTTTGGAATGGAACCAATTGAACCAATTGTTTTTCCAGAATTAGCACATGCCGCCGTATACTTTAACGATCCTGACGGAAATAGTTTAGAATTGATTGCACAATTACCTGTTGGACTTCCTACAGAAGAGAAAGTGTATTTAAGCGAATGGAAAAAACAAGTTCAAGCAGCATCATTACATAAGGATTAAGCTTTTTATGTCAGTTTCTTATTCTGCACTTCTTAAAACAAATGATGACTTCAAAAAACTATTTTACGGGCAAACATTAAGTGTACTTGGAGATTGGTTTCATACTGTAGCTTTATTAACATTCGTCTATAGTACAACGGAATCACCTTTTATGGTCGCCCTTACTTTGATAAGTAAAGGTTTACCACAGCTTCTTCTTAGTCCATTCATAGGTGGAATTGTAGATCGTTTTTCTAAAAAGAATATTATGATTTTTACCGATATTACACGGGGAATTCTAGTCCTTACATACTTACTCGCAAGCTATAATATTGAAATTATTTTCATTGCTAATATATGTTTATCTGTACTTTCTTGTTTATTTGAACCAGCTAAACAAGCAACCTTAAAGAATATCGTACACCAAAATCATTTCGTAACTGCTAACTCTCTTTCTAGTACAATGAATGGTTTTATGTCCATTATGGGGGCTTCTTTGGGCGGGATAATTGCACAATCATTACATATTGAGTTCGCTTTTTTAGTAAATAGCCTATCATACTTTATTTCAGCTTATTTTATTTATAGTATGAGTATCACTTCTCATACTACTTGTAACAAGAAAAAAGCCTTTTTTACTGATATAAAAGATGGTTATACATACATATTACAAACAAAAATCATTTTAATATTAATTCTTGTCGGCATTTCATGGGGCATTATTGGCGGCGCTTATCAGCTACTTCTAACGATCTATGCCGAAAAAATTTTCCACACCAACATTGGAGTTTTATATTCGGTTCAAGGGGCTGGGCTTATCCTTGGAAGCCTCCTCGTTAATCTTTATCTGTCTCATAATAAAGAGAAAATGAAAAAAGCATTTGGTTGGGCCTACTTACTACAAGGAATTTTCTTTCTCGGATTCATTTTATCTGATCAACTTATTATCGGTATCATTACTTTGCTCTGTATGCGCATAGCAGGAGGAATCATCGTTCCGCTTGATACGACATTACTTCAAACGTACACGCACGAAAATATGATTGGTAAAGTTTTTTCCTTTCATTACTCTATTTATGGTTCACTTATACATTTATCTATGCTCATTACAGGATGGCTATTAGAAATACTTTCTCCTCAAATCATTGGTAGTTTACTAGCTATATGCTGTATCTTTGTAAGTTTCATATGGCTTTACCTGTTTTATCGCGGGAAACTTAGTGAAGAATCTACTATCACTTAATAGCATGTTTATGTACATGCTATTTTTATTTGTGTCGAAATATAAAGGAAAAAGGCGATTTATTTACCTTACGTTCTAATTTTTTAGAATGTACAATAAATTTAGATTATAAGAAAGGAGATGCCATTATGTTTGACGATAGACTTACTATTTCGGCTGAGCAGCAGAAGCTCATTTCTAATGCAACTCGCATTCAAATTCTTCACCTTTTAAAAGATGAAGCACTTACTGCAAAGCAACTCGCTACTAAACTAAACAAATCTGCCGGTAGCGTACATTATCACGTTCAAATTTTATATGATGGAGGGTTACTTGAATTAGTAGACACGAAGGAAAAACGAGGAATTATTGAAAAATATTATAAAGCAAAAGCTGCTCATTTCTATATTGAAGAAAGCGGCACAGAAGGAACGAATACAGGGAGTCATATTGTTTCTCATTTATTTTTAACTCCGGAAGAATTACAACAACTTACTTGGGAAGTTTCACAAGTTTTATTACGGTGGGAAAACAAAACCGCTCGTCAATCAAACTCTGAAGAGGAATACGCTATTTCCTGCAGGATAAAAAAACAATGAAAGAAAGGTCCAGCTGCTCATGAAAAATAAATTATTATTATTGTCAGGAACAGGAATTTCTCGTTTAGGTGATTTTATGTATCTCGTCGCCCTAAACGTAATGGTGTTACATAGCACAAACTCCCCTGCTGCTGTAGCAGGATTATGGATTGTCGGTCCAATTGCGACCGTTGTTACAAAAATATGGTCTGGTAGTATAGTAGATCGATTAAACAAACGGTCCATTATGCTCATCACAGATATAATTCGAGCAGTTCTCATTGGCTTCGTTCCACTATTTGATTCTATTTGGGCCATTTATATTTTTATCTTTTTAACTCGCATCGCTACATCATTTTTCGATCCAGCTTCACTCACTTATAAAACGATGCTCATACGAGCAGAAGAACGCGCTCAATTTAACGCTTGGAATAGCTTATTTACAAACGGAGCTTTCATTATTGGTCCTGCTCTTGCTGGAATACTTCTCACCACGTACTCAGCATCCTTTGTAATTTACTGCAATTCACTTTCCTTTCTACTTTCTACTATTCTCATTTATTTCCTGCCTAATATTACGTTACAAACAAAGCAAAACGAAGAAGTTGCAAATACTTTCGTACAAACATTACGAAGTGATTGGAAACAAGTTTTTTCATTCGCTCGAACTGAAACTTATATCATTCTCATATTCGTTTTATTTCAAGCCACTATGCTTGTTTCTATGGCGCTCGATTCACAAGAAGTTGTATTCACAAATCAAGTACTGTTTTTATCCGTCATGGAATATAGCATGCTTGTTAGTATAACTGGTGCTGCATATATTTTCGGTTCATTTCTTGTTTCTCTCTTTGCTAAACGATTACCGATTCAACATTGTATCGGATTCGGTACGATATTCACAGCAATAGGTTATGTGATTTTCGCCTTTTCAAATTCATTTATAGTCGCGGCAGGCGGTTTCATTTTACTGGGCATTTCTTCATCATTCGCTGGTACTGGCTTTATAACATTTTATCAAAATAACATCCCAGTTCATATGATAGGACGTATCGATAGCGTGTTTGATTCAATAAAAAGTTTTATCCAAATCTTTTTCATTTTAGCAATTGGGGCATCCGCACAATTTCTTTCCGTTCGAATCACTGTAATAAGTAGCGCATTACTCATTCTTTTCCTTTCCTGTTTATTAGCAATCCGAGTAATGACTCCTTCACGTGAAAAATATTTTAAGGCTACAGGATCATCATCGGAATATTAATTGCAACGTCAACTCCCCCCACTGATTAAAGGTTCACTTTATGTTAAAATATGTATTGGACCTAATTATGTAGGAGGGCTATTTTTGGAGATTATATTCACTTTCATATGTATTATATTAGTAGCTTCTATTTTACAAACAAGCACAGGTTTTGGCTTTTCTATTATGGCAACACCTTTCTTACTCATGTTATTTCTACCACAAGAAGCTATACAAATAAATATCATTTTATCATTAATTATTTCCATATCACTCATTTGGAAAATAAGAACGGACATTGATTTTATTCTACTGAAAAGATTAATTTTCGGAAGTATAGTTGGTGTTCCTTTTGGTATTTTCATTTTTATTTCCATTAACATCAATACGTTTAAATTAGCAATTAGCGTCCTGCTTTTACTATTAACATTGATGCTAATCTGTAACTTTAAGATTCAATCAACCAAATCTAGAGATTTCTTAGTGGGGGGATTATCCGGTCTTTTAACGACAAGTATCGGTATGCCAGGACCACCCCTGTTACTGTACTTTACAGGAACTGATACGAAAAAAGAGAAGTTAAGAGCAACTACTTTAGCTTTTTATCTATTTATATATTTCATTAGCCTACTAACTCAAATACTCTTTACTGGTACAAACAAAACAATTTGGGAATCAAGTTTTTATGCTATTCCAATCGTATTTCTAGGTTTGTATATAGGTCAAATTATTTTCAAATGGCTTAATCAACGAGTTTTTAAAATATTTACGTATATTCTTTTGAGTTGTACAGGTATATATCTTCTTATTGAAAGTTTGCATTTGTTATAGCAGGTGCTTTAGTTTGTGCCATAACAGATAGAATTTAAAATGAAGTATTGTTTTATTTATAAACGTAGTAATGATAAAAAGCGGCTATTTTGCCGCTTTTTATTTTCAAATTAAATATTTTAAAACTAGAAGCCCACCTATCACTATTACAAACACATTGAAAAAAATCAACCAACCTTTTTCAAAATCTTTATATCTCTCTTCTTTCACTCCACGTTGTTTTAACTTCTCAATTACGTTTTTCAATTCTTGTTCATGCTCGGTACTTCCTAATTGTATATAGTTATTATCTATAGTAATTCCATATACGTTCTTCATTTTTTTATGTCGCGAAACTGCTTGAATTGAGTTTATTAGTACATTGTATTCATTTAATTTTTTAAAATAACAATCTAACGCTATAATGTGTAACCTTGTATTAGTTAAAACAATGTAATAATAAAAGGTAGCACCTGCCGTGAATATATTCGGTATAACTTTAGAATTTACAAGACTTCCTTCTTCCACTAATATTTCACATTCGATTTTTTCTCCTTCTTGTAACTCTTTACGAACTGATTCTTCCAACATTTGCATCGTTAATTTCTTCAATAACTCCCCGTTTTTCACATAATACTTATCTATATTGATAGACTCATTTGCTTCTTTCTCTAAACGTGTAATCTCTTCCTCTGAATATTGGAGCTCATTTAACATAGATAATAATCTTTTATCCATATTACACACTCCCTTTCCACAGTTTTTGAATTTTTTTCTTCCCGCGTGAAATTCGATTATATATAATCCACCGTTACTTTTAATTCTTTCGCAATATCGTCAATGGAATATCCATCAATATACCTCTTTAAAAATATATATCGATCTTTCTTATTTAAATCTTGAACTATTTCCATAATCTCTTCTTCTTGTTCTATTTCATATCTATCAGGGACACCTGTATCTATTTCTACGTCTTTATCGATTTTATTCTCTTTATATGCTTTCTTTTTATATTCCAGTGCCTTTAATTTAGTAATACCAATCATCCAAGATTTTAAGTTCCCCTTGTCTATATCAAATTGATCGATATGAAACCAAATGACAGTAAATACATCGTTATAACAATCATCCACATATTGTTTCTCCATAGGGGTACTTAATGATTTATGAATAATGTACAAAATTAATTTTCCATATTGATCAATCACTTCTTTCAAAGCGTCTTGATCGCGTTTTTTCATAGCTATAATTAAATCCTCTTCAGAATTGAAAATCATAAGCATCTTCCTTCCTCAATTCCCTTTTAGCAGCTGCCTTTACTTACTATTGGCATTTCATTCTCATTTTCTATCACTTTTGTAAAAAATTATTAATTTTTATTTCTATGTATATGATAACAAACAAAATACCTAAGTTCAGAAAGTAGTATCTACATTCTGAACTTAGGTATTAGCAATCAAACTATTCACTTATGCCAACGTTTCATCACAAGTCTCTTTTACGTTTTTAAAATATTGCAAGTTCTCCTTCGCTTCAGCTTCATTAAATAAATTGAGTTGCTTCATTATTTCAGTAGCAAATTCAACGTACGCAGACCCTACCGCTGTTATTATTTTTCCATCAACCGTTACATCTTTGTTTTGTTTATATTCCCATTCATGTAAATGAGCTAATTGTTTTTCATCTGATGTTAATGATGTTGAGAATTTCTTCTTATTCAGCACCCCTGCTGCATGTAATAAAGATGTTCCGGCACAAATACCCGCTATCCATTTATTTTGCTTATGTAATTTGTTCACAATAGATAACAATTGTTCATTTTCTAAATGATCAAAAATATGTCCGCCTGGTACGATAAACACTTCATAGTCCTCTATTTTAATTTGCTCAATAGAGACATGTGGTTGACACAAAAAACCGCCTTCTCCTGTAACTGTTTTTCCGTCTACAGTTGCTGTTATTATTTCAAATTGCTTACTTATCAAAAATAAACTCGCTATATTCACTTCAAATTCTGCAAACCCATCAAACAAAAAAATTAAGGCTTTTTTTCATATTATCTCCTCCCCCTATACTTATTCGAAGACAATCAACTTTCTCCTCCAAAAAAAAAGCAAACCTGCATCACAGGTTTGCCTCTTTGCTCTCTTTGCTCACTTCTTATTAAATCCTTTTTCACTTAAAAACTCTTTCATATGCATTCTTTTTTCTTTAGACATAAATGAACTCATTGATTCCGTCCATGTTACGTTTTTTTGATTTGATGATCTTTCTTTATAATACGCGCTCATCGTTTCGTCGTATTCGTTTAATAATTCATCATATTTCTTTTCATCATATCCATTTTCATGAAGGATAGCTGTTACTGGTAAACGTGGTTTCACTCCATGATCTTCATCTGGTACACCGACTGTCATTCCGAATACAGGATATACTTTATCTGGTAAATGAAGCAATTCACTCACTTCTCTTGGGTTATTACGAATACCACCAATGTAACAAATACCGTATCCTAACGATTCTGCTGCTAGCGCTAAGTTTTGCGCAAAAAGTGAAGCATCTACTGTCGCAACGATAAAATCTTCTACTCCTTCATGCTTTATCTCGGTACCATGTTTTTCACATGCCATTTCAAGTCGTTTTAAATCTGCACAACAAACAAAGAATGCTGCACAGTCTTTCACGTGACGATTTCCGGATAGTTCAGCTAGTTTAGCCTTTAGGTCTTGATCGGTTACATATATAACAGAATAAGCCTGTACAAAATGCGAGGAAGCAGCATGCTGCGCAGCTTGCACCATTCTTTCTACTACATCTTTCGGAATAGGTTCTTCTTTATATTTACGAACTGAAACGTGTTGCTCCATTTTATGTATCATCTCATTCATGAAAATCACTCCTTTTTCTCTTCCTAATGAAAAATTAACATATCTTTTTCAATATTCACAACTTATAAGCACAAAAAGAGCAATTCTTTTTGAATTGCTCTTTTTAAAACGTTTATTAATACGGTAAATGAAATTATACCGACAGATTTACATCATATTATTTCTTATCTTATTACGCCGTTTTCAAAACTTTAATACCTTTTACGATATTCCAAATGAAGTAGTAAATTCCTACAAGAATGAACACTGCATATGTGATCATCATTCCAATTCCAGCACCGTCAGATTGATTGAATCCTAAACCGAATATTCCTGATATCGCTAATCCTCCGAATAAAATTGCGTACGGGAAAATATGTGACCAAAATGCTTTTTTCGCGTGGTATTTCACTTCATCTTCCGCAACGAAGTACACGATAATTGGTAGTAAAAATGGTGCAAAAAAGATACTAAAGTAACATAATGAAGATAATATATTATTTCCTTTCATCCGATTCACCTCTAAATAGTTTTTGTTATCTTCATTATGTCAGGAATCCATTATAGAAACTATCGCTTTACCTTTCATGAACGTGACATATTTGTAAGATTTCCATCAAAAATAATCCCGCCTAGATTTCCAGGCGGGATTACTTTCTCTATATTCGATTCATAAACCAATATTGCGTAATGGCTAAATACTCACGTATATTCGATGAAATAACAATTCGCTTCGGTGTTTCGGCCGGAAGACCTTCTAATTGTAACCCTTGCTTAGCTGCTATTTTTTTCGCTCTAAACATGTGGAAATCGTTTGTTACAATCATTCCTTTTTTCATATTTTCCGGAATTAAAGGTTTTGAGAATGTAATATTTTCATCTGTACTCGTTGACTTATCTTCCATAATAATGCGGTCTTCTGCAATTTTTAATTTCATTAATTCATTTTTCATTGCTAATGCTTCTGAAATATCTTCTCCTTTTCCTTTCCCTCCAGACACGATAGCAATTGCTTTCTCATGTGATTTCAAATACTCAGCTGCTTTATCAATACGATATTGCAATGAGTACGATGGTTTCGTTCCGTTTACTTTCGATCCTAATACAATGATGTAATCAGCATCATAGGTCGCATTCATTTGCCCATGCTTATAAATGTTATATTGTAAAAAGCCCGCATAAACAACGCAAACCATTATAATTCCTATCATATACTTCATTATTTTCTTCTTTCTCATATCCACATACTCCTATGTTCTTTGCTTCTTTCATGATAATATCCATTTATTTGTTTGTATACAGACAAATTCCAACCAACCCTAATTTATCCTCCAAAAGGTAATATTTCTATTATTTTCGGGAATAGTAAGTACAACTTCGCACGAAGGAGTGTCCCTATTGCTTCTCTTTTTATGTAACGTATCATTCTTTTTCATCTTATTTTTACTATCGCTTAAGATGCTCGGTAAATCCGCGTTAGCACAACTAACGCCTCATGATTTTGGGGCTATTATCTTTTTATCTTATTTAGCTTTTCAAGCCATACCAGTCTCTGGTGCCTTGCAAGCCTTCCTCGGTATGGTCGTTATTACATGTTTACATTTACTCCTTACTAAATTGAGCTTACTCAACAAACTAAATCGTTTCATTCTTGGACACCCCATTATTTTAATTAAACATGGTGATATAATTTTTGAGAATTTACAAAAAAGTAGATATCCGATCGCCGAATTACTTTCTAACCTTCGCGTCGCAGGATATCCAAGTGTTCATGAAATTGAATATGCAATTTTAGAAGCGAATGGAGCCATTAGTATTTTACCAAAGAGGGAGCTTGTACCATTAACTCCGAAAGATTTGAACATAGATGTTTCATATGCCGGATTACCAATTGCCCTTATCGTTGATTCACAAATTCAATACGATAACTTAAAGTTAATTCATAAGGACGAAAAATGGCTATATCAAGAATTAAAAGAAAAAGGCATTACAAATATAAAGACTGTTGCTTTCGCATCTGTTCAAGAAACAGATGGATCTTTTGCAATTAGTTTAAAGGAATAAAAAATCCCATTAATTTCTTAATGGGATTTTCTTCATTATATTGCTTCTTTCTTTCCCGCCATATTTAATGGAACAGGATGTTTCATACGATTCATCGTAAATACGATAATTGCTGTCAATACTTCCGCTACTGGCATAACGAGCCAAATTCCATTTATACCAAATAATTTCGGCATAATCCATAACAATGGAATGATAAATAATAACCCTCGACTCATTATAATAAGTATTGATTTCTTCGTTTGTCGCACGGATTGGAAGTACTCTCCATACACAATGTTATAGCCTAAAAATACATATTGGATAAAGAACAAGCTAATACCCGTTAATGTTAACTCCAATAGCTCTGGAGATTGGACATCAAACAGACCAATAATATATTTCCCGAAGAATAATCCGACAATTATTGCGACGCCTCCAAGTACAACTGCAATTTTCACAGCAAACTGCAATCCTTCGCGCAATCTTTCTGATAAATTTGCACCGTAGTGGAAACTCGCAATTGGTTGTAACGCTGCTCCAACACCGAAGAATAGTAGTAATGTCATCGCGTGAATACTATTCACCATCGCATAGGAAGCGACACCTACTTCTCCTGCATATTGAACGAATGCAATATTAAAACCAATCGTTACAACCGCCACTGTACTTTCTGCTGTAAAACTTGGGAAACCTATTATCATAATTTGTTTCACTGTATCCCATTCAAAATGGAATTTCGTCCACTTTAAAATACTACTTTTTCTAAAGAAGTGAGATAATAATACAAGGAAACCAACCGCTGCCGAAAGAATAGTCGCTGAAGCAGCACCTGTTACGCCCCATCCAAAAATGAAAATAAAGATATAGTCAAACACTATATTTAAGACAGCCGTTACAACTAAACCTGCCATTGCTAAATTAGGATTTCCATCATTTCGTATAAACGTACTTAAAATATTTTCTAACACGTATATCATTCCAAATGTTAATAACACGTGTAAATAGTCTAACGCATACGGTAGAATCACTTCGTTTGCACCGAATAAGTATGCTAAATCTTCTATTCTCCATAAGCAAATCGCCGCTAAAACACCTACGATAACAACTGCTACCGTCATAGATTGCGTAAAAATAGACCTTGCTCTTTCTATTTTATTTTCACCTAATGCAATGGAATATAACGTTGCGCCTCCCATTCCAATCCATAATGAAATAGAGAAGAAAATTGAAAACGCTGGAATAGCCACGTTTACTCCTGCTAATCCATTTGCTCCAACTCCCCGACTAATCATTACCGCATCAATTACAATATTAACTGACATTAATACCATTCCTAGAACAGCTGGTATTAAATAAGAAATAAATAAACTTTTTATCGGTTTTTCTCTTAATTTTTCTGTTGCTTCCATACTATTATGCTCCTTTTTTCAACTCTCTTTTCTTAGTTTAAACCTTCAAGTTACTTGAAGGTCAATAGAGAATTTAAAAAATAGGTAACTTAATTATCGTGTTTAATACCAATTTGTAATGATACGAGTGCTACAACTTATTGCTTTATTTTTTCATTATAGGAATTTGAATTTCTGTTACTTGCTCCTCTGGATTTTCTGTTACAGACCAATCGATTAATCCAATCTCAATCGCATCTCCACTTACTTCATATCCTTCTTGATCAATGTATGCAAGTAATTCCTTATACGTTGCATCTGTTTCTTCATACGGTCCATGATGATAAGAACAAGCATATAAACCTTCCTTAATCTCATCTGAAGTATGCACTTCATACGGCATATAATCCAAAAGAATAAATACGCTACTATACGCTTGAAACTCATTTTGCATGAATCCTTTTTTCGAAACAGTTACACCAATATCTCCAGAAAATAGACTATCATCCATTTGTCTCATATTTTTTTGCAACGAATGGATGTAGTACTCAAACATGTCATCCGTCGTATTTGGAGCAACCGCAATTGCTGTAATTTTTCGACGCGGGATCTCTTTCATTACCATTTGTTTAGCTTTTGCTTTTGTTGCTTCCTTAATCAAATGAATTCTATGCTCCATTTTCGCCAAAGCATACTCAATTTCTCTTTGTTTTTTCAACATCATTTCTTGTTGTTTTTCCAACAAATTGAGTGCGTATGCCGGATTTCTTTCATCAATATATTTCTTAATTTCCTTTAATGGAATATTTAATTGGCGTAAAAACTTAATCGTATCTAATAGTGAAAATTGATCGATTGTGTAATAGCGATAATTTGTTTGTGGGTCCACAATCGACGGATGAAAAATTCCTTTTTCATCATAATAACGTAAAGTAGATTCCGCTATATTATGCATTTTTGCCATTTCTCCAATTGTAAAGCGTTTGTTTAATAACATCTTGTATTCCCTTCCATTTCTATTTATTTCATTATATGTTCATTCTGTTTTCAAAACAAAAAAGAATTCCCACAAGAGAATTCTTTTTATTCATTATTACACCTCTATAATTATAGGAAGAATCATCGGTTTTCTTTTCGTACTCGTATATATATACTTCCCTAAAGCTTCTCTTACTTCTCTTTTCAAAATACCCCAGCTATTCACTTTCTCTTTCTTTACATTATTAATCGTAATAACAGCTAATTTATTTAATTCCTTCAAAAATTCTTCTGAATCACGAACATAGACAAATCCACGAGAAATAATATCAGGACCTGAAATTATTTCTCCATCCACTTTATTAAAAGTAATAACTATAACGAGCATTCCATCTTCTGAAAGTTGTTTTCGATCACGTAATAATGCATTTCCAACATCACCAATTCCTAATCCATCTACATATATATTTCCTGCTTGTATTTTTCTCGATTGAATTGCCACTTGATTACTTATATCTACAACATCTCCATTACGAACGATAAAGATATTCTCTTTTTCAACACCAATTGATTCTGCTAACAAACTATGGTGATGTAGCATTCTAAACTCTCCATGAATTGGGATAAAATATTTTGGCTTCATTAATGTGAGCATTAACTTTAATTCTTCTTGATATGCATGACCAGATACATGGACTCCAGTAGAACTGCCTGATCCGTAAATCACTCTTGCCCCCAATGCAAATAAGTTATCGATAATTCGCGAAACATTACGTTCATTTCCTGGAATAGGAGTAGCAGCTATAATAACTGTATCTTCTGGTAAAATATCTACTTGTCTATAGTTTCCACTAGCTAAACGGGCTAAAGCTGCCATTGGTTCTCCTTGACTTCCTGTACAAAGTATTGCGACCTGCGATGGATCTAAATGATTTACCTCATTTGCTTCAATTAACATACCATCCGGAATATTTAGATAACCTTTCTCTAGAGCAACTTCTACTACATTTACCATACTTCTACCGAGCAAAGCCAGTTTTCGATTTGTTTTTATACAAGCTTCAACTATTTGCTGAACACGATTCACATTAGAAGCAAAAGTAGAAATAATCACTTTCCTATTTGCTTTCATAAATATTTCCTCTATCCGTTCCCCTACCGACCTTTCTGATGGGGTAAAGCCAGGTCGTTCTGCATTTGTACTTTCAGATATTAAAGCTAACACACCTTCACTACCTATTTTAGCCATTTTATGAATATCAGGATGTTGATTATTAACTGGTGTTAAATCAAATTTAAAATCACCTGTATGTACTATAGTACCTTCTGGTGTATGAAAAACAATACCGAGACAATCTGGGATACTATGATTCGTTTTAAAAAAAGTTGTCTTAATAGCACCAAAATCAATTTCTGATTCTGAATGAATAACGATTAATTCTGTATCATCTTGAAGGTTATGTTCCTTTAATTTAATTTCAATTAAACCTAACGTTAACTTCGTAGCATAGATTGGTACGTTTAGTTGTTTTAAAAAATATGGTATTCCGCCAATATGATCTTCATGTCCATGCGTCACTACTAATCCGCGAATTTTTTCTTTATTTTCTTGCAAGTATGTGACGTCTGGAATGATTAAATCGATTCCTAATAAACTTTCATCTGGAAATTTAGATCCACAGTCAATAACGACAATATCATTTTCAGATTGAATAACATACATATTTTTCCCAATTTCATTTACTCCACCTAAAGCAACAATAGACACGTTGTTTTTTAATGACTTCAAATTATAAACCCTCCTTTTCACAGTTATAACTCGTGAAATAGTATTTAGGCTTTATTATTCGTAATGAAAAAGGACTTCATACTATTTCATACATATAAAATTCACACGCTACTCTTATACCCATATCCCCTATAACACAGGTTCTCTCTAAAAAAGCTCCCATTTTTTCATTGATTTTTTGTAAAATCTATTATATATTAATTACAGGTTCAAATTACGAGTTCAAAAGAACTTGTAATCAGACCCTTTGTTTAATGGGTTTTACATATTTTCATTAGGCAAATTCCGAGAAATCGTATGATAAAAATAAAAATGATAAGGAGAGGATCCGATGGAATTCGAATTTTTCTTTCAAATTGCACTTATTTTATTAAGTACAAAGCTTGCTGGTGATCTTAGTGTTAGATTAGGTCAACCTTCTGTACTAGGTAAATTAATTGTCGGTATCGTTATCGGTCCAGCTGTATTAGGTTGGATTGAAAATTCAGAGCTTCTAACACAATTAAGTAATGTCGGTGTTATTCTTTTAATGTTTATGGCAGGACTTGAAACAGACTTAGATGAATTAAACGCAAATCGTAATTCTTCTTTAGCTGTTGCCCTTGGAGGTATCATTCTTCCGTTCGTAGGTGGTTACGTTTCTGGTCTTGTTATGGGAATGGAACAAGGAAATGCTGTATTTTTAGGATTACTTCTATGTGCGACAAGTGTTAGTATTTCCGTACAAACACTTCGCGATTTAGGAAAGATGAAAACACGTGAAAGTACAACTATGCTGGGCGCAGCTGTATTTGATGACATTCTTGTCGTTATTTTATTAGCATTTGCAATGAGCTTCTTAGGTACAGACGATGTTAACTTAACAATGGTTATCTTGAAGAAAGTTGTATTCTTCGCTTCTATTATTTTAATCGGATGGAAAGGTGTTCCTGCGATTATGCGCTGGTTATCACCGCTACGCGTATCTGAGTCTATCGTCAGCGCGGCTCTCATCATCTGTTTCTCATTCGCATATTTCGGCGAACTATTAGGAATTGCTGGTATTATCGGTGCTTTCGCAGCTGGTATCGCTATTTCTCAAACGAACTACAAACATGAAGTAGAAAAGAAAGTTGAACCAATCGCTTACGCTATGTTCGTTCCAGTATTCTTCGTAAGTATCGGTATGAATATTACATTTGACGGTATTGGCAATCAAATTTGGTTCATTCTAGCATTAACAGTAATCGCTGTATTAACGAAACTAATCGGATGTGGATTCGGTGCACGAATGACTGGATTTGACGCTAAGTCTTCAGCAATTATTGGCGCTGGAATGGTTTCTCGTGGTGAAGTTGCACTTATCATCGCAGGAACAGGACTTTCTTCCGGTCTACTAGCACAAGATTACTTTACAGCTATCGTTATTGTCGTTATTTTAACAACAATGATTACACCACCAATGTTAAAATACACTTTTGGTGCAAAAGATAAAGCAATGAAAGCAAGTAAATAAGTTTCATATGATAAAAGGAGATTGCTATCTTATAAGATAGCAATCTCCTTTTTTTGTTTTATCTTTAAACAAGCCCGTTCTTTTTTAACCATTTTTCAAAAATAATTCGCGCTTCATCATCATCAATATCATTACGAAATGAATACACCATAATGCCATAATCATCTATATATTCACCTAGCTTCATTTCCTCCACTTTCTTATAAAAATCGTCTACTTCATAGTGCGGAATATAAGCATCCCAAACTGGTTCATTTATTCTTTTGTACGCTGTCACTTCCAAATCATATCCATCTTCATAATATCCGATGTGATAATGTTGACTAGGATCATATTTCTTCATAATAGTTCCCCTCCCTTTGAAAAATTTATCATATTTCACTTTATAAACAAAAGCGAGCTGTATATTACAGCTCGCTCGATTCATTAAATACGTTCCATTGCTGTCTTCAACGTTCCCACAACGAAAGCAATCTCTTCACTTGAAATAATAAGCGGTGGTGCTAGCGTTAAAACGTTATTATACCCTGCTGTTGTCATACCGTTTCGTCCTATAATTAACCCTTTTTCTTTACAAGCATTTACCACACTTGCAATTTTGTCGTTATCAATTGGCTCTTTCGTCTCTTTATCATTTACTAGTTCAATTCCCACTAGTAGACCTTTCCCTCTAATATTCCCAACAAGTGGATGCTCCCCCATTTCTTCTTTTAATTGCTCTAATAAAAGAGAACCCATTTGTGCAGATCGCTCAATTAAATTTTCATTTTCCATAATTTCTAAGTTTTTAAGCGCTAATGCACAAGCTGCAGGATTTCCACCAAATGTATTAATGTGACGGAAGAATTCATATTCTCCCTTTCCTTTAAATTCTTCATATATTTCTTTTTTCACAGCTGTTGCTGATAATGGTAAATATGCACTCGTAATCCCTTTTGCCATTGTAATAATATCTGGTTTCACATCATAATTCATAAATCCAAATGCCTTTCCTGTACGCCCAAAACCGCAAATCACTTCATCGCTAATGAGCAAGGCACCGTGTTTTTGACACGTTTCATGAACAGCTTTCATATAGTCTTGTGGCGGCATTAAAATGCCTCCGCCCGTAATAATTGGTTCCATAATAAAAGCTGCAATCGTTTCACTTAATTCCCATGTCATAACACGATCTACTTCTTTCACACATTCTACATCATAAATGTTCTCTCTTTCTATTCCAGGCATACGATAGCAATCTGGCGGCGTTACATGTAAAAAACCTGAAGCAAATGGCTCATATTGATATCTACGCTGCGCTTGTCCCGTCGCTGCCATCGTTGCCATTGTATTTCCATGATATCCGCGGTAACGTGACATAAATTTATAACGATGCGGTTCACCTTTTTGAGCATAGTATTGCCTTGCTATTTTAAAAGCTGTTTCGTTCGCTTCCGAACCACTATTAGAGAAGAAAATAACATACTCTCCTCCAAGCCACTCATTTAATTTTTCTGCAAGCTTTATAGCCGGTTCATGCGATTGTGACATCGGAAAGTATGATAATGTTTGTAATTGCTTATAAGCCGCCTCTGCGAGCTCTTTTCTGCCGTATCCACTATTCACACACCAAAGACCGCTCATACCATCTAAATATCTTTTTCCTTGTATATCTTCAACCCAGCACCCTTCTGCTTTTGCCCCTACCATTGTACTATTTGGACTAAAGGGACGCATTCCGTGCCAAACATATTGCTCATCTTTTGCTAATAATTCATCAGTCTGTTTCGTTTTCATCATTTCTTCCACCTTCCATAACAACTTATTTTTCACAAAAGCTGCGCTGGTGCCATGATGGTTTAATTTTCTCCCTGCTTATTTTCATTCCACAAAATTAAGACAAAATCCTACTTACAATAAAGTAATATTTACAAGAAAAAAAGAGCTTTTCTTATATTTCGAAAAGCTCCTCTCTTTTTAATGGGATGATGCATCACTAATACCATGACCAGTATTAGATTTCACAAGAATTTCATCAAACTTCGCTGCATCTTCTTTCTTACTAGATAAAACAGTTCCTAAATATGCTGCAAGGAATCCAAGCGGAATGGAAATAATTCCAGGTGTCGTATATGGGAATAGCGCTTCTCCAACAAATATAGCTTTTCCAGCTACAGGGTTCCAGACATTTGGACTTAACGCTACGAGAACAATGGCTGATACAAGACCAACAACCATACCCGAAATGGCACCTGTCGTATTGAAGCGCTTCCAATATATTGTGAATAATATAACCGGCAAGTTTGCACTCGCTGCAACTGCAAATGCTAATGAAACTAAAAATGCTACGTTCAATGTTTGAGCAAATAACGCTAGTATAATGGATAATACCGCTACTCCAATAGACGCATAGCGAGCCATTGACACTTGCTCTTTTTCCGTTGATTTCCCCTTGCGGATAATTTCATTATAAAAATCATGTGCGAATGCGGATGCTGCTGTTAATACAAGACCTGCCACTACAGCTAAAATCGTTGCAAAAGCAATTGCTGATACGAAAGCAAATAAGAAATCTCCGCCCAACGCTTTCGCTAATAAAGGTGCTGCCATATTACCAGCAGGATTTGCTTTAATAATTGCTTCATTCCCTACAAATGCCGCTGCTCCAAATCCTAAGAAAATTGTCATAATATAAAATGCACCAATTAACCACGTCGCGTATACAACAGATTGACGTGCTGTTTTTGCATCACGCACTGTAAAGAAGCGTACAAGAATATGTGGTAATCCAGCTGTACCAAGAACTAGTCCTAAATTTAAAGATAGCGTATCAAGGCCATCTTTATACTTTACTCCTGGATTTAAAAACGAATCTTTTAACGGTGTAGCTGTCTTCATTTGCGCGAACATTTCAGTCACACTAAAATTAAATTTTGCGAAAACGATAACAGAAATAATAAATGTACCAGCCATAAGTAATACAGCCTTAACAATTTGTACCCAACTCGTCGCAGTCATTCCGCCAAAAATAACGTACACTGTCATTAATGTACCAACGATTAAAACAGATGTCGTATATTCAATCCCTAATAATAATTTAATAAGTGCACCAGCCCCAACTAATTGTGCAATCATATAAAAAATCGAAATCGTCATCGTATTAAGCGCTGCAACTCCGCGAACTTTTTTCGCATCAAAACGCGCCGCAATCATATCTGCTAATGTGTACTTTCCTAAATTTCGAAGCGGCTCTGCAACTAAGTATAATACAACTAAGTAAGCAACTAAGAAACCGATGCTATAAAAGAATCCATCAAACCCAGTTAACGCGATCGCCCCAGCTATACCAAGAAAGGACGCAGCAGACATATAATCTCCCGCAATGGCCAGACCATTTTGCCAACCAGTTAATCCCCCTCCAGCCGTATAAAACTCACTTGCATTTTTCGTTTTCTTCGATGCAAAATAAGTTATGACGAGTGTACCAAGTACGATGATTAAAAATAGTGCAAAAGCGGTTATATTCAAAGTCAGCCCCTCCCTTTTTGCATGTCTTGCAGAATGTTTTGTGAGATTTTATCAAAGGATTCCGCTTTTTTACTGTAAATCATACATAATGACCACGTCATAATAAATTGAGCAAATGCAAACACCCATGCCCACGTAACATCACCGAATGCTGGTGTATTGAGTACCTTTGAATACGATGTTAAAATAGGTAACGCAATAAAAAAGCTTAAAAAGAAAATACTCATTGGAACGATGAACTTCTTTTTCGTATTTAATAGCAATTGAAATTCTTCTGACTGAACAACCTCTGTATAATTCACCTCATTTTGCAACTTACGTGCTGACGTTTCATCTCGTTTCATTCTCTAATCCCCTCTCTTACTAAAAATACAATTCCCCCTTGCATGCCTAAAGACTAAATTTTATAAATATTCAGAAACTTATTTTCATTTTAGACAATCCATACATTCCTGCAAAGATTTTTCGATAGACATTTTTCGGCAATTTCCCCTAAGTTTTTAATATACTTTTTCAGCATAAAATTTGCGTACTTCACTTCCGCATCAGCCAAGCTTTCATACTCGTTATAACAAAATAAAAAAGTAGTGCTTAACGCACCACTTCTGTTTTTTTCTCTTTTTCTAAATTACGAGCTGTTTCGCTTAATTCAACATTTTTTCCATCTTTAAGCGTTCCAAATAGGAAATCGAATACCGGATTTGAAACACCGAACCAAAACTTTTCATTTTTATAATGGTGTAATATGTGCTGTTTTTTTAGCCATCGCCCAAACTTAGTAACGGGACGAATTGGCTTATGTGCAATATAATGTTTCCATTCATAAACGAGAAGCATAATAATCATTCCGATTCCGAATGAAAGTGTAATAGTAATGCTTTTTGTTATAGCGTATGATATAAGTAAATATATAGTAAAGCTCGGTATACTAAACCATACAGGTAAAAATAAAAGTTTTAAATCATCTGGATATACGTGATGATCATAATGTAATCTTCTTAACATTTTTAATAAAAATACGTTTTTAGGTGGTTTTAAGTGAAATAAAAACCGGTGTGTCATATATTCGTTAAGTGTATAAAAAACAATCCCAAACAAACACGCTAACATACCGATCCATGTGAAAAATTGCATTTTTAAAATAATGATGAAAACTAATAGAATACTATACATAATAACGATATCATGTTGTAAAAAGAACTCTTTCCCCACTCTCTTCATCTTCCTTCCTCCTTTTCCAAAAAAACAGCCGCAACTTATCGTTACGACTATTTCTTTTATTCTATTCTATTCACTTTACAAATTTGCCTGCTGCTCTATTGTCGAGAAAAAATTGTTCGATCCAAATATATTTTGCTTCGGAATAATATGTTCCACCGCAAATACTGTTACTTCTCCTCTTTGAACCTCTCCAATAATAAGCCCAAATATTTCATTATTTACCGCAAACGTCGGTTGCTTTGTTTGTAGTAATCTTGCTGCATTATGAAATACCGCTTCATATAGTGGATTTCTATCGGTAATTTCTTTTCGGATTTTTGGTGCTAACGTAATAATAATTTCTTTTCCGTCAATAGTGGTTCGATACATAAAAATCTCCCCTTCAATCTTATGTGAACAACTGTAAAGCTTTGTATGCAAAATGGATAGAATATCCTACTAAAATAATACCGGCTCCGGCTGTTATATAGCCTAATGCTTTTTGCTTTAATAATGTTCTGCCAAAATGGACAGAAAAAGCGATATTTAAATTCCACAAAATAATACCAACGATAATACAAAGGCTGTACAAAAAGGCTTCTTGTTTCGTTACCTTCGTAAGCAATGAGCTAAGTGTACTTCCGTATATACCAAACCAAAAAACAAGATTTAATGGATTGGATATCGCAATTAAAAAACCTGCCATAAACGATTGTTTCAGCCCACCTACCTCTTCTTTTTTATATTCCATATTCGAGTGGGAAATTCCTTGTTTTACACTTTGAAATCCTAAATAAAATAATAAGAAAAACCCTGTACAATACATAAAAGCTTGTACATATGTATACATAAACACAGAAGATAAACCGAAATAGATGAGAAGCATAAACAAAATATCTGCAGTCATTCCACCAATTCCAACAACCCACGCATGCCAAAAACCTCGTTCAATTCCTCGTTTTAACATTTCAATATTAATCGGGCCTACTGGTGCAGCTAATGAAATACCTAATACAATTTGTTGTATAATCGCTCCAAACATCGCTCTATCCTTTCTACTTCCTTTACTATTAAGTAATGATGTAATGATTAAAAATAGACTAGCTTTCATCAAAATATTTACTATTAAAATACCCTTTTTTATCCAAAATATGCAAAAGAGCCATCTAGATGATGGCTCTTACTTTTCTAACTTATGAAGAAAAGGACATTTTCCTTTTATCGGCTCTACATCGTCTCCTATGAAATATTGTTTCCATTCGCGATGATCCGGATCGCCATAATGACTAATGTTAGGATGCTTCGGCAGCTGATCCCACTTTTCAACCCGCTCGCGGACCGTTTGTCTTGAATATGCTCCTTT
This sequence comes from Bacillus sp. Brlt_9, assembly GCF_051948935.1. Classification (NCBI taxonomy): domain Bacteria; kingdom Bacillati; phylum Bacillota; class Bacilli; order Caryophanales; family Bacillaceae; genus Bacillus; species Bacillus sp. Brlt_9. The sequence continues at coordinate 462,394 of NZ_JAYJLO010000001.1, read as the reverse complement.
AGGACGATCCCCTTCTAATCCATCAAAGATGGTACGTGGTTGAAACCCAATAACGAGAGAATTTCCTAAATGTCTCGTTTTCCGTTGTTTATAAGCTGGCGCATTTCCAAATGCGAATATCGGTTCACCACCAAATGAAAATTCCCATAAGTAATGGTCTGGGTCTTCAGGAATTTGCTTCGGCCATGTTTGATCATCGTTTTCATGTAAATATTGTAGTACTTTCCAAAAGTAATCCCGATAATATTCCAGTGAGTGTTCCTCACATTCCGGTTCCACAAAGAGGAAAAATCCTCTTCTTACAATTGGGCGCTCTTTCATTAATTCTAAAAAAGATAACATTGTATGTGGCAAATGACTCCAATCATTATGAGAGAGGAAGGAATAACGAAGTTCATTCTTTTTCAAAGCTGTTAAGCCGAAATAACACGGGAAAGTTGGTTCTAGCACAACACTCGAAAAATTTTGAAATTCTTTTGTAACCCAATTCGGTATGTCCGTTCTCGTTCTCATTCCTTCATTATCTAATAAATAAGACTCATTCATTCATTCTTTCACCTCATTATGTATAGCATTCAATTAAGAATATTACATACTCGGCCTGTCCTATACCTATTTATAAATTCGGCTGAAAAATTATTTAAAAATACAAAAAAATAAAATCGCTTACTTGACTAAATTCTACCAATTCGTGTATATTTAAATTAATCATTTAGCAGAATATTCAAGATTATAGCATTTTTAGTTTATATTATCTTTTCAAATGAATTTCACTAAATGAAAAAAGCAAATGTTTTTAGGAGGAATTGTAACATGCAAGGAAAAGTAAAATGGTTTAACAACGAAAAAGGTTTTGGATTTATCGAAATGGAAGGCGCTGACGATGTATTCGTACATTTCTCTGCTATTCAAGGCGACGGCTACAAAGCTTTAGAAGAAGGTCAAGAAGTATCTTTCGATATCACTGAAGGAAACCGCGGACCTCAAGCTGCTAACGTAGTAAAACTTTAATCCAACATATGACAGGAGGTTACCTAACTTGGTAACCTCCTTTGTTATTCCTTTGTATATTTCCGTTTTCCAGAGCAAAAACTATGTGAAATGCGCAATATATAAAGGAGGAATTAACAATGGGATCAGAAGTAAATGATTTTGAAGAAGTAAAATTCCGTGTAGAAACAGCACAAAAAATGGTAGGATCAGCGACAATTTCAATGGATCCAGATACATTAGAGCATGCTACTACTGCTGTAGAAGCCGCTCGCTCCCAGCTTGAAATTATGAAGTCTGTGGCAACAGATTTAGATGAGCCCTTTTTAATGAATGAGGAAAAAAAATTAAGCAAATGCGAGCATCAACTAAACGAAGCTAGACACTAAAAAACATCCAGAGAATTTTCTCTGGATGTTTTTTCATGACAACTGTTCTCCATACTTTTTCAACGTTTCTCCAACTGTACATTGCCTAATACAAAAGGAATGAGCATAATACTTACTATTTGTCTTTCGATTATGTTCTCGCAAAAAACACCCTTCACAATACGTTTCTAATAAGTCATTTACCTCTGTAATGAGTTGCTTTTTATCCACCTTTGCACCTCTCTATTCGGTTATTTCTTTATGACTATCAATGACTGTTCCTTCTAATGCTTGCGTAGCTAATTGATGCGCTTCTTTATTTTGTTTTCTAGATATCGGCTCACATACAAGTTTTAATTTCATTTGCTTCGCTTTTTGTTCAATTTGATCTAAGTAATGATTTAAATGCTCATCATAACAAGGCCATTCTCCAGCCAATTGCTGCAGTACAACTTGAGAATCACCGCGAAGCGTAACTGCTTCATACTTAATTGCTAATTCCTCGAGTATATTCATTCCGTATAGTAATGATGCATATTCCGCTTCATTATTATCATATATACCTTCTATATATGCATTACGGCGAATTCGGTATTTTATATTTCCTTTTTTATAGTATACACATATACCTACTCCAGCTTCTTTCGTCTGTACATCATAACCACCATCAAAATAAATGAGTATTTCTTGTAGCTCTTCCTCCACTTGTTTACTCAGCTTTTTCATTTCTTTTAATGACCATTCTGCATCCATTTCATCATAAAATGATAGTTCTTTCACTCTTCCTGTTTTCTCAAAATCATCTGCAAATTGTAGTACATCTTCTATGTTCATATAATCTGTCGTTAATTCCGTCTGCAAACCACGCTTCGTTTTATACAACCAATGAATTTTATATTTCATACTAGATTCCCCTTATATAAGACTTCTTATATGTAGCCAGCTAATGAAAGCCTCACTTTATTTTATTATATTTTATCAATAGTCACAGCATTATATTCAATGTGATTACATACAAAAAGAGCTATCCTTTTAGGAATAGCTCTTTCATCTATTACATAAATCTTTCAAATTGTACTCGCTTATTAATCCAGTACATTACAGGCATACCAATCGCCATGACAACAAATTCACCGATTGCACATGTTAACCAAGTCAACATAAACGGTAAATCAAATGCAAGATGAAGTTCAATTGCAATCATAAACATAGTAATTGTAAAAATAACTGTATTAAAAATCATACGAGCCCAAACACCTTTAATAAATCGCATAGAAATAATCGTTGCAACTAATGCAAGAATAGATTGCCCTACTCCAAATACTAAATCGTAAGCGATCATTGGTGAGAAAAAGAGATTCGTTAAAAATACACCTAATACAATTCCGTAAATTGCTTTCTTATTAAATACAACAAGATGATTAAACATCTCTGAAATACGAAACTGTACATTCGTAAAGCCAAATGGCTGAATAAGCATAGAAACAGCAATATATAATGCCGCTAAAATACCATTACCGACTAAAGTTCTAATATTCATGACAAAATCTCCTTAGTTTTTTTACGTGGGATGGTTTCGAACCACGTTATTCGTTTTTTAAGCAACAAGATTATATTCTACGCAATACACACTCTTTCGTCAATAGATTCCTATCATTAACTACCTTTTTTCTTTTAGACAACGTATAATAAAACATATGAAAGTTTTAGGAGGTTTCACTTCATGACAGCAACAATTCAAAATGAAAAAGTGATCGTTTCCATTTCTGACAAAGGTGCAGAATTACAAAGCGTTCGCTTAAAAGAAGATAACACTGAATACTTATGGCAAGGCGATTCTACTTATTGGGGGCGCCGCGCACCAATTTTATTCCCAATTGTCGGTCGATTAGTAGATAATACATACTACGTAGATGGTAAACCATATTCTTTAACACAACACGGCTTTGCTCGTGACCTTACATTCTCTGTGAAAGAACAAAGTGAAACGAAAATCACTTATATTGTTACTAGTAATGAAGAAACATTAAAAAAATACCCATACGAATTCGAATTACTTGTTTCTTATGAGCTAGACGGACAAATCGTTCATGTAACATATGAAGTAACTAATCCTGCTTCAAAAGAGATGTTCTTCTCAATCGGAGCACATCCTGGTTTCAACTTCCCGTTATTAGAGGGCGAATCATTTACAGATTATCATTTATCCTTTAATGGTTCTGAACGCTTAGAAACTAGCGTATTAGAAGGTCCTTACCTTTCAAGCAAAAAACAATTAATCGCTGAAAATACGAATGAATTACCACTTACATACGATTTATTCAAAAATGATGCACTTATTTTTGAAAATATGAATACGGATGAAATCTCTATTCGTTCTCATAAACATAATAAATTTGTAAAAGTAGAATTTGATGGCTTCCCATTTGTCGGCGTATGGACACCAGGCGAAAATGCACCTTTCTTATGTATTGAACCTTGGTACGGAATTGCCGATGAAGTAACTCCAGCAAAAGATTTCAAGGAAAAAAAAGGAATTCAATCTTTACAAACGAATGAAACATTTACATGTCGTTATAGCATTACAATCGGCTAATTACTCTATCCCCTACTTCAAAGAAACATATAAGTAGGGGATCATCTTATCATTTGGAGGTTTCTCATTTTGATTGAAGTATATATTGATGGTGCATCAAAAGGAAATCCTGGTCCTTCTGGTGCGGGAGTATTTATTAAAGGGGTTCAACCAGCTGTACAATTATCATTACCCCTTGGGACAATGTCCAATCATGAAGCAGAATACCACGCTTTACTTGCGGCATTAAAATATTGCACGGAGCATAATTATAACATTGTCTCTTTTCGTACAGATTCGCAACTTGTTGAGCGAGCTGTTGAAAAAGAATACGCAAAAAATAAAATGTTTGCGCCACTATTAGAAGAAGCACTGCAGTACATAAAAAGTTTCGATCTCTTTTTTATTAAGTGGATTCCAAGTAGTCAAAATAAAGTTGCTGATGAGTTAGCTAGAAAGGCTATCTTACAAAATTAACGGGGGTATGAGTGTGAAAAAAGATTGGATTGCTCCTCTAGCTTTATTATTTGTCTCTTTTATTTGGGGAGCTACGTTTGTTGTCGTTCAAAATGCTATGTCTTTCGTTGGCCCATTTACTTTTAATGGTATTCGCTTTTTATTCGCCGGAACTATTTTATTGTTCGTTCAAATGATTTTCGCAAAAAAAACTTCAAAACAAGATATAAAACAGAGTAGTCTTGCCGGATTAATCGTTGGATTCTTTTTATGTGTTGGCTATGTATTACAAACATTCGGCTTACTTTATACAACCTCTTCAAAAGCAGGATTCTTAACAGGGCTTAGTATCGTTATGGTGCCCATTTTGTCTTTTATCTTTTTAAAACAAAAAGCTACTATTTTTATCGTAATGGGCATTGCTGTAGCAACGGCAGGTTTATACTTATTAACAGCTGGTGATTCATTTCAATTAAACATTGGAGATATACTCGTTCTCGGTTGCGCAGTTGCTTTCGCTGCTCATATTCTCGTTAACGGCTTCTTCTCTAAAAAAATATCACCTTTATTGTTAAGCACATCGCAAGTATTAGCTGTCGGTATATTTTCTTCTATTTGCGCCTTTTTGTTTGAAGATTGGGAAAAATTATTTTCAGTAGCACTATGGACGAATTCTTCCTTTTTATTTGCTCTCTTTCTAACTTCCCTATTCGCGACATCCATTGCTTTTTTCATTCAAACATCAGCGCAAAAACATACGTCTCCAACGAGAGTAGCCATTATTTTCGCAATGGAACCCGTTTTTGCTGCCTTAACAGGCGTTCTCGTTGCAAACGAACAACTTTCTATTTCTGCTATTATCGGATGCCTATGTATTTTCCTAGGCATGGTTTTTGTTGAATTACCTTCCAAAACAAAAAAAGAAGCGCAGGCTGCGTGAAGTTACGCTTGTAACTTCCGCATAAAAGCCTTAGCGCTTTTTTTATCTGTAATCTCTTCTTCTTTCAATCGTTCTAATAACGCAACAAAATAACTGCCATCAAACTGAAATTGATGTTTAATTGTCGCTTCTATTGCCGCGTTCACAATTCCATCAGATGCACCTGTATACCCTTGTCCGAACATAATAAACCCTTGTGCTTCCTCTGATAGTTTAAATCCTTTCGTATGTAAGAATGAAAGATAATCTTCTACTGTTTGCATGTTATTCCCACCTACTCAAAAATTCTCCATCTCCTATCATACATGTTTTTACACGCTATGAGAATGAAATTTCTTTGACAACTTTGTAAATCAATCGTCTACTTCGCTTGAAATGGAGGATTTCCTAACAATATAAAGGAATATGTACAGTGGAACTTATTTCATATTAAAGGGGAGACACGATGAAACAAGCACTATTAATTATCGATGCGCAACAAGAATTAATTGATGGAAATGAGCAAGAAAATGAGGTGTTTCGTAAAACCGAGCTATTATCGACACTAAATACAGCCCTGCAGAAAGCAATAGATTCCAATGCCCTTATTGTTTTCGTAAGAGATATCGATGTTGCTTCTGGTAGCGGAGAAGGATTTGAAGTACATAATCAAATTAAAGTACCTCAGTCTGCAATCCTTATTAATAAAGCAGCCACAAATTCATTTTACGGTACTTCGTTACTTGAACTTTTAAAAGAAGAAAAAATCAATCATATTGTTATAGGCGGCTGTAAAACAGAACATTGCATCGACACCGCCGTTAGAACAGCCACTGTACAAGGCTTTGATGTTACATTAATTAAAAATGGTCATTCAACCACTGATTCTAACGTATTGTCTGCAGAGCAAATTATTAGTCATCATAATAAAACTTTACATGGGCATTATAACGTCGATCATTTTTCTATGGTAAGAGATATCGAGGAAGACCTCTTTCAACCAACTCACGACCAATATCGTGATTAAATTACCTAAAAAAGAATCCTTACGTGAAAAGGATTCTTTTTTCATCCAAAAATTTGCGCTGCAATGCTATATAGCTCATTATTCCGTTTTAATAATTGATCACTATTTCTCATCATAATTGGTGGTGTATTAACCTTTTGAAAGCCAACAGCCTCTAATTGATTTAGAAAATCTTTTTTCCCCTCTGGTACATCAATTCTTACTTTACCATGATGTCCTCTTGCTAAATCATGTACAATTCTCATTGCCATCTCATCATTTTTAGCAACGACTGGACCTATTATTTTATTTTCGGGTGTTTGTACACTCAAACCATATCCTAATGCATTTTGTTCCTTATCCTTTACAACGATACACTGTTCACTTTGCATAATTCTTTTCGTTAAAAACTCTTCTCTATTTGTTCCAAACGCATATTCATCTAATTTTATTATTTCTTCTAAATCATACTCTTTATAATTCATTATATAATCTTCATTTCCTATACAATAATCATTCACATTGTACGAGTTACATATGTATTTAGAAACATAGCTTACTGTTCTAAATCCTAATTTTTCATATAAAAGTTTTCCCTCGTCCGTAGCAATAAGCATTATTGGAGTTTGAGCTGATACAGTCATAATGCATGAATTTGTTATCACCTTTCCAATCCCACTTCCCTTATAATTCGGATGCACAATCACCATTCCGATAGACGCTAATTCCTCCCCATATAATATAATTGCTGCGCTAGCAATAAGTTCCTTCCTCCCACTCCACACACCGTATACAATACCTGAGTCAAAAATAGTCTCAATTTCTTCTCCGTTATAATCCCAGCCAATATAAGAAGATAATGAAACAATATCATTTATACTTTCTTTTCTAAGACGCTCCACTCTCATTTCCAAGTCAATCATTCTCCATCTCTTTATCTAGACTCTTAAATCATTCTTTCCGAATCAACCTGTACATGTTTCCCTTTATTTGTCACATACATATCCTATTTTGACCAAGACTATATTGTAAATGAGGTGACAACATGCCCATTACGAATCGATTTTCTACCACCACTAACGGCGCACTCGCAATTACAGGGAATACTTTAGGCTTAAGTAAAATTAGTAATCAAAACCGTGCTGGTACAATCGGGGCAATTGGTGCATTCGCAACTACGAATACCGCTTTACAAGTACCTACTTTTCCTGCTGGTACAACGTTAAACTATACACAAAATAGTTCTACCGCCCTTTTAAATATCCCTGCTGGTAGTACTATTCTTTACGCAGAACTCGTTTGGGGAGGAAACTACTTATCTCGTGATCAAAATATTACGAGTGTATTAGGAAATCCTATTTCTTTTACAACACCTGTGTCAACATACTCGATTACCCCTTCAAGTGTTACAGCCTCTAATCAAACATTCGTTTCTGGATCTGTCACATTTGGATTCTATACACGATCCGCAGATGTAACATCGCTCATTCAAGCCGGAGGGGCTGGCTCTTATACAGCCGGCTCTGTCCCTGGACTTGTAGATCCTATAGATGCTTCTAATGGAACAATTAATTCAGCTGGATGGACACTTATCGTTGCTTATCAAAACGGGACCTTGCCTGCAAGGAACTTAACCATTTATGTAGCTGGTAACCGTGTTTCTGCGGAAACTGGTAGTGCCGATGTATCTGTTTCAGGATTTTTAACACCTTCAGGAGGACCTGTAAGTGGGAGGTTATTTTTAAGTTCTACTGAAGGAGATGCTGATTTAACTGGGGATCAAGCATTATTTGGACCAAATTTCAGTTCATTAAATGCTTTATCCGGGCCAAATAATGCTGTAAATAATTTCTTCGGTTCTCAAGTGAATAATGCTGCCGGAAATTTAGATACAACTGGGACATTTGGAACACGGAATCAAAGTGCTTCTACAAGTACAAATATCTCGGCAGGAAGGCAAGGCTGGGACATTACTTCTATTGATATTTCTCCTTATTTAACAAATTCCCAAGTATCCGCTGCAATCCGTTTAACAACTAACGGAGACGCGTATATGTTAAATACAGTCGGATTACAAATTAATATAAATTCACCTAACATACAAGCAACGAAAAGCGTGAATAAAAGTGTCGCTGCAATTGGAGACGTCCTCACTTATACCGTTACGATCCCTAATACCGGACTTCTTCCCGCCAATAACGTTATTTTTATAGATAGTCTTCCTAACGGCACTTCCTTTATACCTGGCACTGTAACGGTAGATAACATACCACAAACAAATGCAAATCCGGCTGCGGGTATATCTCTTGGAACAATTAATAACAGCGCTTCTCGTACAGTAACTTTCCAAGCAACTGTCGTTTCTCTTCCAAATCAAAATCCGATTTCTAACACTGCGAACATTACATTTCAATATACACCAATAGCCGGTGGAACGACTTTTAACGGTCTTGCAACAAGCAACTCTGCAGGAACACAAATTAACCTCGCAGATATTAATGGAACAAAATCAGTTAACAAAATCTTTACTGATATTGGCGAAACGTTAACTTACAGTATTGCCTTAGCTAATATAGGAAATATCGCCGCAACGAACGTTTTATATACAGATCCGATTCCTAGCGGGACTACTTTCATTCCAGGAAGTGTAACTGTTAACGGGGTTACGCAAGCAGGCTCAAATCCAGCTAATGGTATAGCAATTGGATCTATTGCTGCTAATTCTACGACTACTGTTTCATTTCAAGTATTCGTTCCTTCTATTCCCCAAACAAATCCAATATTAAATAGTGGTACAACAACATATCAATATATTCCTGTACCAAATCAGCCTGCAGTAAGCGGGACTGATACGACGAATATTGTCTCCACTCAAGTGAATAATGCTACTGTAACAATGACGAAAGCAGTAGATAAAATTTTTGCAGATATTGGTGATACGCTAACGTACACTGTTTCCTTTACAAGTACAGGTAATACGAATGCAAACAATGTTATTTTTACAGATGTCATTCCTACTGGAACAACATTCGTTCTAAACAGTCTAACAATTGACGGTACGACACAAGTTGGAGCAAATCCCGCCACTGGTGTGAATATAGGATCTATTCCAACTGGTACAACAAAAAATGTTTCATTTCAAGTAGTAGTAAATACAATTCCAGCGTCGAATGTCGTATCTAATGGTTCAAGCGCTTCTTATCAATATACCGTCAACCCTAGCCAATCACCCGTTACGAAAAACATTTCTTCGAATCTCGTTTCCACTCAAATTAACAATGCGAATGTAACATTAACAAAATCAACAAATAAACCATTTGCTACAGTTGGCGAAACAATCAGTTATACAATTCTTATTACAAACAGTGGAAATACAGCTGCAACTAACGTACAACTAACGGATCCACTTCCAAATGGAACGATATTGACTCCTGGTACTGTAACACTAAACGGAGTTTTGCAAAATGTAGATTCTCTCGTTGCTTTACCTATCGGAACAATTCCTGGCGGAGCTACTTTTACTCTTTCTTTCCAAGTAACAGTTATCAATATTACCGCCCAAAATCCTATCATTAATAATGCTTTCGCTTCTTATCTATATACTGTAAACGCAAGTCTGCCACCAACTTCAAAAACAGCAAATTCTAATTCTGTTACATCAACAATTAGACTAGCAAACATTCAAGCTACTAAGTCTGTAGATAAAACATTTGCGGAAGTTGGAGATGTATTAACTTATACCTTTTCTCTTACAAACGATGGAAATGTTTCGGCGAACAATGTAGTACTATCCGATTCAATTGCGAATGGTACTGCCTTTGTGCCAGACAGTGTTATAGTTAACAATGTTGCTCAGCCAGGTGTTACACCAGCTAGCATCAATATCGGTAGCATCAATGCGAATACTACAATTTCTGCTTCATTCCAAGTATTAATAACTAACATCCCAAATCCAAATCCTATTTCAAATAGCGCTTCAATTCTCTATAACTTTATCGTGGATCCAAATGCTTCACCTATAAATAAGAACACTACTTCAACCACTACATTTACTCAAGTAAACGATGCAAATGTCATTTCAACCAAAGCAGTGGATCGAGCGTTCGCTACCGTAGGGGATATATTAACTTATACCGTTACTTTGGCGAATGCAGGAAGTGTTTCCGCTGATGGTCCTACTTTTGTTGATACGAATCCAGACGGTACTACCTTTATCCCAAACACTTTCCTTATTAATGGTGCACTCCAAAATAACGCCGATCCAAATGTCGGTGTTCCGTTACCTTCTATTCCTGCTAACGGCTCACTTACTGTCTCTTATCAAGTAACTGTCACCTCTTTACCAGCGCAAAATCCAACAATAAATTCATCTAGTACACAGTATAGCTTTATTCTAAATCCAGGAGATCCACCAACTATAGAAACATCTTTAAGTAACACTGTAAGTACACAAATCAACTTAGCAAATGTAATTATTTTCAAGGATGTAGATTTAACTATCGCCGATGTTGGGCAACCAATCACATATACAATTGCCCTAGCTAACCCTGGAAATACTCCAGCAAATAACGTAGTCGTTACCGATATACTCCCTCCTGGTACGACACTTGTACCAAATAGTATTTTTATAGGCGGTGCTTTACAGCTAGGTGCGGATCCAAGTGTTGGTCTTCAAGTTGGTACGATTCCCGCTGGCGGCATTACAACAATTGTTTTCCAAATTAGTGCAAATAGTTTACCTTCACCTAATCCAGTTCAAAACAGTGCTGCACTTCAATATAGCTTTATTGCAGATCCAAATTTACCTGCTGTTGTTAGGAACGCTATTAGCAATATCGTAGCTACACAAATTAATACTGCTAATATAGTTGCTACGAAACTAACAAGCACAAACTTTGCTGATGTTGGCGACATCATAACGTATGCAACGATTTTAACGAATAACGGCAATATCCCTGCCTCTAATGTAACGTTTACAGATATCATTCCAGCTGGTACCATTTTCCTTCCTAATACTGTAACGATTAACGGTGTCCCTATAGCTAATGCAAATCCTGCTAACGGCATTTTAATTGGTACAATTGGAGCGAATTCATCACGTACTGTTGCATTCCAGGTTTTTGTACCAACTATTCCTAGTGCAAATCCGCTTACAAATCAATCCGGCACTACTTTCCAATACACATATGACCCATCTAAACCAGCTATAATGCAGATGGTTGCCTCCAACACCGTACAGACAACTATTAATAACGCTACGATTACCTCTGTAAAATCTGCAGATAAGCAGTTTGCGAACGTAAATGATATCATTACGTACACGACTACTTTAACGAATAACGGAAACACACTTGCATCAAATATAGTGTTTACCGATGCAATTCCAAGCGGTACATCTTTTATTCCAAATAGTGTAACAGTAAATGGGAATATACTGCCTAATGTAAATCCAGCGAATGGAATAGCAATTGATCCAATAAATCCGAATGCAAATACGATAATTTCGTTCCAAGTGCAAGTAAATTCCATCCCGAATCCGAATCCAATCCCGAACCAAAGTAACACAACGTACCAATATGTAGTAGACCCGAACTTACCTCCAGCATCCGCCAATGCATCAAGTAATGTAATAACAACTCAAATTAACAACGCTACTATTATCGCAACGAAATCAGTGAACACACCGAATGCTGCAATTGGAGATATCGTTACTTATACGATTGCAGTTACGAACACAGGAAACATCCCTGCTAGTGCTACAGTTTTAACAGATGGACTTGGACCAGGTGCATCCTTCATCCCGAATTCTGTTACGATAAATAACGTATCTCAACCTGGTTTAGATCCTTCATTAGGTATTCATTTAGACGATATTTCACCAGGAGGGACTACTTTTATTACATTCCAAGTGAAAATTCTTGAGATTCCTCCTAGTGGCACTTTAACGAATAACGCCCTTGTAAATTATGAATATACAGTGAATCCAAACCAAACACCTGCTGTTGGAAGCACTGTAACAAACACGACAGTTACTCCAATTATTGACGCTACTTTAGTTTTAAATAAAAATGCGAGTACAACTTTCGCTACGATTGGTGATATGATTACATTCACTTCATCTGTTACAAACACAGGAAATACTACTGCGAACAACATTGTATTTACAGATACAATTCCAAACGGTACCACCTTTGTCCCAAATAGCTTTAAAATAAATGGTGTAACAATCCCGAATACAAATCCACAAAACGGTATCAATATTGGTAACTTAAATGCAAATGCATCGATTACACTCAGTTTTCAAGTAAACATTACAACTCTTCCAAACCCTAATCCAATTCCTAACAAATCATCGCTTCAATATAGCTTTATTGTTGATATAAACGAACCTCCTGTTTCACGAACAGTTCAATCCAATAAAACTTTTACACAAGTAAATACTGCCTCCGTTATCGCAACAAAAACTGCGAGTAATGCATTTGCCGCTGTTGGAGATACAATTACGTATACAACTACTCTCACTAATAGCGGAAATACTACCGCTAACACACCTGTTTTTATCGATATATTACCACCTGAACTTTCATTCGTACCTGATAGCGTACAAATTAACACTATCCCACAACTCGGCTTTAGACCAGATAGCGGGATTTCTTTAGACGCAATTCCAGTTGGAGGAACGACAACAATTAGTTTTCAAGCGATCGTCGGCTCAATACCAGCTACAAACCCAACATTGAATCAATCTAGCACAACTTATTCTATCATTGTGGATCCTACCCAGCCGCCAGTGACAGAAACCGCTACAAGTAATCCAACTTTAGTGCAAATTAACGAAGCAATCATCCAAGCAACGAAAAGCGTGGATCGTCTATTTTCTGACATCGCTCCTGGAAATTCATTTTTAACGTATACAGTTTTATTAGACAATATCGGGAACACGACTGCTACGAATATCATTTTTACAGATCCAATTCCAAATAACACAATATTCATAGAAGATAGCGTTCGAGTAGGTGGAGTTTTATTACCTGGGGTAAATCCAGCGAATGGAATACCAATTGGGGATATTATTGCAGGAGATTTTATAAACGTTACCTTCCGCGTGCAAGTAGTTAGTATCCCAAATCCTATTTTTACAATCGGACCTGGAGGGCCAAATTCACCGGTTGTAAACGGAGCTTCCATTGATTATCAATTTATGACAGGACCTAATTTACCACTTGTTTCACGAAGTACGACATCTAATTCTGTTTCAACACAAATAAATTCTGGAGAAGTTGCGGCAATCAAATCTGTAGATAAAACTTTCGCAACGATTGGCGATACAATTTCTTATACTATTTCTTTAAGCAATCCTGGAAATGTAGCATCACAAAATGTGATATTTACTGATATTTTACCTGAAGGCACAACATTTATTTCTGGAACTCTTATAAATGAATTAGGCACTCAACAAATTGGAAATCCAGCGAACGGGATTCAGGTTGGAAATATAAACCCTGGCAGTACGGTTTCTATTACGATAAACGTACTTGTTACAAACATTCCAAGTATAAATCCAATTTCGAATTTTAGTTCTGTGCAATTTGAACATGTGGTCGATCCTAGCCAACCTGCCGTATCACAAACGAATGTATCTAATGCAGTTTCAACAACAATTAATAGTGCAATATTAAATACGACAAAAACTGTTGATAAATCTATTATTTCCGTCGGGGATACACTTACGTATACAACTACGATTACGAATACAGGAAATACACCAGCAACGAATATTACTTTTACAAGTACCATTCCTCCTAGCACTACTTTCGTACCAGATTCGGTCACAATAAATGGTATCCAACAGTTTGGTGCACAGCCAGCACTTGGAGTAACTATACCAAATATCGCTCCAGGTGAAACAGTAACTGTTACTTTCCAAGTAAATGTTATTTCCGTTCCCCCTTCAAGCTCGATTATGGGTAACGATACGATTTTATACTCTTATACTGTTGATCCAAACGGAGCCCCTGCTACTACTTCTACTTCAACGAATATTGTTACAAACCCTGTATTAGATGCTATGATTACGATGATTAAATCAGTCGATCAAACACTTGTAACGCTAGGTGATACCATTACCTATACGACAATTTTAACGAATAGTGGTAATACAAATGCTACGAATATTACGTTCATTGACCTTATACCAGATGGGACAACATTTATTGCTGATAGCGTTACAATTGATGGCATCACACAAATTGGACTTAATCCTAATACAGGCATAACAATTGGAGCAATTGCTCCTAACAGCTCAATAGCAATAGCATTTCAAGTTACCGCTACTTCTACTCCTGTTCAAAATCCTATTGCCAATTCCGCTAGTGCTTCTTACACATTTATCGCTGATCCTAATGCCCCTATTGTTTCAAGGAATGTTACTTCAAACACAGTGTTTACTACAATTAACACAGCTACCATCCTTTCATTAAAACAAGTCGATAAATCCTTTAGTCGTATTGGAGACACACTCACCTATACCGTCACCCTATCAAACAACGGAAATTCCGCCGCACAAAATGTTATATTCACTGATACAATGCCAAGCGGAACTACATTTATTACAAACTCTTTTTCTATTAATGGCATTCCCCAAAGCGGTGCGGACCCATCGAACGGTGTAAATATTGGGACTATAACAGCTGGGACTACAGTAACAGTTTCGTTCCAAGTAACTGTAACTTCATTACCAACCGAAAACCCAGTTGTAAATTTCTCATCAACATCGTATCAATTAGTCTCACCGCCTGATGCAGAAACTTCAATTAGCAATCCTGTTTCAACGCAAATTAAAGAAGCTATATTATCCATGACGAAAAACGAAAGTGTATCCTTTATAGACGTCGGGCAAACTGCCTTTTACACTACTTCTATTTCGAATATAGGAAATGCGGATGCGACTACTATTGTATTCACGGATGTATTACCGAGCGGACTCACATTTGTTCCTAACACATTAACTGTTGATGGTATTTTACAACCTGACGCGAATCCAAATACCGGTGTATTACTTGCAACACTTCCGCCTAATGAAATATATAGTATCGTCTTTCAAGTTACAGTGAACAGCATCCCACCTATTAATCCTGCACCAAATACAGCATCAACGACGTATGAGTTTACTGTTGATCCTGTTAATCCTCCCGTTTCAAGTACAGCTAATTCTAACACGACGCTTCTTCAAATAAACAATGCAACTATTATTAGTACAAAAACAGCAAATCTTAGTTTTGCGGATGTTGGTAATACAATAACATTTACACTTAACCTTCCTAATACCGGGAATGTTGCTGCAACCGATGTTACCGTTATCGATATACTTGATAGCAATTTAAGTTTCGTCCCAAACAGTTTTACAGTTAATGGGCAAACTATTCCAAACGCTGATTTATCTACTGGTGTAAATATCGGTTCAATTAATGGTGGAAGCACATCAATTGTCACATTCCAAGCCATCGTTTCAGCCCTTCCAATCAACAACCCTATTTCTAATTCAGCACTTACCAATTACCGTTATATTGTTGATCCAGATCAGCCGTTCATTTCAACTTCTAATCAATCTAATACAACGACAGCGCAAATTAATAGCGCTATCCTTACTGCACAAAAAAATTCAAATGTATCAACAGTAGATATTGGGCAAGATATTATCTACTCCGTTACGATTACAAATAGCGGAAATGTTAGTGCGACGAATGTTATTTTTACCGACCTAATTCCAGATGGAACTTCCTTTGAACCGAATAGTTTTACACTTAACGGAACTACCATCCCAAATGCAGACCTAATTACAGGCGTTCCAATTGGTGATATCGCGCCAAATCAGTCTGTCATCGTAGCATTTCATATTAATGCCGATGAAATTCCGCCTATAAATCCAATTACCAATCAAGCTAGCGTTAGCTTCCAGCATATCGTTAATCCAGCTAATCCTCCTGTTTCAAAAAACATTAATTCAAATAGTGTTACAACAACAATTGAAAGTGCTATTTTAACTACTACTAAAATTGGAGATAAAGCTTTTGCAACAATTGGTGATACGATTACGTATACAACTACGATTACGAATACAGGAAATATCCCTGCTAATAACGTTATTTTCTCAGACCCTATACCATCGTGGACACAATTTGTTGCAGGATCAGTTATTGTTGATGGTACTCCGTTACCATCCGCTTCTATCACCAGCGGTATTGGCATAAATACGATCATTCCAAATCAAACTGTAACAATCATATTCCAAGTTCAAATCGTAAGTAATCCAACAACATTCACACCTGAACTCCAAAACTTAGGATTTGTAAACTTCCAATATAACGTAGGAAATGCATTACAGGCTCAGCCTGGAAATGTGGAAACGAACGTCTTCGTTACTTCTATTAACTCAGCAATACTTTCAGCTGTAAAAACTGCTAGTACAGCCTTTGCGAATATTGGAGACACGATCACTTATACAGTTCTAATTCAAAATAGCGGCAATACAAACGCTACGAATGTAAATTTCTCAGACCTCATTCCGGCAGGAACGACCTTTGTTGAAAATAGTTTTGCTGTAAATGGAAGTACCATTCCAGGTGCAAATCCAAATAACGGAGTTAATATCGGGACCGTGAACGCGGGTAGTTCCTTAACTGTTACTTTCCAAGTCGTAGTTACATCTACTCCACCTTCGAACCCAATTACAAATGTTGCATCTATTCAATACGAATTTATAGTTAATCCGGCCTCTCCTCCTGTTACAGGTACAATAACTTCTAATAGTGCTTCCACACAAATTAATAACGCGACTGTTACTACTGTTTTAGAAGCAAATCGTACAATCGTATCTATCGGCGATATCATTACGTATACAGCAACATTAACGAATACTGGAAACTTCCCTGCAAATTCTGTATTACTCATTAACGGAGTTCCTGAAGGGGCATTATTTGTTCCAAATAGTGTTACGCTTAATGGAATTTCACTTCCAGACGCCAGTCCAACTCTCGGTATTCCAGTTGGCATTATCGCACCAGGTGATTCTGCTACGATTACGTTCCAATTTCTTGCAAGTTCTATTCCACCGCAAGGAGCGATTATAAATCAAGCACTTACAAGTTACACGTATATTGTCGACCCAAGTCAACCTCCAGTTACAGCAACATCTTCATCTAATACGGTAAATACAGCTGTCGTTGATGCATCACTATCTGTAATTAAAAATACAGATTCCCTCGTACAGTCTACTGACGGTACAATCACTTACACTGTAGTCATTCAAAATAATGGGAATACAACTGCAAATACAGTTACTTTAACAGATTTAGTCCCAGAAGGAACTGCATTTATTCCGAATAGCGTGACCATTAATGGCGTTTCAGCCCCAGGTGCCGATCCAAACGTAGGAATCCCCTTAAACGCCATTGCACCTTCAGAAATCGTCACAGTCACATTCCAAGTTATCGTGCAAGCAATTCCAAGCGTGAATCCAATTTCAAATATAGCCCGTATTGACTATACTTTTATCGCCGACCCAACTGCTCCTATCATCTCTCGAACCATTACGTCTAATCCAGCTTTCACACAAATTTCGGATGCAAATGTTCTTTCTTTAAAAGCAGTCAATGCAGAGCAAGCAACAACAGGGGATATTTTGACCTATACGATAACACTAGAAAATACCGGAAATATTCCAGCTACTAATCTATTATTTTCAGATACGATTCCAGAAGGGACTACATTCGTAGAAAATAGTTTTACACTTAACGGAACAGCTATACTTGGTGCAAATCCAAATGTAGGTGTTACTTTGCCTAACCTAGCAGCAAACGCTACTCACCTAATTTCATTCCAAATTCTAATTAACGATTCATTCTCGCAACAATCGATTACAAATCAATCTAATACAACATATACAATTCAACCAGACCCAGGACAACCGCCTATTACTGAAACATCTACAAGTAATATTGTCATTACAAATTTCGTGCTAGCACAATTGACAGTTACAAAAACGTCCAATCCAATAACTGTAGATATTGGCGGAACTATACTTTATATTTCTGAAGTGAAAAATATCGGCAATGTTGACGCAATAAATATTACTTTTACAGATGCTATTCCAGCTGGGACTACATTCGTTCCAGACAGTGTCACAATTAACGGTGTACTTCAGCCTGGTGTAACTCCAGAAAACGGAATACCAATTGGAACGATTCCACCAAACAGTTCCAAAACAATACTATTTCAAGTACAAACAAATAATCCACCTACTGAAACCGAAATTGTAAATCAATCATCTGTAAATTACCAATATGTAAGTATTCCTACAGCTCCACCAGTGAATCGCACTGCAAATTCTAATATCGTTACAACATCACTTCAAAATGCAAATATTATTTCTGTTAAACAGGCGGATGTTACTTTCGTATCCACCGGGCAAAATATCACCTACACAAATACACTACAAAATATAGGAAATGTTCCAGCTAACAATACGGTGTTCATTGACAACATTCCAGAAGGGACTATATTCATTGAAGATAGCTTATCAATAAATAATATAATTCAGCCTGGTGCGAACCCTGAAAATGGAGTAACTCTTGGCACGATACAACCAGATGAAACAGTCACTATTTCATTCCAAGTACAACTTATAAGCATACCAGAGGGCAACACAGTCATTAACATTTCAGACACTTCGTATGAATACCAAATTGATCCTAGTTCTCCTATTATTCAGCGCAGGTCGTTATCAAATGCAGTAAATACTGAAGTGCGGACGGCAAGTGTTAGTGCAATTAAATCCGCTAATAGATCCATTACACGCATCGGTCAAATCATCACATATACAGTCGCAGTTACAAACGCTGGTACAGTACCTATTACAAATACTCTCCTAATTGACGCAATTGCTGCTGGCACCACATTCGTTCCAAATAGCATTCTTGTAGATGGCATACCAAGACCTAACGAAAATCCAATTACCGGAATCACCCTTGATATTATCCTTCCAAACAATACAATTATCGTTACATTCCAAGTAAATGTAGTCTCTATACCTTCTCAAAATAACATTAATAATGTCGCCGTCATCCACTATGAGTATCAGCCAGACCCAAGCGCACCACCAATCTCAGAAACAACCTCTTCCAATACTACAAATATACAATTTATTGATGTGATTCTTATCACTACAAAAACCGCTAATACAGTATTAGCTAATATTGATGAAACCATTATATATACAGTCTTTATTCAAAATAACGGATCCACTACAACTAACTCCATCTTTTTTACTGATATTATAGAAGATGGAACAGTATTTATTCCAGGGAGTGTAACAGTTAACAATACTGTACTTCCTGCAGCAGATCCGAATATCGGCTTCTCCATTCCTAATATTATGTCAGGTCAAGCGACTACAATAACGTTCCAAGTTTCCGTTACGAATTTACCTACCATAAATCCAACGCCTAATACTGCAAACATCGTCTACGATTTTATTTTCAATCCTGACTTTGCACCAATTCAAAAATCTACTACTTCCAATACTACTTTCGTTCAAATTAATGACGCTGATATCGTTTCACTTAAAACTGTTGATTTGACCTCTGTAACAATTGGTGACATTTTAACTTATACAACAACTTTAACGAACACAGGAAATACGGATGCTACTTCTGTTGTGTTTACAGACAATATCCCTGATGGAACAACCTTTATTAACGGTAGCGTGTTAGTAAATAATATTCCTCAGCTTAACGCCAATCCAAGTGCTGGTATACTTGTAGGAACAATTGCTCCTAACATTTCTATCCCAGTCACGTTTTCCGTTACTGTGGTATCTCTTCCAGCTAGCAGTCGTATTCAAAACCAATCAACTTCTCGTTATACGATAAACGAGGCAGAACAAATATCGACTAGTAATATTACCTTCACTGAAGTTATTTCTGCTAATGTACTCGCTATAAAAACAACACCTATCCAATATGCTGACCTACAAACGATTATCCCTTACACAATTTCCATTACAAACAATGGGAATATACAAGTAGAAAACATTATCGTTACAGATATCATCCCAGCAAATACGAGCTTTATAGAGAACAGTGTTATTGTGAATGGCACCGTTCGTCCAAATGACAATCCACTTAGCGGGATACAAATTGATAACATTCCACCTAATACGACAGCAACTATTCTATTCCAAGTACGAGTTACTTCAATTCCACAAACAAATCCAATCTCTAACACAAGTACAATTGAATATCAATACACGATACCGAATCGACCACCTATTACCGAAACTATCATTTCGTCTGCTGCCACAACAGAAATTAATCACGCAAATTTGAATAGTAATAAAGCTGTGGACCTTGCATTTGCAACAATCGGTGATACGTTAACGTATACGATTACGCTCAATCAAACTGGTAATGTTGCAGCAAATGATGTAGTTATTCAGGATACTATTCCTCAAGGTACTACATTTATAGAAAATAGCGTTATTGTAAACGGAGAAACTCTTCCGGGAGTTAATCCAGTAAGCGGTATACCAATTGGCACTATAATTGCTGGTGGAGATGCTATCGTTTCATTCCAAGTTTCTGTGACTTCTATCCCAACACCAAATGAACTCAACAACAATGCAATTACTACCTTTAACTATATAGTCAACCCAAATAGCGCACCTGTTACGAATACGACGACAACAAATACAGTCACAACAACCGTTCAAAATGATAATGTCATTGCCATAAAAGCTGTTGATTTCACAAGTGCCTTACCTGGTCAAACTTTAACTTACACCATTACGATTACTAATAGTGGTAATATCACTATTGAAGATCTTCTGCTAGTAGACACGGCACCTGTAGATACGACATTCGTTATTGGTAGTGTTACGATTAACGGAACCAATCAACCTAATGCGAATCCTGAAAATGGTATTGCGTTAGGAGCTCTTGTTCCTAATGACTCTGTTATTATTACATTCCAAGTGACAATATCTTCTTCTACTCTTCAATCTATAATCAATAACGATGCTACTATTTCCTATACACCTATTGTCGGTCCAACCGAACCACCTATTACGATCACAAGGCAAATAAATACCATTACAAAGCAAACAAATACTGTTACAACGACAATCATTGATCCAATGGTTCACATTGAAAAAACAGCTGACAAATCTATTGTCGTGACAGGAGATATTATTACGTTCACGTTAGAGATATTTAATGATTCTCCAATCCCTACAGTAAGTACTTCCATTATAGACAGCATTCCAGCTGGTACAACATTTATAGAAAATAGCGTAACAATTAACGGTACTCCTGTTCCGAATGTTCGCCCAGATACTGGTATTAATATCGGCTCTTTACCTGCTGATTCAGTAGCAACGATAACATTTAAAGTTCTCGTCACTTCTATCCCTTCAAACAGTACCATTATCAATTCCGCGACAGTTACAGCCGCCTTCCAATTGACACCGCAGGACCCCATTATCACCTTTATTGTTAATTCGAATATTGTTCGTATACCAGTTCAATTCGTAACTGCGACAGTCACGAAAAACGCTTCCGTCAGCTCAGCTTATTTAAATCAATATTTTGATTATACAGTGCGTATTACGAATACTTCTGATATTTCACTTTCAAATGTTTCGTTACAAGATACCATTCCAGCAGGTTTACAATTTATAAACGGCACTGTCTTTATTAACGGGGAACGCTCTCCACTAGCGAATCCGAATATCGGTTTCCAAGTAGCTACTAATTTGGAACCGAACGAAACAATTATCGTGTTATTCACAGTGCAAGTGATAAATCCGCCTGTTAATAATGAATTTAAAAATAGCGCAAATGTTTCATTACAACTTCAAGTCTCGCCTACGGATCCACCAATTACAGTAACGGTTACAAGTAACGAAAACATCGTCACCTTTGTTCCAGGAAATCCAGATGAAACACTTCCAAATTTTAATTGCTTCTTTGACGGGGAACGTTTTATACGTATCACTCCTCGAAATATACGAAACTACTTTTGGACTTGGATATGGTGGCGTTAATGTAAACAAAAAGAGATTGTAGTTTGGTTGAAACCAAATTACAATCTCTTTTTCATTCCCTTTATCGTACTACCTAATAACTCGTCCAAGCATTTACAACCAATCATCTCAAGTTATTTTAGTCGTAATAAGTTGGCCAGCCTCATTAATAGTTACTTTCCATTTCACTCCACTAGTAGTCTTCATAATAATACCTTTACTTGCTTCTATTTCAATATCTCCAAACATTCTTCCACCAGTTGTCGCTAACCAAGCATTCCCATTCTCCATAGAAGACCTCGCAAACATACGATTAATCCGAAAACGTTTATGGTCTTGAACGTAACCACTGAGTGTAATTCTTATTTTATATAACTGACTCGCCTTCATATTCGATATAATTGTATCGCCTACATTTAATGGAACATCCGATGCAACAACCCAATTTCCAGTTGCACTTAATGCATATTCAATTTTAATTTTCTTCGGACTCTCTCCCCATCCAAAATACATTCCAAAACAATTCAACATTTTGATTGGATTTTTCGTGAAATCTAGTTCAATCACAACTGGATTACTATCTGGAACATCGATATAGTTTACACTTTGTTCATCTATTAAATTAAAACAATTTGCGAGATTCCCCCCGTAAGGTAATTTCCCACTTGCTTGCTTAACAGTATACTTCTGCTGAGCGTTTACTAAAATATCATCTTGGTTCCCTATTAAATGAGGTTTATTTAAAGTAATCGGCAACTGAATCCGAAGAGATTCTTCATAGGTAGACTTACAAACATTGTATTGTCCTTTATCTACAATAGTTGTGGAAAGTAAATTCGAAAAAAGATAGTTACGATGCGAATTAGAAGAAAATTCAATGACAATCGGTTCGCTACTCATCCGGTACGTATCCCAAATCATACAATCAAATGTATTATAGGCACCCGTACAACGAATTACTTTTTTCGTTTGCTGTCTACATTGCACTTGAATATCATGAAATGTATTGCCTGAACTTTCATTTGGCAAATCACTATTTCCATCTACTTCAATCCCATACACACATCCATCAATAAATATAGATTGAAATACATTTGCGTTAATCCAGCAAGGTGTATTTATATCATCTATATATTCTGTCTTCAAATGTATTGCAGTTTGAAAGTTTTTAATTTGAATAAAGTTAACTTGAAAGAAACTAATATAATCCCATGCTTTTTGACAATAGAAATATATAGCTTTTCCTTTATAGGATGTCGTTGTATTTATTATATTTACATTTGATATAGTAGATTGATTAGGCACTTCTATTTGTTGTGAACCTGAAACATAAATAACAGATGACTGAAATCCTTGATTTATAACTTGAATCGTACCACCAGTTATCGAAGCATTATTTTTTAGCTCAAACGCATTAAAATCTCCATCAATTTGTAGTATTACAGTAGGGTCTAACTCTAGTCTTACGTTTGATTTAATAATAATTGGCTTTAAAATTTTGTACGTATTTACACCTGTAATTCTTACCGTGGAAATCCGATTCGATACACAGTATTCAATCGCTTGTTGAATTGCTATTGAACTATCATTTCCCGAGTTCGGAACTGCTCCAAAACAATCAATATGAACGCTATTTTCTGGTGCACAATCTTCTTGGGAAGAAATATATTCTGACAAAATAAATTCACTCCTCATATTACCTTTTTCATATAATATGTGAGTTTTCTCTTAAAAGTTTCTATAATAAAAAAAACAAACGACTTGCACGGTCATTTGTTTAATTCATATATATCTTTCGTTTCTTCTATCATTTTAGTTAATGAGAAATATCTCTCTGCTTTCTCTCGTGCTTTCAGTCTAATACCATTCACCTTTTCCTCATTTCCTTGTAGTTCCTCAAGCGCCCTTGCAAATCCTAACTCACAATATTCAGACAACAAAACGCCTGATTCTCCATCTATTACCGCTTCATTTATTCCGCCGACATCTATTGAAATAATTGGTGTCCCTGTCGCCATCGCTTCAATTACCACCATTGGAAACACTTCACGAAAAGATAATAAAAGTAAGGCATCCATATTCCCTATAAATCCATGTGGTTCAGAAATATTCCCTAACATCTTTACACTTTGCTGCAATCCATACTTTTCTATCTCTTTCATAATAGACTCTTTCTCCGGTCCATCACCAGCAATATAAAACAAAAAGTCATCTCTTTTTTTTAACACATTTGCAATTTTTACAAATAATTGATGGTTTTTCTCTTTGGATAATCTAGCTAATATGCCTACATTATAAGTAGATTCTGTCTTTTTCTGCTGGAATAAAAACTTTTCAATATCCACACCGTTATAAATCGTCTTTATTTTTTCTTCAGCTACATGCATTGAAATTAAATTATTCTTTTCAAACTCACTTACTGTAATAATATTGTTCACATATTTATTCATGAAATAACGAAAAAGCGTTGGCATTTTCTTTTCTAATATCGTTACATTATGTTTCGTATACACGACTTTTATCTTTTTTTTCATAAACTTTTGAAGTAGAGAAGCATATAATACCATCCGCAAACTATTCGCATGAATAAGTTCTATCTTCCGTTTACAAATTTCGTTCCGTAAGTAATAAATATTTCTCAAATGATTCCATCGACTAAGCAACATAAAATTTTCTTTTCTAGTAAGAGATTCATATAGTTCTCCATCACCTGCAGCTGTATAAACTTTAAAATCCTCATAACGCAAATTGCTTTCCAATTTACAGAAATAACTTTCGGCTCCTCCAGTTATCAATTTATCTGTCATCAACAGTATATTCATAATTGCGTCTTCCCAACTACATTGATTTTATTTTTTCTATAGGCATGATAAGCATACTTACTAAAATAGTAAAAGATTTGTACTGCATTTAGTCGTTTTTGTTCCCTTAATAATTTCCAATACCGAAAAGCTGCTCTCATTTTATTTCTCGAAACAGAATTTTCTACAATTCTATACTTCGCTAACACTTGCTGTATTCCTTTCGCTTCATGCCCTTCATGTAATAAATTCAGCCATAGCGCTGTATCTTCTGGCTGCACACTAGGCATTTCAATATGCGGAATTTTTTCACGATCAATCATTACTGTTAAACAACCGATAATTGTATTTCCTGCCAAGCAATGATAGTCAACAGATCTTGGTACATTCACTTCTCGATTTAGTTCATTACCGTTTTCATCGATTAAACGATACGATGTATATGAAAAGGACGCATTCGTTTCTTCCATAAATAATAATTGTGTCTGCAATTTATGTGGCAACCATATATCATCACTATCTAAAAAAGCAATATACCTTCCTCTTGCCTCTGCAATCGCTAAATTCCGAGCTTTAGCAGCACCACCATTTTCTTTTAATGATAATACTCTAATACGCGAGTCCCCTTCTATTAGCTCTTTAATTTTTTCAAGAGATTGGTCAGTTGAAGCGTCATCAACGATAATCATTTCCCAATTTTCATATGATTGATTTTGTACAGATAAAATCGTCTCACCTATAAATTGGATACTATTATAAGAAGGTGTTATTACAGAAACATGAGGCGCCTTATTATGTGCTGATAGACATTTTACCATCTACCTTTCCCCTTCCTTCATATATTGAAATGTACTTCACAACAATTGCTAAAAATAAAAAGAACGCTTCGTTAATAATGAGTGACAATGACATCATCTGAAATAAAAATGCAATCATTGTCAATAAAAGATACGGTTTTTCACGAAACAGAGTATACTGCGTTAACTTGAACATTAATATGAATAAAAAAGCGCTATATAAAAGAAAACCTATTGTACCCGATTCAGACAAAATTTCTAAAAATGTATTGTGCACATATAATTTTTCATTAAATTGAAATTCATAATAATTCGAAAAATTAAATGCACCGATTCCGATATATGGATTGGATAAATAATATTTAAAAGCAGCTTCCCATAACGTAAATCTACCACTTCCATTATCGTGCGAAAAATCAGAAATCCGCTTATTCAATATGTCATCCAATTGGCCACCCATTACACTATTCGATAAACTAAAAATTACTACGCCAAACAATAGTAAACTCATCATTATTTTTATTTTTTTTGCAAAACTAGATGTACATACATATACAAAAACGACAAGCACAAGCGCTAATATCCCTCCCCTTGAAAAAGTTAATAAACTTGTCGTAAC
Source organism: Bacillus sp. Brlt_9 (assembly GCF_051948935.1). Classification (NCBI taxonomy): domain Bacteria; kingdom Bacillati; phylum Bacillota; class Bacilli; order Caryophanales; family Bacillaceae; genus Bacillus; species Bacillus sp. Brlt_9. Next base: position 435,785 of record NZ_JAYJLO010000001.1, on the reverse strand, counting down.
ACATAAAATCAATCCTAAAATGTTCGTCATATTATGTAGGTTTGTCATATAATACATAAAAAATATTGTATTATAAAAAATAAAAATGTTAGGATCATCTAGCAAACCAATTAATCTTGGATACCCTCTATCAACTAATAGTCCCGCAAAAATTTCCCTTTCTTCTCCACCGTATAATCCAAAGTGCTGTAAACCGACTATATACAGTATTAGGCTTACAATATTAAATACTAATCCTACATAGGCAATAGATGATTCCAGTGTTGCTATTTCAACATTTCCTACTAAATTTCTCATTATAAAATAACACCCTAAAACAAGTAGCACACCAAAAATCATACGAATACTAGCATGTAAATATATAGAAAGAATTCCACTGAAACAATAGATGAAATAAAATAGTAAAAATACAATTTCATGAAAATATAGCTTTTGAATATGAAATTTTTTAACTGTTAAACAAAAATATATGACTAAAAAAATCATATATATCTTCAATGAAAACCCAATATATATGTTGTATTTACTTAACATGACAAATAATATTAAAAGCATAATCCATTTCATCGATATTTTAACATTATTTTCCATATGCTATATCCCCTGTTTCGTAATATAATCCTTTTTGCGTGTTTTTCTTATAAACGAAAGAAGAAGTTTTTTCAGCTCATAATCATATAGGAATATACCAACTACTACGATTAACGTATTAAGAACGAGCGCAATGAAATGATATGTATGCAATATATATTGCACTCCAATAAAAGTTACACCAAAATAAATTGTATAAGGTATAACAATTTGAAATACAATTTTCCCCTGCACTGCACTTACTGCTATATATCCAACTAAAGCTACAATTTCAAATAAAACCATAGCATAAGCTGCTCCTATCACTCCACCAATACTACTAAAGCTATAAAGCATAATCCCACCTATTACTAATGCTATACATTGCACAACCGTTCTTTTATTTTGACGTCCACTCGTTGTTAAGCCGTCAGCTATAGCAATATTTAAACTTTGTAGCACAATGAGAAATGATAATATTTGGAGTGGCTCTACTGCATTTCCCCATTCCTCACGAAAAAATATAGAAATAAAGTATGGCGCTAAATGATATAAACCTATCGTCATACATATTCCCACAATCGCCATTGATTTTATTTGAAGTAAGTTTAATTTCGTATGCTCTTCTAAATTATTCTGATTATAATGCCTAAAAAGCACTGGATAAAATGCACCTGCAATCACTCCTGGCACTTGATATAAAGCTGCTGGCATCCGATACGCCACTGCGAAAACACCTACCATACTTAATGGCAATGTATAGTTAAGTAAGATAGGTGCTAATTGCGGGGTACTCATTATTAAAAAACCGCTAATAATAAAAGGTGTCAATTGCCAAAATAACGCTTTATGAATTACGACTTTCATATTCATACTCGTCTTTCTTTTCATTACATATATACTGAATAAACCACCAATCATATAACCAAATCCATATAAACGAGCAGTTATATAAACTGGTAACTCTCCGAAAATACAAAAACATGTAATGATAATGACAACTATCGCTGATACAACTTTAATAAGCGCTATATACTTCATACGCTCCGTTAGCTGAAAGTAGGCAATCCCTATATTTTGCCAAGTTAATCCTATTAACATGAAAAACATTACGTTTATCATCATATAAATCAAATTTCTATCCGCATACATATAATGAATAGCAATATAGCCGATTATAGAAATAAAAATAAGTAAAATCATCCTTACTTTTATATACGACGATAAAATCGTCTCTAAGTCTACTCCATCTTTTGCCCCTTCTCGAAGAAACGTATTCGTAAGTCCTAAATCTGTAAAAAATAACATAACAAACGTCACTGCTACGGCAACACTAAACATCCCATAATTTTGTGCATTTAAAAAATTTGCTAAAGCAATTAAACTAACAGCCTGAAGAAGATTAGCTAAAATCGTGCTATAAAATAGATGGATGATATTATTGAAAATAGATCTCCCCATACCTGCTCTCCTTTGCAAGCAACCTACTTACATATATTTATCTTGCACCATTACCGTTCAATACTATTAAAACGGTTTTACATAAAATACGAACGTCCATTCCAATCGTTTTCATTTCAATATACTCCATGTCCCATTTTAACTTTTCTTTCGGATCAAGGTTATACCCTCCATTTATTTGTGCCCATCCTGTTAACCCTGGTTTCACAATTAAGCGACTTTTAAATTCTGGAATATACGCATCAAATTGTTTATAAAAATACTCTCTTTCTGGTCTAGGTCCAACAAAAGACATCTCACCTTTTAAAATATTTAAAAGTTGCGGCAACTCATCAATTCTCGTTTTTCTTATAAACGATCCAACTGTAGTAATTCTTGAATCATTTTCATCTGCCCATTGTGGCCCATTTATTTCAGCATCTTTTACCATCGACCTTAATTTGAATACATTAAATTTCTTCCCATTAATCCCTAAACGTTCTTGAAAATAAATTGGAGCTCCTGCTGTTTCGAAAACAATCACAATACAAAAGAACAACATAATTGGTAGCGTTAATAGTAACAATATGAGTGAAAATATTATATCAAACAAGCGTTTCATACTTCGATTCAAAATACTGGTCTTTTCTTGAGCCGGAATCGTATACAACTTGGCTTGATTTGTTTCACGAATCATAGATCGTTACCCCCACATTCAAGAATATAAAACTATACCTATTAATTCACATTCTTTCCGCTTTATATCCGCTATTACTTTTTGCACGGTACGCAGGGAATCTTTTCGCTTTTTGACTGCTAAAACTACCCCATCGCATTTCCCTGCAATAATGTGCGTAGCAGGAAGCTCAAATACTTCAGAGGAATACAAGAAAATGTAATCAAAATCTTCTTTCCACTTCGTAATTACATGATCAAATTCATCCGTAGCAACTAAAGGTGTTCCCAGGTGTACTGTTTTTTGGGCAGGAATACAATATAAGTATTTAGATAAATTACTAGAAAAAGATTCATAACTACTAGGGAATTCGCTTATTATATCGTTCACCGTTTTCGTATAATTGATTTGTAATAGTAGATGTAGTTTAGGATCAGAAAAATTCACATCGATAAGTAGCACCTTTTTTTTCATTTCCGCAAACACTAGCCCCATATTTACTATAAGCGAAGCAACAACGCCTCTATCCTTTGTTGAAGTTACTGTGAACACTTGTTTTCCCGATTTTTTCAACTCATGATACACAGTATAAAACTGCTCTTTCATTAGAGCATCATGCGGATCAAATGGCAGCTTTTTCTTTGTCTTAAACATCGACATGTTCACCTCGATATATAGATGATTGCGCATCAACTTCTTTAGATTTCTTTTTTCTATTCGGTTTCATATTTATGTGACCAATAACAGATACGGTCGTTATTTTCTCTAAATCTTGTTCCACGTATATACGCTCATCAAAATAATCTCGAAATACAGCTAAACCTACCCCAACAAAAAAACTAACAATTAAAGAGATAGGAATGATAAGTTGAAATTTCGGAAACAACTTTTCAGCTTTTTCCTGTAACTCTGGGTCAGTTAATATTTTTATCCCCTGTACATTTGTATACTGTTGAAAGCTTTTTTGAGATTGTTCTGCCAATGACTTTACAATTTCTTTGACGAGTGTAGGATCCGAATCTTTTACTGTGACAGTAACGATTTGTGAGTTGTCCATATTCACCACTGAAATTTTTTGTGCTAATTCATAAGTTGATTGCTCTAATTTTAAAGTCTTTTTGACTGTTGAAATAATGAGTGGACTTTTTAAAATATCAACATACGAAGTTACGAGCTGCTTATTTTCTTGTGTTTTATTCACTGCATTCTCCTTATTAAACCCATCTAAATTCCCAACGAGAATTTGCGTTGAATATTGATACGAAGGCTTTAATACGTACATAGAGATAAGAACTAAAGAAGCGGTTAAACAACTCATTGTTAAAATGATCGTTACGAATCTTCTTTTCAATAATTGTTGAAAATCTTTTATACTCATTTCCTGCTTCAATTATTTCACCGCCTTTGTCTGATTAATATTCTGCAAATCATTCTTTACAGACAACCCTTTCTTCTTTGTATTCGCTTGCTTTGTTACATACTTTCCGACTCTGAATGCAAATTTTTCTACAAATATATATGAAAGCATTGCAAGTATAAACGAAAAAACGAGTGAAAAAATTAAAATAATAGGCAACGGCAATATTTCATGGAGCATGTATATAAGGGAAAATAACGATATGATATGGTATAAATAAAGACTGTAAGAAATCTTCCCCAAATATAACAAGTATTTATTACGCAGCAAGGATGACAAAGTTGATACTGACAAACTTAATATAACAAATAAACATGCACTTATCGCTACTACGTAGTCTCGAAATATAAAATTATTGAGCAATTTAATTTCTCCAATAAGCCCTTCATACATATAAAGTAAAATCGCAAATAAAAACCATGCAATTTTCTCATTTTTAGTACGATTACTATAAAAAACTATTACATTTTTTTTATATTTCGCAACTAGTGCTCCTAGTAAAAACAGCACTGTGTAATGTAGAGTTAATGCATAACTAGTTAATGTCAAACTTGAGTGAAATAATAATAAAATCACGACAGAACATATACTAAAACTAAATAATGACAATAATGAACCCCTCAACGTTTTTCGTAAACAAACCATCAAAACTAACGGGAAAATCATTGATATTCGCATTTCATGAACAAGTGACCAAATTACGCCGTTATATGCATCTGTATTATATTTCCCAACCAATAATATATGCTGCACAATTAAGCTTAAAGAACTTTCAATCGTCCATGAGCGATTAAACCATTCACTTAAATGAGAAATTCCATATTCACTCATTGTAGTTTGGCATAAAATAGCTATAAGTATTGCTACGATATATGGAATATAAATTCTGCATATACGTTTTAAAAGGAACGACCCATAACTATCGTAGTTGTTTTGAATGGATCTATACAAAACAAACCCACTCAAAACAAAAAAGATAATAACAGATTCGTTACCACTACTAAAAATTAAGCGAGCAGGCGTTTCTTTTAATAGATACATAACAAATGGTTTATTATCTTGATAACTGTAATTTTGAAATACTGAAAAAATCATTAAATGATGACCAATCATTACTACCAATGAAGAAATTCCTCTAATTGAATCCAATTCTTCATACCTATTCATCGCTTTATATCAACTCCTAATGAAATGATACTAATCATTTCAAAGCGACACCATTATTCATATTCCTCTCCTTTCTTTTCATTCCAATTTTTCATATTAAAATGATTTATAGCGTAATTTTGAATGTATTGTAACACTTTTTGTAATATTATTAATAGTGAATTTTCTATATTGGTATATGCCAATTTCAATCTCGAAAAATGAAAAAAATTGGCAGAAAAACACTATGAAAATATCTTATATATTTACAAAAATTAAAGAGAGAAATATAGTTATTTAAATATAAAACAAAAAAAGATAGCCTTTATCGGCTATCTTTCTTTATTTAGTTGCTAGAGCCACTATATGCTACATGTCGTTTCTCAATTCGTTCCTCAATTTCTTTCATATTTTCTTTATTATTTAATAGTGATTGTTTATTTTCAATTAATAATTGTTTAAAAGATTTTCTCACTTTTTTTCTCATTTTTATTGTCCTCCTTGGGGGATGGTTTATATAAAGTGAAACTTTAATCAGTGGGGGTTTTCTTCATCCCCCACTGATTATTAGTTGAACCAATCGGACTTTTATGGGCAGTTGATCCCCACCTAACTTCTTTGCTGTCGCTGAATTTTGAGGTGGGGGTCTTACTGCCCATTAAAGTGGGATAAAAGATAAAGAATTATCTGGTTGTTCTTATAATAATTGATTGTTGTGAATTCCATTTGAACTTCATATGAAAATTCCGTTTATTTTCTGACAACTTTGTGAACACGAAAAAAAGAGATTCTCCTAAAACCGTTTTGAAGTTGCTATTTTCATCATCTTATGTCGAATTATCTCTTAAAATATTTATATATTTTAAGAGAAATTCCACATACTTTCACATACTAAAATTCTCTTTTTCAAAATAATAAAGAGGGATGTTGCATAAGTCGAACTTTGACTTATGCAACATCCCTCTCTCAAAACTATTTACAGCATATTGATTAATATTTCAGGTCTTCCCCAATTCATTTCTTCACAAACGAATCTTAGCTTTTCTTCATCCATTGTGTGTAATCCTTCTTCTAGTGAACATGAAATTGGAACTTCACAATGAATTTGCGCTAATTGTAATGAAATATTTAAATTCTCTAAATCACTTTCAATCTTCGTACGTTGTGCTTTCGTTAAAGATGCCACATTTTCTAGTACAGTTGCTACTGTACCATGCTCTTGAATAAGCTTATATGCTGTTTTTTCACCGATACCTTTTACACCTGGATAATTATCGCTCGTATCTCCCATGAAAGCTTTTGCATGCACGATTTGCCACGGTTCCACACCTTTTTCTTCCATAATTTTCTCTGGTGTGTAATACTCGTAATTTCCAATTCCTTTACGCAGAAGCATAACTGTAACGCTCTTATCAACAAGCTGCAGTAAGTCCGTATCACCTGTTAAAATGTAAACTTCCGCTTCATTACAATATTGTTTTGCAAGCGTACCGATGCAATCATCCGCTTCATACCCTTTCATACCGATAACTGGAATAGACAATTTCGCAGTCATTTCTTGTACTAAATCAAATTGCGGAATTAATTCTTCAGGCGGCGCTGCACGATTCGCTTTATAATTTGAGAACGATTCTGTTCTAAATGTCGTACTTCCCATATCCCAGCATGTTACGATGTGTGTCGGTTCAATTGCTTGCATAGCTGTTAATAAATGTTTCATATAACCATGAATCCCGTTTGTAGGGGTACCATCTTGTCGTTTCATAAATTGTCCATAGACACTTGTTGCATAAAAAGCACGAAATAATAGTGCCATACCATCAACTAATAATACTTTTTTCATAATTCCTCTCCTACTACAAAAAATAATAACCTCACGTCATCACGTAAGGTTATATAAATAGATTACCATTCTACGTTTTTTCAACTTTGTCTATTATACATTGTTTTTGTATATTTAGCATCATTTACACATTAAGACGTTCTACTGCAACAAGTATGAAGAATTCCTGAATACGTATTTTTCCCAGTAGAAACAACTACAGCTTTTGCATTTCCACCAACAATATACGTCCCTTTGAAACATACATTTTCAAGTTCAAGTGGATTATAGTCTTTCATTCGTTTTAGAGGAATAAATCGTTTACGCTCAAGATGATAGCAACTTTCAAATTTCTCAATACTTGCATCTTTTCCTGTTAACACAGATTCATTTACTAATAAATCATTCGCGTAAATGATACGTACATCTGCTGGTACTGTATCACCTTCTGAAAGAAAAATCATATCGCCAGGAACAAGCTCTTGTACTGGCAAAGTCATCATTTTCAATTCACCGTTTAAACCCGTTACACTAGAACATTCTACTCGAGACACAGTAATTTTCTCACATTGTAATCCATCACGCACATGTTGTTTTGAAAGACCTGGGATCATTCTAGTTAGCTTCATCATGACTTCCGCAATACGCGCTCTTTTTGAAATTAATTCATTTCGGCCGTATACTTGAATACGTTTTTGTGCCTCTTTCATAGATAATCCGTCTCTTGTTGTTTTAAAATACGCAAATACAGATTTTACATCTCTCGTTGCGATTTCAATTAATAAATCTTTATTTTTTTGAAGCATTGTTTGTTCTTTCATTGATTTTTTACTTAATTTATATGACGTGTTACCCACAGTTTTGTTTGCATATAACATATTATCGTCTCCTCCATTACAACATAGGAAGAAACGCTTTGTTTCTCAATTTATCCACTTTACTGTGAAAGTGTCTAGCGCTTAAACATACATATAAACGCTACATGATGATAAATATAGAGGGAGGAACAAGTCGTTTCCTGCCTACATCATATATTTTTGATTTGAAGTATATGGGTAACGGAACCGAGTCAGAATTTGACATGCTCCTCACCTCCTCGTTTCATTTTATAGTTTATACTATGAAATTACTCATAGCTTTGTAACAAAAAGACCTTTACTCCGAAAAGAGTAAAGGTCATGACATACACAAATAAACGATTCCTAATACAATTAGAAATCTACGGACCTCTCCCTCGCCGAGTTTTAGCACTGTATAGCATAGGTTCATTACCAGCTACGTTAAGAAAAACCTTAATTCGATCATTCCTGTTGACCCATTGGCGTCTCTCGACATTTTTGGGCAGTAGCATTTCTCTATACAGGAGCCTCACCTAACAGAGACTTATTTTAATTACATAGAAAATGTTACTCTTATTTAAAATAGATGTCAACACTTTGAATGGAATCTTTTCCTTATTACAACAACCCCCTCTCATAATACACTACTTCTCTTTCGACTCATTAAATGAATCAAACACACATTTCAAAATTAGCAAAAATAAAAACCTTACGTTTAAACGTAAGGTTTTTAATAAGTTATACAACCAGCAATTACAATCCCAATTGAAAGCGATACAAACATAAGAAAAAGACCGACTGCTTGATTATCTTCTTCAAGACTTTTATTTATATTAAAGCGTGGTGTAAGCCACTCAGCTAAATAAAAGACGATAATTTGAGCCAAAATCCCAACTGCTCCCCACGAAACCATATCAAGAAGTGAAATAGAATTAGCTGCTGTTGAATATAAAACAATAGCTAACCCAAGTAATCGCCCTCCAAGTACATAGCTTACCGCCTTATTCCCTTGGGCCATTAGCTTAAACTCTTTTACTTTCGTTGTTACTTCCATTAGGAAAAGACCAAGGCATAAAAGGCCAAGTGTTACTGCTAAATATAATAAAAAATTAATCATATACTTTCCTCCTTTTTTATACCTACCGGTAAATAGTACGATTCATTCCCCGTAATTTTTTCCCCCGCACGAATACCGATACTACTCGCTTTTCCGGCAATTAAAAACGAACCAAACACATACGACAGTTTCTCCATCCCTTTTTCTGTTTGCAAGGATATGACTGGAAGTTCTGTATACTTTTGAAATATCGGCAGTGACGCTTTATACGTTTGATGTGCATTTTGAAGCATAATATGTTCGTCCTTATCGCGAATGGTAATTGTGTCCCCTTCTCTACCAAATGAAGGTTTTTGAACGAAAGAACCTTTTCCTAAAAATAAATCTGGTTCTAAATATGTAGGTAACATATATTCTTTAATCCATTGTTGTTCCTCATTTGTATAAAAGGCCCCTTCTTCTGCTAACCCCCAAATAAGACACTGGATTGATTTTGGCTGAAGTAAAAATGCTGACAATGGATTTATTATAAAAAGCTTTCCGGCTTTTACAAGCTGCAACAGTTCCACACCTACAAAATCTCCTGTTTCAGGATCTTGATCCTCAATTAAATCTTCTATCGGATATGTTTGGCGATATAAAACATCAATCTGTACTCCATCCCTATCTACTAAAGCATCTTTTGTAATTCTAAGTTCTGACATTGGTACTACTTTATTTTCAACATGGCATAACTGACTCAAATATATGGTCGTATTCCAATCCTCAATATGTTCATGATGTGCTGTAAAAACAACATTTGGATTGTCTATTCCCTTTGTCGCTTCCATTACAGCTTTTGTAATACCAGAAGATAGTAATCGCTCTTGATTAGAGTTTGGATCATCATAGCCTAGTTTCTCGCAAACTTTCCCATTCATTTGAAAGCATTCCATAATAAAAGTTGGTGTATCACTATTAAACTCAAGCATTTTAATTTGGTTATCAGCTGTTAAAACGAAATCAAATCGCGAAATAACAGATTCAGGATATAACCCTTTCATTCTAATGAACGATAAGCTCGCAGGAGGAAACCCAAGTTCAAGAAGCTGTTCGTCACTTAAATTACGCAAAAGTCTAGCAATCTTAAAAAATATTTTCCCCATTCGTTCAGTTGCTAATTGTAATTGTTTCATAGTCTCATTTGTTATAGAGAAAACATGAAACAAACTATACTCAGATTCATATAAATCCGACCAGAAATCCGGATATTTTGAATAAAACTCTTTTCGATCCCTTATGTACTGCGACATATTTTAGCCCCCAAATCCTCCCTTTGAACCACTTCCAATCCCACCTTTAAATTCCGCAGACGATTGATACGATTTAAACGCCGATGAATTTTTAAAAGTGGATTTATTTTGATAGTATGTTCCGCCATAGAAATAATGCCCACGATAACCTGAACTACTATCATCACACTGCCATACCCCAAGTTCATCATCCCAATCCCAATCTGAACAACTATTATCATTCGGTTTTGGGGGAAGATCTTGTGCGCAGCCAAATAAGGTGCCGGTCATTAAAGACGTTACGACACCGCCTACTAGCCATTTCGTTTTTTTCACCTTCGCACTCCCCTTTTTAAATTCTATTCCTATTATATAGGATGACATGATAAAGTAGAAGAAAAAGGAAGAAGAGGGATGAAATGCGCTTAGAATATCGACTTAATGATGAAACAAAAGGGTATCCTGCTTTATGGAACTACGCAAATATTTCTAATTCTGAAATCATCGCACGCATGACTTGTGAATATTTTATAAAAGATAAAAATACATATGTTGTTACTGCAACTTCAGTAGATCCAGATGGAACAGCAGTTATATATATTCAACAAGAAACTTTTTCTAACGATCCTTCAGATCCTACTTACTTCCACATCGGTTTTGAAATTAGAGAGCTAAAGGATACGAGTTCAAACTTGATTGAAAGTAAAGATGTATGGAACTATGAAGAAATTTTGCCATCTCTTCATTCAGATATTATATATATTCAGCGCGACGGCATGCATATGGAGTTCACTTTAGATTCAAGAGAGATTGATGAAGACAGAAAATGCTATATTTATTATGGAAACTTCACAGGTGAATCGAGATAAAGTGAACCTTTAATCAGTGGGGGTTTTCTTCATCCCCCACTAATTATTAGTTGAACCAATCGGACTTTAATGGGCAGTTAATCCCCCACCTAAATTCTTTGCTTTCGGTGAATTTTGAGGCGGGGTTCTTACTGCCCATTAAAGTGGGATAAAATGGATATATGTATGCAACAAAAAAACCTTACGTATAAAACGTAAGGTTTTTATATAGCCCCACATATGCCGTTCTCTCTAGATGTCCATAAACCTGCTCTCACAGGTGGATGCTCTCACAAATGTTTGTAACTTCCTTCTTAAAAAGATGGCATGTTAGCTACATTTAAATATTGAACTTCCATATTAAACTTATTGGTTTAAGACATACATAAGCTACGTACACCGTAGGAATTTTATATAATGTTAGTTGAAATAAGACCCCCGCACGTGCCGCTCCTCGTAAATGTCCAAAAACCCGCTACTCGCAGGTGGATGCCCTCACAGTTACCGTACATCTTCCTCCACAAGGAAGGCTTGATGATGGTCGCTAAATATTGAGCTTCCGTATAACTAACATCGGTTTTAGACATAAATAAGTTACGTACACCGCAGGATGTATTATTTACTTGTCGTTATATTATCACATTGTTTCCAATGTGTAAAATACAAAGTTTTTCGAGCAATCTCTTGCTTGTGACCTTATTTTAATACAAATTTTTTTTGCATGCAAGTGATTAATCTTCTTCTTTTGCAATTTGATTTTCTGGATAGGAAATCCAATCACTCCAGCTACCTGCATACAATTTCACATTTTGGAATCCAGCTAATTTCAATGCAAGGATGTTTGGACATGCTGTCACACCAGAACCACAATACACTATTGTTTCCTTATCTTTCGCAAGATTTTGGAATCGTTCTTGTTGCTGAGCTTCATTCTTAAATTGTCCTGATTGCAGTATTCCATCCTTCCAAAAATGGTTTACTGCTGTTGGAATATGTCCTGCTTTTGAATCAACAAGTTCCTCTACACCAGCATAACGTTTTGGCTCTCTAGAATCAATTAACGTAACATCTGCACCTGCATGAATATTCTCTTTGACCGTTTCCATCGTTACAAGCATATGATCTTGTACATTTGCTCTGAATGCTTTTCGTTTAGCAACAGGAATTTCCGTTGTTATCGGTAGTCCATTCTCTTTCCAAGCAGGAAATCCGCCGTCTAATATATATACTTTCTCATGTCCTACATAACGGAGTAACCACCATAAACGAGAAGCATTTGCGCCAGCTTGACTGTCATACGCAATTACTGTCGTATGTTCATCAATACTAGCTCGTGAAAGCTTGTCTGCAAACTCCTCAATATTTGGCAACGGATGGCGACCACCGTGTTCTGTTACAGGACTTGATAGATCTAAATTTAAATCAAAATATAACGCATGAGGGATATGTTCTTCCTCATACTTTTCTCTACCCCAATTAGGATTCGCTAAATCAAACCGACAATCGATTATACGGACGTTCTCATCTTCTATATGCTCACGTAGCCATTCGACTGTAACAATCATCTTTAACGACCTTCTTTCTCTTGCAAACGACTTACATACTCCATAACCATTTCTTCTGTAACATATTTACGCTGCAAGGTAACACCATTTTTTGCAAGATCATTAATTTGCTTTGTTACAACATTAATGACATCAACCGAAAATTCTTTCCCATTTGACGCAAGAGATACGGCTGCTTCAATAGCTGCTTCACGCTGCGCATCTAATTGTAAACATGCTTTTACACTTTCATTTTGTTTACGAGAATGTGCTGTAATTGCTTTATGTACTTCCATCTTCTCTTCCCCCTAAATAAGTTATATGTTCTAATTCAATTCCATTGCAAGCCGAATCATATCACGGCATACAATCCCATTTTCAATAATCTCTTCTTCATAATGCTTCGAAAAGTAATCAAAATCAATAGAAAAAATACGAAATCCACATTTTTGATATAAAGCAAGTTGTGAAACACTAGAATTACCTGTACCAACTTCAAGTTTTGACATACCATATCCTTTAGCAGTTTCTATAGCATGACTTAATAGCTTCTTTCCAATCCCTTTTCCTTGCAAATGCTCTACAACCGCAATATTCATAATTTCCATCGTCTTCGGTCTTGTTTCCAAAAGAACGTACGCACCGATAACTCTCTCCTCTTGCTTAGCTACATATGTTAATCCTCTTTGTACATATGCATCAATTTGCTCCTCACTTGGATCAGCAAGCAATAATAAAGGTTTCGGTATAGCTTCTTTCGAAATAAGTTCTATTACAACAGGCATAAAAATTTCCCTCTTTTCTATTGTTCTAATCCCTCCTTGTCTACCATAAATAATAGAAAGGAGGGATTCACCATGGACAACAATGAGAAAAAGTGCAACGTCATCTCTATTGATGGAAAGAAGAAGAAAAGCGACACGTATTCCTATCCAAAATTAGTAGTAGAAAACAAAACATATGAATTTTCTTCATTCGTCTTATGCGGTGAAACACCAGACGGCAGACGGCTCGTTCTTACTCATATGATTTCTACCGATGAATTTGCTGGGTTTGTCAAATCTTTAGATACAGTACTGCAAAAGAAAATTGAACGAATCTTTTTCTCATAACGACTAGATCACATAAATTTCTTTTTCAATCTCCACTAACTGCTTTTGCAATTGTTCTTTACTTTGTTCATATAGTGATACATCAATCGTTTCAGCCAATGCAAATAATATACTTTCATAATAATTCATCACATCTTGCTGCATCACTGTTTGGAATACATTCCATTTCATATCCCATTCTTGTTTATAATGATGAACAAATAAATCTTTTTCATCAGCTACATAGTTTGATACGAAAGGCTCTAATACAAGTTTAGCCTCTTCTTGCATGAAAGCTTTATCGTTCTTTTCAAAAAAGCTTTTTTCATTTTTAAAATGTGTCAGCGCTTTTTTGAAATCTTTGATTTTCACTGAAGGGAACGGTTCTTTATGTGTGATATCTTTATACTCATAATCCACTGTTCCACTCATAGAGATTGATTCATTTTCTACTTTACAGTTCACCACAATTTCATTCTTTGCACGCTTCATCGCTTCATCTATCCATTTTTCAAGGCGTAATGATGTCGCACGCATTTCTTGTAATAAATCATGCTGAATAAATGCGACTAATTCCATAACGCACTGTTGCAACTGCACTTTCACATTTCCGTCCGTTCGAAGCGATGCTGGATTAATAAATTCAGTAAACACATCGTTATAGCGTAGGAATAGACGCTGTTGTACGTAATAAAGCAATTCTTTCACTTCATTTTGCATCGCTTGCTCTTCAGCAAGCACACTATATGATGAAATAATATGAAGTAGTTGATCACGCTCTGCTTCATATTTTTTCGTTTGCTTCTCTTTCTCCTCATTCCCCTGCTTTGCACCATTTATCATATTTACTAAAAGCTGATCCGCTCCTTGCAACGCACCATATAAAGCATGAACAGATACGAGCATTAAATCTCTCATCATAAAGGATGTAAATGATTCCTCGAACTTAGCAACCCCAGAGTTTTGTAAAATACCGTATTTCTCTTTTTCAATATGTTTTCCTTGTTTCTCTTCAAGCGCACATAAACTTGAAATCGCAAATAAACGCGGATTCCTAATACCGTATTGCAGTAGCTGGTCTGCAATATACCCTTTTACCATTTCAAGTTCTTCTTCAGACTCTGCTAAATCGGCCGCATTAATTAAGAAGAACATTTTATCAAGAGCGAAAGTATCCTTTACACGACCAAGCTGGATTAAAAATTCACGGTCAGCACGGGAGAACACATGATTATAATACGTTACAAATAAAATAGCATCTGCATTTTTAATATATTGGAACGCAACGTCCGTATGACGGGCGTTAATAGAATCCGCTCCTGGCGTGTCTACAAGCGCTACGCCTTGCCTTGTTAATGCACAATCATAATAAAGCTCCATGTACTCAACAAAACACGATTTTTCTTCATTCGCTACATAATCAGAAAACTCTTCTAATGTAACTTGTACTTGCTCCCCTAAATGAGCAGAAACTGTATCATACCCTTTTTGTACCGCTCGTAAAAAGCTAAATGTTGTTTTTTGCTTCCCAGTTGGTGAAGGATATTTCATAACTTTATCAATTTGTGCTAACGCTTCATCTAACGTAGTAATCTCATAATGAAATAGCTTATATACAGCTTTCATATCTTCTAATAAAGCTTGCTTTGATTTAAATTGAACTATTACTGTTCCGTGTGGTTTTTCTTCTGTAACCGGCAAAATTTGATTAATTGTTGCCGTCGTCGGATTTGGTGACACAGGAAGTACCTTCTCACCAAGCAATGCATTAGCAAATGATGATTTCCCAGCGCTAAAAGCTCCGAATAACGCTACTGTAAATTGTTTCGTTTCCACACGACGCCTTTTTTCTATTACTTCTTGCTGTACATGTTTCAGCGCTGGCAACGGCTCTAATATCGTTTCAGCTTTCTTCACTTTCTCTAATATACGCTGAATATTTAAAGCTGCCGTTCCTTTTATCTCTTCTTCACGAGCTGCTACGTTATCATTTACAATTTCCTGCGCTTGTAATGTAAATTTCTCACTAACAATTTGTTTTTTACTTTGTAATATCTCCTCTATTTGCAATCCTTCTGGTGTAGCAACACGCTCATGCCAAACATTTTGTAAATAGCTTTCATATGTCTCCAAATTGTTACTGTATTGCAATTTCGTTTCTTTTGCCGTTTGCAACATCGTATATTTTTCAATCTCTTCTTCAATGCGAGCAACTGCTTCCTTCACCTTTTGCTTTAAAACAACTGCACTTTTATCAAAAATTTGCTGTGCTTTTGTAAAATAACGTTTCTTCAGTTCATTCGCTACATCCGCTGTATAAAGAAGTAAGTAATCACCTGTGAAACCTGCCCCTTGTTTAATAACTTCAGCCAACATTTCTGGCCTAAAAGCAATCTCTAAAGCATATATGTCTTTCCCAAGTTCCTCTGTAAACAATCCTTCTTCTTTTAAGAAGGCAACAATAAACTCTTTTACATGAAAATCAAGTTGCGTTTCAACAGTCTTTTGCAAAGCAGAATAAAAAGTATCTAAACGTCTCTGTTTTTCTTGCTCCGTCTTTCCTTTCGCAAATAGCAAACCAACCTTAAATTTTGTTAATTTCGTTTCTAAATACGCATTTGCCAACTCTCTCATTTCAAATGGCATTAAATACGCGTTATCTAATATAGCTTGTAAGCCTTTTATAAATTCGTTTCTCACATGAGACTCTTTACTAGCCTCGCGATGTTTCGTTTCCGTTAGCTCTTCTTTCTTTTCAACTATCTCTGAAATGGAAAGCGGTGATGCTAACTCTTCCTCATATTTCAAAAGAGCTTTTTCATTTTCAGAAAGAATAAACGAGAAATGTTCCCCCATTAAATATTCTGTTTCTCTCTCCATTCCATCTCTTACATACTGCTCTTTTTCTTTCATAATAGAAGTAATTAACGTTTCTAAGCTTCCAATTTCATTATGTGGATGGTTCATCATTCGTAATGACGTATAATACACTCCATCTACTTCAATATCCCAATTAGAAAACGATTGTTTTACACTACCTTTATAATTTTCAAACGATAATTCGTTTTCTTTATGTTTATCTATTTGATTTACAACGAGATAAACCGTTTTATTACGTTGTTTCAATTCTTTAACAAATTGCAAATTCACTTCCGATTGGACGTGATTATAATCCATCATATAAAAAATTACGTCTGCTAGATGCAGCGTTGATTCTGTCGCTAGTTGATGGGCATCATCTGTTGAATCAATCCCTGGTGTATCAACTAACATAACTCCTTCAGGAATTGGCGCATCATTCCGATAAATGTGAACACCAATTACCTCATCACCATCTTTACAAATTTGTTTTAATTCTTCAGCTGAATATGCACCGTCATACTCGTACTGCTCTCCAGATTTAACTGTTACAACTACACGATCCATTCCTTTTTCAATTTTGACAACGTTAGCGCTTGTCGGAATTGGACTTGTCGGTAATAACTGCGCTTTATATAGATGATTCATCATCGTTGATTTTCCTGCCGAGAAGTGACCGCAGAACGCAATCATAAGTTGCTCTTGTTTATACTTTTGAATCACCTCAAACAACTTTACACTATTCTCTGCATCGCCGTGTTTTTGCCACTCTTCATAAAAACAAACAAGTTTTTTCATACCGTTTGTCTGTACTATGTTTGTCATCCCCTTGTTCCCCTTTATCCAAGATGTATATACTTTTCCCCGCAATTTGCGAGCTCGTAATCAGTGAGAGTTACACCTATCCATTGATTACAGTTTCACTTTACTATCATACTAAATTTTCAGCATATTCTCATTAAAAATAAAAAATCCCTTTCATTCTTTTTACAAATGAAAGGGATTTTATGTCATATCACTCATTTTGCTGTTCCTACTCCATTTAAAACATACTTTGCAATAACTGCATATACAGCTACTGTACCTGCTACTAATGCATATACCATGCTGATGCACCAACCTTTTTTTGATAATGATTATCACTTTTGAATACATTTTATCATTAAAGATAATCATTATCAACACTTTTCATAAAGAAAGCCCCTTATAAGAAGGAGCTTCACTGCCTGTTTTGAAGAAGGTTAAAACTTGTTGTGCACTCTTATTATATCTCATAATACACATCTTAACAGTTTTAAAAATTGGAAATTACCTATATACCCTCCACCTTACATTTTGTATAATAAAAGGGAATTACTTAACAAGGAGGAAAATAATGACACAAAACATTTCACAAGGCGAGAGGATACATTCCATCGATATTATTAGAGGAATAGCTGTACTAGGTATTTTTCTTGTTAACTGGCCTGTTATCGCTGGGATTGACTCACGTGATCTTTCAGGAGTTTATGAAGGGCTAGATAGCTATATCCGTCTATTTTACGATATGTTTATTCAAACAAAGTTTTATACAATCTTTTCGTTTTTATTCGGACTAGGCTTTTATATTTTTATGACTCGTGCTGAAGCGAAAACAGATCGACCAAAAACTTTATTTGTTCGTCGCTTACTTATTTTATTATTATTCGGTTTCTTACATTACGTTCTTTTATGGGACGGAGACATTTTACATAGTTATGCAATCGCTGGATTCTTCTTATTTTTATTTTATAAGAGAGAACCTCGTACCATTTTAATATGGGCAATCGTTTTATTAAGTATTTTTCAATTTATTATGCTAATTGCTAGTATTGGTATTGCCTTTATGCCAAAGGAGGAACTCGGGTTATCCTTACCAATCATGCCACTTGAAGACTGGATGTCACAAATACAAAATCGTTTCCATGCATTTTATGCTAATGGGATAGGGCTAAATATTTCAATGCTGCCAGAAACACTCGGATTATTTTTACTCGGTTTATACGCTGGTAAAAAAGACATTTTCCGTCGCACGAAAGAGTTAGATCCAAAACTAAAAAAATGGCAAATCATTATGTTCGTTTTAACATTACCGTTTTGGTTCTTTATGGTTCGTTATTTCTTATCAACATCGTCATATGAACCACTTTATATGCAAGGACTTGCAATGTTTAGCGGCAAAACATTATTCATATTCTACATTTTCACGCTCATGCGTTTATTACAAAAAGAAAGATGGCAAACATTATTACGCCCATTCCAATACGTTGGCCGAATGGCGTTAACAAACTACATCTCGCATACAATTGTTACATTACTTGTATTCGGACTATTACTCAAAAATTATTATCCTGCTCCATTGTGGGTAGGACC
Source organism: Bacillus sp. Brlt_9 (assembly GCF_051948935.1). NCBI lineage: Bacteria > Bacillati > Bacillota > Bacilli > Caryophanales > Bacillaceae > Bacillus > Bacillus sp. Brlt_9. The sequence goes on along the minus strand of NZ_JAYJLO010000001.1, from coordinate 416,814 downwards.
ACTATTTTGCATCGGTTTCTACACATTACAAATCTTTATTAGCCGCTGGTGGCTGTCACGCTACCAATTCGGGCCACTTGAATACATTTGGCGCCTTGGTACGTATGGAAAAATGATGCCACTTAAAAAGAAAAGCAAGGTCTCATAACGAGACCTTGCTTTTTTATGCTTCTCTTACCGCACTTTGCATAGCAACTGGCTCTTCTTTTACTTTCACTTTACGCTGCGGCACCATATTGAATACGATATTTAAAAGTACTGCTGACGCACTTCCAAGTACAATTCCGTTATCTGTTAAAATACGAATATTTTCAGGAAGTTGTGAGAATAAAGTAGGAACGACTGTAACTCCAAGTCCAATTCCGACAGAGCATGCAACGATTAATAAATTTTCTTGTTTACCAAAATCAACGCTACTTAACATTTTAATACCATATGCCATAACCATACCGAACATCGCTAACATTGCACCACCAAGTACTGATTTCGGAATGATTGTAGTAATAGCTGCGATTTTTGGAATGAACCCAAGAACGATTAACATACCACCACAAGTATAAATAATAACGCGATTTCTTACTCCAGTTAATTGAACAAGTCCTACGTTTTGAGAGTATGTTGTATATGGGAACGCGTTGAAAATACCACCTAACACCATTGCTAATCCTTCTGCGCGATACCCTTTTGTTAATTCTTTTTCACCGATCTTTTTATTGCAAATATCAGATAATGCAAAGTAAACACCTGTTGCTTCTACAATGCCTACGCAAGCAACTAAAATCATCGTAATAATTGGCGTCAATTCGAACGTTGGTGTACCGAAATAAAATGGCTGAATACCATGGAACCAATCCGCTTCTCCAACTGCTTGCAAGCTTACTTTTCCCATAAATGCTGCAACGATTGTACCGAACAATAGACCTAGTAAAATAGAGATTGAACGAATAAACCCGTCAAAGAAACGATACATAATGATGATAAATAGTAACACACCAAATGCTAATGCTAAATTTTCAAGACTACCGAAATCTTTACTTCCTACTCCTCCAGCCATATCATTAATCGCTGCTGGAACAAGTGTAACTCCAATTACAGTAACGACAGATCCCGTTACAACAGGTGGAAACAGCTTTACAAGCTTTCCAAATAATTTCGCAAAGATAACAACGAATAACCCGGCGGCAATAATTGCTCCGTAAATAGAAGACACGCCGTATTGTTTCCCAATTGCAATCATCGGCCCAACCGCTGTAAATGTACAACCAAGCACAACTGGAAGTCCAATACCGAAAAAGCGATTTGATAGTGCTTGTAAAATTGTCGCAACGCCGCACATTAATAAATCAATTGAGACTAAGTATGTTAATTCTTTTTGATTTAAACCAAGTCCACCGCCCACAATAAGCGGAACGATAATTGCACCAGCATACATAGCGAGCATATGCTGCATACCGAGCGATGCGATTTTAAATGGATGTTGCTTCATCGTTTATTTCACCTCCGCAGTTTCTTGCTGTACAAATGTAACTGCGTTATTATCAAGTGATGCAATTTCCGCTAGTGACTCAACACGAACTCCTTGTTCACGAAGCTTCTTTCCTCCATCTTGAAATGCTTTTTCAATAACAATCCCAATACCTGCAATACTTGCTCCCGCTTGCTCTACTAAACTCATTAAACCTAAAGCAGCCTGACCGTTTGCTAAAAAGTCATCGATAATTAACACGCGATCATTTTCATCGATATGATTTCGGGATAATGAAATTTCATTCGTTTCTTGTTTCGTAAATGAATATACGTTTGCAACATACATATTATCTTGTAACGTTAACGATTTACGTTTTCTTGCAAAGATTACTTTTACACCAAGTTCTAATGCAGCCATAACCGCTGGTGCAATGCCTGAAGATTCAATCGTCACGATTTTTGTAATGTTCTCTTCTTTAAAACGTTTAGCAAATTCTTTTCCGATTTCTTGCATAAGTACTGGGTCAATTTGATGGTTTAAAAAAGCATCTACCTTTAATACGTCACCAGATAAAACCTTTCCTTCGTTCAAAATCTTTTCTTGTAATAATTTCATGTTTGTTCCCCCTCTTATGCAATAAAAAAACTCCAAAAGCCGCCACCACTCGTTACAAGTGAGAGACGCGCTTTTGGAGTTTCGCAAAAAAGAATGCTAAACAAGCAAATATATTCGTCCTCACTCATAGTCAAAGTATTTACGGTACTTCGGTAGAAACTTGCAGGCCATATCCCCGCGATTATATGAGTGTAGCTAACTATTTATTTTATAGATGGATTATAACGCACTTTTTATACTTTGAAAAGTATTTATTAACAAAACACGTACAAATTTTATCAAAACATCATTTTCGTTCGAGTTTTGTAAACTCTTACATATTATTTCAAAGCGTCGTTAAAACGATTGGCCCATCTTTTGTAATGGCAATTGTATGCTCATATTGCGCTGATAATTTCCCGTCCATCGTTCTTGCAGCCCATCCATTTAAATCTACTTTCGAATATCGCATACCTACATTTACAATTGGCTCAATTGTAATTACCATTCCTTCTTGCAGCTCAGGCCCTTGTCCTTGTTTCCCAAAATGAAAAATTGCTGGTTCTTCATGAATCTCCTTACCGATTCCATGTCCCGTAAAGTCTCTTGCGACAGAAAAGCCTTCATTTGCTACGTAACTTTCAATTGCATAGCCAATATCTCCAACATGATTACCGATTACCGCCTGATCAATTCCTTTATACAATGCATTCTCAGCTACTAACAATAACCTTTCTGCTTCTTCTGAAACATTTCCAACTCTATACGTCCAAGCAGAATCTGAAAGACCACCATTTAAGTTTACTACCATGTCAATTGTTACAATATCGCCCTCAGTTAAAGGTACATCCACCGGAAACCCATGACACATTTCATCGTTTATAGATGCACATATCGCATATGGATACCCGTTATATCCTTTCTGCTGAGATATTGCACCGTGCTTTTCTAAATATGCTTCAACAAACGTATTAATTTCTTTTGTCGTAATACCTGGTTTCATCATTTTTGCAATTTCCCTATGACATGAAGCAAGTAACTTCCCGGATTCGTGCATCAAATCTATTTCATTTGTCGTTTTAATTGTAACCATGCTTACCTCTACCTTCCTTGCTAAACTTACTATTTGCTACTAATACAAATCCTCTTCCAAAACTTCCAATTATAAAAGCTAACATCATTTCTTCTATTTTCCGAATGTAAATTTTTATTTAATTCGTTTTTACATAGTACATCTAGTATTTTTTGTTGATGTTTACTTATAAACAAAGTATAGTAACACTATACTATTAAAAGGAGGATTGTTAAAGATGATGCATGCAGGAAGACTACGTCAGCAAACTTTGAACAATAAGTAACTTAATATGTTCAAAGGCTCTGTTTTCATAAAGCAGAGTAAACGGGATTAGTCTGCACATTTTTAATAATCTTCAACGGAAGAATACACTTTCCATATGAAGAAAGGCAGATATACATCTGTCTTTTTTTCGTATATTTTTTTGATACAAAAAGAGACGTTTTTTCATTATATCCTCGTTTACTCTTAACCACAGACAGAAGCCCGTCTGTGGTTTTTTTATGATTACATTTCTTTAATCATATTGATGTATTTAGAATGATTAGTAACAGAAAACGTGTGAAAGCATTAAAATCAGAATAAACATTTGGAGGAAACAAAAATGAATACACTTAAAGTTAAACAATTAGCAAATAAAGAAGGCCTAAATATCTTAGAAGATTCAATAGAAATTAATGAATCTGGCGTTGACTTTCAAGTAGCACACGTTACAGAACAAAACGGGGATAAATGGATACTAAGAATTCCTCGTAGACCAGAATCTATGAGACATGCCCTACGAGAAAAAGAAGCGTTAGAAATTATGAAAAAACATGCAGAATTCCAAGTTCCTGATTGGTCTATATTTTCTGAAGAACTAATTGCTTATAAACAACTAAATGGCATTCCTGCCGCTACTATCGATATAGAACAACAAGGTTATGTATGGAAATTTAACGAAAAGAATGTACCAACCGAATACTATATTTCATTAGGAAAAGTTCTAGCGAATTTACACACATTACCTCAGCAAAAATTTAATAATACAGGTGTTGAAATTCTAACTGCTAATGAATTAAGAACTTCTATGAAACAAAGGATGAATCGAGTGAAGGAACAATACCATATCAATCAAAACTTATGGGATCGTTGGCAGGCATGGCTAGCTGAAGACTCTTTTTGGCCATCTCACGTAGGAGTAACGCACGGGGATATACATCCAGGTCATATCCTGGTTGATAATAAAAATAATGTAACTGGTTTAATCGATTGGACAGAAGTAGGAATAGCTGATGTATCTATAGATTTCACATCGCATTATCTACTCTTCGGAAAAGATGGACTAACAAAATTAATTAGCTCTTATGACAACGCCGGCGGTAAAACATGGTCAAGAATGGATGAACATATTATCGAACTTCTAGCAACAAGTAGTATCACTGTTGCTGAATACGCTCAAGTATCAGGTTTGAAAAACATGCATGAAGCAGCTGTACACATGCTAGCAACTGAAAATTAATGAAGTTGCTAAAAAACATTAAACTAAAAAACATTAAACTAAAAAACAGAAGAACCCTCTTCTGTTTTTTGTTATTTTTCACATATATAATTCATTTTCAAAAACTCAAAACAGCTACCATTCGTCTTCTGTATAAACGTTCCAACTGCTTCAAATCCTGCCCTTTTATATACTTTAATAGCTCTTTTATTAAATGTCGCTACTGATAACGTTATATAATTGCATCCGTATTTTTCTTTACTAAAAGCTAGTCCAGCATTTACGAACTGTAAACCAAATCCATTTCCAGTTATATCAGGTTTCATTCCAAGACCTATATCAACCGTTCCATCATTTATTTTACAAACAGTAAAATAACCAATGAGAATGCCATTTTCCTTTACAGAAAATGTATGATCCCCTCTACTCTCATCATGTAAAAATTCAGCTAAATCTTCTTCATCTGCCTCTATATCGTAAAAGGAATATTTCCCTTCATAGTACCAGTTGTATGCAATTTCTTCTGCTTCTTCTTGCTTCATTACTGTATATGTATAAACCATTCTTCTATCCCCCTAAAAAAAAGAGCTGCAAGTAAGCAGCTCTTTTTTATAACTCATAAATTTCTTTATACTTTGCTTCTAAATAATCTGCTAAGTAATTCGCATTTAATCCTTCGCCTGTTACATCTTCTAAAATTTCAAGCGGCTTTTTCGTTTTACCGTATTGATGAATGTTTTCTGTTAACCATTCACGAATTGGTGTTACGTTTCCTTCTTCTAATAATGCATCAAAGTTCGGAATGTCTTTTACCATTCTTTGCTTAAACTGTGCTGCATACATATAACCAAGCGCATAAGATGGGAAGTATCCAAATGAACCACCAGCCCAGTGAACATCTTGTAATACGCCTTGTGCATCGTTAGCCGGACGAATTCCTAAATATGCTTCCATCTTATCGTTCCAAGCCGCTGGCAAATCCTTCACTTGTAATGTACCATCAAATAATTCTTTCTCAAGTTCATAACGAACCATGACGTGAAGCGGATATGTAAGCTCATCTGCTTCTATACGAATAAACGACGGCTTTGATTCGTTAATCGCATCATAAAACTCATCTACTGATATATCATTGAATTGACCATCGCTATACTCTTTTAATAAATCATAATTTTTCTTCCAGAATGATTTATTACGACCGATAAAGTTCTCAAAGAATAATGATTGTGACTCATGAATACCCATAGATGTTCCACTACATAGCGGTGTACCTTCAAATTTCTCTGCAATATTTTGTTCATATACAGCATGACCACATTCATGAATTGTTCCAAACACAGCCATACGGAAATCTTTTTCGTCATAGCGTGTCGTAATACGAACATCCCCTCTATTTAATGTAATCTCAAATGGATGCACCGTTTCATCAAGACGACCTGCTTCAAAGTCATAATTCAGCTGCTTTAATAGTTCTAATGTAAAATTCTTTTGTTTTTCTTTTGAAAAATGTTCTGATAAAGCACTTGTCTTTAATCTCTTTTGTGACTCCGCTATTTCTTTTACGAGCGGAACGATACGCTCACGAAGTTGACCAAATACATGATCTAACACTTCTACTGTAATACCCGGCTCATACATATCTAACAATGTATTATATTTGTATGTTTCGTAACCCCAATATGTAATGAACTTCTTTTTAAATTCAACTATTTGTTCTAAATAAGGACGGAACATTTCGAAATCAGATTTTTCGCGGGCTTCTTCCCACACACTTTCCGCTTTCGCTTCTAATTTTACATACGCTTCATATTCCGCTTGTGGAATTTTTTTATTTCTATCATATTCTTTACGACACTCTTCAACCATTTTCTTCGTCGTTTCAGAAAGTTTGTCTTCACTTATTAAAGCTTCAAGCTCTGTTAAATAATTTCCCATCTCATCTGAAGTCGACATAGCAAACACTTCTGATGAAAGCATACCAATTACTTCTGAACGCTGGTCCACACCTTTTTTAGGCGCACCTGTTCTTAAGTCCCAAAACATTAAACTTAATGCTTCTCCGTAATTTTGTATCTTCTTCACATATGTTAAAAATTGTTTTTCTACTTCATATGTAGCTACTGTCATCGTATAAAAACCTCCCTTTTCTACCTCAAACTTAATTCGACATGAAAATCTAAATTCCTTTTATAATAGAAAAAAAGCTTGGCAAGCGCCAAGCTTTCTCCTTATAATTCTTTTCCTTCTACCGGTAGCACGTTTTTCACCGCTTCTACCACTTTCTCATCTTCTGTATCAGATAAGAAGATTGAAATAGCACCTTTATCGTCGCTCGTACGAATTAAACGGCCAATTCCTTGACGAAGACGTAAAATCATATATGGTACATCTACATCCCAGAACGGATCATTAACATGTTTACGCTTCGCTTCAAACACAGGGTCGTTTGGAGGGAATGGTAATGACCAAATGATAACATGAGATAATGATGAACCAGGAATATCTAAACCTTCCCATAAATGAACGGCACAAAGTACAGTCTCTTCTTCATTTTGGAAACGAGAAACGAGCTGACTAATTTCTTGGTCCCCTTCATATAGGAACGGAACTGACATTTGTTCTTTACTTACATATTCTTTAAACGCTGCAAGCTCTTGTGTTGTACGGAATAATACAAGTGTACGTCCATTTGTTTTTTGTATATTTTCAAGTGTATATTGACACTTTCTTTCCCATTCATTTTCTTTCGTATGCGATAGTAAGTTTACTGCCATTTGCTCTTCATAATCAAATGGTGAGGCAACTGAGAATGATAAGTAATCTTTTACCCCTAAGCTATTTGCTGTAAACGCGAATGAATCGTTATTAGATAATGTAGCAGACGAGAAGATATACGGGATTTTCTTCGAGAATACTTTCTCTTGTAACACTTCTTCAACTGCACGTGGCATAATCACTAACGTGAAGGCTCCATCACCTTCTTCACCCCATGTAATTACATTTTTCTCGTGCATGAACAGACGAAGTGAATGTTCTAACACATCTAAATGTTCATCAACGATATTTAAATCATACGTATTTACTGTATGCATTTCACTTTCAAATACTAATGCATCACCGACTTCACCAATTTTCGCATAAAGTCGTTTTGCTTCAGCTGTTACTTTTTCTGTCACAGTAATTTCCAAACGATCCGAACCGGCAATTTCCTTTTTATTTTCTTGTAACACATCAAAGAATCGCTCTGTTTGCCAAATAGTTTCTTCTACTAAATGTGCAAACTCTTCACGAATATCATTTTGTAATAATCTCGTTAAAAGCTGCTCCATCATCGTTTGCTTTAAACGATATGTTAAAGCTTTTTGAGCTGCATATTCTACAAGATGTCCTTCATCGAATACAACGCAACTACTTTCTGGTAATAATGGAATTTGTCCTTCACGCTTACGAGCATCGTACGTCCAAATATGATCCATATAGAAATCTTGAGAACAAATAATTAAATCTGCTGCTTTACGATAATGTTCACGTGAAAGAGTTTGACCGCAACGATGACGAGAATCACAAGTGAAGCAATCTTGGAAGTAATCCCAATTTACTTTTGACCATTCTTCGTCATTTAATAGTGGAAATTCTTTTCGGTCACCGTAGTGAGTAAAGTTTTGCATCGTACCGTGATCGAATACGAATTGCGGTAATTCATAATATACGTCTTCAATTACTTCTGGAGCTCGTCCACTCATAACATCTTCAAGCTTACGTAAACATAAATAATTATCCATTGATTTCGCAAGTCTTACATCTACTGATAAGCCTAACGCTTCAGATAATTTCGCAATGTCTCCTTCTTCTTTCACAAGCTGCTCAATTAACGTTTCATCTGCACAAGCGATAATAGCTGGCTTTCCAGTATAACGCGCATAGCAAATTGCATATAGAAGATATACAATTGTTTTCCCTGTTCCTACACCTGCTTCTGCAAACATTACTTTCTTTTCTTGGAAAGCACGCTCTAATTGAAACGCCATAAAAATTTGTTCATCACGCTCTTCAAAGCCTTTTTCCGGAAGGATGTCGTAAAACACATCTCCAATCCACTCATTCAACTTATCATAAAAATTATCTTGTTTTCCTACTTCAAATGGTAATCTCTTCTCAGTAAACATCCTTAGCCTCCAACCAAAAAGTTTTTCTATAAAAAGATATAGCAACCGCTACTCATATGTATGCAGTCACTTTCCCCTGTTGCCATACATAGAAATACACGAAAAAAAATTTTCCTTTCGAAAAAGGAAAATTTTCTTCTATATTAATGACTTTAAATACCGTTTATCAATCGCTGTTTCATGTGAAAGAGCTGACAAATATTCTTCTTGTGCTTTTTGTATTTCATCTACAACCACACCTTGGCTATCCACTTCTTTTCCGAGCTCGTCATACGTACGGTGAATAGCTTTTTGAATCATTGATAATTGGAAACTATCCATATCAGTTCCTCCTTTACGCAATACATAATAGCCAGTATATGCGCGCTGGAGGAGTTTTATACTATGAGTTACGCGGTGGACGTTTTCCGAAGTATTGATAGTAATCTGTACGGATAAATCCGTTAAATAGTTTACGTTTCTTCGATGCATCTTTTCCATAACACTTCTCAAATGCTTCGTAACTTGTTAATACATACGCTGACCATGTATCTAATGGACGGAATACTTGTCCCATTTCTTTGTACAATTGTTCAACAAGTGCTTTTTCACTTAAACGTTCCCCGTATGGAGGATTCGTTACAACATAGCCATAATCCTCTTTTGTCGTGAAATCTTTTACTTGCATTTGTTTAAATGTAATTAAATCACCTAAGCCTACTTCTTCTGCGTTATCTTGAGCAACTCGAATCATACGATGATCGATATCTGATCCAATAATTTGCAGTCGTTGATCATAATTCGCCAAATCTTCAGCTTCTTGACGAGCTTCACGCCAGTTTTGTTTACCTACCCAGCCCCACTCATCTGATGCAAAGCCACGGTTAAATCCTGGTGCGATATTTTGTCCAATTAATGCTGCTTCAATCGGAATTGTACCTGATCCACAGAAAGGATCCACGAAAGGACGATCTGGCTTCCAGTTTGTTAACTTAATTAAAGACGCAGCTAATGTTTCTTTTAATGGAGCTTCCCCTTGATCCATACGGTATCCACGTTTATGAAGCCCAACACCACTTGCATCAATTGTTAATGTTGCAATATCCTTAAGCATTGCAATCTCAATGCGGAATAGCGGACCATCTTCTTCAAACCAAGTTGTACGTTTATACGTTGTTTTTAATTTTTCAACGACAGCTTTTTTAACGATACGTTGGCAATCTGAAACACTGAACAACTCAGATTTTAAAGACTTACCAATTACAGGGAATTCTCCATTCTCTGGAATATAATCTCCCCAGTTTAATGCTTTCGTTTTCTCAAACAGCTCATCAAATGTTGTCGCTTTGAATTCGCCAACTTTAATTTTCACACGGTCCGCAGTACGTAACCATAAGTTCGTGCGACAAATCGCCTTTTCATCTGCTTCAAATGTTACTTTGCTGTTTTCTACTTGGCATTCATAACCAAGATCACGAACTTCTCGGGCAACTAACGCTTCAATACCCATTGCCGCTGTTGCGATTAAAGTAACTTTTCCCATTTGCATTCACCTCTTATGTATATTCAAACAATAATTAATAGCCATTTATCCTATTAATCATTACATTTTACAAAGAATTTTCTCATTAACCATTTTAACTCATAAACTATAACTTCATACAAATAAAAAGCCCTCCTCTAACAAAGGAGAGCTGAGTTATTTCATAGTTGGTTCATAACGTTCTGTAAGCCATGTTCTGTTCCTTTGTACTGCAAACGGCCCACGCCTCGTACTCCGGTGGCAATCATCTATCTACAGGTTATACAACCTGTCCTTTCCCATCGTTCATTTCCTTGGAAAAGATTCCCCTACCATTATTTGGGTTTCTCGCTCGTGGGGTTTACCTCGTTCCACTCCTATCATTTCTTCAAGGACTTCGTCACTGTGGCACTTTAAAGGTAGTCAAACCATATCCGAAGACTTAGGTTTTTTCCCTGCCGTTAAACCAGCCTTACAGCCAGAATACCCTAGCTTATGAATTGGCTAGGCACGAACACTACAGCCATCTCAGGCCGTGCGAGCATGGACTTTCCTCTACAACGTTGGCGTTGCAGCGATTACCCAAACGTTATGACATCCATTAGTATAGTGGAAACAAAAAGATTTTGCAATGTTTTTTTCTATGTAAAATGCTTTAACCTTTTTACCACTAGAATTTATTCGTATAACTTACTTCCAAATACAGCTTTTTCTAAATTAGATAGACGTTTTAAAATGTCCGTATTCGTGTTGTTATATACAGGTTGTGCAACTGGTGTTTGTACAACTGGTTGTTGTGGCACTTGTGTTGCTACTAATTTTTGTTCCTCTAATTCACGCTTTAAACGAGCATTTTGTTGCTTTAATTGCTCAAACTCCTTGTGGAAAGCTTCATAGTCTTTAATGATCATATCAAGAAACTTGTCTACTTCTTCTTGTTGATAGCCTCTCATGCCTGTTTTAAATTCTTTTTCTAAAATATCTTTCGCTGTTAATTTAATTTTATCCGAAATCATTTTCTTCACCTCAAATTTTTGCCAAAACTTTCATTACCTAAATTTTTTCAGAAACAATGCCTTTTGTCAATCATATATACGAGTACTATATTACATATTACTCAGCATTATTCCACTGTTCCTCTTCTATTATATCTTGTAAATCGGAAAAAAGAATGAAATAACTATGATAATTTTCTATTTCTCCTTTTTTCTTTGCTGCTTCTACAATATATTTAGGACTCCCTGGTTTCTCTTCATCATATACAGCTAAAAGTGCATCACTTTTTTCAATAAAAAATTGATTTTTTAATTTAAATTGCTCTGGGCTTTCGTACTTCCGTTTCGTAATACTATCAATATGGTCTGCTTGAGAGAGAATAAATTCGTAATATTCACGGTTATCTTCCTTCCAGCTTTCTTCTTGTTCTAAAAACGGGGTAAATACCGCTAATTTTAAATCTGGATATTCTACTTGAATTTCAAAAACAACTTCAGCAGCCCATAATTCGACCCCTAACTGCCCACTTATTATGACCCATTCCAAACCTTCTTCTACAAAAGTAGTTAACTTTCGGTGCAATGCCTTTTTTATACATTCCACCCCTGGATGATCATTTTTAAATATACCAAGTTCAAATGGCTTATATCCCGTTACAGCAATAATTTTCATATCAACACTCCAATGACAAAAAAAAGAACTAGCATTTCGCTAGTTCTAACATATCATTTACTTTTTAAATATTCCACCAACGTTTGGTCCAATATTCGGACCTACTGGTGATACATTGTTTGGTCCAAATGGTGATACATTTGGTCCTGGTCCAAATGGTGATACATTCGGTCCTGGTCCAAATGGTGATACATTCGGTCCTGGTCCAAATGGTGATACTTGATGACCGTGGCCACACGGTCCACATCCGCCGCCAAATCCTGGATCAACTGGGTCTACAACATTTACATTTGAGTTTGTTTGTGGGAAGAAGTTTTGGTTTTTAATTTGCTGATGATGTACATGTGTTGTATGCGTCGGGAAAATGTGTGGCACCACCGTTGTTGAAAAAGAATGTGTTACGCACTGTTTCGTCGGATGAACGACAGGAGCAGTTGTACAAATAGGTCCTACAGGCTTATGCCCTCCAAAGCAAGGATGACAATGATGCATAGTTTTTCTCTCCTCTCTCGTTAAAGAAAATCTGATTACACTTTACATTATGAGAAAAGAGGGAAAGCCGTTTGTTATATATACCCATTTATTACAAGGAAATTTGTCTAGTCCCCAATTCATATGCAATATTTTTTATAGACAACCCTCCAAAATTACTTACCAAAAAAACCTCCAACTTGCTTTACAATACCTGTTACTTGATTCATTGCATTCATCATTTGTCCAGCAGTATTCATCATTTTATTTACATCATAGTTACCATCTGAGTTTTTAAATTGGGAAACAAAACTAGAAAACTGACTCGGTTGTTGTTGTTTTTGTTTATTCTGCGTCGGATACGGTTGTTTTGGTGGATAAAACATTGCTTGTTGATTTCCATAAGGGGATGGCGGCATATAATATTGCGAATTCATATACGGCTGCTGTTGTTGGTTCATATAAGGTTGCTGCTGTTGCTGCTGTTGTTGTTGTTGATTCATAAACGACACTTCAAATGGCTGATAATAATTTTGATTTCCATAATAAGGTTCGAAAGGATACATATTATACCGTAAATATGTATCTGCATTATATTGGTACATATTTTGCTGGGGATATGGATTAGCTTGCTGATATGCGTTAGGTTGTTGAAACATGCATTCTCTCCTCCTTCTCATAAGTTTCTACATATATAATATGTACCTACAAAATAATATGTGTGACGGAGTATCTGTCTATTTTTGTCGGAAGTTTAAATTTTTAAAAAATTAAAAAAGAAAACCCTTCCATGCTATGATAATGAAGAAGAAGATTCTCATGGGGGAGGAATCAACATGGTATTAGGGGATTTAAAACAAGCGTTTTCTCAAAAAAAGGGGTATTACACAGAGAATGTAAATGAATTGTTAGACTTTGCGAGACATTGGTATCTCGAAGGAAAAATATGCATTTCAGATTACCGAACATTAATAAAAGAATTAGAAATAAGCGGTGCAACAAAACCGACAACAATGACAGAAGCATAAAAAAACAAGAGGGTTTCCCCTCTTGTTACTTACATTGCTCAATTATATTTTGCAAAGTATACGAAATAGCTTGATGTGTTTCAAAGAATCGCTTACCCTTACCTTTATTTACAAAACATTGCAGCACATTTGTTTGTAAATTATCGTACACTTGATCAATTTGCTGTACATGTATATACTTCGGTTTTTCTTCCTTAATCCATTTATAAGCTAATTCTTTCCACACTTTTAATTCTTCATCTACCATATCTACAAACGGTTTCATATCCTTATAAAAATCGTATTCAACCATTTCTCTTTTTTTCACATTTGCTTCATTATTATACTGCATTAGTTTTTCCGAAGACTGTATTAACGCTTCATACACCATTTTATTCCCACCTTATTATGCACTCACTACGACGTTTTGAAATGCCTTCACCCAATTCCCTTTTTCTTCGTGATGCACTAATTTATTTTCCATATGCTCAATATGCATTTCTGTTATTTCTATCTTATTACATATTTTTTCGCTCTTATCCTTCAATGCATGATTCATTCTAATCCCTATATTCATTTCCAGCAAATCGAGAGAACTTAACATTTGATCCATCGTTTTCATTACATCTTCCTTCTGAACCATCGCCATATACAAAACGCCTCCTTCTTTGCTTTTCCTTTGTCATGTAATTTCGCCGAATGATTTCTCACTCCTGCCTACATGACAAAACTAGTTGTTATTCGTCAAAGAAATCATTTTGTATGTCATTTATAGAAATGGTAACAATACAAAAAGGAGGTGTATGAAAATGGCAAAGAACAAAAATGAAAAAAAGAAAAAACAAAGCAAACAAAATAAACCCGAAACTGGTAATCCAAAGTTAGATGGTCCAAACTTCCCTGCTACATAAAGTGAAACTTTAATGATTTTACAAAAAGCTAATTTCTGAAACATCCTTAATCTCTTATGTTCATTACGTTTTGAGATTAAATTTTTAGCACTCGTGGCAGGATTACTTCACATTAAGAAGTCCCGTCTTCGTAAATGAAGACGGGACTTCTTTTTTATTATATCACGAACTCATCTATCCTTTTAATAAAACGATTTACGATAGAAGCAGCATAAATTTGCTCCCTCTTTCTTTTATACCATTCTGTTATATCAACTTCTCCCTTATACTCTTCTGGCAAAAACAGCTCCTTTATTTCCTTATCTCTACAAAACCAATCTCTCATACTTATCTCCTCATGCACAACAACAGGATAAACCTCTCTAAGGGCTGGTGTACAAGATTTTCTAGCTTCTCTTACATAACATTCATAATCTGCTCTGGATCCTGTGTGTGTAGTTTGTAATGCAAACCTATGGAATAAACTTTTATAATTCGGATGAAATAGTAACTCCCCTAATTTCTTTCCTAATTCTATACGCTTTTGTAACGTTTCAAATTGATAAACTGAAAAACCATACATATTCCCTTCAATAGTTGGAAAAATAACGGCGCTCACATGAAGCATTTCTTGCAATTTAAAAAGCGCTGTATGAAATACATGTTTTTTAAAATATGCATTCTCAATAATTGGTTTTTGAATTTTATTTTGTTCATTTATAATAAGCGCTGTCATGAGCCTATTTATATCTTTTTTCTCCCAAAAATATATCCATTCTTTTTCCATGAAAATTGACACGTTGAAATATTGTAACAAATAGAATAGTGGTACCTGCCTCCTCTTACTTTCTTCGTATAACAATAGCTGCGGAAAAGCATCTAAAAAAATAATCCAATTCGCCTGTTCATACGTCAAAAACAAATGTTTTTTTACTGTTTGAGGTAAAATAGTAGCATAATACCTCCCTTTTAAATCAGTCATATTCCATCCCGCATTTCTCGAGACCATACTCGCTAAAAAGGCCCACCTAACTTCACTATTTCTTTCATAGTAGTCTTGATAAGACTGTGTTCGAGAAATATTGTCCCTATTAGCTATTTTTATTTCCCTCTTAATGTTGTAGACGATTGTTTTTTCTTCTTCTGTACATTCCATATTTTTACGATATTGCTTAATTTCTCTATAATCATTCCATGTAAACATGAACAAGTCATCATACCTTTCTTCAAAAAGGTCACATCTTTTTTCATTTTTTTGTTATAATCACCTTTGTAAGTAATTCTTAGCAAGTTGGGAGTGGACACACTATGACCATTCGTTACCCAAATGGAAAACGGTACAATCAAGCTTCACAACCTCATAAAACACCAATTAAAAAACATACTTATAGTAATAGAGGTATGTCCCTTGAAGAGGAATTGAATGAAACGAATGAATATTACTTAACCCATAATATTGCATGCGTACATAAAAAACCTACACCTCTTCAAATTGTAAAAGTAGATTACCCCGCTCGAAGTGCTGCAGTGGTAAAAGAAGCGTATTTTAAACAACCTTCTACAACAGATTACAACGGTGTATATAAAGGGAAATACATCGATTTTGAAGCGAAAGAGACAAAAAATAAAACCAGCTTTCCACTTCAAAACTTCCACCTTCATCAAATTGAACATATGAAGCAAGTAATCGCTCATAATGGAATTGCATTTGTTATTATTAAATTTACACTTTTTGATGAACTTTATTTATTAGATGCAAAACATATTATTGCATTTTGGAAACGTCAAAATACTGGTGGACGAAAATCGATTACGAAAGAAGAAATAGAAGAGCATGGATCTTTATTATCATGCGGTTATCACCCTCGGATTGATTATATCCGTGTACTAGACACGGTTTATTTTTCGTGATAGAGTCATCACTAAGGCTCTTTTTTCGACTTTTGGGGAGAGAATGAAAGGTAGGAGAAAGTATAATGTCAGATAATTATCGTTCTCGTACAGAACGAAATCATGTAAAAAATCAAAAGCAAGAAACAAATACAGAGAAAAAACCAAAGAAAAAAGGCTCCTTTTTTAAAAAATTCCTTATAGGTTGTCTACTTCTTGGTATCGTTGGTCTTGTAGCTGGCGTTTCCGCTTTCTTTGTTATGGTAAAGGATGCTCCAAAATTAGACAAATCAAAACTTGTTAATCCTTTATCAACAAAGTTTCTTGATAAGAATGGGAACTTTTTCTATGAATACGGTGCTGAAAAACGAACCCACGTTACGTATGATCAAATTCCAAAAGTAGTTGAAAATGCATTCCTTGCAACTGAGGATTCACGTTTCTATGATCATAATGGGATTGATTTTAAACGAACTACAAAAGCAGTTATGGAAAATGTCACTGGAGGATTCGGGTCTCAAGGTGGTAGTACGATTACACAACAAGTAGTCAAAAACTATTTTCTAACGATGGACAAAACTGCAAAGAGAAAAGTGCAAGAATGGTACCTATCTTACAAATTAGAGCAACAATATTCTAAACATGAAATTTTAGAAATGTACTTAAATAAGATTAACTTAGGTAACCGTTCGTACGGTATTGCAACAGCAGCAAAAAAATATTATGACAAAGATTTAAAAGACTTACAGTTACATGAAGCTGCAATGCTTGCAGGCTTACCCCAAGGTCCTAATATTTATGATCCAACAAAACAAGACAACGTTGAACGGGCTACACAACGTCGTAACGTCGTATTATCATTAATGAATCGACATGGTTACATAACAAAGGATGAAATGAATAACGCAATGAAAATCTCTGTAACTGAGGGTCTTCAACCATCTTCAGAAGTAACAGAGATGAAGTATCAAGCATTTTTAGATGCT
Source organism: Bacillus sp. Brlt_9 (assembly GCF_051948935.1). NCBI lineage: Bacteria > Bacillati > Bacillota > Bacilli > Caryophanales > Bacillaceae > Bacillus > Bacillus sp. Brlt_9. The sequence continues at coordinate 399,618 of NZ_JAYJLO010000001.1, read as the reverse complement.
GTTGTAAAAGAAGTTGAAAAAGAATATCCTGATGTAAATATTGGTTCCGATGGTTTAACGATTCATACAACACTTGATCAAGATGCTCAAGATTATGCTGAAAAAATTATGGATGGCAATCTTATTAAGTATCCAAACGATCAATTCCAAGGATCATTCGTATTTATGGATACACAATCTGGAGAAGTTCGAGCAATTGGAGCTGGGCGTAAAGAAAGTAAGTCTACTTTCAAAGGTCATAATATGGCCACTGATTTAAAACGCCAAGTCGGTTCAACAATGAAACCAATTTTCGACTACGGACCAGCAATTGAGAATTTACAATGGTCTACATACCATCAATTAAATGACTCAGAGTATACGTACTCCAATGGTAAAAAAATACGAAATGCAACAAATAGTTACAAAGGTGACGTTTCACTACGTGAAGCACTGAAAAAATCATTAAACATTCCGGCTTTAAAAACAGCTCAAGCGGTTGGTCTTCCTAAGTCACAAGCGTTTGCTGAAGGCTTAGGTATGACATTTAAAGACGGCAAAACATATGAATCAACAGCAATTGGTAGTAACGATAGTTCTCCATTACAAGTAGCTGGGGCGTATGCCGCATTTGGCAATGACGGTGTGTATAATAAGCCTCACTTCGTAAAAGAAGTCATCTTCCCAGACGGGAAAAAGAAAAGTTTTAAACCGAAAGAACAACGTGCAATGCAAGACTATACAGCTTACATGGTGACTGACGTTCTTCGTGACGTAGTAAAACCTGGTTCTGGTGGTACAGGTCCAACAGCATACGTTTCAGGTATTGACGTAGCAGGTAAAACAGGAACACAAAACTTTGACGAAGACGCTATAAAAAAATACGGTATTCCAGCTGATGCAAACAGAGATAGCTGGTTCGCTGGATATACACCGCAATATACAATGGCAGTATGGACTGGTTACGAAAAAAATGGCCCAGAAAACTACATTAGTGATCGTTATACTCGAATTGCACAGCAAATGTTCCAAGTAATGATGAGCAAATTCGCTACAGATAAATCTCGTTTCGAACGCCCTTCTTCTGTACAAGAGCTAAATGGTGAATTGTACGTAAAAGGTGCTAAGAAAGATGCAATTAAACAAATTAAAGTAGATGCACCTAGTGGTCTGAATGTCACTTTCGATGGCGCTAGCACAGTTACACTAAACTGGTCTGGACCAGCAGCAGTTGATGCGTATGCAGCAAGCTATAAAGCGACTGACGGTTCAAGTGGTAGTTTATCAGTAAAAGGTACAACAGCTACTCTTGGTGGTATTAAACCAGGCGTTACTTACAGTTTCTCCGTAGTAGCGAAAAAAGGTACTGGAACAAGCCCAGCAGTTGGAGCATCCTTCACTGCGCCTGGCGGAACTCCAGACGCGAAGAAAACTGAAGATGAGGCTGCTAAAAAGAAAGCCGAAGAAGAAGCTGCTAAAAAGAAAGCTGATGAGGACGCTCAGAAAAAAGCTAATGAAGATAAATTAAAACAAGAAGAGGCTCAGAAAAAGGCTGCTGAAGAACAGCGTAAACAACAAGAGCAGCAACAAGAGCAACAACGTAAACAACAAGAAGAAGCTCAGAAAAAGGCTGCTGAAGAAGAAGCCGCTAAAAAGAAAGCCGAAGAAGAAGCTGCTAGAAAGAAAGCTGAAGAAGAGGCTGCCAAAAAGAAAGCTGAAGAAGAACAGCAAAAACAAGAGCAAGAGCAACAACAAAATACCGGAGGAGATACACCTCACGCAGACGGAAATGTTGTTACAACAGAATCTTAATACAAAAAAGAAGTCCTTTTCTCTTAACGAGAAAAGGACTTCTTTTTTGTTATCATTTTCTTTACATATAACTTTTCTATTTCAATATACAACTGTGCTAACTGAATATAAGAATGATAATTATTTGGTTTCTTTATAATGAACGAATATCGCTCCATAAAATTAACTGGTTGTACTTCCAATTTGCTCGTGTAATCTTCCATTTCATTCAAACTTTGAACAGGTTGCTCATTTAGCCAATATACAATTGAAAGCAAATGTGCTGCAAAAAGAATCATTGGGCCTTCAGCTTCTTGCTTATTTCTGTTTCGAAATAGTGTAGCAATATCTTCATGCTTACTTTTCCATACATTCAATAGTACTGGAATACTATTTTCAATTTCATTCCACGGCTCATATTGTCTTTCCATATCATATATAAAGTAAGTATTTTGTATGATTTCTTCAAAAGGCTGTTCTGTATAATACACAACCGAATGTATACTTGCTTTAAAAAATGGTAAGCACCGAAACTCTTTCGGTATTTCTATAACTCGCTCCATCCTTTATTTCCCCTTCATTCGCTTCTTTCCTTCACGACATACTTCTAGTAAAGGGCACTCTTCACATTGTGGTCGCTGTGCTTTACAGTGATAACGTCCAAAGAAAATCATACGGTGATGTGTAACGCTCCATTCATCCATCGGAACTTTCTTCATTAATGTCTTTTCTACTTCTAACACGGAATCTTTCCATCTACAAATCGCTAACCGTTTACTTACTCTCTCTACATGCGTATCAACAGCAATTGCCGGAATACCATATGCTACCGAAACAACTACATTTGCTGTTTTTCTCCCTACTCCTGGTAATTTCGTCAGCTCGTCACGGTCTTCTGGAACTTTTCCGTTATAATCATCCAGCAACATTCGGCACAATTTTTGAATGTTTTTTGCTTTATTTCTATACAACCCAATAGAACGTATATCTTGTTGTAACTCTTCTAGGGAAACACTTAAATAATCTTCTGGCGTTTTATATTTTTGAAATAAATTTTTCGTCACTTTATTTACAAGTACATCTGTACATTGTGCAGATAATGCTACCGCGATTACTAGTTCAAATGGATTATCATGAATTAGTTCACAATGTGCTTCTGGGTACATATCCGCCATTGTGTCTAAACAATAGCGAATTTGCGTTTTATTTAACATATACTGCCTCCTACATTACTGCTCCAACCAATTATAAAAAGGTACTTTCCCAGTAAATTTCGTCTCTTGTTTTGTCGTTTGCTGCGTTCGTTGTTGATTTGCTCTAAATTTTCGTCCTTGGTTTTGGGCTTGATCTACTGTTTTAATACCATTCTTTTTCCACTCAAATAAAATACGATCAATATATCGGAAATTAAGCTTACCACTCATTACAGCTTCCCTGAGGGCCGCTTGAATTAAATTCGGATGATGTTGATCTTGATCTTCCCACATTCCTAACGTCTCACATTCAAATGGAGAAAGTGGTCTTCCAAATTCTTTTTCAAATACTGTATATAAATTTACTTGCAATTGTTTTATTTCTTTTTGTTCTTCCTCTATTGATTCATTCATTAAGAAATGCAATATTTTTTCCCAAAGCGGTTGTAAAGAATAACTTTCACACATCATCGCTTCTGATCTTTGTCCACCTTCTAGTGATAAAAAACCTTTTTGAATCAACGTCTGAATGACTTCCATACATTTCATTTCACTAATTGTCATCCGTTCTGAAATCTCTGACGGAGTCGGAAACGTATTGCCCGATTCTAAAAATGTGTGTACATGAAGTACAACCATAAATTCCGTTTCATTTAACCCTAATTTTTTATAATGCATCATAAGTAATTTTGGAATTGCAATGCTTCCCTGCTCAAACCACTGTAACATCATTTTCTTTTTCATCACCAAACACCTCGCTCTCTAGTATAACACACCTTTCGCTATTTCTTTTTGCCACAATTCGTCAAAAAAACCTCCCTATTATGTAGGAAGGTTTTTTGTATTGCGTTCATAAAATATTAGGGTTAAGCTTGCACTTTACTTTTCATAAACGTATGAATGCGTTCTAATGCTTTCTCTACTTGTTCAAGAGATGTCGCATATGATAAGCGAACGTTATTCGGAGCACCAAATCCTGTACCTGGTACAAGAGCCACTTTTTCCTCTTCTAATAAAGCTTTTGCCCAATCATCAACGTTTTCGTATCCTGATAAAGCTACAGCTTCTTTTACATTAGGGAATAAGTAAAATGCACCTTGTGGTTTAATGCAAGTAAAGCCAGGGATTTGAATTAATTTATCATAAATAATGTTTAATCTCTCTTCAAATGCTTGACGCATTGTTTCTACAGGTTCTTGTGAGCCTGCATATGCCGCAATTGCGCCGTATTGAGCGATTGAAGTAGGGTTTGACGTACTATGACTCGCTAAGTTCGTCATCGCTTTAATAAGCTGCTTATTTCCTGCTGCATATCCAATACGCCATCCTGTCATAGAATGAGATTTAGATACACCATTAATAATAAGTGTTTGTTCTTTTAATGCATTAGAAAGCTGGGCAACCGAAGTATATTCTGCTCCACCATAAATTAACTTTTCATAAATTTCATCTGAAACGATTAAAATATCGTGTTCTAAACATACTTCTCCAAGCTGTTGTAATTCTTCTTTGCTGTAAATCATTCCTGTTGGATTGCTCGGTGAATTAATAATAACTGCTTTCGTTTTCTCTGTAATTGCCTCACGCAGCTGCTTCGCTGTAATTTTGTATTCATTGTCTTCAAGGCCTTCTACATAAACTGGCTTACCACCAGCAAGCTTTACTTGTTCCGGATAACTTACCCAGTAAGGCGTAGGGATGATAACTTCATCTCCTTCATCAAGTAACACTTGGAATAATGTATATAATGCATGCTTTGCGCCGTTACATACAATAATTTCAGACGGATCATACGCAATTCCTTGATCGCGAGTAAACTTCTTCACAATTTCTTGTTTTAACGCTTGTAATCCACCTGTTGGTGTATACTTCGTATGTCCTTCTAACATCGCTTTATGTGCAGCATTCATAATATGTTCTGGCGTATTAAAGTCAGGTTCTCCTGCTCCTAATCCAATTACATCATGACCTTCTGCTTTTAATGCTTGTGCCTTTGCTGTAATTTCTAAAGTTGCAGATGGTGTTAAAGCAGCTACTCGCTTTGCTAATTTCATTTGTAGTTCCCCCTACATCTATTTTTCAATGCTGTATCGTCGTAAAAACTGACCATCTTCAAATGCAAGATAGTAATAACTATAACGATTGTCATCATCAATATATGTAACTTCCCATAGTGGTATATTATTTTCAAAGCCTAATTTTACTTTTAAAATTTCTTTAGGCTTACTTTTGGGTTCTTTACTGTCATCTCCGACTTGTTCAATCGTTCTTTGTAAAGCATCTTTTTCAGAAATACCTTCGCTCTTTTTCCTTACTATAGTTTCCCCTTTTTTATTAGGCACCCAAACGATAAGTTGTTCTCCTTTTTCATCTGTACCTTGTACGACTGTATATGAAGATTCTCCGTTATAATAATCAACAGATTTTACTTTTGTAAGCTTTGCCTTTTCTTTCGCAATTTCTACAGATTTTGCCTCTTTAGGGATTTTCTTTTCCATTGCTTTATTGTAAACATACGCCCCATATATTCCGCTAGCAACGATTACGATAACGATTGCAAAGATCCACTTTTTCATTGTATCACTACGTTCTGTAAATCGTAAATACAGCTGTTTCTTTATCTTTTTCGTCTAATGCTAATCCGAACATGAGGTCCTGCTCTTTTAACGTACGATTCAAACTATCAACAATTTTATACAAGTCAGACGAATATTTAATACGCGTCGTTGATAGGACTTCGATTTTCTTATCCATGAAAAAACTCCTCCGTTACACAAAAATTTCTAATTATAGAAGAACGCAATGCGGTTACAATAAGAGTACATTCTTTACAACCCCTGCTTCATCACCCATCTATTATAGCAGGACATGTACTGCAAAAAAAGGTTTCAAGTCGAAAACCAATACATTTTGTATACAAGAAGTAAGAAAAATAAAATTCCTCCTACCCACATTTTTTACGCCTGAAGTTTAAACGTACTTCAGGCGTATTTTTTCTTCCAATTTTATTCAGTTGGCTGTCCCTTTAATTTGTTCTAACAATTCTACTAGAGGGCCTTCATAGAGCGGGACAGTTGGGATTGATTGTAAAAATCGTTTTCCATAGGAAGCGCTCGTCAAACGACGATCTAATACAAATACTGTTCCGGTATCTGTACTTGTTCTAATAAGACGACCAAATCCTTGCTTGAAACGCAGTATGGCTTGCGGAAGTGCTAACTTAGCGAATACGTCCTCTCCTTGATTTTTTAACCACTCTCCTTTTGCTTCCATCATCGGTTGATGAGGAGGAGTAAAGGGCAGCCGGACAATAACAAGACAACTAAGTGCATCTCCAGGTATATCTATCCCTTCCCAAAAACTACTTGTTCCTAATAAAATCGATTTATCGAATTCTTGAAATTTACGGATGAGACGACTTCGGCTCTTATTATTCACACTTTGCGTTAATAATAAATACCCTTCTAATTCATCATCATTTTTCAAATTCGTATACGCTTCTTTCAACATTTCATATGAAGTGAATAAAACGAGCATTCTACCTTTTGTAGCTTTCGCTATTTTTGCAATATGTGCCGATACAGATTCAATATATTCTTCATTACTTGCTTGCTTAATAAAAGGCACATCCGTTGAAACCATTAATTTCATCTGTTCTTCAAAACGGAATGGTGACGGGACTTGTAATGTATTTGGAGCAAAATCATGTAAACCTAGCTCCTCTTTTATATAGTCAAACGAATCATTTACTGTTAACGTTGCTGATGTGAAAATAACACTTTTTTTCTGTGTTAAAAATTCATCCGCAAATCTTTCACCAATATGAACAGGCTGTGCATATAAAACGGTTGAATGAATGGTTCCCTTCGTTTCAGTTTCCATCCATGTCACGTATGAATTTTTTTCTAAAATGAGTAATTGTAAAGATTGTTCCATCTTTCTCAACAACTCAATTAAATGCATAAATTCACCTGTAACAACATGCATCTCCCATTCTAATTTACTTTGCAATATATCAACTTGCTTCTCAAGTGTAGTTAACAATTTTCTTACATCGTATACAAAACGATTTGTTAACTCGGTAATGCTATCCCATAACTTACCTTTCTCTACTTCCGTGTTATATCGATAAATGAGTGGCATATTGCTTATCCCTTGTTCCTGCTTTGTTTGCTTAAAGATAAAAGCACGTAGCATTTGGAATAGCTCATCCGCATCAAATTTCAATTCCTTCAAACTATGACTCACCATACGGAAAGTGGAACGAGAGGCTTGCTCTGATTTTTTCATCATTTTATATACTTTAGAAAGTACATCATCTGTTTCTAGCGTACCAAGACGAGATAAAACTAGCTGGAAATACATACAGGAGAACTGTTCACCTAACGTTCTACTCGCCGCTTCCTCAATATGATGAGCCTCATCAAAAATAATATGTTCACATGAAGCAAATAGTGGTTCTTCACTTGAAAAATCTTGAAATAATAACGCATGATTTGTAATAACGATATCTGCAAATAACGCTTTATTCTTTGCACGTTGATAAAAACAACGGCTATACCAGTTGCTTTGCATCCCGCCTGGACTATGTACATCGCTACAAATACGGTTCCAAAGTAACTTTCCGCCCTCAGGAATATTTAATTCATCTCGATCGCCAGTTTCCGTTTGCAATAACCATACTAAAATTTTTGCCTTTGTGAGCGCCATATCATAATTTTTCTCTTCCTCTTGCAAAGCATATTCAAATTTATGCAGACAAAGATAATGCTTTCTTCCTTTCAAAAGAGCTACTTCAAATGAAAATGGCATTATTTTCTGTAATAATGGAATTTCTTTTTCTAGTATTTGTTGTTGCAGTTGCACTGTTTGGGTACTTATGATGACAGGTTCCTCTTTTTTCGTTGCAAAATAAATACTCGGAAGTAAATATGCAAGAGTCTTCCCTGTTCCTGTTCCTGCTTCAATTAGCGAAAACCTAGAATCTCTTAGTGCTGTATATATTTCCTTCATCATAATTTGTTGGCTTTCTCTTTTTTCAAACTTTGGCATATTCAATTCAAGTTTCTCAACTGTCTTATGCAAGAAAGCATCAAATTTTAATGAACACGTTTCACTGAGGTTTAAAGAATAATTCCGTTTTCGAAGCGCAATGTTTCGATACACTTCATACCCCTCTGCCTCTTTTTTACCATGCATCATTTTCTTTAAAATATTTTCAGAAAGTACATCCGCTATATCACTTTGAAAAACATCGCTCAATTCATAAAGCGATTGTAAGGTGACAAGTGGTAACTCTTCAATTTCATTTAAAAATTGTAAAAACAATTCCGCTGTTGCAAGAGCATCGCTATCCGCACGATGCGGTTGATCGTGCTCTAATTCATGTTGTTTAGCTAAATCACGTAATTTATAACTATCAGCCGTCGGCAAAAGAATTTGCGCCAATTCGACTGTATCAACTTTAGGACAATGTACTTCTGTATATCCAGCCTGCCTTAATTCTTCCGTTAAAAAATTCCAATCAAAGTGAACGTTATGTGCAACGAAAGCTGCACCTTGTAATAGCTCAACAACCATCGGGGCTACATCTTGAAATAACGGGGCTTGCTTAACCATACTCTCATCAATCCCTGTTAGTTCTGTAATAAATGGCGGAATCTCTCTCTTCGGATTAATAAAAGATGAAAAAATCTCTAATATCTCTCCATCTTCCACTACAACAGCTGCAATTTGGGTAATTTTATCCTTCCCATCCTTCCAGGAGTTCCCTGTCGTTTCTAAATCCACAACGACATAACGCTTACTCATATATGTAACACCTCAATTTCTTACCTATCAAACACAAAATTATATAATGTTACTATACCACGTTTTATCTCATCTTAATGAAAAGATGCACAAAAAAGCTATCTCCGTAATAGAGATAGCCTTCTTACTTATAAGATCGTACCCGCTTTTTCAGCACCTAACATTTCAATAATTTTATTCTCATCATCTAATACTGCAATTTTCGGCTCTTGTTTATGAATATTTTCTTCTGCCACTAAACCGTAGCAAATAATAATAACTTTATCTCCAGGCTGTACAAGCCTTGCAGCTGCACCATTTAAACAAACAACACCGCTACCGCGTTCTCCCTTAATAACATATGTCTCTAAGCGAGCACCATTATTGTTATTTACAATTTGTACTTTTTCATTTTCTACAATATTTACTGCATCCATTAAATCTTCATCAATTGTAATACTACCTACATAATTTAAATTTGCTTCTGTTACTGTTGCGCGGTGTAACTTCGCTCTCATCATTGTGCGAAACATAGATGCTCCCCCTTATTCAACCGTTAATGTTATATTGTCAATTAATCGTACATTCTCAAATTTAACTGCGATCGCTAAAATAATTCGTCCTTCAATTTCATCCATTTCTTGTAGTGAAGGATAAGCATATAAATCAACATAATCTACAGTGCCTTTCGTATACGTCTCAATATACTCTTTCACAAGAGTTGTAATGATTTCTGCATTACGTTCGCCTGCCTCAATTCTCTCCTTCGCTACACATAGACTGCGGTATAATTGAGGGGCCTCTTCACGCTCTTCTTGTGATAAATACACGTTACGAGAACTCTTCGCTAATCCGTCTTCTTCCCTTACAATATCTACTGGTACGATCGTAACCGGAATATTAAAATCAGCGACAAATCCTTCAATAACAGCAACTTGCTGCGCATCTTTCATACCGAAATAAGCACGCGTTGGTAATGTAATATTAAATAGTTTCATTAGTACAGTCGCAACACCAGCGAAATGACCAGGTCTTTGTTTGCCACATAATACATCGGTACGCTTCACAACTTCTACTGTTGTCGTTTGTTCTACTGGATACATTTCTTCTACGCTCGGATAAAATAAATAATCTACACCGTTTTCTTTTGCTACATTTTCATCTCTATCAATATCACGAGGGTATCGATCTAAATCTTCATTCGGTCCAAACTGTAGCGGATTAACAAACACGCTTAACACTACAATTTCATTTTCTTTTCTTGCCTGACGTAATAAAGTCGCATGCCCTTCATGTAAATAACCCATCGTTGGGACAAAACCAATACTTTTTCCACTTGCATGCAGTTCTTTTGTAATTTGCTGCATCTCTTGCACTGTAGTTACGATTTTCATTATTGTTTTCCTCCGTATAACGCTAAGCACTCTTCCTCTTTCATTGTGAATGAATGTTTTTCTTCTGGAAATTGCCCTGTCTTTACTTCAGTAACGTATTGTGAAATCCCTCGCACAATCTCCCCTTGAACAGACGTATATTGCTTCACGAATTTCGGAACACGATTTACGCCGTATGAGATAAGATCATGATAAACAAGTACTTGCCCATCTACTTTTTTCCCTGCTCCAATTCCAATCGTCGGAATTGTTAATTGCTTCGAAATTAATTCCGCTAATTGCATTGGCACACATTCTAACACAAGCGCAATTGCACCAGCTTCCTCACATCTCTTCGCATCTTCTATTAATTTCCTTGCACTTTCAGCATCTTTTCCTTGTACTTTATACCCACCTAGTACTCCTACAGATTGAGGAGTTAAGCCTAAGTGCGCCACGACAGGAATTCCCGCGTTCGTCAAGTAATGAATCGTTGATACCACTTCCCCTGCACCTTCTACCTTCAGTGCATGAGCACCACTTTCTTGAACGATGCGGCGTGCATTCACCATCGTATCTTGCAGCGACACATGGTACGACATAAATGGCATATCAGTTACAATAAACGTCTCTTTCGCTCCTCGGCGTACAGCTTTCGTATGATGAATCATATCCTCTACTGTTACAGGTACTGTTGAATCGTAGCCGAGCACAACCATCCCAAGGGAATCTCCAACTAGAATCATATCAACTTCAGCTTCTTCTGCTAACTTAGCAGATGGGTAATCATACGCCGTTAGCATTGTAATCGGCTCACCTTGCTCTTTCATTTTCAAAAAATCTGTTTTTGTTTTCAAAAACTACTCCTCCTTTATGCAGGAGAGAGGAGATGGCCGAAATCATATAAAAAACCCCTCTGGCCATAAAAGGGCAGAAGGGTTGTGTGTTAGTCGGCATTATTCATCCCTCTGTCCCAGTCCGTTATTGGATCAAGGCAGAATCCAAGTTATTATTTTTCATATTGCTTCGAATCATGGTGCAGTTCGATCTGATACTGCCCACATTCGAACTAATTATAGCAAACTCCAAAAAGGAATTACTACATTTTTTTGAAAAAATAATTTTTATCCCCATTACGGTATGTGAAATTTTTACAATTAACGCACTTATAGAAAGGAGAAACAGCTTTTTTACACGCATTGTATAACTCGTGAACTAATGATGCAGGTTAATTGGGGAAAGTACTTACAAAAGGAGAATTACGAATGTCTATGAACAAATGGTTATTTCGATTCACCGGTCTACTTGTGATAATTGTAGGGATGATAACTTTTAGCTCCTTCCATGCATTTGCCTCAGTTAACGTCGTAACACAACCTATCGATGCAACGAAAGTCATTGAAGTTGAACTGAATGATGATTACTTTAACCCTAATGTCGTCACGATTCCGATTGAACAATCCACAACCTTTCTTTTGAAAAACAAAGGTAAAAGCGAGCACACCTTTACAGTAAAAAAACTCGGCATTGACGTCGTAGTCGAGTCAGGAAAAGAAAAAAACATTACCGTAAAACCTAAAAATACTGGTACATATGAATTAATATGCCGGTACCATCTTCTGAAAGGAATGGAAGGCAAAGTAATAGTCAAATAAAAAGAAGTTCCAAAAAGGAACTTCTTTTACTTAATTTCGATATCCGCAGAATGAATGTGATGTACTTTTCCTTCGTGGTCCTCTAGAAGCAATACACCATCCTCTGTAATTCCTTTTGCTACCCCTGTAATCGTCTCTCTCATCATTCGAGCGGTAATTTCTTTCCCGATGCTCACAGCGTAACTTTCCCAAAGAATTTTAATGACAGAGAAACCATTTTGTAAATACTCTTCATATAATTTTTCTAGTTGTAAAAAGATTTGTTGCATAAGCTCCGCGCGAACAATCGGCTTACCAGATTCAATTGCTAAAGAAGTAGCAATATGCTGAATTTCCTCATCAAAATGTTCTTGCTTTTGATTCGCATTAATACCAATACCCATAATGACAGCATTAATTTTATCAGGATCCGCCTGCATTTCTGTTAATATCCCTACAGCCTTTTTACCTTGAATTAAAATATCATTTGGCCATTTTATTCCTACGTTTACACCCGTGCACTTTTCAATTGCTTGTGCAACGCTAACAGCTGCTAACAAAGTAAGTTGTGGTGCATGATGAACCGGAATCGATGGACGTAAAATAATACTCATCCAAATTCCTGTTCCTTTTGGTGAATACCATTTTCTGCTTAAACGACCTCTGCCCGATGTTTGTTCTTCTGCCACAACAATTGTTCCTTCTTCTGCGCCTTCATAAGCAAGTTTGGCTGCAATATGCTGCGTAGATTCAACAGTTTCTTCAAAATATACCGTTCTACCAATATGTTTCGTTTGTAGCCCTAACTGAATTTCATTAGCAGTTACTTTGTCTGGCTTACCTGCAATTCGATAACCTAATCGACGCACAGCTTCAAGTTCATATCCCTCATTCCGAAGGTCCTCCATATGTTTCCACACAGCGGTTCTTGAACAACCAAGTTTATCACTAATCGTTTGGCCAGATACAAACTCGCCATCCGCTTCTGAAAAAACTTGTAATAACTGCTTTCTTATAGTAGATTGCATTCTTGCAGCCACTCCCTTATACACTCTTTCTCATTAACTACGTTTCCTTGTACGATTGCTTCCTCAATGTTTTGAATCATTTCAGCAACCCACGGACCTGGCTTTTTATTTGCCCAGTTTAATAAATCATTCCCCGTCACATTCATTTCTTGTCGACTCTTGATTGGTAATACTTCAAACAACGTTTGTACTCGTTTCACAGATGTATTGTCATAGCTTTCAATCATCGCCTCATATACTCTTTCTGCCATTTCAGCGATATGAATTCCCGTTTTATATAGAAGGACTGTATCCCAATCCTTCTCCTTTCTCGTACGGATTGTTAATAAAACTGCGACGATATCTTTTATTTTTTTATTCGAAAACTTCCATTGACGTAAAAAGACAGATGGATGTTCTTCCCCGATACAATATAAGAAAAATGCCCATGCCTCAATGTCTGTTTCAAAAGAATCCCATTTATACTGCGTAGCTTTTACCAATCTCTCTTCTGACATTTGTAAATATGGCAGATGAGAGAACAGCTTCGTTTCTACTAATTCTTGCAAACCCTTCACACAATATGTGCCAGTTAACAGCTTCTCAAACTCCACTGTAATTCTCTCAATTGCTATATGTTCCAGCAAATTCCCATATGTTTCAATTGCTTGTTTCGTGTTATTTTCTAAAGAAAACCCTAACGTACTTACGAACCGAATACCACGCATCATTCGCAGGGCGTCTTCTTGAAAACGATCCGCAGCATTTCCAACTGTCACAATCTCTCTCTTTTGAATCGCTTCCTGTCCAGCAAATAAATCAACCATTTCGCCTTCTTCTGTCATAGCAATTGCATTCATTGTGAAATCACGACGTTTCAAATCCTCTTCTAATGAACGAACAAATTGAACACTGCTAGGTCTTCGAAAATCTTCATATTCGCTCTCTGTTCGAAAAGTGGTTACCTCATAAGGTTCACCATTTTCTACTACAATTACAGTTCCATGCTCAAGACCAACAGGAACATGCCTCGGAAATATTCCCATTACTTCTTCTGGTAAAGCAGATGTCGCAATATCAATATCTCCAATCGGTCTGTCGATAATAAGATCTCGTACGCTCCCGCCAACAAAGTAAGCCTCATGTCCTTGTTGCTTTAAAGTCTCAATAATAGAACTAGCTTTTTTAAATCTTTCCATTTTTGTCATCCCTTAGTACATCATAATAAATCGTTTCATATTGTGAGACGATTTTTTCAGAGCGGAACTGTTCGTAAACACTTGCTCTTGCTCGCTCTCCCATATTACGGTGAAGTTCTTCATCCTTTAATAGCTGGATGGCTTGATTTGCCACTCCTGTTGGATCACCAACTTCACATAAATATCCTGTTTCACCATGTTGAATGACTTCTGGAATACCCCCAACCCTTGTTCCGATACAAGGTACACCACACGCCATCGCTTCTAATAAAACAAGACCAAAACTCTCCTTCTCTGATAAAAGCAACATTAAATCACTCATCGCTAGTAGCTCTGCAACATTATCTTGCTTCCCTAAGAATAAGACGCGATCTTCAATATGTAGATTTTTCACTAACTGTAAAATCGTGCAAAATTCTGGTCCATCTCCAACAAGAAGCAACTTCGCATTTACTTCTGTAACAATTTTAGCAAATGCCTGCACTACATCTTGCACACGTTTCACTTTACGGAAATTTGAAATATGAATGAGTATCTTTTCACTCTCACTTATACCGTATTCTTTCTTTAATTGAGTCATATCACGCTTGAAATATACACGTTCATCTATAAAATTATATACTGTTTGAATGTCTTTATTTGGTTTGACAAGCTCATGCGTTTCGTTAATTAATGAATGCGAGACAGCCGTCACAACATCGGATTGCTCAATACCAAAACGAATTAAATTATTTAACGAAGGGTCGGAACCTAACACAGTAATATCTGTTCCATGCAAGGTTGTAACAATTTTAATACGCTCTCCAATCATTTGTTTCGCTAAATAAGCACAAATGGCATGTGGTATTGCGTAATGCACATGTAAAATGTCTAGGTTTTCTCTTTGTGCAACCTCTGCCATTTTACTCGCTAACGCTAAATCGTATGGTGGATATTGAAATACAGAGTATTGATTTACCGTCACTTCATGAAAATAAATGTTTGGATACACTTTATTTAACCGGAATGGTAAACCCGATGTAATAAAATGAATTTCATGCCCACGCTCCGCTAATTGCTTTCCTAATTCTGTTCCAACAACTCCAGAACCACCTACAGAAGGATAACATGTAATACCTATTTTTAATTTCATTTACATCCCCCTATTAAATCAGCATGTAATAAAACCGGTTTCTTACTCATAAATCCTTCGGCATATAAGACTCCAACTTCTTTTCCAAACATTTTCTCACGAGCGACTACAGTTTCAACGTAACCTTCTGTTAACGGCGTTTTCACACCATCACTCCCTGTTGAAAACTGACTTTCATACGCTTCTAATGCTTCCACTTTTTGCGATACGTACTCACTTATATCTATACAGAAATTCGGTTTATGAAAACCATTAATCATATAATGATAAAAAGACTCCACACGATGTGGTGGAACCTCTGGCATATATTTACGAATTCCCGCTGAAAAAATAGCTTCTTCCACAAGTTTTGCACAATTTGCATGATCTGGATGACGATCTTCATAATACGGCGCAAAAACTAGTTTTGGTTTATATGTACGAATCACCTTTACAATTTCACGTATATATTCTTCTTTCATATACAAACCACGGTCTGGCATCGCTAAATTTAGTCTCGTTTTTACTCCCATTATACGAGCTGCCGCCTTAGCTTCTTCTTTTCTTAACTCTATCGTTCCATTAGAAGAAAGATCAGCTTCTGTTAAATCACAAATACCTACTTCATACCCTTGCTTCGTATATTTAGCAATGGTACCAGCCATGCCGATTTCAACATCATCGGCATGAGCACCAAACGCTAATATATGTAATCCACTCATAATTGTTCCCCTCATTTTCTAAACTTGCGGTAATCTAAATCTCCTCGCTCTAATGCGTGCATTAACATTTCAGCACTTGCCATATTTGTTGCAAGTGGAATCGCATATACATCACATAAACGAAGTAATGCATTTACATCTGGTTCATGCGGCTGAGCAGTTAGTGGATCTCGGAAAAAAATCACCATATCCATATCGTTTTTTGCAATCATGGCACCAATTTCTTGATCGCCACCAAGAGGACCCGATTGATATCTTGTTACAACTAAACCAGTTGCCTCCATAATACGAAGTCCTGTCGTTCCTGTTGCAAATAATTCATGTTGTTCAAAAATTGGTTTATATGCGTATGCAAACGAAACCATGTCATTTTTCTTTTTGTCATGTGCGATTAAGGCAATTTTCATCCGTTGTCTCCCCTTTAGTCGATAATGTTTTCTAAACCGTACACAAGATGATCTAGATTCATTACTGTCTCAATTGATAGTTTTACACCAGACATAAATGATGCACGATTAAATGAATCATGGCGAACCGTTAACATTTGTCCATCTCCACCAAACATTACTTCTTGGTGTGCGATAAGTCCTGGTAAACGTACACTATGAATGTGAATGCCGTCTACATTTGCACCACGAGCACCTTCTAGTTGTTCTACTTCATTTGGATGGCCTTGCTGCTTTGATTCACGATTTTGACGAATTAATTCTACTGTTTTTACTGCTGTACCAGATGGTGCATCTAACTTTTGATCATGATGCAATTCAATTACTTCAACATCTTGGAAATACTTCGCTGCCATTTGTGAGAATTTCATCATAAGAACTGCACCAATTGCAAAGTTAGGAGCGATAATTGTTCCTACTGCTTTTTCTTTTGCAGTCTCTGTTAATTGTTTTAGTTCTTCTTCTGTAAATCCAGTTGTACCAATAACAGAACGAAGTCCACGCTCAACTGCTAGTGTTACGTGTTGTTTCCCAACTTCTGGTGTTGTTAAATCTAACAACACATCAGCTTCTACTTCTTCTAAACAAGTATGTAAATCTGCGTAAACAGGTGCATTTAGCGCTGGCATGCCTGGTAAATCTGAAATTTTCTCTCCGCCATGTTTATAATCTACTGCTGCTACTAAATTAAAATGTTCCGTTCTTTCCATAAGAAGGACTGCTTCATGTCCCATACGTCCTCTTGGTCCAGCGATAATTACTTTAATTTCTTTCATTATTCTTTCTCTCCCTCATCAATACGTGTCCAGCGATCTTTATCGCGAGTATTAAATTTATTCATTACAATGTTATGCGCTGTTTCTAAATCAATATTTAAACTATTTGCCATACAAATCATAACAAATAATACATCTCCAAGCTCTTCTTCAATACTACGTTCTGTTTCAGTTGTTTTCTTCGGTTTCTCACCATAATAATGATTCACCTCTCTTGCAAGCTCCCCCATTTCTTCCGTTAAACGAGCCATCATTGCAAGTGGACTGAAATAACCTTCTTTAAACTGACCAATATATGCATCTACTTCTTTCTGCATATCCTTCATCGTTTTTGCTTCCATACAATTCACCTCTAATCCTTCCTCTTTCATGTTAGCCAATTCATCGCGATTTGACAAATATTATTCCCCGCCAAACACCTATTTGCTACCCTTTTTTGGATAGAATATAATAAAGTGAAACTTCTTTTGCGATTTTTGCAAAAGATTAGTTGAACCAATCGGGTTCCTACGGCTGGTTCGACCTTCTTCAGCGCTTTATCTCCTACCAGCCGTTGGAACGGGGTAAAGTGAAACTTCTTTTGCGATTTTTGCAAAAGATTAGCCCAGACCAATCATTTTTATAGACTCCTTTAGTTTTACTAACAACTAGAAATTACTTGTCATTATGTTTTTACCGTTTCAACAGAGCAATACCATTTACATAATTAGGGGGATTTCTATATGACATCAAATTTGAAGATTCGAAATATCATTTTCATTTTAATCGGTTCCGCTATTTTTTCTTTCGGTATTGTGAATATCAATATTGAAAATCACCTTGCAGAAGGTGGATTTACCGGTATTACACTATTATTGTATTTTCTATTTAAGTTTGATCCTTCTTACTCAAACTTAATTTTAAATATCCCTATATTTTTTATTGGTTGGAAGTTACTTGGAAGAACGACATTTATCTATACACTAATCGGCACCTTTAGCGTATCTTTATTTCTATGGATTTTTCAGCGCTACGACGTTCTTAACTTACATTTAAACTTACAAAATGATATGACACTCGCGGCTTTATTCGCCGGGGCATTTATTGGTATCGGTCTTGGCATAATATTTAAATATGGCGGGACTACTGGCGGTGTAGATATTATCGCGAGACTCGCTCATAAGTATGTTGGCTGGAGTATGGGGAAAACGATGTTTATGTTTGATGCTATCGTCATTATCGTCTCTATTCTTACCTATTTATCATATCGCGAAGGCATGTATACGTTAGTTGCTGTTTTTATCGGGGCGAAAGTCATTGATTTTATGCAAGAAGGAGCCTATGCAGCGAAAGGAGCAACAATTATCTCAGATAAAAATGATGAAATTGCTGCCAAAATTTTATCTGAGATGGAGCGCGGTGCAACCTTTTTAAAAGCTGTTGGATCGTATACGAAAGTGGAACGGAACGTATTGTATTGCGTTGTCGCTAAAAATGAAATCGTGAAATTAAAAAATATTATTACTTCAGTAGATCCTCATGCCTTCGTCGCTGTAAGTGACGTACATGATGTAGTTGGTGAAGGTTTTACATTAGATGAAAATAAAAATCCGTTACATACATAAACCGAACTAGAAAAGCGCTTTAGCTTTTCTAGTTTTTTATTACATATTTTTTAAGCTCCTCTAAATCCTCATAAATAAGCTTCAATAAACTCCGATTATAAAAAATGGAAGCCGGATGAAAGGTCGGGAAAATATGATATTCTTCCTCTGACCATGTAAACGCTGCACTTTGCATATCCTTTAATTTTTGAATGGGCTGTTTTAATAATTGTCCGTGAACATCAGTTATTTTTTTATTTTTTCCTGTTAAACGTTGAAGGCCGATATTTCCAAGTGTGACGATAAGCTTCGGATTTATTTTCTCCAGTTCATAATCTAACAAAGGCGCATGGGCGAGTATTTCTCCTTGATTTGGCGTTCTATTATACTTTTTCTGTATGATTTCACCATTTCTTTCTTTTTTCTCTCGCCACTTATACGGTCTGCTTCGTACAGCGCTCGTAATATATACTTCTTCCCTAGTAACGTGAATACGTTCTAAAAAAACCATTAATTGTTTTCCCGCTCTCCCGCTAAACGGAATTCCATTATGAATTTCCGTTTCACCAGGCGCTTCTCCTAGCAACATAAATTTTGGATTTTCAGGACCTTGTCCACTTAGAAAGCCTTCTAGCTGATAAGGAGCACTACGTTCTTTCACTTGTTTTACTAAGTGACTTGGATATTTCATTTCCCCACCACCTTTCCGCATTACTTCTATTATTTCTATTTGCAATACATTATATAATTCAATCCACAATACAAAAAAGACTATCAAATGATAGTCTTTAGTCGTCGCTACGCTGCATACCAGTATACATTAATACGAGACGTAATAATTCAAATACCGCTACAGCTGCAGCTGCTACATATGTTAATGCTGCCGCATTTAATACTTTACGAGCTTGCCCATATTCATCAGTTGATACGATACCTAACGCTTCAATTTGTTGCATTGCACGCTTGGATGCATCAAACTCAACTGGTAATGTAACGAGTTGGAACACAACACCTGCTGCCATTAAAATAATTCCTAATAACAATAGTTTTGACATTGTTGCAAATATACCAATCATAATAAATACCCATGATATATTCGATCCAAAATTCGCCACAGGAACTAACGAATGACGAATACGCATAAAGTTATAATCTTGTGCATCTTGAATTGCGTGTCCTACTTCGTGTGCTGCAACTGCTGTACCAGCAACTGAATGACCGTAATAGTTGTCTGTTGATAATCGAACTGTTTTCGCAGTTGGATCATAATGGTCTGATAAATGACCTGGCGTTTCTTCTACAGCTACGTTGTATAATCCATTCTCATCTAAAATTTTTCGAGCCACTTCCGCTCCTGTCATACCTGATGTTGAATAAACTTGTGAATACTTGCTATAGGCACTACGTACTTTTGACTGTGCATACAACGGTATGATCATTATGATCGCGAAGTAAATTAAATAAAACATCATGAACCTCCATTGAAGTTTTAATTATAGTACTTCTCATTCTATTTTCTTCTGTCATCATTGTCAATGAATAAACCTTACAATCTGTATCTTTATTTATTACATTATCTATTCTTAGAATGTACATTACTTTTTCTTTTTTCTCTCTCTCCTTTATACTTTCTCCATCCAACATAAGTTAATGTGAATAAAATAAGACCTCCAGTAATTGTCATAAACCAAATGAGAGAGGGTGCAATTTCATCTTTTTTTACTGTGTGAAATATTTTTTGTAAATCGCCTTTAATGATTCCTACTTGCATTTGTCCGCCTTTTGTTTTTAACATAACGTTACGAAATTCATCCAAATAAGATAAATGAGCGTTTACACGTTGCACTTCATTTTCTGGCAAGGCAATCATTAAGCTTGGATAAATAATGTTAAATTCATGTAAAAATGTGTTTAACGTTTGTTGAAACTGTCCCGTATCTTCTTTTGACATCGCTTTTTCCATTTGAGAAAAGGCATCCATTACTTTTCCTTCTCTTTCCATCCAAAGCGGTTGATACTTTGATACTTGTGCATCAACAGCGAGCTGCAGGGCTAACACATTATCAATTTTAACTTGTTTACTTGCAGATTCTTCCGCGAGAGATTGTTTCGCCCTGTCATAAGCTAACGAAATAACTCTAACTTGATCTGGTGTTACTTCTTGCTTCTTTTCATTCCCCTTTATGACAAACTGCTCCGAGAAATGTTGTAATACTTGTACTGCTTTTTCATCTTCATTACGCTTCACTAATTGTAATGAGTCATCTAACAACCCTGTTAGTTCACTCCACTCTTCAGCATATATACGTAACGGAAACATTATAATTAGAAATGCTATCAATCCAATTAATGTTCTCTTCATCACGGTCCCCCCTATAACTACTAGTACAAAATATGTTAATTGGGACAAGAATAGAACAGAACTGGACCGAAAAATATATTACCGTTTTACAAACAAAAAAATTCTCTTTAAACAGAGAATTTTTCCTTTGAAATCCTTTTCTTATTTACGAAATATCTATACAAGCTATAAGAAATTATGCTACCGAATAAAATAAATAATAAAATAGCACACGCAGCATGCATAAAGAATTCTTCTGGTAACATTAATATAATCGGATCCGTTTCAATATCAAACATCCAATAATCATTACTAAATAACAGCTTATGAAATAATACAAAACTCTTTTCAAAATTAATAGCGATCGGTAACATAAGCGCTATCGGAAAAATAATTGTTAAAATTGATCCGTGTAGTAAAAACTTTTCATTTTTCTTTTTTAATAAATACATGCCACCTACTATTGCAATCATAATTGTCGCATACATCACATATTGAATTTTCACTAAAATATTTTTAACATCTACAAAATGAATACGGCCATTTGTAGACATGTCTAATGTAGGCAACTGTAATGCTCCGTCATAAAACGGGGATAAATATGTGATAAGCACATCATAATTTCTTTTAATATCAGCCTTCGTCATATCCGCTAAGTCTGGAATGTTTAAAAAATCAATTTCAAAATAATATAGCCACTTTCCGTATACAACCGCCGTTGTTGCGAGTGCAAATATAGAAAATGCTATGCTATATGAAACAACTATCGTAATCAATCGATCCAATATTTTTGTACCACTCTTATTCTTCTTCATTTTCTCCCCCTAAATGTTCATAAAGAAAACTGTTTTCGGTTCTCACGTAAGCAATAATAATATGTAACACAAAGCACTGTGATACTTAGCCAGAACGTAAAATAACCAATTTCTCCTACAAACAAATGCATAATTCCATACCTCGGCATTTGCCAAAATAAATAATCAATTGCATCATTATGTAATGTCCATATAGCCGCTACCGCAAAGTGCCATTTTTTTATACGGTAAAACGGCGCATATAGCACTGCTTGTACTGCCATCGCAAAATGCGAAAGCATTAACATATACCCAATAAGACCAATAGGACCTTTGACATAGATCATAACCCCATTTACAACAACAGCCCATATACCATATTTTATTAACGTAACAATCGCTAGCGCCTCTATTAATCCCCAATTTCTCTTTATTAAAAAAGCAATTAAAACAAAGACAAAAAAGAGACTCGCCATCGGGCTATCGGGTACAAACGGCCAAAATATAGGTGAAGTTTCTTTTAATTGATTTCCATACCATATAAATCCGTATATCGTACCTAATATGTTAACAACTAATAAAAAAAATAATACAGAGCGTTGCCTTAACATTGCATACAAGTAAACCAAGCTGTATGTCCAACACCTTTCAAACAAAGTCATTCTTTTCTCAAACTCTACTCTATTATATAGTAAACTTTCTTTCATCAAAATAAAAAGCTGACTACAATTTTTTTGTAGTCAGCTTTTTATTATTTTTTATTATACTTTGCAACGAATTCCGAAAGCTTCTTCAGTTCCTCATCTGTACCTTTAAATATTCCTTTAGGCATTGAACCTTTTCCGTCTTTCGCAATTTTAGCAATTTCTTCTGGCTTCAAAGTTAAGTTTTGCAATGCCGGTGCTGCTGCCCCGCCTTGTAAATTGTCACCATGACATGTTAAACATGTATTTTTTTGCATTAATTTATAGCCATCATCATTTTTATCAACTGGTGCTGTTTTTACAATTGCTCCTTGTTTTTTTGCAGCTTCCCAGTCGTGGTGTGCTACAGATTCCCAAGTTAAAAAGATAATCGACGCAATTGCTAAAAGCATAAATCCAGTTGCTACAGGGCGCTTCAATGGACGTCTTTCTGGGCCTCGATCAAGAAATGGAGCTAACAGTAATGCGCCAAACGCAATCCCTGGCATAATAAACGCTCCAATTACGGTAAATGAGCCAGAAGCATAAGAATACTTTAATAACTGATACAAGAATAAGAAATACCAATCTGGAAGTGGTATATATCCGGCATCAGTTGGATCCGCCATTCTCTCAAGCGGTGACGGATGCGCCACTGTTAAACATAAATAACCGATTAAAAAAACTGCACCAACCATCCATTCTTTTAACAAGAAATTTGGCCAAAATGCTTCTGTTTTCCCTGGGTATTCAGAATAGTCTTTTGGAATATTTGGTTTCCGAGCTACCGGTACCCGAGAATCTCCTACAAACTTCATCCCTTTGCCGCGATGCATAATCTCCCTCCTTTAGTTCTTTCCCCTTTAATTTAGCAATCTCTTATAGCGGACCGGAAATACCTTGTTTGCGAATCATGATGAAGTGGAAGGCCATTAAACCTAGAAGTGCTGCTGGTAAGAAGAAGACGTGAATAGCAAAGAAGCGAGTTAATGTTTGAGCGCCAACAATTTCGGAATGACCAGCGAGTAATGTTTTAATATAAGGACCAATAAGCGGCGTTTGCTCTGCAATTTGAATCCCTACTTTCGTAGCAAATAACGCTTTCATATCCCACGGTAATAAATATCCGGTAAAACCAAGACCTAACATAACAAAGAAAATAAGAACACCAACAATCCAGTTTAGCTCACGAGGCTTTTTATATGCACCCTGGAAGAAAACTCTAAGTGTATGTAAAAACATCATTACAATTACGAGACTAGCACCCCAGTGGTGCATACCACGAACAATTTGCCCATATGCAACTTCATTTTGTAAATAATAAACCGATTCCCAAGCATTTTTAATATCAGGCACATAATACATCGTTAAAAACATTCCAGACAAAATTTGAATTACAGTAACGAAAAAGGTAAGTCCGCCAAAGCAGTAGACGAATGCAGAAAAGTGATGCGCCGGGTTAACATGCTCAGGTACTTCATGATCGGCGATATCACGCCATATTGGTGTAATATCTAACCTTTCATCTACCCAATCATAAATTTTATTTAACATCTACTTTGCACCCCCTTTTGGCTTCGCTTTTCCTAGATACAGTGTTCCATCTTTCACTTTAGATTCATAAATATCAAGCGGAGCAAGGGGCGGCGTGCCTTTAACGTTCATCCCGTCTTTTGTGTAACGGCCCCCATGACATGGACAAAAGAATTGATTTGGATGTGCTTTGTCCGAATTCCAGTTAACTGTACATCCTAAATGTTTACATACCGGAGAGAACGCAACAATGTCTCCGCTTTCATCTTTATGAACCCAAGCTGATTTTGGCTCTTCGGACTTGTACCAACCATCAACCTGCTTCACCTTAAAGTCGAAACGTTTCGGCTCTGTTGTAATATCCTTTACTTGTGCAACAGCTACCATATCTGTTCCTGCTTCTTTTCTTAACACCGGATCAAGCGCAAATCGCGTCATCGGCATTAAAATACCCGCTGCCATAAAGCCTCCTACCCCTGTAAGGGTGTAATTTAAAAACTGTCTTCTTGACACACGATGTTCTTTCTCGCTCACGAAAATTTCCCCCCTCTATCAGAAATTGTCCCCTCGTGATAAATTATATAAAAAATAAAAACTAGGACACTATCATGATATAATACGCTCATGCACAGGTCAATATCATACTACTCATAATAATAAGAACTTTCTGTTTATTATTACTTTCCCCATTTTTCTTCTAACATCACCATTATATTTTTTATATGTGCATGAATAACTTCTCTTTTTGCTTGATCACTAAATTGTTCTAACGCTAATGAAGGAAACCAAAATAAATCTCCCTGCAATTCTTGCATATCTTCTTTCCATGAAAAATCACTTGTAACATAAGCAATATGCTTAAAACCTTGCTCTTGTAAATGATTTGTCCATTCTTGCAAACGACCTTTTTCATTTTTTTGACTTTCTACTAAATACGTAAATGCAGGTAGTAAAAGCACTCTTCCTTTATATTCTCTTTCCAGCTCCATACTTAGCAATTCGATAAATTCGCCTTGTTCTACTACCGTTTTCATTTCTTTTGCTGCTGAAATTGATAAAAGTGGTATAACACCTGTATCTACATACTCTCTTGCTTGCTCAAACTGTTCTACATCTTTTACAATCCATTTCAAATTACTTCCCTCCTTCCCTCGTAAATGACAGAACTTTCACTTTATATATATTAAACCATACTAAAAGAGGTAAAAAAAGAAAAACTACCTATATTAAGGTAGTTTTTCTTAAAAAGTCTGAAATTTGTAAAATTTTATGAATCCAAATGAATTCTACAACAACTTTAACTCAGCTGTTAACTTATGAAACGCTTCCTTATCTTGCTTATCTAGCGCTTCATCAATTTGTTTCAACAGACGTTCTCTTCTAAAAGAAAATACACTTTCTTCTAAAAATCTTTCTGCAAGTAAACGATCTTTTTCATTTACTTCAATATGCTTTGGTAAATACGGGTTTTCTTCTAATACAGCTACATAATTGGCATTTTGAAACGATGATTTAAAATTGAGTTGAATATAAATATCCTCATCTCGATTTAAACGAATATCATGAAACGATTTTTCAGCATCTGTTGTCATAACATTTTGTTTAAAAAAGTGAAACGGTGTATCTTTTACACAATTCGCGGACATCACTAAGCCACGCGGACAATATTTTGCATGCTCTACGAAGTGGACTTTATGCATCAATTGGTCGTGACTCATTAAATAATTCAAAATCCATACACATTCACGCTGTTTCAGTTGGTAATTATTCAAAAACCATTTTACAAAATCCTTCTTCTCGTTTACAGAAACAGGGGTATTCATAGCAATTAAGTCCCTCCTCTGTCTTTCTCTTTTCTTTTTAGATTCAAGAAGCGGCATTCAGTTTCCTTCCAACTTATGAAAAATCCTCTAAATTATATAACAATTCTTCAATATGAATTTGTGTCGGGTCTAGTTGTATTAACTGAGTAAATACTTCTTTCGCCTCTTTTCGCATACCTTCTTCCAATAAGAAATAACCGTACTCTTCCAAGAAGTCTGGATGATTCTTAAAAGAAGTATATGCACTTTCATAGTGTTTTAATGCATCCGAATACATTTCTAATTGTTTTTTTGCAAACGCAAGATCCCAAAGTAGTTGTGTATCTGGTTCTCCGCTATCAATTGCACGCTCTACAACAGCAATTAGCTCTTCATACTTTTCTTGTTCCTTTAAGATATACGCATATTTTAATGTTGCACCTAGATGTCCTGGATCTAACTCAAGCGCTTTTTGAAGTACTTCCTCTGCTTCCGCTATTTTTCCTAATTTCGCCGCAATGTTCGCTAATTCTACATAAAATGGTACAGAAAGCTCATCTACTTTAATTCCTTCATGAAGTGTTTCATAGCTTTCTTGAAGCATTCCTTCTTTTTCATAGCTTTTCGCTAAATACATGTAAAGAGATGCATACTCAGGATCTAATTCTTTTAGCTCTTGCCAAGCACCAATTGCTCGTTGATATTCTTCACCTTGATATAACGTAAAGGCATATCCAAATAATGAGTGAATATCTTTTTGTTCCTCTAAACCTGCTTCGTAATAAGAAATCGCTTCTTCCCAATTTCCAATCGCACTTAACGTTTCTCCGAGGCGAAGTGCAATGACAACACCACCCATTACTTTATGCTCCGCTAATAGCGACTCATAATAAGTAATTGCCTTTTGTTCTTCCCCTTTACTACTATATAACTCTGCTAATCCAAACGTAATAACAGGCTCGTCAGGCATCATTTCTTTCGCCTTTAATAGTTTTTGTTCTGCTACATCATCGAAACCTTGCATTTGGAATAAATCCGCAACAAGTAATAACGATTGAACATATAAATCATCATTTTCCGGAATATCATGAAGTACTTCAATCGCTTCATCTTCTTTATCTAGATCAATATATAATTCTGCTAAAAATACAGTGAATTCACTTTCTTCCGGATACAATAAACGTAAATCTTCTGTAATAGCTAACGCTTCATCTGTAAATCCAAGTGTATGATAATAGCGAGCGATATCATACTTCTCTTCATCATTCGCAATTTTTAATTGTTCTTTTAATAATTGTAATCCTTTTTCCGCTTCACCATTTTCAATATATGAAACAGCTTGTTCAAACTTTTGCATAAACGTCTCCTTTAATTATAAAGAATATTCTTTTCTGTTCATTTCACCCGCTATTTGCAGGCAGCCCAATTGGTGCGGGCTAATAATCAATGAGGGATGAATAGCCCCACTAATTAAAGTTTCACTTTATCATAAGCAACTAGGTGTAACAACGCTACCTTTAGAAAGAGCATACTTCTTCTTGTACTTTCACTCATAACGATTCGAATATGACACCGATACCGCATTACTACTTTCTATTGTACCGTTTTCTTTCATTACCGTGCAAATAACTTCCCTTATAAATTATTGGCCCGCACGAACTCTTTACAGTTCTTCTTTATTTAAATAAAAAAGACTCCTATATTAGGAGCCTTTACAAACTCTTAAGAGTATGTTTCTTCTTTCTTTACTTGCTCGTTTACAATCTCTTTCAATAGTTCTATAATTTCATCATTTTCTTCTTTCAAACCGACAGTAATACGAATACCATCCTGTATACCAAATGCAGCGCCAGAACGAACAATATAGCCTTTCTTCATTAATCGTTCGAAAGCCTCATTACCAGGAATACCAAGTTTTAAGAAAATGAAATTTGTTTGAGATGGATAATAGAATACGTTATATTCCTTACAAAATGCGTAATATTGATTTAATCCTTCTTCATTCTTTTTCACACATTCTTGTAAAAACGTTTGATCTTCTAATGCAGCAAGTGCTACAGATTGCGCTACAGTCGATGTGTTAAATGGTAACCTTGCTACTTCTAGTTGCCCGATTAACTTCTCATTACCAACCGCATATCCAATACGGAAAGCAGCTAAACCATATGCTTTTGAAAACGTGCGTAAAATCATAAGGTTTTCATACTTTTCAAGAAGTGGTAATGTTTGCGGATAGTCTTCTGCTCCCGCATATTCATAGTATGCTTCGTCCATAATAACGAGCGCTGACTTAGGAACTGATTCTAAAAATGAAAGTAAGTTTTGTTTCTCTACATATGTACCTGTTGGATTATTCGGGTTACAAATCCATACAATCTTCGTTTTATCATCTACTTGCTGTAACATCGCATCTAAATCGTGAATGCCATCTTTAAGTGGTACTTCACGAACTTCTGCTCCTTCAATAACAGCATGGTGATGGTATTGCGAGAATGTTGGATTCGCCATTACAACATTTGTTCCTTCGTGTAGTAATGCACGGCTAATCATTTGAATGACTTCATCTAATCCACTACCAAATAACAGTTGTTCGGCCTTAACACCTAACTGCTCTGCTACTTTTGTTCGAAGTTCAAAGGCATACCCATCTGGATAAAGAGCGTATTGACTCGCTAAAGAAGTTAATGCTTCTGTTACACGTGCTGAGCAACCGAATGGATTTTCGTTCGATGCTAATTTCACAATTTTTGATAACCCATATTCCCTTTTTACTTCTTCAATATTTTTTCCAGGTACATATGCTCGCAAAGTTAACAATTGCTCTTTCACTCTCATTTTTCTTCCCCCAGTCATTTTATTCAATTCGATTACGAGACGGTTGTCATCCCTCACTGTAATCGTTTATCTTAACCGCCACTATTACGAGAATACCTCTAACACTTCTTAAGCCATATCCTTTTGAAATGCCTCTAACGCAATATGAACAGTCTCATCTGGAATAGATACGACATTCACTACCCCATATTCCTGCATTAATACCATATGAATTGCTCCAGCATTCGCTTTCTTATCTTGTTTCATCAACCCGACGAGGCGCTCTACATTCAAATCACTTGGCATTTTTGGATAGCCGTACTTTAAGAACCACTGCTTCATCTCTTCATAAGAAAGATCAACATTGTACACTTGCTCACTTAAAAACAAAGCAAATAACATTCCAACCGCTACCCCGTCACCGTGAGTAATGTTTCCATATCCTAGTTCTTTTTCAAGAGCATGGCCTAACGTATGTCCAAAGTTCAAATGAGCACGTACACCTTTTTCTGTTTCATCTTGCGATACAATGTTTGCCTTTACAGGAATCGCCTTCGTTAATATATGGATTAATTTCTCATCACGAAGATCTGATAATGTTTGCACTTCTTCTTTCAGCCAATGATACAGTTTTACATCACCAATAAGAGCATGTTTTATCACTTCTGCATAACCTGAACGCCACTCTTTTTCAGGAAGAGACTGTAAAAACGGCGTATGATATACAACTGCTTCTGGTTGATGGAATGCCCCTATCATATTTTTACCTAACGGGTGATTAATCGCTACTTTCCCACCTACTGCGCTATCGTGAGCTAATAAAGTTGTTGGAACTTGAACGAAACGAATTCCACGCATAAACGACGCGGCAACAAAACCAGCTAAATCTCCAATCATCCCGCCTCCAAGTGCGATAATTAAAGAATTTCTATCTAATTTATTTTCAAGAGCTGACGTTTGGGCCGCATAGAAATTTTCAAAAGACTTCTCTTTTTCACCACTCGGTACAACGAATGAAAATACATTTTTCTCTATTTGCAACGCATCTATAACTGTCTGTAAATGCAAAGACGCAACAGCTTCATCTGAAATGATCATAATGTTTGATACAGATGGCTGCATGTTTTGAACGATTGTTTTCAAATGTGACAACGATTCTTTTCCTACGTGTACATCATATTCTTTTGATTTCGTTTGAATATGTATGTTTTCCATTAAAATCCCCTCGCATATTCATTATGTTTCTCAATATTTTCACGAATAAGGTCGATACGATCTAATCCGAATTGTTCTATTAAAGCTGTCGCTAATTCCCAAGCTACAACCGCTTCTGCAACGACACTAGCCGCTGGAACAGCACAACTATCTGAACGTTCAATGCTTGCTGTAAAAGGCTCTTTCGTATCAATATCGATACTTTGAAGAGGTTTATATAGTGTAGGTATCGGTTTCATCACACCGCGCACAACAATTGGCATTCCAGTGGTCATTCCGCCTTCTAAACCACCTGCGTTATTTGTTCTTCTTGTATATCCATTCTCTTCATTCCAAAGAATCTCATCATGAACTTCGCTACCTGGTCTATGTGCTGCCTCAAAACCAATTCCAATCTCGACACCTTTAAAAGCATTAATGCTCATAATTGCAGCCGCTAATTTTGCATCTAGTTTTCGATCATAATGTACATAGCTACCGACCCCAATTGGCATTCCTTCCACAATTACTTCAACGATGCCACCGATGGAATCACCATTTGATTTCGCATCATCAATTGCTTTTATCATTTGATTACCAGCTTCTTCATCTAAACAACGTACGGGTGATGCTTCTGTAATGCTTTTTAATTCTTCAATTGAACGATACGTAGTCTCCTTAGCCTCAATGCCGCCAATTTCAATTACATGGCCCGCTACTGTAATACCAAGCTCCGCTAACACTTTTTTAGCAACCGCACCAGCAGCAACACGCACTGTCGTTTCACGAGCTGAAGAACGTTCCAGTACATTTCTCATATCTCTATGACCATATTTAATCGCACCATTTAAATCAGCATGTCCAGGTCTTGGTTTTGTTACTTTCCTTTTCATCTCTTTTTCTTCTTGTTCCGTTAACGGCTCTGCACCCATAATTTTTGTCCAATGTGCAAAATCACGGTTTTCAACAACAAGTGCAATTGGAGAACCTAATGTCTCTCCATGTCTAACACCACTTACAATTTGCACTTGATCTGTTTCAATTTGCATGCGTCTACCACGCCCATATCCCTTTTGCCTTCTAGCTAACTCTTCATTTATATCATCGGCTACTAAAGGTAAACCCGCTGGTACACCTTCTATAATCGTTGTAAGTTGTGGACCATGAGATTCACCAGCTGTAATATATCGCATACGTTATTCCTCTTTTCGTATATGTATTTATCTCGCTATATTAAGCAATAATATTATCCTTCATTACTCTACAAATAAAAAATTATATAATACATCGGCCATTCGCTTATTCCCCGATAAGCCGTTTACTTTACATATCAATATATCATAACAGCTCAAAATTCGTAACTAATTGAAATAAAAAAAGTGCAAGAAGAATACCCCTATTCTCCTTGCACTTTCTACTATTATCACAGTGATTAAAGCGTTTACAAATTATTTCAAAATAATTAGTAAATCCATTCATTCATTAATTTTGAGTAGTCAACTAATTCTTCTTCTTTAAAGAAAATAGCAATCTCGCGCTCTGCACTTTCTAACGAATCAGAACCATGGATAATGTTTTTCGCAACAGTTACACCGAAATCTCCACGAATTGTTCCAGGAGCTGCTTCATGTGGTCTTGTTTTACCCATCATGTTACGAGCTGTATCTACTACACCTTCACCTTGCCATACCATTGCGAATACAGGGCCAGATGTAATAAAGTCTACTAATTCACCAAAGAAAGGTTTTTCTGTGTGCTCAGCATAGTGTTGTCCAGCAATTTCCGGAGTGACTTGCATTAATTTTGCACCAACTAATTGAAAGCCCTTCTTCTCAAAACGAGCTACAATTTCCCCAATGAAGGCACGTTGTACACCGTCTGGTTTAACCATTAGAAATGTTTTTTCCATAAAAAATCTCTCCACTTCTGAATTATGTATGTAATTGTATATCCCCACACACATATTAACACCCTTATCACAATTGTGCAATAGTTTTGAAATAGAGAGATTATTTTATTTTTTAGAAAAAACACTAAAATTTTCGTTTTCCAATATACTTTGCTACATTTTGTAACGCATACTTCGCTTGTCCACGCGGGAGTGGTTTTATAATTTCTAATGCTTTATGTAAATAACGTTCACTAAATGCAAATGCTTTATCAATAGCAGCACTATTCTTTACAGCCTCAATAATTTCTTTCATTTCATCCGCTGTTGTATTTTCATGTACAGATTTGATTTTCTTACAAAGAACCGGATCTTCCATCGCATATAAGGCAGGAAGCGTAATATTCCCTTGTAGTAAATCTCCGCCAGCAGGCTTTCCAAGTTTCTCTTCTGTGGAAACGAAATCTAAAATATCATCAATTATTTGATACGACATCCCTACGAAATACCCATACCAAAACAGACGATTTACCGTATCACGATTAGCGCCAGCAGCAATCGCTCCTAATTGGCAACTCGCAGCAATTAATAATGCTGTTTTTCGCTTTATTCTTCTTAAATACGTTCTTAAATTTTGATCATAGTTATACTTATCTTTAATTTGTTCAATTTCACCTTTACACACTTCTAAAATGGTATGCGATAGCGCCTGATGCGCCTCAGGAATTTCGATATTTGTAATACATTCAAGAGACTTAGCGAATAGATAATCCCCTGTATACATTGCAATGCGATCTCCCCATTTCGCATTCACAGTTGCACTACCACGACGTAAAAACGCAGCATCAATAACATCATCGTGAACAAGAGAAGCCATATGAATAAGTTCTAACGCAACAGCTACATGCTTAATTGCATCTAACTTATAATCTCCAAATTTCCCCGCAAGCAACACAAATACAGGACGAATTCGCTTCCCACCAGCTTCAATAAGTTGTAATGCTGCTTCTTCTACTAATGGCTGTTCAGAAGCAACTGTCTTTTTTAATTCTTTTTCTATCACATTAATATCCGATCGTAAAAAAGAGTACATAAGTTGTAACTTCATATTGTTCACCTTAACCTAAAACTTCTTTTTTCTTTTTCTATTTTGATTCTGGTTTCATACCTAAGTGCATCGCTGCTACCCCAAAAGTAAACGGCTTCACTTGTACACGTTCAAGTCCAGCTTTTTCGAACATATTAGCCAATTCTTTCATACCAGGGAATGTACTAGCAGATTCTTGTAACCATGAATATTCTTTATAACTTTTCGCAAATAACTTTCCAAATAATGGCATGATGTATTTAAAGTATAAAACATACCCTTGTCGAAAACCAATCATTGTTGGCTGAGATGTTTCTAAACAAATTACTTTTCCACCTGGTTTTACTACACGCGTCATTTCTTTTAATACGTGCATATAATCCGGTACGTTACGTAAACCAAATCCAATCGTTACATAATCAAATGTGTTATCTTCAAATGGAAGTTCCATTGCATTCCCGTGTAGAAGTTCAACTTGTTTTAATTGTAACGCCTCTACCTTCTGCTTACCGACAGATAACATATTTTCACTGAAGTCTAAACCAACAACCTTACCCTGTTCACCTACCGCTCCAGCTAGCGCGATTGTCCAGTCCGCTGTCCCGCAGCATACATCAAGTGCCTTACTACCTGGTTTTACATCCATAATGCGCATCGTCTCTTTACGCCACGCTTTATGTCTTTGAAAACTAATTACAGAATTCATTACATCGTATTTATCAGAGATTTTCTCAAATACATCATGTACTCTTTCTTCTTTTGATTGTTGCATGCTCGTACCTTCTTCCAATGTAAAATTGCTTATGTCTTCGATTTATCTCTTAACACAGAGTTTATTTCGCTTATATCTGTGTGATTTTCTAAAAATTGATTTTCTTTCTTTCTGAGTTCCATCATCCATCCATTCATAACTGTTTCTGCATCCGCTTTATCGTCCAAAATCTCTTGAACAGCTTGAAAAACAGGTGAATGTTGTTTATCAGCGTATCGTTCACATTCTTTTTGAAGACGATTTTCCCCTAGTACATACGTTATAAACGGCTTCCAATGTGATAAATGAAAATGATCACATGTTTTTTGTAAGAGTGCAGACTCAATCGTTACTACACTTTCCATTATGTCATCGATCGTTTTATGCGCCCTTTGATATAACATTATTTTGTGTTCATTAATTTCTTTAATTCCTTCAGCAAGCGCACGAATTAAAACAATATCACGATTCATAGACAATAAGTAATAATATAACCCGCTATAGTAATCACCAGCAAGCACTGTTAACTGGCGACGTTTATGCGATTCATTTGCTTCTTCCCCTGCCTTATTTGATACTCTTTCATGTGTATCAAGCGCAATTTGAACAAGCATAATCGTTACTACATAATGCTCAATTTGTTCTATATGTAATTTTGCACTTTTTAAAGCACCATATAACAATGCTATTTTCTCTTCATCAATATATGGTTCTTCAATATAGTTTATAAAATAAGGATGGCGTAATTTCTCCATCAATTTCTCTCTTATACCCGCATACCCTCCGTAGATGTCACACACAAAAATCACCCTTGTTTTCTAATTCATAAAACTTATTATAACACATACATTCTATTTTCTATAACCAAAACTTGGCTACTCTTTCCAAACTTCCACCGAATGAAATAACATCTTCCATTCTTGTAAGTAGTCTTTCTATTCTCACTCTGCCTTCCTAAAACTATATCATTTATTTACAAAAAAAAAAAAGAAAAGCAGTTTCCCACTTTTCTTTACTTCGTTTTAATAAAAGATAAAATTTCACTACGTGCCGCAGCATCATTTTCTAACACACCACGTACTGCTGTTGTTACTGTTTTCGCACCTGGCTTTTTCACGCCACGCATCGTCATACACATATGTTCCGCTTCTACTACTACCATTACACCATGCGGCTCTAGTACTTCCATAATAGAGTTCGCTACTGTTGATGTAATACGTTCTTGTAGTTGTGGACGACGTGCAATTGTGTCTACAGTGCGAGCTAATTTACTTAACCCTGTCACTTTTCCGCCTTGCGGAATATATGCAACGTGAGCAACTCCATAGAATGGAACTAAATGATGCTCACACATCGAATAAAACGGTATATCTTTTACTAGTACAAGCTCCTCGTGATCTTCTCCGAACACTTTATGCAAATGTTCTTTCGGATCTTCATGCATACCTGAGAACACTTCTGCGTACATTTTCGCAACACGCTTTGGTGTATCAAGTACTCCCTCACGATTTGGGTCATCTCCGATTGCCTCTAAAATAAGGCGTACTGCATGCTCAATTTGTTCTAAATTAACTTTTGCCATCCGCTAGCCCTCCCGAAAACCTAAAAGTGATACGAACACATTCTAGCATATTTATGTTTTTAAAAGCAAAAAGAAGAGTTTCCAAAAAGGAAACTCTTCTTCCCTGTTAATATGTAAGGATTATTTAACCGCATCTTTTAACGCTTTACCAGGTTTGAATGCAGGTACTTTACTTGCTGCGATTTCAATCTCCTCACCTGTTTGTGGGTTACGACCTTTACGAGCCGCACGCTCACGAACTTCGAAGTTACCGAATCCGATCAGTTGTACTTTATCACCTTGTTTTAAAGCTTCTAAGATAGAATCAAAAACAGCGTCTACTGCTTTTGTTGCGTCCTTTTTAGAAAGGGAACTTGCTTCTGCAACAGCATTGATTAAATCTGTCTTGTTCATGCCATTCACCTCCTCCCAAAGATAAGACTGTATAATGATCATAAAATGAGTCTTACTTTCATTTGTAGGCAATTTTTGCAAATTCTATACTACAAAGATGTAGATAAATCATTATCAACGCCTATATTATACGATTCTCCTTTATAATTCAATATTTTTAAGGAAATTGTTACTCTTAAAATGTGAAAATCTGATGAAACTTGACAATTTACAACAATATATTAGATAATGACTGTTTATTTTTCTATTTTATATGCAAAAATTAAAAAAATCCCTCTACGATGAGAGGGATTTTTTTCTTATAATATAATCGCAATTAATCCGCCAGATCCTTCATTAATAATTCTTTCTAACGTTTCTTTTAATTTATATCTCGCATTTTCTGGCATTAAAGATAGTTTCGCTTGAATACCTTCCCGAACAATAGAGCTAAGCGAACGCCCAAATATATCAGAGTTCCAAATTGATAATGGGTCATCTTCAAAATCTTGCATTAAATAACGAACTAATTCTTCACTTTGCTTTTCAGTACCAATGATCGGCTCAAACGTAGACTCTACATCTACCTTAATCATATGAATAGATGGAGCTACAGCTTTTAATTTCACACCAAACCTTGAACCGTGACGAATAATTTCTGGCTCATCTAAGCTCATGTCAGCTAACGCTGGTGCCGCTACACCATATCCTGTTTGCTTCACCATACGCAGGGCATCCGCCACTTGATCGTATTCTATTTTCGCATGAGATAAATCGAGCATAAGCTTCAATAAATGATCTTTCCCTCGAATTTCTACCCCTACTACTTCTTTTAAAATTTGATCGTATAATTCATCTGGTGCATATAAATCAATCTCCGCTACGCCTTGCCCCATATCAATGCCAGCTAGGCTCGCTCGATCAATAAATTCATACTGACTAAACTGCCACACGACACGGTCCACATCACGAAGACGTTTTATATCCTTAACAGTCTCTTGAACAGCTTCTTGATAACTTTGGCGTAACCAATGCCCTTCATTCAGCACCATTACCCAGCTCGGAAGGTTCACATTCACTTCTAAAACAGGGAACTCAAATAACGCCTCTCGAAGCACATTGTACACATCTGTTTCTCTTAAACTTTCGACACTCATCGCAATGACTGGAATATCATATTCTTCAGATAAACTTTGACGCAATTGCTCTGTATCCGGATGATACGGCTGTACAGTGTTGATGATCATAATGAAAGGTTTTCCGACTTCTTTTAACTCATTTACGACGCGTTCTTCTGCCTCTATATAATCTCTTCTTGGAATTTCACCAATCGTTCCATCTGTTGTAATTACAACACCAATTGTTGAATGTTCTTGAATTACTTTACGTGTTCCGATTTCTGCAGCTTCATGGAATGGAATAGGTTCTTCATACCAAGGAGTATTAATCATGCGCGGGCCATTCTCATCTTCATAGCCTTTTGCTCCTGGAACCGTATATCCAACGCAATCTACTAATCGAATATTCACTTCAAGTCCTTCATCTACTTCGATAGAAACCGCTTGGTTTGGAACAAACTTCGGTTCCGTCGTCATAATTGTACGGCCAGCTGCACTTTGAGGCAGTTCATCCTGCGCCCTTTGACGGTCAGACTCATTCTCAATATTAGGAATAACTACAAGTTCCATAAATTTTTTAATGAATGTTGATTTCCCTGTTCGAACAGCTCCTACAACTCCAAAATAAATATCACCGCCTGTGCGTTCCGCAATATCTTTAAAAATATCTACCTTTTCCAAGTGATTCCCTCCCTCAATATTTTTGGGAATAATTCCACGTTTATAGTCAACTAATACCTTCTCTAACGTTGCCTATAATATCTGATATAATATAATGGTATTCTAGAAGTTCGGACAATATATCATATAATTTTGTCCAATTTCATATGACTATTAAAAAATACCTTTTGTTTGCATCATAAGTTGTGCAACATAAAAAACCTTTCTTCTAGAACTTATTCACTAAAAGAAAGGTTCATGACTTATGATTTTAAAAAAATTGGTTCTCCATTCTTTACCGTATACGGCAAAGAATACGCCGGTGCAAATGGAGAATCTTTCGAAAGTATATTCCGTATATCTTCTCCCTCCTTAAATTGCCCTTCATTTTTTTTCAGCGCTTCATATAAATCGATTCTATAATCAACAAAAATTTCTCCTTTTTCATTGATTACAAACGGAAGTCCTTTACCAGAATACGGACTTGTCACTTGCGGTACATCTTTATATCCTAGTTTTTTGAAATCTAATTCATACACTCCATCTGAAATTACCTTTTTAAAAGGTGGATATTGATGTTCATCCCGATACATCCGAAGCTTTAATGATAATTGCTGAATTTGTTCAGCCATCCTAACATCAATTAACTTTACTGTTGGGTTTGTTTCAACATCTATTAATACGTACTGATATACTCCTCCGCTTTCATACGCGTTCCCTGGCGCTTCTTGTATGTAACGCGGAGCAATCTTTTGAAAATCAATTGGATACTTTTGATAAATAGGCGTATTCATCTCCCGGGTCTTAATTGGTAATATCCCATCATTTTGCTCCTTAAATGTCGCAACGGCTTTTTGAACGACCTGTAGCTGATCTTCATAAGGAATAGCATTTTGTTTCATATTTTCTTTCGGATACAGGCATCCTGTTAAAAGGCTCATACAACAAAATATTAAAATAATATGGACTTTTTTCACTAGCAATCACCTTTTCATACTAATATAACTTGCTCTGTATGTAGCATTTTCGCGACCATTTCCTTTACTGCTGTACAGGTCCACTAAATACAACAAGAAAAATAACAATTCCTGACACAACCATAAGGGTGTAGGCTACCAAAGCTGTAATCCCTTTCAAAATTTTATTCTTTATTTTATATCTGCTTAGCAAAATAAAACTTACTGCAAAAAACATAAATCCAATTGCCCCTAACGCAAACCACATTTTTATAAGCCCTTCCGACATATACACACCCCTTTTTATTAATCTATTTTTATACTATTTTAACAAATTAAAATCTTTAAACAAATACAAAAAATAACATTTCACTACAAATTGTGAATATGTAACGTTAATCAGCAGGTTTTTCCGTATTTCCATTCATTTAGATAAACATAAAAACCGAAGCGAGTGTATCTCTCGCTTCGGTTGACCAAATATGCCCAAAACAGCTCTATTCCCATACTTTCATGGCTATCATATGCAATCTACAAACTCTTTGTTTCTCATATTTTATTTTTTAAACATTTTGCTTAACGAGCCAAAATCTGCCGGCATATTATTGTTAATAATCGCTTTTACGATTTGATCCTCTTGTTCTTTTGGCACTTCACGTCCTGCCATAAGAGCCACTTGATGAATCAATTGACGAAGCACAGTCTCATCGCGTAAATTCGCATTCTGTACAGATGATGCTAATTTAAAAATATCTTCTTTATTCACTTTCGCTTCTTTTTCAATGTTATTAAAAATGTTATTATCCATTCTTTTCACCCTCTCCTCAAGTTACTCTTCATCCTATGCAAAAATAAAAAAATGGTGAAAAGACCCAAAAAAATAAAAAGCGACAGAAGTACAATTGTACTTCTGTCGCTTTTCTTTAAAGTAAGTCAGGTATAGCTTCCACTTCGTGTTTTCGAACACGCCCCATTAATGAGCCTACTGCATCTTTTACATTATTCCCATTAAATAGCACGTCATATAAAGCAGCTGTAATCGGCATTTCCACTTCCATTTTCTCTGCCAATTCATGAGCAGCTTTCGTTGTTCTTACACCTTCCACAACCATACCCATACTTTCTAACACTTCTTCTAAAGAGTGCCCTTTTCCAAGTAAATTACCCGCGCGCCAATTTCGGCTATGAACACTTGTACAGGTTACAATTAAGTCTCCCATACCAGTTAGACCAGCAAACGTTAACGGATTTCCGCCCATTTTTCTTCCTAAACGAGCAATCTCTGTTAAACCACGTGTCATTAGTGCCGCTTTCGCATTATCACCTAATCCAAGACCATCAGTTATCCCAGCAGCTAACGCGATAATATTTTTTAACGCACCACCAAGTTCAACTCCAACGATATCTGGATTTGTGTATACACGGAAGTAACTATTCATAAACAAATCTTGTACTTCCTCAGCCGCCTCCATACGCTTTGCCGCAGACGTAACAGTTGTTGCTTGACGTAAACCAACTTCTTCAGCATGACTCGGCCCAGACAGTACAACAACATCTTTAATTAAGTCCTCTGGAATTTCTTCCTCAATCACTTCCGAAATACGTTTTGACGTACCAGGTTCAATTCCTTTACTTGCATGAATCCAAGTAGTCGGACCCGTTACATATTTCTTCATATCTTGCAATACTTCTCTGTACGCTTTCGTTGGTACTACAAGAAGTACTACATTTACATCTACTAATGCTTCTTCTAAAGAAGAGTAGGCTACGATTGTGCTTGGCAATGTAATTCCTGGAAGGTATCGACTATTCTCATGTTTTGTATTAATTTCATCCATAAGTTCAGAACGATTTCCCCAAATACGTACATCATGCCCATTGTCAGCTAATACCATCGCTAACGCTGTTCCCCAGCTACCTGCTCCAACTACTGTGATTTTTGTCATAAAATCACATCCTCTCCATTAGTCTCTTGCTCTAGCGATAATGTGAATCGGCGTTCCTACAAAGCCAAATGATTCACGTAAACGATTCTTTAAGAAGCGCTCATATGAGAAGTGCAATAATTCTGGATCGTTTACAAACACAACAAATGTTGGTGGTTTTACCGCAACTTGTGTTGCATAGAAAATCTTCAGACGACTACCGTTATGCGTTGGCGTTGGGTTCATCGCTACCGCATCCATAATTACATCATTTAATACATTCGTTTGAATACGGATACTGTGACTCTCATTTACCTCATCGATAACCGGAATTAACGTTTGTGTACGTTTTCTCGTTTTCGCAGATAAGAACACAATCGGTGCGTACTCTAAAAATTGGAAGTGAGCACGGATGTTTTCTTCAAATGCTTTCATTGTTTTCTCATCTTTTTTCACTGCGTCCCATTTGTTTACAACGATAACGACAGCTCGCCCTGAATCATGAGCATATCCAGCGATTTTTTTATCTTGTTCAATAATTCCTTCTTCACCGTCTAAAACGACTAAAACAACGT
Organism: Bacillus sp. Brlt_9; assembly: GCF_051948935.1. NCBI lineage: Bacteria > Bacillati > Bacillota > Bacilli > Caryophanales > Bacillaceae > Bacillus > Bacillus sp. Brlt_9. The sequence goes on along the minus strand of NZ_JAYJLO010000001.1, from coordinate 358,939 downwards.
CAGAACGTTCAATCGCTCTTAGTGCACGAAGTACACTATACTTTTCTGTACTTTCATACACTTTCCCTTTTTTACGCATACCAGCTGTATCGATAATTACATAATCTTTACCGTCTTTACTATATGGTGTATCGACAGCATCACGAGTTGTTCCTGCTACATTACTAACAATTACACGTTCTTGACCAAGAAGGGCATTTACAAGTGATGATTTCCCTACGTTTGGACGTCCAATTAAAGAGAAACGAATTGTATCTTCATCATATCCGTCTTCTTCAATCTTCGGAAAATGCTGTGCAGCTTCGTCTAATAAATCACCTAATCCTAATCCATGTGTACCTGAAATTGGGAATGGTTCGCCAAATCCTAATGCATAAAAGTCATAAATATCACTGCGCATTTCAGGATTGTCCACTTTATTTACCGCAAGTACAATTGGTTTTTTAGAACGATATAAAATTTTGGCAACTTCTTCATCCGCTGCTGTTACACCGTCACGACCATTTGTCATAAAAATGATAACATCTGCTTCATCAATCGCTACTTCAGCTTGTTGACGAATTTGTGTCAAAAACGGCTCGTCTCCAATATCAATTCCACCTGTATCAATAATGTTAAATTCATGATTTAACCATTCTCCAGCGCTATAAATACGGTCACGCGTTACACCTGGAATATCTTCTACGATTGAAACTCTCTCTCCAACAATTCTATTGAAAATAGTAGATTTCCCTACGTTCGGGCGGCCTACTATTGCTATTACTGGTTTCGGCATATACTTTCATCCTTTCAACTTGCTTCTGTTTATTATGTAAAAAACCCTTCTTTGTGCAAGAAGGGATTTGCATTCCAGAATATTTCTCAACGTATCAAAACACCTCACATTATAACACACGTTGCTAATGTTTCACAATAATATATACATTCTCTTGTAAGCGATGCGCAATACCATCTAAAATTGCCTCTAAATTATTTGCAACAAATTCTAACTCCTCTGTCGATTCACAGGTAAACAAAGGAGCACCACCAGCAAATTTCTCCGGCGCTGTTGTAATAACTGCGAGAATTACACTTTCTAACATCATCCCTTATCTCCCCTTCCTTTCGGGGCTTCCGATGACATATGAACAGCACTTTCTAACGTCGGCACATTCCCTATGACACCTATCGCTTTCTCTGCATCTTGATCTTGCGGCAAGACAAAGATTCCAACCCTACCATCTTCTAAATCACGCTTTGCTAACGGCACAAGCGCCGGCGTACCAGAATCTCTATAAATCCCCAGGGCAACAGAAACATCATGCAAAATAGCCTGCCGTTGTCCTAAGTTGGAGATTGTCACCATTGCATCAATTGATTTCGGCTTTAAAATAAAACCCATTCCATATTTCATAATTTCTTCTTGTCTTGCTGGCAATCCAATATTCATAATATAAATATTATCAATATACAGCCCTGCTCCTTCAAAACGAAGTGGAACATGCTCGATATCAACAAGATCATGTAACCTTCTGCCAGACATTAATTTTTTCGCAATAAAAAATGCGATGATAGCCATAATTACTCCAGCAATCCATGAACGGAACCCTATATACGCAAACGTCGTCGCAAACGACGTTAACATCGCCAAATAGTTGCGACTTTCAAAAACTAATGCAATTCCTTCAATGTATGTATTTCCACGCGGTACGAGCTCATAACCATCTAATTGTTGCAATGTATTTCTTTCCATATTACGTACATCACGAAACTGTGTTGCTGCTAACGTAAGAAACGTAATGGCAGAAAAATCTTTTTTCAAAATGGACGGAATTGCAATCGCTCCTAAAGCGGCTGCAATTAACCCCATCGCAATGTGAATAATTTTCCCATGGAGCCTCGTCGGATATTGCCGCGTATCCGTCCGGAGCATTAGCACCCTCGTTACTGTCCCCGCTATTACGCCGCATAAAATGGCCGGTGTATATTCAGTCATGTATTACCCTCGCCTTTCTTTTACGTGTTTTTCTCTTGAACTGTTCCATATATATTGATGCTTTTGCAATCCAAAACAAAATTGCCATGAACAATGTGGAAACGGCGACGATATCAAAAAACGCTAAACTTCCGTAATCATAAGGGAAATGTAACTTTCGAAAAATAAATGTCACTAACAATTCTCCCTGTAACATTCCTATATAAAGAGAACATAATCGTAATATGCGATCCTCATGTAATAAAACCGATGCATACACAAGGGCGCTGCTTAACAAAAACAACCTGTCCACCACAATCCAAATTGGATCATATACTTCTAACAAATGAAAACTTGTATATAACATTGCAATAATAAGTGCCGAAAGTAAGCTATATATTTTTTTCCAAATAGAATAGAGCGTGATTCCTATAAAAGCAACAATACAAAGCAAAAGTGCATTTACTGATACCGTGAATGAAGCAATCGTTACATGTAACGGAGAGCAAATAATAAAAATCAATATACAAGCGCTTATCTTCCACCGAATAGAGTCCTTTTTCATAAAAAATGTTACGACGATCCACCCTATCCAAGCTACAAAATAAAAAGTACTCCCTTCCATCATTTCACCTCCTATGTTTTCCATTATGGGAACTTTTTATGAAAGTTAATCCCCTTTCTTCGCGCATAGTTTTTTCATATAACAGCAACACTTTTAATAAGGAGGTGCTATTCATTATGGGTAAAGATCGTCAAGAAAGAAAACTAAGAGAATCACGCCGCGTTGAATCTGACCGTGACCAATCACTACAATATCCGGGTGCTACTGGACTTGATACACCAGAGCAAGCTCGAAAACAAAATCAGCACTAATGAATACAAAAAGACGGTTTCGATATTGTACGAAACCGTCTTTTACATTTTTGTTTATATTGAAATAATATTTTATATACAAATCTTCCTATGCTTTATTTTTATCCCTCCCTATTTCCCTTGACAAAATTAAACCTTTTCAACAATTCAGTAACACACTATCTACATTTTTCTGTCGTAACTTTTACAACATAATGTTTATATATAAGAATTATTTCATTTTTACAGAATATTTATTCCATCCCTCACTTTATATTACTAAAACGAATAAAATACAAAAAATCAACCAAACGGTTGATTTTTTTATCTTCTACTATAATGCGTCGTATCAATACCACGTTGCGTTAACCAATGATATGTTTCGCCCTTTACAACAAGAGGTACAGATTGCAATTCTTCTATCGTCTTCGCACCGAGAGCTGTCATAATAAATTTCAAATCTGTATGTAAAAGGTCAATTTCATCCACTAACTTCTCGATACCATCTTGCATTAAAATGCGTAAAAAGTAACCAGCAAACGCAGTTGTATTCGCCCCTAATGCGATTGCTTTCGCTACGTCAAGCGCTGTTTGTATACCCCCAGATGCAATAAAAGAGAGGTTATTATTTGTAGAGGTTGCTTCAATAATCGAGGTAGCTGTTTGTATGCCCCAGTTATTAAAATAAGAAAGCATTCGCTGTCTTCTTTCATTTTCAACAGCAGCAAAATTCGTACCACCTTGTCCACCAATATCAATTGCCGTTACACCCACGCTCGCTAACTGTTGCATTGTTTCCTTACTCATCCCAAATCCAACTTCTTTCACAATGACAGGAACTTTACTATTTAAAACAATTTTCTCAATGCGCTGAAGTACACCAGTAAAGTCACGGTCTCCTTCTGGCATCGTTAACTCTTGTATGACATTTAAATGAATTTGCAATGCATTTGCTTCAATCATATCAACGGCACGCTCTGCCTGTTCGATAGTTGCCTCACTACCTAAATTAGCAAAGAAAATACCATTCGGATTTACTTTTCTGATAATCTTATAAGAAGCAGCCTCACTTTCATCTTTTAACGCCGCCATTTGCGAACCTACAGCCATAGCAAGATTATGATGTTTCGCTACATATGCTAATTGCTCATTAATATGTAACGTTTTCTCTCCTCCACCACCAGTCATCGCATTGATAAAAATCGGCGAACTTAGTGAAAGTTCGCCGATTTTTGTTTCACATGTTATTGTGTCATAACTTGAATTTGGCAAACCTTGATGCACAAAATCAATATCATGAAAGCCATGCGTACGAGACTGACCAGTAGAAAGAGCGTATTCAATATGATCTAATTTACGTTTTGCCCTTACCACTTGTACCCCTCTTTATTTCTTTAATTTTTTCAGTTGTTCACCAATAATATCACTTAATTGGAAAGTAGCAGAATCTGCATTTGGTTCATACTGACTGTAATCTTCAATTACATTATTTTCCTCAAGCGCTTCTTTTATACTTAAAGAAATACGTTTCTCTGCTACATGGACTTCAAGCACTTTCACTTTTACCTCTTGTCCCATTTCCAATACTTCATTTGGATTTTTCACGTGACGATTTGCAATTTGAGATACGTGCACAAGACCTTCAACGCCAGGTAAAACTTCAACGAATGCACCGAATGTAACAAGACGTTTTACGACTCCTTCACGAATATCTCCAGCTTTTAGTTCGCCAGCAACATTTTCCCAAGGTCCTGGTTGAGCTGCTTTAATTGATAAAGAAATACGTTGTGTATCAGCATCAACAGATAATACCTTCACCTTTACTTTTTGACCTTGCTCTAATACTTCAGAAGGTTGCTCTACACGTTCGTGTGAAATTTGTGAAATATGAACTAAACCGTCCACACCACCAACATTAACGAAAGCACCAAAATCAGTTAATCGTTGTACTGTTCCTTCAACAACGTCTCCTTCTTTTAATGAAGAGATTGCTTCTTTTTTCTTAGAATCTAGTTCTAATTCTACTACTGCTTTATGTGAAAGAATCACGCGATTTTTTTCGCGGTCTAATTCAACAATTTTCACAGCTAATGTTTTGCCTTTATAGTCAGTAAAATCTTCTACATAATGTACTTCTACAAGTGAAGCTGGGATAAAACCACGAACACCAAGGTCCACAACTAATCCACCATTCACAATATCTTTTACAGTAACATCAAACACATGACCAGAAGTGAACTTCTCTTGTAATTCTATCCATGCTTTTTCTGCATCAACAGCACGTTTAGATAGGACAAGATCTTCTTCTTCTAATTTAATAACCTTTAATTCTAGCTTTTGATCTAATTCTACAACATCGCTTGCTTTTTCAATATGAACGTTAGCTAATTCACTAATTGGAATTACGCCATCTGTTTTGTATCCAACATTTACAAGCACTTGTTTTTCTTCAACTTTCGTTACAGAACCTGTAACAACGTCACCAACTTGTAATTCTTTTGAATCCATAACTTCTTCATTCATTTTCTCTACCATGGAAATACCTCCCTACAGAATTGACAAAGCATTTTTTATGTATATACGAAATGAAAACAATTGTTTTCATTTGCATGTTTAAGAATTTATCATCACATACTCAGGCTTCATCCATTTCACTAGAAAATATATTAAACCTATATAAATAGTATACAGCAAAATCATCTTGAAGAAAGTATGTTTTGAAATATAATAGCGAATATATTCTGAAAGTTTTATCTCTCTTTTACTAACTTCTTACAAATCCGATCATTTGTCAAGGAAAGAGACTCACAATTCACGTATCCTTTACATTTCTATACAAACAAAAAAGAAAGAGGCTATCCCCTTTCTTTATTTCGCAAACACTCCTGAAACAATACTCATAATTTTTTGGACAACTTCTTCAATTGATAAAGAAGTTGTATCTAATTCCAATGCATCATCAGCCTTTTTGAGAGGAGAAACTTCGCGTTCTGAATCTAATTTATCACGCTGAGCAATTTCTCCTTTTAACTGCTCTAAATTAGAATCGAAACCTTTATTCATATTTTCTAAATGTCTTCTTTCCGCTCTTTCTTCAACAGAAGCAAGCATAAAGATCTTCACTTCAGCATCTGGTAACACATGTGTACCGATATCACGGCCATCCATTACAACGCCGCCTTTTTCCGCTAACTCTTGTTGACGACGTACCATTTCTTCACGAACAAGACGATGTTTTGCCACAATCGATACTCGATTCGTCACCTCAGGTGTACGAATTACTTCCGAAACATCTTGTCCATTTAAAAATACAAGTTGTGTATTTTCTCCTTGCTGAAACTCAATTTTCACATTTTTTACAACTTCCATTAACTGCTCTTCATTTTCAATATCCACTTTTTGCTCAAGGGCTGCATATGTAATCGCACGATACATTGCGCCTGTATCAATATAAACGTAAGAAAGCTTCTTCGCTACAACTTTCGCAACTGTACTTTTTCCAGCGGCTGCTGGACCATCTATAGCAATTGAAATTCGTTTATCCATTGTAACACCTCATTTTTTCACTTATAAAACAAAACGAAAAGCAGGTATTCTCCTGCTTCTTCTCATTTGCTTCACGTCATTAAATCCTCAATTATTGTAGCATAATCCTTCATAGAAGAAAATGAAAACTACCTATTCACCTGTAAGATTTCTACTTTGTTTTTTACCATGACACCTTCATAATAAACAATTTTAGATAAATATTTAACTGATCCCTTATGTATAAATAACAATTGCACAACAGAAAGACAAATGAATTGTATTATTAATATACGTATAAGAATTCTCTCCATCTTTTTCAACGTAATAGCTCCCTCCTATACTATATTTGCACATTTCGTTTCGTGATTTTATACAACGTACATATAGCAGTTAATTTTATTGTCATTTTCGAAGCATACTTTTATACATTTCCATTGTCGAATTTACTCAAAACATGTTATGTTCTAAATGTATTTTTTTACTTGAAAGGGGTATAAGCATTGAAAAGAATCCTAGTTTTACACACAGGTGGAACAATTGCAATGGAGGAAGACAAAGAAACTGGTGTCGTACAACCAGGTGAAAAAAATCCTCTTTTAAAATTTATTCCTGATTTAGAAGGCGATGTGGATTTAATCGTTGAAGACGTGTTCCATCTACCATCTCCTCATATGACACCGAGCGAAATGTTACAGTTACAAGTCATCATTGATGAAAGAGTAAAACAAGACAACATTCATGGCGTAGTCATTACGCATGGTACGGATACATTAGAAGAAACTGCCTATTTCTTAGATTTAACGGTACAAGCAACTATTCCGATCGTTGTGACAGGCGCAATGCGCTCTAGTAATGAATTAGGTGCTGACGGTCTATATAACTTCTTATCAGCTGTAAAAGTCGCTAGCAGTAATGAAGCCGCAGAAAAAGGCGTTTTAGTCGTATTAAACGACGAAATTCATTGCGCTACAAATGTAACGAAAACACATACAAGTAATGTAGCAACATTCCAAAGCCCACAATATGGACCAATTGGTATGGTAACAAAACGTGGTGTTGTATTCCACCATGCTTTAGTACATCACGAAACATATTCAGTAAAAAAAGTTTCTAAAAATGTAGTCGTTCTAAAAGCGTACGCTGGTATGGACGATACATTGTTAGCAGCAATTGAAAATCTTCCAGTAGACGGGATTGTTATTGAAGCACTTGGACAAGGTAATTTACCTCCAAGAACACTTCCTAGTCTAGAACGATTAATAAATAAAGGAATTCCTGTCGTATTAGTTTCTCGCTGTTTCAACGGCATCGTTCAAGATGTATATTCATATGAAGGTGGCGGCAAACAATTAAAAGATATGGGGATTGTATTCACATACGGTTTAAATGCTCAAAAAGCACGTATTAAATTATTAGTTGCACTAGAGAATACAACTTCACATGAAACAATCCAAAATATGTTTATGCACGATTAAAAAAAAGCTGTCGAAGTTTATTTCGACAGCTTTTTTTACATCTCTCTTGTTGCAATGGTTTGCGCAATCGCCTCTCCATGAAATCGACCATTCTCAATAAATATTTCATTTGCATTATTTCCAGCAGCGATTACACCTGCAATGAAAATATTTTCAGCGTTTGTTTCCATCGTATCCTCTGCATAAATCGGACGTCCTGTCTCTTCATCAATTCGAACACCCATCTTCGTTAAGAAGCTATGATCAGGATGGTAACCAGTCATCGCAAATACAAAATCATTTTGGATTGTATTTGCCTCGCCATCAACTGTATACGTTAACGTATGTTCAGTAATTTCTTTCACATGGGCCTCGAAATGCATGTGAATTGTGCCATTTCGTACTAATGCCTCAAACTCCGGCAAAATCCACGGCTTTACACTTGGTGAATACTCACTTCCGCGATATAGTACCGTTACACGCGCACCTGCTTTAACAAGTTCTAACGCGGCATCTACACTCGAGTTTTTTCCACCTATAACTACTACATCTCGATCAAAATAAGGATGTCCCTCTTTAAAATAGTGAGCTACTTTCTTCAATTCCTCACCTGGAACATTCATATAATTTGGATTGTCATAATATCCAGTTGCTACAACAACATATTTCGCTATATATATTTCTTTACTTCCGTCACGCTTTGTTGTCTCAACATGAAAAACTTCTCCATCTTTTTGAACTTTCTCCACTCGCTCAAAAGCATTTACACGTACAGATTTACGCTTTACTACTTCACGATAATACGCAAGCGCTTGATTTCGAACTGGCTTACGATTTTCCGTAATAAAAGCTACATCACCAATTTCTAATTTTTCACTAGAAGAGAAAAATGTTTGATGAGTTGGATAATTATAAATCGCATTTACAATGTTTCCTTTTTCAATTACTAACGGATTTATCCCTACCTTTTGCAACGAAATTGCTGCTGCTAATCCGCACGGACCGCCTCCAATTATGATAGCTGTTTCTTTCTGCATACCCGGCTCACTCCTAGTCTTCTACCAATACACTATTTATAAAAACAAGAAAAAACCTACTTACAGCAGTAGGCACCTATCTTTATTGTATTCATTTTTCATATATTTGTCATCTAAACGAAACGTACATCCGATAGACATCTGCTAAAAACTGCTGAAATTTAATACCTTGTTTCCCTAATACATTTTCAGGATCAATCTTTCTAGCTGGGTCAAGGGTTTTGTGTGATACGATAGCCTTTTTCGGATTCAAGCCGAAATTTTGACATAAATACGCATGGTACCACGTAAAACGGGTATACGCTTCCCAAAAATTAACATTACCGCCATAACAAAGTTCCACTCCAATGGCCGCCTTATTTGCATCATAACCATATAAATCATTATCCGTCGACACACCATATCGAACATGGTAGGCCACTTCATTTATAGGGATAATTTCCAATATTGTTTTGTCATCTATAAATGTATGTGCCGAAGCTTTCGGTTGTATTTCATTAAAATAATCCCGATTCCCTATCGCATTGCTACCAGGATTCCCCGTATCATGACTTACAATAAACCTGACTTTAGAAAGAGGGATTCCCGGCCGTGAACTTCCATATCCAATATAATTACGTTCTATAGGAAACATCGCCATTACTACCAACTCCCGCTTCAGAAGATTACCTTACTTCTTTATATATGTATTCGGTAGCAATGCCCTTATAGCATATTTCTTACACGAAGAGAAAATCGAAAATATTTGATGTGAACACCATAAATAATAAAATACTTACAGCAACGCCATAAAAACCGTAAAACCAAACACAATCTTCTTTCGTATCTAAACCGAAAAATGTATTTACTGATTGTAATAATGTGCCGCGCTTACTTTGTTTGTTTCTTAATACTTCCACTCGCTCTACAACATCTGCTGGCATCATAAATCTTTGGTCTACTGTCATTTTCATCATTTATCTCTCCTTAAAATCATTTCCGTTTTGTTTATCTAAGGAAAGTATAGCACGTTTGTTCGCGCAGAACAAGCGTTCTTTTATTTTTCTTTTTTATTTTTCAGCCAACGAAGTAAGAATCGTGATTACAAAGGCGATAATCGGCCCTACTACAACCGCACCAAATATTAAAAACAGCAGTCCTTCCCCGAACACCCGAACGATACTTGTTTTTTCGGATTTCGTCGTTCTCGCGAGTTCTCCCTCTAACCTCTTAACCTTTTCTTCTAATAGTTCTACTCGTTCCATCATTTTATTTTCCATATACAACACCTCACTCTAATACTTCAACAAAAAAAACGTGATTCCCTCGAAAGGAATCACGTTTTCTCACATTATAATATTATACCCAACCTCTGAAGCGACTTGCTTCAGCCATTTTACGAACACCGACCATGTACGCAGCTAAGCGCATGTTCACTTTACGAACTTGTGCTGTTTCATAAATAGAATCAAATGATCTTACCATTACTTTTTCTAAACGTTGTTCTACTTCTTCTTCAGTCCAGTAGTAACCTTGGTTATTTTGTACCCACTCAAAGTAAGATACCGTTACACCACCAGCACTTGCTAATACGTCTGGAACTAGTAAAATGCCGCGATCAGTTAAAATTTTAGTTGCTTCTAATGTTGTTGGACCATTTGCGGCTTCAACAACGATTTTCGCTTTAATATTATTAGCATTTTCTTCTGTAATTTGGTTCTCAATTGCAGCTGGAACTAAAATATCGCAATCAAGTTCTAACAATTCTTTATTTGAAATTGTATTATTAAATAATTTTGTTACTGTACCGAAGCTATCACGACGGTCTAATAAATAATCAATATCTAATCCGTTTGGGTCATGCAATGCACCGTAAGCATCTGAGATTGCAATAACTTTCGCACCTGCATCATGCATAAATTTAGCTAAGAAGCTACCAGCATTACCGAATCCTTGAACAACAACGCGTGCACCTTTAATATCAATGTCGCGTTTTTTTGCAGCTTCGCGAATACAAATTGTTACACCTTTCGCTGTTGCTGTTTCACGTCCATGTGATCCACCTAATACAAGTGGCTTACCTGTAATAAATCCTGGTGAATTAAATTCATCGATACGGCTATACTCATCCATCATCCATGCCATAATTTGAGAGTTTGTGAATACATCTGGAGCTGGAATGTCTTTTGTCGGTCCTACGATTTGGCTAATTGCTCGTACATAACCGCGGCTTAATCTTTCTAACTCACGGAATGACATTTCACGTGGGTCACAAATAATTCCACCTTTACCTCCGCCGTATGGTAAATCAACAATACCACACTTTAAACTCATCCAGATTGAAAGTGCTTTCACTTCATTTTCTGTTACATTCGGATGGAAGCGAATTCCACCTTTCGTTGGACCAACAGCATCATTATGTTGTGCACGATATCCTGTAAATATTTTAACAGTCCCGTCATCCATACGAACTGGTATTTTCACTGTCATCATACGAATTGGTTCTTTTAATAATTCATATACTTCGTTTGGATAACCCAATTTTTCTAATGCTTCACTAATAACAATTTGTGTCGAATTCAATAGTTCAAAATGTTGTTCCCTTTGTTGTTGTGTTTTTGTTTGAGTTCCCTTTTCGGCTACCATAGTAAGTAAACCCCCTGTAATTTCACTTGTTTAGTAAACCTTCATTGCCTAGTATACACCGTTAAATTTGGAATGCAATAGAAAACGCTAACAAATATATACAAACTATTTTTTATTGCAAGCGTTTTCACTATCATTATAGTCCTTTTGTTGCTTTTAGAAAAGTAAAATACTTAAATATTTAAATATTTTTTATTTTACTTACATACAGCAATCTGGAAAGATACATTTAAGTAAATAAAAAAACAAAACCTTAGCTATATTTTATTAGCCAAGGTTTTGTTTTTTCACAAAGTAATTGTGTATTTGTTCAATTGCTTGAGAATCCATTAATTCTTTACCATATTCCATTAGGCGATAAATAGTTGCCGTAGACGGATTGCCATATTCCGCTAAAATAGCTATAAAATCTGCCTTCAGTAATTGAATTTGCTCCTCTTCTTCCATCCAAAGATAGAAACGTCCATCCCACGTATATAATTTTCCGCCAGTTACATCAAGGTTATATAAACGATTCGACAGGTTAATTACGTCATCTAGTGTAGCAAACTCATAAAGTATATGCTCGCTTTCATCTAGAGTCACTTGCATTTCAATAAACTCGTCACGGAACTCATCATCTGTATCAACTTCTTGATGTTCTTTCGTTACAATTACGACCATCCCTTGCGCTTGTAGAGAAAATACTTCAACTGCAATCGGACCATCTGCTTCAAATCCTAATTCCTTATTTGCTTCTTGCATCATATCACGAAATAATTGCTGTACTTTCGGTGCATTTCTCCACAAATCTTCTTTCGTTAATCCTCGTTCAGATAAATCATCAAATGTTAAGAAAATTTTTATTTTATTGTAATTTAATCGTTCCAGCCTCATCTCATACCCTCCCTACGTAACCAATGAATATAATTTTTATTATATGAAATAGAAAATAGATGGTTCTTTTCGAACAACTATTCTAACATTTTTAACCAATCATCCCATTCTTCTTTCGTATCACCAATTAGGTTTGTTTGAATGTTCAACTGATCTCGAGCACTTAGTTCTCCTATAACACCAACAGAAAAGGCCTCATTTTTTTCTTGTAATACATTCACGTTCTTAAGTTCTCGTCCATCATCAAAAGAGACTACTACATATGTAGGTTGTATTTGCTCAACAGCTAATAAAATACAATCTTCTGCTAAGCTTGACCTAATATATATCACCTCATATCCTTTTAATCGTAAATACGTTGAGAAAACAAACCCTTTCAACATATTATTTTCTAACACAACAACTTTGTGTATAGAAGAAAACGATGATGCATTATGATACACCATCCCTAGACGAGTTTGTAAAAATGATACGACATATTGAAACTGCATCATTGTAACTTCATTATTATTTTTTAACGTTAACAATTTATTTGACACTTGAAGAACAATACTTGCTATCACTTTTTCTGTTGCATAAATACTAAAAGCCTCGTTTAACAATGCAGAAGTTGTAATTTCATCAAATTTTAACAAAGCTTGTAGTAAATCGTCCACTAAAACAACTTCTCTATCGGAATGTATTTCTTTTTGAACATCACTCTGCAAACGATTCCCTTCTAATAATTGAACTGCTTGTCCAATCATCATGCCGGAAGAAACCTTGTCCATTAACCATTTCAAAATTTGAATATGCTCTTCTGTATATAATCGATGCCCCGCATGATTCCGCTTTGGGGCAATAATTTGATATCGTCTTTCCCACGCACGAAGCGTACTCGGCTGAATTCCAATTATATTCGAAACAGCCTTTATGTTATATTTTCCGTTTAGAGTTGGCATCATTTCCCTCCCTGTAACGTAATAATATGTGTTTGAGCAGGTGCTCGGAAACGAAATGGAATCAACGTTGTTCCATAACCATTACTAACAAAAAGAGTCACATTTGAATGCTTATATACGCCACCTTTTAAATATTTTTTAGATGGGAATAATCGGATTTGCCCTCCATGTGTATGTCCACTTAACACAAGGGAAATTTGTTCTTTTCCAGACATTTTGTTTATTATATCAGGGTTGTGGCTAATTAATATGCGAAAACCATCTTCTTTACAATCAGCCAACGCTAAATCTAAACGATCACGTTTCACCCCAACATCATCTACACCAAGTAAACAAATTTTCTCTCCTAATTCAGACTCAAATACAACTCTTGTATTATCTAAAACTTTCACATTATTTTCTAATAACAAAGCATCTAATTCATGATATTCAATCTCATAATCATTATTTCCCCATACAAAGTATACAGGAGCTATCGCTCTTAACTTTTGTATATTTGCAGAGATTTGCGATAAAGGGACACCTTTTTCCGCTAAATCACCACCAATAATTACAAGATCTACTCTTCCTTTTACTTGTTCAATTAACGAATTTGAAATGACCCTTCTATGAATATCAGATATAAAAAACACATTTACTTTTTGAAAACTTTTCGGAAACTCTTCAAATATTAAAGTATGTTCTAGCACCGTATCACGCATTGCTTCTCTATACATGACAAGAAGAAATATAATACCAATACATATGAGAGTACTTAATAAGATAATCCATATCATATATTTTTTACTCCCCTCCTCATAAAGATAATCCTCAGTTTTTATAGTAAGCGTTTTACTAACTCTCTTGTTTTGTGGACTTATCTTTTATCGGAATTTTTAATTCTTGACCTACATTCACTTCATCTTCTTGTAAGTCATTATACTTTTTAATTACTTCGATCCCAGTTTCATCTGAAAAATATTGCCTCGCTATACTTTCTAAAGTTTCTCCCTCTTTCACCGTATGCGTTACGATCTTCTCAGACGATGCTTCAGAATCAGATTTAGCTGAATCAAAGAAAATGACCTCAAATGCACTTTTCCCAGCGTTATTACCATCACTTTTCACCTGAATATATTTATCTGTATACCATAAAATACTAATTGGTAGTAATATGAATAGAAATGTTAAAACTCGGACGAAAATATGATTCATTTTAAATTTTTGTTTGTTCTCTTTATTTCTATGAATTTCACTACGCGGCGGTAAACCTTCTTTTTCTTCCACTCGCTCAACTTCTAATTCCTCTTCAAAATCAGGAATTCGTTTCCTCATGTTGTTCACCACCACCTTCCATTTATTTTCTTAATTGGAGTCCCATTATAAAATCTACAAGAAAGTGTGCAAAGATTGTTATAAACAAATTTCCTGTCCATTCAAATACATACCCAAAGACAAAACTAATGAAACAGACGAAACAAAACAAAAACGGCTTTTTTATATATCGAATATGTAACACTGCAAATACTAAACTCGCTATTACAATTCCAAAGTGCGTCTGCACTACACCTCTAAATAAAAATTCTTCTGCAAAGCCGATAATGAACGTAATAACGAGTAGATGCATAATTGACATCCCTTGAAACATCCTATCGTTAATACCACCATCATCAAACCAAGACTCTGGAAATACTCGCATTGCAACATAATCTAATAACACAATACCAATTGCTAACAAGCCACCTATTATAAGTATAGACATCGGTTCCCATTTCCACAGACTATACACCGATTTTATATCTCGAAATAATATATATGCTAGTAAACAACCGATACCGATAATAATGAACTGTGTGATATACAGATTTAGTCTTATTTCTTTCGGACTCATATCTTCTATATTATGCCTTTGAATGTTCATCATTCCCCCATCTTTTCTAGACCGAAAAGCTTTTGTAACTCTGTTTCCCAATTATAGTCGAAATCCGATTGTTGCGCTTGTCTTTTTTTATAATCTGTTTTTGTAATATGACAATAGTCACAGCAATTCTGCAACTCGTCCTCTTTTCTATAACCGAACTGTTGCAGCAAATATTCACGTCTACATCCTTTCACTTGTATCCATGATTTCATGTTTTCTAGCTCACTATATTTATTACGTAGTCTTATTTCTACTTCAGCTATTAATCTGTTCATAATTTCATCTGACAAGCTCTCTAATATTAATTTTCGCTGTTGTATGATTCCAAGCCGCTCCAGATGATAGCGAATGAAACGCCAATATTGTTCATTAAATCTTGCTGCATTATAACAAATTTCTTCTACCTCTTCTATTGGTAATTCTTTCGTTTGAAACATTCTTTCTTGTAGTAAAGAGAATAAAAATTGTATTTGTGACTGACTCGGCAATTCGTCTTCAATGATTGAAATTGGCAAATCGTGATCTAACGGACTACATAGTAAAATAGCTATACTCGGTTCGCCATCTCTTCCAGCTCTTCCGATTTCTTGCAAATAAGAAGCTATATTAGTCGGATAATGGAAATGAATAATATATCTCGTATTCGACTTATTTACTCCCATACCAAAAGCACTTGTACATATTACTAGCTGCAGCTGGTCATTCATAAACTGCTGTTGAATTAACATACGCTCTTCATGTTCCATCCCACCATGATAGAAAGCGACACCAGTCACGCCTTTTCCTCTTAAATATTCCGTTAAACGTTCTGTCCACGCTCTGCTTGAACAATATACGATCCCTGGCCCTTCTAAATACATCACCTGGTCCAAAAGCGCTTCTTTCTTCTCTTCAATCGTCTCTACAAATTGTACTTCCATTGCAATATTTGGACGATCAATAGAGTATACATGCTGCGTCACATTCTTCAAATCTAGACTCTCTGCTATATCACGAAGTACATCTTTCGTCGCCGTTGCCGTTAATGCTAGCACCGTAGGAGACCCGATATTTTCAATGACTACATTTAGTTTTTTATAATCTGGTCTAAAATCATATCCCCATTGCGAAATACAATGGGCCTCATCCACAACAAATAGTGAAATATGAATTTTCTTCAATTCTCTTATTAACAATTCCGACTGTAACATCTCTGGCGAAACAAAAATAAATTTATATGAAGCTAATTTTTTCATCGCTTCTCTTTTTTCATGTAATGTCCGAAAACTATTAAATGCTATCACTCGGTTTTTCACAACATATTTTAATTGTGTAACTTGATCTTCCATCAAAGATAATAATGGTGATACAACAAGTACTGTTCCTTCTTGCATTAGCCCGGGAAATTGATAGCACATTGACTTCCCTCTCCCGGTCGGAAGCATCGCTATAACATCTTTTCCTTCCAATAAATCTGTAATTACCCCTTTTTGACCTGGACGAAATTCAGAATATCCAAACCACCTATATAAATATTCCTCAAGTTTCATTTATACCCTCCATCCGCGCCAATACAAGACGAACTTCAAAATAAGAAATATCCTCTCCAACCGCTTGTTTCAACTCACGCAACTTACGTGTTTGTAATGTATCAATTACTTTTGTTACTTTATCTATCTTGTCTTTTTGCATAAACATCTCGATAGAAAAATCTCTTTCTCGCAAAGCAATTTCAACAAAATGATCTTCTATCGTTGCAACTTTTAAATTTCTAATTGTCGCTATTTCTTCTAAAGAGCGCCCTTGCCTCCAAAAATTATATGTTTTTTTCGTTGATAAACTAAATAATTCAGCTCTCTCATTTGGATAAGAGATAATTTCAGCTAATAATGGAAATTCATTTTCTTTATCTCGAACTTCTTGTATAAGGAAATGAATTGTACCCCAAAATAAAAAGTACACCCTGAATATATCTTGTTTCGTAATTTCCGCTAACTGCTGCAATGTACAACCGATACGTTCATATCCTGTTAATCTATATGTTACAATCGTCGCTTCTACCACATCACATTTACCTAAAAGATTATGTATTTCTTTCCATAATCTTTTCGCCAATTCACTTCGCCTATACGGCATACTTGTTAAAAAGCGTTTCACCCACACCATTATTTCTGTATCTTGTTGAATAGGAATAAACTTCGTATTATTCTGTTGTAAATTAGATATAGTTTGAATAGTTAAAGATAATCTTTTCCAAAATGTTTCACCTAATTCACCGTAGTGCAAACCATGTAAATGCGCTGGAAAAGCATACCCTTCCTCCCATGTATGTAACTGCATTTTACCTTTAGGTGTTAACAAATATGTATTTTCATGTATCTCTTGAATCCAATCCGCTTGCAATAACTTTGCAACTTCACGATCATATTCAATTCTATTTAACGATTTATATATTCCAAACAAAAAAGAAATTCGGAACATATTTCCATCTTGTAACGTTTGCGAAGAACGTTTTCCCTTTAGTAAATAATAAATAGAAGAAACGGTTCTTTCACCATTCAATTGTTTTAAACAATACAATAAAGTATATTGTAGTTGCATTACCGCTTCCACCTTTCAGTTTAATTTAATTGCTTTTTAGTATGATTACACCGTCTACCGTTACTCATCAAACTTATCATACCGGCAACATATACTTGTATATAGTCTATTGTACCAAACGAAATAACATTTACGTATTTTGAAAATCTTATGACATAATGCAAAAATTAGTTGACACTCTAATTGATAAGCATTATCATTATAATTTTATGTTGAAAAGTTTTAAAAACCGTTTTACAATAAGGTTATAATTTTTATGGCGAGCTTTTCACATACATATTATCAGGAGGGAAAAAAGATGGCAAAATATACAATCGTTGATAAAGATACTTGTATCGCATGTGGTGCTTGTGGCGCTGCTGCACCAGACATTTATGACTATGATGATGAAGGTATTGCATTCGTAACATTAGACGATAACCAAGGTATCGTTGAAATTCCAGATGTATTACTTGAAGATATGATGGATGCATTCGAAGGTTGTCCAACTGACTCAATCAAAGTTGCTGACGAAACATTCGACGGCGATGCTTTAAAATTCGAATAGTCTTTTATTAACTTCAAAAAATACCCCTCATTCATTTGAGGGGTATTTTTTGTTTTCCATTTTCATTCTCCTTAATAAAAAAACATTAGTAGTTCCATACTACTAATGTTTTTTTATTTTACTTTTATGCATTTTTCATTTTTGCAAACACCCATACTTTCAGGCGTGAGAATAACGCTACAAATACAATTGTCACAACAATTCCTTTAATTAAATTAAACGGTAAGATTGCCGTTACAACCGTCGTTCTTATAGCTTCGCTAGACATAGCTGGTGAATTTAAAAACCAAGTGTAAGCTGGGAATATGATGATGTAATTTAATACACTCATAATGAGCGCCATTGTAATTGTCCCTAGCATTAATCCTGTCGTTAAACTTTTAACAGTACGATACTTTCTAAATAAGAAAGCTGCTGGTCCAATAAATAAACATCCTGCAATAAAGTTAGCAATTTCTCCAACTGGTACTCCCGTTAAACTCCCTTGAATCCCGTAATGTAAAATGTTCTTTATCGCCTCTACAATTATCCCCGCAACTGGCCCGAAAATAATCGCAGCAATTAGAGCTGGTACATCACTAAAATCAATTTTTAAAAATGGCGGAAGCCCTGGGAACGGGAAGTCCAACATCATCAGTAAATATGCAATACTACTTAGCATCGCTACACTCACCATCTGCACTACACTGTTTTTTTGTTTCATCTTTCTCTCTCCTTTTCCATCGATCATCTCATGGAAAGTGGAAAGGTTCTGCTATGCCTACTTTTTCATAGAACGAAAAAACCCTTTGTGTTTTACACAAAGGGAGAATTTAAGGCACATCAAACAGACGTTCAAATACCTATCTTTTTTGAACGCTTGAACCTCCATCTTCTCCCATCCAGACTATACTGTCGGCTTTGGAATCACACCAAATCCTGCCTTAACGGCTCGCGGGCTTAGAACAAAATCACATATAGTTCATCACCGCCGGTCGGGATTTTCACCCTGCCCCGAAGATAGACCGATATTCTATTTTCCATTTCATTATACAACAACATGATCGTATTGTGAACAAAAAAAGCGTAACTTATTAAAAATAAGTTATTAATTTTATACAATCGGAACGATTCATTATATTTTACAATACACTCCATATTTTTTAGTATTCGGCATTTCTCCTATGAATCCCCTAGTCATATATAATTAAAAGTGATAAGATGTTGAATTGTTAAGATAAGAACATTTTCTGGATTATGGAGGAAATGTCATGAAGAAAGAAAAAAGACACTCTATTCGAGAAGCAATGAAAAAAAACTTACGAAAAGAATACTTTTACTTAAAAAAAGAATTACTTTTCTACTGTCCGATTGATTTAGGCACATTCTCAAGCGAGACATACTATGCTGCTTTCGATGAGGATGGCATCAGTATTTATCAGTATGATAAAAAAACAGAAAGTAAATTAAAATTATGTGAGCGTCATCCGTGGAAGAGTTGGAATAAAGTGAAGGTGGATCATTATTTAACAACTTCTCAATTTATTTTCCAAGGGGAGCGAAACTGGATATTATCCCTTTTCCAAAAAGGAAAAGAAGCTCAAAAAATAATCGAAGAGCATACCTCTTTACAAACTGAAGTTGTTTCCCGCTCTTTCTTAAAAAAACTTCCAGGTTTTCGTTCTAATACACCATTGAATAAATACATCGGCAGCATTTGTTACACTGCACTTATTGCATTTTTATTAAAATGGATGATTCCATTTCAAGGACCACAAATCGCCCTGTATTCCATTTCAATCGGTTGTATGCTTCTTGGTTTACTTTGTTTGACAATCGGTTTAATTGAACCGACTATTGTACTGTTTCGAACAAATGAAAAAACAAGAACGAAAGTATTTTACTTATATAGCTACTTAGCTATTTCTGGATTTATATGTGTCTTTATTTTTTGGTAAAAAAAGAGCTAGTTGTGAACTAGCTCTTTTTTACTTTACATATAATTGTTGATTTGGATAAATAAGCTCTTGCTGCAGTCCGTTTTTTTCTTTAATTTCCTTAACTGACATACTAAATTTCCGTGCAATACTAACTAAAGTGTCCCCTTTTTGGACGACATATAACGATGAAGAAACGACTTCATTTCTTTGTTCATTTAAAACAAGCAACGGATTCATCGCATTCTTTTTCGCCATCGTCCATCTTCCTTGATGAACTTCTAAATGTAAGTGCGCACCTCGCGATTCTCCTGTATTTCCTACTTCTCCAATTATTTTTCCTTTTGAAATATAATCCCCTTGAACTACATATCTCTTATTTAAATGTGCATATACAGCCTCATATTCTCCATGTTTAATAAACACAACGTTTCCGTAACTACTGGAATAATAAGACTTTGTTACCCTACCTTCTTGAATAGCTGCCACAGGTGCGCCAATTGGTGCCGCTATATCTATACCGTAGTGTTTTCCATGCCTTGTCCCAAAATAATCACTTATCTTTCCCTCAACAGGCCATGTCCATTGATTTTCCTCTGCGTACACATGTAATTGAGATAAAAACAATACTGTCAATAACATGACGCCACATTTTAACACTTTCATATACATCCTCCGTTTTCTAATTACCACCATACCTTCTCTATTTTGGTATATTACAGAAAAAAGTATACAAAAAAAGAAAGTGGATCACTCCACTTCCTTCTCATTTTTATCACGGAAAACGATTGCACTACGATTATACTCTACATCTTTTACTTGTAATCGAGCATTTATCACTCTAGCTACTGCAAATAAATAATCAGATAATCTATTTACATACTTTAGAACAACTTTATTGATTTCCCCTTCTTTTTGTAAAGTCACTATACACCGCTCCGCTCGCCTTACAACCGTACGTGCCATATGAATAGCAGCAGCCGGCTCGCTTCCACCTGGTAAAATAAAGCGCTCTAGCGGCGGTGCTTCTTCTATATACGAATCAATCCTTCTTTCTAAGCTTTCGACCATTTCAATCGTCACTTTATAAGGGATTTTCCCTGCTACTATCGCCAAGTCTCCCCCGCAATCAAATAGTTCATGTTGAATATTTTCAAGTTCATTGTAAATATCTCCGAAAGACCCGCCTTGTAGCTTCGTCATCGCATATCCAATATAAGAATTCGCCTCATCTATCGTGCCATATGCTTCAACTCGGATATCATCTTTATCCACTCTGCCGCCTATTACACTTGTTTTCCCTTTATCTCCTGTTTTTGTGTATAATTTCATCGCTTTACGACACCCCTCTTATTATTCTTCATTCGACTAAGATAGAAAAAAGTTCTACTATTATTTATTTAATTGATTTACAAAAAAATAAAAACAGTAGAACTTTATTCATTATCAACTTTAAAAACACATATCTAAATTATACGATTCGGTAAATATACAGAGAATGTAGTTCCCTCTCCAACAACACTTGAAACAGCAATTTTCCCCTCATGGCCTTGCACAATATTTTTTGCAATCGCAAGCCCGAGTCCTGTTCCACCTTTTTTCCCACGTGTTCTTGCTTTATCAGCTTTATAGAAACGATCAAATAAAAATGGAATATCTTCCTCGGGAATACCAGCACCCGAATCTTGCACTTCAAAAATAAGTCCATTATTTTTCGTATCAATTACAAGCGTTACATGCCCACCTGCATTCGTATGACGAATTGCGTTATCAATTAAATTCGTCAATACTTGTTCCATACGATCTGCATCAAACGGGTATTGCTCAATTGGATTTTGGAAATCAACCGTTAATTCGACTTCTTTATCCTTTGCAATCCCTTGGAATTTTCGACCTATTTTTTCAACGAAAGGATGAATATCTACTTCACCGATATGTAACTCTACATTACCACTTTCCATACGCGCTAAATCTAACAATTCATTTACAAGTTTACCTAAACGGACGGATTCATCATAAATAATTTGAACAAACTCATTAATTTCTTCTTTCGTTTGCACAATATCATCTAAAATTGCTTCACTGTATCCTTGAAGCATTACCATCGGTGTACGAAGTTCATGTGATACGTTCGCAATAAAGTCTTGACGCATCTTCTCGAGACGACGTTCTTCCGTCATATCACGCAATACCGCTACAGCACCACGAATTTTCGTTTGGTTGTAAAGCGGCGTCATAAGAACTACGTAGTTGCCTTTTTGTAAATTAATTTCAACTACTTGTTGTTGTTCGCTTTCTACAACGAGATGGAATAGTTCAACAAGTTCAGAAGGTAGCTTTTTACTTAATTCTACTTCTTTTTCTTCTTGCCAAACTTGTAAGAAATGTTCAGCCGGCGGATTGATTACAACAACTTCGCCTTCTTGATTTAACGTAATAACCCCATCTGCCATACTACTTAAAATACTAGCTAACTGTTCTTTCTCTTGCTGCAGGGCATTCATATTAAACTTCAACTGTTTCCCCATTTGATTTAAGGCCGTTGCAAGCTCACCAATCTCGTCCTGAGATACCATAGGAGCTTTCGCATCAAACTTCCCACGTGACACCTCAAAAGCAACCTCACGCATTTTACGAAGTGGTGCTGTAATTCGAGTAGATAAGAAGAATGCAAAGAAAGTTGTTAATATAATCGCAATCCCTGCTGATAAGAATATAAAATCAGTCGTTCTTTCCATACCTTGTATCGGCACTTGCAGTGATTCATATACGAACACTGCACTTTGATTTTTTGACTGTACCGGTTTTCCGACAATCATAATATCATTTTCAGTGTTTTTATTCTTTCTACTATTAGAAGCTTTTCTAATGTTATTTTTAATTTCTTTTTTGTCTGTAAAAACAGCCGCTAATTCTTTATCTTCTTTCAAATCATCCATTGTAAGAGTGACTAATCCTTCTTGTTTCGGCGAAGAAGATATTTCTTTACCATCTTCTACAATAATGATTCTTGAAAGTGGATCAGAGAATTTGTACGCGATATTCTCAATCGTTTTTACATCGGCACCTTCTTCAATTAGTTCTGAAACACTTGTTGCAACTTTTTGAAGTCTAGTTTCACTCATATCAACATAATATGTTCTAAAAAACTGTGAAAGTAAAATTGCAACAAATCCAAGCACAAACGAAACGAGAAGTAATATGGTCATCCATAACTTCCCTACTACACTTCTCCAAAGCATCAGTCGTTCACAACCTCAAATTTGTAACCTACGCCCCAAACAGTAACAATCATCTTCGCAGCGTCTGGTGATTTTTTGCTTAACTTCTCACGTAAACGCTTTACATGCGTATCAACTGTACGTAAATCTCCGAAGAATTCATATTGCCATACTTCTTTTAACAATTGCTCACGATCAAACACTTTATCAGGCGCTTTCGCTAAGAATAATAGTAATTCGTACTCTTTCGGTGTTAAGTTCACTTCATTACCATCTGCTGTAACACGGTGTGCATCATTATCAATTGTTAAATGAGGGAACACAGTAACATCTTTTGTCGTTGTATCTTGTGTAAAGAATGTTGTTGGTACAGAACGGCGTAAGACCGCTTTCACACGAAGCACTACTTCACGTGGGCTAAATGGTTTCACAATATAATCATCTGTGCCTACCTCAAACCCTTGTACTCGGTTTACTTCTTCACCCTTTGCTGTCAACATAATAATTGGTGTCGCCTTCTTCTCACGAACCCCTTTACACACTTCAATACCATCTTTACCAGGCATCATAAGATCTAATAGGATTAAATCATAATCATTTTGCAGTGCCATTTCTAAAGCTGTATCACCATTGTCTGCTTCATCAATTGTGTATTGTTCTCTCTCTAAATACATTTTCAACAAACGACGAATACGATCCTCATCGTCTACAATTAAAATTCTTGATTCATTTTCCATTTTTACCCGTTGCGTACTTTTACCACAACGGTTCACACCTACCCTTCTACACTATTATGTTGCGCTATTCTCGTTTATTTAAGCAATCTTCTAAATGTTTCACTTCCCATATTATGCTTCACAAGAATAATAAAGTTTGTTCAATTTTTTTCCAAAACTATGTATTTTTTTTGAACAGTATATAATGTCCTCGACATCATTTTACAAAATCAACCGCTACTTTGTCATGTTTTTCTCAAAAAAGAAGAAAAGTTGACAAAAATAAAATAGGAAAGTGACATACACTCTCCTATTTTATTTCTCTATGCGTATGAATGTAAACCCGCGATAATTAAGTTTACTACAATAAAGTTAAACATAATGATTGCAAAACCAATTACCGCTAACCACGCTGACTTCTCTCCGTGCCATCCTTTTGATAAACGTAAATGTAATACCGCAGCATAAAAGAGCCAAGTAATAAGCGCCCAAACTTCTTTCGGATCCCAGCCCCAAAAACGTGTCCACGCTATTTGAGCCCAAATCATGGCAAAAATCAATGCACCTAATGTGAAAACTGGGAATCCAATTGCAATAGATCGATATCCTATTTCATCTAACAAATCACTATTCGTATTTTTCACTAACGGCTGAAGTGCCGCTGATACTCGTTTACGTAAAATTAGCCTTAATACGATATACAGTAACGTTCCGACTAACACAGACCAAATTACAGTATTTAATTTTTTTGCATTTACAATCGCTGGAACTTCAACTGTCGGTTCTAATTTATTTTCTGTCAGTAACTTCCCTTCATGTGGTCCAACTAAAGCGGGAAGGTTGTACTTCATTTCCACTTGTTGTTCATTTTTATCAATCCATTGAAACTTCGCTTCATATTTCATACTAGAAAATACCGTTGTTACTCCAATAAATCCAACTGTACAAACAAGTGTGAACACGACCGTTTCTAACCAAAATGTACGTTTACTTCTCGTTGATTGATCTACATTTTTCAATAAATACATAACACCCGTTATAAAACTAATTGCTAAAATTGCTTGTCCTGCAGCTGCAGTCGTCACGTGAATATGTAACCAATTACTTTTTAAAGATGGAATAAGCGGAGATATTTCCCTCGGAAACATACTTGCATAGGCAATTAATAAAAGCGCAACTGGTAATGCAAATAGTCCAATTATACTTACGCGGTACATAAAATACATGACAATAAATGCTCCTACAAGCATCATGCCGAAAAATGTACCGAATTCAAAAAAGTTACTAACTGGCGCATGCCCTGATGCAATCCATCTTGTAATAAAATATACTGTTTGTGCAATAAACCCTAAAATTGTAATCGTTATTCCTACATTTGCCCACTTATGTCCCTTTTCTTTAATTGCTCCCCCAAAAAATAGAGTGGCAATTAAATATAAAATAAATGCGGTAAAGAGAAAGTTACTACTTATTTGCACCATATCGTTTCCCCACCTTAACTAATTTTTTTATCGACTACTTTATCATTTGGTTGCGGAATTGCTGTACCTTCTATTACTCTTTCAATATCTTTCTTTAAACCGAACCAATTTTTATTCGTATGTCCTGCAATCCACCATTCATCATTAACGCGTTGTATCCAAATACGGCGATGATTCCAATACATCCCTTGAATGACACCAACCATAAAGATAAACCCTCCAATACCGAGAATCCAAAGCGTTAAATCTTTCCTTACAGTAAGCGCAGTTGCATTTTGCATTTCCACACCCGCAAATGACATTTTATATTTGTTATTCCCATCTGGTTCTATATTTTGCTGAATACCAACAAAACTCACTTCACCGTCTGGTGTTTCAGGTGTAAACATTTTAAACACAAATGCAGGGTTGTTTGGTAATTTCGTTTTTGTATTTGGTCTTCCATTCTCGTCAAAATAAAAATCAGGGAAATAGCTTAATAGTTCTAAAGAATAACCATTTCCTAAATCATATTTTTCCTTAGGATTCGTTAAATCAACTTTAATCGGTCCCCACTTTTGATTATTTTCTTTATTTTGCAAGTTAAAGGACATACTTTTAAATTCATTTTCTTTATAATCCACTTGATACACTGCAAACTTATCAAATTTCAGTGGTTCATTCACTCGAATTTCCGCTTCTTTTACTTTTTCCAATTTCGGTTTTTGTCCTGCTATATTTTCGCCGACCGCTTTATATAATACAGCATTCGTTTGGAAGTTTTTCGCAATCATCTTATCACCTACACGGTCAATTGCTTCATCAAAAACTTCTTTGTCCTTACTTTTATCATAAACTTCCTTTATAAACTTCTCGTTTTTTAAATAGTATTGACCATCTGTCCCTGGTATTTCTTTCGTTTCTCCATCACGTAACCAAATCGCTTCGTCTACGTACATACTCGGTAAAAAACGGAGCATTGCACCGAATAAAAAGATAATGAGACCGATATGATTCACATATGGACCCCAACGTGAAAACCGCCCCTTTTCTGCTAAAACGTTTCCATCTTCCACTTTCACATTATAGTTCGTTTTCTTTAAATTCTTTTGAACTTTTTCAAGATCCCCTTCTTGAGGTGTACCAGTACCGTATAATCTTTGTCTCTTTAAAAAGCTAGGGTGTCTTTTTACCCCTTGCTTCTTTAAAGCTTTATAAAGCGGAATGACACGGTCTAAGCTACATATCACAAGAGAAATACCAATTGAAGCAATTAACATCATATACCACCATGAACCGTATAAATTATTAAAACCTAATTGATAGTATAATTGCCCTAAAAATCCGTATTCTTGCTTATAATATTCGGCGGGTGCAATTCCTGGAGTTATGTACATTTCTTGCGGAAAAATAGTTCCTATCGCCGATGCAGCTAAAGTGATTACAATGAGCCATACACCGACTTTTACAGAAGAGAAAAAACTCCAAATTTTATCGACTATCGTTTTTGTTTGCGTGAGAGATCTTCGAGCACTCCCCTCATAGCGCATATCCAATAGTTTTATATTTTCATTGCTTTCAAATGGTTTCCCGCAAGCTTCACAAAAAACAGTTCCTATCGGATTCACATGTCCACATTCACACTTAATTTCTTTCAACACTCTCACCGCCCCTGTATCTATATGTACTATTGTATATTCTAACCTTAAGTTACCGCAATACTCAGAATTTTTAAACCGAAGGCGCTATAGGTAAGCGCCTTGTATGTAAAGGCTTTCTTTATTATGGAGTGATTTTCTTTAAATACTCCTCCAATTGTTCCTTCGTTTGTTCACCTTTAATCTCTTGAATCACCTTACCATCTTTATCAATTAAGAAGCTTGTTGGTAATGGTATTACTCCATACGTTTTTATAATTTCTCCACCTTTATCGATTGCAACGGGGAACTTAAGATCATATTGTTTCACAAAATTCTTAACAGCAATATCCGTTTCATCTGCATCTAACGCAATAATTTCAACGCCTTTTTCTTTATACTTTGGATATAATTCGTTCATATAAGGCATTTCTTTTTCACAAGGTTTACACCACGTGCCCCAAAAGTTTAAAAATACACCTTTTCCCTTAAAATCTTTTAGCTCAATTTTCTTTCCTTCTAAATCTGTCACAACAAAGTTAGGTGCTTCTTTTCCAATTTCCATTTTCTCTTCTTTAGTGAAATATCCTTGATAAAGTGTAAACCCTACAGCACCACATAAAATGAGCAGAATAATAACGCGAAATAATAAGCGATTTTTTTTCATATTGTCTCCCCTCTCTTCGACGAGTGATGAATATATGTATTTTTTAATAAATCACCAGCGGAGCATTCCACTGGTGAAATTTTCACAATATCGATTAGCGAGGCTTTGTAGAAGCCAATGCACGTAATTGTTTCACCTCATGTGGTGTCAATTCTCTCGCATCACCAGGGCGCAAGCTTCCTACTTCTAAGAAAGCATAGCGTTCACGCTTTAGTTTCACTACTTTACAATCTAAAGCTTCAAACATACGACGTACTTGACGGTTACGCCCTTCATGAATTGTTAATTGTACAATCGCCATTTCTTTACGCTTGTCCCAAGAAATAATTTTCACACGCGCTGGTGCTGTTTTCCCGTCTTCTAACATTACACCACGTTCTAACATACGGATTTTCTCACCTGTTAGGGGACCTTTTATTTTTGCAACATATGTTTTTTCAACTTTATATCTAGGGTGCATTAATACGTTTGCGAAATCCCCATCATTTGTCATTAATAATACGCCAGATGTATCATAATCTAAGCGTCCGATTGGGAATAAACGTTGTGTAATTTCAGGGAAAAAGTCTGTTACAACATTTCTTCCTTTATCATCTGATACACTTGAAATTACGCCAGTTGGTTTATATAGTAAAAAATAAACAGGCTCTTCTTTTTCAAGAGGGATGTTATTTACTTCTACTTTATCTTGAGGAGTTACTTTCGTTCCTAACTCCTTCACTATTTTTCCGTTAACTTTCACTTTTCCTTGCTGAATTAATTCCTCAGCCTTTCTTCTCGATGCAATACCTGCTTGCGCAATCACTTTTTGTAATCGTTCCATTTCTTTTTTTCACCTCGAATTTATCTTACCTTACATTAGAAAGACTTGGCAACCGCATACACTTGACGGCTTTTCGCTTCATCTCACTTAAACAACATAGCGATGATAATAAACATATACAGGTCAAATCATGTTTTTACCTTTTATTATTGTCCATCTTTTTCATATTTCTCACAATAAAAGTTCATCATTTTGTCAAAATTACCGCATAAAAAAACCACTATTAAGCAACAACTTAATAGTGGTCGTATACGTATTATAAGCGAAATAGCATAAAAAATGAATAGTATTACTTAAACATTAAAGAAACAAACACAATGGAACAAATAATTCCGATCAAATCGGCAAAAAGTCCTACTTTTAATGCATCTCCCATTTTTCTAATTCCAACGGCTCCGAAGTATACTGTTAAAATATAAAAAGTTGTATCTGTACTTCCTTGCATCGTAGAAGCTAACCTTCCAATA
Organism: Bacillus sp. Brlt_9; assembly: GCF_051948935.1. Lineage (NCBI taxonomy): Bacteria > Bacillati > Bacillota > Bacilli > Caryophanales > Bacillaceae > Bacillus > Bacillus sp. Brlt_9. The sequence continues at coordinate 329,735 of NZ_JAYJLO010000001.1, read as the reverse complement.
AACGAATCTGGTCCATATGTGGCAATTAAATCGGTCGTAATACTTAAACCAGCAGAGCCTGAAATAGGGCGTATAAGTGCTAGCGGAACAATTTCTGCTGGGACATGAATTAAATCTAACATCGGCTTCATTACTGATATCATTGCATCCAATGCACCTGAAGCTCGAAATATAGAAATAGATACGAGCATCCCAACCATAAACGGTAAAATGGAGATTGCAATTTGAATTCCTTCTTTTCCTCCCTCAACGAACGATTCATAGGTTGGCACTTTCTTGATCGTACCATATAAAAGGATAAAACCAATTACACAAGGGATTACCCATAATGAAATTGTATTTACAATGCTCATTTTTTCCGCCCCTTCCTACTCCTTCTTCGGTAAAAATAGCGGTCAATCCAAATCGCTCCGATCATAGAGAGTACTTGTGCAATGAATGTTACCCCAACAATTTCAGTAGGATTCGCTGATTCATACGTCATTCGAATTGAAATGACAGTAGTAGGAATTAAAGTAATTGCTGATGTATTTAACGCGAGAAACGTCACCATAGAGCGGCTTGCCGAATCTTTCCCTCCATTTAACTCTTTCAATTGTTCCATCGCTTTAATACCAAGAGGAGTCGCTGCATTACCTAACCCAAAAAAGTTTGCCATCATATTTGATAAAATAAACCCCATTGACGGATGATCCTTTGGTATTTCTGGAAACAATCTTTTTACTATCGGTATAAAAAGTGACACTAACTTTTTTAACAACCCTGCTTCCTCTGCAATTTTCATTAAACCGAGCCAAAATACTAAAACACTAATGAGTCCTATACAAATTGTTACTGCATCTTTTGCCCCGTCAAATACAGCTTTATTTATTTCTTCCATCGTTCCGTTTATCATGGCATAAACAATCCCTATGACCGCCATCGCAACCCATACGAGATTAACCATCGCTCCCAACACCTATCATATGAGAAAAAATTTCTTTCACATTATTCCAATACATTCCCGTTGTAGCTACTAACTTTCGTTTACTATAAAATAAATTCCGTTCTCCAACTTTCTCATTGCCAACATAAATTTCTGCCTTCCCAACCTTTACCCCATCCTTAAGTTTTGCACTTTTATCGAGTTCAACTTTTAATACGACATTCTTTCTTTCCTGCTCAGTTAATGGCACCGCAAAACTATTTTTCGTATAAACATGATTGGCATATTTCTTTTCAGTTATTTCAGCAAGAGCTCCTTGTCCTACAACATTCGTTTGCTTAAAACGCTCAAACCCTTTATCAAATAAATTCATATGATCATCCCAATCACTAGAAGCGCTCAACGTTACGACAATTAGATCTAGTCCATCTTTTGATGCTGTTGTAACAAGCGTCCGTCCTGCTTTCTTCGTAAAACCTGTTTTTCCTCCTGTTGCAAATTCATAATACGACGTCACGAGTTTATGTTTGTTTTTCCACGGATAATCCCATGAATCTGATTTATACGTTTTTGTCCCAAAAATCTTCTTAAAGGTTTCGTTCCCCATTGCATACTTCGTTAAAAGCGCCATATCATAAGCAGACGAATAATGAGAGCCATCTCCATCCAATCCATGTGGGTTTGAAAAGTGCGTATCTTTCATTCCAATTTGTTTTGCCTTTTCATTCATTAAATATACGAACCCTTCTATACTCCCTCCAACATTTTCAGCAATTACTTGTGCTGCATCATTACCAGATCTAAGTATGAGTCCGTATACTAAATCCTCTAACTTCACTTTCTGTCCAGGTTTTAAATAAATTGCTGAGCCTTCTACTCTCACCGCTTCATTACTAACCGGTACCATTTCTTTCATTTTTCCTGATTCAGCAGCTAACAAGGCAGTCATAATTTTTGTTATACTAGCAATCTTTTGTGGCTCATGTTCTGCTTTTCCGTATAATACACGACCTGACTGTTGCTCCATTAATACTGCATTTCGAGCACTGACATTACTGTTCATCTTTGCATATGTAGGAATTGGCATAACGCTTGCGTACATAATAAGAAGCGTGATTATTACACAAATTCGTCTCATATTTCCCCCCACGTCCTTTTGGCACTTTTTGTACAAGTGTATGCTTGGCCTTTTAAAATATGAACGAAATATCCCTCCCCTTCCAATAAAGTGAAACTTTAATCAGTGGGGGTTTTCTTCATCCCCCCACTGATTATCAGCCCTCACCAATCGGACTTTTATGGGCAGCCCGACCCCCACCTAACTTCTTTGCTTTCGCTGAATTTTGAGTGGGGGTCTTACTGCCCATTAAAGCGGGATAAAAAAGACGCAGAGAGCCTGCGTCTAATACGGTGTCCATTCAATTTGTTTCGCACTTTCAAATCTTTTTTCCACATCAGGCCAATTGACGACATTCCACCAATTTTTTATATATTCATCTTTTCGATTTTGGTATTGTAAATAATACGCATGTTCCCATACGTCTAGTACAAGGAGCGGTATCGTATCCCATTGTGTAAATAATTGATGAAGTGTACTCTGCAAAATTTCCAACCGTCCAGATCGTGGCACCCAAACGAGAATCGCCCATCCTGACCCTTCTACTTTAGAAGCTGCTTCTGTGAAATGTTTTTGAAAACGCAAGAAACTCCCAAAATCTTGTTCAATTTGTTGTGAAAGAGCCCCTCTTGGACTTCCACCACCATCTTTTTTCATGTTATTCCAAAATATCGTGTGTAAATAATGACCTGATCCATGAAAAGCCGCTTCTCTCTCCCAATGCTTAATTAGATCAAATTGATTTGTTTTTCTCGCTTCTTCCATCATCTTTTCTGCTTTATTTAATCCTTCAACGTAACTACGATGATGTTTATCATGGTGTAACATCATAATTTCTCTAGAAATATACGGTTCTAACGCATTATACGGATATGGTAATGGCGGAAGTGTGTGTCCTCCAATTGGAACAGCTCGTTCACTATCCCCTCTTTCATATAGTTCATATTCCTCTTCTCCCTGCACGAACACTTCCTGTAAATGATGCTGAATATGCTCTACATCATCACTTATTTCATACATAAACTCTGCATCTGTATCATACTCATGCTCTTTCATACGGTCTAATAACGTTTGAATTTTATAAGCAAGCATATGGACATCATACACTTCCATTGCACGACTATCTAATACATGAAGAACACTTTCACACCAGCTTTCTACTTCATGAAAGTAATCTGTAAATACACCTTGCTGACTCATGTTACACCTCCTTAATGCTATCCCCTTAAATATATTCAAAGGAAATCCCTTATATAACTGTACAAAAGGAAAAGAAGCTAAGTCCCCTTAGCTCCTTTTTCGCCATTAATATTTGTGTAACATCTTTGTTTGATAATCCGTCTCATAATATTCTAGTTCTTCACGCATCAATTGAAATTTACCTTCTAAACTCTTCATCACTAGCTCTATAGATGCAGGTGGCGTTTGTTGAAAAACGATGGAGTTTTTCCCTGTATAAGCAGACCGACTATTTTCGTACCAATGATCATTCTTTGGTGAAAAGAACTCTGCTATTACTTGATGATAAATTTTATATAGAATCTTTTCAGCTGCTGTTTTCCGAAATGGCTGGCTATTTAACAAAACAAAACATGCATCATGTCCTTCTTCACAAAAAACGAGAAGACGTCTTATTGACGCTAATAACCCCTTATAATATTGTTCATTCCCTGCTGGTGTCTCTTCTAATAAAGAAGGCAACGTATGATAATTTACATAATTGGTTATCAAAGTAATAACATCTTCTAAAAACATAGAAACTTGTTCTGTTTGATTTTCAACCATTAGATTAGACATTTTTTCCCTCTCCTTTGCCATTTCACGCTATTTCTACTCTTTTATTTTTATGTAATTCAGCCAATATTTCTTGTACTTTCACCACTGTTTCCACATCAAAATATTGTTGGAATTCTTCTATATTATTTAAATACAAACGTTTTTGCATGCGAAGCTCATTCTCTTTGAGTAAACAACATATCGCTACAATATCCCGCAAATATATGTCTTGTTCTTCTACTTTACATATTGGATTTCCTTCAAAAGGAGTAATTTCTTGTAAAACTTCTTCAAAATACCGAACGTATAAAACGGAAAAGGTTCTTTCTTTATCATTTAATATATATGTCACTTCAGATCTATTAAAAAAATCTTCTGATGTATTAGGTTTTGCTTTCTCTAGCTCATACCCCGCATAACCTATTAGAATCATCTACTTCCCCTCTCTTCCTTCTTTCAACTTATTTTAACTTAATTTTCTGACAAACGAAATACTCTTTTAAATATAAACGTCATAAAAAATAGCTTCCTTATACAGGAATTTACCTTTTTATTTTTCTTGAAGTTTGTCATAATAATATTATTGTCTCAGTTTTCTTATACAAGGAGAGTTGTATTTATGTCGTTTTCATGGAAACGTTTCTTACAAATCGGGAAAATTATATTCCCATTTGTTGTATTAACAATTGTATTCTTTCAAGCAAAAAAAGAATTAGCAGGCATTTCTTTTTTAGAAGCAATCAATACAATTAAAAACATTCCAACCGGAGGAGTCTTTTTAGCAATTACACTTGGTGCGTTTGCTGTATCAACAATGTTCTTTTATGACTATGTTATGCTTCGTTATTTAAAAGCTGATATACCCGTCCAAAAGATTTTTCGCATCTCATGGATTGCTAATACTTTAAATGGATTTATTGGATTTGGTGGTCTCGTTGGAGCTGGTGTACGCACAATGCTTTATCGTCCATACATAAAAGAAAATGGCAAACTTATTAAAAGTATTGCTTGGATGACAACTGCTTTTATTAACGGATTAGCCATCCTTTCATTCCTCGGCCTTATTGGAATATTAGACACTAGTTTTATTTTGCATGAAAAACCGTGGCTATGGCCTGTTCTTATCTTCTTCGCCCTTTTCGTCCCTATATATATTGGCTTTTCTAAACTAAAAAATAGAAAACCAAAGCAAACTGAAGGAGAAGAAGGAGAAGAGAAAAATCCAACTGTTTTATACTCATTAGTTTCATTAGTTGAGTGGGTATCTGCCGGTATTGTTATGTACGTCATACTAATATTATTTGGCATCGATATCGAATTTCAAAAGTTTTTAGGTGTGTATGTCATTGCTGCTTTAGCTGGTGTTGTTAGTCTTGTGCCTGGTGGACTTGGTTCATTTGATCTCGTCTTTTTAACTGGACTCGGACAGTATGGCATTGATACAGGCGTATTACTACCTGCTATGTTATTATATCGCCTCGTCTATTACATTTTACCTTTCTGCCTTGGTCTTATTTTTGCAGCTTTTGAAATGACAGGCGTGGCCATTAAAAAGTTTGAAGATAAACCTTTTATTGCGCCTGCATTAGAAACAACTGGTGTTATATGGACTTTGCAACGTGATTTTCTAGGAAAACTAGGTTCATGGGCATCTGCTGCTTTAACAGTATTTGCTGGATTAATGGTTATTTTATCGACCATTCTACCGACAAGTATAAACAGAGCACACGCCTTACATATTCTAGCTCCAAAGTATCTTATTCAATTTTCTTTTAGCTTATCACTAACATTCGGTATTCTCCTCCTGATTCTTTCACGAGGCATATATTATGGAACAAAGCGTTCTTACTATATGACGATTATTTCTTTAATCGGAGCAGCCATCTTTAATACGCTAAAAGGGATTGATATTGAAGAGACGTTTATTTTATTAATCGTACTTGCTGTATTATATATGCTTCGTAAAAGATTTGTACGTGAGAAAATGGAAGTCTCCCTTTCTGATATGGTAAAAGTTTTTATATTCTTGCTCATAACTTTATATTTATATAAAAACTTAGGTATTTTATTTGCAGGTGCAAAAGAAGCTTTTAAACCTGATTTTGTCGTTCGCAATATTACGCAAGTGAAACGAAGTGCATTAGCAGCTGCCTTTTTCGTTCCTACATTTTTACTGATCGGCTCACTCATTGCCAATCGTTATCGAAATGAATTTCCCGGGCAACCAGCTAATGATAAAAGATTGCAAAACTTTTTAGATGAACATGATGGAAATGTACTTAGTCATTTAGGATTTTTAGGAGATAAACAATTCTTCTTCAGTAGTGATGGGAAAGCGCTCCTTCTCTTCTCTATAACTGGAAAACGTCTCGTTGTGCTAGGTGATCCAATTGGGGATCCTTCCTCCTACCGCACTGTGTTACAAGAGTTTTTAGCTGAGGCTGATCGATTTGGATACATTTGTGTATTCTACCAAATCGAAAGTAAATGGATGAGTTTATATCATGATTTTGGTTACAACTTCTTTAAGCTTGGCGAAGAAGCTGTCGTTGATTTGAATACATTTACAATAACGGGGAAAAAACGGGCCGGTATGCGAGCGACTTTCAACCGTTTCGAACGAGAAGGCTATACATTCTCTATTCACCAGCCACCGTTCTCAAACGAGTTATTTGAAGAGTTAAGAAAAGTTTCAGATGCGTGGCTCGGCGGAAAAAAAGAGAAAGGTTTTTCACTCGGATACTTTGACCGTGAATATATCAGCCGCGCACCTATTGCTACATTATCTGATACGGATGGAAAAATCATCGCATTTACAACTTTTATGCCCGTATATCAAGACGGATCGTTGTCTGTTGATTTAATGCGATATTATCCAGATGCACCGAGCGGCATTATGGATGCAATTTTCATCCACCTATTCCAGTGGGCAAAAGAAAATGAATACCATTCCTTTAATATCGGTATGGCACCACTTTCAAATGTAGGTTTATCGACACAGTCTTTCTGGTCTGAACGAGTTGCTGCTGCCATCTTTAATAATGTTCGTTATACGTATAGTTTCAGCGGGTTACGACATTTTAAAGAAAAATACAAACCAGCATGGAGCGGTAAATATTTAGCATTTAGAAAGAATCATTCTTTACCAATTACAATGCTCTCTGTAACAAAATTAATAGGAAAAAGAAAAAACGGCTAAACATTTAGCTGTTTTTTCTTTTTTGAACTTGTACAATAAATTCTTTTTCATATTTCTTACCATTTATATAGAAATCTCCCCATATTTTATACGTTCCTTCAGCAGGAAATGTAATGCGATATTGTACTTGCTCATCTGTATCAACAGGTATTGCGTATAAAAAATTTTCTCTCGTTTCGTCCACGATATAGAGCGCCTCCACTTCTCCTCTCTCTGCATGTAACTTCAATTTTTCACCCTTTTTCGCTTGGAATTGAAACGTTAATGTCGCTGGTTCATTTGGATGCAATGCACCAAATAAAAGAGAAACTTCATACTCCCCTATTTTTTTTGTAAGTACACTATCGATTGGAAATTTTACTTTTTTCTTATTTTTCTCCTCGACTTCTCTCCCCAAATCTTTCTTTGCAAATGATTTTACCGACTTATTTTTATCTTCATATAAAAACATTGTATATCTTTCATCTTTCGCTATTTTGGAAGATACTTTATATGATCCATTCCCTGCAAATGTAGGCTTCATTTGTTGTATATGCTTTAATTGCCCGTCCACAATAACTGCCCGAATTTGATCATTTACACCTCGAACTTCGTTATTTTTATTATTTAGTAATTGAAACGAAATATCTACTTTCTCATTTCCTTTTCCGTATGACACATCCCATTTTACTTCCTGAATATTACCTACAGTCTCTGTAGTTGCTTGATACTTTTTTATGTAAAATCCTCCTACTACAATAAATAACAAAGCAACAAATCCAATGACAAGATTTTTCAAGACATCACCTACCATTTTTATTGTCTCTGTTCATACAAAACTTCTTACTTATATATTCTAGATTGTTATTTATGAAATCCTCCTGTTTTGCACATATTACAAATAATAAAAAGATTTTAATTGAAAGGATTCGTAGTGTATAATGCAAATGATATTGATTTCTATCAATACATTATAAGGAGGACTTTTCATGAGTGTACATATTGAAGCAAAACAAGGCGAAATCGCTGAATCTATTCTATTACCTGGTGATCCATTACGTGCAAAATATATCGCTGAAACATTTCTAGAGGACGTTACATGCTATAATAACGTTCGTGGCATGTTAGGTTTCACTGGAACTTATAAAGGAAAACGTGTATCTGTTCAAGGTACAGGTATGGGTGTTCCTTCTATTTCTATTTATGTAAACGAATTAATCCAAAGCTACGGAGTTAAAAATTTAATTCGCGTTGGAACTTGCGGTGCGATTCAAAAAGACGTAAAAGTACGTGACGTTATTATTGCAATGACAGCTTGTACAGATTCTAATATGAACCGTTTAACATTCCCAGGTTTCGATTTTGCACCAGCTGCAAACTTTGATCTTTTAAAGAAAGCTTACGATGCTGGAACTGAAAAAGGCTTACATGTTCGTGTTGGTAATGTTTTAACAGCAGATGTATTTTACCGCGAAAGCATGGACATGGTTAAAAAACTTGGAGATTACGGTGTACTAGCAGTAGAAATGGAAACAACTGCTCTTTACACTTTAGCAGCGAAATACGGTGTAAATGCGTTATCTGTATTAACAGTAAGCGATCACATCTTCACTGGTGAAGAAACAACATCTGAAGAACGTCAAACTACATTTAACGAAATGATTGAAATCGCTTTAGATGCAGCGATTCAATAATAATACATTAAAGAACTCGTCATACGTCTGTCGAGTTCTTTTTATGTGACTTTTTATTAAAAACTACTTTCGGAAGAGACAGATTTTCTCCTCTACTTTTTTGTACCGTTTGTTATAATAAAGAAATCATTTACAGTATTTCTCACAAGAGGTGACGCAGTGAAAAACAGAAGTATCGTCTTTAAACTATTTTTATTAACATCGACATTATTTACAATCATATTCCTCCTTTTTTTCTTAGGACAATCTCTATTTTTAGAGAAATTTTATATTAATAAAAAAGTAAAAACAGTTCAAACTGCTTTTGAAAAATTCGTAGCTAATTATGAAAAAAGCGAAAAAGATCCTGAGGAAATAAGAAAACTAAAACAAGAATTTCATGATAAAACAAATGCTGATATGCAATTTTTAAATTCTGAGGGCATTATTAAAAGTGACAGCAATTACTACATTGATGTAATTAATCCTAAAAATAATGAAACATATTTCATTCCACTCAATAATCTTTTAACGCCTGAAGAATATAAGAAATTCGAAAACTTAGGATTGAAAAAAGATGGCATGATAAACGTTGTCGGTTTGGTACGAGGGAAAACAATAACACCACTAGAATTGACAACAAATTATAATAGATGGCAAAACGAACGTGTCACTTCAGATTTTCAATCCATTAATGGCAACTCTTCCAAAAATAGACTTACAAACCGCTCCAAAACTGTAACTCAAATTGAGTTTACTGGTATTATATCTAAATTACAGCTCCCATCAAAAGCCGAGGTTCGGCTTGCAAATGATTTTGAAACATTACAAGCCGTTCAATATTTTGCAGACATTATTAGAAATGGCACTGCTAACTCGCACCAATTAAACACTTATATAATAGATGGCGGAGAGAATATAAAGAATAGTATCTTTGTAAAACCTATTATGGAAGACGGAAAAATTACAGAATACGCTTTTGCGATAGCATCTTTACAGCCTGTTAATGAAGCAATGCTCGTTTTAAAGGATTATTATGTCTATGCCTTAATCATCGTATTTCTCGTTATTATTTTGTTATCCTTCTACTACTCAAAAATCATTGTGAAACCATTAATTAAAATTAATCGCGTTACAAAAAAAATGGCCAATTTTGATTTTAGCGAGAAGTTACCTGTGACAGCAGACGATGAGATTGGTGGGCTTTCCGGTAGTATTAATACATTATCTGTAAACTTAAAAGACCGAATTGATCGATTAAATGTTGCCAATACAAAATTACAACAAGATATTGAACGTGAACGTCAATTAGAGAAAACGCGAAAAGAATTCATTTCTGGTGTATCACACGAATTAAAAACACCACTTAGTGTAATTAGAAGTTTCGCAGAAGGAATTAAAGATGGTGTTAGTAAAGATACGACGTATTACACAGATGTTATTTTAGAAGAAACCGAAAACATGAACAGACTTATTGTTGAAATGTTAGAATTAGCAAAATTAGAATCAGGTACGTACAAGCTAGATATGACGACATTCTCAATCGGTGAACTAATTCAACAAGTCTATACAAAGTTATTATTTAGCATGGAAGAAAAGCATTTACAAGTGAATATAGATGTAGACTCTTCTATATTTGTTCAAGCGAATCGTAGTCGTATTGAGCAAGTGGTTGTGAACTTACTTAGCAATGCCATTCGCTATACGCCAGAAGGAGAAAAAATACAAGTTTCCGTTATAGCAATGGAAGATACAGTAAAAATACAAATCGAAAACACAGGAAACCCTATCCCAGAAGAAAGTCTTGAAAAAATTTGGGATCGTTTCTACCGTTTAGATGCATCTCGTAGCCGTCATACTGGTGGTACTGGTCTCGGATTATCAATTGTAAAAAACATTTTAGACCTTCACCATGCGGAGTACGGTGTATATAACACAACTAATAGTGTTGTATTCTACTTTAATTTACAAAAAGTAAAAGAAGTCAAATAATTTGTCTTAATTTCACTAGGAGTTCACATGAAATTCACACTCTCCCTTTATAGTAAGAAACAAGTTAATCCTTTCCTTTACACATATAAAAGAGGAGAGTGCGTGAAATGAAACAAGCAGGACAACCTATTCAAAATGAAAAACAATTAGAAACTATCAAAAATATACTTTTACAATCTTCGAAACGTGATGGCTTATTATTCGTATTAGCTGTAAATTCTGGCTTAAAAGTAAGTGAAATCTTACAATTAAAAGTTAGTGATGTAATTGATGAAAATGAAAATGTTCGCCATTCCATTTTATTTTACAATGAAAAAGTAAAGAAACATAAATGGTTTGCTGTTAATGAAGACTTACAGCACGCAATCGAAGACTACATGAAAGAACGTAAAACTTGGAAACGTAATGAACCATTATTAAAGTCTCAAAAAGGAACAAAATCTATTACGAGACAACATGCATGGTACATTTTAAACAAAGCTGCAAAAGAAGTTGGATTAGAAGGGATTAGCTCACATACACTTCGAAAAACTTGGGGATATTGTGCATACAAATCAGGTGTTGACATCGCATTTTTACAACACTTCTTTGATCATAGTACTCCATCAAAAACTTTAAAGTATATCGGTATTGCTTAATAACTCTTATACATAAAAAAGGTTACCATTTTATAAATGGTAACCTTTTTTATGTTTCACATTCTCTTCCCTTGTCTCTCCTATATTGTAGTGGTACTCTAATAGTAAGGGGGAGAAATTATGAACACATTAACAATTGAATTACCGAAAGAAACGGCTGAAAAACTTGATTTATTAAAACAAGCTTATGAAAAGAAAACAGGTGCTTCTATTTCTGAGAGTACTCTAGTTCAAACACTTATCTCAAAAGAGTTTATCCAAGCGATAACTCCTTTTGATTTACAACAATTCGTCACTGGAAAAGAACAGCATTAATTGCTGTTCTTTTTTGTACTTTATCAAAAGATCTCTGATAAAAACTTCCTCGCTTCATCCAAACCTTTTATTTGGAATCTCCCTACCGTTAATGTCTCATAAAAAGTTTTTTATTTATTTTCCGGAAAACCATTGACAATGATAATGATAACCATTATCATTTATTACGAAGCCAACAATTGATGAATCAACCAAACGCTCAGTAACATTGTTACCCCTCTTTTTCATATAGAAAGGCACTGTACATTCCCCCTGTTTGTACAGTGCCTTTCTTATTTATTATCATTCAAACAAATTTAATTGCTCGGGCTTCGGCTCACCATATGTAATGTTCATCATTTTCATAAGCTGTTTCGCATTATCCGCTGCATCTCCGCCTGAATTGTTGTTAAATAGTACATATATGTTCTTTGTCTTCTTTTTTAATTGCTCTAATCTTTCTACCCATTCTTCTAATTCTTTATTGTTGTAGCGATATAAGCAACGAACCGCTCTCCAATTTTCTCCTTTATCAAGCCAACCATGAACATTTCGGCCATGAAAACGTATTAACACCATATCTGCATTCGTTACTTCTAATACGAGCGGTACTGAACCTATTCCGGCCTGCGGCTCATCACAAATGGTATGAATCCATTTCTCTTGTTCCAAAAACTGTAGCGTCTTATCTCTCATTTCCGGATAAAACCATGTTTGGTTCCGAAATTCTATGGCACATGGCAAACCTTCCATTTTTTCTTTCGTATATCGAAGAAAATCTACATTTTTCTTTTTACAATCAAACCATGGTGGATATTGAAATAAAATCGTTTTTAATTTACTAGCTTCTATTAAAGGAAGAATGGATTGTTTATACACATCAAACATTTCATCAAACGTAGAAAAAGGAATTTCACCTTTCATATGTCCCGTCATCCCTTGATACGCTTTTACAACAAAAGAAAAATCATTCGGTGTCTCCATTGCCCATTTTGTATAATTTCGTGCAGGTTGCATCGCATAAAATGAACTATCCACTTCTACAATAGGAAAATGCTCACTATATGTTCGTAATTTATTTCTATTTTCATAGGGATCTATATATAAAGAATCATGATCTCCCCATCCTGTTACTCCAATGAAAAGCAAATATATCCCTCCCTTTTTCACTTCATCTTCTATTCATTCTACTCACTTCCTGAACACTTCGACTAATCAATTTCATTAAGTAGTCCCTTCTTTCAGAGTGTCCGTATAAAAATATGATATACTATATGGAAGAATTTTTAAATTGAGGGGTTATTTATTTATGCTTCCAAACGATGATATTGTATCTCATGAAAAACGAATAGAAGAACTAGAAAATAAAGTACGTTTTTATGAAGAACTTGTAAAACAATTACCACATCATTTCACATACAAAAATCCACATATTGGTTTACAAATAAAGAAAACGAGAACGACTCATTCCATTCAAAACATACGAAAAGAAAATAAAGAAGATGATTTTCAACTTACTTGCGATTCATTATTTTTATTTGAACAACTTGAAACATACTTTGTTCATATTTTTGATGCTTTTTCACATCATGTAACCTTTGTTGATAGTAAAGGAAATATAACTTTATGTAATCAAGTTGCAGCAGATGATTTTGGTGTAGTACGAAATGATATAATTGGAAAACCAATTCAACAATTGCTACAATTACCAGAAGAAAAAATTAAAGCTCTTGAAACATTAAGAACGGGCATAGAAATATATAATGAAGAAGTTTTAGACAAAAACTATGGCATTATAAATAACCGCATTATTCGTGATTATAACGGAGAGATTTTTAGAGTTATTAGTGTCTTTCATTATTTAAACACAGAACGTGATGCAGAAAAATTTTCATTAGCAGGACGAATCGCAGCTGGTATTGCACATGAAGTACGTAATCCTCTTACAACCGTACGGGGTTATTTACAATTTTTACAAGAAAGTGTTTCTCCATCTAATAAAGAATTATTTAAAAACTTACTTATCCCTGAATTAGATCGTGCAAATAGTATTATTACAAAATTTTTATCTATTTCAAAAACACGTGAATTTACAAGAGAACCGTTTCCTATTAATACATTTTTACGGGAGTATATTCAACAGTTACTAGCTAGTGAAGTCTTTTTACACAACATTTCAATTGATTATAATTTTTCTACCGAATTAGATGATATATTAGTCCATATCGATCGTCACGAACTTGTGCAAGTTTTTTTAAACTTATTTCAGAACGCTGTCGATGCGCAAGGCGAAAAAAAACTTTCTATCCAAATCAGTAGTTATCGCCTAGATAATTTTGTCCGTATTACTTTCACTGATAATGGAATTGGTATTCCCACAGCCATTCAAGAATATATCTTTGATCCATTCTTCTCTACAAAAGATTCAGGCACAGGGCTGGGCTTGTCAGTAACGAAGAAAATCATGCAAAATCATAACGGTACATTAAAAATGACTAGTAATGAAAACGGGACAACTTTCACTATTTCAATTCCAATCTTACCTAAAACAGCCCTTGAAAAATTAAATCCATGCGAATAAAGGAATAACCCACGAACTGCATGCCAATTGTTCAACATTCTCAACAATTGGCATGCAGTTTTTTATGTTGCACTTTTTTTCTTTACATTATATAAAACCTTCTCTATATCTTACTTAGTTTTTTTGCTAGGTGGGCCCATTTCTTATTTTTTTAGAAATGGTAGTTTGTCCATCACGAATTTAGTATAAATTTCATTTTAATATCTAGTAATGACTATTGATTCTATGAAAGAAAGGAATGAAAAGATGAACAATAAAAATAAAGGAAAAGTATTTTATGGGAATGATTGTTGCGAAGTCAGAGCTTGTAGTCATATTAACATTTCTAAGTCCGAACTTACAGAATTCGTTAGACTTCTTCAAGCTCTTGGCCAAGCTATTCAAGCTGTCTTTCAAAACCCTTCTCAAAATAATATCGATAACTTAATCGCGGCCCTAAATAACTTACAAAAATTCCTCAATTGCTTAGATTTATCTCCAGCACAAAAACAAATTGGAAATTCTATTATTGCTAATCTATTAACTATTTTAAGAACAACACCTTTCTCATGCGGAGCATTGTACGTTGAGCTACAAAGCCTGCTCAATTATTTATTGTATATCGCTAAGTTATTCAAAGTAGATTGTTGTACAATCGACAAACTAGTTAAACTCATAACAGAAATCCAAACTATCCTAGTTCAATACGGATCAGGATGCCTTGGAGGAGGCGCAACAGGTGCTACGGGACCTCAAGGACCTCAAGGTATTCAAGGACCAGCTGGCGCTCAAGGTGCTACGGGTGCTCAAGGACCAGTTGGCGCTCAAGGTGCTACGGGTGCTCAAGGACCTGCCGGCGCTCAAGGTGCTACGGGTGCTCAAGGACCTGCTGGCGCTCAAGGTGCTACGGGTGCTCAAGGACCTGCTGGCGCTCAAGGTGCTACGGGACCTCAAGGACCTGCTGGCGCTCAAGGTGCTACGGGTGCTCAAGGACCTGCCGGCGCTCAAGGTGCTACGGGTGCTACGGGACCTCAAGGTGCTCAAGGTGCTACGGGTGCTCAAGGACCTGCTGGTGCTCAAGGTGCTACGGGCGCAACTGGACCAGCGGGTACTCCAATTCCTGTAACGATCGCTGCAATCGGAAACTCAAATCCACAAACTATATCCCCTGGAACAAACATCCAATTCAATCAAGTTTTCGAATTAACTAATATCTCTTTTAACGACACTTCAGATACTTTAACAATTTTAGAAACAGGCGTATATGATATTAGTTTCTCAGCTTCTACAACTTTCCCTGGATCTTCACCGTTTGGATTCGGAATTTCATTCAACGGTCAACCACCTACTCGTAATTTCTCAACTAACGTTATCGGTAGTGCTGTTTCTTTCTCTACAATCGTTACTTTACAAGCTGGTACAACAATTTCTGTACAACCTACAGCAAATACTATTTCTATTCCTAACACAGGTGATACAACTGCAACACTATCAGTATTCCGAATTTACTAATTTCCACTCAATAAGCATATTTACAATAATATGTATCGTTTAACCGTGCATTAAATCTCTCTTTATATAGAAAGGAGCACTTATTTGGGAGGATAAGTGCTCCTTCTTTACGTTTCTTTACCTCAAATTTACTCTATCTTAATCCTCATTTTGTATGATAAATAGTGAAGTCAAAGATATGAAAGAGGGATGAAAATGAGAGTTATGTCACTAATACGCATTTGGTTTGCTCTTATGATATGCATTATTTTATGTGTAGGATTTTTTTTAACTCTAAAATATTCCACTATATCAAAAGCAGAGAGAAAAACCGTTCCATACAACCTTTTGTATACGAAACAAAATAACATCCCTTATTCCAATGCCACAAATAATGAAAAAAAAGTTATAAAAGGAATGCTCATTACGAAAGCTTCTAATTCCGAAGCATTACTTCAAATCGCTGAAACGATTAAAGATCAGTATACAAATAAAGAAATTGATGAAATTATACTCACTATCCACAATGAAAATAATGGTAATTACGAAGAAGAATTACCTTACGAACCTATTAGTAAAGGAAAGATAATCGTCACATATGATTCAAAATCCTTTGGCAGTACGAACATTATACTTAACGAGTAATAACTAGTAAGAGTAGAGGAAAATCTCCACCATTTAAAGTTCCATATTGTTTTTCATACGAAAAAGAGGCGAATTTCGTTATCCGCCTCTTTCTTTTACCAAAATGAAGGAATCCATTCTTTCACTTTATCAATCCACTCTTGTTGCTCTTTTTTTCTTTGTTGTTCTTCTTCTTTCCTTCTCTTCTCTTCTTCTTTTCTTCGTTTTTCCTCTTCTATTGTATTCAATTGTTTTTTATAATCAGCCTCAGATATGAGCGATAACTGGAATGCTTTTTGCGTCGGATTAGCATTCGCTTTTCTCATAATATCCCGGAACATTGTCGTCGTAATTTGACTCCCGCCTGGAACATAATGATCACTATCTGTTTTATCATATCCTACCCAAATCGCACCTACTAAATCTGGTGTGTATCCAACAAACCATGAATCCTTTGCACCGGTGCTTGGTCCATTTACAATTTGAGTAGTTCCTGTCTTACCGGCCGTATCAACATTATTAACTTTCGCCTTTTCGCCCGTCCCCTTTTCGACAACACCTTTTAATAAATATGTCATCTTTTGAGAAATTTTCTCGCTTGTCACTCGTGTCTCTTTCTTATACCACTTTCCAATCGTTTCACCTTCAGCATTTTGTATCTCTCTAATCGCATGGGCTTCCACTTGAACACCATCATTTGCAAATGTACTATACGCTTGAGCCATTACAAATGGAGATGTCCCTACATGCATACCACCTAAAGCGATCGGATACGTACGATCTTCTGGTACTAATGGAATACCAAATCGCTCTAAAGATTTCAATCCTTTATCTAATCCAATCTGTTCTAATAGCCAAACAGCCGAAACATTGTACGACTTTGCCACAGCTTCATACATTGTCACATCACCGTGAAAAGTATGATCGCTATTTTGTGGTTTATATTCTTTAATATTAAATGGTTCATCTTTCAATATATCGTATACTTCATACCCTTGCTCTAACGCTGGTACATATACAGCTAAAGGCTTTAACGTTGAGCCAGGTTGTCTTTTTAATTGGGTTGCATGGTTAAACTGTAAAAACTGATACGGTCCTCTACCTCCAACTAAAGCTGGTACACCACCTGTTTTTGGATTCATAAGAACTACACCCGTTTGCATAAGTTGGTCTGAACCACTATCTTTGAAATAACTATCATTATTCACAACATCTTCTACAGCCTGTTGTTTTTTCGGATCAAGCTCTGTATAAATACGATAACCACCCGCCAAAATTTCATTTTGTGTTAATTCGTACTTATCCATCGCTTCTCTAACAATATAGTCTACATATTGAGAGTATTTTCCCTTATATTTATCATCCACACCACGTTTTAATACAAGACCGCTCTCTTTTTCTTTATTATACTGTTCGTCAGAAATATACCCTTGCTCTTTCATTAAACTTAATACGACATTACGTCTTTCAATTGACTTATTAAAGTTTTTATAAGGCGAATACGCAGACGGTGCTTTAATCAAGCCAGCAATCGTTGCAGCTTCTGAAATTGTTAAATCTTTTACCTCTTTATCAAAATAAGATTTAGCTGCCCTTTTTATCCCCCAAGCACCTTCACCAAAATAAATTTGGTTCATATACATTTCAATAATTTCATCTTTCGTATACGTACGCTCTATTTTTTTTGTTAAAAAATATTCCTTTATTTTTCGAGAGTATGTGCGGTCTTGTGTTAGAAATACATTTTTTGCAAGTTGTTGTGTAATTGTACTTCCCCCTGCTACAACTTCTCCTGCTGTAATATTTTTAAAAACTGCACTTATAATTCCACTATAGTAAATACCGTGATGATTAAAAAATTCCTTATCTTCTACTGCAACAATTGCCTGAACCATAATATCAGGAATATCTTTCCTTTTAACACCTTCTGTTTTAGAAGAAGCTAATTTAGTCGCAACTTCATTATTTGCATCATAAATTAAGGTCGGTTGCGGAACAGCTTGTTTTAATTCAGATATGTCTTGAATGGAAATTATTATATTTATAGCAATAAATAGAGTAGCAAGTAAACTTCCTAATACAATTAATGAATTACGAAGCTTCTTTCTCTTATTGAACCACTCCTGCATTTTTTTTAAGTGAGTGTTCTTCAATTTCATTCGTTCACTTCCTTCGTTTGTTTACACTCTTCTTTTCAAAAGGAAGAATATACCTCCTTTTAAATTTATTATAATAACGTAGTCTTTCCTGTAGTGTAAAGCTTTTCTTTTACATTCATACTTTTTGCAAGAAAAGGACATTCTACAAGTAAGATATTCAATATTGATTATTAATATTATTAATACAACAATGAGAGTTATGTTAAGTTTTTGTAAACTTTTCGATAAAATGTTTTAAAAAACGACAGTTTTTTGTTAGAATTGACTAGCCAATATATTTTACATATATTACTTTTGTGGGGGTAACTAATAATGGTCTTTAAATCAAAAAAAGATAAATTTTCTGAAATGTTAATGAATGTTTCCGAAAATTTAAAAGAAGGCGCGCAGTTTTTCGTGGAGTATAAAATTAAAAATGCTAGCGATTTAAAAGAGTTTTCTATGCGCATGAAAGAGTATGAGTCAAAAGGTGACTCATTTATTCACGAAATCATTATGGAGCTAAACAAAGCGTTTATTACTCCTATTGAACGTGAGGACATCCTACAACTTGCAATGAGTATGGATGATGTATTAGACGGATTAGATCATAGTGCTGGTCTATTCGAAATGTATTCTATTACAGAAGCTGATGAATACATGATTAAATTCGTTGAAGCAATTAATCAATGTGCGATTGAGATTGCGAATTCTGTTGAACTACTGTCTAAAAAGAAGTTAGTCGACATTCGTACGAACGCGATTAAGATTAAGGATTATGAATCACAATGTGATGATATTCGCCGTCATGCGATTAAGCACTTATTCTCTCGTGAGAAAGATCCGATTAAGATTATTCAATACAAAGAGATTTACGAAGAACTTGAAGAAGTAGCGGATAGCTGCCAAAGCGTTGCAAACGTATTAGAAACAATTATTATGAAGAACGCGTAAGGAGTTTGATCATGGATACACTCTTGATACTGACCGTTTTAGTAGTCATTTGCGCTTTAGCTTTTGACTTTATCAATGGATTTCACGATACAGCAAACGCTATTGCAACGGCTGTTTCAACGAAAGCTCTAAAGCCTAGACATGCAATTATTATGGCAGCTATTATGAACTTTTTAGGTGCGATGACATTTACAGGTGTAGCAAAAACGATTACAAAAGATATCGTTGATCCATTTGCTTTACCAAATGGTTCTCTTGTAATTTTAGCTGCTTTACTTGCGGCAATAGCTTGGAATTTAATTACTTGGTACTACGGTATTCCAAGTAGTTCTTCGCATGCAATTATTGGCTCAATCGCAGGTGCAGCTATCGCTGCTGCCGGTATTAGCTCATTAAATCTTAAAGGGTTCATAAAAATTCTTGAAGCTTTAATCATTTCACCGATTATCGCTTTTGTTATCGGTTATACCGTATACAGTATTTTTAAAGTCGTCTTTAAAAACTTTAACTTAACGAAAACGAATAAAAACTTCCGTATATTCCAGATCTTCACTGCCGCATTACAAGCTTATACACACGGTACAAACGATGCGCAAAAAGCAATGGGAATCATTACGATGGCTCTTATGGCCAATAACTATCATACTTCTAGCGACATCCCGTTCTGGGTACAATTATCTTGTGCAATCGCAATGGGTCTTGGTACTTCTGTCGGTGGATGGAAAATTATTAAAACTGTCGGTGGACAAATTATGAAAATTCGTCCTGTAAATGGGGTAGCTGCCGATTTATCATCATCACTTGTTATTTTCGGTGCAACATTCATTCATTTACCAGTTAGTACGACGCACGTTATCTCTTCTTCTATTTTAGGGGTTGGTGCTTCTCATCGTGTAAAAGGTGTAAAATGGGGAACAGCAAAACGCATGTTAATTACATGGGTTATCACGCTTCCTATTTCAGCTTCTTTAGCTGCTTTATTTTACTCTTTATTACACTTAATCTTTTAATTAAAAGTCGTCTTCCTTATTTTTCTAGGAAGACGACTTTTTTGTGAACATACCTTTTTCTTATTAAAAAGCGTGTATAATAATTGGTGGATAAGTTATATAGAGGAGTTGGCAATTTTGGAATACATCATGTTACTTTTCATCGGGTTAATCGCCGGGACAGTCGGGAGTCTAGTCGGGCTTGGTGGCGGAATTATTATTGTTCCGTTATTAATCGGATTACACAGTCTATCACCACAACTTGCAGTAGGAACTTCAATGGTAACAGTCGTTTTTACAGGACTATCTTCCACCCTTACTTATATGAAACATAAACGAGTAGATTACAAAAGTGGACTTATTTTATTTATCGGGAGTGGGCCTGGTGGTATCATCGGCTCGTGGGCAAATAAATTTTTAAACCAAGATACATTTTCTTTATATTTTGGGATTTTCCTTATTTTCGTCTCCATTCTTCTTATGTTACGAGACAAATTAAACCCTCTTTCTTTATCAAATATGACGGTAATTAAGCGTTCTTTTACAGATAACGAAGGAAACACTGTACACTATCAATTTCCACCGCTTCTCGCTATCTTTATCGCCTTTATAGTTGGTTTTATATCTGGGTTATTTGGAATTGGGGGCGGTGCCTTACTTGTTCCAGCAATGATGCTACTTTTTGCATTCCCAGCACACATTGCTGTAGCAACTTCGATGTTTATCGTATTTCTATCAGCAATTGTAAGTTCGGCAACTCACATCTCTCTTGGAAATGTCAGCTGGATTTACGCATTAATTCTTATTCCTGGTGCATGGATTGGCGGAAAAATCGGGGCTTATATTAATACAAAATTAAGTGGTAAAGCTGTAATTAATTTATTACGTATCACATTAATTATTCTCGGAACTAGATTAATTATTACTTCTTTTCTATAACGCGTTCTTTTTAGAATGCGTTTTTTTCTTATACACATGAATATAAAAATCCTCCTAAGAGAACGAATAAAATTAAACAAACAGATAATAGCATATAATTGGAAATATGTACTTTCTTCACGTTGACCACTCCTATAACTGCGACTGTTATCTTTATGATAGCGAAAAAATGGTTTACTTGCAGTTACAAAGTGCTAACAATGCAAAATCATTTATTACAAATTTTATCCTTATATTTCATTTCTTTGTATATTCTATCGATTTAATAAAAAAAAGATGTCATATTGACATCTTTTTTAATGAAGAAGTGACCATCCCATAAAATCCTCATGTACTTGGCACGCCCTCTTATCGTTTCGATCATATAATTCAGCATAACTATCTGTTTCTTCATCATAAGCCATCGTATAAATAATTTGGCCGTCTACTTCAACGGATAATACGACTCCACCTTTCATCTCTTCTACATGAATGATAGCATTCGCCGGAATTCTCATATCCGTCATTTTTATCGCATCTAACAATATACTAAACCCCCTACAGCGTATTCATTGCTAGTACTATTACACACTAAATAGTATACTACTGTAATAGCATATATTTCGTCAATGAAATTGCTGTTTAAAAGCATATTGTCTTTATACATATACGCTAAAATAAAAGAAATATAAATGTTTAAATGGGGGGCTAACATTGATTCTACACAAAGGAGATGTACTATTCCGTCAAGGCGAGGACGGTCCTTTATATTTTATAAAAACAGGTTTATTAAAAGTAGTACGGATAGAAGAAGATGGAACACCATTTTTATTCAACATTATCGTTCCAGGTGAAACGATACCTCACCATTCTTTAATTTCACCGAAGGAATATCACGGTACAGCAATCGCTTTAATGAAAACAGAAGTTGAACCTATAATTAGTAATGAATGGTACGATCAACTTCAGGCAAATCCTGCATCATATGCAAATATTGCTATGCAACTTCAATCAAAATTAAGAATGATGCAGCAACGTATCGATCAATTGACAACTGTCTCTCCGAAAGAACGTCTTCATCGTTTACAAGAATGGTTCACACTATATTTAGGTGACATTCCTATATATGAAATATTAACACAAACTGAAATTGGTCAACTCATAGGTATACGCCGTGAAACTGTAAATCGGCTGTTACGAGAACAATTAAAAAACGAGGTAAAATAATACCTCGTTTTTTGCTTATTTCAAACCTCATCTATTGTAAGCTTGCTGCTGGACCGAAAAACTCATAATGAATATGCTCTTGTTTCACACCTAAATTAGTTAGTGCAGCATTTATATGTTTCATAAATGGTACCGGACCACAGAAATAAAACTCTGCTTCAGTTGTTGGAATAATCGTTTGTAACCATTCAGCTTCAATGAAACCTTCTTTATCAAAGTTCTTCATTTCCAAATCTGTTTCAGTTGGCGCAGAATAGCAAGTATACGCTTTAACTTGTTCGTATTCATTATCTACTGCCTCAACGTGTTCTTTCATTGCATGTGTATTACTATTTATCGCTGCATGAACAAAACATACATTACGTTTTGAATCTTGTTCAATTAACGTATTTAGCATACTCATCATTGGTGTAATACCTACTCCACCACTAATTAGTACAACTGGTAATGTTGAATCCATATTTAATACGAAATCTCCTGCTGGTGCACTTACTGGTAATATATCGCCTTCTTTTACATGATCATGTAAGTAGTTAGATACTTTACCATCCGGTGTATCTACACCTTTTTCTTTCTTTACACTAATACGATAATATTCTTTTCCAGGGGCATCTGATAAGCTATATTGACGATTATGTGTATATGTTTCACCTTCGATATTTATTTGAACCGTTACATATTGTCCTGGGATGAATAAAGAAACTTTCCCTCCATCTTCAGGTTTTAAATAAAATGACGTAATAACATCGCTTTCCTTCACTTTTTTAACAACTACAAAGTTACGGAAATCTTTCCATCCGCCCTCTTTATGTGCCGCTTCTTCATACATCTCTGCTTCAATGCTAATGAATGCATCAGCGATGACACCGTAAGCTTCTCCCCATGCGTTTAACACTTCATCAGGTGCACCTGCGACCTCTTTAATTGCACGTAGTAAACATGTACCTACAATCGGATAATGCTCTGCTTTAATACCTAAACTTCTATGCTTATGACCAATTTGTTTTACAACCGGAATAATAACTTCTAAATTATCAATATACGTTGCAGCTGCATAAACAGCATTCGCTAACGCTTGTTGTTGTCTTCCCTTTTTCTGATTTGTATGGTTGAAAATATTCAATAACTCCGGATGTTCCGAAAATAAAATTTCATAAAATCTCGTTGTAATTTCAACGCCTTTTTCTTGTAATAATGGTACTGTTGACTTTACGATTTCAATTGTTTTTTCACTTAACATTGTATCCCACTCCTCTATTTCCTTAACTGTTTTTAGTTTAACTGAATTGTATAGTACATATTGTGATTTTAATCACTATTAACACTGTGTTTTTGTGAATAATCTATGAACATTGCACTTGCAAAAGAAAATAAGCCAACTAGAATTCTAGCTAGCTTATTATTTGGACTCTATAGCTTGTTCAATTACCCTTATATCTTTCCCATCTCCAAACTCTGTATACCCCCAGATGTTCGTTTCACCTCTATACTTATTTACGATAATATCTAAGTCATGATATACACGGTGTGCATAAACTACATACTCAATATTTTGAAGTTCCACACCTTTTTTTACAATTTCATAGCTTCTATTTACATCACGTTTTATTTTTTCATTCTTTATTTCTGTATGTATACTTTTTAAAGACGATTCTTGTTGTTGAAACCATTGTTTAAATTGGTTCCAGTCCCCTTCTGTATAATTCTCTGCTTTACCATAATTTAAGAAATTATTATAACTTTCATGTGTCATACGAATAAAATCAAGCACTTTTGTCTCTTCTTGTACATCTTCTACTTGAGCTATTGTATTTACCTCAGCAGGCTTATTCGCATAATGTAACAACACTTTCATGAGACTATAACTTGCAATGATCATTACGATAATAATCCCAAATACACGTAACAATTTCTTCATATACAGAACTCCTTCTCTACTAAAGATATTACAATGTATGACTATACTTGTAACATTCTCTCGTAGAAATATAATTCCTGTATAAATCTTTCACATCATTTCGACAATATTTTTCTATACATTTCTCGTTGGCAAATGTTCTTGTAAAACAATATACCCTTCATAAGCTGCGTAACCGAGTATAGCCATTAATCCGATATAACAAGCAAATACCGTCCATTTCGTTTTCGTATCCACTTTGTAATAGTTTTCCTGTTGTCTCTTTTCTGCTTCCCATTCCTGTAATTTTCTTTCTGACATTTCAAATGCTTCTCTTATATGAATTGTATGGGTTTCTTTTTCATCTTCATATGGGACGTAATCAAGTGGCTCAAACTTTGGTAAAAGATACTCTAACACCTCAATCTTTTGAAGTTCTCCTGTTTTTAATTCTTTCTCTCCCTCTTTTTGCCTTAATATATTTATTTCATGTTGCATCATATATATATTTCGATGCACCGCACCTGTTTCTTTTAACTCCTCTTCAAGCCTTGCAACATAGTCTTTCATTCCATCAATTCTATATCCTAACTCCTTAATTGGCTCATCTCTCTTTATTACTCTATATAATTCCATACAGCCGATAATAAAAATAAACCCTCCCAAAATACTTTTAAAGTAAATGGAATAACCGAGCAATACAATAAGGCCCGCTCCCCAAATCTTTGTACTTACAACTGAAATAATTCTTCCACCATCCAATGGAGAAACTGGAATCAAGTTAAAGAAGTTAATCATACTTCCAAGTAAAATAATTAATGCCCAAAATGGCTCTTTCGTTATTATATAAAGTGGGATTGCAGGTAAAAATGATAACAATCCGAAAAGAGGTCCCATATAAGCGATATAAGCTTCATCTTTTGCATTTTTCGGCATCTCTTTCATCCCAATAAGAGCACCCATAAATGGAATAAATATTGCTGGCGATGTTGGTATACCTTTTCTTTTCGCAGCCCATAGATGGCCCATTTCATGAATAAACAACAAATAAATGAGCGCCACCCCAAATTTCCAACCATATATAACTGCGTATGCACCAAGTGATAGAAACATACTAAATACCGTTGAAAACTTTGCTAGTTTAAAAATTGCAAATACCCACTTTAACTTAGAAAGTAAAAATAGCCCTATTGCAACAATAATTCCCCATAATCCTTTTTTATTATTTTTCATATTCCTCTCCTTTATCTCTCATGAATGAATCATATTAATTAATCAAAACTATTCTTTTCTCTATTATGACATATTTTTTTCTATTGTTAGAAACAATGTTTAATTAATCCATTTTTAGCCAAAAATATAAATAAAAGGAGGTGTTCGCAAATGAATTTACAATCTCTCATAATAGGCGCTCTATCGTTTTTAGCTTCAACTCTTATTTTTTATACCGTTAGTTACGTATTATTATTAGATTTGTTGCCCAATCACGTATTTATTGCCCTTATCATCCTTTCCGCTCTTATGATTTCTTTTCTTATTACACGAAAATCAATGAATGAGCCATCTGCAAAAGTAAAATAATAGAGAGGGGATTTTCCCCTCTCTATTATCATTTCCTAGGAAAGGTCATATAGACTTTACGAATTCACATACATCCCAATCCATAAGGGTTAATTAAAGTTTCACTTTATCTTTGTAAATCCATTTTTTCACCATACTCTTTAACAATTTGAATGATATTTTGAAAAACACCTATTTTTTCTTTTTTACTATTTAATATTTTTAAATCATAATTTTCATAATATGTTTCTAATGAATTTAATTGTGATTCTGAAGCACCTTTTACCGGAACAGTAGCATGTAATTCATACTGTTTATACCCTTCCTTTACCTTCTCACCTGAAATTTCTTCACTCTCTTTTGCTCCAATTAATTTTTGAACTTTTTCCGGATAAATGACTTGCAAATAATATTCTTGTTCCTTCTCTAACTTGTTGTATAGTGATTGTGAAATCGTATACCGTACCGTATAATTCACTTTTTGATCTCCTGCTTTAATATGAAACGCGGTAATCTGCAAATCTTTTTTTGTTACTTCCGTTAAAGGACCTACCTGCTTCGCATCTTCTGTTTGTTCTGAAACATTTGGAAATATAGCCAAAAGCTTTTCCGTATCTTTTTTATTCAGCATATACATAGCTTTCTTATGTTGTATCCAACCTCGTCTATCTTCTCCTCTTAGCCATGCATAATACGTTTCTTTCTTCCCATCTCTACTAATTTGTATTTCATATTCAGGTTCACCAAAGCTCCCTGTTATTTCTTGTTTCTCCGCTTTATCCATAATGTCTACTACTAACTTCGCTTCTGATTCCTGTAATTTTTTCTCTTTATGTTTTTTTTGTATAACAGTTACCCCTATTGTTTCTTTCACTTCATTCACCGTCTCTTCTACTTTTTCTGTTTCTTTTTTTGGCTCAGTTTGACTACAAGATGCTAGTAACATAGCAAGTACTAACAATACATATTTCCTTTTCAATTTAATCCTCCCTTTACAATAAGAAATCCTTATAATCTTCATACAAAAAACAAAAACGTGACACACTATAAAATACGCTATACTAAGCATTGAAAGGAGGTCTTTTTCATGTCTATTAATTTTCACGATGCAAACAATAAATACACATACGCACAGCGAAACGCCCATATTTCTTGGGGAGAAATGATAAAAAGTATTACAAATATACAAAACAAGCAAATAATTGATATCGGCTGTGGTGGCGGAATTTATACGAAAGAACTTGCTCTTATGGGAGCAAAAAGTGTTGTTGGGCTGGATTTTTCCAAAGAAATATTACAAGCTGCAAAAGAAAATTGTAGCGCTTTTTCAAACATTTCATTCATTCACGGCGACGCACATAGCGTCCCCTATCCTAATGATACATTCGACATTGTTATTTCGCGCGCAGTTATTCATCATTTACAAGACATTCCTACATTTCTACGTGAAGCTTCTCGTATATTAAAGAAAAACGGTGTACTCATTGTACAAGACCGAACTATTGAAGATTGCATAATTCCAGGAAGCCCCGAACACATTCGTGGATATTTTTTCTCTATCTTTCCAAAACTTATTGAAATTGAATCAAAAAGACGTCCAAAAACCACCACGATACAACAAGAATTACAAAAATATTTTCTTCACGTGTTCCCCACTCAAACACAATGGGAAGTACGAAAAATACATGATTCTGTAGAAGCATTGCTACAAGATTTATCACCTCGAACAGGTCGATCCATTCTATACGAATTAACAGATCATGAACTTTCTCAACTTCTACAACAGATCCAGATCGCATTACAAAACACCTCTCCTATAATTGAAAGGGATCGGTGGACAATTTGGAGTGCCATGAAATTGTAAGGAAGGAAGCCTCACAAAATAATGTGAGGCTTCCTTCTTTCATAATCTACTTTTGCAACACTCTTGATATCCTCCACTTCTGGCCTGTGCACTTCCACACTTCGGACATACTAAATATCTAGACTGATTTGTCAACAAACTACCTTTTTGAAAGAGTAAAACTTCTGCTTGTTTAAACGAACGTGAATAATATAACCACATAAAACCAATTATAGCAATAATGCCAAATAATACTCCCATCGCAAGCATTTCAGTCACCTCTTTTGGTTTGTTCTTTCCAGCAAGTGGATTGATGTATTATTCTCTGTAAATTCAAACAATACCTTCTTTACTCCTGTAAATATCAACTTTCTCTATAAACTTTACAATTCTCTACAAAATTTTACTCCCTTTTTACAATTCACCATTCCTTTTACTACAACGAATATCACATTCGACATTTCCGCATATAAATATATCTTTCAAAAAAAATATTGACTTTCAAAAAAAAACATGCAACAATACTGTCAGAATACTTGAATAAAAATTCATTGACGAGAACGAGTACGTTATAGGACTGTCCCCAGAGAGTTGGCGATTTGCTGAAAGCCAACGTTCAGTGCGTAGCGGAAAATCATCTCCGAGAAGTAGAACCGAATGTTACAGTAAGTTCTTACCGGCTGTCCCCCGTTACAAGGAACACGTATCATGTTGTACGTTGTAAAGCCGTATACATATAGACTCGTTTCTACATGTATAAATTAGGGTGGTATCGCGGGTAAATATAACTCGTCCCTTTCTTTAGGGACGAGTTTTTTGTGTTCTTACAAATGAATTTAAAAAAAGGAGGAAAAACGATGAACACTGTATCAAAAAAACATATTTTTTTCACGGGTCTTATGCTATTTTCTTTATTTTTTGGGGCAGGTAATTTAATTTTCCCTCCCATGCTTGGACAAAATGCAGGTGAAAACTTTTGGCCGGCAATGATTGGATTTTTACTAACAGGAGTCGGTTTACCATTATTAACTGTTATTGCAATTTCTTTATCAGGAAACGGTATGCAACAACTCGCAAGTCATGTTCACCCATTATTCGGAATTTTCTTTACTGTAGTTGTATACATCGCAATAGGTCCTTCTATGGGAATTCCACGCGTTGCAAATGTCGCTTATGAAATGGGTGTTAGTTCTTTCTTACCAGAAACAATTCGCTCTAGTAACCTAGCACTCTTTTTATACACGGTCATCTTCTTCGCTATCGTATTTTGGCTTAGTTTAAATCCATCTAAACTTGTCGATCGCATCGGAAGTATATTAACACCTATTTTATTACTCTCTATTTTCTTATTATTTGTTAAAAGTGTATTTACACCACTCGGGCAATCAGGACCCGCAATGCAAGAGTATCAAACTTCTCCAATCTTCAAAGGCTTTATGGAAGGATACTTAACGATGGATACCATTTCTGCGCTTGCATTTGGAATTATCGTAGTAAATACCATTCGTTCTAAAGGTGTGAAGGATCGTAAATCGATTGCCATCGCAACAGCGAAAGCAGGACTTATTGCCGCTACTGGTCTCGTACTTGTATATGGTGCACTTGGCTGGCTTGGTGCAACTAGCGTCTCTCTCGGATATGCAAAAAATGGCGGACAATTACTTACTGTTATCGTACAGCAATTATTCGGTCCATACGGTTTGCTTCTATTATCTCTAATCGTTACACTCGCTTGTTTAACGACATGTGTTGGACTTGTATCTGCATGTAGTCAATATTTCTCAACATTATTGACTACATTTTCATACAAAACGTTCGCTAGCATCATTTGTGCATTAGGATTATTAGTTGCCAACTTAGGTTTAACAAAAATTATTGCTATCTCTGTTCCAATTCTACTTGTCGTATATCCAATTGCGATTGTACTCGTTCTACTATCGTTACTTCATAAATATTTCGGTGGATATCGCTCTGTTTATGTAGGTACTTTAATTGGAGCAGCAGTGGTGAGCGTATTTGATGGATTAAAACAAGGTGGTATTTCAGTTTCATTTATCACACCATATTTTGAATTCATCCCTTTATATAAGGAAGGAATCGGCTGGTTAATACCAGCATTAGCCGGAGCTCTTATCGGCCTTATAATCGCTAAGCTAAGCGGTGCGAAAAAAGTGCCCTTACTAACCGAATCTCATGAAGTAAAAGCATCCTAAAAAAACTCCCAAAAGGGAGTTTTTTTACATTTGATAGGCAGTATGATTAAAACTGCTTATTTTATACACTTTCGTATAATAGTCGATATTTGTATCCACTGTTTCTACTTTGACAACATCGTAGCAATCTTCTTGTTTCACTAAAAATAAATAGTACTCTTCTGTCGCCTCGACAATTGCAATTTTATCTGTTTCAACATCATATTGTTCACAAAGCGCTTGTAATGCGTTCACATAATCCCCTAATTTTTTAGACTTATCCATGCCAAATATCGTTTGAACTAACATACACTCTCTCCCCTTTGTATGTACTGTTAACAACTCAATGATAACGCTTACATTTATTGGCGTCAATAATAAGATTTGGAATCCCAATTGGTGCAAACTAATAATCAGTGGGATACCCCCCACTGATTAAAGTTTCACTTTATCATTTCGTCAATTGATGTCTAAACGCATAAATAACCGCCTGTGTCCGGTCACTTACATTTAGCTTATTTAATATATTACTCACATGTGTCTTTACTGTTTTGAGGGCAATAAATAATTCATCCGCAATCTCTTGATTACTTTTCCCCTCTGCAATTAATAACAAAATTTCAGACTCTCTTTCTGTTAACTCCTCATGCAAAGGTTGTTCTTTCTTCTGACGCATACGAGACATCATTTTACCAGTAACTTTTGGCTCTAATACCGTTTCTCCATCATAAGTAGCTCGTACAGCGTCTGCTATATCACTCGCTCTTGATGTTTTTAATAAATAACTTGTCGCTCCGGCCTCAATAACAGGATACAATTTCTCATCATCTAAAAAGCTCGTTACAACTACAATTTTCGCTTCTGGCCATTCCTGAATAATTGCGCGTGTTGCTTCAACCCCATCCATTTCGTCCATGACAAGGTCCATCAAAATAATATCTGGTCTTAATTGCAAAGCTAACTCTGAACCTTTTCTTCCATTTTCAGCTTCTCCAACTACTTCAATATCTGGCTGCGTTGATAAATATGCCGATACACCCATTCGAACCATTTCATGATCATCAACTAGTAATACTTTTATCATGACTCTCCCCCTCTCTCAATTATAATCGGTACTTTCACTTCTATTTGTGTACCTTTATTTGGAAAACTAAGCACTTTTAATGTACCACCAATTTCATGAACTCGCTCTTGCATTGATCTTAATCCGTACGAACCAGCTTTATTAACCCCTACTTTAAAACCGACACCATCATCAATAATTTTCAATATTGCATATTGCTCAATTTTGCGTAGACGTACTTCCGTTTTCTTTGCCTTCGCATGCCGTAAAGTATTAGACAGCGCCTCTTGTACAATACGGAATAAGTGATCTTCTACACCTTTTTTTAATTGAATTGGTTCAATTAACCATTCAATTTTCATATGTTGCTTTCTAGACAGTTCTGTTAATAATTCTTCTATACCCTCTGTTAGTTTCTTACCTTCTAACTGCACTGGGCGTAAATGAAGAAGCAATGCTCTCATTTCTGATTGTGCATTTACAACCATATTTTCAACGAGCTGCAACTGCTTTTTCGTCGTTTCTGGAAATGCAGCTACTTGTTCATTAATAGCCGACATCATCATCGACATTGCAAAAAGCTGCTGACTTACAGAATCATGCAGCTCCCTCGCCAATCGATGCCTTTCCTGGGAAATCGCCTCTTGTCTCATCTCTTCATTCCAATGAGCTCGTTCATTCGTTACTTTTTGAAAGAGTCCAGCTTGCTCCTCTAATCGACGGGCAAGAACGATTACTTTTCGTTCCACTTCATGAAATTCATCATCTGCAGTAAACGAAACATCGCTTGGAAAATTCCCTCGCTCTACTTCAAATAAAAACGTATTTAATCCTTGTATACGCTGCTCTATATAGTAACCAATTGCATATCCTACAATTCCCCCGATAAGTAAACTTGTAGTCATAATAAACAAGCCAATTGGAACAGAAGCGATGGATTCTTTCCATAATAAATCATACACTTGTTGCTCGCTCTTCCATACATATACAATTGTACAAATGAGTGCGATACTAACAGAGGACAACATAGAATAACGAATATACATCCACGAAATATTTTTTTGTTTCTTCATTATACTTTCCTCACTTCCGTATCGCCTACGACAAGCGAAGAAATAATTTTAATACGACGAGGAGCCTCTTTATACTGCTCTGTTCTAAATGTAACATTACGGTTAAACCCTGTCTCCTCATGTCCTGGCAAGAGCACCCGTCCGACAATAACAGAATGATTTAAAGACAGTTCAATATCATATGGCACATATAAACGAATATTACCAACGACACCCCGAATAACAATTACCGTTTCTCCTTCTGGAATCATAGCAGTTGTTAAATCTATTTCCACATCACAAGCACCATATTGAACATTAATATCCTCAAGTTCATAAATATGATCCATCATTCGTACATTACCGACAAACATATTTTTCAAATATGTTTCTGTACGATATATTTGCTTCTCTTCGTCTATAATCCCTTTTTCTTTAATTTCAATCTTCATTTCCTTTTGCTTATGTCCTTGTTGAATCAATTGATAACCAATTAAAGCTAAACAAGCGAATACGACAAGAACAAATGCTGCTGATGAGAATAAGAAGAATAAAAATACGATACCACCAACAAATAAAAATACATTTCCCCGTACATAACGATTCTTTTTACGATAATGCCTTCCAAACATAAGCATAATAAATGCAAAAATGAGACCACCTGGTTCAAAATGTCCAAGTATCATATCAAGAAAAAGACCGAATCCAAATATGATGAGGAGCATCCCCATTAATTGTGTTTTTGAAAAATGTTTCTTCATTTCAGCTCCCCCCTTCTTGTCACATATACATAGAAGAAAAGGCATTGCTTTCCAACACCTTTTCTCCTATCACTATATCATAAGCCTGTTTTATAATATACTACTATTATTTTGTTAACTCTTTCGTTAACGATACATCATTCTTTTCCTTCATTTCACGCTCAAGCTTTGCAATCTTCATATCAAATGTATCACGTTCATGCTCCTCATTCATACGAGTTTCTAAGTCGCGGATATGATCTTCAATTTCTTCAAAGCGTAAGAACGGATTATTCTCATCCATTTTATGCATAGCAGTATTCATACGACGATTTGCATGTGCCATATTTTCACGTGCCATTAATTCCATACGTTTCGCGTGCATTTCTTTTAATTTATTTTTCATCTCAGAAAGACGACGCTCCAACTCATCAATTTGCTCTACAACACCTGCATACATTTCTTCTAATCGAGTTACTTGCCCTTCATAATACGCTACTTCTTCTAACGCACGCTCATGTAGTTGTAATTCGCCTGCTTCTTGAGCAATGATAGCTTGCTTTGATCTTTTATTAACGAAATAACGTGCTTGCTCAAGCTCACGAGCAAAATTTGATTTTAATGTTTTATGGCGCTCAATTAACTTTTCAATTTTTGTTATTTCACGCTCACTATCGCGTAAATATTGATTTAACATCGCTATTGGATTTTTTCTTTCTTTCTCATCTAACACATTATGAAAATCTGCTAAAATTGCATCGCGTACACGTCCGAATAAAGATTGTTTCATTATAATCTTCCTCTCTTCTACCTTATAAATTTGATTTTTATTAGTTTTTCATTAGTTTTTCATTAACTTGTTCCACTCATCTTCAAAGTTGCTATATGGTTTAGAACTTTCTGGTGCAGAATCAACAACTACATTTTTTTCTTTTTTCCACTCACGGTATCCGTAGTATAAAACTACTAATGCTGCGATACCGATTAATGCTGGGGAGTGCGAAAGTGCAATGGATAAACCGATTAAACCAACAATACCCCAAGCTAACTTTCCAAAAAATGATTGTGCTCGCACAAATGATTTATAGCTCCAGTACACAACTCCTGCTCCGATTGCGAATCCTACAATACCAGCAAGACTACCAAGAGCAATTAAAGCCAAAATACCGGCCGCGATAAACGCTAGAAATTGTTTCATCTTGTGCTTGCCTCCCTTCGATTTGATACTCTTATCTTAACTATTTTTTCATTTTTCCATAACGAGCTTAAGAACCGTTTTCGACTCAGACTTAAGACCGAGTTGCATTCAGCCTTTTGTAAAAACATACGGTAGGATAGGATGTTTCACTCTTTTATCGCACATAAAAAGCCGTACAGAGAACATTCTCTGTACGGCTTTCGTTACTATTCATAAACTTCATTTTACTTATGCTGTTTTATGATACTCTTTCTTTCCCGCTACTTTAGAAAACCTCGGGAAACCAATTAATATAGAAATGATTCCACATACTCCAACTAAAATCGGATAAAATGCATATGGTAACAATTCAATCGGAGATAACGCTGCAAATCCTGCTGCAGTTAACATTTGCGCACCATACGGAATTAATCCTTGCACACAACATGAGAAAAGATCTAATACACTCGCTGATTTACGAGGATCAATTTCATATTGGTCTGCAATGTTTTTCGCAAGCGGACCTGTAAAGATAATAGAAATCGTATTATTCGCTGTACACATATTCGTCATACCTACTAAACCAGCAATACCGAACTCCGCTCCTTTTTTTGAACGAATGTTACGAGTTAAAATATTCATTAAATATTGAATACCACCATTATATTGAATCAGTTCGACCATACCACCAATTAAAATAGCAAGTAATACTAACTCCATCATACCGCCCATTCCAGTCGTTACACTTTTAAAGAAACTCTCTAACGTGTAGCTACCATCTAAAAGACCGATAACGCCGGATAGTACAGTTCCACCAGTTAACACAATAAGTACATTCCAACCTAGTAGCGCTGTAATAAGTACTCCTGCATACGGTAAAATCTTTATCCAGTCAAAGCTATGCGCTTTAATCTGCGTGTCGCTTCCTAAAGTAATGATTACTAATAGTACAATTGTAATAATAGCTGCAGGTAATACAATTAAAAAGTTCGTTTTAAACTTATCTTTCATTTCTGTTCCTTGCGAGCGTACAGCTGCAATTGTTGTATCTGAAATAAATGATAAATTATCACCAAACATTGCCCCGCCAACAACTGTCGCCATCGTAAGTGCAATTGAGATATCAGTTTGCCCACTAATACCTACAGCAATTGGTGCTAATGCAGCAATTGTTCCCATTGAAGTTCCCATCGCTAATGAAATAAATGCCCCTATAACAAAAATTCCAGCTACGATAAATCCTTGCGGTAAAATTGATAACGCTAAGTTAACTGTAGAATCAACGCCGCCCATCCCTTTTGCTGTTTCAGAGAACGCTCCTGCCAGTACAAAAATTAAAACCATAATCATAATATCTGGATTCCCTGCACCTTTAGCAAATCGTTCCACTTTTACATTAAAGCTTTCTTTACGATTCATTGCTAAAGCGACTCCTACAGCAATTGAAATCGCTATAAGTATCGGCAATTTATAGAAATCACCTGTAATAATTCCAGAACCAATAAATAGTGCCAAAAATATTCCAAGCGGTAATAAAGCTAAACCATTTCCTCTCGTTTCTTTCAAAGTATCATCTCTCCCTAGTTTTAAACCTTTTCTACTGAACAACAAAAGACCTCTTCCAACGAGAAGAGGTCTTATACATCTATAAGAAACGCTCTTCTCATCTTTCAAGCACATGCTTGCTGGATTTGGCACAGCACTCTGAAATCGAGTCCGCTGCCGAGGCATCGTAGGGCCAGTCCCTCCGCCTCTCTTTATAAGAAGGTTTCATATTTATTTTTTAATAATAATTTCTTCCCTAACTTTACTCGCTTACAAAACAAAAGTCAATTATTTTTTGTATAGATTTTTTTGGTAATTATGCAAAAATTTGAATACAATAATCATTTTAACTTTTTGATTTCTTCTTCCAATATTGAAATCCAATAAAATTCACTATTGTTTATTGCAGCTATTATCCATTTCGTAGTGCACCAAGCTAAATCATACTCTTCTTTTGTAACATCGCCACTTTTATAGGCATCCTCTAACTCATCTTCATCTAGTACATACATCTTACCGTTCGGTAATAACACTACATCTAAATATAAATCATCAAAATACGGTAAACCACGGTCATCAATTTTATATTCTTTCGCCACATCGATATAATATTGCACTAATTCTTTTTGATCATCTAACATGGCTGTAATCGCAAAGTTTTTCCCGTTTATGAAATATTGAATCCACGTATACTGATCCCCTGCAATACAAAGTTCTTTCCCATCATATTCTTTATAACTAGGTTCGCTAACCTTTTTTATTTCCAGTATTCCTAGCATTCCCTCTTCTATTTGCTTAACCGTATAATCTTTCTCTATTAGTCGCTTCCACGAAGAACCGTCACCATATTTACGTTTCATTACGTCCGCTCCCCTTCTATATAGAAAAGCCCCCACATATTATGTGAGAGCTTGTTCAAATTATAATTTAAGCTGCTTGTTTATTAGAAATCTCTTCCAAATAAGCTTGTCCTTTTTCAGCATCATACTGACCTTCCCACTTAGACATAACTACAGCTGCTAAAGAGTTACCTACAACGTTAACTGCTGTACGAGCCATATCTAAAATACGGTCAATACCGGCGATGAAGGCTAAACCTTCAGCTGGAATACCTACTGTACCAAGTGTCGCTAATAATACAACGAATGATACGCCCGGTACACCCGCGATACCTTTTGATGTAACCATTAATACAAGTAATAATGTAATTTGTTGTGTAATAGATAAATCAATACCGTACATTTGCGCTAAGAAAATAGCCGCAATTGCTTGATATAAAGTTGATCCATCTAAGTTAAATGAATAACCTGTCGGAATAACGAAAGATGTAATTGCTTTCGGACAACCGAACTTTTCCATTTTCTCCATAATTTTCGGTAAAACTGTTTCTGAACTTGCTGTTGAATACGCTAAGATCAGTTCGTCTTTTAAAATTTTAAAGAATTGGAAAATGTTAATTCCAAATATTTTCGCTGTAAGTCCCAATACAACTACAACGAAGAAAATCATTGCCCCGTATACTACAATTAGTAATTTCCCTAACGGAATTAATGAAGCTAAACCGAATGTAGATACTGTAACACCAATTAATGCGAATACACCAAATGGTGCAAATTTCATAACTTGGTTCGTTACGTAAAACATTGCATCAGCTACACCTTGGAAAAATTGAAGAACCGGTCTTCCTCTTTCCCCAATTGCTGCTACACCTAAACCAAATAATACAGAGAAGAAGATAATAGCAAGCATATCTCCGTCAGCTAATGACTTCACAATGTTCGTTGGAACAATATTTACAAATGTATCTGCAAATGAATGACTTTGCACTTGCTCTGTCGTATGTGTATATTTCGAAATATCTGTCTTTGTTAACTGCTCCATATTTACGCCTTTTCCTGGTTGGAAAATATTCGCAATTAATAGACCGACAATAATTGCAATTGTTGTAATTATTTCAAAGTAAATAATTGTTTTTCCGCCTAGTCGGCCTAATTTTTTTACATCGCCAACACCAGCAACCCCAACAACAATACTTGCTACAACAATCGGTACAACGATCATTTTAATTAATCGGATAAAAATATCACCAATTGGTTGTAAATAACTCACCACTGCCGGATTG
Source organism: Bacillus sp. Brlt_9 (assembly GCF_051948935.1). Classification (NCBI taxonomy): domain Bacteria; kingdom Bacillati; phylum Bacillota; class Bacilli; order Caryophanales; family Bacillaceae; genus Bacillus; species Bacillus sp. Brlt_9. Next base: position 292,050 of record NZ_JAYJLO010000001.1, on the reverse strand, counting down.
CCAAAGAAAATCGCCCCAACTGCAATACCTAGCGCAAGACCAATTAATATTTGCCATGCAAGTCCTATTCTTTTCATATTTGTTGTAACCCCCTCTTCGATGTGTCACTCTATCTCTCATTCTATCTCTATAAAACTCGAAATTAAGAGTATTACATATTATTCGACAATTCACTACATTTTGTCCCTGTTAAAAATCATAAATCAAAAAATTAAATCTGACAACAAAATAAGTTTGCCCGGACGCAAATAATTTTCTTGACAAAAATAAAACCCATGTCAGAAAACCTAACATGAGAACGATTCCTCACCAGTGTTTTATTGGATTCCTAACTAATATTTCACTACATAAAATAAACTCACTTTTCCCTTTATTTTACAACAAAAAAACTAAAAATACATCCTTGTTACACAAATATAAAAAATGCATCGACAGTGAAATTTATCGTCGAAAGATGATAAATTCCGACAAAACTTAGCAATTTCATAAAATTTTCTTTACATTATGGTTACAACGATAGACACTCTTCTTCTTATGATATATAACATTCATAGGGAAAGGAGCCAGACAACCATGAAAAAGAAATTTGCAGCGTTCAGCGTTTTAGCAGCAGGAACAATTTTTGTTTCTCCGTTACTATCACCTGCATACGCTGAAACGAATCAAGATAAATTATCTAATATTCAATCTGAATTAGAAGGAAAACAAAATGACTTACAAAATAAATCAGCTGAAAAAGAACAAATAGAAAAGGAAATTCAAGAATTACAAAAGAAAATCGACGATTTAACTACTTCTATTAATAAAAACGAGGCTGAATTAAACGATACAAAAAAAGAAATTAGTAAAACACAACAAGTAATCGCTGAAAAAAAGAAACATATAGAGCAACTACAAACAAACATAGATACACGCCAAGAAGTTATTAAGCAACGTTTGCAATCTATGCAAGAAAAACCTCGTACCAATATCATTACAGAGGTATTAACAACTTCTACAAACATCGCTGATCTTGTTGATAATATGTACTCTGTTAGTTTAATTTTAAACAACGATACCGATATTGTGAAAAAACAAACAACTGACCAAAATGCTGTAACGAAAGAAAAAGAGGCTGTTGAGAAAAAAGAACAAGAATTAAAAGAAGCTGAACAGAAATTAGTTCAAAAACAACAAGAATTACAAACGAATCAGCAACAGCAGCAAACCTTTATTAGCGATCTACATACGAAAGTAGCAAAAGTAGATTCAGAGATTGAAGGATTAGAAGAATCTAAAGGTATTTTAGAAAATCAGCGTCAAGCTGTTCAAAAAGCAATTGAAGAAGAAAAACGCGCAGAAGAAGCTCGTAAAGCTGAGGAAGCCCGCAAGGCAGAAGAAGCTCGAAAACAAGCTACTACATCTGCTCAAAAAGCTCAAGCAGCTCCAACACCACACGATACAAATATCGGCGGCTTTATTAAACCAGCAGCTGGATCAAAAACTTCTGGGTTTGGCGTGCGTTCTATAGATAACCATAAAGGAATCGATATCGCAGCTTCAGGGACCGTTCCGATTATTGCCGCTGCTGATGGCGTTGTTATTCGCTCGGAATTATCTTCTAGTTATGGAAATGTTGTGTACTTATCTCACCGTATTAACGGAAAAACATACACAACAGTATATGCTCATATGAGTAGCCGTTCTGTATCAAATGGACAAACTGTAAAACAAGGAACTCAACTTGGATTTATGGGGAACACTGGTCAATCATACGGACAGCATTTACACTTCGAACTTCACCTTGGAGAATGGAACGTCGGCAAGACAAACGCAGTGGATCCATCTCCTTATATCGGATTATAGAAAAAAACTCGGTGCATACCGAGTTTTTTATTTCCACTCCACACAATATAGGCATTCCACATAGACAACAACTAAATGCCATATTTTACGGGGTGAATCATATGAATACACAATTACAGCAAAAAAATAGAAGAAGCTAGAGAAACTCACATTGGCCGGCTATTTACATTTGGCGGTTCAGCATTATTTTTAATCGGATCATTCCTCGCAGTCATCACAGCTTATAAAGCCTATAATCGCTTATTAAATACACCTACATAATAAAAAGACGGAGAAATCTCCGTCTTTTTATTATGCAAACATTTTAAATACGCCTATCGCATTTAAAAATACAATGATTACCGTTACTGGAATAACATAACGAAGTAAGAAGAACCAAATATTAAATAATGTTTTCCCTTTCGTTTCCGTAACTTCTAATTCTTTCATTAACATTTCTTTACTCATTTTATTTGGTACAAATAGCGAAATGGCTAGTACACCAAGCGGCAGTAATACGTTACTTACCGAGAAATCGACTAAATCAAAGAACGTTTTCCCAAATATCTTCACATCACTCATAATTCCAAACGATAGAGCTGACGGAATTCCAACTGCAAAAATAAGAATACCAATTAATAATGATGCTGACGGACGCTTTTTCTCATTATCTTTCGCAACAGATGCTACTACAATTTCAAGCATAGAAATCGCCGATGTTAACGTTGCAAAGAAGAATAAAACTAAAAACATAATAAAGAAAAATTGTCCAAATGGTATTTTCGCAAATACTGCTGGAAGGACAATAAACAGTAGTCCTGGTCCTTCAGTCGGCTTAACGCCTAATGCGAAAATCGCCGGGAAGATTGCTAATCCTGCAAGTACTGTAATAAAAACAGTTAAACTTACAATAGATGTTGCTGATTTAGCTAAATGCTCTTCTTTCTTCAGATATGAACTATACGTTACCATTACTGAGGCACCAACTGTTAACGAGAAGAACGATTGTCCCATCGCGTATAAAATTGTATCTGCTGTCAGCTTTGAAAAATCTGGTTTTAAGAAGAACTCTACCCCAGCAAAAGCACCATCCAGTGTTAACGCACGAACTATGATCGCAATAAATAAAATAAATAATAGCGGCATCATATACTTACTTGCTTTTTCTATCCCTTTCTCTACACCTTTACTTACAACAAAAATAGTGCAAAGCATAAAGATAAATTGTGCTCCAATCGCGCTAACTGGATTTGAAATCGTTTCACCAAACAATTGTCCATAATCAACAACACCATTCCAGAAGCTTCCTGTAACACTATAGTATAAATACAGTAAAATCCAGCCACCTACAACACTATAAAAAGATAGTACACTAAAACAAGTAACAACACCCATACGACCAATCCAAGGATATAACTTGCTATTTGGCACCAATACTTTATACGCTGTAACTGCCTCTTTTTGTGTACTACGTCCAATAACAAATTCAGCTAAAAGAAGCGGCATACCTATAAATAAAGTTAATAGTAAAAATACAAGGAAGAATGCGCCTCCCCCACCATTACCTGCAACATATGGAAATTTCCATATCGCACCAAGACCTACTGCGGCTCCGGCTGCTGCGAGTACAAAGCCTATTTTCGACGTCCATTGCTGTGTTTCTTTCATCATAAATTCTCCTTTTCTGAATATTTAAACTTTTATTAATTATACACTTTCATTTCATACTCGCACACCTCCTTTAGAAAATAAAAAAGTCCCCTACACGCAAATATGCATGTAGAGGACGATATATGTAATGTAAATACCGTGGTACCACCTCAATTGGATTGATAAATCCCACTTGTTCAAGTACAGGAAAAACTCCGATACTCTATCCTTTTAACGGCGGAACCCGGGTTGCCTACTACAATGTTCAACATACCTCTCGCAAGCCCATTCTGTATATTTTATCGTACCGGGCTCACACCTTACCCCAGCTCTCTGAACGTATCAAATATACATACTCTTCTTGCTCATCGATTTCATCTATTGAAGTTACTTGTGATTATAAATTATATTTTTATAGTTGTAAAGTACAATTTATTCATTATCCTATATGAACTCTTCTCTCTAATTCTTGTAAAAACAATTCTCTTTTTTGTTCATCTTGAACATATATCGACTTTAATACTTCTTGCAACAATATATTTCTCTGCTTTTTCTCTATTTGTAATTCTTTCACTTTTATTCTAACCTCGTATAAAAAATCAAGATATGATTCATACGCCACGTCATATTTATTTGCGATATCATCTCGAATTTTTTTTGCAAGTTTCGGACTCGCTCCTCCGGTAGAAACAGCTATATTAAGTAGCCCCCGATGAAATGCCGCCGGAAAATGAACATTTCCACTTTCCGGATTCGTAATAACATTTACCAACTGATTTTCTGCCGCATCTTCAGCAACCTTTTCATTCAATATGGCATCACTACTTGCTGCTACAACTAAAAAAGCACCATTAATATCACTTTTTTCATACTCCCTTTGATACCAACGAATTTTCTTTTCTTCTACAAGTTTCACTAAATTCGCATCCAATTCAGGACTGACCACAACTATATCTGCACCTTGTTTTAGTAAAGGAATGATTTTAAATCCTGCGACTTTCCCTCCACCAATGACAACAACACGTTTCTTCTCAACTCGCACTGTAAGTGGATACATATTGATCTCCCTTCAATAATTTCTTCGTTTTCTGAATTAACATATACTGAAACGCTTCATTCTTTCCTAAATACGGACTTATTTTTATCTCATCTAGCTCATATTGGAGCACTTCTTTTTCAATATGCTTCATAAGTAAACCTGTAAATAATAAGTAAGGCAGCACAACGATATTCTTTTCTTTTCGTTCTACAACTTCCTTTAACTTCTCCTCAAATTTCGGCTCGGCAGCCGCTAAATAACAAACTTCTACTTTCTTAATCTTTTCTTCCGTTTGAAATAAAGAAGCGATCCAGTTTATATCTCTTAATACTTCAGGATCACTGCTCCCTCTTGCAACGAGAAGTAACGTCACTTCATTCATATCTTCCTGTTCAATACCACTACCGTTATACACTGATTTTATAAGTGTTTCTGATACGCCAAATGGGTTACCATAGGTCACTTTAACATTCGAAAATTGATTATTTAACTTCTCCAATTCAAACGGGATATCTTTTTTCACATGACCTGCCGCTAATAAAAAAACTGGAATAACAATAATCTCTGTAGCACCACGCTTCACACATGTACGGAACCCTTCATCAATAGTTGGACTCGCTAACTCTAAAAAACAAATTTCTTGAATACTTGCCTCTACACGGTTCATGCATGACGTAATAAACGCAGCCGCTTCTTCTTTAGCTGCTTTCAAACGACTTCCATGACATATATATAAGATGGCTTTCATTTTATAACACTCCACTTACTTGATACGTACTCTCTGTCTGTTTCTCAAACCAATGGATTTTTTCTCTAAAACGGACCACTTCTCCAATTACAATCATGCTCGGATTTTGAATTTGTTCTTTTTTGGCAACATCTACAATTGTCCCTAACGTCCCAACAACTGTGCGCTGCATAGATGTCGTTCCTCGCTCAATAATAGCAGCAGGTGTACTTTTATCTTTTCCATGCTTCATCAGTTGTTCACATATGTAGGGTAAATTACTAACCCCCATATATACAGCTAAAGTCTCTACACCTTTCGCTAAATGTTCCCACTTCACTTCTTCTTCAGCATCTTCTTTCCTATGCCCTGTCACAATAGCAAAACTTGCACTTGCATCACGATGTGTCACCGGAATACCAGCATAAGCCGGAGCAGCTATTCCAGCTGAAATACCAGGAACAATTTCAAATGGTACCCCTTGCTTCGCTAACGCTTCAGCTTCTTCTCCCCCTCTACCAAATACAAATGGATCGCCGCCCTTAAGCCTCGTTACAACTTTTCCTTTCTTCGCATATTTAATAAGAAACGTGTTAATTGTCTCTTGCTTCATCATGTGATAATTTGGTAGTTTTCCGCAATAAATTAAATCCGCTTCAGGCTTTGCATAGGAAAGTAACTCTTTATTTACGAGACGGTCGTACAAAATAACATCTGCCTCCTTAATACATTTCAACCCTTTCACAGTAATTAAATCTGGATCACCAGGACCTGCACCAACGATATAAACCTTCCCCATCATCTCTCCTCATTTCTACTATTAAAATGAAACTTCCATCCTTATATACGAATGGAAGTTTTCATTATTTCGTATTACTTTTTCCTTACTCATGAATAACAAAAGCCGCCCCTTTTCGAATCTTCTTTTTTTCAAATAGGGAAATCTCCTTTACTTCTGGCAACGGTAAAAAATGCTTTTCAAGCTCCATCTCCGCGAGCTTAAATGCCTGTTCTTCACTTTGAGCAACGACAACAATCGGAACAATACTATTTATTAACACAGCTTCAAATCGATATAAATCCATATTGTCCCTCCTAAGACGCTATTAATTCTTCTAGTACGTTATTTAACGCTATTTGCAATGTATCTACACCGATACGACCGACAAAATCATAAAACGTTTCAGCTGGTAATTTATTCTCTTTGAAATAACTTATAAATGAAGCAAGTACATCAGGTAGATCCTCGCCATCTATTTTCCCTTTTAACTTTTGATTATAAGCACCACCATCTAATAACGTTCCACCTACATATATTTCAAATGCTTCAACAATTCCTTTCTCCTTCGTTTTCATTTTCACTCCTTGTAATCCAATATCAGCAATTTGACGTTGACCACATGAATTCGGGCACCCTACCATATGAATACGAACCGGAACATCGAGCGCAATTTGTGTATCTAAGTATTCGGCAATTTTCCGCAATCTTTCTTTCGTTTCTACTAAAGCAAGGTTGCAATATTCAATACCAGTACAAGAAACCGCATGACCAATAAATGATTTCGGACTTGCTGATATTGCTTCAAACAATGGCTCATTTAGTAAACCCGTCACATTTTCTGGCGGAACATTCGGAATAATAAAGTTTTGCGAATTACATGTACGAATCTGTCCATTTCCATACCGCTTAGCAATTTTTGCAATCTCAAACATTTCTTCTGCATGTAGACGTCCGACAGGCACATTAAAACCTACATATTTTAGTCCATCTTGTTTTTGATCTTGAACCCCATAAAAGTATCCAGCATTCCATCCTTTGACAGCACTTTCTCCTTTACTTTGCAATGGTCCTGTATACTCTATTAGTTTCTCTTTAAATTTCTCTGCTCCCCAGTCTGCAACAAGAAATTTCAAACGAGCTAAATGACGTTTTTCGCGATATCCAAAATCACGGAATATCGTAGCAATCGCAATCGATACCGCCTTCACTTCTTCCGGTAAAACGAATACATCTAATTCATCAGCTAAATATGGACGAGCTGATAATCCACCGCCTACTTTTATATGAAAACCAACTTTTTTCTCACCATCTATTTCTTTCGTTGCAGGTGTAAATGCAACACAGTTAATCTCTGCGTTTGCTGAATTATAAATGTTAGAACTAATAGACATTTTAAATTTACGTGGTAAGTTAGAAAACTCTTCATTATGTTGGAAATAGTCATATACCTCTTTCACAATACCAGTTGTATCAAACAGTTCATTTGCATCAATGCCAGCAAGCGGATTTCCTGTAATATTACGCGTTATATCACCACACGCTCCAGCTGAAGATAACCCAACTCTTGCTAACCTTTTAAAAATATCTGGAATTTGATGAATTTCTAACCAATGAAACTGAATCGCCTGTCTTGTCGTAATATCTATTACGTCACGCCCATAATCCTCAGCGATAGAAGCAAGCACTTCTGCCTGTGCATTCGTAATAATCCCTGAAGGAATATTTACACGCATCATAAAATATCCAGCTTCTTTCGGTCTTTGTAAATACAACCCTGCCCATTTGAATGCGTCCCACTCTTCTTTCGGAATAGATTCGAAGCCATTCTCTGCATAGTAAGGAATATCATTAAAGATTTCCAATCCATCTTTTTTTAATTTATTTTTCTCAGTTTGATTTAATTTTTCATTGTTAGACCATACTTTTTCATAACTCATTTTTTAATCCCCCTATATAAAACTACGCTCTTGTAAGTACTTCACAATTTGTTCTGCACATTCTTCAATAGAATACTTGTGTGTTTCTACAATTAATTCCGCTTGCTCCGGTTCCTCATACGGTGAATCGATACCTGTAAACTCTTTAATATCACCTTTTCTTGCTTTTTTATAAAGCCCTTTCGGATCACGCTTTTCGCACTCTTCAATTGGACACTTTACAAACACTTCTATAAACTCATCTGCAGCTAATAAATCTCTAACTTGTTTTCTGTCTACTCGAAACGGTGAAATAAACGCCGTAAGAACAACAGTACCTTGATCTACAAATAGCTTCGCCACTTCGCCAATCCTTCTTATATTCTCCATACGATCACTTTCAGAAAAACCTAAGTCTTTATTTAAACCGTGGCGTATATTATCTCCATCTAGTACATAGTTTCCAATATTCTTTTCAAATAGTTTACGAGCCACCGCGTTCGCCACTGTAGATTTACCTGAAGCTGATAATCCAGTAAACCAAACTACGAAACTATGATGCCTATTTTTTATTCTTCTCTCATCTTTTGAAACAGATGCTGTATGCCAAGTAATATTTGTGTCCATCTCATTCTCTCCCTATTCTGTTACTACTTCTTTTTTCAAACCTTTAATTAGCACTTCCACTACTTCTTTACGACTAAATGTACTTGGCGGAACCTCACCATTTCTTAATAATTCTCTTACTTTCGTACCTGATAAAATGACATGATCTTCTTTTCCGTGCGGGCATGTTTTCGTCGAAGCCATCGCTTCACATTTCGCGCAGTAAAAACTATGTTCGAAAAATAGCGGTGTAATCCCCAACTCTTCCACTGTAAAGTTTGTAAAAATTTCTTGCGCTTCATACGTACCGTAATAATCTCCTACCCCTGCATGATCGCGCCCTACTATAAAGTGTGTACATCCAAAATTCTTTCTAACTAGCGCATGAAATATCGCTTCCCTCGGTCCTGCGTAACGCATTGCTGCCGGAAATACACTTAAAAAGACACGATCTTTCGGATAATAATTTTGAAGTAATACTTCATAACTTTCCATCCTTACATCAGCAGGAATATCGTCCGACTTCGTTTCCCCAACAAGCGGATTCAAAAAGAGGCCGTCTACAATTTCAAGAGCAGATTTTTGAATATATTCATGGGCACGATGTACCGGGTTCCTCGTTTGAAATCCGACTACTGTTTTCCAACCACGTTTTTTAAATTCTTCTCTCGTTTCAATTGGATCTAAATGATAAGAAGGAAACGGATTATTTTCAAAGCGTTTCGTAAGAATAATAGCTCCTCCAACGTAAACATTCGGTCGTTCGTATAATTTTTTCACTCCAGGATGAGCCTCATCCGTCGTTTTATACACTAGTAACGCTTCTTTTTCCTTGTCAGGCACAAAAATATCTTCTATTTGAATGACGCCATATACATTTCCAGCGTTAACAAGCTTTACTTCCTCTCCAACTTTCAGGCTCTTTGCTACTTCTTCTGTTACTGGTAATGTAATTGGTATACTCCAAACGCTCCCATTATCTAAACGAAGCGTTTCTACAACTGAATCATAATCTTTCTTTCCCAAAAAACCAGTAAGCGGGCTATATCCCCCTGTCGCTAATAGTTCTAAATCACTTAACGCAATGTTGTCTAGCCCAATTTCTTTTTCAATTTGTGATACGTCATATGTCTCATCTATAAGATTTACTAATTCGTTTACTGTACTCATTTTCTATATCCCCTCTTAGTTTTATTTCAAGATTCATCTTATTGATAATGTAGACCACATTCAGTTTTCACTTTCCCGGCCCATCTACCATCTCTCGAATCGCCATCCTCACCTACAGGTAACGTACACTTCTCACACCCAATACTTGGATATCCAATATCATGTAATGGGTTATACGGCAAGCTATGCTTGTATACATATCGCCATACCTCTTTCCACGTCCAATGAATGAGCGGACAAACTTTAATAGATTGAAAGCGATGATCTTGATTTATAAACTTTGTATGCTTACGTGTTTCTGATTGTTCCCTCCTTAAGCCCGATATCCACGCTTTTTCCGGTGCTAATGATTTTTCTAACGGTAAAATTTTTCTAATTTTACAACAGAGATTCGGATTACTTTCCCATAATTTCTCACCATGCAACTTCGCTTGTTCATCAAGTGTAAGTTCCGGCTGTTGTTCTATAATATTTAATGAAGGAAATCGTTCCCGCACTTTTTGGATTAATTCATACGTTTCTTGAAAATGAACATTTGTATCTAAAAATACAACTTTAGCAGATGGATTTACTTGGTTTATAAGGTGCAGCAGTACCATCCCTTCCACTCCGAAGCTACATGCGTATACAATTTCACTTTTATATTCTTTATAAGCCCAACTTAATACAGATAGCGCGCCTTTCGTTTCATCTTCTTCTGAAAATGAAATGTTATTTTCTTCCCACGTTTCATACGTCAACATGTTCTTTCCCCCTGTAAAAGCAAAAAGACGGTTTTAACCTAATGATATAGGTTAAAACCGCCTCTAGTTTTTCTAGTCAGCGCTTTTTACTTTAAACGTACTTTTTCACTTTTCTCTAATTGAATGACTTTCCCATCTTGCACAACAATTGTAATTGAACCATATTTCATATCAGCAAGCATCGCTTGAATCTTCTCAGATACTTCCTCAAAATGTTCCCGTACGCTCACGCGAACAGCCCCCCTTTTTATTCATAAAAAAAATCTTTCCCATTTCGAAAAGACTGTTCGGTAATATATTTTACCTTATCTTTCAAAATGGATTCCATTTTGCTGGATTTAGCACCTTGCTTTCTATAAGCAGGTTGCCGAGCTTCGTCGGGCCAGTTCCCTCCGCTTCTCTTGATAAGCTTTGTATTTGTATTTTATCACAATTCAGATTTTTTTCAATCCTAGTTTTCCGATATATTTTAATTATTTTATTTTACAAAAAAGGAATTGCCCATCTGAACAACTCCTTTTTCCTCATTTAAACTAATTCTTTAATACGTATGCGATCGTTCCCAATAATATTTTCATATGTTTCGCGCTCTACAACAATTTGTGATGTGCCACCTTTCGCGAAGACAACAGCTGGTCTACGAATCCTGTTATAATTATTCGCCATCGAGTACCCGTATGCCCCTGTACAAGAAATTGCTAATAAATCGGCAGTAGCAACTTTCGGTAAAGTGATATCCCAAATTAACATATCTCCACTCTCACAACATTTCCCTGCAATCGAAACAACTTCCTCGTTCTCATCGTTCCCTCGATTCGCTAACATCGCTTCATAACGAGCGTTATATAAAGCAGGTCTTAAATTATCAGTCATCCCACCATCCACTGATACATATTTCCGAATACCAGGAATGTCCTTCACAGATCCGACTGTATAAAGTGTCGTTCCAGCATCACCTACAATGCTACGGCCTGGTTCAACCCATATTTCTGGCAAGGGATAATTACATACTGTAAATTGTTCTCTCACTGCACTTGTTACCGCTCGCACATATGTCTCAAGAGTTAATGGCGTATCTGATTCTGTGTAGCGTATTCCGAATCCTCCGCCCACATTTAGCACTTTTACTACATAATTTGTTCGCTCTCTCACTTCTTCTAAAAATTGATGAAGAACTTCAATCGCTCGCACAAAACCGGCCGTTTCAAATATTTGTGATCCGATATGTGAATGAATTCCTAGCACGTTATAATTTGATTTTTGTAAAGCAAGCTCAATTGCCTGCATCGCTTGACCATTTGACACACCAAATCCAAATTTCGAATCATCTTGACCTGTTGTAATATATTCATGTGTGTGCGCCTCTACTCCAGGCGTTACACGAATTAATATGTTCACAAATTTCCCATGTTGCACTGCTAAATCATGCAAAATCTCTAATTCTAAGAAATTATCTACGACAAAACAACCAATATTCGCCTGAAGAGCCATCACAATTTCTTCATCTGTTTTATTATTGCCGTGAAAATGAATACGCGATGCCGGAAATCCTGCTTGAAGCGCAGTATATAATTCCCCTCCAGAAACAATATCTAATGACATATTCTCTTCACGAGCCACTCGGCACATCTCCATGCACAAGAACGCCTTGCTTGCATATGCTACTTGGTAAGAGAAACCACTTTCTTTAAAAGCACGATGAAACGCGCGGCACTTTCCTCGAATAGACTCTTCATCGTATACATAAAGTGGTGTTCCGTATTGTTTTGCTAGCTGCGTCGTATCGCACCCTCCAATTTCTAAGTGTCCTTGCCCATTGATTCGGCTTGTGCCGTGTAAATACATTTGAATTCCTCCCTTATTTCCTCTAAAACTCATAACCCCAATCTTCTATTCATTGCAGCACGCTTTTAGATAGACAAAAAACGCGCGGAACAATGTTCACACGCGTTTCTTATTAGGAAAAATATATATTGAAAAAATAAACGAGTTGTTATCTCCTCAAAATAAGAAACCGCATCAACATCTCCAAATAGCTCTCCATAAAATAAATCTTATGACAGTACTACATTTATTCAATGCAGTCCCAATATATGAATAAGATGGTTATTCTTATATTTCGGCAATAGTCCCTTTCAACCTATGATCACAGATTCCATTAAATCTCCCATAGCTTACTCTTTCCTATCGCGGCCTCTACCTTTGAGAGTAGATGAGGTAAGTCTATTTAATTTTCAAACATCTAATTGTTGCTATTAACAATACCAAAGGACCATTTTATTTGTCAAACAATTTTTTATATTGTTTTTTTACAGTTTAATTTTGTATCATTTGGTAAGCGCTTTACTATTATCTTTGTTACTTCCCATTCGCCCTCTTCGTTATTAAATGTAATCGTTACCTTCTCAAATGGTGGAACAATTTTCCCACCAACCTGTTCATACTTCGTCACTTCAATACTCGCTTGAAATAAATATGTACCGCTATACACTTTTTTTAAACTGATGATTTTCGGACATTGATAAGGTTTTAAGCTCCCATATTGTTTTTCAATTGCTTTATTTATTTTCGGAAATAAAACAGAATAAAGGGCATCTTCCATAAGAGGTGCATCATATTGAGCTACCGACACACTCGGTGAAGCAAAAAGTATAACACTACTGCATACTATAAAATATAATAATTTTCGCATTATAACCTCCGTATTGTTACACGATTCTTTCTGCGCACGATAATAATCATACATAGAAACTCCGTTATATTGTCTCCTACTGCCCTTTTTCTACTCAATTATTATAAAAAAGCCCACAACTCTCTTTTATTTTCGTATAATGATACTCATAGTATAATAAACATAATAATAAAGGACTGTTCGTATATATAAAATGAGGCGCTAATCAAACCGGCTCACAAGAACGGTCATGCTTTTTAGGAGAGGAGTATATTATGCTACAACGTCTGTTTCCAAAACTGCGATTTGCACTCGTTGCAGTCGTTTTATTATGGATAAAAACATATATTGTGTACAAGCTAGCATTTGATATTAAAATTGATAATTTCTTTGAAGAATTTATGCTTTTTATTAATCCACTAGCTGCGTTACTTTTATTTTTCGGTTTTGCTTTATTTGCATCTAAACACCGAAACCGCATTATAGTTGGAATTAGTTTTGTACTATCATTCATTTTATTTGGAAATGCAATGTTTTATGGGTTTTATAACGATTTCGTTACGTTCCCAGTGTTATTTCAAACAAATAATATGGCTGATTTAGGGACGAGTATAAAAGAACTCTTTACGTACAAAACATTACTGTTATTTGCAGATGCGATTATTTTAATGTTTCTTTCGCGTAAATTCCCGGCATTTTGCGACAAGACGCCGCTTTCTCGCTCTGAGAAGCGAACTTTCTTTAGCGGTGTAACAGCTCTATTAGCATTGCAAATTGTTGTTTCCGTTATTTATAAACCACAAATGTTCTCACGCTCATTTGACCGTCAAACCGTCGTGAAAAATTTAGGTTTATACACATATCATCTATTCGATATTACACTTCAATCAAAATCTTCAGCTGAACGTGTATTTGCAAGTGGTGACGGGTTCTCTGAAATTAAAAACTATACAGACTCAAAAGATAAGCAAGTTGATAAAAACTTATTTGGGGCTGCAAAAGGTAAAAATGTCATTTTGATTTCCATGGAATCTACACAAAGTTTTGTTATTAATAAAAAAATAAATGGAAAAGAAATCACTCCATTTTTAAACGAATTTATTAAAGATAGTTTTTATTTCGATAACTTCTATCATCAAACAGGACAAGGTAAAACTTCTGATGCTGAATTTATCGTTGAAAATTCACTTTATCCGTTAGACCGCGGTTCAGTATTCTTTACTCACGCAACAAATGAATATACAGCTACACCAGAACAATTAAAAAAATACGGATATTCTTCTGCTGTCTTCCATTCAAATGATAAAGCTTTTTGGAATCGTGATGTAATGTATCCTGCACTTGGATATGATCGTTACTTTAATTTAAATGATTACGTAGGCACAGAACAAATGTCTGTCGGTTGGGGATTAAAAGATAAAGAGTTCTTTGAACAATCGATTCCAAAGCTAAAATCTTTACCACAGCCGTTCTATACAAAATTCATTACTTTAACAAACCATTTTCCATTCCTTCTAAATCCAGAAGACCAATATGTTGATGAGTTTAATTCAGAAAGTGGTGTTGTAAACCGTTACTTCCCAACTGTTCGTTACACGGATGAAGCTCTTAAACGATTTATTAAACAATTAAAAGAAGAAGGACTATATGATAATTCCGTTATTGTCATTTACGGAGATCATTACGGTATTTCTGAAAACCATAACGCAGCTATGGCTCAGTTCCTTGGGAAAGACGCTATTACACCGTTTGATTCTATGCAATTACAACGCGTCCCTCTCATTATTCACGTGCCTGGTCAAGAAGGAAAAGTCATTTCTAAAGTATCTGGTCAAATTGATATTAAACCAACGCTACTTCATTTACTTGGTATTAAAACAAATCAATCGGTTGAATTTGGAACTGACTTATTTATTAAAGAAGAAGACCCACTTATGGTAATGCGTGATGGTAGCTTCGTTTCGGAAGATTATGTGTATACAAAAAACATGTGTTATAAACGAAATACAGGTGAAGAAGCAGACATTTCATTATGTCAACCGAATATTGAAAAAGCAAAAAATGAATTAAAACTCTCCGACAAACTCATTTATGGAGATTTATTACGTTTCGATCCTAACAATCGGTATAAAACTGGAACGATGACAACGAAATTTGAATAATACACGAAGCAACTTTATAAAAGTTGCTTCTTTTTTCACTTATTTTTCAAATCATTCTTCTATGAAATCTTTCACAAATTGGGAATTTTTTTCGTATGAGGAAGAAATTTATGGTATGATAAAATAAGTAAACTTTCATACACTAATTAAGAATTTATTACAGAAAGCAAGGGATCAGATTTTGTATAGAGCAGCTATTCCAAACTTATTTACGCTCGGAAATTTATATAGTGGATTCTTGTCAATCGGCTATGCATCTTTAGGATATTATAAATCAGCTGCTATTTTAGTACTTATCGGGATGATGTTAGATAGTCTTGATGGGCGTGTTGCTCGTTTATTACGCGTTGATTCACAAATGGGAAAAGAGCTTGACTCACTTGCAGATGTCGTGACATTTGGTGCCGCACCTGCTGTTCTTATGTATTACACATCTTTCTCCAATTATGGAATCATCGGACTATACATAGCGGGACTATTCCCTCTTTTCGGAGCATATCGTTTAGCACGATTTAATGTAACACCATCTTCTACTTCAATGAAATATTTCACTGGGGTACCGATTACAGCAGCGGGAGGGCTTGTTGCTTTCTTAACATTATTTTCACATACCATTCCCAAAATCGTTCTTATTACAGTATTTGTAACGTTCGCATTTTTAATGGTGAGCCGCATTCGTATCCCAAGTTTAAAAGATGTACCAATTCCACGATATAGCATCATTATTACACTATTTTTAGTTGGAATCATTATCACAATGTACCAAACAGGGTTCGGTAATTTTTCTGTTTTCTTATTCATTGCTATTCCACTATACATTTTGTATATGCTATCTCAATTTCTTAGACAAAGACCATCTAAAAGAGCAAATAAAGACAAATAAAAAACCTTCCGGTTCCGGAAGGTTTCTTTTTATTTTGTAACTAACACTTTTTGATTTACAGGTGTTACAGGCTCTTCACCGTTTAATACGGATAAAATATTTCTTACAGCCATTTCAGCCATCGCATCACGCGTTTCAAATGTTGCATTTCCTACGTGAGGAGCTAGTACTACATTCTTTAATTCTTTTAGCTCTTCCGTAATTTTCGGTTCAAATTCAAACACGTCAAGAGCCGCCCCTTCAATTTCATTCGTTTTTAATGCATGAGCAAGTGCAAATTCATGCATAATTGGTCCACGTGAAGCATTTATAATATACGCTGTTTTCTTCATCATTTTGAACTGTTCTTCATCAATCATATGATGTAATTTCGGATTATACGCACAGTTAATTGTAATAAAATCTGCTGTTTGTAATAATTCTTCCAATGTTACATATGTTGCTTCCAATTCACTTTCAGCTTCGGGCTTTCGATTTGGTCCTGTATA
This sequence comes from Bacillus sp. Brlt_9, assembly GCF_051948935.1. Lineage (NCBI taxonomy): Bacteria > Bacillati > Bacillota > Bacilli > Caryophanales > Bacillaceae > Bacillus > Bacillus sp. Brlt_9. Next base: position 275,390 of record NZ_JAYJLO010000001.1, on the reverse strand, counting down.
TAAAATATTCATTCCAAATGCTTTCGCGCGCTTTGCAACTGCCTTTCCGATTTCTCCAAGACCAATAATTCCAATTGTTTTACCGTGTACTTCGCGGCCTAAGAAAAATAACGGTGCCCATCCATTAAATCCAGTTGTACGACATAACGTATCCCCTTCAGGAATTCTACGTGCAGCTGCTAAAAGAAGTGCAAATGTTAATTCTGCTGTCGCTTCCGTTGATACTTTCGGTGTATTCGTTACCGAAATCCCTTTTTCCCCAGCATACGTGTAATCAATATTATCGTAACCAGCACCATAGTTTGCAACGATTTTTAAACTAGGTGCCGCATCAATCACTTCTTTTGTCACCTTTGTAGAAAGTAAGCTTAACAATGCATCTTTATCTTTTACACGCTCTGTTAATTCATCTAAAGAAATTAACGCCTCTTTATCGTACATTTCTACATCATGATCCTTTAATAGTTCTAATCCGATTGCTGGAATTTTCCCTGCTACTAATATTTTTGCCACTACTAACACCTCTTCTACAGAAAATAAGATAGCTCTTATCTTTCATTGTAAGAAATCCACCTATAAAAACCAAGGAATTTGATTATAGTTTTGAAAATCGACACTTTTCCATGAAAAAAAGAGGAGATGCAAGTCTCCTCTCTTCTTATGCTTTCTCTTGTGATTCTTTTCCAAGCTTCACATCGATCGTTCCTTCTGCAACTGTATCACTAATTTGTTCCTCGATAACGGATTGAGAAGTAGCATTCGTTTCAGAAGTATACGCTTGTTGCTGTGCACCTTGTACATTTTGTTTATTTTGTTGTTTCGCCATTTCTTTACCCTCCTTTTTTATTCTTTCTTATTTTGAACAAAAAGGTGGGTTTTCATCAAAAAATCATGATCATTTTAAAATTGTAACTTCTTCTTCTAACAATCGCATCGTTCTTACTCGTTTCGTAAATGTAGCTACATGCGAAATATCATGATTGCGTAACGTCTTTATATTCTCTTTCACATATTTCCCCAAATGATTCGGATAATGAGCATCTGAGGAGAGTGTAATCGGGACCCCGTGCTTAGCTAATACTTGTAAATATAGTGGACTCGGGCACATCTCGCGCACAGGGTATCGATAGTACAATCCCGCATTTATTTCCGTTGCCGTATCAGTTTCTACTAACGCACGCGCAATTTCCTTATAATAAGAAAGTTGTTCATTCTCATCTAGTCGGTAATTAAATACTTTTATGTTATCAAGATGAGCTATTATATCAAATAACTCAGAACGAACTGCACACTCCACCGTTTTGAAAAACGTATCATATAAAGCATATAAGTCATGTTCCTTAAAATATTCTTTCGTATCTGGATTATCAAATCCCCATCCATTTAAAAAATGAACAGAACCAATTACATAATCAAAATCTCCTAATGCGAGTAAAGATTGTAATTGTTGTTCACCACCAATAAAATAATCCGCTTCAATTCCAAGTTTAAGCGTAACACCTCTTTTACTCCACCGTTCTTTTGCCTCTTCAATTGCCTTTGTAAAATCATGTAGTGACGCTACCCTTACTTGGTCTAACCATTCCTTCTGTAAGCGACCAAGCCTAGAATCACTAATATCGACATATCTTTCATAGTATTCTTTCGCTTCATAAAAACGGTATAAATGATCGACAATCCCAACTTCTTTTATACCTTTTCGTAAAGCTTCTTCTAAATATAAATCAATCCATTTCGCTGTAAATGGCCCTTCTTTCACACGTCTTTGCAGGCGTTCTTGTGTTTTCACAAGCCATTTCATAGAATGTTTTTCTTCTTTAAGCGGTTCATAATGTTGCAGTGCTTCATTTATTTTAGCTAGCCATCCTATTGAATACGGCCCTTCTTCTAAATGAATGTGATAATCCACTTTCATACATATTCCCCCTTATAATGTATCTATTTCTCTTCTGTCCCCTACTCTCGAAAGCTTTCCATTTCTTTCTGTTACTTCCTCCATAATATCTTCTAACGATATATTTTTTTCGGCTAATAAAACGAAGCAGTGATACAGTACATCAACCATTTCTCTCACTAACTCTTCTTTATCATTATTTTTAGATGCGATAATTACTTCCGTACATTCCTCACCAATTTTCTTTAAAATTTTATCTTCTCCTTTTGAAAACAAGTAATTTGTATATGATTCAGGAAGTGGATTTCTCTTTCGTTCTTCAATTGTTTCAAATAGTAATGTAAAGGCGTTTTTCATATGTATCCCCCTATATAATTTTGTAGTGAAAACATGTCTTCTCTCCCGTATGACAAGCAGGTCCCACTTGCTTTACGACGACCACAATTGAATCTTGATCACAATCTAAATAAAGAGATTGCACAGATTGGACATTTCCTGATGTTTCTCCTTTATTCCATAACGACCTTCTTGAACGAGAATAAAACCATGTTCTTTTCGTTTCTAACGTTTTTTCATATGCTTCTTCATTCATATAAGCTAGCATTAAAACTTCTTTTGTCCCTTCTTCAATTACAACTGCTGGTAATAATCCTTTTGAAAAGTTAGGTTTCATAGCCGCACCTCAACGTTAGCTTCTCTTAACTTTCTCTTTACACTCTGTACAGTTTCCTCACCATAATGAAAGATGGATGCCGCTAATGCTGCATCAACTGTTGTCTTTTGAAAGACTTCTATAATGTGATTAGCATGACCACATCCGCCTGACGCAATGACTGGAACAGAAACACTTTTTGAAATTTCTTCTGTTAAACGAAGGTCATATCCATTTTTCGTTCCATCTGCATCCATACTCGTTAACAAAATTTCACCTGCGCCTAGCTCGGTAACACGCTTCGCCCATTCTATCGCATCTATTCCTGTATCAACTCTGCCTCCGTTCACGTATACATTCCACCTATCTTCCGCTACTTTTCTAGCATCAATTGCTGTGACAATACATTGTGAGCCAAAATGTTCTGCCCCTTCTTTGATTAGCTTTGGATTTCGCACTGCCGCTGAGTTAATTGAAACTTTATCTGCTCCAGCTCTTAGTAAATTGTACATATCTTTAACACTTGAAATCCCTCCCCCAACTGTAAGGGGAATAAATACTTTCGAAGCTGTTTTCTCTACAACATCTATAATCGTTTTTCGTCCCTCATGCGTTGCCGTAATATCTAAAAATACTATTTCATCTGCTCCCGCCTCGTTATATAAAGCGGCTATTTCAACAGGATCACCGACGTCTTGTAACCCTATAAAATTTACACCTTTTACGACTCGCCCTTCTTTCACATCTAGACAAGGAATAATTCGTTTCGCTAACATAACTTTGTTACCTCTAATACTTCTTCTAAATCAATCGTTTTCTCGTAAAGAGCCTTACCAATTATGACACCGTATATATTCATATCATTTAACTTTTTCACATCTTGCATAGTTGCCACTCCTCCAGAAGCAATAAGACGAATAGAAACGCTTTTTTGTAGTAACTCCAATTGCTCTATATTCGGCCCTGCAAGCGTCCCGTCTTTCGAAATGTCTGTAAACACAATCGTTTGAACCCCTACATTCTCCATTTGCTTCGCTAAATCAATGTAAGAAATTTCAGACACATCAAGCCAACCTCTCGTTGCTACGAAACCATTTTTCGCATCAATGCCTACAATGATTTTTTCTTTATATAGAAGAACTGCTTCTTCTAAAAATTTCTTATCATAAAGAGCGGCTGTTCCTAAAATCACTTTGTCTACCCCTGCTGACAATAGCTTCTCTACCGCTATAAGTGATCGAATTCCTCCTCCAACTTGTACTGGAATTCGTACCACCTTACAAATTCTTTCAATGACGGACAAGTTTAACGACTTACCAGCAACTGCACCATCTAAATCAACAATATGCAGTGTTTTCGCTCCCGATTTTTCGAATATAATCGCTTGCGCAACCGGATCTTCATTCATTACTGTTTCTTTACTAAACTCTCCTTGATAAAGTCTAACGCATCGCCCTTCTTTTAAATCGATAGCTGGGAAGATTTCCATATTTCTACCACTCCTTTGAAATTTTTCAACATTTGCATGCCAATGTCACCACTTTTTTCAGGATGAAACTGTGCGCCATATATACTTCCTTTTGCTACAAAACCAGGTACGTTCACTCCATATTCACTTATTCCATACACAATTTCATTTGGACAATCTGCGTAATAAGAATGGACATAATATACGAAAGAACCGTCCTCTACTCCATTCCAAAGTGCTGTTTCTCCCTCTTTCTTTAACTCATTCCATCCCATATGTGGAATTTTATAAGGAACCTTTAACTTTCTAATAACACCTGGCAATAAACTTAATCCGTTACAGTCTTGTAGTTCCTCACTTTTTTCAAATAAAAGCTGCATTCCTAAGCAAATGCCTAGAAGTGGTTTTCCTGAACTTCCGACTTCTTTTAACACACTCACTAAATCTTTTTCTTCCAATACATTCATCGCTTTTGGAAATGCACCTACTCCTGGTAAAATCACTCCATCACTTCTAAAAATCTCTTCTTTCTCACTCGTTACGATGTAATCTGCTCCAATATACTTTAAGGCTTGTTCTACACTACGAATATTTCCCATTCCATAATCTACAATGGCAATCAATTACAACATCCCTTTCGTTGAATTTACACCAGTAATGTTGGCATTTCTTTCGACTGCTTCCCTAAGCGCTCTACCAAACGCTTTAAATAATGCTTCAATTTTGTGATGTGTATTACTTCCGTATAGAATGCGAGCATGTAATGTAATATTGGCAGCATGAGCAACTGCTCTAAAAAACTCTTCCGTTAATTCTGTATCGAAATCGCCTAATTTGGGATTTGTTAATTCTCCCTGAAACACAATATAAGAGCGTCCGCTTATATCAATTGCGACAAAACCTAAAGATTCATCCATTGGTACATAAGCGGAGCCATAACGGTTAATCCCCTCTTTATTTTGCAATGCTTCTTTCAAACAATTTCCGAGTACAATTCCAACATCTTCAACTGTATGATGCGCGTCAACAAATACATCCCCTTCTGCTTCAACTTGTAAACCAAATCTTCCATGTCTTGCAAACAAAGTTAGCATATGATCAAAGAAACCTACTCCCGTTTGCACAGACACATTCGTACTTTCATCGAGCTGCAAACTTAGTTTAATTTTTGTTTCTGTTGTCTCACGTACTTGACTGGACTCACGCATTATTCTTCCTCCTCAAATCTAATTTGGATTGCTCTCGCATGCGCATGTAACCCTTCTTTATTGGCAAGTTCTACAATATGATGTTGTACATCTCTTAACGCTTCCTCCGTATAAGACAGGAAGCTTGATTTTTTCACGAAATCATCAACTGATAACGGCGAGAAAAACCTTGCCGTTCCACTTGTCGGTAACACGTGATTCGGCCCTGCTAAATAATCACCGAGTGGTTCTGGTGCATATGGTCCAAGAAAGATTGATCCTGCATGTTTCACATAAGCTAGTGCATTCATCGGTTCTTTTATATGTAACTCTAAATGTTCCGGGGCGATTTCATTTGATAATTGTAGTGCCTCATCTAAAGAAGGAACAATAAAAACGGCTCCATTTCTATTTATCGATTCACGTGCAATTTCGCTTCTTGGTAATGTCCCTAACTGTCTTTCAATCTCTCTTTCTACTCCTTTTGCTAGCTCTATATTCGTTGTAATACAAATAGCTGTTGCTCTTTCGTCATGCTCTGCCTGTGACAATAAATCAGCAGCAATATATTTCGCATTTCCTGTTTCATCAGCGATAACTACAATTTCTGACGGTCCGGCAATCATATCAATATTCACTACTCCATATACTTCTCGTTTCGCCAGAGCAACGTACAAATTTCCCGGGCCAACTATTTTATCCACTTTCGGAATCGATTCCGTCCCGTATGCTAATGCAGCAATTGCTTGCGCGCCACCTATCGTATAAATTTCATCTACTCCTGCAAAGCTTGCAGCAACCAAAATATGTGGATCAATTCCTCCTTCTCTCGGCGGTGTTACCATTACAATCTTTTTCACACCAGCGAGTTTTGCTGGCAATACATTCATTAATACTGACGAAGGATATGAAGCAGTTCCGCCTGGCACGTATACTCCTACATTCTCTAACGGCCGAATGATTTGTCCTCTAATGATGCCTTCATTCTCGCAATCGAATATAGATTGCCTTTTTTGCTTTTCATGATACGAAATAATATTTTTCTTCGCCTCTTGTAACGCTGCTAAAAATGAATTCTCGACAAACATACTCGCTTGTTTTATGTCTTCTTCACTTACGCGAAATTCTTTAACCTTTACACCATCAAACTTTTTTGTATAAAAAGATAGGGCCTCATCCCTACTCTCCCTTACATTTCGAACGATTTCACTTACACTTCTTTGAACAGTTTCTTCTATTATATTAGCGTTTTCTCTTAGCAATTTTATTTTCGATAACGCCTCTTTGAAATCTTCATAAACGATTTCCATTTTAATCCCCCTATTTTCCTGATAAAATTTCTTGTTCCATCATGTTTATAATACTGAATATTTCGTCTTTTTTAGTTTTTAATGCAGCCTTATTTACAATCATTCGAGCAGATATAGAACACATTTCTTCAAATACAATGAGCCCGTTTTCTTGTAATGTTTTTCCTGTTTCAACAATATCAACAATCGCATCTGCCAATCCAAGAATAGGCGCAATTTCTACCGAACCTTCTATTTTTATAATTTCTACATCTTCTCCTTTGTCATGAAAATAGTTAGAAGTAATATGTGGATATTTCGTCGCAATACGTTTCTTCCGGTAGCTCTTCGCGTTATAAGTAGGAATAGAAGCAACACAAAACTTACACACACCTACTCCTAAATCCAACATTTCATAAATATCTTTCTCGTTTTCCATTAAAACATCTTTTCCAACGACTCCAATATCAGCTACTCCATGTTCCACATAAGTAGCAACATCTACTGCTTTCACTAAAATAAATGAGATATCTGTATTTTTACTTTGAAAGACAAGCTTTCTTCCTTTATTTTTGAGTTCTGAACAATCAATTCCAATTTTCTCAAAGAGCGGAATCACATGTTTTTCTAATCTTCCTTTCGTTAACGCAATTTGAATGTTACGCATGAAGTTTCTCCTTCTTTCTGGACTACCCATTTTTCTTTCCACACATATTCCACTAATGATTCATTCTTTGCCTCAACGACCGTTCCTATTTGATTTTTTCTTGCAAATTGAAAGGTGTCATTTATATTAGAGAATAAAGATAGCTCTACTTTTTTTCCGTCCTTTTGAAGTAAACTTCGTAATCGTTCCGCTTCTGCTAATCTATTTAACTCATAATGAATTATCATATCTATTCTCTTTCGTTCATATGGCTCTTGTTGATCTTGTAGTGCCTTCACAATTTGATTGACTTGCACCGCGAGTCCAACAGCCGGCCGTATTTCTCCAAAATTTCCAATTAACTCATCATATCTTCCGCCACTAACAATTTCTTCCCCAATTTCATATATATATCCTTTGAAAATAACACCTGTATAATAATCCAAATGTTGAATCATACCTAAATCAATTGATATGTAAGATCCATAGCCTAGTTTTTCAATCGCTTCATATATTTCTTTCACTCTTGCAATAGCCATTTTCATTTCATTACTTGAGGCGAGTTTTTCTGCTTCCTCAATCACTTCTAAATCCCCAAAAAGCCTTGGTAATTTCTCCAGTAATCTGACTGTTTCATCACATCGATCTAATTTCTTTTCTCTAATAAAATTTGATAGCGCAGCATAATTTTTACTTTCAATATACGTTCTAAGTACTTTCTCTTCTTCCTCATGAATAGAGAGCTTTTTTACAATACATTTATATAACTGCACTTGCCCAATCTCTATTGTAAAAGATTGTACTTTCAACTTTTGAAGTGATTGAATGACGCTTATAACACATTCAATTTCCGCTCTTACATTATCAATCCCAATAATTTCAATACCACTTTGTACAATCTCATTATATTTTCCAGTAAGAGACTCATTCGCTCGAAATACATTCCCGCTATACGTTACTTTAAGTGGCGTATCACATCTCTGCGTTCCAATCACTCTCGCTAAAGGAATTGTCATATCTGGACGCAAGACGATAATCCGTCCCTTTTCATCAAAAAATTTATACATCTTTTCTTCATCTATCGGTCTATTTTGAAAGGCAAATACATCATAAAATTCTATTGTTGGTGTCCTTATTTCTTCATAACCTCTCTCTAAAAAAGTACGCCTTAATTTTTGCTCCACTTCTTCAATTAACGTACATTCTTCGAATAAATAATCTCTCGTTCCATTTGGGTTTGCACGCTTCCATTTTGTCATCTACATTCTCACGCCTTTCCCTTTCTACTGTATGCCTATTTCATGCACCTAAACCGAAAATAAAAAGAGCCTTGTAGATAAAATATACCTACAAGGCTCTTTCGTAGCGTGTAGGTACAACGGGAATAACCCTTGCACCTACACGTTTTCACGCTAGGTTCAAGGGCTTTATGTATGATGATGTAGTTGTGTAAGCATTTTAATAGATTGCATTGTTTTCATAATACTTACTCCCTTTCTCCTCTAATTTTTACATAGTATATAATACTTCATTCTGAATGTAAATACATTTTAAATATTCCGTTATCTCTTAATATACTGCTACCCTTCTTTCATACTCTTTTATTTCTTGTTCATATTGCATCGTAATACTAATTTCATCTAAACCATTTAATAATTTGTCTTTCCACATTTTCTCGATTGTAAAATGAAACCTGTGCGTACTCGTTGTAATGACTTCATTCTCTAAATCTACTTCTATTTCTTCTCTTGCATCTGTTTTGGCAAGTTTTTCTCGCATTTCTTTATCCATTACAATTGGTAACATACCATTCTTCATACAATTCATATAAAAAATATCTGCAAACCCTCCAGCGATAATAGCGCGGAAACCATAATCAGCAAGTGCCCAAGGTGCATGTTCTCTTGAAGAACCACATCCAAAATTATCACCTGTAATTAATATACTTGCTCCTTTTCTTTCGTGTGCATTAAGCGGGAAATTAGGTTTTTCTTGTCGTTCATTATCATAACGCCACTCATCAAATAAATATTTTCCAAACCCCGTCCTTTCAATTCTCTTTAAATATTGCTTCGGAATAATTTGATCTGTATCAATGTTATCATTCATCAGTACTGCGGCAGTACCTTTATGAATAAGAAATGGCTCCATCATAACTCTCCTTTCTAGTATCAACAAAATGACCATATAACGCAGCTGCTGCCGCCATTGCTGGGCTAACTAAATGTGTTCGTGCCCCTTTTCCTTGTCTTCCTTCAAAATTCCGATTTGAAGTGGAAGCACAATGTTCTCCTTCAGGTACTTGATCTGGATTCATTCCAAGACACATGGAACATCCAGGTTCTCTCCATTCAAATCCTGCTTCTTCAAATATGCGGTGTAGTCCTTTTTGCATCGCTGCTTCCCTTACTCTTTTCGACCCAGGAACAACGAGTGCTCGCACACCTTCTTTTACCTTTTTCCCTTTCACAACAGATGCAGCAATTTCTAAATCAGAAAGCCTGGAATTTGTACAAGATCCAATGAAGACATGCTGAACTGGAATATCATACGTGCTTTGTCCAGGGCTTAATCCCATATAAGAAAATGCTCTTTCGTCATTTACATCATGCTTTTCTGGCAACCTTTCATCAATACGAACACCCATACTCGGATTTGTTCCCCACGTAACGTACGGTGCTAAATCCGTAACATCAATTGAAATATGTAAATCATACATTGCATCTACATCTGTATAAAGTTCAGACCATTTTTTCTCGAAAGTTTCATAGTCTTTCGGTACATATTTACGCCCTTTTACGTAAGCAAATGTTTTTTCATCTGGTGCGATAATACCTGCTTTTGCTCCTCCTTCAATTGCCATATTACAAAGCGTCATTCTCTCTTCCATCTCCATAGACCCAATCGTCTCTCCGTAAAATTCCATTACGTACCCAGTTCCAACTGCTACACCGTACTTTGAAAGGAGATGCAAAATAATATCTTTTGCGTAAACACCTTTCTGTAATTCTCCTTTTAACTCAATGCCCATCGCTTTCGGTTTTCTTTGCCACAGCGTTTGCGTTGCCAATACATGTTCCACTTCACTCGTACCAATACCGAATGCTAACGCACCAAACGCACCGTGCGTTGCCGTATGACTATCACCACAAACAATTGTTTTGCCTGGCTGCGTGAGCCCTAATTCTGGTCCGATAACATGAACGATCCCTTGCTCTTCATCTCCGATATCCGCTAACGGCACCTGAAATTGTTTACAATTTTCCCGAAGTGTATCTAGTTGCTGCTTCGCAATACGATCGGTAATATTCCAAACGTCTTTCGTTGGGATATTATGATCCATCGTTGCGAATGTTAAATCTGGTCTGCGGACCGTTCGATTTGTAAGCCGCAAGCCTTCAAAGGCTTGCGGTGACGTTACTTCGTGAACAAGGTGCAGATCGATATACAATAAATCTAATCCATTTTCGTTTGTCGTAACTACGTGTCTTTCCCAAAGTTTATCTAGCAAACTTTTCCCCATTATCTCCCTCTCCCTACTAGCGCTTGCTCTTCCATTTCTTGCATAACTGCCTTCGTAAATGAAGTTGTCGTTTCAGTCCCGCCGATATCTGCTGTACATTTTCCTGATTTAAGGACTGCTGAAATCGCTTCTTCAATTGCACACCCTTCTCTCGTTAATCCGAACGATTGCCCAAGCATCATCGCAACAGAGCGCATCATAGCAATTGGATTCGCCTTATTTTTCCCAGCAATATCTGGCGCTGATCCGTGAATAGGCTCGTATAATGAAGGTCCCTTTTCCGCGTGACTTGCTGATGGAAGCATTCCTAATGATCCAGCTAATACGGAAGCTTCGTCGCTCAAAATATCTCCAAATAAATTTTCCGTTACAATTACATCAAACCGTCCTGGATTCCGAATTAACTCCATCGCAGCGGCATCTACTAAAATATGTTCTAGTTCAACGTCTGGATAACGAAGTGCTACTTCTTCTGTCACATTTCTCCATAGTTTACTAGACTCTAAAACATTCGCCTTATCAATTGATGTTACTTTTTTCTTCCGCTTACTTGCTAGTTGAAAAGCATACGAAACGATACGTTCAATTTCATGGCGATGATACGTAAGTGTATCTGTTGCTACTTCGTCCGTTCGTTCTTTCGGATAAGAAAAATAAATCCCACCTGTTAACTCACGAACGACAACGAAATCAATTTCATCTGCCTTCTTTAATGGTGATAAATGTGCCGTTGCGCTTTCTACAGTTACAGGGCGAACGTTCGCAAATACACCAAGCCCTTTTCTTAAAGCTAATAATCCTTTTTCTGGTCTTTCTTTCGCACCATCCCACCTTGGTCCACCAACCGCTCCTAGTAATACCGCATCACTTGTTAAACAGGCGGCAAGCGTCCGTTGTGGTAATGGTTGCCCATTTAAATCGATAGCACTCCCGCCAAAGTACTCATCTTGCAAATGAAAATGATGCCCATATAGCCTCTCTACCATATGCAATACTTCCTTCCCACTTTCCATAACTTCTGGGCCAACACCATCACCAGCTAAACACACGATACGTTTTTCCAATTTCAACACTCCTTTTAACTGAATTTTCAGAACTTTAATTAGATAGATGAGAAATGCTTCTCTCACCTATCTAAAACTTATTTCACAAGTTGGATAAAAGATTTCAATTTTCCCGCTGCATGGACATATGCTCTCGCCGACGCTTCCAATACGTCTTGGGCGACACCAAAACCTGATACTTGATGCGTCCCTTCTTTTAATTCAACATGTACATGAGCCAGTGCATCTTGACCTTGTGTAATAGATTGTATGCGATAATCTGCCAATTCACATTCTAATCCTAAAATTCTTTGGATTGCATTGTAAATCGCTTCAATACTACCAGAACCAGTAGCTGCATCTTCGTATACATTTCCCTCCTCATCTTTTAGTACAACTGTCGCGCATTGTGTACTATTTGATACGAAATGTACTTGCAGTTGCTTAATGTTATATTGCTGAGCCGCAAATGCTGCTTCTCCAAGCATAAGTGCACGTAAATCTTCCTCCGTAATTTCCTTTTTACGATCAGCTAATTTTTTAAACGCTTCAAACACCGTATCTCTTTCTTCCGTTGTAAATTCATAGCCAAGCTCTTTCATTTTTTCTGTAAACGCGTGACGGCCAGAATGTTTTCCAAGTACAAATAAGTTTTGAGATTCGCCTACTAACTCCGGTTCAATAATTTCATATGTTGTCACTTCTTTTAGAACACCGTCTTGATGAATTCCTGACTCATGAGCGAACGCATTCGCTCCAACAATCGCTTTATTTTTCGGTACAACCATACCTGTTAATCTGCTTACTAATGTACTCGTCGCTTTAATTTCTTTTAGCGTCATAGAAGACTCTGCTTTATAGAAATCTTTTCTAATATGAAGAGCAACTGCGACTTCTTCTAACGCTGCATTCCCTGCTCTTTCTCCAATTCCATTAATGGTTCCTTCTACTTGCAACGCTCCTCCTTCAACCGCAGCTAACGAATTTGCTACAGCCATCCCAAGATCATCGTGACAATGACAAGAGAAAATTGCTTTTTCATATGAAGGAACAGATTCTTGTAAGTGCTTAAAAAGAGAATAATATTCTTCTGGATTCGTATATCCAACTGTATCTGGAATATTAATTACATTCGCTCCTGCACGAATCGCAACTTCTACTGCTTCAGCTAAAAAATCTCTTGCTGTTCTTGTCGCATCTTCTGCAGAAAATTGTACTGTCGGAAATAATGATTTCCCGAGTGTAACCGAGCGGTGAATACTATCTAATACATCTTCTTTTGACATACAAAGTTTATATTTCATATGAATATCACTCGTAGCTAAAAATACGTGTAAACGAGGAGATACAGCACCTTTCACCGCTTCATATGCTCTTCGAATATCACTTTCTTTCGCTCTAGCTAAACTCATAACTGTAGCATTTCGAATCGTATTTGCGATACGTTTTACCGATTGAAAATCCCCTTCGGAAGCTGCTGCAAAGCCAGCTTCCATGACATTAATCCCTAGTCTCTCTAATTGCCTTGCGATTTGCAATTTCTCTTGTTCATTTAAATTCACTCCTGGTGATTGTTCGCCATCACGTAGCGTCGTATCCATGAACAAAATCTGCTTCATATTACTTAACCCCTGCCTTTACTCGCGGCTGTACGAAAGGCATCATTTCACGTAATTTACGTCCAACTACTTCAATTTCATGTTCATTTTCTTTCTCATTTGTCGCATGGAAATTTGGTTTTCCTGCTTTATGCTCTGCAATCCAGCCTCTTGCAAATGTACCATCTTGAATTTCTGCTAGCACTGCCCCCATCGCTTTCTTCGTATCTTCCGTTACAACTCGTGGTCCTGATACGAAGTCGCCCCACTGCGCTGTATCTGAAACTGAGTATCTCATATTTTCAAGTCCACCTTCATACATAAGGTCAACAATTAGTTTTAGTTCATGTAAACATTCAAAATATGCAAGTTCAGGCTGATATCCGGCATCAACTAACGTTTCAAATCCAGCTTTTACTAGCGCAGTTACTCCGCCGCAAAGTACAGCTTGCTCTCCAAATAAATCTGTTTCCGTTTCTTCTTTAAATGTCGTTTCTAGTACACCAGCTTTCGTCGCTCCAATTCCATCAGCATAAGAAAGTGCCTTTTCAGTCGCAACTCCTGTTGCATCTTGATATACTGCAAATAATGCAGGAACAGCTCCGCCCTCCGCAAATGTACGTCGCACAAGATGACCTGGACCTTTTGGTGCTACTAAAAATACATCTACATTCGCTGGTGGTTTCACTTGATCAAAGTGAACGTTAAATCCGTGTGCAAAAACGAGAGAATTTCCTGCCTTTAAATTTGGCGCAATTTCCGCTTCATATACTTCTGGCTGCAGTTCATCCGGTAGTAAAATCATTACTACATCAGCCTGCTTTGCCGCTTCCGCTACTGTATATACAGAAAATCCATCTTCTTTCGCTTTATCCCAAGACTTCCCTTTCCTTAAACCTACTACTACATCAAATCCGTTATCACGTAAATTTTGCGCATGCGCATGACCTTGCGAGCCGTATCCGATGATTGCTACTTTCTTTTCTTTTAATACATTTACCGTTACATCTTTCTCATAATAAACTTTTGCCATTTTCATTTCCCCCTATATTTAAATGATTATTGAATTAACATCACTTGCTTATCTTGCTTTTTCATACTGCGTGTAAATGCTGTTACACCTGTTCTAGCAATTTCTTTCAAACCGTATGGACGAAGTAATTCAATTAACGCTTCTACTTTCTCCTGCGTACCGGTTACTTGCACAACTATGGAATCCTTTCCAACATCTATTACAGTGGCTCGAAACGGCTCAATTAAACTATATAACTCTGCTCTTGCTACTGATGTTGCAACTTTAATAAGTGCGAGTTCTCTTGCTATCATCGCTTCTTCTGTAATATCTGATACTTTCAGAACATCAATTTGCTTATGAAGTTGTTTAATTAACTGCTCCACTTGCTGTTCATTTTCAACGTGTACAACAATCGTCATCCGCGATATGTCCGATGATTCCGTATGACCTACTGAAATGCTTTCAATGTTAAAATGTCTTCGCGTCATAACACCTGTAATTCGGTTTAACACACCGCTTTGATTTCGAACTGTCGCTGTAACAATTCTCTTCACCTTTTTTCCACTCCCTCCATTTGGTGAACACCTTTCCCTGGCGCAACCATCGGCATTACCTTTTCTGATTGAAGTACACGGCAATCAATTACGACCGGCTCTTGTAATTCAATCGCCTGCTGCAATTGTTTCTTTGCAAGAAGTGGATCATCTATGCGCACTCCCTTTATGCCATACGCATTCGCAAGAGCAACGAAATCTGGTTGGCAAGGTAGTAAAGAGTGCGAATATCTTTTGTTATAAAATTCATCTTGCCATTGTCTTACCATTCCTAAAGCTTCATTATTTAAAATAAATACTTTAACAGGTAAAGAGTGTTCTTTTAACACACTTAATTCTTGCAGCGTCATTTGAAATCCAGCGTCACCGACAATTGCAATAACTAGTTCTTCAGGCTTTGCAATTTGCGCACCAATTGCTGCTGGAAATCCGAATCCCATCGTCCCTAATCCTCCTGAAGTTACCCATTTGTCTGGATTCTTCAGCGGATAATATTGTGCTGCCCACATTTGATGTTGCCCAACATCTGTTGTTACAATCGCTTCTCCCTTCGTAATTTCATATAACATATCAATTGCGTATTGAGGCTTAATACTTTCAGCGTTTCGTTTATACGAGAATGGATATTGTTCTTTTCTACTCTTTAATGAAGAGATCCATTCATGATGATTTTCTTTCCTTCCTTCTGGTTGAAGTAATACTTCCAATGCCCGCTTAGCACTTGCAACAATAGGAATTTCAGTCGGCACATTTTTTCCGATTTCTGCTGGATCGATATCAATATGTGCGACAGTCGCTCCTTTAGCAAAATAAGCTAAGTTTCCAGTAAGCCGATCATCAAATCTCGCACCTACATTAATGAGTAAGTCGCATTCATATAACGCCATATTGGCTGTGTAAGAACCGTGCATTCCTCCCATTCCTAGAAAAAGTTCGTCATCTGGCGGAAAGCCACCAAGACCAAGTAATGTATGAACAACAGGAATTTCATATTTACGCGCAAAACTTGTTAACTCTTTTGATGCTTTCGCATGTAATACACCTGCTCCAGCTAAAATTAACGGCTTATTTGCAGCACGAATTGCTTGTAATAATTTGTTTATTTGGAGTAAATTCGGTTCATAATTTGGGTTGTATCCTGGTAAATCCATTTGCACATCATTACATCGTTCTCCTTGCTCTACCACCATATCTTTCGGAAGATCGATCACAACTGGGCCCGGTCTTCCTGTTCTAGCAATATGAAATGCTTCTTTAATAATTCGAGGTAAATCTGAAGCCTTTCGCACTTGATAGTTATGTTTTGTCACCGGCATCGTAAGCCCCATAATATCCGCTTCTTGGAAAGCATCACTTCCAATTAACGTTGTTGCTACTTGCCCTGTAAATACAACAAGTGGTAACGAATCAATCATGGCATCTGCAAGACCCGTAATCACATTTGTAGCACCTGGCCCACTCGTTGCAATGACAACCCCTGGATTACCAGTAATTCTGGCATATCCTTCAGCAGCGTGAATCGCTCCTTGCTCATGCCTTGTTAAAATATGCGGAATTTCACAGTCATAGAGTGCATCATAAAGAGGTAAAACAGCACCACCAGGATAACCGAAAATTACTTCTACTCCTTCCTTTTCTAGCGATTCTAACAATAGCTGTGCACCAGTTGCCAGTTTCTCTTCCGTTTTTGAAGACATTGTTCTTATAAGCCCCCTTTTTGAAAACTTTTATCAATAAAAAAAATCCTACGTCCACACTCCAGCTATGTGCTGAAGGGACGAAAGATTTCGCGGTACCACCCTTCTTTGCAAGAATACTCTTGCCTCAGTGACCCATAAATGAGTCTAGCTAATAACGGAGCTACCGTCTAAGCCTAGACAAATGCTTCAGCTTAGCACTCAAGGGCGATGTTCGTCGACGTGAACCATCGGTTTTCAGCAACCACCGACTCTCTGTGAGGCTTCACAATCAACTACTCCTCCCTCTCAACGCTTTCTTATGTTATAAAAAGTTGTTATCCAACTTTATTTTCTTCGTAAATCTTCTCTCCATCTTCTATAACTAACTTTCGGAATTCTTCTAATAAACGATTCGTATGTGGACCCGTTTGCCCTAAACCAATCGTTCTACCATCTACTGTCGTAACAGCAATTACTTCAGCTGCTGTTCCTGTTAAAAATACTTCATCAGCTACATATACATCATGTCTTGTAAATAACTCTTCTCTAACGTCATATCCAAGTTTTTCACCAATTTCCAAAATAGCGTTTCGTGTAATACCTTCTAACGCTCCAGCAGAACTTGGTGGTGTAATTAATTTATTTCCTTTTACAATAAACACGTTATCCCCTGATCCTTCAGCTACATATCCTTGATCATTTAACATAAGCGCTTCTTGTACTCCAGCCAATTTCGCTTCGATGCGAACTAAAATATTGTTTAAGTAATTTAAAGATTTTACTTGAGGCGACAATACATCTGGACGGTTTCGGCGCGTTGCAACTGTTACAACTGGAATCCCTTTTTCATAATATTCTTGCGGGAATAAAGATAGTTGCTCTGCAATTACTACTACATTCGGTTCCTTACAAGAATCAGGATCTAATCCAAGGTTTCCTGCACCTCTCGATACAACTAGGCGAATGTATCCATTAGATAATTTATTTTGTCGAATCGTCTCAACAACAATATTCGTTACTTCATCTAAAGAATATGGAATTTCTAACATGATGGATTTTGCTGATTCATATAACCGGACAAGATGCTCTCTCAAACGGAAAACATTACCGCTATAAACTCGAATCCCTTCAAATACTCCATCTCCATATAAATAACCATGATCATATACTGAAACTTTTGCCTCGTCTTTTGGAACAAATTCTCCATTTAAGAAAATCCATTGCTCGTTCACTGGAAAGCGCCTCCTATGTTCTATGAATTTTTTATTGTTTCCTAGTTTACTCTCCTTTCTAAATAAATCAAGTGAATTTTTAGAAAATTTATAATTTTTAATCGTACGTACATCTTTGATTATATTGATTTAACAGCATTGTTAACGTTTACAAAAAGTCAAAAAATTTTTTTCGCCAATTTTCACTAAAAAAATATTTGTTTAAAAGAAGGATTTTCATCAATTGATACGAATCTATTGTATTCAATAAACGGACGTCCGTTTTTATAAATTCGGGAATATACAACGACTTTTGCTGAAAAAGGGGGAAAATAATAAAAATAACGCTGTCTAAAAATAACATTCATATTTTTCATTTCGGAATCATAATCCTATTTTTAAAAAACAATTTGTCAAAATGAAGGAGGAAATCAATATGGCGTATGTACAAATTAAAGGAACGAGACAAGAGGTAGTAGAAATGCTTCAACTATTTGATCTAATGGATACGAAAGGTTTTTGTAAATTCGATAACTATGTAGAGGTAGAACCAAATAATAAAGAACATAATAACTTTATTGCTTCAATCGATATCCATTCAAATACTTCTTCTACTCAAGATACTTTAAACGATCAATTCGTAAGTCAAATGCTTACTGGTGTATATAACGACTAAATGAAGTGATACTTTAATCAAACTCTCCGTAAATAACAGCTAAATATATGTTTCCTACCATCTTTGCATAAATATATGCGATGTACTTGTGCATACTAGCAACTAGATGGTAGGAGGTGAGAATTATGGCTAGAATTGGCGTTGAAAACTCATTAACAGATGTTCAGCAAGCCCTTCAGCAACAAGGACATGAAGTTGTTACCCTTAACTCCGAACAGGATGCACAAGGATGCGATTGTTGTGTTGTAACTGGGCAAGATTCCAATATGATGGGGATTGCAGATGCATCAATTAAAGGATCGGTAATTACAGCTCACGGTTTAACAACAGATGAAATTTGTCAGCAAGTTGAGAGCCGCACTTAAATTTCATATATAAAAAGAAAGAGGACTCCTTTTGAAAAGGAGTCCTCTTTTTTATATTCACCTAACGGGAAAGTAACATATATACTGGATGAAAGCCCTACCTCTCTCTCATCATTACGGTTCCACTGACCGCTCCTTGATTCACTAGTATACATATAAAGCTTACAAGCACAATTTATAGGGTTTGTTCACAAAAGTTGTTGGTAACATTACCCGATCTTTCGCAAACTTTTCGTATTGTATTCATAAGAGTTATTTACTTTACACTAGCTGTAACCGAGACACGAATTAAAATTTTAACACCAATACAATAACTTGTCAATATTTTTTCAAATTAAAAACAGACAGTAACGGTTTGTCTGTTTTAAAATGGAGCTTTTTCTTTTATTACATATACAACAAAGCCGCTTACTAACATACATAAGCCAACTACTAAGTTTTTGATATTAATCATAAATTCCTCTCCCTTATTCCACACATCATATATATTTAAAGTTCAATTATTCCGATCATCCTAAAGCGCACTTTTTCTAATATATCATAATTCCTAAAAAATGCAAGTTCACTTTTGACGATTATTTACAAATTTATCTACAGTGCTTGGTACAGTATTTAAAGCCTTCTCAATTAAATGCGTGCTACTATTGAGGTGCAGCACTTGCACACCGTTAGAACCAACTACTAAAAAAGCAACTGGGCTAATCGAAACCCCAGCCCCGCTCCCGCCTCCAAATGGATGACTTTGCTTGTGCTCTTTATGCTGCCCTTGTCCATTATTATGTTTTTCAGAAATAAAATCACCTTTAAAGTCACTTCCGCCAGCTCCAAAACCGAAGGCCACTTGTGATACTGTTAATACTACATTTCCATCAGCTGTTGAAACTGGGCTACCCACAATTGTATTTACATCTACCATCTCTTTTAAATTTGTCATTGCTGTTTTCATTAAATTTTCAATTGGATGTTCCATTATGTATTGCACCCTTTCCTCATTATTCTTTTTTATACTTTCCAAAATAGAGGAAGTCATACTAACTTTTCCTATTTCAAAAAAACAATTTCCACCTTTTAAATGGATATTACTCCCTGTCCATACTCGGATAAAAAGGAAAAAGAGATACATACTACTATTGAACCTTGTTATGAAAGGAGTCATGACTTTGACTGAGAAATTTGATGAGTATAAAAAAAGAGATAGCATAGATAGTGATTATAGTGACTATAAAGAAGAGTATGCAGCTGAAGTTGCACCACAGCGCATTGATTACGATGAGAAGGATCATACAGGTGATGTAAGATCCTCCGCCGCTGGATCAACTGCTGGCTTTATCGCTCTTGCTTTATCTATCTTATCACTCTTTACCTTCCCAACATTATTTGGTCTTGTTTCTGTATTACTAGGTATTTACGCTTATAATCGCGGAGCTACTGTAACTGGTGGTATCGCTGCGATCGTCGGCGGAATTGCAGCACTCATTGCAATTTTATTCCGAGTAGCACTTGTCGGATTATTGTTCTCCCTTTTTTAAAAAGAAAAAGGTATCTCGCTTATGCGGGATACCTTATCCTGTAAATACATCTTCCGATGGATATTTAATTTTTTGTTTTGCTGGTCGCGCTAAAGAAAAGACAAGTGTTAACGGACCAATTAATCCGCAAAACATAACAAACATAATGATACATTTTCCAAATGCTGATAACTTTGCAGTAATCCCCATTGTTAATCCTACTGTACCAAATGCTGAAATTGTTTCAAATAATAACTGAATAAAACTAAAGTCTTCTGTAAGCATTAATACAAATACCGCTGCAAAAATGAGTATTTGACTGGCAACAGCAATCGCTAACGCCCTCGTTACTGTCGACATTTTTATTGTGCGCTGAAATAATACGATTTCCTCTTTCTTTCTAAAAAAAGAAAGGACAGATGTAACTAAAATAACAAACGTTGTTAATTTAATCCCTCCACCTGTTGATACACTTCCTGCACCAATAAACATTAAAACCATCGTAAATAATATAGATGATTCTTCCATTCCCCCGTAGTCAACTGTATTAAATCCAGCAGTACGAGGAGTAATACCTTGAAAGAAAGAAGCCCATAACTTTTCATTTAAAGGTAAATTCCCTAACGTCTTCACATTATTATATTCCAATACAAAAATCACAATCATCGCTATCACATTTAGCACTACTGTTCCAACAATCATGATTTTGGAATGAAGTGATAATTTTCGAAAACTACGGCTATACCATATATCAATTAATACAGTAAAACCGAGGCCACCTATTACGATTAAAGAACAAATCCCAATATTAATAATAGGATCTCCTACATACCTTGTTAAATTATCCGGCCATAGAGCAAATCCAGCATTATTATAAGATGCAATAACGTGAAAAATACTATAGTATACACCTTTTCCAAAGCCAAACTCTGGAATAAAGCGAAACGATAAAAAGATGACCCCAATAAGCTCAATGCAAATTGAAAATATAAAGACACGTTTTACTAATTTTACGAGACCACCTATATTTGTTTGATTAAATGCCTCTCCAATTAATAAGCGATGGCGTAATCCGATTTTTTTGCCTAATACCCAAACAATTAAAATCGCAATTGTCATAAGACCTAGACCGCCTGTTTGAATTAAAAACATAATTACAATTTCGCCAAACATCGTAAACGTACTTGCAGTATCTACTACTCCCAATCCCGTTACAGTTGCTGCTGACGTTGCCGTAAAGAAAGCATCTACCCAACTAATATGTACTTTCGTTGCAAATGGTAACTTTAATAACAAACCGCCAACCACAATTAAGCAGAAAAAACCTAATGCTAATATTTGTGGTGGATTTAATCGTATAAAACGATTATACAGACCTTGTCTTTTTGTTACTTCCATTTCACTAACTCCCTTTTCCCCTTATAAATAAAAGCTTATAAGAAACCTTAAATAGCGGGATAAACCTTATATTCTTATAATATAGTTGAGCATAATCCTTTTTTTCCTAGTTTTCAACTTTTATTTATACTCGAACTTCATTTCATTTATGACAAGGCACTTTCTATTACATTTATTCTTACTCTACAACTCTTGTAATCATCATTTTATATGTATTGTTTCTGAAATTCTCATATCTTTCACTCTATGTTCACATGAGGGTCACATCCACCTTTTATAGTATATGTATCGGAGCTGTTCCTCCCTAATTTATAAGACATTCCCCAGTGTCTTTGAACAGCTTTCCATCCCTAATTAAATTGACATAAATTGTCCCCTTCCTTTGACCATCTTTTATATGATGGTCTTATTTTTGTTTACTTTATCCACTATTAAAAACTCCCTCTCTCTTTCACTCCATGTTCACACCTAAGTCACATCTATCTTTTATAGTATATGTATCGAAGCTGTTCCTCCCTAATTTATAAGACATTCCCCAGTGTCTTTGAACAGCTTTCCATCCCTAATTAAATTGACATAAATTGTCCCCTTCCTTTGACCATCTTTTATATGATGGTCTTATTTTTGTTTACTTTATCCACTATTAAAAACTCCCTCTCTCTTTCACTCTATGTTCACATCATGGTCACATCTATCTTTTATAGTATATGTATCGAAGTTGTTCCTCCCTAATTTATAAGACATTCCCCAGTGTCTTGAACGACTTCCATCCCTAATTAAATTGACATAAATTGTCCCCTTCCTTGACCATCTCATATGTGATGGTCTTATTTTTTTGTCTTTCTATCTTTTATCAAAAACTCCCTCCCTCTTTCACTCTATGTTCACACCCCGGTCACACTTACCTTTTATAGTATATGTATCGAAGCTATTCCTCCCTAATCTATAAGACATTCCCCAGTGTCTTTGAGTAGCTTCCATCCCTAATTAAATTGACATAAATTGTCCCCTTCCCTAGGCCATCCAATGTGATGGCCTATTTTGTTTTTCAAATACAGAATGTAATCCTCCCTACATTAAAATGAAATTTTATACAAAATATTCAGAAAATATTGTCAAAATAGGGATTTTTTCGGTACAATTAATGTAGAAAGCTATTTTACAAAAAATAAGGGGGGATTTTATTGAAACAAACAAAAGCAATCTTAATTGCATTATTTCTCGGTCTAGTTGTCGGACTCACTCTAAATTTAGCTGCACCATCCATTTTTGAACCATTAAATCAATATGTGTTCAATCCACTTGGTCAATTGTTTATACGCCTCATTAAAATGCTAGTTGTTCCTGTTGTATTCATTTCTATCGTACTTGGAGCTGCTGGGCTTGGGGACCCGAAGCAACTTGGAAGAATTGGCTTAAAATCAATTTCATTCTTTCTTGTAACTACAGCCGTTGCCATCTCTATTGCAGTTACATTTGCACTTATTATACAACCAGGATCTGGTGGTAATTTTAAAACCGAAGGGCTTAAATATGAAGGTGCAAAAACCGAAACATCTTTCGTCGATACATTGCTAAATATCGTACCAGATAACCCAGCAAAAGCGATGGCTGATGGAAACATGTTACAAATTATTGCCTTTGCCGTATTAATTGGACTTGGTATAGCTATTTTAGGAAAGCGGGTCCAAGGTATTCATTCATTACTTGAACAGGGCAACGAATTAATGATGTATCTCGTTAATCTCGTTATGAAATTAGCTCCAATCGGAACATTTGGGTTGCTTGCTTCATCCGTTGGTAAAATGGGGCTTGCAGGCGTCGCTGCGATGTTCAAGTATATGATTGTCGTTATGCTAGTACTTATTATTCACGGCGTCTTCGTCTATGGCGGATTATTAAAGGTATTAGCAAAAGAAAGCATTGTCCGTTTCTTTAAACATTTCGGACCAGTAATGGCGATTGGATTTAGTACATCTAGCTCTAATGCATCTCTTCCGTTTGCAATGAAAACCGCACAAGAGAAACTTGGCGTTCCAAAAGCGATAAGTTCTTTTGTACAACCACTAGGTGCAACAATTAATATGGATGGTACTGCTATTATGCAAGGTGTAGCAACAGTATTTATCGCTCAAGTATACGGCGTTGAACTTACATTAGCACAATTAGCTATGGTCGTATTAACTGCTGTACTAGCTAGTATCGGCACTGCGGGTGTACCAGGTGTTGGACTAGTAATGCTGACGATGGTTTTAAATCAAGTAAATCTACCAGTGGAAGGTATTGCCTTAATTATCGGTATTGACCGCATTCTAGATATGTCACGAACAGCTGTAAACATTTCTGGTGATGCAATTTGCGCAATGATTGTCGCAAAATCAGAAGAAAAATATAATACAGATCAATCTGCAGCATCTTAAATCAAAAAAGGAGTGAATTATTTCACTCCTTTTTTGATTTACTTCCTTTTTTCGAACGATATTCTTTTCCTTTATTATCATTACCAGTCTCAAATTCAGAACTAAATTCTTGCTGAAATTGACCTGATTTCGGTGAACCTTGATTTCCGCTCCCTTTACTACCATTTCGATTTGTCATATTTCTGCCCCCTTTCTTTACTAGTAGTATGTTACATATTTTCTTTTTTATAATCTTTTACATACGAAAGAAGACCTTCCTCATATAAGGAAAGTCTTCACCTTTTTTGCGTAAGCGTTTTCTTACTAATAATGACTTAAATAAGTTTTTTAGAAATAGATATCATTATATTCATTTCTTCTTCTGAAAGCGTAGAAAATCTTTCTTGTAAATATTGTTTTTTCGCACCTTCCATTTTCGCAACTAAATCTTTTCCTTGTTCTGTAATCTCCAAATATACAACTCGTCGATCTGACGTAGAACGTGAACGAGTTACAAAACCTTTATTAATTAATTTTTCTGTAACAGCTGTAATATGACTATTCGACACATTTAACTCATTCGCTACACGTGATACCATTTCTTTATTCGTACGATTCAATATTCTAAGGACGATGAACTCATTCCACGGTATGTAACCACCAAATATTTTTCCGATATCATTACGCAACGTGCGGAACATAGCAAAAACATTTGTCGATAGTTCTTCCATTAATTGCTCTCGATTTTGAGACAACTTTGACAGCCCCTTTTATTTCATTTAGTTAAATAAAAACCTTATTAATAATTTTACATGAAATCTTACTTTTTGTCACCTTATTTTCCCATAATTCGTAGTTTTTTAATATATATTTCATGATACAATAAAGTTGAATTTCCAAAAAAAGGAGTTGGAATAGTGGAGGAAGAAGACAAGTTTTCTAATCTTAATCTAAAAGATAAGACTTTGATTATTGTTTTTGTTATTCTATTTCTCATTATATTTTTTGCATTTATATTTTTTGTATATATAGGAATCTTTCAAATTACAGGTATAGAATATTCATCCAAAACAGCTCTACTACTGTTTTTTTTACTTATTCTATTATTAGATGGTATTACATATTTTATATTCATTTTCTTTAAAGCGCTCCTACATCCAATGATGGCAAGTATGCCCAATTGGCTCTCAATCACCCTGCTCTCCATCATTGAAATTACGCTAGATTGGTTTGTCATACATACCGCCGACGAATGGATAGAGAACGTACAACTGTCCAACATAGCCGAATTATGTGTTGTACTATTCTTTTTCCTACTAAATAAATTATTAAGCGACAAGAAAGAGTAAGAAAACAAGCTTTTCTATATAAAAATTGGTACAATGAAAACAAATCATACTAAAGAGGTGTTATTTATGAACTTACTACAATGGGCTGATAAAGGTATGTCCTTTGATACATATGTGAATGAAATGAAAGTAAATCAATACGAGCTACTGCACATTTACAATAACTTTTTAATTCCAAATGAGTTACTTCCTGTATTAGAAGAACGTCAAAATGATGGCTGGCGTGTTATCGTATTAACAGCTGATTGGTGTGGTGACGCTCTTTTATGCGTACCTGTTATGAAAAGAATTTCTGAAGTTGCAAATATTGAAATGTCATTATTAATTCGCGATGAAAACTTAGAATTAATGGATCAATATTTAACAAATGGAACAGCTCGTGCGATTCCAATCTTTATTTTCATTGATAAAGATGGAAATGAACAAGCCGTTTGGGGACCACGCGCTCCAAAAGTACAAAAGTTAGTAACGTCAATGCGCGCTACATTGCCTGAAAAAGAGGATCCAACATTCGAAGAGAAACAAAAAGAAATGTACGCTAATTTCCGTGCTACATTAGCGGATGATACTTCTCTTTGGGAACATGTAATGGAAAGCATGATGGAAAAAGTAGTAAAATAAAACCTGCCGATTTCGGCAGGTTTTTTATTAAACAAAATTACAATCCTTTTTTCTGAGAATATGCAGCATCTACGCACTCTGCTAACCGTTCCATTTCACCCATATATACTGCACGGGTCATCCATCCAGTCAACTTATACATAATCTTATATAAAAAATTCTTCGGTTCAAATTCTATAATTAAAGTAAGTGATGTACCTTCCTCATCCTCTTCTAACATATAAGTTGCGGCTGTATAGCCTTGCTTCATTTCACATCCAATTGATACGATATAAGGTGCTTCACACTCTAAAATTTCTGCCTCAAACTCATATATTTTCTTCCCCATCTTTTGCACGGATATATATTTATCACCTTCACGAGGATTATTTACATCTACATGTGGAGGATACCTATTTTCCACCATAAAGGTACTCCATTCCATTATTTTCTCGTCATTATTTACATAATCAAATACAACATCAATTGGTGCTGGAATTACTATTTCTATTGCAAAACTCACTAAACTGCCCCTCTCAAATACACTATCGATTTCCTTAAAATTATTATATCGACATCATTATGTCATATTTCATATGGTGAAATACAAGTATATGAGGGTGAAAATTTTCCCTCACGATAAAAAAACACCCTATAGAATAGACTTTTTTCAAATGTCTATTCTATAGGGTGTTACCAAGAATCTATTTCTTACATAATGAAGAAATAGAATACCGCAGCTAAAATGAAACGGTAGTAAGCAAACGGTGTTAGTTTTACACGAGATAATAATTTTAAGAATGAAACAATTGCAAGCATCGCAACAACGAATGCTGTAATAAATCCTGTTGCAAATAATGGTATATCAGCCGCACTTAATATATCCCAGCTTTTAATTAAATCTAAGCCACTTGCAGCTACCATCATTGGTACCGCTAAAATGAATGTATATTCAGCCGCCGCTGTATGTGACACGCGAGCTAATAAACCACCACTTATTGTAGAACCAGAACGAGAAAATCCTGGCCAAAGTGCTAAACATTGGAACATTCCGATTGTAAATGCTTGCTTATATGTGATTTCATCTAATGTTCTTGCTGTACTTGGTTTCGAAAACTTCTCAGCAACAATCATTAAAATACCACCAGCCACTAAGCTAATGACAACTGGGCCTGGCCCAAATAAAACTTCTTTAATCATACTATGGAACAATACGCCAAGTACGCCGGCAGGAATCATCCCGATAATAATATGTAATAAATTTAACGATGGTCCGTCTGTTACTTTCCCTATACCTACTAAAGACCATAGACGCTTCCAAAATATAACGACAACTGCTAAAATTGATCCCAATTGAATAACAACTTCGAAAACTTTTGCTCTCTCGTCGTTAAATCCAAGTAAATGACCTGTTAAAATCATATGTCCTGTTGATGATACTGGTAAAAACTCTGTTAAACCTTCAACAGCACCCATGATTATTCCAATTAACCAATCAGCCACGAGTAGTGCCTCCTTAATAACGAATATGTAATTTTTCACACCTTATCATAATACCTTATCCCCTTTTAAAGTGCATCTTTTTTTTATTGATTGTACATGTTGTATACGCGTATTTCTTTTCTATTTTTTGATTAAATTGTATGATAGTAAGAGTTTGTTTTTTTAGCGGAAAGGGGATTTTATGAAAGAAACTAATTCATTCTCACAAAAATTAAAGCAATTTGTATTACTATTTTTCCCGATTTTCGTTACGCAAATGTCATTATTTGCAATGAGTTTTTTCGATACGACAATGTCAGGACATGCAAGCCCTATTGATTTAGCAGGTGTCGCGATTGGCACAAGTATATGGATTCCAGTTAGTACGGGATTAACAGGAATTTTGATGGCCACTACTCCAATTGTTGCACAACTCGTTGGCTCTAAGAAAAAAGAGGATGTTCCTCACGTTGTTATACAAGCAGTATATTTAGCAATCTGTGCTAGTTTTGTTGTTATCCTTATCGGATTCTTCGCTGTTTCGCCTATTTTAAACGGCATGCGATTAGAAGAACCTGTGGAACGTATTGCAGCACAGTTTTTAAGTATTATTGCAATTGGAATTATTCCTTTATTTACTTACACTGTTTTACGCGGATTTATTGATGCATTAGGAAAAACTCGTACAACGATGATCATTACATTACTATCATTACCAATTAACGTAGTATTAAATTATGTATTAATTTTCGGTCATTTCGGTTTTCCAAAACTCGGTGGTGTCGGAGCAGCAATTGCTTCTGCAGCAACCTATTGGTGCATTTTAATTATTACCGTTATAATTATTCGTACGAAAGAACCTTTCACATCTTTCCATATCTTTAAACAATTATATCGTCCTTCTCTTTCGAGTTGGAAAGAATTCTTAAAACTTGGCGTCCCTATCGGATTTGCTATCTTTTTTGAAACAAGTATTTTCGCTGCGGTAACACTTATGATGAGTAATTTTAGTACGACAACAATTGCAGCCCACCAAGCAGCTATGAACTTCGCTTCCTTGTTATATATGACTCCTTTAAGTTTAGCAATGGCAATGACCATCGCTGTTGGATTCGAAGTTGGAGCAAAACGATATAATAACGCAAAACAATATGGATTTATCGGGATTGGCTTAGCACTTGCATTCGCCCTATTGTATTCCATTCTTCTTTACTTCTTTGATGATGAAATTGCTTCTATTTATACGACAGATATACAAGTTCATCATTTAGCAAAAGAATTTCTTATATTTGCGATTTTATTTCAAATTTCAGATGCAATTGCAACGCCTGTACAAGGGGCTCTACGTGGTTATAAAGACGTAAATGTTGCCTTAATTATGACATTAATCGCTTATTGGGTAATAGGTCTCCCTCTCGGTTACATATTAGCAACGTATACGGACTGGGCAGCAAAAGGATACTGGATCGGTCTTATTATCGGTCTAGCATTTGGCGCCATCTTCCTTCTTGTCCGTCTCTTCCAAGTGCAAAGACAATATACAACAGAAAACCACCGCTCGCGATAGAGGGTGGTTTTCTTTATGCATATTTTTTCTATGAACGTATAACATAATGAAAAAGAAAGGTGGATGTATATGGACGAAAAAGAAAACAAGCAATCATTCGATGAAGAATTCGCCCCTGAAATTTCACCTGGATATCGGCAAGATGTACATAAGCCGCCTAAATATAAAAACACTTCGTTTTTAATGGGTATTACCATCTTTGCTGCTGTATTACTCGTACTTATCATTTTCGTTTATTTTTGATGGAAGGTGATTTATTATATGAAGAAACAAAATTCCAATCGTTCAAAAAGAACTGTAAAAACAGAAAAAGGATATGCAGGTGATTCTGTTCTTACTCAGAAACAAGTCGAGCAAGGAAATTTATATATTGCTCAAAAAGAACTTGGTCAACAAAATGAAAACCTTTAGAATCCCTCAAAGAACTGGGGGATTTTTTATTCTACTATTTATGGCACTGATTCATGTTTCACTCTATTGTACGTACTGTTTTTGTTCTAACACCCTAAATACATTATTAACCTTTACAATTTTCATTTCATAATTCAATTTCATTTCGCTTCTCTTACCATTTTCAGTACCCGCCACGTACGCTACAGTTTTATAGAGAAAACTTTCATTCGTTACTTCACATATCTCCCCGTTTATAAATTTATACTCTACATCCCGAAAACGATTTGGATAATAATTTTCTATTAATCGGTCATACCCTCTATTTAAAAATATTTCTTCACCTTTTCGTTTTACATCTTCTTTATTATTAAACTCAAACACAGATAATTGCTCTGTCACAAAATGTTCTCCTACCTTTTTCATTTCATTATGAGTTAAAGTTTCTATACTTTTGTTCTTTACTTCTTCTTTTAACTCATACTGATCAATCGATTTAAAGCTAGCAAAAACCGTCTCTTTATATGACCAAAACACTCCAAAAGCGATACATAAAGAAGTGATTAGTATTCTTTTCTTCATAATGATAGTTATATTTTAACATATAGAAAGAAAATTCTGATATCATGAAGTGGAATAACTTAACTTTGAAATGAGGAACAATGATGGACTCTTACAAACAATATATAAAAGAAGCTTTGCCTAATCTTTCTATACACTCCTATAAACAAAATGAAGAAGGGTGGGATAATGTAGCTATTATCGTAAATGATGAGTTACTGTTTCGTTTCCCGCGAAAACAGGAATATGCAATGCGTATTCCGTTAGAAAAAGAATTATGCACACGTCTCTCTTATTCACTACATGAAATTGAGGTTCCACAGTATCACCTATTCTACAGAAAAGATACTGATACTATTCCGTTTTGTAGTTACTATACTCTCATTCATGGTGAACCGTTAAAAACAGAAATAGTTACTACACTAGAAAAACAAGAACGAAAAGCACTTATTACACAATTAGCAACTTTCCTTGCTGCTCTACATAGTATTCCTCTAAAAAGTGTTACAGCGTTAGGATTCCCTATTGAAAAAACACTTACCTACTGGAAAGAGCTGCAAACTAAATTAAATCAGTATGTTACTAACAATCTTACTTCGTTCCAGAAATCAGCCTTAAATCGTTTATTCGAGAATTTCTTTGCCTGTCTAGCTACATCTAAATTTCAAAATACAATCATTCACGCCGACTTTACACATCATCACATTTTATTTGATAAACAAAATAAAACCATTTCAGGGATTATCGATTTTGGTGATGCTCAAATCGGAGATCCTGCCTTTGATTTTGCTGGGCTATATGATGATTTCGGACATGAATTTACTACATCCGTATATGAACAATACCGTACCCTTACTTCACACCATGATCCATTACTCATTCACCGCATCACAAGTTTTTATCAATACAGTCCTTTACTACATAATATGATTTATAACTTTGAAACAAAGAATGAACTAGAATTTCTAGCAGGTCTAGAACAACTGAAAGTAGTACTGCAGGGATGAGATTACATTCTCTCCCTATATTCCCTCTCCTCATACATCATTAACTTTTTATCCATTTCAACAATAATTTTATACAGTTGAAAGGCTTGTAAAATTTGCAGTTGAATTCCAAAAGGAGCATTCTGTTCTTTTAACCATTGAAATACTTTCGTTTCATCTTTCATTGATTATTCCTCCCTTTATTAAAATCTGCTACAAATATACGGTAAATGATGAAAAGCTTTTCATGTCAATAACAAAAAAGAATGCAAATTTGCATCCTTTAATGTACGATATTTTTCTTCTGCTTCGCTTCTTTCTTTACTTCTTCCCCTTGGCATTCGCTACGAAACGCACAACTTATACACTCAGAACGAAAATGGCGCTCTGTATAATGCTCAGGTTGCTGCAACATTTCTTTCATTCGAGATAAATCAGCCATTCCAGTTATAATATCTTCCTGTTTCGGAATGTACTCATACTTAGTTCCTTCTATTAAATTAATTACTTCAATTTTTCCTGGAAGAATGCCGAAAGCTTTATAACTAAATACTGTCATTAACTTTTGACAAAGAGCAAGCATTTCCTCATCCGCATCGACAACATACTTTTTAATTACAAACGACTCAGTACTCCACTCACCAACTTCTAATGTCAATGACATGTGGACACCTAGCTCTTCCATATATGTTTGAAATTTTTCATATAAAAATAACGGCGGTGTCTGACTATCATCTCTTTCAACAAATTGTAATAAGTGATCTGTTAGCTTCGCTAACACAATATAATACTCCGTCTTCGAAGCAAACATATTAATCCTTACTTTTTTCCAATACTTTTCTATTAATATTAAAAGTACGATTTTCGTTTGTTGGCCCGCGGGTAATGTGTAATATTCGTTAATAATTCGATTCACAATCATTTGTGCGATTTGTTGCCATTCAAATGAAGAAGGTTCTCTTCTTTTTATATGACGAAAATAAAATTTATGCGGGCAACGCATAAAATCATACAAATGATAATCTGTCATCGTTTTGATTGCGATTTTCTCGTGCACTTGCTCTTCATCTCCCTTCTGCCATTAAGAAAGGTGTTTTACAAATTCAGCTCCAAACTGTAAACATTTTTCTACATCTTCATCTTCTGGCGTTAATTCTACTTTTAGTCCTTCTAACACAACTGCAGCTCCGCGCGCTTGTAGCTTTTCTATTAAAATGTCAACCGCCACGCCGTACTTCGGATAAGCTGAATCACATGACCCGAATACTGCCGCTTTTTTCCCAGTTAAATCAATAGAATCCATTGCGTCATAAAAATCTAAGAAATCATCAGGAAGGTCACCATCTCCCCAAGTGTATGCACCTAAAATAATTCCATCATACTGTTCTAGTATAGAAGCTTCTGGTGAATCCATAATATCAATAACTTCAATTTCATTTTCTGTTTCACGAATCACGCCGGCAATATGATCAGCCATTTCCTCTGTATTTCCACTCATACTTGCAAAAATCATTACTAACTTACTCAACTGAACCTCTCCCTTTACTTTGTATCTCTTTTTCTGTCTGAATGCTCTTCTTCTCATCTACATATTCTGAACGAATTACATTTCGTTGCCATTCCATATGCTGATCAACTTCTTTATTTTTATCTTTTAATCCCCTCCGCAGAAGGTGAAATTTTTTTCTCATTAACATGTCGCATCCATCCTATTGATAATAATTATCAATTTCAACTACTTTTAGATTAATTGACATTGATTATCACTGTCAACAACTATTTTTTAAAAAATGATTAAAATGTACAAGCTTGTCCGTTAGCTATTCATATACTATAAATGAGCATAGTTCTTTCTCAGCCCTCTCTGACGGAAAGAAATAAAAGCAACTGCGATAGAGCGCAGTTGCCTTTTTTTATACTTTTCTATGATTTTAGTAGTCTTATCGCTGTCTCTAAAAATAGTTCCACTCCATAAATTAGCGCTGATTCATCTACATCAAATTTCGGATGATGATGCGGGTAGCAAGTATCTATCATTTCATTACCTGTTCCTAGTTTAATGAAACAACCAGGTGCCTTTCTTAAATATGCTGAAAAATCTTCTCCTCCCATAGAAGGTTCCAGCTTCACAACACGCTCATTCCCAAACAAATGTAGTGCACTTTCTTCTACTACTTTCGTAATATATTCATCATTAATAACCGGATCATATCCATATCGATATGAATATGTATACTCCCCTCCATGTGCTTTTGTAATTCCTTTCACGATTTTCTCAATTTTCTCTTCTGCTTCCACCCTTAATGCTTGATTAAATGAACGAACAGTTCCCATTAAAGTTGCTGCACTAGGAATAATATTATCAGCCATGCCCCCATGAAACTGCGTAACTGAAACGACTCTTTGCATGAAAGCACTTGTATTTCTTGATACGATATGTTGTAGATTTGTAATAATCTGCGCTCCGATTGCAATAGGATCTATCGTTTCTTCTGGCCTCGCTGCATGCCCTCCTTTCCCTTGAATTTCAACTGTAAATACGTCTGGTGCCGCCATCATCGGCCCATATGCAATTCCAATCTTCCCGCTCTCAAGTCCTGACATAACATGTAAACCAATTACATAATCAACACCATCCATCACGCCTGCCTCAACCATTTCTTGTCCGCCGCCAGGATATACCTCTTCTGCATGCTGAAAAAATAGACGAATCTCACCTGCAAAATCTTCCTTTATATTTGATAGTACTTCTGCTGTACTTAACAAAATAGCGGCGTGAGCATCATGTCCACATGCATGCATCACTCCCTTATTCGCAGACGTATAAGATTTCCTTGTCTCCTCTTGAATTGGCAAAGCATCTATATCAGCCCGAATCGCAACTACTTTCCCTTGTTCCGTTCCTCTTTTAATTGCTAGTACACTATACTTCGTCGGTCTCGTTACTTCAAAAGAAGAAAATGAGCACAATGTATCATATATAAATTGCGAAGTTTCTTTTTCATGAAATGATAATTCCGGATGTTTATGAAAATACCGTCTCCATTTAATAATGTTTTCTTCCGAAATAAAATCCTTCCACATCCTCTTCATCAGAAATTCCTCCTTTTACGAAACTTTAACAATCCATACATGAACTATGAAAAGCTCAAAAATTCAAACAAATATTACATTCCTATCCATTCTCCCAGACCACTTTTATACATTCACACAATCCACTTTCTATTTACATATCAAACCCATTACAAATTGGTGCTGAATGTAATATAATTGCTAAGTTAGGGATTTTCTTTTTTAGTATTTAGTGCTAATATCAGAAAAGAGCCTTTTGACTTATTTTTACCTAAAATGTGGAATTTTGTTTTTTTCACAATAATGTAGGACATGATACCTACAAAGAGCTATTATTTCATTAAGAGAGGGAAAGACATGGAAAGATTAAAAGAGATATGGTCTCGACCACTCACACAATGGGTTGCAAAGACGGTTTATTACCTTGCAATTTTATTTGCATTACTTTGGTTGTATGGATTCCATGATACAAACACAAGTACATTTATTTACAATGAATTCTAGGGTGGGAACGTTATGAAGTTATTAGAACAAATTGAAAAGTGGGCTATTGAAACGCCTGATCAAACTGCTTTTGTTTGGCGAGATGCGAAAATTACGTACAAACAATTAAAGGAAGATTCTGATGCGTTAGCACATTGGATTTCTTCTGCGTATCCAGATGATCGTTCACCAATTATGGTGTATGGCCATATGCAACCTGAAATGATTATTAACTTTTTAGGATGTGTAAAAGCTGGACATGCTTATATTCCTGTAGATTTATCTATCCCAGCTGATCGTGTACAACGTATCGCTGAAAATTCCGGTGCGAAACTACTTTTATCAGGAACTGAAGTAACTGTAACTGATTTACCAGTTCGCATTGTAAGTGAAGACAACTTAAAAGATATTTTCTTTACTCATAAAGGGAACACTCCAAATCCTGAACATGCGGTAAAAGGTGATGAGAACTTCTACATTATTTACACATCAGGAAGCACAGGTAATCCGAAAGGGGTTCAGATTACTTATAACTGCCTTGTAAGCTTTACAAAATGGGCTGTAGAAGATTTCAACTTACAAACAGGGCAAGTATTCTTAAATCAAGCACCTTTCTCATTCGATTTATCTGTCATGGATATTTACCCATCATTAGTAACAGGTGGTACACTTTGGGCAATCGATAAAGATATGATTGCACGTCCAAAAGACTTGTTTGCTTCTTTAGAGCAATCGGATATACAAGTATGGACTTCAACACCATCTTTCGCAGAGATGTGTTTAATGGAATCATCTTTCTCTGAGAGTATGCTACCGAACATGAAAACATTCTTATTCTGCGGTGAAGTGTTACCAAATGAAGTAGCTAGAAAATTAATTGAGCGTTTCCCGAGAGCAACAATTATGAATACGTACGGTCCAACAGAAGCTACTGTCGCTGTAACAGGTATTCACGTTACAGAAGAAGTGCTTGATCAATACAAATCACTTCCAGTTGGCTACTGTAAATCAGACTGTCGCCTTCTTATTATGAAAGAAGATGGCACGATCGCACCTGATGGTGAAAAAGGTGAAATCGTAATTGTCGGTCCAAGCGTAAGCGTTGGATATTTAGGAAGCCCTGAATTAACAGAAAAAGCATTTACTATGATTGACGGTGAGCGCGCCTATAAAACAGGCGATGCTGGCTATGTTGAAAATGGTCTTCTATTCTATAATGGTCGTCTTGATTTCCAAATTAAGCTGCATGGTTATCGAATGGAATTAGAAGAAATTGAGCATCACCTTCGTGCGTGTTCTTACGTAGAAGGAGCAGTTATCGTTCCAATTAAAAAAGGTGAGAAATACGATTATTTATTAGCGGTTGTTGTTCCTGGCGAACATTCATTTGAAAAAGAATTCAAATTAACATCTGCAATTAAAAAAGAACTCAATGAGCGATTACCAAACTACATGATTCCTCGTAAATTCATGTATCAATCTTCTATTCCAATGACACCAAATGGAAAGGTAGATCGCAAAAAATTATTGAGTGAGGTTACAGCATGACCGCATATGGATCATTTTATTTTTTCGCTATAGTGGGCATTTTATTAATACCTACTATCATAGCTGGATTAAAAGGTAAAATGTTGCGTAAATATAATGCCGTATTAACATTAGTCATGATTGCTATTATCTTCTCTGATAAACCGAAGCAAGCGATTATGTTAGCCGCATTTATTATTTGGCAATATGCCCTAATTAAAGGCTATTTAATTTTAAGAAAACAAAATAATAGTACATTCATGTTTTGCATAGCTGTTATTTTATCGATTTTGCCACTTATTTTGGCAAAAATCGCACCATTTGTACCTGAATTACATTTTATTGTTTTCGCAGGTATGTCTTACGTAACATTTAGAGCTGTACAAATGGTCTTTGAAGTTCGTGATAATTTAATTAAAGAACTTTCCTTCTTTAATTTCTGGGAGTTTGTTTTATTCTTCCCTGCGATTTCAAGTGGACCTATTGATCGTTACCGTAGATTCCAAAAAGATATTCAAAAGCCGCCTAGCGCTGAAGAATATCAAAAGTTACTATATACAGGGCTTAACCGTATTTTCCAAGGTTTCCTGTACAAATTTATAATTGCGCACTTGATAACAACATATCTTGTAAAGGCCGTATTCGCCAATCAAGATACACTTTTATCTAATGCGATTTTTATGTACGCTACTAGTATGCAGTTATTCTTTGACTTTGCAGGTTATAGTGCGTTCGTAATTGGTATCAGTTACATGATGGGAATTAAAACTCCAGAAAACTTTAATAAGCCATTCCTTAGTCGTAACATTAAAGACTTCTGGAACCGCTGGCACATGAGTTTATCATTCTGGTTCCGTGATTTTATCTACATGCGTTTCGTCTTTTTTGCAACGAAGAAAAAGTTAATTAAGAACCGTTACACAATTTCGTATATCGGTGCATTTTTAAACTTCTTCATTATGGGAATTTGGCACATCCAAGGAAGCGCTGTTGCACAATATGTTATTTATGGTCTCTATCATGCCGCACTGTTCATTTTATTCGACATTTTCGAACGAAAAAACAAGAAGCATAAGTTTTGGCCAAACAATAAATTTACACACGTCCTTGCGATTGTAATTACGTTCCACGTTGTATGTTTCGGTTTCCTCATTTTCTCTGGACACCTTAACAGATACTTTTAATGCACCCTTCTTATAACTAGTAAGAAGTTGCACATATAATATATTTCGGATATAAAGGAGATTTTAAAAATGGCAGAATTCAAAGAGCAAGTATTAGATATTTTAGAAGAAGTATGTGAAAACGATATTGTGAAAGAAAACTTAGATGTTCAATTATTTGAAGAAGGTATTCTTGATTCTTTCGCTGTAGTATCTTTATTAGTTGAATTCCAAGAGCGTTTAGATATTGAAGTTTCTATTTCTGATTTTGACCGTGACGAGTGGGCTACTCCAAACATGGTTATTAAGAAGTTGGAAGAAATCCGATGAACAAAGCAAAATTTGGTCCGATGCTTTTAGCATTGGCCCTTTTTGCTGTATTCTTACTTATTCCAACGCGCTTCCTACTTCCACTTTTAAGTGATGAAAAAGTAGAACAAGCTGCCACTTCTTTAAAAGAAGAAAAAATTCAAAGTATGATTTTACAGCAAAAGATGTTAGCAGACTCAAAATACCTTCCGATGTATGGATCATCGGAATTCGCACGTATGGATGCTTACCATCCATCAAATTATTTCAAAGTAAAGCCTGAAGGATTCACACCATTCCTACTTGGACGCGGTGGAACACAAGACCTTGTACATGTATTAAACTTTGCATCTACAATGGATCAATTGAAGGATAAGAAAATGGTATTCGTTCTTTCTCCGCAATGGTTTGTGCCACAAGGTATTGATGAAACACACTTTGCACCTAACTTTTCAAAACAACAAGGTTACCACTTCATTTTCAACGATGATGTAAAACCTGAAATGAAAAAGCAAATTGCAAAGCGTTTATTAAACTTTGAGATTGTTAAGAAAGAAACTTTACTTAAAATTTCGCTTGAAGGTATCGTTTACGATGATACAAAGCATAAAGTAAAAGCACTTGCGGCTAAACCTTTCGCTTATATTTATCGTAACATTTTAGATCGCAAAGATTTATTTACAGCAATGTTTGATATTAAACCGCATAAAGAAAAACTGGACCCTTCATTAAAACAAATGAACTGGGATGAAACTCGTAAACATGCAGATCAAACAGGTGCAGCAGAATCTGGATCTAATGAATATGGTATCGAAGATGGTTACTTCAACAGCAAAATCAAGAAGAAATTAAAGCAACGTGAAGGCTACTTAAAAAATGATGCTTATGATCAATCGCCAGAATATGAAGATTTACAAATTGTACTTGATTTATTAAAACAATCTGGTGCAAAACCGCTCTTCATTTCTGTTCCTGTAAAAGGCCCTTGGTACGATTACGCTGGCTTCCCGAAAGAACGCCGCGAATTGTACTATAAAAAAGTTCATGAGCAAATTGAGAAAGCTGGCTATCCAATTGCCGACTTCTCAAATCATGAGTATGATAAATACTTCTTAAAAGATCATATGCACTTAGGTTGGAAAGGCTGGGTTTATATCGATGAGGCCGTCCAACAATTTTATAAAGCAAACTAATGAAAAGACCGCTTGAATTATTCAAGTGGTCTTTTTCTATATACATTTTGCAATTGTTCAATTACGTTATCTGCTTCTTTCATCACTCGCTCCACAACATGCTGAGCTGATTCTATTCGTGCTAATGATGACGCTTGCCCTGCCCAAAGCGACATGTATTCTCCTTTATTTTGTTTTGCTGCTTCTTGGCGTATTCTAGAGGTTAATACATTTTGCACTGGATACATCGGAAGCCCTTCTTCTTTCCCTTCATGTCTCTCTATAAATTCATTACGAATACCCCGTGCATATTTCCCGGAAAACGCACGGGTCACAGTTGTACTCGTATCTGTACTACGTAAAACTGCTTCTTTATACACATCATGCGTAATACTTTCTTCACTCGTTAAAAAGGCTGATCCCATTTGAACAGCTTCTGCCCCCAGTGTAAATGCCGCAACAAGCCCTTGTCCGTTCATTACACCACCTGCTGCAACAATTGGGATATGCGGGACTGCTGCTACTAACTGCGGAATTAATGCAAACGTCCCAATCATAGCGTCCTGTTCTTTCCCAATAAACGTTCCTCTATGCCCTCCTGCCTCACTACCTTGACCGACAATAATGTCTACTCCTAATTCAGCAAGTACTTTCGCCTCTGCCACATGAGTAGCTGTTCCAATGACTTTTATTCCTCTTCTTTTTAAGTCATCTATTTCTTCTTTTTCTAACGTTTGAAATGCAAAGCTAACGGCTGGCACGTTTTCTTCTACTAACACTTGTAATTGTTCTTTATAACTTTTCGGAAGCTTTAACTGCTCTTCTTCCTCTATACCGAATTCTCTATTCACTCCGCTAAGTAATCCTTTTGCCAAGATTACCTTCTCTTCTTCTATCTGTACCTCTTTCGTTAACAATAAGTTAACACCGAAAGGCTTATCCGTTCGTTCCCTTATTTTATAAATTGCGTCACGAATTTGTTCAGGGCTCATATAGCCTGCTCCAAGCGTTCCTAATCCTCCGCTATTACTTACAGCTGCAACAAGTTCTGGCGTCGTAATCGCACCTGCCATACCTGCTTGAATGATTGGATACTTAATTTGTAATATATCTATGACTCGACTTGTAAACATCATTTCTCCTCCTATTCCCCTTATATCTTCTTTATTTGACAAACTTTCCCCTTCTTTTACAAGGGTTGAACTTCATATGAAGCGAATATATTGAAAGTGAAGGAGGCTGAAAACAATGATATATCCAAATGCGTTACAACAAGGTGATACAGTAATGATTATTGCACCGTCTGGCCCACCAACAATTGAAAATGTATTAAAAGGTGTAAACGTACTACAAGAAATGGGGTTATCTGTAGTAATCGGGAAGAGTGTTTATGAGAAATATGGATATTTAGCTGGAAGTGATCAAGT
The DNA here is from genome assembly GCF_051948935.1 of Bacillus sp. Brlt_9. Lineage (NCBI taxonomy): Bacteria > Bacillati > Bacillota > Bacilli > Caryophanales > Bacillaceae > Bacillus > Bacillus sp. Brlt_9. Next base: position 235,197 of record NZ_JAYJLO010000001.1, on the reverse strand, counting down.
TCGTCTCGATGATATACATGAAGCTTTTTCAAATCATGAAATAAAGGCCATTTTCTGTGCACGAGGTGGTTACGGAAGTGCCCGTCTCCTCCCTCACATTCAATATGAAATCATTCGGCAAAATCCAAAAATCTTTTGGGGATATAGCGATATTACAGCTTTACATACTGCCTTTTCACGTTATGCAAAGCTCGTTACTTTTCATGGCCCAATGGTGGAAGAGTTAGGAAAAGGGGTAAATTCTCTTTCTTTATCTTCTTTCAATCAACTATTCCATCCGTATTCCACCATCTTATCTGCTTCAGAATGTATCGTCCCTACCTCTTCCTGTACCGTTACAGGCACATTGGTGGGAGGGAATTTAACTGTATTAACGAGTATAATTGGCTCATCCTATGAGCTAATTACGGCTAATAAACTTTTGCTCCTTGAAGACATTGGGGAAGAACCGTATCGCATTGACCGTATGTTAAATCAGCTATTTTTATCTGGAAAATTCAATGAGTGTAGTGGTGTTATTTTTACAAGTTGTCACGACTGTACTCCTTCTAAACCATCTCAATCATTACAAACAATACTATATGAATATTTCGCACCATATCATATACCTGTTCTATTCAGTTTACCGATCGGTCATATAAGCCCAAACATCGGGATTCCTCTTGGAGCCACAGCGACAATAAATACAAATAATAAAACACTCTCTATTTCCTCTGGCATAGCCACTCCGTTTTCAAATTAAAAAGGAAAAGCGATTCCGCTTTTCCTTTTATTTATAATAATTAAAAATTCGTCCAGATGCGATATCTGCAATTTCTTCTGGAATAAATGTTTTACTTATATCAGTTCCAACATTTAATACTGCTGTAGCATCTTTCTCAATGCTACCAAATAACTCTTTCCCACGTATCGTAATAAGGGGCGTTCCTTCTGGCAACACATCTTTTACAAATTCCATTTGTGTAAAGAACGGAACAATCCATCTATCCTCTCCTTGGAAATGACGCAAACGAAGTATCCCTTCTGTTGCCCCGTCCTCTGCTTCTAGTGAACCAGCAACATAAAACTCAGTAGATAAGAGCAATTCATAAAATTCCTTTTGCTTCTGTTTATCGTTCCCTGCTACAACAAGTACTTCTTCTATTCTCTTTACCGGAATTTGCTCCATATGATGCCACCCCTATTTCAAAATGATTGTACTTAGATTATACGAAATATTCTTATTTTTTTCTACATAATTCGCAATTATTTTCTTAAAATAATTTTAATAGTCCTTCTGTCGTCAAAATCGTAGCAAGCTCTTCATATTAAAACGCTTTTTGTACATCAATAATGATAAATGCTGTTTGATTTATCATTATTCTCTCCTTAATTAGGCTGTAATTGAAACAGAACACCAAGTTGCTGCGATGCAGTAATAAAACAAATATAAGCACAAAGTTCTACAATTTCTTTTTCCGTCCAGTATTGTTTCAATACACGAAACATATTGTCATCTATCGCTTGTTTATCATGAACAAACGTATGTGCAAAAGTAACGGCTACACTTATTTCTTCTACCTTTTGTATATCATCAGGCCTTCCTTTTGCCATACAATACGGACATTCATTCCCGTACGCTAATGTTCTTCTTACTTGTTCTTTCATCTCTGCCGAGAGAATTCCTTTACTATACAGTGTATTCTCTACCATACTCCATGAATGTAATAACTCTGGATTATGCCCTAATAACTTTTGAAACTTTGTATCTCCCACATTTGATAATGAAATTCTCTCCATCATTTCCCCTCCTATTTTCTTCTGTTTTATTGTAAAATAAATAAAGTTCACTTTACATTTCATATGAATCTTAATTTATGTTTTTCCTTTACAAAAATCATTATTTTACTGGAGGTATATTTACAAATGCAACTAGATCGTGTTGATCGAAAAATTTTAAATGAATTATATAATGATAGTCGCCTGTCCATGCGTGAATTGGCAAAGCGAGTAAACTTATCTGCTCCATCTACTGCAGAACGTGTTCGTAAACTGGAAAGTGAAGGCGTGATTCAAAAGTACACAATCGATATCGATTATAAAAAAGCAGGACTTGTTTTAGATTGTATTTTAGAAATCACTTTAAAAAATGGTGATACAACACGTATGCAACAGTTTATTCAGTCTTATCCATCTGCAAGTTTTTGTTACCGCGTAACAGGGAGCTTATGCTACATTGTAAAAATTTCTGTTCCTTCACTCGTTGAACTTGAAGAATTTATCAATGATGTTTCTTCATACGCGACGACTGTTTCTCATATCGTATTATCAGAAGTATCTCTTACTCCTGATATTGAACATATCTTCCCAGAAGATTAATTAATTTTTATTCATAAAATATAAAAAAACCCCTTACAATAAGAATAAAAATAATATATTATGTATTAAAATACATAAAGTTCTAGAAAGGGGCTTTACATTGAAAATCTGGTTTTATGAAAAAACGGCACAATTAGATGAATTGCTTGGTATTTGGGATAATGTTCCAACTATCCCTCGAATTGGTGAAAAGGTTGAGATTTTAAAAACAGTCCGCACTGTTACAGATATTAAATATGTAAAGAACGGTAATAATTTTCGTGTAGAAATTATTACAAATTAAAAAGTAGCTCTTTAGGAGCTACTTTTCAATTATCTATCATGTGCTTTCTTTATCACAATTTTATCTTCTTCTACAGATACTGTTACATAATCATTTTCTTCTAATCGAAGCTTATTTACTGCTTCATCTGGTAGCTCTACAGCCATCAATCTATCTGTTACGATCACTTGACTATACACTTCATCTTCTTGTGATGCATTCCCTACTTTTTCCTCATTTACGAAGCGCACTGGTGGTACACCCACTTCTTTCACTGTACGCCATTGTTTCCAAACATAAGGAATTAACCAAAGTAACCCAACAACTGTAAGACCGATACCAACCCATAAATTACTTTGCGCTTGTAATTCAGGAATTGAGATTGCGCTACTCTCTTCTCCACCGATAAATTGCATACTTGTTGCAATCAAATTATTTAAAGCATGCACAGCGATATTCGTCCATATATTTTTCGTCTTTATGTATAAAAGACACATTACAACACCAAACATGAACGCACCAATAACATCAAAATGTCCTAGACCAAAAATAAGTGAAGATATGATTACAGCTTTTTTAATTCCCCATTTATAAGCCATTCGCTGTAAAAAGAATCCCCTAAAAATAACCTCTTCCATAATAGGTGCTAATACACATGCTGAAATGAAAGTAAATATCGTCATATATATGTTACTCGTATTAATGACAGTTCCATCTTCTAACATGGTAACTAAGAAATTCGGTAACGTATGTGCTAATATGTAAAATTGAATATGAGATATACCAACTGAAAAAATCATTCCCATTATTGTTGCTAATACAATTAATCCCCACGGTAAACGTCCTGGCTTATCAAAAAAGCTGTTAAATACAACATTATTTTTATTTGTTTTTACGTATAACCAAAATAACGGAAATACAAAAAATACAGTTATTTGCGAAATAACTTCCATCGTATTCTCAGAAACGTTTGCTAGACCTAATGGAATTATCGTAAGGAACAATCCTATAATCATCCATCCAAAAAAACTGCGCAGTCTTATACGTGAAAATGCATAGTGCATAGAGAACACCCCCAAAGATTGTAAAATAAATGGTGTGATAATTAAATTATAATATGAATATAGTTGAAAATCTTCCTATTTTTCTTAAATTCTCCCAAATAACATATAGTAATCATTTTTTAAATTGAAATTTAAGAGAAAGTTATGTAATAAAAATCCCCGTTTTACAAGCGGGGATTTCTTTTATTATAATACGTCACGTTTTTGGAATAATGCACTTGATGCTACAAGTAATACAATAAAGTATGCAGCTACAAGTAATAATGAAGTTGTAAATGTAAACTCTGTAAATGTTGGTTCCGCTCCGCCACTTACTAGTTTATTGCTATCGTACACACTTAAATTTAAATGGAAAAACACTACAAATTTAGCTACACCTTTTGCAAACATCATCAGTACCATATTAATTGGTCCTTGTAAAAAGAAGAGGAACATCGTAATAATTAATGGTAGTACAGACTTTCTAAATACGTTTGCTAAGAAAAATGCAAGCGTCGCAAAGAAGAATGGCGAAAGGACTTGATATAAAGTAGATTTCATTACGATTCCTACCGTTAATTCTGTTTTACTACCATCCATTACAATTCCGCCAATAATCATTGCAATTAACGTGCTAGCAAATATGATAAATACTATAGTAAGTAACACTGTAGTATACTTAGAGAATAAAACTGTAATTCGTTTTCTTGGACGGATTAATAACTGCTTAATTGTACCTTTTTGGAACTCATCCGTAATCATACGAGAAGCAATCGTAATTCCAAAAATTGTTGCAAACAAAGTAATTAAACCAATCTCTGAACTTGCAAAATCTAAATACGATCCTTTAAATTCACTTCCGTCTCCCCATTTCAGCATCGCTAAAACTCCCAAAATCTCCAATACTGCAATGGCACCAATTAAAATATACATACCTTTTTTCGCATGCAACTTTAAAAATTCATTTTGAATTAATTTAAACATTACGCTTTCACTCCCCCTGTAATCGCTAAGAACTCATCCTCTAACGTTTTATTTTGAACAGTAACTCCGTATATAAGCACATCATCATTCACAAGTCTTTTTACAAGTTGTGGAATTTCTTCTTTCGTTACAGATACTGCAATTACATTTCCTTGCGCCTTACCTTTAATGATTTCATTTGCTTTCTGTACTTGATCTACTTCAAACGCTACGACGACTGTCTCATCATGTTTCGCTTGTTCATGTAAGTTGTACTCTTGTACAAACTCACCTTGCTTAATAATAACGACACGATCACACATAAGTTCAATTTCACTTAACAAGTGACTTGATACGATTACGGCAATATTCTCTTCTTTCGCTAAACGCTGTAAATAATCACGAATTTGACGAATACCAGCTGGATCTAATCCATTTGTCGGCTCATCTAAAATTAAGATTTTTGGCTGATGCAGTAATGCCTGTGCAATTCCTAAACGTTGTTTCATACCAAGTGAATATGTTTTCACCTTTTTATGAATCGCATGCTCTAACTCAACAAGCTTTACAATCTCAGCAATGCGCTCTTTACTAATTGGTGTGATTGCCATGTTCGCAAAATGCTTTAAGTTTTGCATTCCATTCATATAATCATATAGTTCAGGATTTTCTACGATCGCTCCAATTTGCTCTAGCGCCTTTTCACGCTCCGTGCGAATACTATGACCGCAAATTGTAATATCGCCCTCTGTCATTGATATAAGACCTGTCATCATACGAATTGTCGTCGTTTTACCACTACCGTTCGGTCCAAGGAACCCGTACACTTCCCCTTCACGAACTTCAAATGATAAACCGCGGATAATTTCCGTTCCACCAATCCTTTTTCGAACATTCTCTAACTTTACTACTACATTTCCCAATGTTGATTCCTCCTTTAGACTTCTAGTTTTTTATCAATTATGCGACCTGTTATATAAACAAGTAGAACAAATATACCGATTGAAAAAGCAATACTATATACATTCATAAGTTTTTCTGGATATAGTATGAGATTTACATCTGTCGATTCATCTATATAAACTAATTTTTTGATAAAAGCAGATGTAGGTGCAAATCCGCCTAACATTTCATATATCATATTGATTACTTTCGTCACTAGTAAAAATAAGAAGAAAATAATTACATACTCTATTTTTTTCTTTTTCAAAGAAAATACTTTAACTCCAGCTACTATAAAAAGTAAGACTAACAATATACTTGATAAATTAAATACATATAACACGCTACTAAATAACTGCTTTACCATATCTAGTGTAAGTGTACTTTCGGTGAATAACAATTCATGGAGTTCTGTACCTTTTATTACTTTCATCGAAATACTATAGAAAAACATAGCACCTATTAATTCAAAACACATTAAGCTAATTGCTGCATATGACAATATTGCTAAAACAATTTTTTTACCAGATATCGGTGTTAACCGAAATAATTTACTTTCAGTCATTTTCCCAAACGCAGACATCGCCTGCAGAAATACTAATACCGCAAAAATTAAATAAACTAAGAATACTAAAGCAATTGTAATCATTTGCCTTACTTCTCCTGATTCTTGTTTAATATAATTTCCCATACTTACAAAAGCGACAGCTACAATAAATATGAATGACAATAACGAAATAATAATTTGTTTTTTATTCGCATTGTACATATATATTAAACTGGCCTTCATCTACTAAACACCTCCTTAAACACATCTGTGACAGCTTTTCCTCGCTGAAAGCGTAACTCCTCTACATTTTCATGTAGTACACTCTCACCATCTTTTAAAAAGATTACTTCGTCAAAAATATTTTCCACTTCTCCAATTAAATGTGTTGCAATTAAAATGGTACAATCTTCGCGATAAAATTGTAAAATAAGTTCTAATACATGTTCTCTAGAAACGAGATCAATTCCGCCAAGCGGTTCATCTAGTACGTATAACTTCGCTTTCCTCGAAAATGTTAAAATAATTTGTAGCTTTTCAACCATACCTTTTGATAAAGCTGTAATTCTTTCTTCTAACGGTATTTTAAATTCCGCAATCGTATCTACCGCTTTTTGAATGTCGAAGTCTTTATAAAAATCTCGATAGAAAAATAAAGAATCTTTTACTGTCATCCAATCATCAAATACTGGTTTATCCGACATAAAAGAAACAATTTCTTTCGTTTCTAATCCGACCTTTTTACCAGCGATTGTAATACTGCCTTCAGAAGGATGTTGCAGACCAGCAATCATTTTCAATAACGTCGTTTTCCCGCTCCCATTATCTCCAACGAGTCCTATAATTTTCCCTTCCGTAATCTCTATGTTTAATTCACGGATCACTGCTTTTAATCCGTATCTCTTCCATAAGTTTTCTATTTTTAATAACTCTGTCATTCGCTCTCCTCCCTCTTCTCATGTAATGAAGAGCGCAGGATTGTAAGAATTTCTTCTTCTGAAAAACCTAAATTGTCCATTCCATCTATAAAAGAATGAAGTAATTCTTTCGCCATCTCTTTTCGCAGCTCCATAATTTTCTCCCCTTCATTCGTTACATATCGTCCCATTCCTCTACGTGTTACAACAACCCTATCCCGTTCTAGCTCTTGAAATGTACGCTGAATCGTATTTGGATTTACTTGTAATTCACTCGCTAATTCACGTACAGAGGGAATTTTATCACCAGGCAATAAATGTCCTGTTACAATTTCTTTTTTTATGTATTCCATTACCTGAATGTAAATTGGTGTATTTGGAGAAAACTCTATTTTCATTTCTTCCCTCCTTTTGTATCGGTGTACTAGTTAAATAATACACTGATACAAAAAGATTGTAAATACCCATTTACTTACAAAAAAGTTCTATCCATTAACCGGATAGAACTTTTTCAACAAAAATCGTTATACAAAAATAATAGTGTTATGTAAACAAAACCATAAAGAAAAGCTGTCTTATCAATGAATAAGACAGCTTTTCTTTATGATTATATATTAAAAATTAAACACGAAGTCATCATCAGATAACTTTTCAACGTTCGTCGCTTTTACGTAACCATTTCCTTTTACAGAGAAGAAATCATGGTTTTTCGTATCTGTACGTAAACCATTTAAAACGATTGGGTTAATTTCTTCTTCTTCAAACTTCGGCTCAAGTCCTAAGTTCATAAGTCCTTTATTCGCATTGTAACGAACGAAACGATTTACATCCTCTACAAGACCGATAGAAGTGTAAATTTCTTCTGTGTATGCCATTTCAATTTCATATAGTTCCATTAATAACTCTTGTGTTTCTTTTTGCACTTCTTGTTGATCTTCTGCAGAAAGTTCTGCGAAGAGTTGTTGTGCTAAAATACCGACGAATACGCCGTGAATTGATTCATCACGAATTATTAAGTTAATAATCTCACCACTTGCCGTTAGTTTTCCTTGACCAGCTAAGTAAAGTGGATAGAAGAAACCACTATAGAATAAGTAACTTTCTAAGAACACACTGGCTACCATTGCCATGTATAATTCTTTTTTCGCTACTTCAGGCTTTAATAAACGACGATAGTAACTCGTGATAATGCCAGCCTTTTTCTCAAGTAAAGGATGATTGTCTACCCATTCAAAAATATCATCGATTTCTTCTTCAGTAGCTAACGTTGTGAAAATATGACTGTAACTCTTCGCATGTACTTCTTCCATAGCTCCCATGAAAGCTAATACACTTTTCGCTTGTAAATTTTCAAGATGAACAAGTACAAGAGGCATCCCTTCGCCGCCTTGTTTCGTATCTAAAAGTGTTAAACCACCTAATACACGCTTATAAGCAATCTGCTCTTCTTTTGATAATTGTGCCCAAGTATTTTTGTCAGAAGACACTGCGATTTCTTCTTCTGTCCAAAACTGAGCGATGTTTTGCTTCCAAAACATTAAACTAAAATCATCTTCTTTTTTGTTCCAGTTTACCGCACGCATTCAATCGCCCCTTCTCTAAATAAACATGAAAAATTGATAACTAAGCATGAGCAGGGTTCAGAAAACCCTGCTCATGATGTCTCACTTTTTATATTAAACGGTACAAGCTACGCACTCTTCAACGCTTAACTTACGTGTTCTCGTATAATAAAGACTCTTTAAGCCTTTTTTATGTGCATAGATGTAGTAACGTGCTAATTCACGTGTTGAAATATCACTATTAACGTAAAGAATTGTACTAATTCCTTGGTCAATATGTTCTTGGATTTCTGCGATTAAATCAATTAATTTAAACTGATTCATATCGTAAGAAGATTTATAGTACCAGAACGTATCTTTTGATAAATACGGCATTGGATAATATGTTGTTGCATTCGCATACGTTCTTGATTCAATTTGACTTACGATCGGCATTACGCTTGAAGTTGCATTTTGAACGTAACTGATAGATTGTGTTGGAGCGATAGCAAGACGGTATGAATTATATAATCCATTCTTCTTCACTTGCTCTTTTAAACTTGTCCAATCTTCTTTTGTCGGAATATGAATTCCTTCAAATAGTTGCTGAACTTTTTCAGTTACTGGGCTGTAATCTGTCGTTTCGTACTTTTCAAAGTATGTGCCATTCGCATAATCAGACTTATCGAAGTCTTTAAATGTTTCGCCTTTTTCTTTAGCGATTTCCATACTTTTCTCAATCGAGTAGTAATTTAACATCATAAAGAATGTACGAGCAAACTCTTTCGCTTCAGCACTTTCATATGCGATTTTGTTTTTTGATAAATATCCGTGTAAGTTCATTGCGCCAAGTCCAACTGAATGAAGCTCATCATTCGCTTTTTTCACAGTTGGTGCATTCGGAATGATCGTCATATCAGAAACAGCTGTTAAAGCTTCCATTCCCGCATGAACGGCTTCACGAATTTCTTTATTCTCCATTACATTTACGATATTTAACGATCCTAAGTTACAGTTAATATCGCGACGAATGATATCATCTGTACCGTAATCATTTATTTCTGAAGTTTCTTGCAACTGGAAGATTTCTGTCTCGAATGTTCAACTGAGTTCGCTACTCCTCAGTCCGTTGCTCAAGCAACTGCTGTATGTCACCATACAGGACAGACTATATCATCACCTGCAGCATTACCTGATTAGGTGCTCCGCTTTTCGAACGCCAATCGCTTGCGCTCTACTCCCATAAGGGATAGTCGTTAGGCTTTTACTTATCTTAATACTTCAGAAAGTCTCTTATTACTTTATGGTGTCCCATCACTCTGCTATACAAAATAATAAGATACATTCTGAACTTTTATATTTTCATTCTAAGATAAGATTTAGCACGGTAGGTTACCTCAAATTTGAGGCTTTCCCCGTTTAACGGAGTTTTCGACTAGCATTTCTACTAGAAGGTGCTACATATTTAACACAAGTTCGACATCTTCACAGTTCCAATATCCTTCAGTGGATGTTGGTTATTTGCATTTGATTTAAACATTAAGTACGGATAACCAGACTCAAGTTGAATCATAGCAATTTTAATAAGCATATCACGTGCACTAATATCTAGCGGCTTCTTCTTCACTTTCGGATTGCTCATTAATTCATCGTACATTTCATCGATATCAATATCATCTAAATGCTTGCCATATTCTTTATACACCGTATAAGGCGCGAAAACATGGAAAGGTTCGTTTTTCTCAGCAAGCTCAAAGAACTTACTTGGAACGATAATTCCGATTGATAGAGACTGAATACGGCTCTTCTCATCGGCATTTATTTTTTTTGTATCAAGGAATTCAATAATATCCCAATGGAAAATGTTTAAGTATACTGCCCCGGCACCTTTTCGTTGGCCAAGTTGATTCGCATATGAAAACGAATCTTCAAGCAATTTCATAACAGGTACTACACCACTTGCTGCGTTTTCGATACCTTTAATTTGCTCACCGCGTGCGCGTAGCTTAGATAAGTTTAAAGCTACTCCTCCGCCGATTTTCGATAATTGCATTGCAGTATTAATGTTAAAGCCGATTGAATTTAAGCTATCATCCATCTCTAACAAGAAACAAGACACCATTTCTCCTCTTCTGCTTCGTCCCGCATTTAAAAAGGTTGGTGTCGCTGGTTGGTAGTTTTGTTTTACAATCATGCTTGCGAAGTGTTTTGCCTTCGCAACATCACCGCGTCCTAAGTATAATGAAACAATTGCTACACGATCTTCATAGCTTTCTAAGTATTGTTTTTGATCATTTGTTTTTAACGCATAATCTTTGTAGAACTTAGATGCTGCCATATAAGATTGGAACTCGAAGTTTTCACCATAAGCGATGTTATATACCTCTTCTACTTCCTCCAAGCTATACTCGTCCAGAACGTTGTAATAGTAATCATGTTCTTTCATATACTCCATTCGCTCTGCCACGCTATTAAAATGAACGGTATTCTCTCTAGCTTCTTCCATAAAGACTTCTAATGCCTCTTTATCTTTATGAAGCTGATAAAAACCGTCCTGCATTTGCGTGATTTCATTATTCAGTTCAATGTGTCGCAATCTCCCGCACCCTTTCCTTAAAATATTCTACATCGTTATTTGTTCCTGATAACTCAAATTTTGATACAATAGGCACTTCATATTTAGCAGAAATTTTGTCAGCACTTGCACCGAACATGTCTCCCCAGTTACGATTGCCGCTTGCAGATACGCCTTTTAATTTTTCATTATTGCGCTCTAAAAATTCTAAAACACGTTCTGGTACATTGCCAAAACCTGTTGTATACGTAATTAAAACAAAGTCTTCATCTATTACTAGATCTTCACCAATTTGAACGGCCGGCATATTTAATTTGTGAATGAAACGCTTCACGTTTCCTGTCATAGAATCATATGCAACTAACATTTCCGACCCTCCCTCTCCAATCTATACTCTCTGTATGTTGTTTCTTGATTTCTCTATATATTGTATTACGTTTCAAAATAAGACACAAGATATATGTATAAATTCTTTCTTTTTTTAACTTTTACTTTTCGACAAGACAGTCGATTTTTTTCAATACAATGACTATGAAACAACATTCTAAAACTCATGTCAATAAAGTGCTTTTCAAAAAAGTTGTCAACGAATTTAACCTTATTTTTAAAAAAGTTACCAATATATTTTGTCATAAAACGGCAAATGCTGGAGGAATATATTTCTCCAGCATCACGCAAAAAAGAACAGACATGAAACGATAATCTGTTCTAAAAAACGATTACATTTATCAATTTTAGTTTATTAAATATTATACATATACTTTCGGTTCGCGTTACATACTAAAAGATAACTATTATAGAAAAAGATTATTATTATGGAAATTCAATTTATTTATGAAAAGATTATTCAGAGTGCTCAATGCGCAAAATATCTTTTACAAATATATGATGTGGATTTTCATCTTTATCAATCATTGTACATACAGGAGCCTCTTCATCAAAGTACACAATCATTCCTTCTACGTACTGATATGTATGTTGAACTTGTACAGTTACTTTAATTTCTACAGCCTCTTCATATGCTCTTTTTATTTTCTGGAGCATTTTTGTTGAACACTTGCGTTTCTCTGGATACATGACCATCCCCATAAACCTATTGCCCGCTCTATCTTTCCACATATAATCCCAATGCGGTAATATGCCTTGTTTAAAATCGCCCATAATTCTCCTCCCCTATAATTCTTCTAGTTACGAACGTGGCGTTTCTGAATATGTATAAATGACCTGTCCGCCGCGCTGTGCATTCCCAATAATATGTTTAAAATCTTCACGACTAACTACAACTTTCCTGAACGTATAAAATACATCTTTCGTCGCAACATACTCCTTTATTTCACCATTTTTCAGCTGATCCAAAATTGCATTTGCTAATTGTTCATCCATGTATTTCACCTCTATGCAATATTTTATTTTATCGTATATTCTATAGGTCAACAACTGTAAAATTATCCAGGTGCTATACCTTCATTTCATTTTCATTATTTCGCAAACGATATCACTTTACTATATGTCCACTAAATATCATATACTAACATAGCTACTTCTCTATATCAATCATTTCGACATTCAATTATGCAAAGTTCCATACCACTATGCTACAATATATAAATAGAACTAGGAGGGATACTATGATTCGGAAAGCAAAAAAGACAGATGCGAAACTGGTAGCACCTTTATTGTATAACGCTCTGCATGAAATTGCTGAAAAAATCACAGGTAGCACAGTTGAGACAGAAGTATTACTAGGACTTGAAACATGGTTCTCAAAAGAGAGAAATCGACTGAGCTATGAAAACTGTTTTGTATATGAGCAAGACGGGGATGCAGTTGGAGTTATTGTCGCTTATCACGGTAGCGAAGCAACAACGCTTGATGCACCAATTGTACATCACTTAAGAGAATTACATAAAGATAAATCAATTACGTTAGAAAAAGAAGCTGAGCTTGATGAATATTACATTGATACATTATCAGTTTCAAGTGCATATGGCGGAAAAGGAATCGGTTCTAAATTAATTGAAGCTGCTGAAATCCATGCAACCGAAAAGGAGCATGAAAAAATCGCATTACTTGTCAATTTAGAAAACAAACGTGCCTATTCACTATACGAAAAACTAGGTTACAAAAAAGACCAAATTGTTATGCTCGTAGGCGAACCTTATGCACATCTCGTAAAACCATTAAACATCAAAATTTCTATATCTTAAAAAGAAAGCACACGATTTATATACATCGTGTGCTTTTATGTTAAATTCGTATTTAATACATTTCCATTCATCGCCTCGTGAAACGTATATGTTGTACATCCCCATGGCTCTCTGTGCAAAATAGGTGCACCAGACCACCCCATCGCTCTCAGTTCCGCACCAATCATTACATTCACATAATTATGACCTATAAGAGCAACACTTCCATGTACGAGAGCGTAACGGTGTAACAAGTAAGCTGCTTGCTTTGCTCTCTCCCTTACTTGCTTATAAGACTCAACATTTTTATGGTAACCAAGTATCCATACTGCTCGTCCGATAAACATCCATACGTTAGGTTTACACTTCAACCATTTTGGAGCATAAAAACTCTTCGGAACTTCAGCTTCCCTAAAAAGAGAATTTTGCATAAAAGATAAAGAATCCACTAATTCAGCTGCTGACTGTACAGCACATCTTTGATCACTCGTTACAATCAATTTTGCTGCTTCAACCGCTTCCTTTGTTTCCATTGGTATAGGTGCTTTTTCTGTTATAGTATGTAAGTCATATCCTTTCATCCATTCATGAAAGGATGTAACCGTCATTGGTTCTATAGTACGATCTAAGCGACCATGACGAATAAAAGAAATCTTCATTCTCTTCACTCTCCATTCATCACTTACGAACTCTATTATGTACTATTTTTACATATCATACCACGCAAAAAAAGAAAGTTATACAGCTTTACATATCCCCGCCACTCTCATACGTGAGCCCAGCATGTACGCCATCCATCCCATCAAAATATGTAGTCGTTTCATGATGACGAATCTTTTTTAAATGTATATAAGAATATAAAAACAAAGTTAACGCTATAACACTCCCCACAAATTCAAACATCATTTTACCGCCTCTAATTTCTCCTACTTTAGTAGGTTATTGTATATTTTTTTATTATACCCCTATATAAAGATGTCTGCATTTAAACCGTTCTTTTTTCTATTAACATGGCGTTCTTGCATATTTTCTTACAAAATGTGAATATTTTTCGAATTTTTACTTTGGAAACATTTACAAACTGGACAATATGGTTCAAAATAAGAGGAAATAAAAAAAAAACCAAAATTATTCTTTTTTGGGAAAACTGTAACAAGGAGAGTTGCTTATGCAGATCGCAGAAACTGGAGATATCATTGAATTTAAAGGTGGAATGCAAGGCCGTGTTCAAAAAGTAAATCAAAACTCCGTTATTGTAGATATAACAATTATGGAAAATTTTAGAGAACTAGATATGGAACCTCTTACAGTTGTAAGTCATAAAAACTATACTGTCATTAATCAAAATGCATAATATAATAGAAAGAAAGGATCTGTATGGCATACAGATCCTTTCTTTCTATTATATATTAACGATTATCAATTGTTTCTGGATATAAATCATGGTTCATCATGCGGTAGTCTGCCATTTGTTCATACTTCGTTCCTGGGCGACCGTAGTTGCAGTAAGGATCAATTGAAATCCCTCCACGTGGTGTGAATTTCCCCCATACCTCAATGTAACGTGGATCCATTAATTTAATTAAGTCATTCATAATAACGTTCATGCAATCTTCGTGGAAGTCACCGTGATTGCGGAAACTAAATAAATATAGCTTTAAAGACTTACTCTCTACCATTCTTTGTTCTGGAATGTAGCTAATATAAATTGTTGCAAAATCTGGTTGGCCTGTTTTCGGACATAAGCTTGTAAATTCAGGACAATTGAATTTAACAAAATAATCACGGTTTGGATGATTGTTATCAAATACCTCTAAAATTTCTGGGCTATATTCAAATAAATATTTTGTATTTTGATTTCCTAATAATGTTACATCTTTTAAATCTTCATCTAATCTTCCTGCCATTTTAAACATCCCTTCTCATTATACTCCGCGTTTATTTCCCCATACTAACGCATGAAGCTGCGGCAATACTTTTGCATTATTCATTTCTTTACAGTTAACCGCTTTTTCAATAAGCCACTCATACTTATCTAATAGCTTTTTAATCAACATTGCATCATCCACAGTTTTTGTATCATCATTCCCTACTTGTAAGAAGAATGGTACATCTGGATAACGTTCATGCATCTTAACTGCATACTCGAAGTCATAATCGTCAAATACTACTACCTTTAAACTAATATCTTTTCCTGCTAGTTTCTGAATTACATCATCTAACTTCTGAAAATCAGTATTCATTGCCGAGCTTGGTGGTTTTGGAGAAATCGTTATCTCATCAATTTGAAGTAACCAATCTTGCCATTTACTCCCTTGCGTTTCGATTGCCGTTCGCATTCCATTCTCTTTTAATATAGAAAGGAGAAACTCAATATTTTTCAGCAATGCCGGATTTCCACCTGAAATCGTAACATGAGAAAAATTTTCTCCACCAATTTCTACAAGCTCATTCCAAACGTCCTCTGCTGTCATCTGTCTAATTTGATCTTTAGCCGATCCATCCCACGTAAAAGCAGAATCACACCAAGCACAGCTATAATCACAGCCAGCTGTACGGATAAACATCGTCTTTTGTCCTACAACCATTCCTTCACCTTGAATAGTCGGACCAAATATTTCTAAGACAGGGATTTTACTCATCGAGCATCCACTCCCGTCTTACTTCCGCATAACTAGTTGGCGTCTCGAAAAGA
This sequence comes from Bacillus sp. Brlt_9, assembly GCF_051948935.1. Classification (NCBI taxonomy): domain Bacteria; kingdom Bacillati; phylum Bacillota; class Bacilli; order Caryophanales; family Bacillaceae; genus Bacillus; species Bacillus sp. Brlt_9. Next base: position 219,168 of record NZ_JAYJLO010000001.1, on the reverse strand, counting down.
CGAACAAATTCAACACGAGCTCCTTTATATTCGTTCTCACGATTATCTTTTATTAATGCTTCTGCCATCTTCTCGTAAATCCAAACGACCATATTTTCAGCAGTCGTATTCATCGCTGGTAACGTTTCGTTTAAATAACGATGGTCTAAATAAATTTCTATTTCATTCTTCCAAATTTCTTTTATATCTCCAAAGTCAATCGCAAGACCTATCTCATTTACATATCCACTAATCCCAAATACAACTTTATATGTGTGACCGTGTAAGTTTTTACATTTCCCTTCATAACAGTGTAAATGGTGTGCTGCATCAAATGTAAATTCCTTGCTGACCATTACTCTTTTATTATGATATTTAAGCTGTTTACGCTGAATATCCTTGTCCATTTTTTGCAAATTTTCTACGATGCGAAATCCAAAGAAATTATCCATTAGTTACTCGCTCCTTCGCGTTCTTGTAGGTACGTATCTAATCCTGCTTTACGAAGTTGACATGCTGGACATTCACCGCAACCATCACCAATGATTCCGTTATAACATGTTAATGTTTTTTCTCTAACAAACTCAAATGCACCAAGTTTATCAGATAATTTCCATGTCTCCGCTTTATCAATCCACATAAGTGGTGTATGAATGACAAACGGATAATCCATAGATAAATTTAATGTAACGTTTAATGATTTCACAAATACGTCACGGCAATCTGGATAACCACTAAAATCAGTTTCACATACGCCCGTTACAATATGACGTGCTCCCACTTGTTTTGCTAATACAGCAGCAAATGATAAGAATAGTAAATTTCGTCCATCTACAAACGTCGATGGCAATTCACCTTCTTCATGTGTAATCTCCATATCCGTTCTCGTTAACGCATTTGGAGCAAGTTGATTTAATAGACTCATATCTAGCACCGTATGTTTAATTCCTAGCTCATTTGCAATTTCCGCCGCACAATCAATTTCTAACTTATGACGTTGATTGTAATTAAACGTTACAGCTTCAACTTCTGCAAACTGCTCTATTGCCCAAAATAAACATGTCGTACTATCTTGTCCTCCACTAAAAACAACAACTGCCTTTTCTTTTTTCATTTCACTCATTCTCCTTCTCTACTACGAATAAGAAGAAAGAACGTTCTTGAACTGTCACAATAAAAAAACAAAACAATACCTAAAGATATTGTTGTTTCCATAGTTTTTTATAGAGGGAGTTCGCGAACCTCTCCCGCGCATTGCACGGAATTCCTTCTTTCATTGACAAAGCTTATTGTAACATATTGTATACTACCAGAAAAAATTTCTGATTTTTCCGCTATTTCTCATTTCATTTCTTTCATTTTATAGTATGATTAATTTAATATGAGAAGAGAGGAGGCATCCCACTGAAATCCTTTATTATTTATCTCTTTTTAAATATATTATTCATCCTTGTTACAATGCTCGTATACCATTTATTTTGGAATCAAAAAGGGAAACGCTCTCCTAAATTAAATTCAGCTATATTTATTGTATTATGTTGCCTCGTTACTATACTATGTATCACTTTCGCAGCAAAAACAGATTATGGATTTCAATTTGATATGCGTCATATCGTATTAGTTGTCGGTACATTAACCGGAGGTCCTATTGCCGGTGGATCAATATTAGTGGTATTAAATATATACCGCTTCTTATTAGGAGGAATAGGTGTTTTCCCATCGCTTATCGGTTCTATCCTTCTATTTATTGTTCTACTATTTACATACAAATTTTTCAATCGAACTTCTAATCGTATAAAAATAATACTTGCTATTATCTACAGTCTCACATACGGATTTAGTTGGATACCTTTCTTCCTTTCAAAGGTTACAAATAAGGCTGATTATATACCACATATTATTGTGTATGAGTTATGTACGATACTTGGTACCATCCTTATTTTATATTTATTACACATATTACAAACTCAAGTTCGTCTACAAAACGAACTTATGAATGCTGAAAAATTTCATTTAATTGGTGAAATGGCAGCATCCATCTCTCATGAAATTCGCAACCCATTAACTTCAACGAAAGGATTTTTACAACTTTTACAATCAGATACATGCACTGAGCAAGAGCGAAAATTATATATCGACATAGCCATCAACGGAATCGAACAAGCAAACCACGTTCTTACAGATTATTTAACCTTTGCAAAACCAAGTATTGAAAAAGAACAAAGATTACAGTTAGAAGAAGAACTATTACATGCATTATCGCTAATTACACCGCTTGCTAATTTAGCAAATGTGCGTACTCATTATATAAAGCAAAGTACTTCTTTTTTTATCGCGGGAGAAAAACAAAAACTAAATCAATGCTTGTTAAATATTTTAAAAAACTGCATTGAGGCCATGCCAAAAGGCGGTGATCTTTATTTCACATTAGTTCCTGATCATAAGCATATTCAATTATATATAAAAGATACAGGAGTTGGCATGGATCAAGAACAAGTAAAACGCCTTGGATCCCCTTTCTACTCAACAAAAGACAAAGGGACTGGTCTTGGAATGATGGTCGTATTCAGCGTTGTGCAAGCTATGAATGGAAAAATTGATATTATAAGTGAAAAAGGTACCGGTACAACCTTCTTATTAACTTTTCCACTCATACAAAAAACGTGATGAGTATTTCATCACGTTTTTTCTGTTCCTTCAACCAATTCAGCAAAAGCTTTCACTTTTCCATGTGGTTTTTGATTTTCTTTACGTGCTTTCCACGCGCGCTCTTCTTCTTTCTTTTTCTTGGACATACTTTTCAACTCCTTCTTTTCTTTCTCCATGTAGTATTCCAAAATAAGAAAGAAAACTATGCACGTATCAAAAAAAGAAGTGGTCTCCCACTTCCTTCTGATTATCGTTGCAAAATTGCGTGTTTCGCCTCTTTTAACTGCGTAAGATGTCTTTGTTCATGCAAATCAAGAAATTGAACCCACTGATACAAATTCAAATCATTAAAAATAGGATGCTTTAATCCATTTTCAAATAGATCTTTTTCATCTATCACACTATGAAGCGCGTGTAATAGTTCTTGTCGTGAATGTTCTAGTAATTGGATTCCTTGCTGTTTTTTCATTAACGTTTCTGTTGGTTGCATTTGCTGAGGAGCTTCTCGTTTATATGTGCGATCAAGCGTAAGTTGGAGGTCTTTAAATGGAGTCGTGTTTCTTTCATTTTTTTGTAAAGCATATACAAGGGCAGACGTCACTGATTGTTCAACTAAATGCAAGTGATGCAAAATTTGAATAATACTCCATTTATCACGGCGTGGCTTTACATTCACTTCTGTATCATTTAACATTTCAATTTCTGATAATAGCGTGCTTCGAGTAGACTGTAATGAGTTCACCAAACTTTCTAAACTCACATCCATATTAGATTGAAGCATACTTCTTTCCCCCCTTTTTGTTGGTGAAAAGAGGTGCTCCATATTAGAAACACCTCTTTAGTATTCTGAATTTTCTTTTATTATCTCATCATTTTCGCTTTATGTCGATGTTAAACATGTGAAAAAAAGCGCATGTTTTTTACAATTTTGTGTCGTCAATTGCATGTAGCCACGCTTCAATTTCTGTAATAACACTTTTCACACAACCTTCAGCAAATGGAGATGTTAAATTTGCAATTTCTACTAATTCTAAGAATGATTTACTTCCACCTTGTTGGCATAGATTCACATAATCTTCCCAAGCCTCTTGTCTATTATCTCTTGCACGTTTCCAAAATTGCAGTGCGCAAATTTGTGCTAACGTGTAATCGATATAGTAGAACGGCGAGCTATAAATATGCCCTTGACGTTGCCAGAATCCACCGCGCTCTAAATAATCATTATCTTCATAATCACGATGCGGCAAATACTTTTTCTCTATATTACGCCATGCTGTCTTACGCTCTTCTGGTGATGCTTCAGGATTTTCATATACATAATGTTGATACTCATCAACAGATACACCATACGGTAAAAACAGAAGTGCTGAACTTAAGTGAGAGAAGTAATATTTATCTGCATCTTCTTCAAAGAATAGCTTCATCCATGGCCATGTGAAGAATTCCATACTCATAGAGTGGATTTCACACGCTTCATATGTTGGCCAATTGTATTCTGGAATTTCAAATTTACGACTTTCGTACACTTGGAAAGCATGGCCCGCTTCATGTGTTAATACGTCAATATCGCCAGATGTTCCGTTAAAGTTTGAGAAAATAAACGGTGCTTTATAATTCTCAATATATGTACAATATCCACCGCCAGCTTTTCCTTTTTTCGCAACTAAATCTAATAAATCATTATCTAACATGAAATTGAAAAATTCATCTGTTTCAGCCGATAACTCTTTATACATCGTTTTCCCATGATTAACAATCCAATCCGCATCTCCTTTTGGAGTTGGGTTACCTGTAGGGAATTCAAAGTTTTCGTCGTAATACGCTAACTTCTCTACACCGATGCGTGCTTGTTGTCGTTTTCTTAATTCCGTCGTAACAGGAACGATATAATCTAGCACTTGCTGACGATAATTCGCCACCATTTCCGCATTATAATCTGTGCGGTACATTCGTGCATATCCAAGTTCAACAAAGTTTTTGAAACCTAAAGATTTTGCGATTTTCGTTCTTACTTTAACAAGCTCGTCATAAATACGATCTAACTCTTCCTCATTCTCAGCTAAAAATCCGTAATATGCTTCACTTGCTGCTTTACGTTCACTTCTTTCTTTCCCTTGCATAAATGGAATAAGCTGCGATAATGTTCTTTCTTCTCCTGCAAAGTCAATTTTTGCAGATGCTAATAACTGCGTATATTGTGAAGACAATTTATTCTCTAATTGTAAATCTTTCACGACTTCATCAGAATATGTTTTTAAATCACACTCCGCAAGAGCAAATAATTGCTTCCCATAATACGCTTCTAATTCTTCACGGAATGGCGAATGAATTAACGCATTATAATACTTTGTACCATATCCTTGTACAACTGGAGAGTATTCATCAAAGAAATCTTGCTCTTCCTTATAAAAAGCATCTGTCGTATCAACAGAATGGCGAATGTAACAAAGATTCCCCATTGTACCGAAGTCATTGCGAATTTCGTTAATTGAATTGATGACTTGTTTTTGTTCTTCTACAGTTTTTGCGTTATCAAACTTCTCTAAAGCAACCGTAAACTTCTCTTTTAATTCTTCAATATTTGGCCGTTTATATTCATAGTCTTTAAATGACATGAACGAGCCTCCTCTCCATTATGTGCATCCTTACTATTATTCAATGCTTACTTACAAATCTCCTCTTATTCTTCAGCAAAATACGGCATATACTGTCATCATTACATGTAAACAAAAAAGCTTTGGATTTCTTTATCCAAAGCTCCTTTGGAACATATTATTACCTTTCATACTTTCCAATCTTTTTTAATAGATCAAGTAATTCATCCTTTTCCTCTTTCGTTAACATTTCAAACGACTGATGTATAACTTGCTCATGCCCTGGAAAAATAGAAGCAATAAAGTTCTCTCCAGACTCAGTTAATTGTGCATAAATAACACGTCTGTCATTCGGGCACGGAATTCTCTTTACTAGTCCCTTTTTCTCCAGCTTATCTACAACGTATGTAATGCTGCCACTAGCGATTAAAATACGCTCACCAATTTGCTGAAGTGGTTGACCACCTTTATGATATAGCAGTTCTAATACAGCAAATTCTGTTGGATTTAACCCGTTACTTTGTATAGATTTATTTGTAGTATCCATAACAGAACGATGTACACGAGATAATGCAATAAATACTTTTAGAGATTGAGAAATATCTTCTCGTTCATTATTTGATGTCATACAACTTTCAACCCTTCACTTAAATTCTCAGTAATAAAAAGAAAAAATAGTTTAATACTTCATGTAATTTCCGAATGAGTATTCACTCATTCATTTCCTCTCCCCAAATATATTATGAATGATTCTTGAATAAAAACATGACAATTTTAACATAGTTTATATATAATGATAATAAAAAAGAAGGAGTACCAAATTTGAAAGTCAAATTCCACAGCATAGTTCTATATATAGTGCTTGTTATCCTACCAACGATAGGGATTGGTGCTACATTTTATTCCTATCATTCGTATAAAATGAAGCAGGAAAACAAACTATCTGCTCACACGGTTCTCTTTTTATATAGAGACTATTTAGATCATCACCTTGGTGAAGCAATTTCTGCATTAGAAATGCTCTCAAAGGTCGTAGGAACCGAGACTGGAAATATAAATGGTGTGAAACAAATTGTACATGAGACAGATGGAAACGATGCACGTTTTTCTGGGTTATATTATGCTACACCAGAAGGCATCATTACAATCGCATCCGAAGGCGACCGACCACCTGTTGATGTCTCAGATCGCAAATATATTCAAGACGCATTACAAACGAAGAAAACAACTGTATCATCAGTCATTACAGATCGTGTTCTTGGACATCAAGCTATTATGATTGCTTCTCCCATCTTCAATAAACAGAAGGAACTATCAGGCTTATTGTTAGCAAGTTTACGCTTTGACTACATTTCATCATCTTTAAATGCCATTAAGCCGCAATACCATTTTGAAGTAACTGATAAACATGATGTAGTTTTTCTAACTGATGATAATAACGAAACAAGTGATGCGCATTCTAATATGCTTACTACCCCACTTCAAAGATTAAATTGGAAGGTCTCTGTTTCTCCATTACCTATCCATCAAAAAACTTTATACCAGTGGGTTGCAATAGAGTGTATAGCTACTTTATTTTTAATGTCTATTTTATTTTTACTGGCTCAATATATGTTGTTAAAACGGCAAACTAAACTAGAAAGACAACAAAATGAACTACAAAAAATTGAATTAGTTGGAACTTTTGCAGCTAGTACAGCCCACGAAATCCGTAACCCTCTTACCGGAATTAAAGGGCTCGTCGCTCTATTAAAAGAGAAATATAAAGATGAACAAGATCAGTTCTATTTTTCCATCATCGAACAAGAAATAGAACGGATTAATGAAATTGTAAGTGAATTTCTTATTCTTGGAAAGCCAACTGCTATCATTGAACAAACATATGATGTGAGAAACATTCTAAATGAGGTAGCATTAATTATTCAATCTGAGGCGAATCTACATAACATTGTATTCCATTTACATTTGCCAGACCACCCTGTTCATATCCGCTGTTCAAAAGACCATATGAAACAAGTGGTTTTAAACATTACAAAAAATGCAATTGAAGCCATGACCTCTAGTGACACACTAACTATTTCCGTGACAAACAATGAAACACACGCACAATTGCAAATTATAGATACTGGAAAAGGGATTCCAAAACATATTCAAAAACACCTCTTTCATCCGTTCTTTACTAATAAAGATACTGGAACAGGTCTTGGACTTGTCATATGTAAACGAATTGTAGAGATGTACAATGGGCATATTTTTATTGATAGTATAGAAAACGAAGGAACGACAGTTCATATCGAAATCCCGTTACACATAGTATAATTATCCTTATCACAAAAGGGTAATTATACTTATTTCATAAAACCAGCCACAAGCATTCGCCAAAAATTACTCGATTTCCCTTCATACCCAATTTGAAAAATAGGTACCTTTATAATGGATAACCATTTTGGTGTTTGCTTTTCTTTATAACACTGGTACTGTAAAATAAGCTTGTCCAATTCTTGACTAACTTGAATTGTCTCCATACTATTTAACCCGCTCGTTAAACCTAATTGAATCATTTCTTCACGTTTCATATGAATATCACGTGAAAGCTTTTCTAATGTGTACTTCCTTTTTACAGTAAACATTCATATCCCCCTTATTATACTTCCATGCTCTCAACTTCACTTCGCCATTGACCTTTTAACTACTTAATCATATTTGAATTTGAAGAATCAGAAAATTTAACATTTTCTCCCTGTAATTTACAAATCTTTACCCTCACTTTGAGAATTATTACAAATTATTCTATCTTTGTAAATACATTCGCAATAATAGACATTTTTTTCATCTTCTTTTTTTACAAACACCAATTAAATAGCGGATTCTCTATTTTCCATATACTTTTCTTCGACATTTTTTGTTTAATTTATATAAAAAAGCAAAACATAATGATGATTGATAAAGTACAAATTTAATCATTGGGGATTTTGTTCATTCCTTAATGCCCACACATAGTGGGATAAAATAGAAAGGGAATATTTATATGCGCAAATATACGATTGCTTTGCTTATGTTTACGATGTTCTTACCATCCCTCTTGTTTCCTGTTCAAGCAAAAGCTCATACAAACAAAGTAGCTATTGTCATTGATGACTTCGGCAATAATATGAAGGGGACTGATAAAATGTTATCACTTCCTATTCCACTTACTGTTGCCGTTATGCCTTTCCTTCCTTCTACAAAGGAAGATGCGATAGCAGCTCATAAGAAAGGGCACGAAGTTATTATACATATGCCAATGGAACCTATTAAAGGTAAAAAAGAATGGCTGGGACCAAAAGCAATTACGACCGATTTAAGCAACGAAGAAATAAATAACCGACTCGAACAAGCGATTCAAGAAGTACCACATGCAATTGGGATGAACAATCATATGGGATCAAAAGTGACCGCGGACGAAAGAATTGTACGACTTATACTTACGGCTTGTAAAAAACACGGTTTATTTTATTTAGATAGCAAAACAAACCCTAAGAGTATCGTCCCAAAAATCGGGAAAGAATTAGGAGTACCAATTATTGAAAACCAATTATTTTTTGATGATGTGTACACAGCGGCACACATTTCAAAACAAGCCCAATTACTCATTAAAAAGATTCAAGAGAAACCGATTATGGTAGCTATCGGACACGTTGGGCCTCCAGGTGAAATTACATCACGTGTTATAGAAACTTCTATTCCTAACATTCGTGAACATGCAGATTTTATTTTTTTATCGGATTTAGCATTATCTCCACCTCCTGTTTCAAAATAAGATCCATGACTCAAACTAAAAAAGAGAGCAATCTGCATATAGCAAATTGCTCTCTTTCCTCTTCACCTTAAATATAATCTACATGACTCACCCTGAATCCTTTTTTCTCTATTTTTTCGATTAATTGCTTTAATCTTTTTTCATTTAACTCATCTGTTATATTTACAATAACGCGGCGAATATATTGATCACCGTTATCTAGCGTAAATAGTCCACCGATATGAAATGCTTTCAGCAATGTCCCAAGTTCTTTAATCGTTCCCTTACAATCTTGTGTTGCAATTGTTAATATATAACCACCCGTCCGCATACCGAATGAATCTTCAACAACATCAAATATATTGGAATGCGTTAAGATACCGACAAATTCATTATAATCATTTAGTACAGCTAAAAACGGAAGACGACGAATAACATAAAATGCCCTGAAAAAAGAGTCCTTTTCAAAAATAAATGCAGCGGAATCCTCCAGCATATGTTCCGTACTTAATTCCTCTAATCCGCTATTACACTTCTTTTCTAAAAGATCTACTTTATAAATAATCCCCATGAATTTCTTTTCATCTTCTGCTAATACAGGGATTGCTCGAAATCCCGTTTCATTCATAATTTGCAGAGCCTTTTCACCTGAATCGTTCATGTTACAAAATGTTACTTGCTGTTTTGGCAGAAAATGATATTTAACTCGCAAAATATGTTCCTCCTTACATGTCAACATGTAATCTATATATAATAAGGAAACCTATATTTTATGAGTAAATTAATTTTTAAAACGCTTTCATTTTTTTATTAACTCGTAACGACATCATAAACATTTTATATAACAGAGCTCTTTGCACCCTTTATCATTAACAACTTTACATGATAATTCATTAAATATTCTATACCCTCTAGCCATTTTTTCGCGTATTCTGGAGTTTTTCCCCACACGATCATGCCGTAATTATGAACGAGAACTACTCCTCCACCTTCAATAAAATTCGGCACTTTATTTTCTAATAAATCAGCGAATTTTTTCTCATCTTCTACAATAGGAATTGTCATTTCTGTTATACCTTCTTTTCCAAAAACACGTTCCACGCTACGCTTATCGAACGTTACTTCTCCTATTTCTCCATACAACTCTGATATTAAATGACTATCTACAGTTTGCACTTGTAAAATACATTCTGCACTACTTTTTTTATAAATATCTGCATGCATAAATGATTCGACAGCTGGTTTTTCTTCATTTTCAAATACTGGCTCACACATACAATTTACAACAATAAAATCCTCTTCTGAAAATAACCCTTTATCTCTTCCCTCAACGTTTACTAAAAAAGTTAACGGCTCTTTTGACGTACAGAGTGATAAACTAATCTTTGTACCATAAAACCAATCACGAAGTGCCAATTCAGATTTCACATCTTTTAATTCATTCCATTTCTTTAGAAAAAATAACATTTCGTCACCCCCGGCGTAATATTTATATAATGTTCGAATCCTTTCTATGTAAAAGGAATATTTTTTGATTATTCTAAAAATTTAATTGAATTATCACATGAGAACGCTTTTTTGTCAATATAGTTTCACAGCTCTTCTTTAAAATGGGCTATTCATATGTCTATACTTCTGTCTATTGCCTATTTCATTTTATACATAAAAAATACGCTATTCTTTTTCAATCAAAGAATAGCGTATTTTCTCATCTTTTATTTCGTTATTGCGTTATATAAAAACTGTGCATATTGTTCACGTGTTACGAAATCATCACCTAAAAAGTTTCCGTTTCCATCACCTTTTGATATATTATTATCCGCTAACGTTTTCACATAACCCTCTGCCCAATGACCAGTTGGTACATCTTTAAAGTTCACTTTATTATTTCCATCTTCTTTTAACTGAAATACTTTATGCAATACTACAGACATTTCATATCGAGTTAATACTCCATCTGGACGAAACTCCCCAGTACCATCGCCTTGCATAATGCCAGCTTGCGCAACTGTAGCAATATCTTGCTCAAACATATGCCCTTTCGTATCTGTAAATCTCTCTTTCTGCTCTACTTTATTTTCTAATTTCAAGTACCTTTGTACTAAAGACGCAACTTGTCCACGAGTAATACTATCTCCAAATCCAAATTGTCCGTTTCCATATCCCTTGAAAATATTTTCTTTCGCTAAATAATTAATTGCTTCTTCTGACCAATGTCCTTTTGGTACATCTTTAAATTCCACTACTTCTACTTTTTCATCTTCTTTAGAAGTGTTATCCCCTTTACTTTCTACCACATTTTGAATGACTGATCCCGTAAAGAAGATTCCTGTATCCGCAAACGGATCTTTCACACCAAATTCATATACTTTCTCACCTGGTGTACTCCACTTAACTGCATCGTTACTATACGTACCACCTTCGCTCTTCAAACGAATTTTTGTAGAGATTTTACCATCTTTTTCATATACAGGTACTTTTATTTCTTTATTTACTTCTGTATCCTCTAGAAAGACCTTTTGGTTTTGAACATTAATATAAGCTTTCTTACTTAGTTCTATTACTGGCCTAACATCACGGATTTCATTTGCAACAAAACTTAAATATACTAACTTATTCAACTTACTAACTGGCGATAAGTCTGAAATATAATTTGCCTCTAAATCAAGTTTTTGTAAGTTTACTAGATTTGATAATGGCGTAATATTCTTTAACTCATTATTAGGTAAGTGTAATTGTTTTAACTGTGTCATCTTACTTAGAGGAATAACATCTTGTATTTCATTTTTCCCAATCCACAATTCTTCTAATTGCTTCATTTGCTCAATGCCGGATAAATCTTTAACTTTATTACGTGTTAATACTAAGTCTGTTAAAGGTAATGAATATAACGGTTTAATATCTTCAATTTGATTACCAGCTAAAGTTAAGTATGTTACATTTTTTAACGCGCTTAATGGAGCAACATTAGTAATTTTATTATTTGCTAAATTCAAGTAACCTAGTTGTTCCATTTTCGCTAATGCTGTTACATCTTCTATTTGGTTGCCCGATAGATATAAGCTTTTTACATTTTTCATTTCAACTAATGGTGCAACGTTTGTAATTTTATTATTACTCAAATCAAGAGATTCTAAATTATCCATCTTAACAAGTGGCGTTACATCTGAAAATTCATTACCACGCAAAGCTAAATGATTTAATTGCTTTAAGTTTGTAAAGAACGACGGATCTTTTATCTTGGCATTCGCAACTGTTAAAGATTTTAAATTTGGCATATATTTCAATGCACTATAATCAAGTATCTCATTCGTATTTAAAAACAAGTCATTTACTTGTAATAACTCTTCTTTCGTAATTGGTGTATTTACATCTTTTCTATTAAATACTTTTTTGTTAACAAGTTCTCTTAGTTTCTTATCTGTTATCATATTTTGACTATCAACCGGAGTATCCGTTTCCGTATTGCCTGAATTAGAGTTATCATCTGGTTTCTCCGCTTCTTTGTCACCTACAGTTGGATCTTTAATTTCAAATTGAACTTGATATTTGTGATCATATCCAATAGCCGGAATAAGTATATGCATTTGCATATTATGCTTCTTCTCAAACTCGCCAATTTCAAATTGAACTACTTTCGTTCCATTCTTCCTCTTATCTTCTGACAAAACTTTCACATCATGAAATACACCAGGCTGGTTTCTATCTTCTATTCTAAGATATTGAAAATAATCGCTATCTTGCATTGTTACAGTAACAATTTTTTTCCCAGCTGCAATCGTTACTTTAGGATCTTTTATATATTGAGAAACCATAGATGGCTCATCTTTTTGATCCTTATATATTTTAATCTCAGTATCGTATGTACGTTCACTAGCTGCTACCACCGACTGATTTGCTTCAGCTTTTAGTGCTGCTAATGCAGGAGTAGAGTATGCAGCAAATGGAATTGCTAATGTTGTCGCTACTACTAGCGCCTTCAAATAATTTTTTTTCAAAATAATATCCCCTATCATATATAATCTTTGTAATTGATAATTTTTATCAATTACCCACAAATAAATGATAATGAATCTCATTATCATTGTCAATGAGAATATTACATTTAATTTATATTTTTAAAGGTGAAAAATAAAAAAGCCCTTTATTCAAAGGGCCTTTTTACCTATCGTATGAAGAATTTCACTTTTTTCTTTCTCATTAATTACACCGATTTTTTGCAAAATATTTGCGTACAATACAAGTTTATTATAGATCCGTTCTGACATACTTCCCCCTTCTTTCCTTCGACCAACTTTTTTTGTATTGGTAAATTATATGAAGAAGATACGAAAATGTGTCCACTTTTTGCATAAATGCAAATCTTTTATTTTACGACTTGCAGACAATAAAACTCCCACCTAAAAATGAGGCGGGAGTTTAGATGCTTTCAATTTTTAACAAACTGTCCACTGAATATTATGCTTCTTAATTTCTTCTTCAAAACTGTATGGCATTTTTTTATCACAAATTACATGTTGAATACGTGAAAATGCTGCTATTCGGTAATTTCCTTTTACCCCTACTTTTGTATGATCACATAAAATATATGTTTTCTCCGCTAATTTCATCATCGCTTCTGACAGTTTTGCCTTTTCTAATTCAAAACTAGAAACCCCAAAACCAGGTAACAATCCATCAATCGAAACGAATGCTTTATGAAAATGAAATTGCTGGATTACTTGCTGTGAGATAGATCCTGACACACGTGAATGCTTTGGAGATACTTTTCCACCAATAAATAAAACTTCACCGTGAAACATCTTTTTATTAATAGAAGAAATTAATTGTGTTGCTACTGGAAATGAACTTGTTACAATCGTTAAATTTTTACGATGAACGAGATATGGCACCATTTGAAGTGGTGTACTTCCATCATCAATTGCAATCACATCTCCATCTTCCACAAACGTTGCTGCTTTATACCCAATTCTCTTCTTCTCTTCTATATGCAGCATCTCTCGTTCTAACATTGGTGCCTCTATTCCAGCTCCCGGAAGTTGGACGGCTCCACCATACACTTTCTTCAACTTCTTTTCACGATCCAATTCTTCTAAATAACGACGAATTGTCTCTGTTGATACAGCAAACTCTCTCGCTAACTCTGAAACTTTTACTTTCCCTTTAAACTCTACCTTCTCAAGAATGGTTCGCTTTCTTTCTTCACCTACTACAGACATAGCCTCACCCCATTGATTTCTACCTCATAAACTACCTTACTTATACAAAGTTATAACTTTCCTTTTCAGTGAAAATTTCTTCATGAATATGAATACCACGCTTTTTTAGTTCATCAAAAATAATTTGTGGTTTGACAAAAGCTTCCTCAGGTGTCACAACACCAACTTGATTTACATTCCCTTTTGCGATTAACTCTGTAGCAATCCCAAATGGAATACCGACGTTTCTCGTATAAGCTCTTAATTTTTCCCATCCTGCAACAGATCCATCAGATAACGGGTGTGTATGATATAATACGTACCTTTGTTTCTCATTATTTTTCATACCTATTACTTCTACATGAAGTGCATAACCGTAAATTTCTGTTTCTTGTCCTTCTTCCGATTGCAATAAATACTTCGAGATACAATCCATAATACCGATTGCTTTCCCATTTATTTCAACTTGATCATTACGCAATATACCATAATCATATAAAGCACGTACGAGCTGCATATTTTGCTTTGGCCAAGTTCCTCTCGTCTCTATCAGCTTGACGCCTTTATTTTCTAGTGCCTTCGCTAACGTAATCGTTTCAGAGTGCGGGATTATATACTGCGTTGCCTTACCATAAGGCGCCGGTAATTCAATTTCTCTCGGACGCGCAAACGGAGGTACTTGCTTAAACTCACCATCTTCATACACTGTACGCGATGGTAAATGTGGATCATATTCATATGTCGTTGTTTCTGTAATTGATGCAGAAAAAGCAATCGGACGATACGAACCGTGACTGACACGAACTGATTCTACAGTATCTAACTGATTAGCTGCATGCATTGCCATCATTTGTGTTACACCTGGCGTCATACCAAAACCAGGTAAACACGTTTTTCCGTTTTGAGCAAATATAGAATGAGATTCATTCTCTTCACCAAATCCATTCAAATTCACACCGTGACAACCTGCTTCTGCAATACATCGAGTGGATAATCCATTTAACTTAATTGTCGTACCATCCATTACAATGTCATAGCCTTTCATTTTTGCAACCGTATCCTCGTGGTTCGTTACGTCTACTTTCACAAAATCTACGCGAGGATCGTTGAGCCATTCTACTACTTTCAGTGCCTCTTCTTCATTAAAATCCGCTACTGTAATCGTCTCAAAAGATGAAAATTGTACTAAATCTAAAATTGCTTCACGACAAATTTTACCTGCTCCACCTAAGCAAAATACTTTCAACCTATAACAACTCCTTTAGCGATACTATCAACTAAGCAATTAATATCTGCCTCATGTACATCACCGATATTTCCAATACGGAATGTATCTACTTTTGAAATTTTACCTGGATAAATAACAAATCCATCACGCTTTAATTCATCATATAACTGCCCAAAATCAAACCACTCTTCTGGATAAATGAAGGATGTAATAATAGGCGATTGATATTTCTCATCTACTAGTGGCTTGAATCCGATTGCTCTCATTCTATTTACTAATAGTTTTTGATTATTATAATATCGATTGTAACGTGCTTCTACTCCGCCCTCTTTTTCTAATTCAAGTAGTGCTTGATAAAAAGCGTGTACAACATGTGTAGGTGACGTAAAACGCCATTTCCCATTTTGATTTTCCATCGTTTCCCACTGATCAAATAAATCTAATGATAATGAACGTGCCTGCCCTTTACATTTCACCAATTCATCGCGCTTTGCAATAACAAAGCCGAACCCAGGAACACCTTGGATACATTTATTCGCACTACTAATCAGAAAGTCAATTTGCAACTCCGCGATATCTATTTCAATACCACCAAAACTACTCATTGCATCAACTAGTGTTACTTTTCCATATTGCTTTCCTAATTTACATACATCTACAATTGGGTTGATAATACCTGTTGTTGTTTCACAATGAACAACTGCAATATGTGTAATCTCTTTATCTTGTTGTAATATCTTTTCTACTTCTGTAATATTAGTAGGCTCCCATTCTTCCGTTTGACTAACCACCACATCTATATGTAACATCTCTGCCATTTGTACAATTCGCTTACCGTACGCACCATTTGTACAAACGAGCAGTTTTCCATTTTTAGGAATAACAGAACCAATTACTGCTTCAACTGAGAACGTACCGCTTCCTTGCATGAGAACAGTCGTATATTTCTCTTCCTCTTTCGTTGCTAACGATACAAGTTTAGCTCTTACATCTTGCACCATCGTGTTATATTCAGCATCCCACGTACACCAATCGTATAACATAACTTCTTTTACCGTTTTTGTTGTCGTTAATGGTCCTGGTGTTAATAATAAGTAGTGATTTTCAGTCATGGTCCTATTCCCCTTTTATGAAATAATAAGTTCTTGTTTTTCGATATGTTCCATTACGCTTTCGAGTTCCTGCATCGTTTCTATCGTAAAGTGCGCCCCATTTTCAACGAAACGATTGCGAACTACTTCTATTTTTTCACGAAGTTCTGCCGAATCCATATTCTCCACTTCCTCTTCAGTTAAACCGAGCTCGCTACTGCCAAGAATTACACCAACTGTCCACATTCCAGCATTTCTTCCCTCTTTCATATCTGATACCGTGTCTCCAATTTTCATCATATGATTCATCGGATATACGCCAAGTTCCATCGCATTCTTATAGCACATCCACGGATATGGACGACCCGCCGGAACATCATCTGGCGTTACAAGAAAATCAGGTTTATATCCTTGTAGTGCTGCTTCTTTTGCTACAATGTCCATCATTTCTTTCGTATAACCAGTCGTTGAACCAATTTTAATTCCTCTTTCACGTAAAGAAGCAATCACTTCTTTTACTCCGTTAATCGGCGACGCATAACGCGGTAAGATAGCGAAGAGAATCTCTTCAAATTCTTCATACATCTCATGAATGTCTGCTTCTGTTGGTAATTGTCCGAAAACACGATGCCACTCACTCGCAATACGAGGCATCTTTGTAAGTGCCCTTACATGATCAATTTTTAATAACCCCATTGGCTTACGAGCTTCTTCTGCTGTAATCTCAACACCGCGTTTATGGAAGATCTCCATAAATACTTCCAACGGTGCAAAACATCCGTAATCAACTGTCGTACCTGCCCAATCAAAAATAACTGCTTCTATTTTCATTCAATCCATCACCCTTCTTATTTATCTTTTTTGCCATTGTGAAGTTCGGTTACGAAGTGCTTTCGTTCCCCATTCATATACAACTCTTACTACAATATTTGTAACAACAATAAGTATACTCATTGCAGCTGCTGGTGCTACATTTCCTGCATCATCCATGTTTACAATTGATACAGCAGCTAGTTTAAAATCAGCTGCGTATAGGAATACGACTGCCGAAACAGTTACCATTGAATTTACGAAGTAGTACATTACCATTTCTAAAATGGCTGGTAAACACATCGGGACCGTAACTCGAAAGAATGTTTTATAAAATGGAACGCCCATTGACTGGGAAACAAGTTCAAACTCTCGATCTAATTTCTTTAAAGCCGTCGTTGCCGTAACAAATGTTACAGAATAAAAATGAATGATATTGACTAGTACTAGCACAACGATTGTTCCGTATAGAGAGTGAAACGGGTTCGTTACGGAAAGTCCAAAGATTTGTATGGTTGGTTGACTAAAGAAGAAGACATAGCCTAACCCAAGCACTAAACCTGGTATCGCTAAAGGAACGATAGAGAAAAAGTAACCTGCTTTTCGGAAAAATTGTAGCTGATTTATTTTCTCAATCGCATAAGCGAACATAAATGTTAAAATCGCTCCAATAACCGCTGTAATTGCTGAAACAATTACACTATTTTTAAACGCCTCAAGTCCATCTCCTGTTAAACTAGAAAAATTAAAATGCTCAAATGTAAAACTCATATTATATGGCCATACTTTCACACTTGCAGCAATACCAACTGCCACAAATAATAGAATGATCATAAGCGTTACTACGCTACAATATACGAATGAAATAATATCTCTTTTTTTATTATTGATTATTCTGTAAGGTACTGATTTAGAAGATAAGAGATTTGCCTGCTTTCTTTGCGTAATACGATCAACTGCAAATGCAAAAATAGCTGGGATTAATAAAATCATCCCGACAGTTGCACCCATCGGCATATTTTGCTGTCCAATTACTTGCTTATATACGTCAGTAGCAAGTACATTATATTGTCCACCAACAATTTTTGGTGCCCCAAAATCAGTGAAACTAAGTGTAAACACAACGAACATCGCACTAATTAATCCGTACTTTACACTAGGTAAAGTAACAGTGAAAAATTGCTTTGTTTTACTCGCTCCTAACATATTAGAAGCTTCATATAAACGATAATCAGATCCTTGAAAAGCAATTAATAATATAAGAAATGCTTGCGGAAATGTATACATGACCTCAGCCATTACAATTCCTACTGGTCCATATAAAGGGATTTGTATCCCTTCAAACAAACCAAACATTCCTTTCGTTACTAACCCTTGATTACCAAATAAATATGTCAGTGCGATACCGTGCATCATCGTTGGTGCGAATAGTGGTAACAACGCGACATATTGAAATACACGCTTCCCAAACACATTCGTACGAGCAATTGCATAGGCGTAGGCGAAAGCGAGTGTCACTGCAATAATTGTTGTCGCACCCGAAATCCATATCGTATTTTGTAATGATTGAACTAGCGTTGGTGTTGTGAAATATTTACTGAAATTCGCAACACCAATGAAAGCTCCATCTTTATCGTAAAAAGCTTGTGTAAACAATTGTAATAGGGGTAATACAAGCATGATCAAAAAAGCAAGAAGCATACCAATAATTAATAGTCTTTGTATCCACTCTTCTTTACCAATACGTCTCTTAATCTTTTTTTTCGTACTTCCTACCTTGAAATTTTCTAACATCTCCATCTATACAATGACCTTCTTTCCATATGACAACATATGATTTTCTGAGAAAGAGATTTGAATCGGCTTTCCTTTTCTAATAGCGGTTTTTTCTACTTCTGATGCCAATATATCCACTACAATTTTCTCGTTATAAAGATGTGTTTTTTCTTCTACGACTCGCACTTCTGTCCGATATACAGATCCACGGAATTCCATACTTTCCACAACCGTTTTAATACCATCATTTTGTACAACTGTTACATGTTCAGGACGAATTGCATGTTCTTCATTATTTTTCGAAAAGAAATTAATAGAACCAATAAAATCTGCTACAAACGGATTAGCTGGTCTTTGATAAATCTCCTCTGGTGTTCCAATCTGCATAATTTCCGCATGATTCATTACAACAATTTTATCGGCCATCGTTAATGCCTCTTCTTGATCATGCGTGACCATAATAGTTGTTACTCCTACTTTTTCTTGCAAATCACGCATTTCTCTACGTAACTTTTCACGTACTTTTGCATCTAAAGCAGATAACGGCTCATCGAGTAACAAAATATCCGGAGACAGAGCGAGCGCACGTGCAAGTGCCACTCGCTGCTGTTGTCCACCAGACATTTGAGCAGGGTATTTATCTTTTACATTCAGTAAATCAACTAGTTCTAACGCCTCTAGCGCTTTCTCTTTTACTTCTGCTTTTCCATATTTTTTTGTCTTTAAGCCGTATTCAATATTTTCAAGTGCTGTTAAATTCGGAAATAATGCATACGATTGAAACACCATTCCGAAGTTCCTCTTTCCAGGAGGTAATGCTGTAATATCTTTTCCAGCCACAGCTATACTACCTGTTGTTGCCTCTTCTAGCCCTGCTAAAATTCGAAGCAATGTCGTTTTCCCACAACCACTTGGGCCTAATAAACATACAAACTCATTTTTTTTCACAGTAAAAGAAATATCTTTTAACGCTGTAAATGCACCAAACTGTTTTTGAATGTGTTGAATTGATAAATATTCGCTCATTTTTTCTCTCTCCCACTCACTTACTTTTTCGGTTCTGCTTTTTGACCAAACTCTTTTTCCCATTTTTCTAAAATTTTGTCACGATTTTCTGCTGCCCACTTAAAGTCATTCTTTTTGTATAACTTTTCTGTTACGTCTTTAGGGAATCCATCTGGAAGTTTATAATCATTTTTAATTGTCGCAAATCCATTTTTCTCGAAGTATAACTTCATTACATCATCAGTAATTGCCCAATCTAAAAATGCTTGCGCTAATTTTTCATTTTTTGCGTTATCTTTTTTAATAAGTGCGTTCGCTTCTACTTCCCAACCTAATCCTTCTTTCGGTAACACTACTTCAACTGGTGCACCTTTTTGTTTCTCTTTTAAAGCACTATAAACCATTGATACACCAACTGGATATTCACCTGCGCCTGCTAATTTCGCTGGTTTTGAACCTGAATGAGTATAAGTTGCCATATTCTCATGAAGTTTCTTCATGTAATCCCAGCCTTTATCTTCACCCATAATTTGTAACCATGCAGAAACTGTTAAAAATCCTGTTCCAGAAGAAGCCGGATGTGGCATAACAAGCGTTCCTTTATATTCTGGTTTCGTTAAGTCTTCGTATGATTCTGGCATCGGTAAATTTTTCTTCTTTAATTCTTCTTTATTTATAGCAATCCCCGTCATAAATGCCGTATTACCTATCCATTTTTCTGGTTGCTTATCATCTTTAAATTGCGGAAGAACACGATCTGCCCCTTTTGGAGAGTACCCTTTTAACATATCTTTTTTATCTAAAGCTAATAGACTAGACGCTGCCGTTCCCCATACAACATCTGCTTGTGTATTTTTTCCTTCAGCTAGCAATTTCGCTGTAATAACTCCAGTTGAATCACGAACAATGTTCAGTTTTACATCTGGATACTTCTGTTTAAAAGAATCAAGATAAATTGGTACAAGTTCTTCTTCGATCGCTGTGTAAACAGTTAATGATCCAGATAATTTATCATCTTTCACTTTTGCCCCAGCACTTTCTTCTTTCTTTGCACCACACCCCATTAATAACGAAAATACCATTCCAGTTGCTACAGCTTTAAAGATTGTTTTTTTCACTGTCTCTCTCTCCTTTTACAAATCTTATGTACAATTCAAATATAAACAACTAGTGTAAAAGCAGTATTAAACCAACATTAATCTTTTGTTTGTTGTTTGTTTTTGTGTAATACGTTGCTACTTCTATGTTTTTTCGCATTTTTCTGCTAATAATGAACCCTAAATTTACAAATAATTAAAAAAACCTTTATATTCCCACAAAAAAATGAGGCGTTTGTAAAAAACGCCTCATTTTTGTTTACCTTTTTTTGAATTACGATTTGCATACTTCGCGCTATTCTCTCCTTCATACTCTAATGCAAATTCTGCATCTGGTAAGCTTTCTTTCGGAGTTTTATTATTATTGATTGCCGCATTTTGTTTCACTTTTCTTTTTACCAATACATTCACCTGCTCTCAAGAATTCACTTTCTACTCTAGTTTGAAGCAAACTGAAATAATTATTACTGGCAAGTGTTAACAAGTACATAAGAGCTACTAGCTGGAAATACTACCTATGAAGAAAGCATTAGAAAAGGAGCGATTATTTTGAAGAGAAAAGATAAAATGCAGTCACCCATTTTAGATGAAACGCTCCCGCATCAAATGAATTTTCCATCTTTTAAAGGAACAGGAAAGAAGATGCAACAACCTTTCATCAATCAATATGACGTCGTAATCGGAGACAGTAAGTATGATTCCGAGAATAGTCCACTTCACAATTGGAGTGATGAAGTGGATCCTGCCATTATGGCTGGAGAAGAATGGATTCATCCTACAAATGATATTGGGTGGATTTCAGAAGAAAATCAAGAGTTGCTAAAAAAAGAAGTAGATAATAAGAATGATACTTTTATGCATCCGCAATTTGGCATTAACGACTAAAAAACCATTCTACCTCACATAGGTAGAATGGTTTCATACTATCCAATAATAATTCTCTCTTTCGGATATTTATAGCGAGGTGGCTGTTCTCTTCCGCCACTAGCTAGTATAAATGTTAAAATACCGACACGCCCGATAAACATAAGTACAATGAGCACAAGTTTACCAACAGTTGTTAAATCTGGCGTAATACCTGTCGATAGTCCTGTCGTCCCGAACGCAGAACACACTTCAACAATTAAACTCATAAGCGGTACATTTTCCGTAATAGATAAGATAAATAGTGCTGTAGCACATAATAAAATCCCCATCGTCATAACGACAGATGCTTTCAGCACGTCCTCTTCATGTAGCTGACGTTTGAAGACTCTAACCGTTCTCCCGCCTCTTGCAAAAGTGTATAGCGATAATATGCTAACAGCAAATGTTGTTGTACGTATTCCGCCCCCAACCGAACTTGGCGATGCCCCTATAAACATTAATATACTCATAAATAAAAGCGTCGGTTGTGACAATTCACGTATATCCATTGTAGCAAGTCCACCACTTCGCGTCGTCACAGATTGGAATAATGTATAGAAAACTGTTTCATGCCATGATTTCCCCGCTAAAAACTGATTTCGTTCTAGTAAAAAAATCATAATTGTTCCAACGATAACGAGTGCAAAAAATGTTGTCGTCGTCAATTTTGTGAATAATGAAAAACGAAATAGTTGTTGTCTCCTTTTACTAAGAAATTGCTTTATTTCCATTAGCACTGGGAAACCGATAGCTCCTAAAATAATAAGTAACATATGAATCATTTGAACAATATAATCTTTTTTATACGGAATTAATGATTGCCCTGTTAAATCAAATCCACCGTTCGTCGTTGCACTAACGGCCGCAAAGAAACCGTGGAAATAAGCTTCTTGCCAAGTCGGAAAGTAAAGTAGAAATCTTGTCCCTAACAGTATCGCTCCAATAAGTTCTATTGAAATAATTACAATTAAAATAGAACGCATCAATTCTACAAGACCTGATAAATTCCCTTGATTATGGTCTGCCATAATTAATCTTCTTCTCTGCAAACCAATCTTTTTTCCCGTTATAATCCAAACGAACGTACCAAGTGCCATAATTCCTAAGCCGCCTAATTGCAAAATAAGGGCTAAAACAATAATTCCTGCCGTAGTAAATGTATCTGAAATTGTAACAACAGATAATCCCGTAACACTTACCGCACTAACGGATGTAAATAAGGCGTCGATAAACGTCCATTTCACACCATCCTTTGTAACAAACGGTAAACTAAGCAATATCACCGATACAACTACTGCTAATAAATAAAACAAAACAATGAGTTGTACAGGACGTAATTTTTGTAAAAACTTTTTTATATCTCTCATTCCATCACTTCGCTACCTTTTTTCTATCGATTAAATAAAGAAAAATCTTCACTTTCTTTATTTGTAAATAACTGCTCAAATAATTTGGCAAATACCATTCCATACACAGTTCCATTACCTCCATACGGCAATGCGTAAAATAAATTATGTATTTTTTCGTCTTCTTTTAAAATAGGGAGACCATCATGACTACCGCCAAATGCTGCCGCCCAATAGTACTCTGCCTGTATATTCTTATACTGCGGGAACATCTCTTTTACAATGTTAATAAGGATATCGCGTTTATGCAATAACTTCGTATCACCAATTGCTTGAATTTTCATTGCCTCATCTAATCCACCTATAATAATGCGTTTTTGATACGTTCGAAAATACAAATAAGGACGTGCTGTTTCCCAAATTAATGATTGCTCATGCCATCCCTCAAAATGATCTACCTCATTTGTCACAACTGCATATGATGTTTCCACTGTTGTATTTTTTTCTTTCTTGCCAAAAAGCGCTTCATAACCTGTCGCCATAATAATATTCTTTGTTACAATTTGATTTCCTGTTTTCGTATAACAAATTAAATCACTTTGGCGTTTTTTTATATGTATGGCCTCTGTATGCTCATATATAGTAGCACCCATTTGATTTGCTTTATGCAAAAGACTATGCGCTAATAAATACGGATTCACCTCGGCATCACCGTTTGTATATAATGCCGCTTGTTTTGTAAAAGAATAGCGCTCTTTCACATCAGTTTCTGTAAAATACTCAACTGGAAATCCATAATTATGTAACGTATTATACTCCTCTTGTAAAAATGAAACATCCTCACTTTTACTTGCATAATATAAACTACTTCGCGGAATAAACTGGGGATCAATATCGAGAGTCGGTACAACTTGCTCCATCGTTCGTAACGCTTCATAACAAAGCTTATATGCTCGTACCCCTTTTTCTTCACCAAATGTATGGATAATTGTGGTTAACGATTTATCATTTGAAAATTGTAGTAAACCTGTATTAGCAGCTGTGCTGCCGCAAGCGATCGATCGCTTTTCAATGAGCGTGACACGCATTCCAATTTTCGCTAACGAATACGCTATATGAGCACCTGCTTCTCCGCTTCCGACTACAAGCACATCACATATCATATCATTTTCTAACGATGGATAACAAGGTATAGAAACTCCCGTATTCCAAAACAACTTACCAGTCATAAGTTTCATAATAATTCTCCTAAAATATAAATTTCTCCTCTCTATGGTTTGTTATTTCTCATAAAAAAATCCAACTAACATACGCTAGTTGGATTTTTTTATTTTTAATTAGAACGCTCTTCTAGCCAATTTCCAACCGTCGGATATGTTTGTTTTACCGCTGTTCCACCGTAAACGATAGACATATGTCCCGTCGGTAAACATACATATTGTTTATCTGTGCTAGAAATATGATCTAGTAACGCTTCTACTTGGCATGGCAGAGCGATATGATCACGTTTCGCAGAAATATTTAAGACATTCGCCTTAATATTTGCAAGGTCTACCTTTTGTCCGCGAATAACGAGTTCACCTTTCACTAATTTATTATTTTGATAAAAATCACGAATCCATTGTCTATAAGATTCACCCGGGAATGGAATACCGTCACCAACCCACTTTTGAACTAATTTCCAACTTTCGACGAAGCGCTCATTTTCTGAACGATCGAGTAAAGCGACATATGGACCTACAAAGTTTGTGATTGGTTTTAACATCTTATTTCCGAAATCAATCATTTCTGGCGGAATATTTCCGAATGTATCAACCGCTTTATCTAAATTGAAGTATTTCTCATCTAATAAAGGACCGTATAATCCTGTTTCAGAGAAATCAAAAGGACTTGTCATAAAGATTAAGTTACGAATTGGCATGTGCGGATGAAGTGCCGCATAAATAGAAGTTAGCGTTCCACCCATGCAATAACCAAGTAAAGAAATCTCGTCCGATTTTGCAGTTCGCATTACTTTCTTCACTGCTTTTGCAATATAATCAAACACGAAATCATCAAATTTCAAATGACTATCTTCTAAACCAAATGTGCCCCAATCAAGCATATACACATCAAAACCACGATCTACTAAATATTCCACTAAACTATTTCCTGGAGTTAAATCCATAATATACGGTTTATTAATAAGCGCATATATTAATAAAATTGGAACTCTCTGTGTTTTTTCTTGTTTTGGAATGTAACGATACAGCTTCGTCTTATTCTTCGTCCAAATAACTTCTTTCGGTGTTAAACCAACTTGTGGTTCTGGTTCGCGTAATAAAACTTCGCTCGCTCTTTTCACACGACGATATGCTTTACGATATTCTTCTGGGTACAACTCCAATTGCTTTTCCCATTCCGTTACGAATGTAGTCATTTTTCTATCTCCTTTTCGGTCGATTTCTTTCTAAAAAAAAGAAGTGCATTCCTGCTATGGATATGCACTTTTTTCTTACTTCATTACATGTATAATCCACCGTTAATGTTTAATTGCTGACCTGTGATATATGCACCATCACGGCATAGGTATACTACACCTTTTGCAATTTCATCAGCTTGACCAAAACGTTTTTTCGGGATTTTCGCAACGATTTTTTGACGTACTTCTTCTGGTACTTCTGCTACCATTTCAGTATCAATAAATCCTGGGCAAATTGCGTTTACAGTTACATTTGTTTTTGCAAGTTCTAACGCTAATGATTTTGTAAATCCTAACATACCTGCTTTCGCTGCTGAGTAGTTTGTTTGTCCAAATCCACCAGCTTGACCAATAATAGAAGAAATACTAATGATTCTTCCTTCTTCTGCTTCCGTTATGTATGGAAGGACAGCGCTTGTCGTATTAAATACGCTACTTAAGTTCACGTCAATTACGCGCTCCCAATCTTCACGATTTAACTTTTTGAATGTACGATCTCTTGTAATACCAGCATTATTAACAAGAATATCAACTTTACCAAAACGATTCACAGCTTCTTCTACAAGTCGGTTTGCATCTTCTACTTTCGAAACATCCGCTTGAACTGCATAAACGTCATGTCCTTCTTTTCCTAATTCATTTACTAAGATTTCAGCTGCTTCTTTACTGCTATTATAATTAATAACTACTTTAGCACCCTCTTGTGCTAATGCTACTGTAATTGCTTTTCCAATTCCTTTTGCCCCACCTGTTACGATTGCTACTTTTCCATTTAATTGAACCATTTCTTTTCCCCCTTAAATGAATTTGTGAACGATTGTTATGAATCATTTTGGTACTCATATGAATAGAGTCCATATATTAATTATGTTTCGTTATTTATACATGAAAAGGAGATTCTCCCTATCTCTCTTACACGTTATAAACAAACGCTTTTATCATTTTTTATTTTCCGGCTTATTCGCAGGCTTTACTTCTTCTTTTACAGGTACTTGTAGTTTAGCTAGTACCGCATTTTGCTTTTCTAGCAATTCTAAAATTTGATCAACTTTCGTTTCTAACGTACGCATATCCTGTTTTACTTTCGTAACATCACGCTTTAATGTAGGAGCTTGTCCTAAAGAGTCTACTTTCTCCTCTAGAAACTCCTCGATGTTATCTACTTTATTTTCCAAGTTAATAACAAGCGTAGCCACCCTTGCAATATCCTCTTTTGTCGGCACATTTACTTGTTCTAAATAGCTTTTTGTCGTATCATTTAATGCTTTTTGATAAAACAAATTCAAATCTAGAACGCTGCCCATCCAAGCAGAATATTCTTCTGTTTTAATTGTTTCATTGAGCGCTTTTCCCCAAAATGTTTCGGTTTGTTCATAAGCATTCTTCCATGCTTGTAGTGGATCGAATTTTTGATCAATCACTTTACCTACACTCCCTTTTTTGTTTTTGAAACAATTCAACCTATTCACTATTTTCTAATATTCTGAATAAAACTTCAAGTCTATATTTTATTTTTCTTTATTTTCCAATAAATGTGTTGACATTAAAAACAGATAGGTGTAAATTGCACTTATAAGCAAAAAATTCCATCTTACTGATTCATGAGGTGATGCACAATCATGCTACAAAATGAACCAGAACAACGCGAAAGTTTGGAAAACAACCAAGCGAAACAACCAAACTCCATGCCAAAAAACTTCTTAGTTCCCTTCTTACTTCTCTGTCTAAAAGACTGGAGTCTTCATGGTTACAAACTTATTCAAATGCTAATGGACATCGGCTTTTCTTCTGTTGACCAAGGTAATGTGTACAGAACATTGCGCAAGTTAGAAAAAGAAAATCTCATTTCTTCTACTTGGGATACAAGTGAAGGCGGGCCAGCGAAACGAATTTATTCTTTAACAGAATATGGAGAGCAATATTTAACAACATGTGCGACTTCTTTTGAACATTATCAAAATATGTTGCGGACGTTTTTTACGTTATACACCAATGCATTCTTTCCATTTTCTACTTCTCCAGAAAAGGATGAAAAGGATTCTTCATCTTCACCTGGTGGTACAGCAGAGTAATCTGCGTTCACAATATGCAAAAAAACATTTGGAGGTCAAACAATGGAAACTAAGCCATACGAATTAGTCGATGCATTTTGGAAAAACTGGTCTCAATCTCTTTCCCTCTTCTCTTCAGCTGGGAAACAATTAGAGCAACTTACTTTAGAAACATTAAAACAACAGCAAGACGCTTTGCATAAATTAACATCAGGAGTAGATGAACTAGAAAAAGAACTACAACAATTCACTGCTCAGTTCAATAACCAATATACAGATTACGTGAAGCAATTAACTGGAAACTCCTTAAATGATCAAATTAACGAGTGGCAAGGGAAATGGAATGAACTTTCTACTCAAATGCACCAACTTACTGTTTCTCCTACGAAAACATCTTTGTCTATTCTTACTCAAACTAGCGGTCAATTTGAAGAAACAACAAAACAATTTATTGAACAACAACAATTACAACGTGAAGAGGTTCAAAAACAGTTAGAAGTTTTTTTGGGAGAGTTCAAGTCCAAACAACTAGAACTCGCAAAGCAGTTCGAGGAAAACTCAAAAAATTTATTTACTTCCATCAAGTAAGAAAAATGTGGGAGCTAACTGCAGCACAAACAAAACTCTTTCTTCCTCCTACTACAACAAGATGGCTGGCATTTTTCGATATGGAAAAGAAGGAGGCCAAAATGAATCCATTTCAAGAAGCACAAACTGTTCCAGAGCTTCGTTATGATGAGATTCAAGTCGGTGATCAAGCATCCCTTACAAAAACGATTACGGATGAGGACGTTATCAATTTTGCAAAATTAACTGGAGATGTGAACCCTATTCATATTTTAGATTCTTTTGCAAAAACGACAATGTTTAAAGAACGTATTGCTCATGGCATGCTCGTTTCCAGTTTCATTTCGACGATTCTTGGTACGAAACTCCCTGGCAAAAACACGATTTATTTATCTCAAAACGTTTCATTCCGTGCTCCTGTCAAAATCGGCGATACACTTCGCGTTGTGGCAGAAGTTATAAAAAAACGGGACGATAAAAAAATCATTACGTTACAAACAAACATATACAACCAATCCGATGATGTTGTCGTGGAAGGTACAGCGACAATACTGAAAAAAGAGTAGCAAATTTGCTACTCTTTTTTCTATCCAATAACTTCTAATCACACCGATTACTTCCGCGTATGAGTACGCCCGTTCCACATAAAATAACGTTACCAGTTTAGATAAGTACTTAGCTGAACTGGACTACTCATAAGGATGTGTATCAACATGGTAAAAACAAACAAATTACTAGTTCCAGGTGCGGAACAAGCACTTGAACAATTTAAATATGAAATCGCACAAGAATTCGGCGTAAGCTTAGGATCTAATACAGCATCTCGTTCTAACGGTTCAGTTGGCGGTGAAGTAACGAAACGACTTGTTGCTTTAGCTCAACAACAATTACGTGGATAATACTATAACATATGGCTTAGAGGCAGATATTCTCTGCCTCTTTCTATTTTTAACATACCTAATCGTGCTTTTTCACATACTAGTAAGAGCAAACTGAAAGGAACGATATATAACATGAAACGGATTAACATTAGCATGAGTCCTCCCCGCGTTCTTACTTTATCTTTCATTATGTTATCCATTGTGGGCACATGCTTATTAAAGCTACCAATTGCTACAACAACGTCTATTTCATGGCTCGATGCTTTATTTACAACCGTTTCTGCTTGTACGGTTACAGGGCTCGGTGTTGTGGACACTGGGAAAGTATTTACCTTATTCGGCCAATGTGTCATTTTAACGCTTATACAAGTGGGCGGACTTGGCATTATGAGCTTTGCCGTTTTAATTGCGATTATGCTCGGCAGAAAAATCGGTCTTCAAAACCGAATTTTACTACAACAAGCGTTAAATCAAACAAATATTGGAGGCGTCATTCGTCTTGCCAAAGCATTATTTTTATTCTCTTTTACAGTCGAATGTATCGCTACTTTGTTTCTCTCTTTTGAATGGGTACCAAAATACGGGATTGCTAAAGGGCTATATTATAGCTTTTTCCATTCAATTTCAGCCTTTAACAATGCTGGTTTTTCTGTGTGGAGCGATAATTTAATGTCGCATTCTCATAGCATTCTTGTCAATCTTGTTATTTCCTCTCTCATCATTTTAGGCGGGATTGGTTTTACAGTAATCGTAGATATAAAAAGAAAGAAAAACTTTAAAAACCTTACTTTACATTCAAAACTTATGCTTTCTTCTACTCTAATCGTCAATATTATTGCTACCGTGTTTATTTTTATATTCGAGTTCCATAACTCCCTTTCTATGAGAGGGTTTACTCCCTTTGAAGAAGGAATGGCCGCTTATTTCCAGGCCGTTTCAACGCGAACTGCCGGGTTTAATACGGTTGATATTTCCGCATTATCCAAACCTTCCCTACTATTAATGATGCTCCTTATGTTTATTGGTGCCGGTAGTGCTTCAACTGGTGGTGGAATTAAGTTAACGACATTTTTAATTATGTTTTTTGGCGTATTTAAATTTTTACAAGAACAAGATGATATTGTCGTATTTAAAAAATCTATTAAAGATACTCTCATTGTCAAATCATTAACCATTACTATTATTTCCATTTCATTTATCTTTTTTGCTATTTTAATTTTGAGTATTACTGAGCGTGTTCCTTTATTGATGAGTGCTTTCGAAGTATTTTCAGCATTTGGTACTGTTGGTCTCAGTATGAATTTAACTCCCCACTTAACTATGATCGGAAAAGCTATTATTATCTTTATGATGTTTTTTGGGAAGATGGGACCTTTAACACTTGCTTTTTCATTTGCACGTAAAAAGAACCGGAAAATAAAATATCCGAATGAAGATATTTTAACTGGTTGACAACCGTATAAATTATCCATATAATGAGAATACAATAGCATATCTCCAAAGGGGAGTAGCGTCCAAGAATACTTCTTGGAAACAAAGTCGTCATTACGTAGAACTTAGTTCTTCCGGCTTTGTTGGCATTTTCATTACATATGTCTAGCAAGACCTTTGCCTATTAACGGCAGAGGTCTTTTTTGTATTCATTACCAAATTCTTCCAAAGTTAATAGGCAGGAGTATGGGGAAACTAAATAGTGGGGAAATTCTTCACTTATTTAGTACTTATAGAAATGAGAGGAGAATGTACATGGATGTATCATTATTATTGGAGTATGGTTGGGTATTACTCATCCTAATTGCACTAGAGGGGATTTTAGCAGCTGATAACGCTCTTGTTCTTGCAATTATGGTAAAACATTTACCAGAAGAAAAACGTAAGAAAGCACTATTTTACGGATTAGCGGGGGCATTTGTTTTCCGTTTCGGATCGTTATTTATGATTTCTTTCTTAGTCGACGTATGGCAAGTGCAAGCAATCGGTGCCCTTTATCTTATGTTTATCGCTGGTAATCACTTATTTAAAACGTATGTTAAAAAGAATACGGATGAAGAAACAGAAGAAAAAGAAGCAAAGAAAAAACAAGAGAATTTTTGGTGGACTGTATTTAAAGTTGAGGTTGCTGATATCGCCTTCGCAGTTGATTCTATTTTAGCTGCTGTTGCATTAGCAATGACTTTACCAAAAACAGGCTTAGGTACAATTGGTAGTCTTGATACTGGGCAATTCGTTGTAATCTTTGTAGGTGGACTTATCGGATTAATAATTATGCGATTTGCAGCAACTGCTTTCGTACAAATCTTAAAACGTAAACCAGGACTTGAAACTGCAGCATTCTTAATCGTAGGTTGGGTTGGTGTGAAATTAGCAGTTTATACATTAGCACACCCTGCATTAAATGTAATTCCACATTCATTCCCAGAATCTACACCATGGAAGCTTACATTCTGGATTGTATTAGTCGGAATCGCAGTTGGCGGTTGGTTCTTCTCGAAAGAAGTAGAAGTAAAAGTAGAAAAGAATTTAGACGAAAAAGCGCTGTAATTACAGCGCTTTTTCTTTTTCCTTTCTCCCTCTCAATGTCCAGAAAAATTTCTATTATACTATCTTTTGTAAACGTTTTCTTAATGTATGTATGTCCTTTTTGTGAAACATTGCACAAACTTATTGAAACTATGACCGAATCCATGTACTTTATTCATATAAGGAGTATTTATAGATGATGTATTAAAGGAGCGTATTACTCATGCTAGAACAAGGATTAGATTATGTTGTCAAACTGGCTAAGAGCAAAAA
Organism: Bacillus sp. Brlt_9; assembly: GCF_051948935.1. NCBI lineage: Bacteria > Bacillati > Bacillota > Bacilli > Caryophanales > Bacillaceae > Bacillus > Bacillus sp. Brlt_9. The sequence goes on along the minus strand of NZ_JAYJLO010000001.1, from coordinate 186,958 downwards.
ACAAATGCTAGATACAAACCCGATGCAATATTTCATTCGTGCCGCACTTGCGGGTATTTATATCGGTTTTATTATTGTACTATGTTTTAAATTAGGTAACTTTTTTCACATTGCAGATTCACCAGCAACTTATTTAGCGGCTTCTATGTTTTTCGGAATTGCCCTTGTCCTTATTATATATGGCGGTGCTGAATTGTTTACTGGAAACACAATGTACTTCACTGTAGCAACTTTAAGAAAAGAAACAACGATTTCTGATACACTTCGTAACTGGGTCGCTTGTTATGCAGGGAATTTAGCTGGCGCTTTATTCTTTGCCTTACTATTTTATGCAACTGGAATTTTCGAAGCAATTGATCACGGGCATTTCATGAATAAAGTAGTAGAAGGAAAAATGAATACACCTACAATGCAATTATTCTTTAAAGCAATTTTATGTAACTGGCTTGTATGTCTTGCTTGTTTCTTACCTTCTCAAGTGAAAGGTGATACAGCAAAAATTATGATGATGATGCTACTTGTTTTCACATTCTTCTTATCTGGTTACGAGCATAGCATTGCAAACTTATCACTGTTTGCCTTATCTTTAGTTTCACCGCATCCGGAGACAATTTCTTTTGCAGGTGCTATTCATAACTTAATTCCTGTTACAATCGGTAACATTATTGGCGGTTCCGTATTTGTCGGTATGGTTTATCATTACTTAACAAAGAAAGCACCTACTGTTGAACAGGAAGAAACTGAATTAGCAGCAGTTCAAACAGAGGAAATCATTCCTTTACAAGCCCATATGAAACATTAAAAACTCCAAAGTTTTACTTTGGAGTTTTTAGCTCCCCACATATTTAACAATAAGGTGAGGATTAATTTCCCCTTCTTCCTTTCCCTTATTAATCCTCTGTTTCATCTTGTGCATACCGCTGACATCATTCGTATGAAAGTGCATTTCATTTACATATAAACCCTCTTTACAAAAAGCATCTACAAAATCTAACCCGCTTTTTTCTCCCCATCCCATGTTAAAATCAAGGGAAAGAATATTCACATTATAATCCCGAACTATTTGCAAAGCACGTTCTACTGTAGTTACGAGCACATACCCGTATGGACAACTTCTTTGATCATCCATATATAGATTCATGTTCTATCCCCTCTCTATTTTGCATACGTGATCAACATGTAACATATTGCCCCAAGGCTAATAAAAGGACCAAACGGAATTTGAGTCCTCATTTTCACACGCTTTAATACGAGACCAACTCCAAAGAAACAAAGACTAAGGCAAGAGGCTAAAAATAAAATCATAAAAACCCCTTTCAGTCCCACTATAAATCCAAGTAGCGAAAGTAATTTTACATCACCTCCCCCAAGCCCTTCTGGATATATCTTTTGCATGCAATATAACAAAATGAATATAACGCCACTACCAACTATACTATCTGGCCAAGTGACTAACGGTACAAAAATACATTCTAAAATGAGTAAACAGGCAAACCAAGCTAAAATACGATTTGGGATTAACATATATATGTAATCTGTAACTGAAATAATAAGAAGTAATGAAAAAAGCGATAAAATGATAATAAGCTCTCTTTCCACCCCGATCATATATACCGTAAGAAAAAATATCATTCCGGTTATAAGTTCAAATACTACGTACAAAATTGAAATTTCATTCTTACAATTCGTACAACGTCCCCCTTGTATACAAAAAGAAATAATTGGAATCAATTCTTTTGGCTTTAGCACATACTTACAATAATGACAATGTGAACGAGGGACAATGATAGACTCCCCTAGTGGAACTCTCATCGCAATCACCATAAAAAAGGAACCAAACACCATCCCCACTAACAATGCATATACATAAGTGAACATCCCTTCCTCTCCTTTCCAGAAGAACATAGCAAAAAAAGGAGAGAACTTCTACTTCATATTATCTCTATTCTATTAAAAAAGCAGGCCATTTTCTGGCCTGCTTTCCCCTCTTTTATACGATGAAATATACTGCTTTTAATGGTCCATGTACGCCGACAACAAGATTCATTTCAATATCTGCCGAGTTACTAGGTCCTGTAATAAAGTTAATACAAGATGCCACTTCCTCACCATTTTCTACACGTGAGTTCATATCCTCAACTGCTTGTGTAATACGAGGCACAAGTGTTTCACGTGGAATAATAGCAAAGTATACAGTCGGTAAAAAGTGTAAAGAACGACCTTGGCCTTTATGACTTTGTACAACGATCGTACCAGATTCAGCTAAAGTATAATCACTAAAGGCAATTCCAATATTCGCTCTTTCTGCGATACGCATATTCTCTTCTTTTTTCTCAGGATCCCATACATTTACTTCAACATTTTGCTTTGGAAGCTCTTCTTTAAATAAAGAAGTCAATCCATAAGAATCAAAACGTTCATCTGCCGATAACATAATAGGTCCCCCGCCGTTTTCCACGATTACTTTTTGAATATCTTCACGTAAACGGTCGTTTGTCGTTTCCACCACAGTTGTATGAATGTTTGTACATTGATTTTTAAATACTTCTAACAATTCTTCTTGTGAATAATCTTTTAACGTTTCTTTATTTACATTATTTTTCCACACTGGACGTTTTACACCATCCGTTTTACGCGCGCGTCCAAGTTCTTTTGCAATATTCTCTAGAAAGGACTCACGGTTTTGAATTAATCCTGTCATTATTTGTCCCCGCCTTTCTTATGGTCTTTATACCAATCACGGAATCGTTCTTTACTTGGAGCCGGGAACTCACGAATATCTGTCCAGTTTTTAAGTGGCCCAACACCTTTTGATACACGGTTACCAGATGTAAATGGACTCATTGCCGCTGGCGCCATTTTTGATCCCATTTTATATAAAGCTGCTGAAGATGCACCCATACTAAACATTTTCATTGCTAATTTTTCTGCAAGTGGAGCACGTCCTTCTTGCTCAACAATTACTTGACGATGTTTTAATAATAAATCATGCAATGGTATTTTTACTGGACAAGCTTCTGTACACGCTCCGCATAAACTAGAGGCATAAGGAAGCTCTTTGTAATCATCATACCCGCCTAAAAGTGGAGTTAATACCGCACCGATTGGTCCTGAGTATATAGAACCATACGAATGCCCACCAACGTGACGATATACAGGACATACGTTAACACAAGCAGCACAACGAATACATTGCAACACTTGACGGAATTCAGAGCCAAGAATTTGAGAGCGGCCATTATCAACAACAACTAAGTGGAATTCTTCTGGTCCATCTACTTCCTCTTCTTGAATTGGTCCCGCTACAGTTACATAACTTGTTAACTTTTGGCCTACTGCACTACGACATAGTAAACCAACTAAAACATCTAATTCTTCCATTGTTGGAACCATACGTTCCATACCCATTACTGCAATTTGTGTTTTCGGAATCGACATAACAAGATCGGCATTACCTTCATTCGTTACTAAACAAAGAGAACCAGTATTTGCAACAGCGAAGTTACAACCTGTCACACCAATTTCCGCATCCATAAATTTCTCTCGGAGTTGTTTACGAACAAACTTTGTCATTTCGTATGGATCGTCAGAATTTTCATAGCCAAGTTTTTCTTTAAATACATCACGAATTTGCGTTCTATTTTTATGAAGTGCAGGCGCAATAATATGTGAAGGTGGATCGTTATCTACTTGCAGAATATACTCTCCTAAGTCACTTTCTAACACTTCACAACCGATTTCTTCAAGCGCATGGTTCATACTAATTTCTTCTGTTACCATCGACTTTGATTTTACTACTTTTTTTGCCTGCTTCTTTTTTGCAACATCTTGAATATACTTTGCTGCTTCTTCTTTCGTTTTCGCAAAGTATACATGCCCGCCTCTTTTTGATACATTTTCACTTAACTGCATTAAGTAATAATCAAGATTTTCTAACGTATGTTGACGAATTTCTTCACCGAGTTCACGCCATTCTTCCCAGTTTCCTAATTCATCCGCTGCTTTTAAGCGATTCGTATATAAGCGTGTTTGTGCAGAAGATACTGCTCCGCGCATAAACGAATCTTGAATTCCATCGCCAACGCGATCATTAAATTTTTTCTCACTGATTTTCATAGACATAGCTTATGTTCCCCCTTCATGAGCGACTATTCAGTACCTCAGCAATATGCATTACTTTTATTTCTTTTCCTAAACGCTCAATACGTCCGCCAATGTTTAACAAACACCCACAATCAGCACCGATTAAATAATCAGCACCTGTTTCCATTGCACTATCTACCTTTTCATCTACCATTTGCTCAGAAATTGGAGTCATCTTCACTGAAAACGTTCCCCCAAACCCACAACAATTTTGTGCATTTGGCAGTTCTCTCACAGTTAATCCTTTTACATTTGATAATAAAATTCCTGGTGCCTCTTTTACTCCAAGCAGGCGTGTCATATGACAAGATTTATGAATAGTAGCGATCCCTGCTAAACTTGCACCAACATCTGTCACTTTTAAAACATCTACAATAAATTGTGTCAATTCATATGTTTTATCAGCGACCTTTTGTGCACGTTTAGCCCACTTCGGATCATCTTTAAAAACATGCGGATACTCATGAAACATTGTCGCACAAGAACCAGATGGCGTAACGATATATTCTGCATCTTCGAAAGTTTCAATCATATGTTTCATCGCTTCTTTTGCTGCTTCTACATGGCCGCTATTATAAGCAGGCTGACCACAACAAACTTGTGCTTCTGGAAATTCAATTTCACAACCTAAACGCTCCAACACTTCAACTGTTGCTTTGCCGACGTTTGTTTCAAACATATCGACTAAACAAGTAACAAATAAAGTAACTTTCATAATTATTACTCCCCCTTTTTACAACTCCACCAACAAACATATGGTCATCAGATGACTAAGAAAAGAAGAAATAGGCTCAACCATGGCCTATCCTCTCCCTCTTCTAAAGAAAACGCTTACTTAATCTCTCTCTATTTTATCAAAAAATTTGATTTTTAAAAGATTAAATTACGAATTTATATCGTTTTTACCTGTGACAATATGTTCTACATTTGTTAAATGATCTAGCATTGCTTGCTGCGCTAATTCTACATCTTGCTTTAACACTGCATCATATATAACTTGATGCTCTTCTATAAGTCGTTCTGATGTTGTTTGTTCACCATATAAAATAATGCGTCTTGATTCACCAATTGTTTCAGCAATCATCTCTGAAACATGATTCATGAGTTCAAGTAAAATGTTGTTATGCGAAGACTCCGCAATTCCCATATGGAACTGAAAATCTGCTTTTTCACCAGCTTTTTCATCTCCAATGCTCTTTGCCATTTCATCTAACCAATGCTTCATATTTTTTAAATTTTCTTCCGTACGTTTTGCCGCAGCTGCTCGAACTGCCCCCACTTCAAGCACCTTTCGTACTTCTAATAAATTCAAAATATCTTCTTTCTTCATTAATAATCTATTGTTTAATGATTTTGTTAATGAAGAAGAATCGAAATTCTTCACATATGTACCTTCTCCTTGTTTCATCTCAATTAAGCCCATCGCTCTTAGCGCACTTAACGCTTCACGAACAGCAGATCTGCCAACTTGAAACTGCTCAGCTAATTGATGTACAGGAAGTAGTTTGTCACCAGGTTTTAACGTACCATTTTTAATCATTGTTAAAATAGCTTCAGATACTTCTTCGTAAATTTTTTTCGGTTTAATCGATTTGTACTCCAGTTAAATCACCTCAGTATCTTCCAAACAACAATTGAAACGATTTATAAGAACTTTGCATCATAACTATTTTAGAACGAATTGGTAAGAAGTACAAATGTTTTGTTCATAAAATCGTCAAATTTTCGATATTTCTTACATATTAATTTATATCTTTCTGTATAACTATTGTCTCCTATATAAAAAAGCATGCCCTAAAAATTAGAACATGCTCCCCCCATCCTGTACTTTCAATTTAATAATAACCGTCGTCCCATTCCCTTTTTCACTTTTAATTCGCCACTGTCCATCATGTATATGAACAATTTGTCTTACAATAGCAAGACCTAAACCTGTTCCACCATGTTGACGACTTCTCGCTTTATCCACTCTGTAAAAACGTTCGCCAAGATTTTCTAAGTGCTCTGTATCAATACCGATTCCTGTATCTTTTATTTTTAATTCACAGTAATCATCGATTTGTTCTAAAGTTATATTGATATCCCCGTTTTGATTTGTATACCGTATCGCATTATCTAACACGTTATGAAGCACTTGTTGCATGCGATCCTCATCAATCATTACAATGATTTCTGGATTTAGATTTGTTGAAATACGAATTTTCTTTTCTATAAATTTAATCTCATACGTATCCAGCACATCTTCAATCAATTGTGAAAAAACGATAGGTTGTTTCTTTAACGGAAAATGTTCCCCTTCTAATTGTGCTAAATCTAACAAATCATGAACGAGGCGCTGCATACGATCTGCTTCTTTATGAATGAGCTGTGTTACTTTTTCCTGCTGCGGTCCTTTCGCTACACCATCTAAAATAGCCTCGCTATATCCTTTTATATAACTAAGCGGTGTTCTTAGCTCGTGTGAAACGTTAGCTAAAAATTCCTTACGCTTTACGTCTTCTGTCTCTAAAGAATTTGCCATTTTATTAAATGCTTTTCCTAATCGTCCAATTTCATCTTCAGAAGAAATTGTAATTCGTTCTGAGAAATCTCCCGTAGCCAAATGATTCGCAACTCGTTCCATTTGCGAAAGTGGTCTCGTAATAGCAATAATAATTTTTCTACCAATCCATATTGTCAGTAAAGTTATAGCAAGTGCTAACGGTGCCAAAATAAGGCCCATATCATATATTAAGTCTTTTATACTTTTTAAAGGAATATAAGAATATACAATACCAACTAATTTTTTATTTTCTAAAACAGGGATGACAACTCCCATAATATTCCGGTCAAAATGCTCCTCATATCCTATTTTTGTCACAGTTTTTCCATCTAATAATGCTTGCCTATCCCCTTCATTTATAAGAGAATGATGATGCACATCAAAAGGTAAGCATGCGCTTAAATCACGTGGGTTGGATACGAAAAGAACGTCTGAACTAGATATTTGATCAAATGCTCTTACTTTCTCTTCAAAAGTTGATATACCTTCACGCTTATCATATTGCGCAGCAAGACTCTTCCCCTCCATTACTAATGAATCATTTAAATTATCAACGTATAGTTTTTCGTACGAGTATAAAGATACAAAATAAAGAAAGGAAACTGTTACAAATACTGCACATACTACTGTCAGCCAAAGCTTCTGTACCATCGTAAACATACGTTACACCTCAAATTTATATCCTACACCCCAAACAGTTTGAATGTAGTTTCCACTTTCTCCAAGTTTCAAACGCATCGTTTTCACATGCGTATCTACTGTTCTTGTACTTCCGGCATAATCATATCCCCATACCTTTTCCAGCAATTGCTCTCGGCTAAATACTTGTCCCGTATGTTGGCAAAGAAAATAGAGCAAATCAAACTCTTTTACTGTAAGAGAAATCGGCTCACCATCCGCCTCAATCTTCCTACTTTTTTCATTAATTAGGATTGGTCCAAACTGAACCTCCTCTTGTTGTTCTTGCTTTGTATAACGTCTTAACACAGCTTCCATACGAGCAATTAATTCTCCAGGACTAAATGGCTTTACAATATAATCATCTGCTCCCATACGTAAGCCGTTCACCCTATTCCACTCTTCACCTTTTGCTGTTAAAAATATAATTGGTACATCTGACGTCTTTCTAATTTCTTTACAAACTGAAAGTCCATCCATCTCTGGCATCATAATATCTAGTACAACGAAATCATAATGATTCGTCTCTAATTTTTGTAGAGCTTCTTTTCCATTTTCAGCTTCTCCCCACTCGTACCCGAAATTATCTAAGTACATGCCAACAAGCTGCCTCATATCACTTTCATCATCTACAACTAGTACCCTGTATTTACTCATTATCCTTCCCTTCTCTCTCTATGAGTTGAAACGGCCCTTTTCCGACTTTAATTGTTTGTTTTATTTTCAAATTCTTCATATCCATGACGCACAATTCATCACTATCATAGCTTGCTACGTATCCCTCTGCTCCGCTCTTCAAAAATGCAAATGGGTTCGATCCTACTTCTACAGAAGCAACCTCTTTATACGTGCCAACATCAAACTTTCTAAGTGTATTCGAGCCGTGACTCAATGCATATACATACTTATTATCCTTCGTTATATTCACAGGCATGAATGGGGCGTGTAAAGAACGTACCATTTCCCCGCTCTGCAAAGAATACACTAATACTTTCTCATTCACTTGATTTCCATCACCATGCCCGCCAATCCATATTTCTTTCCCATCCGGACTAATTGTCGCTCCCGTTGACGCTGGGGGAATCATAAAGGATTGGATTACTTCTTTTTTATTTGTATCAATTGTCGTTAACTTCGTATCATAAAAGTTTAGTACAGATAACTGGTTATCGTGCTCTACCATCGTTATTGGTCCTTTTCCGGTTGACACACTCCCTGTTTCTGTCCCTTTTACCGTAAAAAACCTTACCTTTTGAGCCTTTTGATCAGCAGCAAATAATTGCTTTTTATCTTCGGATACAATCACATTTACAATACCTTTTCCCGTTTTATACTTGTCCACTTGCCTTCCTTCTGCTAGTGAATATACATACATGTACTCTAACTGCTTGCCATATACAAGTATGTCCTCACCGTTTGGAAGTAGTAGGGTTCCTGCCATTGGTTCATTAAGTTCCCATGTCGTAATTAACTTTTTAGTTTGTTTATCAACAAAACTAATACTACCTTCTTTTATATTCGTTGTTATAATAACACTTTTATCTTTAGCAATCGGTGTATATGAACTTCCTTGACACCCTACTAATAGAAATAAAAAACAGAGAAGAAAAACATACTTTCTCAAAAGATTCCCTCCATCTTCGGATGATTTCGTTATAATTGTAAAATAACAAATAAATGTGTGGAAAGTGTGAAATTTCCCTTTCTTACATCATTTACATATATAATGTACAACAAATAGAATTTGAGGTGTGCAAATTATGCTTTTTCCTGATTTAGCGAATAAAATTGTACGAGAAGTACGCAGACTAATTAAAGAAAATATCATTATTATTAATATACAAGGCTTTATTATCGCAAGTACAGATGTAGAAAGAATCGGTCAATTTCATGAAGGTGCACTCCGCTGTGCGAAACAAAAGAAAACTGTCATTATTACAAAAGAAGATGAACGACGTTTGCAAGGCGTAAAAGCGGGCATGAACCTTCCCTTACTATTCCACGACGAAGTAATTGGTGTCATTGGAATTACAGGTGAACCTGAAAATATATCGCAATACGGAGAAATATTACGTAAAATGACCGAACTACTCATTCACGAAAACTACTTTTTAGAACAACTAGAACTTGAACACCGTTCTTATGAAGCATTTGTCTTTGATTGGCTTCAAAATACAGACTGGTCTCCAAGCTTTCTCGATCGCGCAAAAACACTTGGTATTGATTTATATAAGAAGAAACAACTTATTTTGTTCTCAATCGATCAAAATGACACGATGCTTCAGCGCAAAATTTGGCAACACGTACGCAATCTATTAACAAAGGAGCATCTATTTGTTCGCTGGGGAAATGATCGATTTATTTTATTTACAGCCACACACTCTAAAGAGCAAACATATCAATTTTTAAACCGATTAAAACAAGACTGTGAAACTTTATTTTCTATTCCTTTATATATTGGGATTGGACAATCCGTTACGCCAAATAATATGAACTTATCGTACGAACAAGCATTACAAGCTCTTTCTGTATCACTTGAAACGAAAAAGATTGTGTTTAATGAAGATTTACGTTTAGAAATGTGCTTACAAGATATTTCCGCTGAAACGCGGGAACAGTTTCTAAGACGCACGATCGAAAACTTACTATCATCGCCTGAACTTATGCACACTTTACGTTTATTTATTGATTATAACCAATCTTATAAACAAACAGCTGAACAATTACATATACACATTAACACATTGCATTACAGGCTTAAAAAGATTGAGGAGCATACAGGACTTGATCCAAAACAATTCAAAGACTTAAACATTTTATACTTCTCGCTCCTCTTATTAGATAATCATACAAAAAAGAATGATAAAATAGATTAATCTTTAGTGGATTATACATAGAAAGAATCCCCCAACTTTTTTATCATTATAATGAAAGCACTGTTACAACGTTTTTTATTATGACTAAATACGTTAACAGTTTGAGGGGGATTTCCAATGTTAGAAAAGCAAATTATTCATTCATTCGTATCCATTGTTGGCGAAGATAATGTAGATACATCCAATATGGGGCGTTTAACGTATAGTTATGATGCCACTCCAAACTTCCAAGCAATGCCTGATGCAGTCATTGCTCCTCGTAATACAAATGAAGTAGCTCAAGTATTAAAAGCATGTAACACTCACAAAATTCCTGTATATGTTCGTGGTTCTGGAACAAACCTTTGTGCAGGTACATGTCCACTTGAAGGCGGTATCGTCCTTATCTTCCGCCATATGAATAATATTTTAGAAATTGATGAAGAGAATTTAACAATTACTGTACAAGCTGGTGTCATTACACTTGATATTATTAAAGAAGTAGAAGAAAAAGGTTTATTTTATCCACCAGATCCAAGCTCGATGAAGATTTCTACAATCGGCGGTAACATTAATGAAAACTCAGGTGGATTACGCGGATTAAAATATGGCGTCACACGTGATTATGTGATGGGTCTTGAACTTGTCTTACCAAATGGCGATATTATTCGTACTGGCGGTAAATTAGCAAAAGATGTAGCTGGTTACGATTTAACTCGTTTATTTATCGGTTCTGAAGGAACGCTAGGCGTCGTAACAGAGGCAATATTAAAACTTGTTCCTATGCCTGAAACGAAAAAAACGATGCTTGCGCTATATGAAGATATAAATGAAGCTGCACGTGCAGTTTCTTCAATTATTGCAAATAAAATCATTCCAGCGACACTTGAGTTTTTAGACCAGCCGACAATTGAAGTGGTAGAAGAGTTTGCACAAATCGGTTTACCAACTGACGTAAAAGCAATTTTATTAATTGAACAAGATGGCCCGCCCGAAGTTGTCAATCGAGATATTGAAAAAATGGCTCACGTTTGCCGCTCTATGAACGCAGTCGATGTTCGCGTTGCAAAAGATGAAGCGGAAGCAGATGCACTTCGGACAGCTCGCCGTAGTGCACTATCAGCACTTGCAAGATTAAAACCTACAACAATACTGGAAGACGCAACAGTACCACGCTCACAAATTGCTCCGATGGTTGAAGCTATTAATGCCATTGCAAAAAAATATAATATTCCTATTTGTACGTTTGGACATGCTGGGGATGGTAACCTACATCCAACTTGTATGACAGATGCTCGTAATAAAGAAGAAATGCACCGAGCTGAACAAGCTTTTGCTGAAATATTTGCGAAAGCAATCGAACTTGGCGGCACCATTACTGGTGAACATGGTGTTGGCGCGATGAAAGCTCCGTATTTAGAAATGAAATTAGGTAAAGAAGGTATTGCTGCTATGCAAGGAATTAAACAAGCATTCGATCCAAATAACATTATGAATCCAGGTAAGATGTTCGCGAAAGACACTCGTAAAAGAGTGGTGGTTGAGCGATGACAACATTAAATAAAGAAAACATTCAAAAGGAATTTAAAGAACGATTAAGTGAAGATGAACTACTAAACTGTATGCGATGCGGTTTCTGCTTACCAACTTGCCCTACTTACATTCAATCTGGATATAAAGAATCTCACTCACCACGAGGACGTATCGCATTAATGAAAGCAGTCGTTGACGGTTTAATTGAGCCAGATGAAGATGTTGAAAATACATTAAATGTTTGCCTCGGCTGCCGTGCTTGTGAACCAGTTTGTCCATCAGGTGTGAATTATGGACATTTATTAGAAGAAGCTCGTGATATTATAAATCAAAATAAGAAATTCTCAATGCCAGTGAGAGCCGTTCGTAAAGTCGTTTTCGAAGGACTATTCCCGCATCAAAATCGAATGAGAACATTAACAGGATTAATCGGATTTTACCAACGTTCTGGTTTACAAACGCTAACACATAAAACAGGGATTATGAAGTTATTCCCTGAAACACTTGCAACGATGGATCTCGTTCTACCAAAAGTCCCTAAAATGAAAGCAATGAAAGATCGCCCAGAATTTTTACCTGCTGAAAGTACAAAGAAGAAACAAGTTGCATTCTTCACAGGTTGTTTAATGGATACAATGTTTTTAGAAACAAATAACGCAACGATGAAACTTCTTCAGTTAGCTGGTTGTGATATCGTTATTCCGAAAACACAAAGTTGCTGCGGGGCATTACATGGGCATGCTGGTGAAAAAAGCGGAGCAAAGGAACTAGCGAAACGCAATATAAAAGCATTCGAAGATTTAAACATCGACTATATTATTACGAATGCCGGTGGTTGCGGAGCTTACCTCGTGGACTACGATTATCTTTTAAAAGACGATCCACAGTGGGCTGAACGCGCAAAGCAGTTCGTTTCTAAAATTAAAGATATTACCGCTATTCTAGTAGAACTAGATTTCCATAAACGAAAGGACTTACGACTCACACCGCAAATTATTACGTATCAAGACTCTTGTCATTTACGCAATGTTATGCGAACATCTTCAGAACCTCGTATGCTACTAGAAGCAATTCAAGGCGCAACATACCGTGAGATGAAAGACGCTGATCGTTGCTGTGGTTCCGCTGGTATTTACAATATTGTTCATTCAGAGTTATCAATGGAATTTCTAGATTACAAAATGGACCGTGTGAATGAAACAGACGCAGCAACCATTGTTACTGCAAATCCAGGTTGTTTATTACAAATGAAATTAGGCATTGAGCGAGAAGGTCTTTCTCATAAAATGAGAGGAATTCACATTGTAGATCTATTATTAGAAGCAATTGAAACCAACTCGTAATAACTCGTAACATACGTAATAATAAGAAAACGGCTATCTCCTTCGTCTACGTAAAGAGATAGCCGCTTTTTTGTCCGCTACAACATTAAAAATATGTTACTTTATTATAAAAAAGAACAACAGAAACATTACAGTTTTGTAAAAATCAATCCAGTATATTCCTCAAAAAAATGCTCAAACCATTGATACAATAGGATTCTTCATTTTCAATATAGGTACATTTATCCAAAAACACCCTCTTAAAACCAAGTATAAAAATGCTGAAAATTCCTTTTATACTCTATGTTTCTCTTATTCCTCCCCCTTTCCTCCCTTAGGATAAATTAGGTAAATTTTAAGTCTATGAATTTTTTTCCATCTTTTTTCTCACAAAATCTATGCTACGATGAATTTGTCAGTTAGACGGCTGGCAAAAATTAAATAAAAACATAGACAATATGGGGGCAAACATTATGAAAAAACGTGTTCTATTATCTGTAGCTGCTGCAACAGCACTTACTTTAGGAGTATCTTCTTTAGATGCACAAGCGGCAACAGTACAACCATCTAACATAAAGGTTCAAAATATTCAGCATTCTAAAGTGATGATGAAGCAAATGAGCCAACAAGAATTACAAGCATTCTTACAATCTATGGGAGTTGAGTCATTAGCACAATGGCAACAAGGAAATTTCCAACCAAACTGCTTCATTCCTGGTCAACAACCAACTGAAAATGTTGTAACTGAGCAACCAACAGCTAAGCCAGAAACTCAAAAGCCTGTTGAACAAAAACCTGCTGAGCAAAAGCCTGCTGAAGAAGTTCAAAAACCAGAAACTCAAAAGCCTGCTGAAAACAACAATACTCAAAAACCAGCTGAACAAAGACCTGCTGAGCAAAAGCCTGCTGAAGAAGCAAAATCTTTAAGCGAGTTCGAACAACGCGTTGTTGAATTAACAAACGCTGAGCGTACAAAACAAGGCTTACCAGCATTACAAATCGATACTGAATTAAGCAAAGTAGCACGTATTAAATCTGAAGATATGCAAAAAAATAACTACTTTGATCATAATAGCCCTACTTACGGATCTCCGTTTGACATGATGAAGAAATTTGGTATTTCTTATAAGTCTGCAGGTGAAAACATTGCTCAAGGCCAACGTACACCTGAAGAAGTAGTACAAGCTTGGATGAACAGCGCTGGACACCGTGCAAACATCTTAAATAACGGCTTCACTCACATCGGTGTTGGCTATGTAGAAAGCGGCAACTACTGGACACAACAATTTATTACGAAGTAAATAGATTAAAAGAGTCTTCTCATAATGAGAAGACTCTTTTTTTACGTTTCATAACTTTCTATTATGTATGAGTACAATATGTAGAACATAAACAAAATAGAGCCACAACTTATTACACTAAGTAACACATAAAATCCCCATTCCAAGTTCAAAAACAATGAGAACAATATACTACATGCCATCACTTGAAAAATCCGCCTACTCACTAAACGGATATTTTGTAATTTAATTGGGTCTTTTTCCATACTCTTAACTTTTTTAAACCCTTTACTAACCATAAAAAGGAATATACTAATTCCAATTGTTAGTCCTGTCTGAAAAGATATCACGCTTCCAAAATTAATAAAGAGAATGAGCATATGGATAAACAACATAAATAAAGTAATTGTCTTTAGAAATCCATTTATAATGATATGTTCGCCTTCATTCAACTTATATATATTATGTGAAATAATATACACGAATCCATGTAAAAACATAATAAGACAAGGAATAAACGCTATAACAACTTGTTTACTCATAAACTCGTTCGGCCTACCATTTTCATTCCAATGTACTGCCATAAGGTTTGGTAAATATGGATAAAGGCATAGAGTAACTAAAAGACAAGCGAAAAATATTCCTAGTATATATTTATATTTGACCAAGTGATTCTCACCTCTCTTTTCTCTTAACGGCTTCGCTTCTTTTAGAGAAATTCCTGCAAGAATCTACTTTTCTCAAATTTAAACTTACACTTTACGCATTCATTCTTTGAAATTCTTTCATTGTATGATTTAATTTTGTAGGAAATGGTACATCCACTTCAATCTCTTCTTTTGTAATGGGATGTAAGAATTTTATCTTCATCGCATGTAATGCTTGCCCGGACATATATTGCGTTTGTCCACCATATAATACATCCCCAACTAATGGATTGCCATTATAACTCATATGAACACGAATTTGATGAGTTCTACCCGTTTCTAATTGTAACGTTACGAGCGTAACATTTTGGTTCTTAAAATACTTCTCTACTTTATAAAATGTGACCGCTTGGTCTCCCTTTGGAGAAACACGTCGTCTCGTCGCATGATGGCGATCTCTTCCAATAGCTGCATCAATTGTTCCTTGCTTCTTTTTTACTTTCCCTTCCACAAGCGCCGCATACGTTCTTTTAATTTTTCGTTCCATTAATAAACGATCCATAATTGCACCTGCAATTCTATGCTTCGCAAACACGACACCACCTGTCGTATCTTTATCTAACCGATGAATATGACGCACCTTCGTCTCTAAACCTTGCATTTGAAAATGAAAGGCAACAAGGTTTGCCAGTGTTCCCGTCCCGCCTTTTTCAGCAGGATGCGTATCCATCTTCTCAGGCTTATTTACAATAAGTACGTGATCATCTTCATACACTACATGTAATTCACCATACTCAGGCTCTACATCGTATGCTTCCGCTATAAACATATGCACTTGTAACTTATCGCCTTCTTTTAAAAGTTCATTCCATCTTCTCTGTTCACCGTTAACGGTAACACCTTTTTCCATACGAAGCTGATGTAACAACTTTTTCGGTATTTCCCATTCTATTTTTAATAATGACTCAATACTTATACCATTCCATTTCGCTGGAACAGTAATTTCGCACCATTCACCCTTCTTCTTCGTTTCCATACTGTATCACCTTATTTCTATTGATTCTCTCATTGTAACGGAAAATACAATTTGATGCACCGTCAAAAATAGAGGACAGTCTTCTAATAGACTGCCCCTCACGCTCTACGCTTTTTCATTTCCTGTAATACTTCTTCCGCTTTTTGTTCATACGATAAATCTTTAAAGAAATCCGCCAACCTTTTATAATCATTATACGTATCTAATAAGTCATCCATCTTTTCTACTTTCATCACTTGTTGCTTTTGCTTCATTTTTACCGGATAACGATAGCCCGATACCTCTTGTATTTTGTAATACTCATCCTCTACTTGAATAACCTTTACAAGTTCCTCTTCTTCCGCATCCATCGTATATCCATCAAAATCTCTAAGCAACTCATAAATGATATGAGTCCATTCATCTTTTGGATAAAACCCTTTTTCTAACCGATAACCGACAATGCGATACATATGCCCATCGTTCTCTGCAAACTGTACTGTATCATTTAGCTTAAACTTAAAATAACGAAACATTGCCTTCACCTACTTATATGTAATGTTCTTATCACATACTATTTGCAAAATGTAGGTCTTGCTATTCATAAAAAAATACTCATCTATGAGATGAGTATTTTTTACGATGATTTTTCTCTTTTCTTTCGAAATGGTAACCACCAGTTCCAGTCTCCAAACAATTTCATTAAACTTGGTACAAGCATAAGACGAATAATTGTTGCATCAAGAAATATCGCTAATGCAACACCAAGCCCCATCTGCCGTACTGGTAAAATATCAGTAAAGGCGAACGCACCAGTTACAACAATCATAATTAGTGCAGCGGATGTAATGATTCTACTTGTTGACACAAGTCCTTCTAACGTCGCTTGATCGTTATCTCCTGTTTCTTCATATAACTCATGAATACGTGAAATAAGAAAGACTTCATAATCCATGCTAAGCCCAAATACGAGGCCGAAAATAAAGATTGGTAAGACAAATAGAACAGGACTTGCTTCTAAACCAAAATGCCCACCTTCAAATAACCAAACAACAATTCCAATTGTTGCGCTTAAACTAAGTATATTCATAATAATTGCCTTAATTGGAATGAGGATAGATCGGAATGCAAATAATAATATAACAAAGGTCGATCCAAATATAACAGACATACCAATTGCAACTTTATCTTTAATTTCATCTTCTAACTCTTGTTGGAACGTCGTCATTCCGCCTAAATAATACGTAACATCTGTTTCTTTATAATTTTGTTTAAAATCACGAACCCATTGTTTAGCAGTTTCAGTACGTGGTTTTGTTTCTAGAAAGATTTCTATCGTCGTCTTATTCCCTTTCGTATATACTTCAAATACAGG
This sequence comes from Bacillus sp. Brlt_9, assembly GCF_051948935.1. Classification (NCBI taxonomy): domain Bacteria; kingdom Bacillati; phylum Bacillota; class Bacilli; order Caryophanales; family Bacillaceae; genus Bacillus; species Bacillus sp. Brlt_9. The sequence goes on along the minus strand of NZ_JAYJLO010000001.1, from coordinate 169,568 downwards.
AGCTAGTTTCGCTGCTTCTGGCGACTCTAATATTCCAGCAACTTGATCTGCTTTCATACCTGTTAATCCGTCGTATAAACTTCTTACTTCATGCACTTTCTTATCGTCTTTTAACTTTTGAACGACTTCTTCTACCTTTTGTAAACTTTCTTTTTCTTTCATATCTTTTTTCGTCTCTATCACTAACGTAACATCAGCATGTGTTTTTGCCGTTTCATTAAATGCCTCTTCGTACTTCTCATATGCAATTCTTGTATCACTTTGTTTAGGTAAAGCTTCCACGTCAGGAAACTGCAAATTAGCTGTACGTAACGGTAATAAGCAAATCACAATAAATATTGTAACAACAATAATCATCGCAATTGGATGTTTCATTACAAATTGTGCAAATGTACGCCACGCTTTTGCCGGCGTATGCGCTACTTGATTCTTTTTTAATATCCGTTTCCCAATTAATGATAATAGCGCCGGAAGGAGTGTGAGTGAAAATAAAATACTCATAATCACTACAATCATGCCGCTAATTGCGACTGACTGAATATAATCAATTTTAAAGAAGAACAAACCGGATAATCCAACAAATACACATAATCCTGAAAATACGATTGCACGCCCTGCTGTCTGATATGTAATTGCTATCGCTTCTTTTACCGTTCGCTTTGCAACTTCCTCTCGAAAGCGATTTACAAATAATAGCGCAAAATCAATAGATAATGCAAGTCCGATCATCGGTGCAACATTTAACACAAAGATAGATAGTTCCTTATCGCTACCTATAAAGTATAATATGCCCATCGTACTAATAACACTAAGTGCCCCATTTACAATTGGTAAAATAGATGCCAAAAGGCTACCAAATGAAAATAGTAATACGAGAAATGCAATTGGTAGCCCAATCATCTCTGCTACTTTCAAATCATTTTGCGTTCTTTCATTAATCTCTTGATTAATTTTTGGAAATCCTGTCGGCGTTACTTTTAACGCTGCATTACTTTCCTTTTCGATTTTATCAGCAAATTGTAACGTCTTTTCCATTCGTTCCTTATTTGTTTTCCCGGAAAATAAAATTGTCGCATAGCCGATATCATCTTGTAACATTTCTTTATTTTGCACTGGGTGATGGAAAGATTCATAAGTCTCTTTCTCTTGTACATTCTTTACAATTCCCTCTACTTGCTTTTGAAATTCCTCATGTGAAACACCTTTATTTTTTTCAAAAACGAGTAGGAGTGTATCTTGAGACCTCTTAAAATCTTTATCTAAAATTTCTTTCGTTTTTTGATAGTCCCCTTCTGTTTGGAAACCGTCACCACCTAATACTCCTGGTAACTTTGGAGCGAAAATACCGAGTCCTATCGCTAGCAATAGTAATGCTACAATTACCGTATAACGAAACTGATACAAAAAAGCGCCTAACTTCCCCCACTTATCTACTTTATGTACATTTGTTTTCACACATTTTCACCTACTTTAAATAATTCAATTGTCATTTATACTGTATCACATCTTCGTACAAACAAAAAACGTCTGGAAACACTATAATGATAGTTTTTCCAGACGTTTTTTATCTCTCTTTATTAAGTCCCAATCTCTCGGTGAGTAAACGATGGCAATAAATCGCCATAATTAACAAAATACCACCTACGCAATAACCAGCTAAAATATCAGTTGGATAATGCACATTTAAAATAACTCTACTTAATCCAATCGATACAATTACGATTCCCATCAAAATCGTTATAACATATTTCCCAGTTACACTCTTCAAATTAGCGGCAATGATATAAGCAAGAAACCCGAATGTCATAATAGATAACATTGCATGCCCACTAGGGAAACTATACCCAAGTGCATCCAGCGCTTCATTTAACGACGGACGCTCCCTTTTCGCAATTTCCTTTATCCCTTTATTTACAAGATGTGTTACTAAAATACCAACTGGATACACGATCATCGCAGCATAATAACGTTTTCTCCAAAAAACAAGTAAACTTATAACGAGCGTAGTTACGATTCCTATGGCAGACCCTAATTTTGTATAATGCGAGAAAAATGTAAGCGAATCTTCTGTTTGTAATCCTTTTACTAATGCTCGGACATATGTATCCATCACTGTAACACCACCCGCATGTACGCGCCAAGCAACAATACCAAATACAGCAAGTAATAAAGCGATACATACTAGCTCATATTGATGTAACTTCTTTTTCAAACGATTTCCTCCTACTATGAAAAAATGCGATTTCTACTTTAGAAACCGCATTTTCTTACTATTTACCTTTTGTTTTTAACTCTGTCCAGTAACGATCATAGTCTTTTAACTTATCATCTACATCAACAAGCCATTCTGTACGATCTAATTCTTCTTTCGTTAAGAAAATCATATGGTTATCACGATATTCTTTACTATGAAGGGGATGAGCTTTTTCATTTGGATTACTGTATCCAATTGACTCGTAGTTTTTCACACTTACTTTTTCATCTAATAAGTAGTTCATAAACTTCTCTGCAAGCTCTTTGTTTTTCGCGCCTTTTGGAATTGCTAACGTATCAGCCCAAATTGTGCCGCCTTCTTTTGGTACAACATACTCTACATCTTTATTATCTTTTGCGATAAATGCTGCATCTCCAGACCAAACTGTTCCGATCCAAGCATCTTCTGTAATGAATTTTTGTTTAATATTATCTGTATCAAATGCTAATAAGTTTGGAAGTAGCTTCTGTAAATCAGTTGCTGCTGTCTTTAACTGTGCATCTTCTTTCGTGCTGTTTGAGAAGCCGTTTTTCTTAAGACCCATACCTAATACTTCACGAGAATCATTTAATAAAGTTACATGCCCTTTATATTTCTCATTCCATAAGTCAGCCCAGCTTGTAGGAGCTTCTTTCACATACTTTTTATTGTATGCAATCCCTGTTACACCCCAAGTGTATACTAAAGAATATTTATTCTCTGGATCAAAAGCCGGTGTTTTGAAATTAGAAACCATATTTTCGATATTCGGGATATTCTTTTTGTCTAACGGCGCTAATAAATCCATTTTCGCCATTGTTTTAACCATGTAATCAGACGGCTGAATTAAATCATACTTCGCGCCACCAGCTTGTAATTTCGCAAGCATTTCTTCATTACTTGCATACTTATCATAGTTAATTTTCACGTTATATTTCTTTTCAAAATCTCTTAGCACTTGCTCATCAAAATTGTCAGCCCAGCTATAAATGTTTAACTCTTCTTTCTTTTCACCACAACCAGCAAGTACACCAGCAACAAGGCTAAAGCTAATCGCTGCGCCGGCTAATCTTTTCATTAATTTCATCGGTTTATTACCCCCTCGTACTTTCTATATCGTTCGTATTATAAAGGAAGGTGTCCTCCAGAGTTTTCTTCACCATCTGCACCTTTGTTACGGAAGATTTCAGATAGAACCATTAATCCTACGATAGCTACAATTAAAATTGTAGAAAGCGCATTAATTTCTGGTGATACTCCGCGCTTAACCATACTGTAAATGTATAATGGCAATGTTGTTGATCCTGGTCCTGATACGAAGAAACTAATTACAAAATCATCAATTGATAATGTGAATGTTAATAATGCTGCTGAAACAACTCCTGGTGCAATTGCCGGGAACGTTACATAACGAAACGTTTGCCACGGCGTTGCTCCTAAATCATTCGCAGCCTCTTCTAAATCACGTCCCATACCAGAAAGACGTGCTGCTAAAATAACGACAACAAATGAAATACTAAATGTAATGTGCGCGATAATAATTGTTGTTTTGCCAAGTTCCATACCTAATTGACTAAATAAGATAAGTAAAGATAATCCCATTAAAATATCAGGAATTAAAATTGGTAAATACACAAGACCGTTAATAGCCCCTTCATAACGATATTTATAACGATGTACTGCAAGCGCGAAAATCACACCAAGAACTGTCGTTACAATCGTCGTTACGATCGCAATCGTCATACTATTTACAAACGCATCAATAACATCTTGCTTTTGAAATAAATCTGTATACCAATGAAGCGTAAAACCTTCCCATTCCGCATTAATGCGAGAATCATTGAAGGAATATACCATTAAAACCATCATTGGAAAATACAAGAACAATAAAATTAACCAAGAATAAGAAACTAAAAACTTCTTCATCTTTCTCTATTCCCCTCCGTTCCCATCATATTTATATACTTTCGTTGCACGATAATATAAGTAAATTAACAGAACAGAGAATAGAACAACAATCATAGATAACGCAGATCCAAACGGCCAGTCACGCGCTCCTAAGAATTGATTTTGAATTACGTTTCCGATTAACGCTACTTTCGATCCACCCATAACGTCTGATACAACAAACATTCCGATAGAAGAAACAAACACTAAAATAGAACCAGTAGCAATCCCTGACATCGTCATTGGTACAGTAACATTCCAAAATGCCTTCGCTGGTGTTGCTCCTAAATCGTAAGCTGCTTCTAGCTTACGCTTATCAAGCTGCTCAATCGCTGCATACACCGGTAAAATCATAAATGGTAATAAAGAATAGACCATTCCGAGTATTACAGAAGGTGTGTTATATAGTAAATTTAAAGGTTCACTAATAATACCTAGTTTCAATAGCAATGTGTTTACGAGACCTTGTGAACGTAAAATAACAATCCATGCGTATGAACGAACAAGGAAGTTAATCCAAAACGGGATCGTTGCCAATAATAAAAGAATGGAACGGTATTTACGATCAACAATTGTAATTGTATAAGCAAATGGATAACCAATTACTAAACAGATTACTGTTGTAATAACTGCAATCTTAACAGTTTCCCATAACGTTCCCATGTATAGTGGATCAAACACACGAGCTATATTCTCTAACGTAAATTTCATTTCCACTGTTCCGTATGCTCCGCGCTGCATGAAGGCAAATGCCAATACAAACAGAAGGGGAATTAGGAAGAAGATTAACAGCCACGCGACTGTAGGTAGTGCGAGTAATTTCCCTTTTTTCAATTTAAGGTCACCTCGTCCTCTTGCTCCCAGCCTACGTATACATTATCTCCAATGCTCCACTGCATTGCTTCTTCAGCAGTTTGATATGCCATTAGTAATTCTGATGTTTTCTCGTCACGTACATACAGCTTTTCCATATTTCCAACAAACTCAACGTCTTCAATATGTCCAAGATGGTATTCTTTTAAAATCGGCTCTTCAACCGAACGTACCTTTACGTTTTCAGGGCGAATTGCTACATAGCCTTCCCCGTTTTTCACAATATTATTTTCACCGATAAATGTCGCAACGAACATCGTTTTCGGCTTATTGTAAATTTCTTTCGGCGTTCCAATTTGTTCAATATGTCCTTTATTCATAACGACAATACGATCACTCATGCTCATCGCTTCTTCTTGATCGTGCGTTACGTATATGAACGTAATTCCTAAATTACGTTGTAAGTTTTTCAATTCACGTTGCAAATCTTTTCTTAATTTAAAGTCTAACGCCCCAAGTGGCTCATCTAGTAATAATACACGCGGGTTATTTACAATCGCTCTCGCAATTGCTACACGCTGCTGCTGTCCACCAGAAAGCTTTGCAGGTTTACGATTACGGAACTCAAGTAACTGCGTTAAACGCATTGCCTCTTCAGCACGCTCTTTCTGTTCTGCTGCTGGTACTTTCTGCATTTTCATACCGAAACAAATATTTTTCTCCACATTCATATGTGGGAATAGCGCATAATGTTGGAACACTAGGTTCATATGACGCTTATATGGTGGCAAATCGTTAATCTTTTCATCATCTAATAAAAGATTCCCTTTAGTTGGAGTTTCAAACCCTGCGATCATACGAAGTAATGTCGTTTTCCCGCAACCACTCGGCCCTAAAATTGTTAAAAATTCCCCTTCTTTAATATCTAAAGAAAGCGGTGGGATAATCACTTGATTTCCAAAATGTTTTTCTACTGCTTCAACTTTAATAATCTTTTTCATTTTCCCGTCCTATCTACCTTAAATTTTAAATTTTAATTTTTATATTCATGAATAAACATTTATGTTCTATAGACTATTTTTTGTTTCGATCCAAACAAAAATGGTTATTTAGCAAGCGTTCACTTCTATTCTTTATGTAGTATGTTTGATTCATTTTCGCATGATACATAATGTCGAACAGAAAAACCCCTTCCATTGCGAAGGGGCTATTATCATACGGCTACGCCTACTGATAAACACCATCATCATTTTAACAACTTTCGTATGAATTTTAAAGCACTTTTTGTAGAAGAATAACGAATTTTCATATCGAATGCCGTAGATTGGGCTAAAATGCTTTTATAATGTGAAAAAGTCCGAAAACTTTCTTCCCCATGATAACCCCCTAATCCACTACTTCCGACGCCCCCAAAAGGTAAATATGGTGTTGCAAGATGATAGACAACATCATTAATACAACCTCCGCCATATGAAATATTACTCGTCACCTTCTTTTGTACTTCTTTATCTTCAGAAAATACATATAACGCTAACGGCTTCGGATGTTGCTGAATCGTGTCAATAACGTCTTCTATATTCTCATATTCTATAATTGGTAAAATCGGACCAAAAATTTCGTCTTCCATAACAGTACTTTGCCATGTAACATTTGTTAACACTGTTGGTTCTATGTGTAAAGTTTCCTTTTTATAGCTCCCGCCAATTACAGTTTTACCATCTTTCAAAAACGTACATAAACGTTCAAAATGACGTTCACTCACAATTCGTACATAATTATCATTGTGCAGTGGCTCTTTTCCATACTGCTCCTCAATTTCATATCGCAACGCTTCAATTAACTGTTTTTTCACGGAAACATGCACATACATATAATCAGGCGCTACACACGTTTGCCCTGCATTTAAAAACTTCCCCCAAACAATTCGTCTTGCTGTTACGTCTATTTTTGCATCTTTATGTACAATACATGGGCTTTTTCCGCCAAGTTCTAACGTAAGCGGCGTCAACTGTTTCGCAGCTGCCTCCATGACAACTTTCCCAACGCCCACACTACCTGTAAAGAAAATATAATCAAATGGTTCCTTTAGCAAAGCTGTACTCTCTTCTACACCGCCTTCTACTACCGCTACAAGCTCTTCTTGGAATAGTTCGCCTAACATTCTCGTCAGCACTTTAGAAACGTTTGGCGTTAACTCTGACGGCTTTAAAACGATTGTATTTCCAGCTGCCAACGCCCCTACAAGTGGTGCAATTGCTAATTGAAACGGATAGTTCCACGGTGCAATAATAAGTGTCACACCGTACGGTTCTGGCACTACTTTCCCCTTTGATCCAAAGTGAGTAAGTGCTGTTCGAACTCGCTTCGGTTTACTCCACGATGAAATGTGCTTTAATTGAAAGGAAATTTCTTTTAATACATATCCAACTTCCGTTGTAAACGACTCATGAACTGACTTATTTAAATCTAATTTCAATGCCTGAAATATTTCTTCTTCAAAGCGCTGAATGCCTTCATAAAGCTTCTTCAAATTATTCTTTCTCACTTCTATACTTCTCGTATGGCCATTATAAAAATATGCCTTTTGTTTATTTACAATAGAAGAAACACTCATTCATTCACCTGCTCTCACTATTTTTATCTAATTCTTTCATTATTTATATAGACTTTATATGTAACTAATTTTCATTCGTAAAGTTACATTATATATAATTTCTTCTTGTATATAAAATTCATTGCTCACAAAAAAAACTACCGAGAGAAAATCTCTCGGTAGTTTCACTGTATTAACGATATAAACGAACAGCACCTGCAGAATTATCATCAGCTTGTCCTACTACTTCAAACTTCAGGCCAAGGTTCGGTAAAATACGTCCTGCATCTGGAATCTGTTGATTAATATACGTTTTCGAATCATCAAACTTCGGTACACCTGCTAAGCCATTATACGTATACGTTCCGCGCGTTGGAGATACAACTTTCCATGCTGGCGTTTTATCAAATGAGAACGCCGCATCAGCGATTTGGAATCGTGTACTACTGTCAATTGTCGGTTTACCATTTAAAGTTCCTACAATTGCTTCTGGATGAGAGTCAACTACACCAAGGAAACCATGTCCTGGATGTAAACCAACCCAGTTATCTGTGTAAGCTGAGTCTGCATACCATACAACCATACCAGAGTTATATTCTGGACCGCGAGCAAATTTCAATGCGCTATCTGACCCAGTATGATTTCTCCACTCTACATAGTAGTTATGTTTTTTCTTCTCAGTTCCGTTAGAAACTGCAAAACCATCTAATTTAAATTGTGGTGTACCTTCTGCATCATCAGAGAATACTACTTTACCATCTACTGTTAATGAAGCATTATCAAGTAGGAAACCATTTAATGCTAAACCACCATCTGTAATGTACTCAAATGTTAATTTTACTTTCTTACCTTTGAATTGGCTTAAATCATATGATTTATCAACCCATTTTCCATTTGTCGAATCTGCATTTCCACTATTTGCTTTCTCACCAAGTTTTTCAATTAGCGTTTTTTGCCCATCTTCTGTTACAGCATGTACTTCAAGGAAATCATACTCTGCTTCAATTTCATATAACGATTTGAAATCAAATTTCGCATTCGTTGCATTCGTTAAATCGAACAGCGGTGTTTCTAACGTTGTATGAAGATTGTCACCTTTTGTGCTGTAGTAATACTGCTTACCAAATGCTGGAGCAATCGTTTTTATATCTTTATCAGGTAAGTTTACACGAATCATACCTGGACGGTTCGTTTTCGTAACACTTTGGTCTAAATATGTTGCTAGACCGATACCTTTATTTAATTTCTCGTAATCTACTTCTACGATATTCGCCCAGTTACCACCAATTGTTTTTTGGAAAAACTCTTTATTTTGTGGTGAGAAACTCGTTGGCGTTGTTCCTGCAATCTTACCAGCCCAGCTTCCGCCACTCATAACAGACCAAGCTTGAATTGGCTCACCATGACCAGTATAGTCTGTATCATACTCATCTGGAAGGCCTAAATCATGACCATATTCATGCGCGAATACACCAACTGCGCCATCTTCTGGCTCAATTGTGTAATCGAATGCCGCTATCTTTCCGCCCCAATATGGAACTTTCGCTTGTGTACCTTCAATTGGGAATGGTTTTGGTCCAACTGTCCAGCGATGTGACCAAATTGCATCGTCACCTAATTTACCACCGCCCGCTTCTTGTCCAACACCTGCATGAATAATCATTAAGTGATCAATTAAACCGTCCGGTTGCTTTTGATTTCCATCACCATTTACATCGTATTGATCGAACTGATCAAACTCAGATAAATCAATACCGCTATCTACAGCTGCTTTTAATGCATCTTTTACTAAATCACGTGGTCCTTTTGGTCCTTTATTATCATGACCTGTAGCAGCATCCGCACCGTAATCAGCAGCTTTACCAGGAACTGTTAACCATTTTGTAACTGTTCCGTCTACTGTATAACTACCGCCAGATTGCTCTTCATAATATTGTTTAAACGTTTCGATTTTGCTTCCATCCTCTAATGCGAATGGCTCATCACCGAATAACATTTTTTCATAATGTTCTTTGTTAAAGTCTTCCGAATACATATAGCCAGGCTCTTTATCGATATTGTTATGTTTAAAATCAGCGTACTCTACAAGTAAAACGAGTACTTTATCTTTACGAACATCACCATTGTACGCTTTTTCCTTTGCTGGAGATGTTGGTACTTTACCATTTAGACCGCCCCTAACTGGGCCTGTCGCTGCAGATGTTCCTGTTGCAGGTTTGTCTAACTTTTCTTTCGTATCTGCTTTTGCATCTTTCACTTTCTTTAAAAAGTCAGATGCCTCTTTCGTAAGTGGGTCCCCATTTGTTACTTCTTTCCCCGGATTTTCACCCTTTTTGTTCTCTACGTATTTTTCGACAGCTTTCTTTGTTTCTTTCTCTGAAGCCTTCGAATCAATTACCCCACGTTTTTTTAGCGCATCTGCTAAACGTTCTTCCGGAATTAAATGATCATCAACTGGGCTCGTAGCTGTCTTATTCACAGGCGTTTCAGCATATGCAGACTGGCCACCTGCTCCGAATGAAAGACCTAATACAGCTGTCAAAGCGATTGATGATAAAACTTTGAACGGTTTCTTGTTCATCCCTTATTTCCTCCCCTAATAAATAATATGTATTACAAATTGAATTTTATTAAAAATTCAATATTTTTTCAATATTTAGTCATATTATGTAATGTTTTTAATATATTTGTAAAAATTTCAAAGTTAGCATACGAATATATCACAATTCAACAATGTTTTCTGAAAATATTGAAAATATTTGTCAGAAACTTTATAATCGCCATAGAGGGAATTTAATGGGGATTTTATCTTTGTTTTATCTACAAAATATTTGATAATTCACTACATAAATACAAAATTCGATTGCATTATCAAGCATTCTGTAGCAGCAGTTATGACCGATAATTAGGGAGGAATTACATTTGTACAAAGATAAGACTGACGCACTGGATCAAGAATGGATTGATTTAATACTTGAAGCTCTCGACTCTGGTATCGCTCTGCAAGATATCGAACATTTTTTCCAACGTATGAAGTCATCCAGTCAGGCTCAATAGGTTTGTTCTTTTTAACGAAGTTTATGTTATAATAATGGCATCATAAGACGACGACATATTGATAGAAAGGTGCGCAAATATGATTGGAGAACGTATAAAACGCCTGCGCTTACAAAAAGGTATTTCATTAACTGAACTTGCCGAAAAAGCCGGTGTTGCTAAATCTTACATTAGTTCTATAGAACGAAATTTACAAAAAAACCCTTCCATTCAGTTTCTTGAAAAAATCGCAGCAGTTCTACAAATTCCAGTTGATAGTTTACTTCATGATGAAACAACAAAGGAAAATCACTTAGACTCCGAATGGACACAACTCGTTAAAGATGCAATGAGCTCAGGTGTCTCCAAAGAACAATTTCGTGAATTTCTTGAATTTACAAAATGGAAGCAAGATCAAAAATAATAAATAGAAAGAAGTGCTTACGACCAGCACTTCTTTTTTCTTTATAAAAAAAGCGGGGATTCCCCGCTTTTTGATTTATTCTTTTGCTTCGCCTTCTCCTTGGTGAGCATTAAATGTCCATTCTAAGCTCAATGAATCACCTTGGAATTTATTTTGATCACCTTTATCTTCGAATTCAAATTCTACCCATAAGTAATCGTCAGTACCAGCTGCTAAACCACCATTTTCTCCCCATTCAGGAGCAAAGATTGCTTTAGCTAAAACATCTGGATTTTCTTTTTGTAAATCAGCTAATGTTGTTTCGTATACAGGCTCACTTTGTTTATCCCAATTCCAAATGAAGTTCACCTTAATGTGCTTACCAAAGTCTTCACCAGCGTTATCATTTTTTAAATCACTCACAGTATACTTTGTCGCTAATTGTACGTCTTTAATTGCTAACGAACCGCTATTCTTTAATAAGAACTCTTTCTTTACTTTATCCCCTGGTTTTAAATCTTTAATATCTACAAGCGTTTTAGGGTCTAATGTAAGATCTAACGTCCCAGCTGCAAATGTATTATTTGATACTTCTTTATCGCTAAAGTATGCAAATGTTCCTCCACCAATTAAAGATAACCCCAGTGCCGCTGATGCAACTCCCATACCTAATTTCTTTTTCAGACTCACAATCAATTCCCCCTAGCTGTTTTTTATATTTTTACCCCTATAATTTTTCAATAAGGGACATAAAGAAAACTATATTAGCTTCGCTAACATTCGTTCTCTTTTAAAAACCTTAAGTTCATTATAACGAACAAAACTATATAAGTACAACAATTTTTTATTAGTATTTTCAGTTATTTTCATTTCTCAATATTATTCTGAAATTTCTAAAAAATATTGAGAAATAAAAAAACGATAACTAATACTTAAACTAATTATTATCCTTCACTACCATGCCGCCAACTAGTTTTCTCGTATCCGCTTTTTGGCGTGTATTGTTAAACGAAAGAGGACACGCCGGATAAGCGAGTTGCAATAATGCTCTTCTCTCACCTATTCGGCTTTATAACCTCTATTCAATCTGAAATGTTGCTGTATTTTACTTGCTATCTTTATTTTTCTGTTCTTCTTGTTTCTTCTTCTCTTCCAGCTTTCTCGCTTCTTCTTGCTTCTTCTCTTCTAGCTTTTTCGCTTCCTCTTGTTTCTTCTCTTCTAGCTTTCTCGCTTCTTCTTGTTTCTTCTCTTCTAGCTTTTTCGCTTCTTCTTGCTTCTTCTCTTCTAGCTTTTTCGCTTCTTCTTGCTTCTTGCTCTCTTCTAGTTTTTTCGCTTCCTCTTGTTTCTTGCTCTCTTCTAGTTTTTTCTGTTCCTCTTGTTTCTTACTCTCTTCTAGTTTTGTTGTTTCATCTACTAGTAACTTCTCAAAATCTTGAATTTGTTTATCAATCACTTGTAAATTAACTTCTTTGTCAACATACTCACAGTTTTCTTTCACTATATGATAACCAGCATTCACATACGAGAATACTTGCTTATTCGTTTCATTTTTATTTCCTTTTAACTCTTCTTGTACTTGATTAAACGGACCTTCTATTGATACATATACTTTTTGTAACAATTCTCTCTCAGCAACTATTTTCTCCCGCCCTTGCTTCCACGTAACAAGCGTCTGTTCTAACTCTTGAGTGGAAGTAACAGTTACTTTTGATTTCATTCCTTCATACTCATGCAAAATAACTTCCTTATGTTTCTTAGCTTGTTCTTTTAATTGATCAACTGTTTTTGGAAAAATACTTGCTGTAGAAATAGTGCCCTCTACTTTCGTTTCATGAATGAAAGCTGCTTCTGTATAAGTCATCATTTGAGAGCCTAAATAAAAAGTAATAGAACACAAACATGGCAATATAAGCATCTTTTTGAATTTACGAGGTTGCTTCAGCATTTTAATCTCTCCTATCGAACAACTTGTTCTTTATCAAGAACTATACCTTTATTATAATAAAGTGAATTATAAAATGATATAAGAAATTATCTTTCTTTTTACATTTCCCTTTTAAAAGAAAAGGAGACTATCATTTTTTGATAGTCTCTTTTTCTTGTCATTATTGCTTATTTTCACCTTCGCCTTGCTGTGCTTCAAATGTCCAATTTAATTGAAGTTTATCGCCCTGGAATTCGTTTTGTTCTTTCTTTGTATCATTAACAAACTCGAATTTCACTTTGAACTTATCAGACTTACCTGCCGAAATACCCTTTTCATCCCAGAACCAAGCAGATAAATCGTTATTTACCGCAGTAAGTGTGTCACCCTTCAATTTATCTAGCGTCGTTTCTTTTACGACTGTTTCATGCTTGTCTACATTTTTTAAGAATGTTACTTTAATATGTTTACCAAAATCATCTTTATTATCTTTCTTCACATCTTCTACATTGTAATCTGTTTTTAGTAGCACTTTTTTAATATCTAATGTACCTTTATTCTCTAATTTAAATTCTTTTTCAATCGTATCACCTGGTTTTAAATTATCTACTTTCACAATTGTTGATGGGTTCAGTGCTAAATCAAGTGTCCCAGATGCAAATGTATTGTTTGACACTTCTTTATCGCTAAAGTACGCAAATGTTCCTCCACCAACTAATGCTGCTCCTAATACTGCTGATGCGATACCCATCCCTAATTTTTTCTTTAAAGTCATGTCCATATCCCCTTAATTTATATATTTGTCAACTTCCTAAACGGAAAGTATAACCAAATGAACTAGACGGATTGTTCTACTTTTTTCTCTTTCTTTTCTCCGTCGATGCTACGGATTGCACTAAAAATAGAAATCGCGGAATAGCCTAGTAAAAAGACTCCTGGAATAATAAGAAGTAAAGCAGCTCCAGCTTTTGAATTCGCATAATTTAATGCATACCCTGCATAAGGAACTGTAATATCCGCATATTTTCCAATTACATTCTCCGCAAGTACTGGTTCTAAATCAGCACCGTTGTTGTTATCCCCTTTTGTTTCATACATTACTTTTCCATTTGTATCTTTCACACCGATAATACGGTGAGTGATAATTTTTTCATCTTTCTCTTTAAAGGTAATAACATCACCTTTTTGATATTTAGAACCATCTTTCGTCGGCTCTATCGCAATGATTGATCCTGTTAAAAATGTCGGTTCCATCGATCCTGAAAGAACGCTCTTAAATTGATATCCCATCACCGTTGGATCACCACCACTTGCTTTTGAAGAAATAACTACAAAAGCTAAACAAACCATTAATGCAAATAAAACAAATGAGATAACGTTGCTAATCACCTTCCAAATTAATTTCATCGTTTCTCTCCCTCTCCGTTGTTTTATATTATTTGAAGTATGCAATATCCACCTTCGTTCTTTAACAAGAACACAACTAAATAATATAACGAACAAAATGGAAATGCAATAAGAAAATTTACAATTATTAGTTATTTAAAATATAAAAAAAGACTGTGACAAAGTCTCTTCACAGCCTTTTAACTAATAATTTATTTTTCTTCTGATTTCATTCCTGTTGTATTTCGGCGTAACACTACAAATAAAATGGCTCCAAATAATACAGCGGCACCTATCCTAATGCTTATTATTTTCACATTTGATTCCTTTACTTCAGGTGTAGCCATTTCTTTTTTAGGCATCACAAAAGTAACATCTTCTTTTGAAAGAACATTTACCGTCGCAATTGTTTGATTATTTTTCGTAATATCAACTGCCCCAACTACCTCACCACGATGAATTCCTTTATGATATAAAGAATCTTTATCTAATGAAGCCGCACGGAAAATCGTCCTTACGTTTTTCCCTTCATCTTTCTTAAGCATAAGTTCTGCACTTTGCTCAAGTTCGCTATCAATATCTTTATTTAAATATGTTGTCTTTTGATGCCAACTATGTTTATCTAGTACTGTTTGCTTCACAAATTGACCGAAAGAATAGTCCGCCATCTGCTTCAAATCTTCATAAATTTCAGGTCTTTGAGAAGCCATTACTACATTTATAATACGATTTCCATCCTTCTCATTTAATAAAACGAGTGTATTGCGCGCTTCATTTGTAAAACCCGTCTTACCACCAATGCTATATGGATTTTCAAAATAAGTAGACTTGTTAAAAATAGACACCGTCTGCCTAGATGTCGTAACTGTCGTTCTTTTCGTATTCATTGCTTGCAAAATTTCTGGATACTTTTGTACCCCTCTCGTAATCATAGCCATATCAAATGGCGTAGTATAATGATTCGGATCATGCAATCCATTTGGCGTGACAAAGTGACTATCTGTTGCACCTAATTGCTTCGCTCTCTCATTCATCATATGAGCAAAATTCTCAACACTTCCGCCAATACGCTCCGCAATCGCATACGACACATCATTCGCACTCAGCACCATTAAAATCATAAGCGCAGTATTTCTATTAATCGTCTCACCAGGTTGAAACTCAATTTGATAATTACTCTTCTCTTGATCTAATGCTAATTGCGAAAACGTAAATTGATCCTCTGGCTTTGTATGCTCCATAAGTAAAATTGCTGTTAAAACTTTCGTCATACTAGCCGGAAATGCACGATGATGTGCGTTTTTGTCATACAAAACATCTCCCGTTTTCGCATCAATCGTAGTTGCAAACTGACTAAAAACATTTGGCCCTTCCTTAGGTGGTGGTGCCACTTGTTCTGGATTCACTCCAATATTCGTCTCAGCACGTAACGTCATAGGTGTCAAAAAAAATAAACAAATAACGGTAATAAAAGCCAAAATTTTCTTAAAATTTACCATATGACTCTCCCTTTTCACTATACTCTCACAGCTTAAAAACTGAATCCGCCAATTCATATGTAATTTGTATTAAATTGGAAGAACATTTACTGTTTTTTACTATATCATACTTTTACGATAAAGAACATGAATATACAATAAAAAATAAGAAGGAATTATTCTTTCTTATCCTTCTCATCAATCAATGAATCTATTAAATTTTGACTAGCTTCCTCGGGTGTAATCTCATCTGTCATCCCCATAAACGACCAACCTTTAGAATCGACCCACTCAACAAACTCTTGTAAAAACTCATCATGTGTAACATCCACATCAAGAATCGAGCCATTAATCGAAATCGTTCTATTTCTAGATACACGCATCTTGAACGTTTTCCTTACCATTACGATAATTCTCCCTTTACTTTTGAATATTTATAAAATAATCTTGTATCTCTGTTATACATGATTTTAAGTAAATTGTAAAAAGGATATATTGGCCAATTTAAATATTGAAAATGGAAGCCTCTTATCCTACATACCTCTCGTTCCATATACAAATGGTCATAGTATTCAACAATTAAACCATTTAGATGAATAAGAAATCATGGTTTTTTGGAAGATATCATGTAAAATAGTATAATTTGAATAAGAGAACTAAGGCAGCCCCATTTAGCTGGACTTTTACGTTGTAAACTTAGAGACCGATGCGGAAATTACTATTTAGTTCCTATTTCTATACATAATATTGCTGGAAAGAAGGTAGTACGGTGAAAACAACAGAAAATTTTACTGACAAGGCCGATATATATGCGAAATATCGACCTAGTTATCCCGATGAATATATTGAGTATTTGCTCTCAGCTAACGAACTAAATGAGAATCAGATTGTGGCCGATATTGGTTCAGGTACGGGGATATTTAGCCGACAGCTACTTGAAAGTGGTTTACATGTTATTGGAGTTGAGCCAAATGATGACATGAGAAAAATGGCAGAACAATCGTTAAGCCAATATTCTCGTTTTCAATCCATAAAAGCAACTGCCGAAAATACCACTTTAAAAGAAAATAGTGTAGATTTAGTAACTGTTGCTCAAGCATTTCATTGGTTTGATAAAGAAGCTTTCAAAATCGAATGCCAACGAATTTTGAAACAAAAGGCAAATGTTGCTCTTGTTTGGAATAGTAGAGATGGAACTAGTCCGATTATTAAAGAGAATGCAGAAATTTGCCAGAAAACCTGCCCGAACTTCAAAGGATTTAGCGGTGGAATCGAGGAAACGCCAGAAATGTTTAACAGCTTTTTTAAAGATGGAAAGTATGAGTTTAAAGAATATCAAAATGATTTACTTTTTGACTATGAAGGTTTTTTAGGAAGAAATTTATCAGCATCCTATGCTCCAAAAAAAACTGACACAGAGTATAAAAACTTTATTTTCCTGCTATCAGAGTTATTCGAAAAATACAGTAAGAATGGAAAAATTCTTCTCCCAAACTTAACGCGAAGTTATTTGGGCAATGTGTAAACGCCGGACATATAATTAACCCTCACCAATCGGGCATGATCATTGAATAAACCTTAGCTTTATTGGTATATGTTGAGTACAATGCAGTACACTATATTGAAAATTAAGCAAGCATACTCCCGGTCTGGAATTAGGACGGGGGTATGCTTGTTTCGTGTGATGAAATGTAATAGCTTTATTATCTTTTTATAAAAAACTCACATTTCATCACACGAAATACACTTGACTTTAGTACAATAAAATGGGATTTATTAGAAAATACCTAAAACCGAGGAGGAACTTCATGGCGCGTTGTACGTATTGTAAAACGAAATGGAAAGTAAAAGACGTATGGTCGATACTCGTGACATTTGAAAAAGATTGTCCCTATTGTTTCGGAAGGCAATACCTATCAAAGAAAACAATAAACGCTATGCCAGAACTTATAAGCCTACCTTTACACTTCGTATTTCCTTTTCTTGTTGATTTGAGTGATGAAGATCCTTTGGATTGGTATCGAAAAAAATAATATAACCGCTTTATTCGAATCCACCTTTAATTAAACTTTCTACTTATATATTCCTTAATACACTACTAACTTGATTCCAAATTCTTCCCTTTCAAAAGATTACTATAAAAATATTGTAAAATTTCAGTTAATTATATATAATTGCTTTAACATAATGAGTAAAGATGCTATTACATAAGCATTTTTGAAGATCCCGTAGCTCAGCAGGGAGAGCGCCACCTTGACAGGGTGGAGGTCGTGAGTTCGAGCCTCTCCGGGGTCATAAAACCTAATAGTATCAAGGATTGAGAGGGTATTCTCACAAGCTAAAACTGTGGAGGCCTCCATCAGACACCACAAGTTAACAGAGGACTACTTCTAGTCAGCAAACCAACTGGCCCAGGGGAGTCCTCTTTTTGTTTCCATAAAGCTGAGAAAGGACTGAAAAGAAAATGCTACTTAAGTTTGTATAGTAATTAAAATTATAGTTTTTACACTCGTTTAAATCAGTGAGATAACTCTTAAGACTACTGTTTCTTTAACTCAGATCCCTATCCCCCTCAGGTATCCTAATTTAACGATACTCTACTTAATAATTCTATACAAAAATAAAGCAAGGATTTCTCCCTGCTTCTGTTAATTTCTTTCATTGAGAAGATTAGCTACCAATATTTTCATCTGTCATTCTATACAATTTATATCTATTTGGCCCTCTTCTTTTTCCGATTTCTAAATATTACCTCTAACACTACTACTGCGATGAATCCTACAGTTAATTGTAAACCTGTAAACAAAAGTTTAACATTTAGAGGGATATCAGGTGCACTCCACAGTAACGCTGGAGGAATAATAATACCAATGATTACAATAATTCTCATTATCTTCCCCCATTTTGTTTCTCCTATCATATCTTTAAGATTTACGTTTTTTTTACAATTCTACTAATTTCTCACGTAGAACTAATTCACTCTCAGTCATATACCCTCTATGCATTTCTTCCACAACCTTATCGTGGTTAAAGCATAATACTTTTTCCTCACCCAAATAGCCAACTGGGTAAGGAACACCTATATAATCGAACTCACGCTTATCCGCTGAAGTAACCATTCTTCCAATAATCATCACAAATTGTTCTATATCTTCTAGCTTCACAACTGTTCCAATCGGTAAAAGTTTCATTTATTTATTCCCCCTTTTTTTATTGACTTTTTCCATAAGATTTATAACAAATGAGTTCCACACTAGAGAAAATCCAGTAAATATAAGAACAGCCAGCGAAATAACAATTTTATCTTTCCACGTTTCTCCATTTATCATAGCTAGTGTAATTAATAGTACTGCTGCAATACATATTACTATTTGTGTGACTCTACGCATTTTAACCCCATCCTCACTCTTCCTTCTTAAATTTAAATGAGAATCCTCCACCATAACCATTAGGTGCTGTTGCGGAAAATCCTGATTCTTCACCTGCACGGATTTTATAACCATATCCACCCAGTATGATTTCACCTTTAACATCTATATCATAGTCACCTAATACAGGGATATAATCAGGTATCTTAATCTTCGTAATTTCCGCTTCGTATACTTGCAAAGCTATCATGTTTTCACTTTTAAAAGAAAATCCCTCAATCCCCTGTACATAAGAAGCTACTCCTTGTTTGCTAGTAAGAGTTAATTCCTCCCCAAAACCTTTAGAAGAATTATATTTATAGGCTATAGTCTCTTCTGCAACAGCGCCTTCTATTTTTACCCCTATAATATTTCGTTGTAAAACATCTTCTTTAGCAGCCTCAACCGTATATGGTATGTTGAATTCTGCTGAACCGTTTAATGCTTTAAAGGTAAAGTTTGCATTATCAAATAACTCATGTTCGGCATTCATCACAGTTCCACTACCTTTAAGTGACACTCTACCATCACCAAAATTCGCGTCCATACTACCTTTTAAATATTCTACATTTTTTTGGGACTTCGCCTTCGCAATCATATAATTCATTTGATCTGCTTCACGGAATTTCTTAGCAGAATGTTTGAGTTCTTCTGAAATTTTATCCAATAGATTATTAACTTCAAAAATCTTTGGTTTAGCTTCATTAAACATTTGATAGAAATTCTGACTGGTTGCACCTGTCCACTGAGACGCTATGTACTCTGTTTGATTATAAAGATCTTTGTGCATATTGTCTAAAGTTTGTTTAACATCTTGTACCAACTTAGCTGACTGATCCAAACGTTCTGGAGTAATTTTTATTAAACCCATAGGCCCTTCCCCTTTTAAATATTTATATAGAATATTTTACCACAATAGAATTGTTGCAACTATGAATATTTTATATAATCTTAAAACTCCAAAGACTTCTTCTCCTCAGGGTTACCCTTATGGCACTTGAAATTATAACTTATGCATTCGTGCTAACTCTGTAATATTATCTAGTCCGATTATATGAA
This sequence comes from Bacillus sp. Brlt_9, assembly GCF_051948935.1. Lineage (NCBI taxonomy): Bacteria > Bacillati > Bacillota > Bacilli > Caryophanales > Bacillaceae > Bacillus > Bacillus sp. Brlt_9. The sequence goes on along the minus strand of NZ_JAYJLO010000001.1, from coordinate 149,289 downwards.
ATTATTTCTACTATCGGATACGCAGACCTACCCCTAGCCTTATCTTTCTAGGTAAAACTAAAGAGGTAGCTTTGAATTGCTACCTCACGAGACACAACCATCCAGTGTGATCTGTTGGAGGAATCTCAATTCAGCATCTTCCTCTACCCTACCTGCTCGGTATTCTATCTCACTTACCTCAGTAACATTAATCCCCTCGAGGTAGACTAACTTATCAAACAGATTACTAAATATGTGTAACACATCGTTTTGAACTTGCTGGATATCTTCCTCAGGTGTTACTTTTCTATATTGTGCCTGTTTATACACTTCTCCCTCAGGTTTAAACTTATAAGCAACAGCTACTTTAATATATTTGTTCATATTAGTTTTCTCTCTTTTATATTCCAGCTCACTAACCTCCTTAATAGTTACATCTAGCACTTTGCCCCCTGAGGTGTACTTACCAACTGTTTCCTGTATAGTATCTCTATGGAACGGAGCTACAACAACTTTCATCCCTTATCATCTACTATAATCATGAAAGATTGTTGATGGAGATCCTGAGTTCGAGCCTCTCCAGGGTCATAAAAAAAGAGAAACCATATCAACCTTCTACGTGATATGGTTTCTCTTTTTTTATCTAAGTCAATTACTTCCCATCAAACATCTTCTTCAACGACTTCGCATTAGCAAACAATACTTCTTTCAAGTTATCATCAGCAACGATTTTATAGTCACCATCTTTATCTTTCTTTAAGTTCAATGTAACTTCGCGGGTTGCCATTGCTGCATCTTTATCTGCTAAGTTTTTGACGATAGTTGATGTCATTGTTTTTTCAATTGCTTTTTCAGATTGTTCTTTGTCTTCGCTAAAGGCACTAGCGAAGGCCATTGGCATCACTTCTCCCACTGCTTTTGTTACAGCAACGGATAGATCAGGAGATGTAATTTTCACTTTCACTTCTGCTTTGTCATCTTTTTTCGATACTTCTTCTGGCTTTTCAAATTTAAAGTTTTTCGTAATTGCACTTAGCATTGCTTTTGCCTCAGCATCATCTGTTTTTTCATTCAGTTTATTAAATTCCTTGTCACTCTCAACAAATGTACGAGCCTTTTCTACATCACCTTTTTGTATGGCTGTTAAAAATTCTTCTGTCGTATCTTTTGGATTTGCACATCCTGCTAAAACACCTACTGTTAATCCTACTACCATCATTAACAGCAATAATTTCTGTATCTTTTTCACGTTTATTCTCCTCTTATCTTTTCTAGTAAGTCACCATTATATAATAGTATGAAACTGACATTACAAACATTTTTTAGTATAGCATTTATATGATTCAGTTTCTATTCATTCCCAAAAGATAAAGAGCCTTGTAGTATTCCTACAAGGTCCCTCTTCTATCAATCCGTATCCGTAGCACAAACTAACCACATTTTCTGCTCCTTACTATCTAACACCATCCAAGTAACATCCCACGCAACATCGTAAAACCAATCTATCCAAGGGCGATGACTTCCGAACACTTTAATATCTTCGTATCGATCTTGGAACATATATTGGCATACATTGACTGCTAATTGCTTTGCAATAACTGGTCGTTCCTTAAATTCTTCATATGCTCCGCCCCACAAAATTTGAGCGGCAATGCTACCATCAAGTATGACTGCCGGATGTTCTTTAAAATGAAACTTATATTTTTCTGATGTATGTATTTTTAACTCTTCTAAGTTATTGATTATGTCTAAAGAGTTAAAGATTCTTCTAAAGAAGTGTTCGTGTCCCTCTTTCGAATGTGGTATTTCTTTGAAAAAATTTTCGTTATACACTTTGAAACAGCTTATTATTGCGCCACCATTTACGTTTTGTTCCTTAAACGTGTTTATAAGTTGCTCAATAGATGAGTCATTCGTTTTTATTTTTTCAAACGTTCCCTCTTTCCATCTCATAACGCCCACTACTCTCTATTAAAAATTTGTTCCTTCATTATAAATAGCCAAATAAAAACCAGCAACTTTAAGGTTGCTGGCCTATCTCTTATTCAGATTCGAAACAACAATAACAATTGCTCCAAGTACATAATGCCCCGCTACCATCCACATACTCCGATCAAAGATCATAAGCGATAACCAAAGCGATAGATTAATAGCAGCAAATACTACATATAAAATGAAGTCTCTCTTTTGTAGCGCTTCTCTATTCATCAAAATATAAATTGCACCGATTGGTGGAAGGATGAAGCAAAGGAAAAAAACAAACATTTTTCTTAACGACCATGGATATGAAGTTACTGTCTGCATATGAGTCTCCTTTTCACTTTATAGTACATGTAACATCGGCCTTACTACTCTATATTCATCACTATAAGGCTCCTTTATGATTAAAGGTGAGTGAGGACCTTTTTCTTCTTCTATCATTGTGAATACTTCTGTTTTTTCTTGTAATGTGTTGGATTCACTATTTTTAGTAGGCTTTTTACTTGTTTTGATTTTCTTTGTTACTTCTCCGAGCCTTTGTCCAACTTTTTCAGCTTCGGCAGGTTCATTTGTAACGTAGTATTCTTGGCCCTCCCATACTAACATAGGTGGCACTGGTTCCCGTTTGTTACATATTATATAAGTAATACTAGCTATAAGTAGTAGGCATGTTAGTAAAAAGAAGATAGTTTTTTTATTCATATACTATGCTCCCTATCTATCATTTTATCAAATTATATAATATCAATTATATGTAGTAAAAGGATTTAGTGGGAATTTTCGGATTTTATAACAAAAAGAAAAACCTTACTCAAGTAAGGTTCATTCTATAGTGACTGATTTATTAAAACGATCATTACGATAATCGCTATAAACATAACAACTAAGCAGCCGATCATTTTATAAAAGCCTCGTTTCGTTAACGTCCCGCCTTGAACGTCTTTACGAATAAATAAGAATACGGCTAAAAATAATACAAGCCCAATGCCAAAAGCATACATCATTTGCATATGTTAATCTTCCTTTCTCTCTTCCATCTTAATATCTTTTTGCCAAAACAACAAACGAGATAAAGACGGTACTCATCGTGAGTGCCATAAGTATGTTCAGTAGTTCAACTGCAGATAGTGTAATAACATTTAAGTTTAATCCAATAGAGAAAAGAAGGTAATATGCTGTTAACGCAAAAAAGCTGAAGAACATGCCTTTATAACGAATAAGTTTCATCCGTTCATCTTTTTCTTTAAATTGCGGATGTAAGTAGCTTAAGCAAAAGCACATGATCATCATTGCAAGTACTGTATAAGTTGGAGCCGGCGGTGCGGACTGCGTCATTATACCTGTTAATATCATAAATCCACTCATGAATAGAAAAATAATTCCCATGATAACGAAATACTTTTGTGAATAATTCATCCCTATTCCTCCCCTTCTTTTCCTTCATAAATAAATACATGTTCTATCGTCGTCTGAAATGTTTTCGCGATTTCAAATGCTAACGGAAGTGATGGATCATATTTTCCTTTTTCAATTGAAATGATGGTTTGTCTGGAAACTCCAAGTTTCTCAGCCAATTTTTCTTGAGATAGTCCAAATTTTTTTCGGTATTCAACCATTTTATTTTCCAAGGAAATTTCTCCCTCCTCCCTTATACCGAGTATAAATGTAAAGCGAACTTTACGTCAAGCTTCCTTTACATTTATTTTGTTTATTTTTCTTTCTATTTATATAGAAGAAACTTTTTTCATTTTCAGCACGTCTATTTTGAAATGAAACGCGGAACACTGTAAATAATCGTTACTATATCTCTTCCTCTCTTTTTTTAAAATTTAATATCTTCATATTTGTTTTATCCTTTTAAAATATTTCATTTATCTCTTTATTCCACGAAACCTGTTACTCGTTTTACGGTGTTTTTCAGCATATTTATAGAAACTAACTGTTTATGAAGCATTTTTTATGTTTAGCAACTTTTTTTGTAGAAATCCTTCACTTTCCTTTCAATATTTAACACTATCTAAATAAAGTTTACGCTAAATTCATAATTTTTTATTTTTTATACTATATTCCGTTATATTGTTGTATAATATCAATGAAAGCGCTTATTATTTCAATATACATAATTCGAACTTATTTTTATCGAAACATTCTAACTATTATACTTATATTTACATGCAATAATTTTAGCTATTCGTATAGGTATACCAAATATATCCACCCCATTTTTCTGTAAAATTACTTTATAACATGAAAGATTAACTTGGGTGATAAGTTATTGTGAATGTTTTTTTACAAAACAGATAAGTAATAGTGTTTGGTATTATGTAAATTATTGTAATAACATAAGAGTAAAGAAAACATTTACATTGATTATTGATTCATCAATTATTGAAAAGAGCAAAATGCACCTTTTGTAAGGAAAAGGATTATATGCATTGGGAGGTTTAAACAAATGACGAGGAAGAATACAACGACAAACCCTTGGGCCAAGTTCCACGGTCCGAACCTTGGTTATGTGATTGAACAGTATGATCTTTACGTAACTGGAGCAGGTTCTGTTGATCCGGAATTACAAGAGCTTTTTGAAATTTTTGGAGCTCCTTCGTTTCAAGATGATGTCGTAACAGGGGACAACACAGCAACACATTTTTCTCCTCAAAACACAGGGAACATTGAAAAAATTCTTAAAGTCGTTCAACTTGTTGAACAGATTCGTTCTTTCGGGCATACGTTGGCTCACATCAACCCGATGGAAGATGCTGCAAATGGACAATCTCTTCTTGAGAAAGCAATGAACGAACTGAGCGATGCTGACTTGAAAGCGATTCCAGCAAAAACAGTATGGCAAGATGCACCAGAAGGTATTCACACTGCACTTGATGTAATTCATAGATTAAAAGAAGTGTATACACAATCTTTAGCTTATGAATTTTCTCATATACAAGATAGTGAAGAACGCGCGTGGTTGCATCAAATGGTGGAATCAAATTCATTGCGTCAACCACTATCAAATAAAAAACGAACTGCTCTTTTAAAACGTTTAACAGCTGTTGAAGGTTTCGAGCAATTCTTGCATAAAACATTCGTTGGGCAAAAACGTTTCTCTATCGAGGGCGTTGATATGCTTGTACCTGTTCTAGATGAAATTGTGCTAGAAGGTGCTAAGAGCGGCGTAGAAGATGTCATGATTGGTATGGCTCACCGCGGTCGCCTAAGCGTACTTGCACACGTATTAGAAAAACCATATAGTCACATGTTTGCTGAATTCAAACATGCAAAAATAGAAGGCGCAGTTGCAAATTCCGGCTGGACTGGCGATGTAAAATACCATTTAGGTAGAGAACAAGTCGTTAGTAATGAAGAAGTTAGCACTCGCGTTACATTAGCAAATAACCCAAGTCATCTTGAGTTCGTTAATCCTGTAGTGGAAGGTTTCGCACGTGCGGCTCAAGAAAATCGTAAAAAATCTGGTCTTCCAGAACAAGATACTTCAAAATCATTCGTAATTTTAGTTCATGGTGATGCTGCATTCCCTGGTCAAGGTATTGTATCTGAAACGTTGAACTTAAGCAGATTGAACGCGTATCAAACGGGCGGAACAATTCATGTTATCGCAAACAATGCAGTTGGTTTTACGACTGATAGCTATGATTCTCGTTCTACGAAATATTCAAGTGACCTTGCAAAAGGTTTCGATATTCCGATTGTTCATGTGAACGCTGATGATCCGGAAGCTTGTCTTGCAGCTGCTAACCTTGCGATTCAATATCGTACATTGTTCAAAAAAGATTTCTTAATCGATTTAATTGGTTACCGCCGCTACGGTCATAACGAAATGGATGACCCAGCAGTTACACAACCACAAGTGTACAAAAAGATTAAAAATCACCCAACTGTAAGAGCAATTTATGCAGATCAATTACAAGCTGCTGGTGTTCTAAATGCAGATGAGATTGAAACAATTACACAGTTTACGCAAGAACAATTAAAGTCTGACTATGCACAAGTACCACCAGCTGATACGAGCGATGCAACAATTCACGTTAAAGTACCAGATGTTGTTGCAAAAGGCATTCAGCCAATTGATACTGGTATTGATCTTGACTCACTTCGTGCAATTAATGAAGGTCTACTATCTTGGCCAGAAGGCTTTAACGTATATCCGAAAGTGAAGAAAATTCTTGAGCGCCGTAAAGATGCTCTTGAAGAGAACGGTAAAATTGAATGGGCACTTGCTGAGTCATTAGCATTCGCTTCTATTTTACAAGAAGGTACGCCAATTCGTTTAACTGGTCAAGATTCACAGCGTGGTACATTCGCGCACCGTCATATCGTATTACACGATACTGATACAAATGAAACATATTCACCATTACATCGCTTACCAAACATTAACGCTTCATTCTCTGTTCATAACAGTCCGTTATCAGAGGCTGCTGTTGTTGGTTACGAATATGGTTATAACGTATTCGCTCCAGAAACACTTGTTATGTGGGAAGCGCAATATGGTGACTTCTCAAATACTGCGCAAGCATTATTTGATCAATATGTTTCAGCTGGAAGAGCAAAATGGGGTCAGAAATCTGGTTTAGTTCTTCTATTACCACACGGTTATGAAGGTCAAGGACCAGAGCACTCTAGTGCACGTCCAGAGCGATTCTTACAGTTAGCTGCTGAGAATAACTGGACAGTTGCAAACTTAACGAGCGCGGCACAATACTTCCATATTTTACGTCGTCAAGCATCTATCTTAGGAACAGAAGCTGTTCGACCATTAGTACTGATGACGCCGAAGAGTTTATTACGTCACCCACTTACGCTTTCAACTGCTAGTCAGTTAAGCGAAGGACGTTTCCAGCCTGCTCTAGAACAAGAAAACCTTGGTACAAAACCGAACAAAGTAAAACGTCTTGTATTAAGCACAGGTAAAATGGCGATTGACTTAGCTGCAGAAATTGAGTCTGGTAAACATGAGTACAACTTAGATGAGGTTCATGTCGTTCGTATTGAACAGCTGTACCCATTCCCTGCTGAGAAAGTTCAATCTATTATTAAACGCTTTAAAAACTTAGAAGAAATTATTTGGGTTCAAGAAGAACCTCGTAATATGGGCGCATGGCATTACATGGCTCCAATTCTGTTCGAACTAGCTGGAGATAAAGTGAAAACAGGTTACATTGGACGCCCAGATCGCTCTAGCCCATCTGGTGGCGATCCATTCGCTCACAAAGCTGAGCAAGAGCTAATTGTTGCACATGCTTTAGATGTGAAGTATAACTTCCGTCAAGATAAACAAGAAATTGAAGTTTATAGCAACTAAAAAGTAACAACGAAGGTTTCTAGCTTGTTCCCTGGGCAGATATTCTGCCCAGGAGCAGGCTAACAAATGGAGATTACCGAAGACAAAAGAAGAAAAAACACACCGTTAGGCAAATAAGGGGAGGACATTTAAAATGATCGAAATTAAAGTACCTGAGCTTGCAGAATCTATTACTGAAGGAACTATCTCACAATGGCTTATCAACGTAGGCGACAAAGTTGAGAAAGGTGGCAGCGTTGTTGAGCTTGAAACTGATAAAGTCAATGTAGAAATCATTGCTGAAGATTCAGGTATTGTATCGAAATTACTAGGCGAGCCTGGGGATACAGTTGAAGTTGGCGCAACTATCGCAATTTTAGATGCAAACGGAGCACCAGTTGCAGTAAGTACACCTGCACCAGTGGCTGAGCAACCAAAACAAGAAACGGCTGAAGCACCGAAAGCTGCGGCACCAGCTGCTGAGCAAACTGCAACTTTACAAGGTTTACCAAATACGAATCGTCCTATCGCATCACCAGCTGCTAGAAAAATGGCTCGTGAATTAGGAATCGACTTAAACGACGTACGTAGCACAGATCCACTTGGACGTGTGAGACCACACGATGTACAAGCTCATGCTACAACACCAAAAGAAGCACCAGCTGCTCCAAAAAGTCCAGCTCCTGCTCCAGTTGCAAAAACGGAATTCGAAAAACCAGTTGAGCGCGTGAAAATGTCCCGCCGCCGTCAAACAATTGCAAAACGTCTTGTAGAAGTTCAACAAACATCTGCAATGTTAACAACATTTAACGAAGTTGATATGACTGCAATTATGGAATTACGTAAAGAGCGTAAAGACGCTTTCGAGAAAAAACATGATGTACGTCTTGGTTTCATGTCATTCTTCACAAAAGCAGTTGTTGCAGCATTAAAACAATTCCCATTATTAAATGCTGAAATTCAAGGCGACGAGCTTATCATTAAAAAATTCTATGATATCGGTATTGCAGTAGCAGCTCCAGATGGACTAGTTGTTCCAGTTGTACGCGATGCTAACCAATTAAACTTCGCTGAAATCGAAAGCGAAATTCGTAATTTAGGTATGAAAGCACGTGACAACAAACTTTCATTAAAAGAGTTACAAGGTGGTACATTTACAATTACAAACGGTGGTGTATTCGGTTCTCTAATGTCAACACCAATTCTAAACAGCCCACAAGTTGGTATTTTAGGAATGCACAAAATCCAAGTACGTCCAGTTGCAATTGATGCAGAACGTATGGAAAACCGTCCAATGATGTACATCGCTTTATCTTACGATCACCGTATCGTTGATGGTAAAGAAGCAGTTAGCTTCCTTGTTGCTGTTAAAGATATGCTTGAAGATCCAAAATCATTATTATTAGAAGGTTGATAGATTAATAATCTATTAAAGGCTGTAGAATGAATCATTCTACAGCCTTTTTTTATTGCATTCATACGGGACAAATTTCATAACATAAGCTAATAATGTATGCCTAAAACGTAAGGAGGATTAAAATGAGTACCCTTCCAATTCATGCAAAACTGAAAGCAAATAAAGATACCTTCTTCCTCCCCGACTCAAACGGGGGTGTCTATTTCCGAAATAACGCCAGTTCATTTCGTATGGACGGTGACGGAATTTATAACTGGATTGAAAAGTTAATGCCGATGTTTAACGGTAATTATTCTTTAGCAGAAATAACGGATGGTCTCCCTCTTCCCTATCAAAATCGTGTGTTTGAAATTGGAGAGATTTTATATACAAATGGGTTTGTCCGTGATGTAAGTCAAGATGCACCTCATGAATTAAACAGTGCGTTACTCGACAGGTATGCTTCGCAAATTGAATTTCTAGAAGCAGATTCTCATTCAGGCGCTTTAAAATTCGAAACGTATCGCGCGGCAAATGTCCTTATAGTTGGTTCTGGAGATATGCTTACATCCTTAGTTTCTTCTTTATTAGAATCCGGATTACCTACCTTTCATTACCTTGTGACAGATTGTGAAGATACGAATTACGACCGCATTTATGAGCTAATAGAACGTGCACATGAAGTAGATGATACTGTGCTTGTTCAAGAAATAGATACGACAATTGATCGTCCCCTTCATGAAGTGTTCGAGCCTTTCGACTGGATTTTGTACGTTTCTCAAAATGGAGATATTGAAGGTCTAAGAACAGTTCATACGATTTGTAGAGAAATAGGAAAGAATTTCATACCGTCCGTCTGTTTATCAGCACTTGGTATAGCTGGCCCTGTCGTAACAGCGAATCGTGAAGAATGCTGGGAGTCCGCATGGCATCGGCTACATGAAACAACTTTACAAAATGAACATTCAGCAGCATCATTTTCACCTATTACATCTGCAATGTTAGCAAATATAATCGTTTTTGAATTATTTAAACATGTTGCTGATGATTCACATCGGGAAAAGAATCCACAATTCTTTTTATTAAACTATGAAACACTCGAAGGAGCATGGCATCCTTTTATAAAACATCCTCTCGCAACTGATGAAAGTTTTACAATTGATACGATAGAAAATCTTTCTGAACAACTTGAGCATCGGTCCAGCCAACATACTTCAACTGATTTATTCCGTTTTTTCGATTCATTAACTTCTAAAGAAGCGGGTATATTCCATATATACGATGAACAAGATTTATATCAATTACCGTTATCACAATGCCATATTCAAGTAGCTACACCACTATCAGATGGTCCTGCTTCCCTCCTGCCTCTTATGACTTGCACTGGTTTAACTCATAATGAAGCGCGCCGAGAAGCTGGTTTAGCAGGAATTGAAACATACGTAGCAGAAATTATGCACCGCCTTATCCCTGAACATAACGATATCGGTATTGGCGCTGGGGAAACGATGACAGAAGGTGTATACCGGGCACTACACCAACATTTAAATAACAAATTGTATGAACGGCAATCACATATGCTAGAAGAAATTACGACAGTCGACTTAACCGAAATTCATGATAAACATTGTAGATTTTATTACGATGCTCTCGCTACAATTCATGAAACACCTAAAATAGCAGTAAGTGAAGAGATTCTCAGCTTTCCAGTCGTTTGGGTCGGTATAAATGATCGATGGTACGGCGCGTCTAATATTAATACGACGTTAGCGTTACGAAACGCACTACAACTATCACTTCTTCACATTCAAAATGAAGAGACTCCTTACAGAGCTAATATCTTGCCTGAATCCTCTATTATTTTATATGACACGGATTCTTTTAGGTTAGAAATACAAGCGGAAGAAGAAATTCCAAGCTCGCAATCTGTACAGCTTGCCTTGCAACATTTAGAAGAACATAATTTTTATCCATTCGTGTTTGATTTAGCAATTGAACCATTTTTGAAAGAAAACTTAGATGGTGTGTACGGGGTATTAATCGCAAAGGAGGATAGTCTATGACTCAAAATATATTACTTATAGGAGATGGCTTGCTTGCAGACTATGTACACAATCATTTAAGCAAACAATTTTCCATCATTCGCCAACATACTATTACAGACAAACTCCCTGAAAATATTCAACTCGCTCTCGTATTACACGATGGCTCTCCTTCTGCTATTCATCATGATGCCGAGCTAATTTTTCGTTCCAATCATATTCCGTGGCTACGCGGGTTTACTTCATTTGGTGAAGGTGTTATCGGCCCTTACATTCATCCTCTTGCAGCGGGATGTACCCATTGTGCTGATGGACGACGCTTTATCGCTGGCTTTGATCAAAAAGAAATGTGGGAGCTACAGCGAAAATATGCGGTAAAAGAAGATAACGTAACGAGGCGTGATGTACGTGCCACCCAAAATGGGATGCTACAAATGTGCCATCTTATTTGCGCAGAAACAGAGAAGATATTAGCTCATCGCCATTCTTCTTTAGAAAACGAACTCATTTTACTAAACTTACAAACACTGCAATGTACACGTCATTCTTTTCTTGCAGATCCCCTCTGCCCTGTATGTAGCAATTTGCCTGACGATACGGCAGATGCAGCTGTGATTTCATTACAACCAAGCTTAAAAACAAGTGATACAACATATCGCTGTCGTTCCATTCATGAACTAAACACATTTTTAACGAGAGATTATTTAGATTACCGAGTCGGTATGTTGAACGGAAAAATGCAGCATTCTTTATTGCCGTTTGCTGACGTTATTATAAACATGCCATTAATGTTTGGAAATGAAGGGGTTGCAGGCCGAACTCTTTCATTTGCAATAAGTGAAGCAACTGCTATTTTAGAAGGTTTAGAACGATACTGTGGTATGTCACCTCGAGGAAAAAAGACGAATGTGCATGGTAGTTTTCATGATGTAGAGGATTATGCACTGAATCCCCTCTCGCTCGGTGTACATACAAATGAACATTATAATCGTGATAATTTCCCGTTTAAACCGTTTGATCCTGACTATGAACAAAACTGGGTATGGGGCTATTCTTTATTACAAAACGAGGCAATTTTAGTTCCTGAATCAATCGCTTATTATAGCCTCGGTCATCGAGATGCTTACGTATATGAAACATCAAATGGCTGTGCAATTGGTGGTAGTTTAGAAGAAGCAATTTTTCACGGCATTTTAGAAATTGTAGAGCGTGACGCCTTCTTGCTCACTTGGTATACGGAATTACCCCTTCCCCGCCTTGATCTTAATTCAGCAAATGATATGGAATTACAATTAATGATCCAGCGGCTGTACACGATTACTGGGTATGAGTTACATGCTTTTAACGCAACGATGGAACACGGTATCCCGAGCTTATGGGTAATTGCGAAAAATACGCGAGAAAATGGAATGAACGTTGTTTGTGCTGGGGGCTCTCATTTGGACCCAGTCCGCGCTTTAAAGAGTGCCATTCACGAAATAGCAGGCATGTTACTTATAACAGACGATGAACTTCAGCAAAAAAGAGAGCACTACGAAAACTGCTTACAAGACCCTTATCTCGTAAATAAAATGGAAGACCATAGTATGTTGTACGGATTGAAAGAAGCAGAAGAACGTCTTCACTTTCTTTTGCGTGACGATGCGCCGGTGCAAACGTTCCAAGAAATGAATGCAATACAATCCGTTGACCTTGATTTAACATCCGACCTTCATCAACTTTTAAACCGCTTGCAGCAATCTGGACTTGAAGTAATCGTTGTAGATCAAACAGTACCTCTTATAGAAAAAAACGGATTACATTGTGTAAAAGTCATTATTCCAGGCATGCTACCGATGACGTTCGGCCACCATCTCACTCGGGTTACAGGACTGGATAGAGTGTATACTGTACCGATGACGCTTGGATATACAAACGAACCTTTAACGAATGAACAATTAAATCCACATCCGCATCCGTTTCCATAGTAAAGGAGGGATTCTATGCAGCTGGATACTTTTTTACATCATCTCCATTTTTCTATAGACGAAATTATGCCGAACCATGAAGTGGACTGGGAAGATGCACCGCTTCCTTATAAACTATATCGAAATGTACCTATCATCCCTCTCTCTTTAGAAATCCCATTATCTTTACCTAACTCTTCTACTACACCTACTTTGAAGGAGATTGGTCATTACCTTTGGTCCTCATTTGGTTTAACACAATTATGTCAGCTAAATAGCGAGAAAATTTTATTTCGAAGATCTATCCCTTCAGGCGGCGCTTTATATCCAAATGAATTGTATATATATTTAAAGATTAACGATTATCCAGACGGCATTTACCATTACGACGCCGCACACCACCGACTTATCTTACTTCGCGAAGGAAATTTCGATTCTTATCTTTCGGAAGCACTTGGTAATCGTTGTAACATACATTCTTGTTTTGGCACTGCATTCGTATCCACTATGTTTTGGAAAAACTACTTTAAATACAATAACTTTTCATATCGACTTCAAGGATTAGATAGTGGTGTTCTCATCGGACAATTACTTGAATGTGCCAAACAATTCGGTTACACAAATGGCGTATATTTTCAGTTTCTAGACCGGACAATCAATCATTTACTCGGACTGTCAGAAGGCGAAGAAAGCGTGTATGCTGTCGTTCCTTTAAGTACAGAACCACAAACGAATTGGTTTAACAATGATTACCGTGAAAATAAAACAGTTACTTCTCATGAGTTGTTACAGCAAATTCCGCCTTTAGCACACGAACATTTCGTTCGATCAAAGCAAGTAGATAAACACCTGATGATAACAAAAATAAATGAAGCTTCTATGATTGAATCGACAGTACACTTCCAAACACTGCATCATGAAGAGCACTATCAACATCATGCGCACGCTGTACAGCTACCGAAAGTAGAACGTTTATCGTATAATTTCTTACAACTTTGTAAACAGCGGTATTCCCCTGATGCTGACTTTACTTTAACGAAATGGGATGCAGCCGCGCTCGCTACTTTACTACAAGAAACGAGCCTCTCCTTCCCTTATTACAACGACCTTGACGGTAAGTATGTAAATGAAAATGAACGTGTCTCATTATATGGGTGTTTTTATAACGTAAAAGATATAGAAAACGGTGCTTATTCATATAACAGTAAAACGCATTCCATACAACCACTTCGATATGGAGACCTTCGTTACCCCCTTCAATCTAGTATGACGATGGATAACGTAAACCTTTTTCAAGTACCGCTTTGCCTACATGTAGTCGGAAAGAAAGATTACTATACAAATGCATTAAACTATAGAGGATATCGTATCCACCAAATGGAAGCTGGTATCCTCGTTCATAAACTCATTTTCGCAGCGACCGCAATGGGAATGGCTGGGCATCCTTTACTTAGCTTTGATACAAATTCATGTGATCAGTTGTACGGGATAGATGGTGGAAATGAAACGTCTCTCATTCAAATTCCAGTTGGGGCGTATCGGGCTCGGAATTGGTTAAAAGGGGATTTGCATAATTAGAAGCACGCCGTCCACCGGCGTGCTTTTTTACTAGATTAATTTAAAAATACTCTTAATTTGTCTCGCAAATAACCAGTTTTTCGTACCGTAGTTATCATTTAAACTATCTAAATTGATAGATTGTCCGTTAGCAAATTTTAATTCTAGCATTGTATTTTTATCATTTGTTTTTAAGTTACTATGTGTAATGGCATCATACTTTAATTTTTCAATCTCAACATATTCGTCTTTTTCTTGTCCGATTACGACATGATCTTGGAAGAAGAATAATACTTCTACTTTCTTACCGAAGCAAAATACATTTTTCGTATAAATTAATGTCGCATTATCAAGTCCGACACATACTTCTTTCATCTCTTCAACAACATTTCCAAAGTCTTCTTCATGTCTTGCGTTTGATTCAGCAATCCATTCTTCGATTGTTTTCATGTTAATTGCCATACTGTGCCCCCTGGTTCGTTCATTGCTTTATTTAAAAATAAATACTATATGACAATATAAGCCATATGTACTATGTTTTCAAGGGTGAACGGTATATTCAAAATAAAGTTAAATTTCAAAGTAATATATAAGTAGAATCTATTTCATTATATTTTAAACGTTTGAACGAGACATTCTTCATCATCGATTAACTGTGTTTTCTCATCAAATTCGATGTTTAGCTCCCTATATACTTTCTTCCAAAAAGAAACAGCTGGTACATTTTTCACAAGTTCGATAATGAAATACTGTCCTCGTTTCTCTTTTAGTACATTCTCAATAACTCTTTTACCGATTCCTTTCCCCTTATACTGATTCAATATGAAAATGTCATTTATGCTAAAGTCATTTTCCTTCTTCAAAAACGGGCGTTCCAACAATAATAAAAATCCTATAATACTATTTTCAGCTTTTATAAAATACGGAGTGATTCCATCATTTTCCCAAAACATGTGCAAATCTTCGTATTCAAAAAATCCATTTTCCCCAATCGTTATATTAGGAGTGAATGTAGAGAGGTCATGAAGATATAGTGCATACAAATTACGCAATATTTCTTTTTCTGATTCTTGAACTGTTTGAAGTGTTACAACCATTTTAAAAATCCCCTTCCCCTATATGTAAATTCCCCTTTTTTATTCGGCAAAAAGGATTATTCCCCTTTAACGAAAAAATAGCACTTAAAAAGTGCTATTCCGCTCTCCTTGCCGCTTGCTGAATTGGATCCCAAACGCTGTTATATGGTGGTGCGTAACTTAAGTCGACATCTTCTAAATCGTGAATGCTCATTTTATTGAAAAGCGCCATCGCAATCACATCAATCCGTTTATCTACACCTTCTTCTCCAATTACTTGTCCGCCTAATAATTGTTTCGTGTCAGAACAATATAGTAATTTCAAATAAAGTGGTTTCGCATTTGGATAATAGCCCGCCATATTTGTTGAATCTACTTTGACTGTTTTATACGGAATATGTAGTCCTTTTGCCTCTTTTTCATTTAACCCTGTTCTTGCAAGCGTCAAATCCATAAATTTAATAATACCTGTACCTAACGTACCTTTAAAGGCTCTTCGTTTATCAAGCATATTCAGTCCAGCAAGTCGCCCTTGTTTATTGGCAGTCGTTCCGAGCGGGATATGATCATGAATTTCCTTTATAACGTGGTAATGTGTTGCGCAATCACCAGCTGCGTATACGTCCTGCACATTCGTTTGCATGTATGCATTTACTTCAATTGCCCCTTTATGATTTGTACGTATATTTGTTCCTTCAAGAAAATCAGTATTTGGCTTCACTCCAACCGATACTAAAACAAGATCTGCTTTATACGTCCCTTTATCTGTTTCAATTTGTTCCACTCTTTCGCTTCCTTTAAATGCTTTTACATTTTCATTCGTTAAAATTTCAATATGGTGTTTATCTGCTTCTTTATGTATATATTCTGCCATATCTGCATCATAAATCGTACCGATATGATCATTTCGCTCAATCATTCTTACTTTCTTACCAAGTTCGACGAATGTTTCTGCCATCTCCAGTCCAATCGCACCGCCGCCAATAATGGTTACATATTCAACTTTATTCGTTTCTAACGTTTTTAATATACGCTCAGCATCCGGAATTGTTTTTAAAAGATGAACACCTTGTAAATCTCGGCCCTCCCACTCTGGCATAACAGGACGTACTCCGGTCGCAATTAATAATCGATCGTATGGAAATTCAAAGACATCTTTCGTCTTCGTATGCTCTGCGTATACCATTTTCTTTTCCGTATCTACTTTCGTTACTTCATGTCGTACTTTCGCATCAATTCCATATTTATCACGAAACGTCTTTACATTACGCGCGATTAACTTTTCCGTTGAAGCGATAGCACCACTAATGACATACGGTAACCCACACTGAGCGTATGAATAAATTTCACCTTTTTCTAACGTTACAACATTTGCATTTTCATCGTTTCTAACAATTTGCATAGCTGCACTCATACCAGCTGCATCTCCGCCAATAATGACATAGTTCACTTTACCACTCCTTCTTTTTTACATACTCTTTACGTTTTCCATATTTTGTAGAAATAACACCTACTTCCATTGTAAAGAAATAATATTTCATCTACAAATTTGGTGCACAAACCTATAGGTAAATAGGTAACCGTCGTGTCTTATAAACAACATGTTTAATATGCTATAACAGTTACTATTGAAAGTAGGTGAAATATATGTGCGCCAGCCTTCTCACCCAGCTTCGAGATGAACCGCAAGAACCAAAAGAACCGAAACCCGCCGTCTCACTTGACCAAGAATTTTCTATTAATGCAACAATATACAGCGCTCGTGCTTGGTTATCTAACGATGATACGTTTGCGCAAGATATTTGGAAAGCTACCCAATTCGCTTCAGCATCACATGCTGGCAAATCCATCTTTCCAGTCGGTTCCGTTAAAATTCTGAACTTTTCTGACGATACAATAACCGTTACTGCTTCGCCAGATTCAGATCATGCGCTCAAAATAGTCGTACCACCCCATTCCGAGGCAGCTCTAACGTCTGGTCCTTTATCACATATACAAGCTAGTACATCAGGAGGATCAAGTAAAGTCACATTTCTCTTTCACATCTTTTTCTCAAGAGATCCTGGTTCAGATAAATAACCATAAAAAAGGTACAGCTATGCACTGTACCTTTTTCACGTGTTTATTCTCTTGATTTGATGAGTTCCACATTATAAGTTTCAATATCTGTTAGCTTTCCTGAAAAATATGGATTTTCTCTATACCAAGACTGTTTTGAAAAGTATGATTGCATATCTTTCGTTTGAAACATGTGTCCATGTCTTGCGTATATTTCATTTCTCGCTATTTTCAATTGTTCTTTCGATAAATATGCTAAGTCTGTACTCGTTAATTTTCGAATATCACTATCAGGGAAAATGAAACCATTATATACATACCGAGTCGTAGGCGGCGGAGTAACATTATAAACAACTGTTTTTTCCGAGCTCTTCTTCTGGAATGGAAGATTATACGAAGGAAATGCCGTTACCGTTTCTACCTTCGTCGTTTCCCTTCCAGTTTCTCCATTTCGTTCTAAATAAATCGTCGCACTTCCATCAGTCGCTACCGGTCCCCACGTAATTTCTTCTCCAGCTAGCGCTGTAACTGGCTTTTGATTCACGTACAATGTTGCACCAGGGGCGTTCGTTTGAACTGTAATATATTGCCCTTGCAACGTTAAATCTATCGTTACGTTATTTTGTCCTTGTTTCATAAGTACAACCTTTTCTTCACGTGATAGTTTCACATAGTCATTTTTATATTCTGCTTGAAACACTTGAGCTCCTGGAAGAAACGGTCCATATTGCTTCTCAAACTTTTTGTCATCAGACTTATCAATTTCTATTCCATTCATTTTTAAAGATGTACCTTTTTCATTTGTAAGCAGCGTCGTATAATACGTCTTCGCTTTCAATTTATATCGATCAAAGATAAAAAAATACTTTCCATCTTTCGTTAACGAAAAGTCTGTTCTTTCGATTCCGTTCCCTTGTTTTTCAACTATCCTCAACTGTTCTTTCAATTCATTTACGTATGATGGATTTTCTTTTATATATGAAAATAGAGGCTTTACACTTTCTCCAGTTACAATAACTGACGGATCATCTGCTGTGATAATCTCGGCTAATTTCTCCCCGTCCCTCTCTTGTAAAATAGTAATGATCCGATCTACTTGTGCCGATTGCTTATAATACGATGATCCGTACAAATACAGTCCAACAATCACTACAGCAAGTAATGTTAAAAGTGTAATGCCAACTTTTGTACCGCCGCTCATTTTCTTCTTTATTACAGGGTTTTCTCTCTTCTTACCGCAGTTTTGACAAAATTGCACACCTTCTTCAAACTGAGTCCCACACTTTGTGCATATATTCATCCATTCAACCACCTTTTCTTTAGAAGCCAGTTAATCCCTGTGTAAAGGTTTGAAT
This sequence comes from Bacillus sp. Brlt_9, assembly GCF_051948935.1. NCBI lineage: Bacteria > Bacillati > Bacillota > Bacilli > Caryophanales > Bacillaceae > Bacillus > Bacillus sp. Brlt_9. The sequence goes on along the minus strand of NZ_JAYJLO010000001.1, from coordinate 130,601 downwards.
TATCGTGCTAATGTAAGACCACAGTACAATGAATGTTGCAATTCCGATTAAAACATTTGCGATAAGAAGTGTATAAATAGGGTCTAATCCGCCATTTTCTAGCTTTACTATAGCGACAATTATACTAATTGATATATACGTTGTAGCCAGCCCTAATAAGATTGGTAAGAAAAAGATTAATAAAAAGCTAAACAGAAAAGAAAGAACTAATATAGCAATAGCTGGCGTCGCTATCGTTCCCCATACACCGAATACTTCAAGAAATGAAAATGAAGATTTCATCATCTTCCCACTGACAAAAATAATAAATCCGACAAATAAAGTTAAAATAAGTAAAAATAAAAAGACCGTTACAGAGTCCAAAAAGAATGTAGGAGTAGGTATATCTGGTGCAAATGTTTTCGTAACAGCTGCTGCAGCACTCATCATCCTATAAAAAATACATGCTCCTAAAAAACAAATAAGAACAAGACTTATAATTCCATTTCGTACTTCAACCTTGCCGCTTTTCATAATCGCTGTCGGTGCTTTGAAAGCGTGTTTAAAGAACTGAAAATAGCCACTTGCAAACCGCTTCGCTTGCTCTACCGTTTCATTTCGCCGGGTTTCCTTTGCTTCTGCTACGCGTGCTTGTTGCTCATCTTCTTCCTGTGCACCACTCGCTACTGCTTCCTCCGTCAACGAATGTCCACAATTCCCGCAAAATTTTGCCTCTGCTGCATTTTCCGTCTGACACGCCGGACATTTCATTCTCTTATCCCTCCTTGAGCATATACCATATAGGGTGTTACAAATTCAATATATGACTTTGTACATAAAACATGACTACAAGAAAAAGATTATGAAATCCTTCTTTCAAAAGAAATATATGTGCTAGCAATCTTGAAAAATAATGCTATTATGAAACAGAACAAATAACGTTTGTAACAGATTGGATGACTGGCAATGGAATTGGTAAACTCAATTTTTCAAATACTCCTTACAAGCGTAATCCAATTATTTTCTTTAATTGGCGTTATCATTGTAATTGGATTTCTATTAGGCTATTTAGAATCACTAACACGAATGTATTGGTCGAGAGCTTTCGGAAGAAAAGGATTCCTTTTAACGGCGTGGATTGGTGTTCCGATTCACGAACTTGGACATGCCATTATGTGTGTACTATTTCGTCATAAAATTGTAGCAACGCAGTTTTTCCCAACAGATACAAGTCAAGGTGCTTTAGGTTACGTACAACACCAATACAATCAAAAAAGTGTATATCAACGTATCGGGAATTTCTTCATTGGAATTGGTCCTATTATTTCTGGTATTACTGCATTAATCCTTTTAATGCGCTATTTCGTACCAAATTCATATTTCTTATTTAATACAACTCTCGAAAAAACAATTGCTTCTACTTCTATTAATGTAGAAATGGTTCAAAACATGCTCTTGTCGACGTTTGTATTATTGAAAAGCTTATTTACACTGAATAATTTATTGAATCCTTCTTTTTGGCTATTTTTATTTATCGCTATTTGTATTTCTGCCCATATCGCTTTAAGTAAACCAGATATTAAAGGATCAATAGACGGTGTTATCGTCATGTTTATCGTATTATTTTTATTCAACATAATCGCAGGACTATTTCAGTACGATAGTAACCAGCTCATTGGAAAAATGATGAAGTATAATATGTATCTCATTGCATTTTCTAGTGTAGCATTGCTGTTCTCTTGTATTTCTACACTTGTTAGTTTTGGATTTTATAAAATAAGAGGAGGGCGTTCTTTTTGAACGCCCTCTTCTATCTTTAAATAATTATTTATCAGATTTAATAAGTTATTGAATGGGAATAGATGGTCCAATCACTTCGTTTTCTTTCCCCGAATACGGTACAAGTGAATATTTTCCCGCCGCTACATTAATTCCATCAAATCTACTAAAAGAAATGTCTCCGCCTTTATTCGATACAAATGCCTCTTTAAATATATATGTTTTTCCAGATTCTGATTCGATTTTAAAATAAATATCTTCATTTGCACTTTGTGGCACATCATAATAAATTGTTGTGGAAATCGGCGTAGAAACTACTTTTTTAACAATTACTTTATTGCCATCGTATAAAGCAATTGTTTCATTTAAATCAAACGTCTGCTTCTCTTTCATCAACTGAGCTTGTGATACTTCTATATCAAATATCCATGGTTGCTCAATTACAGTATCCTTGTTGAATGTATCATAAGTAATTTCGATTTGAAGTTCATCAGTTTGTGGCATTTCACTTAACTCAACACCACCGTAAATTGTAAACATAGAATCATTTACTCCAATTGATTGTGCATCCTTTGCATTAGAAAAGTCACGCCCATTTATTCGTACCTGTGGAATTAAATATGTTTGGTAATCAAATTTCACACCTTTCGCTGGCTCAAATGTTGAACTGATAAATAATTTATTTTCATCCACTAGTACCTCATTTAAAGTCAGTTTACCGTATTTATTTTCAGCGGTTTTCCCAATAGCCGTTTTATAGGGAGAATAGTCAAGTGGTTGCTGTTTATCAATATATTTTTCAATGAATCCCGCTATAAATGGCATATTTGCTAAAGATGTTTGTCCAAGCGGCACTGTAATGCTGACAATTAGCATGCAAGCTGCTACGACTCCGAACCATTTTTTTGAATGTTTGTTTTTACGGCGCTTATTTTTCACACGTTTTTCCCACTGCTTTTCCTCTAGTTTGGTTAAGGGAGTCTCCTCAAACTCTGTGATATCCAACTGAATATCATTTAACTCTTTATAAATAGACATGCCCTCACACTCCATTTTTAAAAATAAAAATCTGTTTGAGCTTTTTTCGTCCGCGTGACAGTTTGTTATGAATCCATGACTCCTTCACGTTAAGATGAGATGCAATTTCACGAGACGGTACACCTTCTAAATAATACTTTTCAAAAATGTTACGATCTGTTGCTGACAACTCACTAAGCAGTTCCTGTACGTCTAAGAAGTCATTTTGTTTTCTTTGTTCTTGATACAGACGATCATTAATCTCCGTACAGACAGTTTGTTGCTGATTTCTCACATTTTTCCGCTGATAATCAATTGCCCGATATTTTGCAATGGCTGCTATCCATTGTTTAAACGTATTTTTACTTGAATCAAATGAATCGATATGAAACCAAATCGCTAATAATACATCATCTAAGCATTCTTCATAATCTTGCTGATTGCTCTGTACATATTTTTTAATAATAGCGCTGAGTAATCCTCCATATGTTTGAATAATAAACGTAATGCTTTTCTCATTACGTTTTTTAATTTGTTTTACAACATTTTCTTCCGTTATCTTCAAAGGTAGACCTCCTTGTACTGCTAATTGGTATCTACTTTCTAATACGAATGAAAAACAATAACCCTATCACTGTTTTTCATATGCAAACACAATTTCACCATTAAACAACATATATCTTGTTCATAATGAGAAGAGCTAGTTCATTACGAACTAGCTCTTCCCTTTAATTACTTCTCTTATAATCACAATGTTCAACCGGAACACGAGCATGTCCCTCTTCATCGGTACACCATGACTGTGATTGGAAGGCAAGAAAGATACCAATCCATTTTTCTTCCTTTTCAAAATGAATGAGTATTCCTCCGTCTTGCCATATACCATTATCACCTTTCCATTTCTCTACATTTCCTTGATTCATGTGAATATCATGTATTCCGTTTCCTGGTTCGAAATGAAAGTAAGAATCGGGTGTATTTTCTTCTGGTCCCCATCTTTCACCAAACGCGTAAATAATTGCTTTTTCTTCTATTGCTCGTTTTATATAACGTTCTATTTTTTCATTTAAATCATTATCCACTCCTGCTTTTTCAGCAGGTAAAGGAATCATTTGTTTCGAATCAAATACATTACCTCTTACGTAGTCTAAAGCTACTTTCGGTTCATTGTTTTTTATTTCTGTAAAACCAAATGGTAATGTCGGTAAAATATGAATCGCCTCTGACCGAATATTGTCGCTCGCAAAATATAAAACTTCTGACGGGTAACTTTGCGACTTTACGTTAATTGCAATACGATAATCTACTTCTGCTTCGCCTTGTAAATGAACTTGATAATGAGGAGTTTTCCCTTTTCCGATCTTAGATTGTATAACGGTACCTTTTAACACACCATAATTTTTTAAGGGCATACATTTCATCTCCTATTCATTTAATAGAAGCTTTTCATATTTAAAACATTATCCAATCATAAAAAAAATCCTCCTATGTTAGGAGGATTTTTAATTTCTCAACATATACCAAACAATAACCTCTACCACTACAAGTAACACCGCACCAAAAATCATTAATGTCGTCTTCTTTAATAGTTCATTTTCACGATACGGAATGTTACATAAATACGCACCTAGTGTAATCCGTGACGGGCAAGCGATGGTCGCTACTGATGATGCGGTGTTTTGGAGTGTTGTAACGTATTGCCACGGGAGTGCTACGTTTTGCGCCGTTTGCATTTGTAGTTTTATAAACATCGCATTTGATCCTGCGTTACTACCTGTTAAGAAACCACCGATTCCGCCAATAAACGGAGCAACAAAAACGAAAAACGTCCCAAATGTTTCACCAGCTGTTTTTGCAAGTAACGAATGCATGCCAGATGCACCCATTAGTTCTGAAATAGCGATAAACATTGTCGTCGTAATCGCAAATGGAATCCATTGTTTTATCGTTTGCGAGAGTGATTGTTTAATAATATGAGATGGTATTCGGAAGAAAATAATAGTAAATAAGCAAGTCATACCGAGCCAAAATCCTGGTGAATATAGCATTTCTAGCTTGTAAGAGTATGATTTTAAATCAAGAACTGCATATGATCTGAATACATCATGTAATGCTGGTACGAGGCGAGAAAGTAAAATACAAACGGTTAAGAATATATAAGGGCTAATAATTTTTATAATAGATATTTCTCTTTCCGTTGCCGCAGCATGTTCTGTTATTAGATTTTGCTCCCCTTTTCCTTTTAATTTAATGATAAGAAAGCCAAATGTAATTGTAACGATAGAACTTAATATACCTGCGAGTTCAACACTTACGTATGCGTTAGAAAGATAGATTCCGAGAGAGAATAATAGAAAGAAACCGAATCCTTCTTTCCACTTTTCAATCACGGCCTGCCAGCCACCAACAATGTGTAAAGAAAGAATAACAAAATAGGCAAACATCGGAATGCTTAATAGTGCTGTATTTGTGCCAAGTGTTGTAAGCGGCATATTTATAAGCTGCGAACCGATAATCGTACCAGTTGCCATTGCGCCCCATGAGCTAGCTAGTAAACCGATAAATGAGAGCAGTACAGCTTGAAACGGTTTATATCCTAATGATAAAAAGATAGGTGCTGCAACCATGAAGCCGATACCGAATCCACTTACTGATTCAATTAGCGGACAAATACCAAAACACATAAGAAGCATTTGTAATAAACGATCGTGCGTCACTTCTTCTAAAAAACGCGCTACTTGATCGATGTACCCCATTTTGTTCATGAGGTGAAATAAAAAAATACCGAAAAACAACACGTACCCGACAATAAAACAAATTAACGAACCTTTAATCGTTGCGTGCACAGTTTCACTTATCCCTAGTTGAAACGTTGGCGAGAGCAAAACGATTCCAACAGACACAACGTAAGCAATTAAAGAGGACCGTAATGACGTTTGTTTAAATAAAAATAAACAAATGAAAATCATCATAATTGGGATAAGTGCCAACAATATGGCCATGTTATCATCTCTTTTCATTAAAAATACAATTTTTAACTATTATATAACAGATGTCATAATTTTCAATTATTTTTACAACAGATTCAAAAAAGGAGCCAAATGGCTCTTTTCATTCCCATTTTCTATTATCCTGAAAAACGTTCTGCTGCCTGATTATTTTGTCTAACACAACAAACACAATATAAGCACATATGACTTGCAATACAACATTTCCAAATTTCATTAATTCAAATGAATGGATCCACCTGAATAATTCATTTAATAATACAATCGAAACGATACTAAATAGTTCTATACTAATCGAAAATATACATATTTCTAAAATAGATTGCTCTTGAATGCGATTTAAGTTGGAAAAGATAAATACATATCCTAAAAATAGAGCCATCACCTCTATTTTCGTCATGCTAATGAGCCAAGCGTATAGTGGTACAGTTAAAAGAAGATATAGTAGTTTCCGTCTTAGCATGCTTTCTCACCCTCTAAATTATATGTATTTTCTGTATATTTTAACATTTATTACGCAAAACAAAAAGAAGAGACTTATGCCTCTTCTTTTTGTTTTGTTGCCTGTATTAATTCACATATTTCTTCTCGCTTTTCATTTTCTAGTAGCTCAATGACTTTACTTCCAACGACAACTCCGTCACATATTGTAATCATCTCTTCTACATGTTCCTTCGTTGAAATACCGAATCCTGCCACTACCGGTAAATGTGTATGTGATTTTACTTTTTCTAAGTAACTATGAATCTCACCTTTAAAGTTTTGACGTACTCCTGTTACGCCCGCTACTGTAACTGCGTAAACAAATCCTTCTGATTCACTCGTAATTTTCTCGATTCGCTCAATTGGGCTCGTAACAGTAACAAGTGGAATTAAAGCGATATTCGCCTCTAGAAGGAGCGGCGCAATAATGTCTTGTTCTTCATACGGTAAATCTGGAACGATGATGCCGTCTACACCCGCTTCTAAGCATCTCTCAATGAATTTTTCTTTTCCGAATGCGAGTACTGGATTTAAATATGTCATGAGTACAAACGGAATTTGTACTTCTTTCCTTACCTCTATTAATGCTTGAAAAATGCCTTTTACTGTTACACCGCCATCTAGCGCTCGCTTACCCGCTCTTTGAATCGTTGGGCCATCTGCGACTGGATCTGAAAACGGGATGCCAATTTCAACAATGCTCGCTCCTGCTTCATCTAAAAAACGAATTCTTTCTTTTAATTTTTCAAGACCACCATCTCCGCCCATTACGTACGGAATAAATGCTTTCTTACCACTTTCAAACGCGGCTTTAATTTTTTCTACTCCCATTTTTTACACCTCTTCCATATAACGTTTTATACTCTCTACATCTTTATCACCGCGGCCAGATAAACAAATGACAAGCCCTTCGTCTTTCTTCATTTGCGGCGCTAATTTTAATGCGTATGCGACAGCATGTGAGCTTTCTAATGCCGGGATAATCCCTTCTTTTTTCGTTAATAATTGAAATGCTTCTAACGCTTCATCATCAGTAATGGAATAATAAGAAACACGGCCAATATCTTTTAGCAAACTATGTTCTGGTCCAACACCCGGGTAATCAAGTCCCGCTGAAATAGAGTGTGCTTCTTGAATTTGTCCTTCTTCATTTTGCAGAAGGTACATCATCGATCCGTGTAAAACACCGACGCTTCCTTTCGTTAAAGTAGCTGCGTGCTTTTCTGTATGAACGCCTTTTCCAGCTGCTTCAACGCCGTAAAGAGCAACTTCTTCATCGTGTACGAACGGATAAAACATACCCATCGCATTACTACCACCGCCAATACAAGCAACGACTGCTTCTGGTAATTTCCCTTCTAACGCTTCATATTGTTTTTTCGTTTCGTTCCCAATTACACTTTGGAAATCACGAACAATTTGCGGGAATGGATGTGGTCCGAGAACAGATCCCATAATGTAGTGCGTATCGTGCACGTGTGAAACCCAGTAACGAAGCGCCTCGTTTACCGCATCTTTTAATGTACCGCTACCTGCCGCTACACTTTCTACTTTCGCTCCGAGTAATTCCATTCGGAACACGTTTAATTTTTGACGTCTCACATCTTCTTCTCCCATAAAGATGACGCATTCTAATCCGAGTAGGGCACATACAGTAGCTGTTGCCACTCCGTGTTGCCCAGCCCCTGTTTCAGCGACAACTTTTTTCTTGCCCATTCGTACTGCAAGTAGTGCCTGACCGATTGTATTATTAATTTTATGAGCTCCTGTATGGTTCAAATCTTCACGTTTTAAATAAATCTTTGCACCGCCGCAATACTTCGTCATATTTTCAGCGAAATAAAGCGGTGTTTCTCTTCCGACGTACGTTTTTAAATAATGATTTAATTCTTTTTGAAACGCTTCATCTTGCATCGCTTCTTTATATGCTTCTTCTAGTTCTAATACAGATTGCATTAACGTTTCTGGAACGTATCGTCCTCCATATACACCGTAGTGACCTTTTTCATCTGGATATGCGTAATTCATTTGGAACACTCCTTCGCTTTTATAATAAATTGTTTTATTTTCTTTAGATCTTTCTTTCCTTCTGTCTCTACTCCGCTACTTACATCGACCATGTACGGCTGAATCGTTCGAATCGCTTCTTCTATATTAAGAGCGTTTAATCCACCAGCTAATATCGTTTTCTCTCGCAATTCTTTCGGCATATGCGTGAGTAACTCCCATGAAAATTTCTTTCCATTTCCTCCGTGAAACTTTTCTTTCGGGCTATCAAACAATATATACTCCGTTTCATACCTTTGAGCGTTTTTCATATCGTTCTCTGAAGTTACTCCAAGTGATTTTATAGACGGAATATTCAATCTTCTAATTTGATGATTATCTTCATCCCCATGTAGTTGCACGTGTGTTAATCCGCATTCCTCTGCAATTTTCTGGATACCTTCTACTGATTCATTTACGAAAACACCGACCTTTAACACGTTTGCTGGAAGCTCCTGAATGATTTCTTTCGCAAGCACTGGGGTAATTTTCCGCTTACTTTCTGCAAAAACAAATCCGAGTGCATCTGCTCCGTATTCGCAAGCATGTTTTGCTGTTTCCATATCAGTGATCCCGCAAATTTTCACTTTCATACGTTCACCTTACAATCTTCAAAAAAGGTACGAATAGAAGAGGATGTCATAAGCGCTTCTCCAACTAATACACCTTTTGCTCCGGCTCGTTTGACGCGAATAATATCTTCCTTTGAATGAATCCCGCTCTCACTAATCCAAAGTAATTTCTCCTCATTTAATCTTTTTCCAAGCTTTTCTGTTTGGCTTAAATCGACTTCGAAAGTTTTTAAGTTACGATTGTTAATACCGATAACGTGCGGATTTAATTGAATTGCAATTTCTAATTCCTGTTCATCATGGACTTCAACAATTGCTTCTAATCCTTTTTCTAGTACGTAGCGATACAGCTCTTGTAACTTCTCTTTCTTTAACGCGGCTACAATTAATAAAATAATATCTGCCCCAGCTTCATACGCCCTATCAATTTGAATTTTATCGATTATGAAGTCTTTGCATAAAAGCGGAATGTTACTTTCTTCACTTGCCGTTTGTAAATCATGAAACGATCCTTTAAAAAATTGAACGTCTGTTAAAACAGAAACTGCACCAGCTCCGCATTCTTCATATGTTTTTACTTGCTTTCGTACATCAACATGTAAATTAATATCTCCTTTTGATGGTGATGCTCGCTTTACTTCTGCAATGACAGTAAACTGCTGTAACGCTTCTACAAGAGAATGTGTCTTTCTACTTTCTTCTATTGGTGTATACGTTTCATATAATGCCGCAACTTCTTTTTTCTTTTGGTCTACAATTTTGTCTAAAATCGTCCCCACTTTAATTCACCCTTTCTAATTTTTCATTACTTGCTGCAATTAATAAGTTTAGTTTGGCTAATGCTTTTCCAGAGTCAATGCTATGCTTTGCTAGTTTAATTCCTTCTTCAATCGTTTCTGCTTTTCCATTTGCAAAAAGAGCTAGACCTGCATTTAATAAAACAGTATCGCGGTAAACACTCTTTTCTCCGCTTAATACCCCGAGCGTAATCTTTGCATTTTCTTTTGAATTCCCGCCTCTAATCTCTTCATTTTTCACTATTTTGAAACCGTATTTCTCAGGTCCAATACTCGTTTCTACTATTTCATTACCTTTCAAAATGACAACATGATTTTCTCCTTGTAATGATGCTTCATCTAAAAATCCACTTCCGTTTACAACAAGTGCTTGCTTTCTTCCTAGTTTCTGTAATACTTGCGCAACTGGTAGTAACATGTCTCGTTTATAAATACCGACAAATTGTGTTTCTAAATTCACCGGATTTGTTAAAGGGCCAATTAAATTAAAGATCGTCGGCACATTTAATTCTTTTCTTATTTTCATAATGCGTCTTAATGCTGGATGCATCGCTGGTGCGAATAAAAATGCAATGCCGACATGCTCTAATAAATAATCAATTTCGTTTGGTGTACTGCTAATATTTACACCGAGTTCTTCTAATAAATCTGCACTTCCTGTTTTACTAGATACAGCACGGTTACCGTGTTTTGCAACCTTTACGCCAGCTCCTGCCAGTACAAATGCCGATGTTGTACTAATATTAAACGTTTGGGCACCGTCACCACCCGTTCCGCAATTGTCCATTGCTCCTTGTATATGGTTCAAAAACGGTAATGCCTTTTCACGAAGTGCTCGAACGAGGCCGTATATTTCTTCTGCTGTTTCACCTTTCGCTTTCAGTAAGACTAAGAAAGCTGCAATTTCACTTTCCAATATGTTTTCATTTAATAAAAGAAGCCCTGCTTTATACATTTCCTCTTCTGTTAAATGTTGTCCCTCCACTAATTTACGAAGATAATTATTCATACTCTTTCCTCCTCCTTCACTTCTGTTAAAAAGGCACGTATTAACTTTCCGCCTTCTTCTGTCGCGATTGATTCTGGATGAAACTGTAATCCGAATAGCGGGTAATAATTGTGACGAACTGCCATAATTTCTCCGTCATCCATCGCTGTCGCTAGTATGTCAAAACACTCTGGTAAACTCGTTTGCGCTGCAACAAGGGAATGGTAGCGCATCGCTGTTAGCGGCTGTGTCACGTACGAAAAGATTGACGTCCCGTTATGTTTCACACGAGATGTTTTTCCGTGTTTAATGCGCTCCGCTCTAACAATTTCTCCTCCAAATGCTGATATAATTGCCTGGTGTCCGAGGCAAATACCTAATATGGGAACGTTCTTATAAAAATGACGAATCACTTCGATACAAATGCCAGCATCCTCTGGTTTTCCTGGTCCTGGTGAAAGTACAATTCCTGTTGGATTCATCCCTTCTAGCTGTTCGATCGTTATTTGATCATTTCTTACGACAACAATATCTTCTTCGTATTCACCTAACAGTTGATACAAGTTATATGTGAATGAATCGTAATTATCAATCAGTACAATCATTTCATTACCTCCAATAGTGCTCTCGCTTTATTTAACGTTTCTTCATATTCAGCTACTGGGTCTGAATCATAAACAATTCCTGCTCCTGCCTGAACGTATGCTTTTTCATCCTTTACAACCATCGTTCGAATGGCGAGCGCCATATCAAGATTCCCTGAAAAACTAACGTATCCAACTGCACCTGCGTATACATTTCTTTTTTCATTCTCTAGCTCATTTATAATTTCCATCGCTCTAATTTTCGGAGCACCTGACACTGTTCCTGCTGGCAAGCAATACGCTAATGCATCAAATCCACTCATTCGTTTTCGCAATGTTCCGTAAACTTCGGATACAATGTGCATGACGTGAGAGTATTTTTCTACTTTCATATATTTATCTATCGTCACAGAGCCAATTTCACTTACTCTGCCAATATCATTTCGCCCAAGATCTACAAGCATCATGTGCTCCGCTCGTTCTTTCTCATCTTCTAACAGTTCTTTTTCGATTTCCGCATCTTCCTGCTTCGTTTTCCCTCTCGGCCTCGTACCGGCAATTGGATTCGTCATCACTTTATTCTCTCTTACCGATAGCAAACTTTCTGGCGAAGAACCGAGTACAACATAATCTTGAAAATCAATATAGAACATATATGGTGATGGATTTGCAATTCGAAGTTTTCGGTATAACGCGAATGGATCACCAATACATTCACTTTGCAAACGCTGAGATAATACGACTTGGAATATGTCCCCGGCCCCGATGTATTCTTTCGCTGTTTCTACCATCGCGCAAAATTCTTTTTCCGTTATAGAAGAAGTGAATGATAATGTTGATCTTATTTCAGTTACTTCCGCTTCTTCTCCCTTTAGCACTTCCTCTTTATATACTTGCAATCTTTCATATACTTCTTCATAAGAAGCTGCATCATCTTCCCTGCATACATATACAAATGATAATTTTTGGCGTAAGTGGTCATACACGATAAACTCACGGTACAGTAACAGGTGTACTTCTGGAATATTTAGTGGATCGTGTAAATCTGCTCCAATTTTTTCATATTGCCGAATAACGTCATAGCCAATATAACCAACTGCTCCTCCGCAAAACGGGAATGGACCGTCTACTTGAGCTGACCGGGTTTCTTCTTCTAACACTTGTAGCACGTTACCTTGCAGCTTTTCTGCCCGGCCGTAAATCGTTCGTTCCACTTCCGTACCGACGCTTTTCACTTCGCCATACGGATTACACCCTAAGTAAGAATAGCGTCCTTTATCTTGATGAAGCTGCGAACTTTCTAATAAAAACTTTTTCTTTCCCTTCATACGTCTATATAAAGAAATTGGCGTAATGCTATCTCCTTCTTCTTCAGCGATTACTAAAAATGCTCTTCCCTCTTCTTTTTGTTTCATAAATTCCTCTTTTGTTATCATGCCTTTCACCTCAATCTGAAAAATAAAAAAGTCCTCTACATATCGAAAATATGTAGAGGACGATAAATTTACCGTGGTACCACCTCATGTTGGACGCAAAAGCATCCCGCTTTGTTCAGGTACAAAATATATACCTTATCCTTGTAACGGCGGAACCCGGGTTGCCTACTGAAAAAAATTGTTCAGCATACCTCTCGTAAGCCCATTCCGTATATGGCACCGCACCGGGCTCCCACCTATCCCCGGCTCTCTGTAACGTCTCCAATATACGTACTCTTCTTACTTCAACGATTTCATTTATTTAATTTTTTGTACACAAAAAGGGAGTACTCATCCTATAGAAAGGACGGGTACTCCCGTGGTGCCACCTTAATTCGTTACAAATGTAACGCACTTTACCGTATCAAAAACAATACGTGTCTCTTATATCGATGAGATCATGTCGCCAAAGCCTACTTCTTTCGTTTCGGTTTGGAAGCTCCGAAGCCCATTCCACATTAATCCCATACTGATTCGCACCAACCATCAGCTCTCTGACATGTTCATCATGTGTACTCTTCTTCATCAACGCTTGCATTTTTTTAAGTTGCATTCATTATAGACCTTACTTTTTTCATAAGTCAATACTTTTTAAAAAATTTTATTTTTCTCTCCTTTCAATATTATATTGACAAAACAACCTCTTTTTATGTAAATATAATAAATACTCTATTAAAAATAAGGTTTTTTGTATGAATATTATATATTAAAAAAGTAAAATGATATCAAAAAACGCTTACATTTCTGAAAATTCATATTTCTGTATGGATTTTTCAGAATAATCATGATAGATTATAATTATGCATAACGCATCAAAAGACATGACAAAAGGAAGGGGAACTACATGAGTACGCAGATGTTAACTTTAACTTCTATCTCTATTTACATGCTCGGGATGTTAGTCATTGGCTATTTCGCCTATAAACGAACGTCCAACTTAACAGATTATATGCTTGGCGGGCGTACACTAGGCCCCGCAGTAACAGCATTAAGCGCTGGAGCATCCGATATGAGTGGTTGGCTTTTAATGGGATTACCCGGTGCAATGTTTAGCGTTGGATTAAGTAGTAGTTGGATTGCGATTGGCCTAACACTAGGCGCATATGCAAACTGGCTATATGTCGCTCCTCGCTTACGTACCTACTCTGAAATTGCAAACAACTCTATTACTATCCCAGAATTTTTGGAACACCGTTTCCACGACAAATCTCATATGCTACGTTTAGTATCCGGACTTGTTATTATGATTTTCTTTACTTTTTATGTAGCTTCAGGACTTGTTTCAGGCGCTGTATTATTTGAAAATTCATTCGGTATGAACTACCACGTTGGATTATTCATTGTTGCAGGCGTTGTTGTAGCTTACACATTATTTGGTGGTTTCTTAGCAGTAAGTTGGACAGACTTCGTGCAAGGAATCATTATGGTAATTGCTCTTATTCTTGTTCCTATTGTAACAATTATGAATTCGAACGGACTTGGACCTGCATTTGATACAATTCAATCTGTAGATCCAACACGTTTAGATATTTTTAAAGGTGCCTCTACTTTAGGAATGATTTCTCTATTCGCATGGGGCCTTGGTTATGTTGGACAACCTCATATTATCGTACGCTTTATGGCAATTTCGTCTGTAAAAGAACTTAAAAGCGCACGAAGAATTGGTATGAGCTGGATGATTTTCTCTGTTGTCGGAGCTATGTTTACTGGTCTTATCGGTATTGCTTACTATTCACAACAAGAGTTAACATTGTCTAACCCAGAAACAATTTTCCTTGAACTAGGAAAAATTTTATTCCATCCACTTATTACTGGATTTTTATTAGCCGCTATTTTAGCAGCTATTATGAGTACAATCTCATCTCAGTTACTCGTTACTTCGAGTGCAGTAACGGAAGATTTATATCGTACATTCTTTAAACGTTCTGCTTCTGATAAAGAACTTGTATTTGTCGGTCGTATGGCTGTACTTGTTATTGCATTAGTTGGGTGCGCTTTAGCGTTTAAACAAAATGATACGATTTTAGCTCTTGTTGGATACGCTTGGGCTGGATTTGGTTCTTCATTCGGACCTGCTATTTTATTAAGCTTATATTGGAAACATATGACGAAATGGGGCGCGCTTGCTGGTATGATTTCTGGTGCCGCTACTGTTATTATATGGACTCAATTTGAATTCTTAACAAAATTCTTATATGAAATGATTCCTGGTTTTGCTATTAGTTTAATAGCAATCATAATTGTTAGTTTACTAACACAACCTTCAAAAGAAGTTGAAGAGCAATTTGAGAATTTCGAAAAACAACATAGTCATAATCTATAAAGGGAAAGCTCTGCTGTTATCGTAACAGCGGAGCTTTCTTTATATCAAAGTTCGACAATCTTCTGCTCGAATTTAACAATTTCTTTATGTTTCGTTAAATTAAACATAACACTACTCCTTTATAGTAATACTATCAGCACTTATACAGAAAGGGGACTCCAACATGTTAGCAGCTTTCCAGCAACAACAAACACGAAAATTTTCACCTATCACAAATACTTCTACATCTTCTTTAAACATACAACCTAATCCACCCAAAATTACAATTGCTCCTTCTGTTATTTCAGTCATCGGTGTTCATATGGAAAAAAATAAGTTGAAAGTAAGAACGGGACAAAGCACTGAGTTATCAGCTTCCGTTTTGCCAGTGCAAGCGACGAATACAGAACTTACTTGGACAAATATGAACGCTGATGTTATCACAATGTACCCAAAAGGGGATACGGTAACGATTACTGGAAAAAGTGCGGGAAGAGCAGTCGTAATTGTCACAACTGCTGAAGGAAAGTTCCGTGACCTATGCATGATTCATGTACAACCTTATATGACAAACCCAAAGTAAAAGAGTGGCCTCGTAGCCACTCTTTTACTTCACTTCAATGTGTGAATTTTTACTTGTAACGAGATTGATGAATTGTGCTTTATCTTTAGGAGAAATGATTTCTGTTTGATGCGCTCCGTAAACAATTTCAAGCCGATCAAATGATAAAGCATGAGCCGCAATTGGATTTTTCGTATTTGAAATTTGTTTTATATCTCGTATAAATATGCGGTTTTTAACGAGACCTGATCTAATTGTAATTGTTTCTTCTCCGACGATGTATTTTGTCGAAAACCAACTCCACATAAATAATATTGCTAATGGAATTGTAAAAAATAAAAGAAAATATTCTCTACCTGCAAATAGGGGAGCAAAACACGCTCCAATGACAACGAAAAAAATCGGATATAACCATACATCTTTTTTTGATGGGAATTCCATTTCCTCCCCCTTTCTATGCCCGTATTTTTATAAAACAAAAAGAGAAGTATTACAACTTCTCTTTTCTTCCCCTAATACTATAATTCCTGTGTATACGCCGGCTCGTTTACTACATTTTTTGCTGTTCGTTTTTGTTGCTGTAGTAAGAACACAGATACTCCAAACAATACGAGCATGCTACCGATAATTTGCATTGCATTTAGTCTTTCCCCGAGTAAGAAGAACGCTAGTATAGATGCTCCAACTGGTTCCCCTAAAATACTCATTGAAATTGTTGTTGCATTTACGTAGTTTAATAACCAATTATTAATGACGTGTGACACTGTCGGTACGACCGCAAGTAAAAGAAATACGGTCCAGTCCCACTTCGAATAACCTGTAAAAGGCACTTGCCATACTATATTATAAATTCCCATAAAGATACCTGCGAATGCAAAGACTGTAAAGCTGTAAATCCAATGTGATACTTTCTTTACTGTCGTTTGCCCGATAAATAAATAACCGACAACCGCTATTACACTTAAAAAGGATAATATATCTCCGTAAATTGCTTGTTCACTTAGCCCTAAATCTCCCCAACCAATACACATTACGCCTAATATCGCAATTCCCATTGTTGCAATAGCTGAGTATGTTGTTCTTTCTTTAAATAAGAAAAAACCTCCAATTAAAGATACGATTGGTTGAAGCGCTAAAATAATCGTCGAACTCGCAACTGTCGTATGCTTTAAAGATTCAAACCATAATAGAAAATGAAGTGCTAAAAAGAAACCAGATCCAATTAAAAATCCCCAATCTTTTATTTGAATCTTACTAAACTCATCCCGTTTTTTCCAAACGATAGGCAGCATAATAAGTACGATAATCCATAATCGATACATACTTAATATGGAAGATGGTGCTGAGGACATCTTTACAAAAACTGCTGCGAATGAAATGGCTATAATGGAAATAGCTAATGGTAGTGCGATTGATTTTTCTTGTTTCAAATTCCGTCTCCCCTCTCACCTGTCAAAAATCCCACTTCATTATATCCGTTTTCTTTCATAACTTAAATACTAATTTTTTAGATTCTTCGTACCATTATGGTAAAATAGAAATGAAGGCACCTATTAGTGGATATTTCTTTTTCACTACAAGCGTCGCTCTTACAATCATTACAGTAAATTTTTATTTAGGGGGATCCACATGAATCAAACAATAGGGAGAATTGAAGAAATTTCATTTTATAGCGCATCACTTCAAGAAGATGTTACACTTCTCGTTTACTTACCGGTAAATTACACACCACTGCACAAACATACAGTTGTCATTGCACAAGATGGTAGAGATTACTTTCAGCTTGGTAAAGCGCACCGTGTAATTGAGCGCCTTCGTGAAACTGAAGAAATTGACCGTACAATTATTGTCGGTATTCCATATAAAAATGTACACGATCGTAAAGAAAAATATTTCCCAAATGAAGTAAAAAACGCTGCTTATATTCGTTTCCTCGCTCATGAACTTGCACCATATATCGATGAAAACTATCCAACGTACCAAATGGGAAAAGGGCGTGTGTTAATTGGTGATTCTCTTGGTGGAACAGTTTCCTTCATGACTGCACTTATGTATCCGCATACATTCGGTAAAGTCGTTATGCAATCACCATTTGTGGACGAAACCGTGATGAATTTAGTAACAGAGTTCAAAAATCCGGAGGCGTTAGAACTTTATCACGTCATTGGAACAGAAGAAACAGCTGTAAAACGCACGGACGGACAAGTATCTGATTTCGTAGGGCCGAACCGTAATCTTAATACGCTTCTAACAGATAGAAACTTCATTACACATTACGAGGAGTTTGAAGGTAATCATACGTGGAAATATTGGCAAACTGATTTACCGAAAGCTTTCTCTCATATGCTATCAATGAAATAATAGAGAGCAGTATTCAGAATAATTTGATATAATAGATTAAGAGAGGTATTTTCTCAAAATCTAACTAGACTTACAAAGGGAGGAATTGGAACATGAAATTAGGTATTGTAATTTTTCCATCTAAAATGATTCAAGATAAAGCGAACGGATTGCGTAAACGTTATGATCCGCATTACGCATTAGTTCCGCCACATATTACATTGAAAACACCCTTTGAGACGCAAGATGAACAATTAGAATCGATTGTAAACGAGTTACATACAATCGCAAGTAAAACGAACCCTTTCACCCTTCATGTTGGGAAGGTTGGTTCATTCGCACCTGTTAATAATGTTCTTTATTTTAAAGTAGAAAAAACACCAGAACTTACTTTCTTAAATGAGGAAATGCATAACGGGTTCTTTACACAAGAACGCGAATACGCTTTCGTACCTCATTTAACAATTGGACAAGGCTTATCAGATGCAGAGCATGCTGACGTATTAGGTCGATTACGTATGAAAGATTTCTATTATGAACAACCAATTGATCGCTTCCATCTTCTATATCAATTAGAAAACGGAACATGGACTGTACACGAAACATTCCACCTTGGAAAGGGGAACAACTAATTTGCACGCACAGATCGTACAAACAGACGAACAACTAAGAGATGCATTCTCTGTACGTAAGCAAGTATTTGTGAATGAACAACAAGTTTCTGCCGAAGAAGAGTATGATGAGTTTGAAGAAACTTCTATACACGTTGTTATATATGATAATGATGTTCCTGTTGGTGCTGGACGTTTTCGCACCATTGATGGGATTGGAAAAATGGAACGTATTTGCGTACTAGCTTCCCATCGTAAAAAAGGTATTGGAAAAATTGTTATGGATGCACTTGAAGCATATGCGAAGGAAAACTCGCTACCAAAATTAAAGCTGCATGCTCAAACACATGCTGAAGATTTCTATAAGAAACTTGGATATGTAACGAACTCTGATGTATTCATGGAAGCAAATATTCCTCACATCGTTATGATAAAAGAATTGTAATTTGAAAACAGGAGGTGTCCCCTCCTGTTTTTTACATTGCTATTTTCTTTTTCTTCCGCTAAAGTTAAATGTTGATGCTATAGTTTTGAAGGTGAATATATGACACAAGAAAAATTTTCACAAAAATCATTAACGCACGCTGATATCCCGCGTGCAACATATCATATTCCGAAAACATCTACCCATTTAATTATGGAAGAAGATGCAGATGCAGCGTATTTCCGCGCTCTCGAACAGCAAAATGTCTTTTTAAACGAAAAACAATTAGAGGCCGTACGAACGACAGAAGGTCCTGTTCTTACATTAGCTGGTGCCGGAAGCGGGAAAACATCTGTTTTAACAACTCGTGTAGGTTATTTAGTAAATGTAAAACAAGTTCATCCGCGCAATATTTTATTGCTTACATTTACCCAAAAAGCGGCTGAAGAGATTCGAAATCGTGTAGCGAATTTACCCGGTATGAATCACGCAGCAAGTAGCTACGTTGTTGCTGGTACGTTCCACTCTGTCTTTTTAAAATTGCTTCGTAGTCAAGGATATAATCAGCAAATTTTAGCAAACGAAAAACATAAACAAATTATGATAAAGAAAATTTTAAAAGAATTACGCTTAAAAGACGATTATGATGCTGAAACGATGCTCGCGATGATTTCACTTGAGAAAAACAAATTGAATCGTCCGAAAGATGTAAAAGCAAAAACACCTGTTGAACAAGAATTTAAAGAAGTATACGAGCGTTTTGAAGAAGTGAAACAACGATATAATTATATCGATTTTGATGACATCTTATTAGAAACATATTATATGTTAGAAAATAATGCTCCTTTGCTTACCCAATTACAACAACGGTTCCACTATATTGAAGTAGATGAGTTTCAAGATACATCGTATGCACAATATGAAATTGTAAAATTGTTAGCCACGCCAAGAAATAATTTATTTATCGCAGGTGATGACGACCAAGCGATATACGGCTGGCGAGGAGCAAGTCACCAAATTATTTTATCTTTTCCAAAAGAGTTTGATAACACTACGATTATCGCCCTTAATACGAATTATCGATCCAATCCTTTTATCGTCGGACTTGGAAATGAAGTTATCAAACTAAATCAAGAACGGTTTGATAAAGAGCTATATTCTGTTCGTGAAGAAGGTGTACAACCTTTTTACGCAAGACCTGCTACGACTCTTGATGAAGCAAATCAAATTTTGCAGCTCATTCAAGAAAAAGTAGATAGTGGTGAACGAAATTATAAAGATTTTTGTTTGCTGTATCGCACACATTCTGTAAGCCGTTCATTACTGGATCAGCTTACCATTCACAAAATCCCGTTTATTAAGCACGGTGCGAGCCAATCATTTTATGAACATTCATTAATTAAGCCTGTATTGGATCATTTACGACTAGTGATTGAACCATTTCGATTAGAATCACTTTCAAACATATTGCCAACGATGTATATCGGGCGTGATGATTG
Organism: Bacillus sp. Brlt_9; assembly: GCF_051948935.1. Taxonomy (NCBI): domain Bacteria; kingdom Bacillati; phylum Bacillota; class Bacilli; order Caryophanales; family Bacillaceae; genus Bacillus; species Bacillus sp. Brlt_9. Next base: position 110,135 of record NZ_JAYJLO010000001.1, on the reverse strand, counting down.
TATTTCATTTATTGAACGTGAACAATGGAAATATGGTGAAGGTCGTTTCCCTTCTCTTCTTCATTTCTTATTATTAAATCCGAGCTTAAAACCTTTTCAAGTGAAAAAGGTAAATGAGCGTATCGATTTTATTAAATTTATAAAAGAATTAGAACCGAAAAAAGCATTAAAAGAAATTATTCATGGTAAAGGAAAGTATTTAGAGTACTTACAAAGTAACGATCGTTCTTCCTTTACGATGCATAAAGATATACAAGAAGAAATGTTAGAAGAATTAATGGAGTCGGCAAATCGCTTCACTGATATTCCAGCTTATTTACAATTCATTGATGAAGCAATTCAAGGTCAAAAGGAAATGGAAGCATTAAAAACAATGCCGCAAAAAGATGCTGTTTCACTTATGTCTATTCATAACGCAAAAGGCCTTGAATTTCCATGCGTCTTTTTACTTGGAGCGAGCGATGGTATTCTGCCCCATACTTCTTCTTTAAAAGATGCAAATGATCGTGTTACAGAGACTTCTGAAGCTTTAGAAGAAGAACGCCGACTACTTTATGTCGCAATTACACGTGCGAAAGAAGAATTGTACATTTCTTCTCCACAATTTTTTAGAGGAAAAAAATTAGATATATCTCGCTTTTTGTATACTGTACGAAAAGATTTACCTGAAAAGACATCCACTACATAAGGATGTCTTTTTTTCATATTGCATTATGTACATCCCTACTATATAAATTCCTTGTTTTTATCATAAGAATTAACGTAATATCAACCATATTCCGTTCATATTGTAATAGTGTATGTCAGAACTCACGATAAGGAGTGAACATAATGAGCTGCAATTGTAACGAAGACCATCATCATCATCATCACGATTGTGATTTCAACTGTGTATCAAATGTCGTTCGTTTTATACATGAACTACAAGAATGTGCAACGACAACATGCGGATCTGGTTGCGAAGTTCCATTTTTAGGAGCACATAATAGTGCATCTGTAGCAAATACACGCCCTTTTATTTTATACACAAAAACTGGAGAACCTTTTAAAGCATTTGCACCAACTGCAAGTCTTTCTAGCTGCCGATCTCCAATTTTCCGTGTGGAGAGTATAGATGATGATGATTGCGCTGTATTGCGTGTATTAACTGTAGTATTAGGTGATACTTCTCCTGTACCACCTGATAATGATCCGATTTGTACATTTTTAGCTGTACCAAATGCCAGATTAGTGTCAACCTCCGCTTGTCTTACTGTTGATTTAAGTTGCTTCTGTGCTATTCAATGCTTACGTGATGTTTCTATACAAAGCTAAATACTGATTTAAGCATGGATTGGGTGGCAGAATTTTCTGCCACCCAATCCATGCTTAAAAGGTATTATTATGTATTTTTTATAAAATTGGGAACTTGTCTAGAACATAGAACCTGTCCTTTTCATTAACTGAAAGTAGAAACAGATAAAGGAGTGAAAAACATGTTCTCTTCTGATTGCGAATTTACTAAAATCGATTGTGAGGCGAAACCAGCTAGTACACTACCTGCCTTCGGTTTTGCTTTCAACGCGTCTGCACCTCAGTTCGCTTCATTATTCACACCATTACTATTACCTAGCGTAAGTCCAAACCCAAATATTACTGTTCCAGTAATAAATGATACAGTAAGTGTCGGAGATGGCATTCGAATTCTACGAGCTGGTATTTATCAAATTAGTTATACATTAACGATTAGTCTTGATAACGTTCCTGTTGCACCAGAAGCTGGTCGTTTCTTCTTATCATTAGGTACGCCAGCTAACATTATTCCTGGATCAGGTACAGCAGTTCGTTCTAACGTTATCGGTACTGGTGAAGTAGACGTATCCAGTGGTGTTATTCTGATTAACTTAAACCCTGGCGATTTAATTCAAATTGTACCAGTTGAGTTAATTGGAACTGTAGACATCCGTGCTGCAGCATTAACAGTTGCACAAATTAGCTAGTAAAAAGCGGTATTTCTCCTTTGAAATACCGCTTTTTATATTTATAATAAAAAACACTCACAGTAACATGAGTGTTTCATTCTTCATAGTGTTTAATAGTATTCTTCTTTTTCCCGCAATTACATCCCTTTTTCTTCACAAATCCTTGTTGTTGCAATTGTTCTTGATATGCCTGTTGTTGCAATTGGTGTTGTTGCTGCATGTGATACCATTGCTGCAGGTCATATGAATTTTGCCTTGGATTATTGCTCACAGCAAACATCTCCTCTACTGTCAATTCTGTCTATTTACTATATGAACAACTCTTTATTTCCGTTCCCTCATTCTTTTAAACTCCGCTTTTTCTCGTATTATGAAAATATATTATTCTCCCATAAAGTATCCTGTAATCGTTTCAATGATTGCTGCTGCTCCTGCAATAGCTAATAATGCAAGTAACGGCTCTGCAACGATAGGGATCCAATTATATAAAACTAATAAAAAAGCACTAACCCATACACCTGTACACCAATAACAGCTTAATAATTCGCCAATCCACTTTCTTAATCCTTTACCTTTTACTTTTGTAAAAGTTGATACACTTCCATCTGGCTCTGTAATCTCTAATTCATCAATAAACGGTCTTCGCAAAAAAGCTGTAATTTTATCATACACAATTAAACGGGTGAGCCTAAAAGCTGCTAACGCGAAAATAAAAAATAAAAGCCAACTTGTAAACAGCATGATTCCACCTTCCCTTATTCTCTCTTTCGCCTATTTAAAAAAAAAGGTCTTGAGGTTGTGACCAAATCTCCTCAACTCCAATATCTTATTAATGTAAATACAAACAAGAAGATAAGGAGTGACATTAATGAGTTGTAACGAAAATAAACACCATAGCCCTTCTCATTGTGTAGTTGACGTTGTAAAATTCATCAATGAATTACAAGATTGTTCTACAACAACGTGTGGATCTGGTTGTGAAATCCCATTTTTAGGAGCACACAATAGTGCTTCAGTAGCTAATACACGCCCTTTTATTTTATACACAAAAACTGGAGAACCTTTTGAAGCATTTGCACCAACTGCAAGCCTTTCTAGCTGCCGATCTCCAATTTTCCGTGTGGAAAGTGTAGATGATGATAGCTGTGCTGTATTACGTGTATTAACTGTAGTATTAGGTGATACTTCTCCTGTACCACCTGATAATGATCCAATTTGTACGTTTTTAGCTGTACCAAATGCAAGATTAGTATCGACTAACACTTGTCTTACTGTTGATTTAAGCTGCTTCTGTGCGATTCAGTGCTTACGCGACGTTTCTATCTAATAAGTGAAGTAAACTAAAAAACTATTAGGGTGGTAGAAGATTTCTACCACCTTTACATATTTAAAATCCGGCCATACTAATCGATTGGATATCATCTATAGACAACTTAATATCTCTCATACTATTTTGCGGCATAATGGATACAATGCCATTACGATACGATATGATTGATCCAATATAAGAAACTGTAGCCGTTTTTATTCTGCACCTTACTTTCGGAATGTAATGAGGACGATTTAATAAAAAATGAATTTTTTCATCATTATTCATATCCTTAAATGATTTATTATATGGAACAGTTCTCACTGACTCTTGCTGCTCTTGTACTTGTTCCTCTTCTTCTATCGTTTCTTCTACTTGCTGCTCTTCTTGTTGTTGTTCTTGTTGTTCTTGTTGTTCTTGTTGTTCTATTACCTCTTCCACAGCACTACTTACAACATTTTCGTTTCTATTACTTTCCTCTTTTCGATCATCATTTTCAAAGTTTGTTAAAATAATTCTTTTTATTTTCGGTGCAGCAAGTTCTAAACTTACTTGTGCAATATATAACAACGGTTTTCCAACTGTTGAACTTTTATTTTTATTCTTCACACCCGTCCCTCCCACTTCCATACGTAGCTGAATAAATCGTGTACTATTATAGTTATATTCATAACGTGGTAAGAACTTTCGTTAAAAATCGTTCTTTCTAAGAACAAATAAAAAGGACAATCTCAACATGTAGAGATTGTCCTTTAAAAATTCATATTATATTTATCCTAGGATATGATATCCTGAATCAACGTGAATGTTTTCTCCTGTTACGCCGCGTGCTAAATCACTGAATAAGAATACGGCTGTATCCCCAACTTCTTCCGGAGTTGTTGTACGGCGAAGTGGTGCGCGCTCCTCAATTTCTCTTAAGATTGAGTTAAAGTCACCTACACCTTTTGCAGATAACGTACGAATTGGCCCTGCAGAAATCGCGTTAACGCGAATGCCATGTTGACCTAAATCGTTCGCTAAATATTTCACGCTCGCTTCTAATGAAGCTTTCGCAACACCCATAACGTTATAGTTTTTCACAACGCGCTCGCCACCAAGGTATGTTAACGTTAAAATATTTCCGCCTTCTGTCATTACTTTCTTCGCTTCTCTTGCTACAGCTGTTAAAGAGAATGCACTAATATTTTGTGCAAGTAAAAATCCATCGCGAGAAGTGTCTACAAATTCACCTTTTAAGTCGTCACGATTTGCAAAAGCAATACAGTGCGCTACACCGTGAATTGTACCAACTTCTTGCTTGATTGTTTCAAAGCAAGCTGTAAGTTCTTCATCATTTGTTACATCACAAGGTAATACAAGTGATTCTTGTCCTTCTAATGTGTCCGCTAATTCACGAACGTTTCTCTCTAAACGTTCTCCTGCATATGTGAAGATTAATTTTGCACCTGCATTATGCAAAGAGCGAGCAATTCCCCACGCAATACTTCTTTGGTTCGCAACGCCCATAACAACAAATGTTTTCCCTTGTAATAGTTCCATGATATATCCTCCCAGAATTACTTATACTTGTTATTAGTACCTGATACTATAATTATAGTACCATAAAACCTCTTAAAGGCAAACAAAAAAGTCATTAACTTAAATTTTGTTAATGACTTTTTGTTTCTATAAAAAACCGCTCTAATCCTTCTTCCCAAGAAGGCATTTGTAAAAAACCATTTAATCGTAGCATGTTATGTTGAAAAACAGAATATTTCGGTCTCGCTGCTGCCGCCCCAAATTCTTCCGTTGAAACAGGTAATACATTCACTTTCATATTTGCATATGAATATATTTTCTTTGCAAATTCAAACCAAGAGCATGATCCTCTATTTGATACATGATACGTACCGTATAAAGAAGTATGAATGAGCTTATTAATCATCACATTTAAATCCGCCACATAAGTAGGAGAACCAGTTTGATCTGCTACAACAGATACTTCTTCTCTTTCTTTCCCTAATCGCATCATCGTTTTCACGAAATTATTTCCATACTTACCATATAACCACGATGTGCGAACGATAAAATATTTATTATGTAACTCTTTGACGAATTGCTCTCCCGCATACTTAGAGGCTCCGTATATATTTATTGGCGCCGGATTATGAAATTCATCATACCCTTCCGGTCTGTCGCCCTGAAATACATAATCAGTACTAATATAAACTAATTTCGCCCCTACTAATTGTGAAGCCACCGCTACATTTCGAGCTCCTATTGCATTTATTCTATACGCAAGATCTTGTTCTTTCTCAGCATGATCAACCTTCGTATACGCTGCACAATGAATAATGATATGTGGCTTTATTTCTTGTACCACTTGCTGCATTCGGGATATATTTGTTATATCTAGTAACTTTTTATCAAATGGATATATGTCATATTCTTCAGGATTTAGCTCTTCTTGTAGTTGCTTTCCCAATTGACCGTTTGCTCCTGTTATGATAATCCGTTCTTTCATTTATATGCCCCTTACTTTTCTTTTAGTGGTTTCCACCATTCCTTATGATGTTCATACCATTCCACCGTTTCTTTCAGCCCTTGTTCAAATGTATACTGAGGCTCCCAATCTAGCTCATTCTTCATCTTTTGTGCATCAATCGCATAACGACGATCATGACCTAAACGGTCTGTAACATATTCAATATCTTTTTTCGTTTTTCCTAAAAGAGTGATAATTTGTTCCACAACATCTACATTTGTCTTTTCATTATTTCCACCTATATTATATACTTCTCCTACACGTCCCTTATGCAAAACAACGTCAATCGCACTACAATGATCCGTTACATGTAACCAATCTCTTACATTTAATCCATCGCCATATAACGGTAGCTTCTTTCCTTCTAGCGCATTCGTAACCATTAACGGAATTAATTTTTCCGGATATTGATACGGCCCATAGTTATTGGAGCAACGCGTTACTATAACTGGTAATTGATACGTTTTATAATAAGATAAGGCTATCATGTCAGCGCTCGCTTTGCTTGAAGAATACGGACTATTTGGAGCTAACGGGGTTTCCTCGGTAAATCGACCTATTTTCCCTAAAGAGCCGTACACCTCATCTGTTGATACTTGCACAAGTTTAATATGCGGATATTTTCTAACTAATTCTAATAAGGTGACTGTCCCAATTATATTTGTATCATAAAAAGGAATCGGATTTTCAATACTACGGTCCACATGTGATTCAGCTGCGAAATTGACAATTACTTGTACGTCACGTTCCTTAATAACATGCTCCACCAGCTCTCCATTTTGAATTTCCCCTTTTACAAAAGAGTAATTCGGATGATCTTGAAGAGACTTCACGTTATTTAAATTCCCGCTATATGTTAATGCATCGAAATTAATAATTTTATATGTTTCATAGCTTTGTAACATGTAATGAACAAAATTACTTCCAATAAATCCGGCCCCACCTGTTACTAATATATTCATAAACAACTCCCCTACTCAAAAGCTATCTTTACAGTCCTGAAGTGACGGTAATATTCTATCTTTGTCAGACAAAATAGGACTTGTTACTGGCCATGGAATTGCTAATTCTTTATCGCTCCAAAGTACCCCTGAGTCATGATCAGCACTATAATACTCATCTACTTTATACATAACAATCGTATGCGGAACAAGCGTACAAAATCCATGTGCAAATCCTTTTGGCACTAATAATTGCCGATGATTATCCGCACTTAAAATATATCCTCTCCACTGCCTAAACGTGGGTGAATCTTTTCGCAAATCAACGATAACATCATAGATTGCTCCTTGCATAACTTGAATAAGTTTCGTTTGTGCTTTCGGATTTTTTTGAAAGTGCAATCCCCGAATCGTTCCCGCTTCTGCTGAATACGAAACATTATCCTGTACAAATGAATACGTAATCCCTAATGTTTCTAGCACCTTCTTATTATAACTTTCAGTAAAAAAGCCACGCTCATCTCCAAATAACCTCGGTTCTAACAATTTTGCGTCGGTAAAGTTTGTTTCTACAACTTTCATATTCTCACCTATTCTCCGTTAAACTGTTTCCCAAAGTTTATATCACGCGCTAACGTATTCGCCTTTTGAAGAGAAACATGAGTTCCCGCATCCGTCCACCAACCGCTCATTTCATTGTAAGTAAGTACCCCTCGTTTTAAATACCAATTATTAATATCTGTAATTTCAAGTTCTCCCCTTGCGGAAGGTTTCAATTCTTTTATATAAGAAAAGACTTTTTGATCATACAAATAAATTCCCGTGACTGCATAAGAACTTTTCGGCTCTTTCGGCTTTTCTTCAATTTCAATTATTTTTCGGTTTTGAATATTTGCTACACCAAACCTCTCCGGATCATCTACAGATTGCAGCAGTACTTTCGCACCTTCTTTTTGATTTGCAAACTCTTCAACGTACGGACGAATGTCATCAGAAAAGATATTATCCCCTAATATAACTACCATACGATCTTTTCCGACGAAACTCTCACAAAGCCCTAACGCTTGCGCAATTCCGCCAGCCTTATCTTGCACACGATACGTAAAGGACACGCCAAACTCTTGACCGCTTCCTAAAAAACTAACAACATCTCCCATATGCTCTTTACCTGTAATAATCATAATATCTGTAATCTCGCATTGTTTTAGCTTATATACCGCATGATAAATCATTGGATAACGTCCAACAGGAAGCAAATGTTTATTCGTTACTTTCGTTATTGGATATAATCTCGATCCCGTTCCACCAGCTAAAATAATTCCTTTCATCCTGCATCTCTCCCTTATGATGGAGATAGTATATCTTTGTAATGTTCTACAAACACTTTCCGATATTTCTCATATGTATCCGCATCAAACTCATCCCCATTGTAGTGAATACACCATAAATTCGCTTGATTAGGGATACCAATTAAATAACCCGCCTTTTGAAACTCTAAAGACTGCGAAACATCATAAAAGTGAAATCCTTGAAACAAGTCTTCTCGCCACGGAATATCATATTGTGTGGCCATTAATAATCCATCAATTGCCTGAACTGACATAAATGATTGATTCCCATAAAACAGCTGGTCTAAATTTAATAATTGATAATTCTGTCTTCTGTACTCAATCACTTTCCCTACTAAATTTTTCCCTTCCCACCATATCCCGTTGCTCGGTAAAAACTGGGCTCCAGCTACGCCAATTAAACCGAGTTTTTCATTATCTTTAAAAAGAGAAATGAGTGTATAAAACATATCTCGATTAATAAGATACGTATCTTGATGTATATAAACCTTATACTTCGCGGGATATGAAAGTGCTCGGTTGTATGCACTTGCCATACTTTTCGCATCTCGTATCGGAAAAATTTGTACGACATAACCAGGGGGAACAAAAAGATTTCTTATTTGTCTCTCACATTGTTCAAACAGCTCTTCATTATTTATACAAACAACGACTAATATTGTATGATCTTTCATTTTGTAGCCCCTCTATTCGTCTTGATTTACATCTGACATATAGTGCTCCACAAATATCTTTCTATACTTATCATAGTTGGTCATATTCACATCAATATGATAGTGAATGCACCAAGCATCACGCTGTACAGGAACCCCAACTGTATAACCTGCTTTTCTAAATTCAAATGATTGAGACACATCATAATAATCAAACCCATCAAACAAATCTTCTCGCCACGGAATATCGTATTGCGTTGCCATTAATAATCCGTCAATACATTCAACGGGCATAAATGTTTTTGAGTCATGATACGGCTTTTCTTGACTAGCCATATAAAATAAATCATTCATATAACCAATTACTTTTCCAACAACTCCTCTGCCCACATTCCATATTCCATTTGGAGGAACATATTGGGCTCCAACCATACCAATCATTCCAAGATGTTCATGTTCTTGAAACAATTGCAGTAATCCATATAAAAATCCTACATTTACAATGAAAACATCTTGATGTATATACACTTTATATTTTGCTGGATGCGAAATTGCTTGATTATATCCGCTCGTCATACTTTTTGCATTCCGAATCGGCATAAACTGTACCGTGTATCCGGGAGGAACTGGCAATTGTAATATATGTCGCGCACATTGTGCATACAATTTCCGATCATTTATACACGTAACAAATAATATTGTTTTATCTGCCTCACTCATAATTGTGACTTTTCTGCTTCAATAATATATTGAAATACAACCGTCTCAGCCATGAAGCCACTTCCAAGACGATATTTTTTACAAATTCCATATAATTCCTCAATAAGCGGTTCATACATTTTATGATCAACATATACACGATCTACTTTACTAATCGAATAACCTGCTTTTAAAAACATTCGTAGCATTTCATTAAATGTAAAGAAGCGAATATGTGTTTTATCTAATAAACCATATTCTGTATACGTCCAATTTCCAGCGAGTAAAGGGGCTAATACTGAAATGTGCGAAACGTTCGGTATACTAGCCAAAATTACACCATTTTGCTTTATATATGGTTTTACTTTTTCTATTACAGCCCATGGATCAAATAAATGCTCTAATACGTCACCAAATATAACGCAATCAAATTGCTCCTCCTCATACGGCATATCCATTGTTTCAATATCGCCTAAAACAACATGATCTAGCTTTTCTTTTGCTTGTTCTGCCGCCTCTGGGAATGCCTCAATTCCTGATACACGTGTGCCATTTTCTTTTATGACAGCTCCTAATGCACCACTTGAACAACCGATATCAAGAACTTCTTTCCATTCTTTTTTTATATGCTTTAATAAATTCGGATTCACAGCATTATAATAATGTCCAGACTTTTCTTCATATAAAGAATTTTTTGGGGAATTCATTTCACACACTCCTTATGCAAATTGAATTTGAAATATAAACCTCATATGAAGTCTATAGATGTAACCAACACGAGTTATATTGCCGATACTTTACTATATAGCCAATCTATTAGAGTTAGAATCATGATAAATCATTTCTAAAAAACGCAACCTATAACGATTTATATTGTTTATCAAAAACACTTCGAAAATATTTGCGGTTATATTCAATTGCAGCATTATTCGGAACATAAGAAGCTGCCAATTCATTGTAATAATAAGCTTTATCTTGTTCTCCTAACTTGCTATAACAAATACACATTTGTAAATAAGGAATCCATGTGTAACTAGCTGGACTATGAAAAGGACTCTCTGTTGCCATTGTCACTTCTGTTGCAAGTTTAAACCAAAAAATTGCTTCATTGTATTTTTCTTGTTCCATATATATATATCCTATTCTTGTACAATTCTCTCCTCTAGGGAGATCATACCGAAATGACTTTACACACGATTCAACTGCCTTTTCCCACATTCCAATCTTTGCATAGCAATCTCCTAATTTACCACATGCATAAATTTTCTCTTCATACCAACCTTCGTCTTGATTAAGAAATGCTTCATATAATAGAACTGCATCATCATATTTTTGATTATCCATAGATTCATTCGCGTAATAAAACAAATCTCTCGGACTCAATTCTTCCCCAGCTGCTACAGCATCTTGAAAAATTTTCAAATTACGGTTCGTTACTTGCTTTTCTTTCTTATGTGTAATCGCAACATTACTATTAAAAATCTCACCAAAAATAGCTAAATACTCATGTACTTTTCCAAACCATTGAAATTGTTTTTCACGCTTTACAAGCCGATATCTTTTTGTACAATATAACGGTTTCCCGTTAGAATCCATTACAAGATGATAAGGCATCGAAACAGCATCAACATTAGGATCTAACTCTCTTTTTAATAGATTCAATGCCTCCTGCGCATCTTCTAATAACACATCATCGGCATCTAGCCATAATATATATTGTTGCGTTGCTTTCGAAAAAGAAAAATTTCTAGCTGCCGCAAAATCATTAATCCATGGAAAGTCATATATGTTAGAGGTATATTGAGCTACAATTTCTTTCGTTCGATCAATGGAACCTGTATCAACTATAATAATTTCATCAACAATTTTTTCTACTGCATCTAAACATCGACCAATTGTATTTTCCTCATCTCGAACAATCATACATAAACTAATTGTAATTCCTTGCTTGGTCAACATAATCACCCTCTTCCAAATCAATCATATGTTATACATACAATAAACTTTCCACTTTTTTAACTTGCACAAGCAGTTTAAGATTTCTTTTCAATAATTCAAATGTCCGTGTCATTTTCTTCTGGTTTTGCATCTACTATATAATGAACGCTTTATGGAGGTGAATTTATGTCAAATAATAATTATTCAGATGGATTAAATCCCGATGAATCTTTATCAGCTAGTGCATTTGACCCTAATCTTGTAGGACCAACATTACCACCAATACCACCGTTTACCCTTCCTACCGGGCCGACTGGACCGACTGGACCGACTGGGCCAACTGGGCCAACTGTACCGACTGGGCCGACTGGGCCAACTGGGCCAACTGGGCCAACTGGACCAACTGGGCCAACTGGCGACACTGGTGCTACTGGACCGACTGGGCCAACTGGTGACACTGGCGCTACTGGACCGACTGGGCCAACTGGCGACACTGGTGCTACTGGACCGACTGGGCCAACTGGCGACACTGGCGCTACTGGACCGACTGGGCCAACTGGCGACACTGGTGCTACTGGACCGACTGGGCCAACTGGCGACACTGGTGCTACTGGACCGACTGGGCCGACTGGGCCGACTGGGCCGACTGGGCCGACTGGACCATCTGGGCCGACTGGACCATCTGGATTAGGACTCCCAGCAGGATTGTATGCCTTTAACTCAGCTACAGTTTCTTTAGCTCTTGGAATTAATGATCCAGTACCATTTAATACTGTTGGATCTCAGTTTGGTACAGCAATTTCTCAAATGGATGCCGATACTTTCGTAATTAGTGAAACTGGGTTCTATAAAATTACTGTTATTGCTTATACAGCGGCAGTAAGTTTATTAGGAAGTCTTGCAATTCAAGTTAATGGCGTGACAGTACCGGGTGCGGGCACAAGTTTAATTTCACTTGGAGCTCCTATCGTTATTCAAGCCATTACACAAATTACGACAACACCATCACTCGTTGAAGCAGTTGTTACAGGAATTGGATTATCACTAGCTCTTGGTACAAGTGCATCAATTATTATTGAGAAAATCGCTTAATTTTGTACTTAGCAGTAAGACTGATATCAGTCTTACTGCTTTTTCATTTGTAAATTCAATCATTAAATCTTTCTTTTCTACATAGTCATAATGTTGTATGACATTCCGCAGGAGGCACTTATATGGAAAATAAATCTGCTGTTCAGCTTTATCTTGAATTATTAAAGAAAACAATTTTATTTGAAATATGGTTAGAATACGAACCGTACTTACCTGCTTCGTTACATATATCTAAAGAGCTATCATATGAACCAGTTACAGTTCCGCTTCCTTTATTTCTTAAGCAGTACGTAGAAAATCACAATTTAAAAATCGTTGATCCTAACGTTTCAAAAAGTGAGCGTCAAGGTGGTAAGGATTGGCCAAGAGCAGCACACAGTATGGTTGGCCGCAAACGTATGAATCAATTACATGAGGCTATGGAAACTGTTGTCCGTGAAAATATAGAAGGTGATTTTATTGAAACTGGTGTATGGCGCGGAGGATCTTGCATTTTTATGAATGGTTTTTTACAGGCAAACAATATTACAGATCGTACTGTGTGGGTTGCTGATTCGTTTGAAGGTTTGCCAGCACCTAACTTAGAACAATACCCGAAAGATTACGGTGATTATTTACACACATTCGATTACTTACGAGTTTCTTTAGAAACAGTGCAAGAAAACTTTAGAAAATACGATTTATTAAATGATCAAGTAAAATTTTTAAAGGGTTGGTTTAAAGATACATTACCTTCAGCACCAGTAGAAAAAATTGCAATTGCTCGCCTTGATGGTGATATGTATGAATCAACGATGGATAGTCTTGTAAACTTATACGATAAAGTTTCAACAGGTGGCTATATTATTATTGATGATTACGGATTAGTAACATGCGCAGAGGCTGTAACTGATTTCAGAAAGGAAAGAAACTTACAATCCCCTATTACTAAAATTGATGATTTCGGTATTTATTGGCGAAAAGAATAGAATATAACTTTATTTTTTGAGGGGTCCTATTACACTAATTATTTATAAAAACTAATTGTGTAAAGTTCCCCTCACTATAAATGATTAACTTATATACAAGAGAAATCCCCTACTTTACTACAAGGACGGAGTGAATGTATGAACGAAAATGAGAAAAAAATCACATTAATTCCACCCCCAGAACTCGTTCAATATGTAGGTGGTAATTTTGAAGAAGTTGGAAAAGAGTTTATGCAGTATTTTATTGAAATTGGCAATTTAAAATCAAATGAAACAGTGTTGGATGTAGGCTGCGGCATTGGCCGAATGGCGGTTCCATTAATGAACTATTTAAGCGATGATGGCACTTATTATGGATTTGACTTATTCAACGAAGGAATTGCATGGTGCAAAAATAACATTTCAACACGCCGTAACAATTTCCATTTTGAACATGTCGATATATATAATCAATTCTACAATCCATATGGAAAAGAAGATGCTTCCCAATACAAGTTTCCATATGAAGATGAATCATTCGATTTTATTTTTTTAACGTCTGTATTTACCCATCTCCTTCCGAAAGAATTAGAACATTACGTACGTGAGATTGCACGAGTTCTGAAAACAGATGGGAGATGTTTTATTACTTTCTTTTTAATTAATCCTGAATCATCCTATTACTTAAATGCAGGACTAAGTACGTTAGGTTTTTATCATCAAATTGACAATTGTTATGTTCTAAATAAAGATATCCCAAACTTCGCAGTTGCCTATCCTGAGGAAGATATTCGTACTCTATTAAATAAGTATGGGCTAGAAGTACAGACTCCCCCCCATTACGGTTCATGGTGTAGCAGAACTGAACACACAAGTTACCAAGATATTATTCTTACACAAAAAATTTCTGAAAGGTAGTTATATATGAATAATATAAAAAATCCGCCGCTCGTTTCCATCCTTATTCCCACCTATAACCGACCACATTATTTCAAAATTGCTCTAGAAAGTGCATTAGCACAAACATATTCAAATATTGAAATTATTGTAGGAGACGATAGCACAAATAATGAAACAGAAAAATTAATATACAGACATTATTTACATAAACATAAAAATATAACGTACATTCGAAATGCTTCTACTCTAGGACAATTTCATAATGCCCTTATGCTCTTAGAACAGTCAAATGGGGAGTACATAAATTTCTTAATGGACGATGATATATTTTATAATAATAAAATCGAAAAAATGATGTTTCATTTCCAACAAGACTTAAATAAAAATCTAGCGCTTATCACATCCTATCGTACTTGGATTGATGATAATGGAGATATAATGGAACAACATCCCTCGATGAAAAAATTATATGAGGAAGATACGCTACTAAATGGGAAAGATTTTGGAAACCGTATGCTTATGGCAGGACAAAATATTATCGGCGAGCCTACAATCGTACTCTTTAGAAAAAGCCTATTAACGGAACCTTTCGGCACTTTAAATGGCAGAAAATATGGTTGTAGTGTCGATATGGCCTCTTGGATAAGTTTACTTTCAAAAGGTGATGCAATGTATATAACTGAGCCCTTAAGTTCATTCCGCCTTCATACTGGACAGCAAGTACGTCACAAATTCCTTGAGGGCTGCGAAGATTTTTCTCAGCTCGTTTTAACCTCGAAAAGGTATGGTTTCTTACAAGACGCCAAGTATTATAAAAAAGGGTTGATAAGAGCTTACGGATGGTATAAAAATGCGACCAAATTTTACGATTTATTTCCAAACCTCATTCCAGATAAAAATACACATGCACGACTTTCTTATTGTTTAAATATTATTACAAAAGAACTTCGGGAAATATAGTCCATCACACGGTAGGTACTATTCCTTCCGTGTGATGTATGACTTCCCACAAATAGTGGAATAAATGTATGCATAGTCTGCTTGTATATTATTTTTATCATGACATGATCCATATACTTACTAGGCGATAGAAAGGAATACATACATTGAAAGATCCAAATTCTCAATATCAAATAGACTACGTATTACTATTCATCTTATTTGCCATTGGGACTGTTAGTTGCTTTGCAATTGCAAGTGCACAAGCCTCTTTACCACCATTTTTGCAAAATGTAAATTTTGTATTAAAGCAAATCCAATGGTACTTCATTGGATTTATAGCTATTGGTATGATTATGATTATTGATTTCGATCGTTATCAAAAAATTGCTTGGTATTTATATAGCTTTGCATTGATATTACTGATTGGACTGGAATTTCAAGTACCAGGTGCCGTTACAATAAAAGGCGCTACCGCTTGGTACAGGCTCCCAGGCATCGGAAATTTCCAGCCTTCTGAAATTATGAAATTGTTTTTAATTATCGTCACCGGACGAATTATTGCAAATCACAATGAGAAATATTTTTACAGAACAATACACGCTGATTTTTTATTACTCGGAAAAATATGCGCAACAAGTTTGCCACCCCTGCTCCTTATTGCAAAGGAACCTGATTTAGGAAACACGATGGTAATTTCAGCTATGCTCGCAGCGATGATACTAGTTTCTGGTATACGCTGGCGGTTTATTTTCGGATTAGTTTCCGGTATTTCTGCAGCTGGCGTTACATTAACGTATATTTTTTTTACGCATACAAAATTCTTTAAAGCACACATTTTACAAGAATACCAACTCAATCGCTTCTACGGCTGGTTAGCGCCATACAAATATGATGCGCAAGGCTATCAATTAAGACAAGCTTTCTTAGCTACTGGATCAGGAGAAATGCAAGGAAAAGGTTGGGAAAATGGACAAGTATACTTTCCAGAACCACATACAGATTTTATTTTCACCAATGTCGCTGAGCAATTCGGCTTTTTAGGCGCAAGTGTCATTATTGCACTTTTTTTCCTACTTATTTTCCGCATGATTCATATCGCTTTAGAAAGTAATGACCCTTTCGGTAGTTACATCTGCGCGGGCACAATTGGAATGTTTACTTTTCAAGTATTTCAAAATATCGGGATGACCATCGGATTACTGCCTATTACAGGAATCACATTACCCCTTATGAGCTACGGAGGAAGTTCCTTGCTCACATACATGATAGCGATTGGATTTGTTTTAAACGTTCGCTCAAGGACGAAAACCTTTATGTTTAACTGAAGCATAGAAACGATATATTTTTATCTCTATCCTTTTTTAGATATACTAATGAAAAATATGATGGAGGTTTAAATATGAAATATGACATTATAGGAGATATTCATGGATGCTTCCAAGAGTTTCAAGATTTAACGATGAAACTCGGATATAACTGGAATAATGACCTGCCGATTCATCCTGATCAACGCAAGCTTGCTTTTGTTGGTGATATTACAGATCGCGGTCCTCATTCATTACGTATGATTGAAATTGTGTGGGAACTTGTCATAAATAAAAAAGTAGCTTATTACGCTCCGGGAAATCACTGTAATAAACTATACCGATTTTTCCTTGGGCGCAACGTGACAATTGCTCATGGACTCGAAACAACTGTTGCTGAATATGAAGCACTGCCTTCTCATAAACAAAACATGATAAAAGAAAAATTCATCACACTTTACGAGCAATCCCCTTTCTATCACGTACTCGATGAAAAAAAGTTAATTGTTTGTCACGCTGGAATTCGGCAAGATTACATAGGAAGACAAGATAAAAAAGTACAAACTTTTGTATTATATGGCGATATTACAGGAGAAAAACATGCTGACGGCTCACCTGTCCGTCGCGACTGGGCGCAGGAATATAAAGGAACAGCTTGGATTGTATATGGACATACACCCGTAAAAGAACCTCGCTTTGTAAATCATACAGTTAATATTGACACTGGCGCTGTATTTGGTGGCAAACTAACCGGACTACGTTATCCTGAAATGGAGACCATTTCCGTTCCTTCTTCCCTGCCTTTTGTACCTGAAAAATTCCGCCCAATTTCATAACCCTTATTTAAAGTGTACGAGGGATTATCTTTTCATTTAGGCGGCTCTCATAAAAAACTAGGTAAAGTAATGAAAAAAAGATGCACGAAAGTGCATCTTTTTTTCATTACACGGCATATACTGTCGCAGGAGGTGACAGAATGAAGAAAAAATCTTCTAAACAAAAAAGAAAATGCCCGCCTTTTTATCTACCCATGTACGGAATTAACAACTGGTGCAGCATTCGAGCTGCAGCTTTAGAAGCACCGGAAGGACAAGAGGCTTCCACAAAAAACAAAGCTAAACCAAAATATGTCTCTTTAGAAAATGCTGTAATGAGCCGCATTATTAATAATAGAAAAACAAAGATGCAGCAAAAAAATAAACCTCTCTCTACTCACACTGAACAGATGGTGCCTTCTGAGCAAATAGAGAAAAATACAGAAGAAAACATCCCTGTAGCAATAAATAAAAAAGCGGAAGCAGAAATTCCAGCTGCTATTATCAATCAGGTGAAGAAAATAAAAGAAGCATTAGCACCGTCCAATACTATACAAACAGAAAAGACGATCATAATTCAAACCCCTACACCTGAAAATACAAAAGTAAAAAAAGAGGGACGGTATGCCTATGCAGAGGGGCTTCACTCTCACGCAGAGGGTACAGCTTCACATGCAGAAGGGCTTCTTACTCACGCAAAAGCCTCTTTCTCTCATGCAGAAGGATCGAAAACAAAAGCAACTGGACATAGTTCCCATAGTGAAGGAAGTGAAACGACAGCAGGCGGCTCTTATTCTCATGCGGAAGGTAAACATACAATCGCTTTAGGCGAAGCAGCACATGCAGAAGGAACCGCGACTATTGCTAACGGATTCTCTTCTCACGCGGAAGGTAATCATACATCAACGGCTCATTTTGCAGGTAGCCATATTATGGGGCGCTTCGGTACAGCAGAAGAATCTTATTCTTGGTTTATCGCAAACGGCACAAATGAAACTGACCATAATATCGGTGCAAAGTGGCTTGCTCATAACGGCGAAATGTATATTGATGGCGCTTCTTACAATGCAAGTGGAACTGATTTTGCACAAATGTTTGAAACAGCAGACAATACTCTTATTGATGTAGGTTATTTCGTTACATTTAGTAATGAAGAAAAAATTCGAATCGCTACTTCAAACGATTCATTCATCTTAGGTATATCTAGTGCAACCCCCGCTCTTATAGGAAATAGCGGTGCTTTAAGTTGGCAAAAACGCTATAAAACAGATACCTTCGGAAAACGTCAATATGTACGTACGGAATCGCAAGACATACAACCTCTTTTAAATACAGAATGGGATCCAGCTTGCAAATATATAGCAAGAAAAGATCGTACCGAATGGCTTCCTGTCGGATTAATTGGACAAATGTTAGTAAGGGATGACGGCACTTGCGAAACGCATGGATATTGTCGTCCAAATAACGATGGCATTGCTACCAAATCCGAAAGTGGCTTTTTCGTTATAAAGCGCACGGGTGAAAACCAAATTTTAATATTATTCCGCTAAGAAAAAAGGGAACAAAATTCTTCGTCACATAAGAATTTTGTTCCCTTTTTAAGTATGTCTTAATACCGCTTGCATATCGTTTGGAATCGGTGTAGTGAAAGACATTTCTTTCTCTAAAATAGGATGATAAAACGTCAAGGATGTACTATGAAGTGCTTGTCGTTTCATTTCATCCCTTTTTCCTCCATATAAATCATCGCCAAGTAGCGGATGTCCTATATGCGCCATATGTACACGAATTTGGTGCGTTCTCCCTGTATCAAGCTCGAGCGATACATGCGTCTTATGATTGGCGCTATCAACCACTCTAAAATGAGTAACTGCTCTTTGCCCCTCCTCACAAACGGTTCGCTCAATAATACTATCCGATTTTCGTCCAATCGGTGCGTCAATCGTTCCTTCTCGTTCTATCATCTCACCATGAACGAGCGCTTCATACGTTCTTTTCACAGCTTTTTGTTGATGCTGTTTCGATAAAAGATGATGTACGAAACGATTTTTTGCAATAAGCATAAGCCCTGAAGTATCACGATCTAACCTTGTTACGATGTGCACCGTACTTGCAAGATGCTGCTTATCATAATGAGATAAGAGCGCATTCGCAACACTTCCTGCCGGATGTTCTCTAGACGGAATCGTTGACATGTTCGCCTCTTTGTTTATGACAAGAACTGCATCATCTTCATATACAATACATAAAGGGATATCTTCTGCTATCATCCCTTCACTTCTTTCCTCCACTGGAAAAAAGACACGTATTTCCTCACCAGCTTGCAACTGATGACGAACGCTCGCATGTTGACCATTTACTTCAATAGCTCCGCCATGAAACTTTATATCCGTTAATGCGGCTTTAGAAATCCCTTTCGTTTTTAAAAATTCTCTAACTAAAGTTCCCTCTTCGGCCGATTCTATATCCCATTTCAATGTAAATCTGTTCAAATATATAAACCCTTTCTATTTATCTGCAACAAACGAGTCACGAACTCGTTTCCAGAACGGGAATGGACGGAAACGAACAAATCGTACTTTTTCGTTTGCAACGCGATACTGAATTGATTTCACATCTTGATGAACCATCGTTAAATGGTCCACCGTAATTTGTAAGTTCATTCCTGCAGCTGGCTTCAACACACATGTATGATGTTTCGGTAGTACGAGCGGCGAACCTACCGTACGAAACACACGGTTATTAATAGATGCCATTTCTGCAATTTGAATCGCTTCAATAGAAGGGTGAATAATTGCTCCGCCAAGCGCCTTATTATACGCAGTACTTCCCGAAGGAGTAGAAATACAAAGGCCATCTCCACGGAACGTTTCAAAGTACTCTCCGCGTATTTCCACTTCTGTGACTAATGTACCTTCTGCACTTTTCACAGTCGCTTCATTCATCGCTAAATACTGCGACTCTTTACTCCCATTCACATAGCGAATTATCACTTCTAAAAGCGGATATTCCACCACTTGGAATGGTGTTTTAGCAATTGCAATTACTAATTTCTCTACTTCTGTCGGTAACCAATCTGCATAGAAACCTAAATGACCTGTATGTACACCAACAAATGCCGTTTCAGCCAATCGATTATTATAGCGATGAAACGCATATAAAAGCGTTCCATCTCCCCCAACAGAAATTACAATATCGGGTTCCTTTTCATCCATTATAAATCCGAAATCTAGCAAGTATTCTTTCATCGTGCTTGCCAGTGCATCTGATGATTGATCTCCCTTTGACATAATTGTAAATTTCATCGCCCAACACCCTTTAGTTTATGATTCGGAATCTTTCGTTTCTTGCTTTCTTGAAAAAGCTTTCTGCGCTTCTTGAATTTCAAGACGGATAGAAGACATTTCTTCATCTAATAAAAATGCTGCTTCCGCTGCACGTTGCAAGCGTATTTTTATATCTTCAGGAAAACGTCCACTATATTTATAATTTAAAGAATGCTCAATTGTTGCCCAAAAGTTCATTGCTAGCGTGCGTATTTGGATTTCTACCAATACTTTTTTTTCACCCTGAATCGTTTGAACTGGGTAGCTAATGACAACGTGATAAGAACGATAACCACTATCTTTCTTTTGCGTGACATAATCACGTTCTTCCACAATTTCAAAGTCATTTCGTTTTCGAAGATATTCTACAACAGGCTTAATCTCATCAACAAATTGACACATCATACGAAGGCCTGCGATATCTTGCATATCTTCTCTTAGCCGGTCTAGCGGTACATTTCTCTTCTCCGCTTTATCAATAATACTTGCAACCGACTTTACCCTTCCTGTTACAAACTCAATTGGAGAATGCTCTGTTAACATTGCAAATTGAGTACGCATTCCTTTTAGTTTCACTTTCAGCTCTGCCACCGCTTGGTGGTAAGGTGCTAAAAATTCTTCCCAATTTCGATTCATTTCAACCACCACCAAAATCAATCCATTTGCTTATAGAAATACTTTTTCTACAGCAGTTACTAGTTCTTCTCCGTAATTTGCATTACCTTCAATATTTTCAACTAAATATTCTACTTCTTCTTTTAATCCTTCTAATTCCATTTCAATGTCATTCACGCGAACGAACATAACCACATCGTTATTCATCGCTTCATGCATTGCTTCCCAGCATGTGTGCGGAATACTTACATAAATGAAAGAAGATTCGTTTTCTAAGATATATAAAAATGATAAATTGTCTGAGTCTACAAGTACGTGATTACGTGCACTTAACTCCTTTACCGCTATTTCACTATTTTCCGCACAAAAAATAAGAGCATTCTCTCTCTTTTCTACGCTCTTAACTTGGATTTTATTTTGCATGCTCTAACTCCTCCATCTCAACTTCCTGTCTTACTTAACAGTATTATTGTATCATAACATGGACGCAAACAAATAAAACATTGAACCAAATTTGTGAAAAAGCGATAATGTGTAAAGAATTATTTTTCAAAAGGAGCGCATACAATGACACAAGAAATTGAAATTGAATTTAAAAATATTGTTACAGAAGAAGAATTCGGTACATTATGTAAATCATTCTCTATTGAAGTATTTACGAAACAGGTGAATCATTACTTTGAAACACCGAACTTCTCGTTAAAAGAAGCTGGCTCTGCACTTCGTATTCGTCATAAAGGAGAAACTTATACATTAACATTGAAACAACCTGCAGAAGTCGGCTTGTTAGAAACACATCAAGTCGTAACAGAAGACGAAGCAAAAATGATGATGGAAACAAACGTAATCATTCAAGGGGCTGTAATGGATCAACTACACAAATTACAAATTCCTGTTTCTGCTTTAACTTATATGGGTAGTTTAACAACTGAAAGAGCCGAAACGTTATTTGAAGGCGGAACGCTTGTCTTTGACCATAGTTTCTATTACAATCACGATGATTATGAAATTGAATTTGAAGTGCAAGATGAAAAAACAGGCAAAGCTGCATTTATGCATTTATTAAAGCAATACGACATACCAATCCGTCATACAAATAATAAAGTAAAACGCTTTTTCCTTGCCAAACAAAACAAAGCACGCTAAAGTGAAAATTCCACTAGTGAATACGTTCTACTAGTGGATACATCTCACTTTTTAAAAGGAAAAGTTTCATTTACATCTGTAGAAGAAGCAAAGGGCGTTATGAAGGCTATTTATTTGCCCTCCCTAACATTCCATTGCTACAATAGATATACATTTCATGGAAAAAGGAGTTTATAAAGGATGAGCAAGCAACCGATGACACCATTTGAAGCAATTGGCGGTGAACAATGCATTGCAATATTAGTAGATACATTTTATTCCTATGTCAGGAAGCACCCTGACCTATCTCCCATCTTCCCGGATGATTTAACAGAAACCGCTAGGAAGCAGAAACAATTTTTAACACAATATTTAGGTGGTCCTAATTTGTACACTGAAGAACATGGTCATCCTATGTTAAGAGCACGCCATCTCCCGTTTGAGATTACACCAAAACGAGCAGAGGCTTGGCTATCATGTATGGAGCAAGCAATGGATGACACAGGAGTACACGGTCATATAAGAGAGTTCGTTTTTGAACGTTTAGCATTAACTGCTCAGCATATGGTTAATACTCCAAACGAAACAGGTGAAATATAATGGATAAACAGGAAGCAAAGCATATCAATATGCCATCTCCTTCCGCATGTGAGCATAAGTCTGTAGAAGCATATTTATTTATTGATCCACTTTGTAAAGATTGCTGGGAAATTGAACCTTTTATTATTAAACTATGGCTGGAATACGGAAAATACTTCTCTATTCGTCATATCGTAACAGGAAAAGTGGACGGAACGAACGCTTCCTCACACAAATGGAATAAACCTGCTAATATTCGATTTGTGTGGGAAAAGACAACAAGTTTACAAGGGTTTTCATGTGATGGAAAAGTACATATGCAAGAGGCATCGTCAACACCATATTTAGTTTCGATGGCAATTAAGGCAGCGGAGTTGCAAGGCCGAAAAGCAGGTTCGAAATTTTTGCGAAAACTCCAAGAATACATTTTCCTTGAAAATGTATCAAATCCTGACTGCGAATTATTACTTGCATGCGCAAAAGATAGCGGTATTGATGTAGAAGAATTTAAAAAAGACCTATATTCCGCTAGCGCAAAAAAGGCTTTCCAATGTGACTTGAAATTCACAAATGAGATGCATATTACAGAAATACCTTCTCTCGTATTTTTTCATGCGAATTCAGATGAAGAAGGTATTAAAATCGCTGGAACGTATTCCTATGACGTGTACGTACAATTATTAAAAGAACTTGTAAAATGTGAAATTGAACCAGAACCATTACCGCCTTTAGAAGTGTTACTAGAAGCAACACAGTTTATATCTTCAAAAGAAGTAGCATTTATATATGACTGCTCGCAACAAGAGATCGAGCGTGAACTAAAAAAATTACAACTGAAACGAAAAGTACAAATGATTGACGTAAAATGTGAGCGTTATTGGAAATGGATAGCAAAAGAAAAAGACCTGGTGTAAACACCAGGTCTTTTTCTTTACGGCTTATAAAAATATTAAAGGGGATGGGAGAAATTTTCACGTTCAAACAAAGGGGTATATGTTTGTATGTGAATTCGTTCACGCTTATTATATTACAAGATTCGACGTCAGATGACAACCCCTTTTGTCGAATTTCACACTTTTGTCACATTCTAAACGTTTTCATTTTTGAATAAGCTATAAAAAAGCTATTTTGGAGGTGTTTTGTATGAAAAAAACGTATATTTTGCTTATCATTTTAGCTGTCATCGTTTCTTTTTTCTTGTACATCCTCTCTCTACTACAAGCTTTCCCTAAAATTATTGCTTTCCCTCTTTTATTTGGAGCCATTGTCATTGCTCTCTCTTATTTCAACCATAAAAAACGCTTTAAAGGGTTTTAATGAACTGTAAAACTGCCTTCTAATTTTAAAAAAAGAAGACAATTCGCTTTATTCTTTCGACAAATATCGACAAAATAACATACAGAAAAGACGAGGTAAATTCCTCGTCTTTTCTATTACTTCTCTTCAAATAATAATGCTTCTAATTCATTTAATTTCTCTTCAAATACTTGAAGCGCTTCTTTTACTGGTTCTGGAGATGCCATATCTACTCCAGCTTTTTTCAGCACTTCAATTGGGTAATCTGAGCTTCCTGCTTTTAAGAACTCATTAATGTAACGTTCTACTGCTGGTTGCCCTTCTTCTAAAATTTGTTTAGATAGAGCCGTTGCTGCACTAAATCCCGTTGCGTATTGGTATACGTAATAGTTGTAGTAGAAGTGCGGAATACGAGACCACTCTAAACCAATTTCTTCATCGATTACTAAAGCATCACCGAAATATTTCTTATTTAAATCATAGTAGCTCTCTGTTAGCATGTCTGGCGTAACCGCATGTCCCTCTTGTACTTTCTTATGAATAATATGCTCAAACTCTGCGAACATCGTTTGACGGAATACAGTACCACGGAATCCTTCTAAATAATGATTTAATAAATATAGACGTTCTTTCTTATCTTCTGTCGTTTTTAATAAATAATCGTTTAGAAGCGCTTCATTACAAGTTGATGCTACTTCCGCAACGAAGATTGAATAGTCACCGTATACGTGCGGCTGCGTTTTTCTTGTGTAGTAACTATGCACCGAATGACCAAACTCATGAGCAAGTGTAAATAAATTATTTACATTATCATGCCAGTTCATTAAAATATAAGGGTTTGTTCCATATGCACCAGATGAATATGCTCCGCTTCGTTTCCCTTTATTCTCATACACATCTACCCAGCGATTTTCATATGCTTCTTTTAAAATATCAACATACTCATCACCAAGTACATGTAAAGACTTTACTAACATGTCTTGTGCTTCTTCATACTTCACATTCATTTTCACTTCTGGTACAAGTGGTGTATATAAATCATACATATGAAGCTCATCAAGTCCTAGTGCACGCTTACGAATATCAATGTAACGATGTAGCAAGTGTAAATTATCATTTACAGATTCAACAAGTTGATCATACACCGCTTCAGGAATATTATTATTACTTAATGCAGCTTGACGTGCAGAATCGTATTTACGAACGCGCGCATTGAAATTATTACGCTTCACAGCTCCGCTTAACGTACTTGCAAATGTGTTCTTATATTTTCCGTACGTTTCATATACAGCTTTGAACGCATCTTCGCGTACACGACGATCATCACTTTCTAAAAACTGAATGTAACGACCATGTGTAATTTCTATTTCTTCTCCATCCTCGCCTTTAATAGATGGGAATTTCAAATCCGCATTATTCAACATACCAAATGTATTACTTGACGCGCTCATTACTTCAGATGCTTCTGCTAATAAAGCTTCTTCCGCTTCAGATAATACGTGCGGACGTTGACGCGTAATTTCTTCTAACGCATGCTCATATACACTTAAGTCTCTATTTTCTTTCAAGAATGTTTGTAGTGTATCTTCTGAAATCGATAAAATTTCAGGCACAATATACGCTGTGCTACTCGATACTTGTGAATATAAATTTGTTGCGCGGTCATTTAATGCTTGATACACAGAGTTTGTTGTATCTTGATCGTAACGCATATGTGCATATGTATATAACTTACCTAATCGCATTGAAATTTCATCTTCATATTGCAATGCTTCAAGTAAATTGTTCGCAGAGTCACCAAGTTTCCCTTTAAATTCAGTTAACTTCGGTAATAACTCTTTAATAGCTTGGAATTCTTTTTCCCATTCTGCATCTGTTTGGAAAATATCTTCTAATCGCCACGTACTTGATTCTTCAATTTCGTTGCGATTTGGTAATGTTTTTGCTGTGTTTTGTTCAGACATCCTTTAAGCCCTCCTTTAAATATCTCTACTTACATACAATTCGATTTTTCTTATGTAATTCCTTCACGATCAGTCTTTATTATATCCCCTTTTCCTTCTCTCATGTTGTACTTTGCCTCAAATAAAGACAAGGCATACGCTAAGCAAATTTCATCATATTTCATAACTTCCCCCTCTGTTTTTAATATAACGATTCCCCTTATTTTCCGGTACTTATAAATACCTACTCGCTGCAACACACCTACATAACATAAAAATGTCATATATTCAGTAACTGCTACTTTCCATATATGCTGTGAAAAGTACGGGAGCATACGCCTTTTCGTATACTTTTTTACATACATACACGCATACCCGAGGGAAATACAATCACCTACCGCAAGCTCGCCTATACACTTCATATATAGAAAGGCTTGCCATATAAATGGATTAGTTTGAAAAGCAAATGCGGACGGAAGCGGCACACCAATTTCAGAAGGGAAATTTGCTGGGGTACATTTACATTGATATAAGAGGCGTAATAGTGACTTATGATTGTAATTCCAAATTGGCAAAGCATTTTGCCGAAAGTAGCTCTTTCGTTTTCTCCATTCCTCTCCTAATGTTTCTTTTCGAAAAGGAACAGGAGAAAAGAGCATTTCAAAAGTAGTCGTTTCAGTTGGTAAGTATATAATATGTGAAAAAGAGACGCTTGTAGAAAATGAAGTGAGAAACGCGCATTTCATAAATGATTTTTGTTTCGAACAGAAGAAAATAAGAAGTGGCTGAGGATAAGATTGTAAGGAGAAAGCCATAAGTGAGGAGAATTTCATCCAATATGTAGCGTGCTTTTTTAATTGATTTCCACCAATAATCCAAATGACTTGTATACCAGCTCGCCAATATGAATAGGTTCGTTTGTACAACTGCTCTACGGAGAGATTCGAGCATTGATATTCAATCGCAATTTTTCTACCTGCCCTCTCTACAAAAATATCAGGTCGTTGCTGAATCTCTGGAAGATAATGCTCTATATCTACATGAAAATCTTGCCGTTTGAACCACCTATATAACAATTCTTTACCGTGCATATGATACATAGATTCTGCTTCATAAAAGGCAAGGCACATATCCATTTTCTTACGAGCAAAATGCCAGCTTTTTTGTTTCCCTAATTTCATTTGCACTTCCTTCCCGCAAGCTATGCAAAAGAAACTTTCCCTTTTACGCATACGGTGTAAAAGCTCTTCATCATGATGATAGAGTAGATGAATTTTTTCTCCGTTTTCTCTTTTGGCGATAAACATTGTAATCACACCCTTTCAGCTCCTTATATTCTACAATTTATTACAAATTCCTTTAAAAAAAGAGATGTCCCAATTTCGGACATCTCTTTTTATAATAAAGGCGATAATAATCGATACGTTGATTCAACAATTCGTCTATGAAGACGCCTTTTATGAAAACGATCAACATGAATTTCACTGGATTCTTCTATATCCTCTTTAAAATCTTGAACAAGTTTTCGAATGCTATCTGTATCATATAAAAAAGCATTTACTTCAAAGTTCAAATGAAAACTTCTCATATCCATATTAGCTGTCCCGATTGAAGCTAAATCAGAATCGACAATAACAACTTTACTATGAAGAAAACCTTTTTCATATTCATATATCTTTACCCCTGCATCTAAAAGCTCTGGGAAGTACGATCTCGATGCATAAAAGACAGTGCGCTTATCAGGCTTACTCGGCATTAACAAACGAACATCAATACCAGCAAGCGCAGCTACCTTTAAAGCGGATAAAATATCATCATCCGGAATGAAATACGGCGTCGCAATCCAAATGGATTTCCGCGCGGAAGCAATCATAGCAAAATATAAATGTTTAATTGTTTCCCATTTATTATCCGGTCCACCTGCAACGAGCTGCACGCCTCCCCAATGATCTCCCTCAACTGCTTTCGCTTGTAAATATTCAGGGGCTAGTACAGCCTCACCAGTCATATAAAACCAATCTTGAAGGAAAATAAGTTGCAAGCTTTGAACAGCTTCACCACGCAAATATAAATGCGTGTCTCGCCAAAAGCCGAAGTACTTATCCTTCCCTAAATATTCATCACCAATATTTAATCCACCTACAAATCCTTCATTTCCATCGATAATCACGATTTTTCGGTGGTTTCGATAATTAATCTTATCGTTTAAAATCGGAAAGCGCACAGGAAAGAACGGGATCATTTCGACACCTGCATCGTTTAATTCTTCAATATACGAATTCGATAATCTAAAGCTTCCAACCGCATCATATAAAAAACGAACGACTACGCCTTCTTTTGATTTTTGTATTAAAATATCTTTAATTTCAGTTCCAAGCTTATCATCACGTACAATGTAATATTCCATATGAATGTGATGTTTCGCTCGTTTTAATCCATCTAAAATAGACTGAAACGTTTCATCTCCATTTGTTAATGTTCTCGTTTCAGTTTGAAATGAAATATTTAAAGCGCCTAAACGATCCGCTAAACGAAATAACAGCTCTTGATGCTTATGATTGCGCAAAATCCGTTCCTCGTAATCTTCATGCCCCTTATATTGTAAAAACGCTTGTTCATCGAGCAACGCCTTCTTTTGGAACATTCTCTTCCTCCGAAAGTTCTGTCCGAATAATAAATAAGCGAAGAATCCAAATACCGGAAAAATCCCTAACACAATGAGCCATGTAAGTGTTTTAGACGGGTGACGGTTCTCTAAGAAAATAACGCAGCCAATTAAAAATGCAGATACCGTAAATAAAATACTAATAATACCTAAAATCGAAACATCTTTTATTCCGATTACATCCGAATAAAATGCTACGTCAATAAACATACGTAACGAAACAAATAATGCGAACAATAATAAAACAAAGAAAATCAACTTTAACGTATTTTTCATCTCTTACCTCCTTACTAAGAAAGCTTTCCTATTCTTCATATAAAAAGCCGATTTCATACTACAGAAATCGGCCTACGTTTTAGCAGGAAAATTATTGCGAATTGTTTCAAGCGCATGCTCTTTCACAATTTGTTTTCCATACTCACTTACACGATGAATTGTTAAAGTTGATTCTTCTCCGTATTCTAAAACAATACTTAATACGCGATCAATTTCTTCTTCATCATGTAGCACTTCATCGAATTCCACATATACATAATAGCGGTCCTCAAATGAATACAGCTCATCTTTTATATCTTCAAAGATAAGACGGTGGCTTAATGAAATGACATCTTCAAAATCATTAAACTTAATTAAAAAGCCAAACGTACCATCTTCGTTAAAGTTTGTTCCTGCTTGTTCTTCTACCTCTTCCACTAATTCTTGCTGGAATAATGATTCAATGCCTTCATCTAGCGGAATGTCTATAATTTTATCTACACCTATAGGTAGTTCTAACTTTTGTCCATCCTTTGAAAGCTCTGCTTTCGTTACAAGTACTTCAATCCCTTTATCGACTGCTTGCACTTGAATCCATAACGGTCCATCAATAAAGAAATCGTCATGATCACGAGCTTCGTCCATCATTTCCCAAAAGAGCTCTTCGCTTCTTTCGCGGTCGTACCAAATCTCCTCACGATTAAAGCCTCTGTCCTCTATATCAATGTACGTAATAAAAAATTTCATCGTATGGTCATTTATTCTTTCAATATCCAAAATACAACTCTCCCTTCCTGCTTAGAATTGTTATGAAGGGATTCCCCACTCATATGACAAATCAATAGATTCTTGTACTCTCATTTTATGATAAGATTCTCCAGAATGGAAATAAAATCGATTTATTTTACAAAAATAGTTATATGCCTATCTTCATTCGACGTTCTACATATATATATCATTATAGCGATTTCTGACTCATAAAAAATTTGGACATACATTTCCACCTTCCCCCGTACACTGTACTAAAGTGAAACTTTTATTAGAGAAGATGATTTAGTCTCTCACTTCATCACATACATATAGTTCGCTTATTAAAACATCATAAATGGAGGCAGACGAATGGACTTAGAGTTTTTAACATCTGTACTAATGATTGTCGGTATCGATGTTGTATTAGGTGGTGACAACGCAATCGTCATCGCACTAGCTAGCCGAAATTTACCTGAATCGAAACGAAATAAAGCCATTTTGATTGGTACTCTTTTAGCAATCGTACTAAGAATTGTCCTTACTATACTAGCTGTCTATTTACTCGACATTCCATTTCTGCAACTGATTGGCGGGATTTTACTTACATTAATTGCAGTAAATTTACTCACTGATAATAGCAACGATCTTTCTTCTATTCAAGGAAAAACAACTTTATTTCAAGCTGTTCGTACAATTGTATTCGCGGATCTTGTTATGGGATTTGACAACGTTATTGCCATTGCAGGGGCAGCTCACGGAAGATTTTTACTCGTAATAATCGGCTTACTCATTTCTATCCCGATTATTATTTGGGGCAGCAAACTCATTTTAATACTTATGGAACGCTTTCCATTCCTTATTTATTGCGGGGCAGCGATTCTCGCCTATACAGCAGGAAAAATGGTCACACATGAAGACAGACTTGCAACTTTTTTTCATAACAACCCAGGTTTCACTGCAAGCATTCCTTACTTATTTATTTTCACCATTTTATGCATCGGTATTATCGTTCAACAAGTTCGATTAAGAAATGTAAAACATTAAAAAAAACCTTCTACTATATAATAAGTAGAAGGTTTTCATATTATTATAATTAATTTACAAGACGCTGTGCTTCACGTAATTGGAACGTTCTTACTGTACGTGGTAAGAAACGGCGGATTTCGTCTTCATTGTAACCTACTTGAAGGCGTTTCTCGTCAATCATAATTGGACGACGTAAAATCCCTGGATAGTCACGAATCATCTTATATAAATCTTGAAGTGGTAAAGACTCTAAGTTTACATTTAATTCTTGGAAAACTTTCGAACGAGTAGAAATAATCTCATCCGTTCCGCTTTCTGTCATACGTAAAATCTCTTTAATTTCCTCAATCGTTAATGGATCTGAGAAAATATTACGTTCTGTATAAGGAATATGATTTTCCTCTAGCCATAATTTCGCCTTTCTACAAGACGTACAGCTTGGAGAACTATATAATGTTACCATACAAAGCTCACTCTCCTTAAAGAGTACAAATTCTGTACTAATTACAGTTTAAATTTCTAAATTCAGCACTTTTTTGCGATACCTTGTCTTATAATAAAGTGCAAAAAATCGCATTTCATGTAAGCAACAACATTTAGCAAACAACAATTACTTTTAATAAGTAACTTCTATAATCATTATACAATAGATTTTGCAAGAAATATACAGTAAATTTCCTTCTAATTGAGAAAACTCTTCCGTGTATTCCACTGCTATGTAACATGACTACAATCATCTCATCTGTTCTTTAACAATAACACTCAACCCTATTAACGCTTGCTTTTCATAGATTTTTCATATGATTTATAGTTATTTCCTCATAGTCTTTCCTATGAAAAAGAGAACGTTTTCTTACCTTTTCTTGATAAATCAATTATGGAATGTAAGACTATACAAGTGAGAATCAAAAAGAACGTTTGTTCTCATTTTAACAAACATCCCCATTCATGTCTATACGATTTGGAAAATATATTAAATATTTTTCTGACATTTCTTTCTTTTTTATCTTTTATCTCATACAATAAACATACAGACAGGCAAAGGGGGAATTTGCAAATGATTGCTTTTTTTATTGATTTTGTCACTGTTGCTGCCCTCATCATCGGAATAACAGCATTGATTGGTGTCATTACAAATAGCATTGGTGAAAAACTCTTTGGCGGAAAAGAAAAGATGAAGTTTGTTAATAAAAGTTTGGATGTACAATCCGGCTGGAACGATGTCGGCGGGAAAGGTATTTATAAGAAACGTACGTATTAAAAAAAGCAGGCAATCACCTGCTTTTTTCTTATTTCTCTACTGACGCCCATTTAAAGCTTAAATCGCCGCCATATTTATGGTTGTACATATTTTTAATTGATTCTCTTTGTATATATGCTCTACCACGTTGATATACTGGAACAATCGCAGCGTCATCAAGTAACATTTTCTCTGCTTCTAGTAAGTTTTTCCAACGGGCATTTACATCGCTTCCATCTTTCTTCGCTTTCATAATAATTTCATCATATTTTGGATTAGAGTATTTCATTTTATTTTGTGATCCGTCCGTTACGAACATATCAAGGTATGTAACTGGATCTGGGAAGTCTGCACTCCATCCAGAGAATGACATGACATAATCGCCTGCATCTTCTAATTTTAGTTTTTGCGCGAATGGTTGTTGTTTAATTTTCACTGTTAAACCTGGTAAATTCTTTTCTAACTCACCTTTTAAATATTCACCCGTTTTCTTCGATAATTCAACGTCTTCATTTAATAGCTCTAATTCGATTTCATTTTTACCAAGCTCTTTTTTACCGGCTTCCCAATATTTCTTCGCTTCTTTCACGTTTGGTTTTACAATATCTCCATTTACAGCACGGAAATCCTTTTTATCCGGTCCTTTAATGAAGTTATCAGGAATTAATCCTGTTGCTGGCTTAGAACCGTTATTTAATAATGTATCAACGAACGGCTTACGTTCAAAAGCAAGTGAAATTGCTTTACGAATATTTTTATTTGCTAAAGCTGGATCTTTTTGATTTAAACGAAGGAAGAATACAGATGTATCTTCTACTGTTTGGAAATCTGGTTTTCCTTTATATTTATCGATGAACTCTGCTAATAACGTCGCTCGATCGACTGCGTTTGTTTCATATAAATTAATCGGCGTAGACGTATCTTTAACAATATTAAAGTTTACTTCCTCAATCTTCACTTCTTTATTGTCCCAATATGACCCGCTCTTTGTCATTTTAAAGCTACGTTCATGTTGCCAATCACTTAATGTAAATGGCCCGTTATAAAGTGTTGTATTCGCTTCCAAACCAAACTTCGTACCTTGCTCTTTTACAAACTTTTCATTCACAGGATAGAAAATTGGATATACCATTAAATCTACAAGGTATGGAATTGAATTGTCTAATTCCACTTCTAATGTGTAATCATCAATCGCTTTTACCCCTAATTGATCCGGGCTCATCTCTTTTTTATTAATTTTCTCTGCATTTTTTATATCATACATAATGTACGCTGATTTCGCAGCCGTATCTGGGTTAATTGCTCTTTGCCATGCGTATACGAAATCTTTCGCTGTCACAGGCTCACCATTTGACCATTTTGCGTCTTCGCGTAATTTAAATGTATATTTTTTACCGTCTTCTGACTTCTTAAATTCCTTCGCTACACCAGGAACTAGCTTATCATCTTTCCCTAAACTGTATAAGCCTTCCATCGTATTAGTCATTACTCTTGAAGAAACTGCATCAGCTGATAACGCTGGATCCATCGTTGGAATTTCTTGTGTTTCAATTAAGTTAATAACTTGCTTCGCACCGCTTTTCCCGCTATCCCCTTTTGCGTTCGCTTGCGGCTCATCTTTTTGGTAGCTACATGCCCCTAACATCATGCTCATCGCTACTGTTGATACTACAAAAACTGGCATCTTTTTTTTCATACTTCCACCCTCCACAAAAATGTTAGCCCTTTCATTTTCAAACAAATAGAAATATATATATGTTCTAACAATTCATATTATACACACAAATATATTTTTTGTATATTTATATTTCTATTTTATTAAAATTTTCTGTTTAAAAATAAACCTTTGTAAACGTTTCATATTGCTGATTTTCCTTACTAAAGTGTTGAAAAATGATATTTTTATACTTTTCTAAATTATCAGAGAAAAATAAATTTTATATCTCATAATACTTTGTGCATAATTATCCTTTTCTTTTTATCATAAAATAGCGCCCCCTTCATAATAAAGATATGTAGGTTAAAATGAGTGCAAAGGATAAGAAAGTATGTTACGATACACCTTGCTAAAAATAGATATCGGTAAAGAGGGGACGGACATGACAGCAATTCAGGCAAAAAACGGGCCGGCAGAGAAATTAAGTTTATTCTTATTAACATGGCCTATTTTTCTAGAAGTTTTTCTTTTTATGTTGATGGGGATCGCTGATACTTTCATGTTAAGTGCATTATCAGACGATGCTGTATCTGGGGTTGGTGCAGCGAATCAATACCTCCATATCGCTATTTTGGTACTAGAAGTCATCGGGAACGGCGCTGCTATCGTCGTATCTCAATACCTCGGTTCCAAACGATTTATGGAAGCATCTAAAATATCAGCCTTGGCTGTTACATTAAATTTAGTGGTCGGACTCGTTATAAGCGCTGGTTTTCTTTTATTTTCAAAACATATGATGATGGCAATGAACTTACAAGGCGATGTACTCATGTATGCACAAAGCTATTTATCCATCGTCGGAGGAGCTATTTTCCTTCAAGCTATTATTAATTCATTAGCCGCAATTATCCGCGTACATGGCTTCACAAAGCAAGCGATGTTTATTTCACTTGGAATGAACATTATTCATATCGCTGGAAACTACGTACTTATTTTCGGGAAATTCGGTTTCCCAGAGCTCGGTGTACAAGGTGCTGCCATTTCTTCTGCTGTCAGCAGATTAATCGCACTTATCGTTTTCTTCTGGTTACTGTACCGCGTTATGGAATACCGTGTGAAATTACAATATTACTTCACCTTATCAAAAGAATACATCGGAAAAATTTTAAAGATCGGGATTCCATCTGCATTTGAGCAGGTTATGTATCAAGCTTGCCAAATTGTCTTCTTATACTATGCAACATACTTAGGAACAGAATCATTAGCAGCTCGACAATACGCTACGAACATTTCTATGTTCACTTATTTATTCGCTATTGCAATCGGTATGGGAACAGCCATTATTATCGGGCGCCTCGTTGGCGGTGGCGAAAAAGACGAAGCGTATGAACGAGTATGGAAAAGTGTAAAATGGGCAATTGGTGTCACTTTATGTATGGTCGCTCTCGTTATTACGTTCCGCACACAATTAATGGGATTATTTACAGACAATCCGCACATTATTGCGTTAGGCGCAAGCGTTCTTTTACTAAGTGTACTACTTGAAACAGGGCGTACGATGAACATCGTCATTATCAATTCACTTCGCGCAGCTGGCGATGCAAAGTATCCCGTTTTAATCGGCGCATTCTCTATGGTGTTAATGAGTTTACCACTCGGTTACTTTTTCGCCTTCCATTTAGATATGGGGCTCGTTGGTATTTGGTTAGCAATTGCTATTGATGAATGGACGCGTGCCATTATTATGTTCTTCCGCTGGAAAAGTAGAGCATGGGAGCGTTATGCACTCGTTAAACCTGAAGAACAAGAGGAGATTGTTTCTGTTCAGGTACAGTAATACTCGTTTAATTGAGATGCAGTCATTTGTAAATGAAATTTGTATTGGAAAAAAGCTGTTCTAACAAATTGTTGGAACAGCTTTTTTAATTATACTTTTCAATTTCTATCTTCAATTCGTCAATATTCTTATTAGAAATCGTATCCGATATTGTATGATCCAATTGATTTTTTAAAATATATGTTTGGTTATCTTGTTTCTTTTTAACACTCAATCTCTCTTCGTCTACATGTAATAAGTTTGACTGTAAATACGCTATATCATTTTCATCAAACATTATGGAAAATGGTTCAATTGCACCAAAGTAATGATTCATATTTTCATCTTTTTTCAAAAATAACATATATCTCTTCCCCATCTCCGGTTTTATATAAAGAGGGTCTTCATTTACAATACTATTCGAATCATCGATTTCAATTTGTTCTGCGTATCGATAATTAATTTTCACTCTATCTTGTAAGGGATCTCCTTTTAAAACTTCTTTTACGTTAAAATTGTATAGATGCCCCTCTACATAATTCTCCTGATCTTCTTGACTAATGTCTTGTGGATTACGCGCCATATTCCAAGTTGAATCAAAGCCATCATAATTGCCTATTGCAACTACATCGGCTTCCTTAACCATGTCTTCTAATCTACTTGTGGATGGAAAATCTTTAGTTATTAAAATTGTTTTATCTTCGACTTCTCCAAAATAAATACTATATCCCCCTATACATAAGAAAATTGCAAAAGGAACTGCCAACAAAATGAATTTCAATTTTTTATTCATTATATATCCCTCCTTACTTTCACTTATAAATTGCATTTACACCATTCACATCATCTTTTTGAGGAACATGCATTTTAGTACGATCTCTATCACTATTCATAATAGATGTCCCTCTATTATGATCGAGTCCTAATGCATGTCCTAATTCATGAACAGCCGTACTTTTTGCGACATTTGATTTCGTGATATTTGTATTACCTGCATTAATGTCTCCAGAAAACTTCGTAACAATTTTATTATTTAGTTGAACAATCATTCTTCCATAATATGTGGACGAGGATTCATACCACGAATTTAATGTGTGCCCCGAAGATCCGTGATAAAAGAATTTGGCATTAGCTGCACTATTTTGCCAAGATGAAATAGCATCCTGCCAACCACTCTTTATTACACTGCTTCCCGATAAACGGTCACCCCATTTAAAACTTTGGGTCTTTGTCGATAATTTGTATCCTGTCTTTTCATACGCATGTGACACATTCAAACTACTACCTACTATGAATACTATTCCAATAGCGACGAACATCGAAATAATTTTCTTCAGCAAATTACTTCCTCCCCATTATTTTTAATAGATACTCGTTCTCTTTCATAATTCTATAAATCTTTTAGTTTACTATACAAAAACGCTTCTATTTCAAAAACACATCATGATGTATATCTACATATTAGTACTATCTCTTTCACCAATCAAAATAATAAAATTAGCTTTTCCTACTAAAAAAAACACTTATTTTCTAGTCTCAAAATAGAAATAAACTTATAAAAAATTCATTTTTATAAGTTTAGATTAAGTAACAACTATTGAGATAAACTAATTTTAAAGCAAATCTATCCTGTCATCCCTTCCATCAATAAAAAAGCCAATCTTCCGTAAGGAAGATTGGCTTTTTCTTATTGATAAATCTCTTTATATTTCTTATATTCCGCTTCAGAACATAGTACGAAATGCCCTGGGCGAATTTCGCGCATTGTTGGTGCTTCACTACCATAATCATGCTGCGATGGATCGTATACGATACGTTTACGATTGCGCTCATAATCTGGATCTGGAAGTGGAATTGCTGATAATAGTGATTTTGTATATGGATGAATTGGATTCGCATATAACTCATCACTTGTTGTTAGCTCAACGATTTGACCACGGTACATTACGCCGATGCGGTCACTAATATATTTTACCATCGATAAATCATGGGCAATGAATAAGTATGTTAGGCCCTTTTCTTTTTGTAACTTTTTCAGTAAGTTTACAACTTGCGCCTGGATTGATACGTCAAGTGCTGAGATTGGCTCATCGGCAATGATAAATTCAGGTTCTACAGCAAGTGCGCGAGCGATACCGATACGTTGACGTTGTCCACCTGAGAATTCATGCGGGAAACGGTTTGCGTGCTCTTTATTTAAACCGACTGTGTTTAATAATTCATGAACACGGTCCATACGCTCTTTTTTGCCTTTTGCTAATCCGTGAATATCAATACCTTCTGCAATAATATCCCCTACTGTCATACGAGGGTTTAATGATGCATATGGATCTTGGAAAATCATTTGCATTTTACGGTTGAACTTCTTCAGCTCTGCACGTGATTTTTTACCATGTACATTTTCACCATCGAATAACACTTCACCAGCAGTTGCATCATATAAACGAATAATCGTTCTTCCAGTTGTCGATTTACCACAACCTGATTCTCCTACAAGACCAAATGTTTCTCCGCGGTAAATATCAAATGAAATATCATTAACCGCTTTGACAACACCACCACTCACGTCGAAGTGCTGCTTTACATTTTTTACTTCAATTAATTTCTCACGTTGTTTAGTCATGTTGTTCACCTGCTTTCATTTGAAGAATGCGTTTTTCAACGACTGCCGGCGGTCTTACTTCTGGAGCCTGCTCGTGAAGTAACCAAGTTGCCGCATAGTGTGTATCACTTACTTTAAATAAAGGTGGGTCCATTTCAAAATCAATTTTTAATGCTTGTGGGTTACGTGGTGCAAAAGCATCTCCCTTTGGTGGCTTCAGTAAATCTGGAGGCGTTCCAGGGATTGCATATAACTCTTCTTCTGAACCATCTAAACTTGGCATAGATGCGATTAAACCCCAAGTATATGGATGTTTTGGATTGTAGAAAATTTCATCTACAGTTCCGATTTCAACAACTTTACCAGCGTACATAACTGCTACGCGGTCCGCAACGTTCGCCACTACACCTAAGTCATGCGTAATGAAAATGATTGCTGCTTCTGTTTTTTGCTGAATGTCTTTCATAAGTTCTAAAATTTGCGCCTGAATTGTAACGTCTAACGCTGTTGTCGGCTCATCGGCAATCAATAATTTCGGGTTACAAGCTAACGCCATCGCAATAACTACACGCTGTCTCATACCACCTGAGAATTGGTGAGGATATTGTTTTAAGCGAGCTTCTGGATTTGGAATACCTACAAGGTCGATTAATTCTAAAGCAACTTTACGTGCATCTGCTTTACTCATCCCTTGGTGTTTAATAAGGCCTTCCATAATTTGATTTCCAATTGTCATCGTTGGGTTTAATGATGTCATTGGATCTTGGAAAATCATCGCGATATCTTTACCACGCACTTGTTGCATTTCTTTTTCTGTTAATTTCGTTAAGTCACGACCTTCAAATACGATTTCACCATTTTTAATACGTCCAGGAGGATTGGGAATTAATCCCATTAACGCTTTAGAAGTAACTGATTTCCCAGAACCAGATTCTCCTACAATCGCTAATGTTTCTCCTTTTTTCAAATCAAAAGTAACGCCGCGCACAGCTTGTACTTCACCTGCATGTGTATCAAAGGAGACTTGTAAATCTTTTACCTCTAACAATGTTTTCATCTTTGCCTCTCCCCTCTTTTACTTACGCATTTTTGGATCTAACGCGTCGCGTAATCCGTCTGCCATTAAGTTAAACGCTAAAATTAATATACTGATGACAACCGCAGGGATGAACATCATATGCGGATACGTTTGAATTGATTTATAACCGTCATTTACAAGAGAACCAAGTGATGCGAATGGTGGCTGGATACCTAAACCGATGAAGCTTAAGAACGCCTCACCAAACACCGCTGTTGGAATTGTAAACATTGTCATTACGATAATTGGTCCCATTACGTTCGGGATTAAGTGTTTTACAATTAATTGTGTATTTGTTGCACCTAATGTACGAGATGCTAATACGTATTCTTGGTTTTTTAATTTTAGGATTTGTCCACGAACGATACGCGACATCCCTATCCAACCTGTAATTGCCATTGCGAGTGTAATTGACCATATACCAGATCCCATAATGATTACCATTAAAATAACGATGATTAAGTATGGAATACCGTTAATAATCTCCATAATACGTTGCATAATGTTATCTACTCTACCGCCATAGAACGCTGAAATACCTCCATATGCAACCCCAATTACTAAGTCAATCGCTGCTGCTAAAAGAGCGATATATAATGATACACGCGTACCTTCCCATGTTCTTGTCCATAAATCGCGTCCAAGATCATCTGTACCAAACCAGAAATACTCTTTAATATCACGTTTTTCATATTGATCAACACCATATTGATCTGTACCGTCAAATGGTAGCCAATGAACATTTTCAATAACAGGAATTTTCGGTGGTAATTTCGCACGACCTAAGTCTTGCTCTTTATACGAGTGTTTGCTTACCATCGGTCCTAAAATTGCTAGTAATATAATAAGCGTTAATAAAACGAAACCGAACATTGCTCCTTTATGTTGGAACAAACGTCTTCTTACATCTTGCCAAAACGTTAAGCTTGGACGGGCAATGACTTCATTATCCACATTATTTTGATTGGCTTGTTGAAATAAATCTGGAGATAATTTTTGTACATCTTTCATCATTTTTTCCCTCCCGCTAAACGAATTCGAGGATCAATAATTCCGTATAAAATATCAACAATGAAAATAACTAAAATGAAGATTGCACTATAGAAAATTGTAGTTCCCATAATAACTGTATAGTCATTCACTGTAATAGATTTTACGAACTGTTCCCCTAGTCCAGGTACAGCATAAATTTGCTCAATAACTAATGTTCCTGTAATTAAACCTGCAACCATTGGTCCTAAAATTGTTACAACTGGAATTAACGCGTTACGAAGTGCGTGTTTAATAATAATAACGCCTTGGCTAATTCCTTTCGCTTTCGCTGTTAAAATGTAGTCAGCTTGCA
The DNA here is from genome assembly GCF_051948935.1 of Bacillus sp. Brlt_9. Classification (NCBI taxonomy): domain Bacteria; kingdom Bacillati; phylum Bacillota; class Bacilli; order Caryophanales; family Bacillaceae; genus Bacillus; species Bacillus sp. Brlt_9. Next base: position 69,440 of record NZ_JAYJLO010000001.1, on the reverse strand, counting down.
TAACCTCAATTAACTCCGCACGAGCGAAACGTGCAATTGTTGCGATAACTGCCATCGATAAAGCAATTGTAGGCATTACTGTAAACTCTGGTCCTTTCCAAAATGCTACTGGGAACCATCCAAGTTTTACCCCTACGAAATATTGTAGTAATGCGGCGAATACGAACGATGGTACCGACATCCCGAGTACGGAAATAATTGTCGCCCCATAATCGACCCACGTATTGTTACGAAGCGCCGCAACGATTCCTAAAATTAAACCGATAAATGTACCTAATATAATCGCTTGTAAACCAAGTTGTGCTGATGGTCCAATGCGATCCACAATCATATCTGTTACTGGACGGTTATCATATTGGAATGATACCCCTAAATCACCTTTTGCTAAGTTACCTAAGTAACGTGCATATTGAACTGGTACTGGATCATTTAAGCCATATTTTTCAAGAATGATTTCTTTTTGTGCCGGTGATAGCTTCTCCTGGTTTTTAAGCGGAGAACCCGGAAGTAATTTCATCAAAAAGAAAGTCAGTGTAGTAATTAAAAATAATGTCAAAGCCATGTACACGAAACGTTTTAATACATAACGTCCCATAGTCAAGCACCTCCCCGTTTTTCTCAAAAGCAATAAGATAGTTTAAAATATTCTTACTTTTATTTTTTTAAAATAAGAGCATATGCCCATCATAGGCATATACCCTTATTCATGATGGAAACCATTTTTAGTTTTTGAGTTCAACCCACTTATAGCTAAATTCCCCGCCATATTTATGTTCTAATAGGCCAGTAATTGAACCACGTTGTAAATATGCTTTTCCAGGTTGATATACTGGAGCAATCGCTGCATCTTCAAGCAATTGTTTTTCTGCTTGTAATAATGCATCCCAGCGAGCTTGTACATCAACTTCTGTTTTCGCTTTTTTAATTAAATCATCATACGCTGCATTTGCATAATTTACTTTGTTTTGCGCATTACCTGTCGTATACATTTCAAGGAATGACATTGGATCCATATAATCTGGACTCCATCCCGCATATGACATTGCATAATCTCCACTTGCTTCAAGTTTTAATTTTTGTGCAAATGGCTGCATTTTTGTTGGAACTGTTAAACCTGGTAAGTTCTTTTCGAATTGGCCTTTTAAATACTCTCCGATTTTTTTTGCATCATCAGTATCAAAGTTTAATAGCTCTAACTCTACTTTGTCTACACCAAGTTCTTTTTTACCAGCTTCCCAGTATTTTTGCGCTTCTTTAATATCCTCTTTTATAAGCTTTCCGTTTTCTTCACGGAAGTCTTTTCCATTCGGACCTTTTGCTAAGCCTTTCGGAACAAAACCATATATCCCCTCTGAACCATCGTTTAAGATCACTTTTCCGATATTTTCACGTTCAAAGGACATTGCAATTGCTTTTCGGATATTTTTATTTGCTAAAAATTTATTCTTTTCATTTAAGCGAATAAATTGTGTAGATGGTCTCTTAATCGTTTTAAAGTCAGCATCTGATTTGTATTTATCTACAAACTCTGATGTTAAGACTACACGATCAATTGCTTTCGTTTCATATAAATTTATAGCAGTTGAACGATCCTTAACAATATTGAAGTTTATTTCCTCAAGTTTTACTTCTTTATTTTCCCAATACGTTGGATTTTTCTTAAGTTGGAAACTTTGTTCATGTTTCCATTCATTTAATACGAATGGACCATTATAAAGTGTCGTATTGGATTCTAATCCAAATTTTGCTCCTTGTTCTGTTACAAACTTTTCATTCAAAGGATACAATGTTGGATAGACTGTTAAACTTACAAAATAAGGAACAGGGTTATCTAATTCCACTTCAAGTGTATGATCATCAATTGCCTTTACACCAAGTTCTTCAACTGGTAATTCTTTTTTGTTAACTTTCTCCGCATTTTTAACATCAAATAGTATGTAAGCAAACTTGGCACCCGTGTTTGAATCTACAGCTCTTCGCCAAGAATAAACGAAGTCTTTCGCTGTTACAGGTTCACCATTAGACCATTTCGCATCTTCACGTAACTTAAATACATACTTTTTGCCATCCTCTGATTTCTCATAAGATTTAGCGACACCTGGAACAAGTTTATCGTCTTTCCCCAGACGATATAATCCTTCCATTGTGTTATTCATGATGTTAGAAGATGTTGCATCTGTTGATAACGTCGTATCCATAGTTGGGATTTCAGCTGTCTCGGTTAGATTTAAAACTTGCTTGTTTGAGGATTTTTCTTTTGCGCCTGCTTTATTATCCTCTTTTTGGTAACTACAAGCTCCTAACATACTGACAGTCAACGTCGATGCAAGTAATAACGGTATCTTTTTCTTCATGTTGTGTTGCCTCCCCTAATTGCACTTCCTGCACCCTCACTTGTAAAAAAGTAGAATTGAAAGAATAATCTCCAAGTTTCTACAATTTTCATTATACATATAATATAACAATTGTGAATATAGTTTTTTGTTTTTTTGTTAAAATTTTTAATAAAATGTTTATATTTTTATTTTTTTGTAAAGGGATACGTTAACATTGCTACCATCATCTTGAAATCAGACCTTTAATTGCGTATAATTTTCAAAAAATTAATTATAGTACATATTATAGCTTTTATAGTATAATAATTCTAGTAATATTTTGACGGAGGGGAACATTTTGAATAAAGTTTTTTTTCATACTTGTATACTAATTTTCATGGCGATAATCGCTTCTAGTATTGGCGCATTCCTCGTTTCATCGCAGTTTTTGTTGAATTTTGTCAACATCTCGTTTTATATCGCACTATTTTTTATTCTTGTTGGCGGTTTTTTATTCATATTTCAAAATGGATTTTTCAATGTAACAATTTACGCCTTTCAAAGAGTGTTTGGTACGAACAAAAAAATTGAGTCCTTAATTGAAGAAGTAGAGGAACCTGTCGATAAGAAAGAACGTATTTATAAAACATATTCATTCAAATGGACGTATCCAATTTGCATTACCGGTATCGTTCTTGGGTTGTTCTCGACCCTCATTAGCTTTACTATTTTGATGTAGTTTGCAAACACTATCCCATATGATATAATAATCAGCAAAACATTTTGTTATAAAACTTTAGTTCTTTCATATTAAAAGAGCTCAAGTAACAATAAATAAATTTATATGTATGCGATGATAAAGAAGAGTACATATTGAGGCAATTTCAGAGAGCTTGTGGCTGGTGTGAACAAGTAATTGTACAGTATGGAATGGGCTTTTGAGCACCAAACCGAACCGAAAGTAGTAGGCTTTGGCGTTATATCCAAACGTTATGATGGATTAGAGAGATTTCACAGTAGTGAAATAATTAGGGTGGTACCGCGGTCCATTCGTCCCTATAGTTTTTTGGGATGAATGGGCTTTTTTGTTTGCCTTCTCTTCCCTATCACGCATTCAAATTTAGGAGGAATTACTTATGTCAGTTATCTTTTCTGGTATTCAGCCGAGTGGAACGATTACACTTGGAAACTATTTAGGAGCTATGAAGCAATTTACAGAGCTTCAAAATGAGCACGACTGTTATTTCTGCATTGTAAACCAACATGCGATTACAGTACCTCAAGATCCCGTACAACTTCGTAAAAACATCCGCAGTCTTGCTGCACTTTATGTAGCATGCGGCATCGATCCTGAAAAAGCTACTTTATTTGTACAGTCAGAAGTACCAGCACACGCTCAACTAGGATGGATTATGCAATCAGTTGCTTACGTTGGAGAATTAGAGCGTATGACGCAATATAAAGATAAAGCATCAGGTAGAGATTCCGTTCCAGCTGGATTACTTACGTATCCACCATTAATGGCTGCTGATATTTTACTTTACAACACTGAAATCGTACCTGTCGGTGATGATCAAAAACAACATATGGAACTAACACGTGACCTAGCAGAGCGTTTCAACAAACGCTTCCGTGAAGTGTTCACTGTTCCTGAAATCCGTATTCCAAAAGTAGGCGCTCGCGTTATGTCATTAACAGAGCCTACGAAGAAAATGAGTAAATCTGATCCGAATCCAAAATCAATGATCAGCATGCTTGATGAACCAAAAACAATTGAAAAGAAAATTAAGAGTGCTGTAACTGATTCTGAAGGTATTGTGAAATTCGATAAAGAAAACAAACCTGGCATCTCTAACTTATTGACAATCTACTCTTCATTCTCTGGAAAAACAGTAGAAGAAATCGAAGCAATGTACGAAGGAAAAGGATACGGCGACTTCAAAGGCGACCTAGCACAAGTAGTCGTAGAAGCAATTCGTCCAATCCAAGACAAATATAACGAACTAATCAACTCACCAGAACTAGACGAAATTCTAGACAAAGGTGCCGAAAAAGCAAACCGCGTTGCATTCAAACAACTACGCAAAGTAGAAAACGCTATGGGATTAAGTAGAAAACGTAGGTAACATATAAAGCGGCGGCAGCTCGTTCAGCTCTGACTGGCTAAGGTTCTTTCGCATAGAAGACGCTTTTTGTCTTCTTATGCGGAAGGTTCTTAGACACGAAGAGCTAGCTGCCGGAGCTGGATTTCATAAAAAGCGGAAGCGGCTCGCTTAGAATGTGAGGGGGATGGAGCTCCTGACGTAGAGGCGTTTTTTGCCTCGCAGGAAGGCGCGAAGCCACCGAACATTCTTGCCGCTGGAGCTGGATTACTATATAAAGCGGAGGCGACTGTTTAGCCCTGACGGCTAAGGTTCTTTCCCACAGAAGGTGCTTTTTACCTTCTCGTGCGGAAGGTTCTTAGACGCGAAGGGCTAGGAGCCCGAGCTAGATTTCATAAAAGCGGAAGCGGCTCGCTTAGAATGTGAGGGGGATGGAGCTCCTGACGTAGAGGCGTTTTTTGCCTCGCAGGAAGGCGCGAAGCCACCGAACATTCTTGCCGCTGGAGCTAAGCTACAACAAATTAAAAAAACCGCCAATTGGCGGTTTTTTTAATTTACCTTTTGCTCGTTTTCCATTTCCCATAACTTTTCAAAAAATGGCTGTCCTTTTACAAGACGCTCGCATAATTGTTCGTGCTTCTCAGACCAGCCTGTTTTCGCTTCATCATACAGTTTAGCCCAAATATCTTCAAATTCCATATGTTGTACCATTCCGTATGATGATGGATCCCACTCTGTGAACCAATAGCGAATTTCTGCTGTGTTTTTCGTTGTATGTAATTGATCTAACGCCATAAATAATAATTGTTTCAGCTGTCTTTCTTTACGAGTTAAGCCATTCATAATGAAAGGTGATGGTGATAAAATATGATGTTCTTTTTCCATTTCTTCTACTTGGAACTCATACTTTTCTGCTTGTACGTTTTCTACCATCTCATATACCATCTGCTCTTGGCGCGGTATAAGTCTGCTCTTTCGAATTGGCACATTGTAACCAATTGTGTCAATCGCAATAATTCCTTTTCCATCTGTAACTACAAAGCAATACTCTTGCTGCAAACGTTCATGATTTTTACGAATATAAGCCTTATGATGTACGTCTTCCAACAATTTTTGCGGAAGCTCTAACAATTCGTCCTCGATGTAATGATATAATGTGGAATCTACTTTTAATAATGGCACTTGATCTAATAGCTCAATCGTATCATCTTTTCGCCATTCGTAAAAATGACAAACGTTATACCCATTCTCTTCACCTTCAAACCAATTTACCCATACATCATGTAGATATAACATTCACTACCCCTCACTTCACTACTGTTTGTATCAATCATTATGTTCAATTTTTCTTAACTTTATTCCACCTAAGGAAATATATTCTAATTATTATTTTTTCTTCTATTAATACTAAAAAAAACAGGAAATAGAGCTCCTGTTTTTTTATATATGAAATGTATTTGCTTTATTTAATATTTCTTTCGCATCTATAGATAATAAAGAAATTGTATCTATAGATGCGGAAGTTACACAATCTTTGACAATATGAAATCCGAGTGCATAACCAAGCATCTTCGGATAAGAATGAAATCCATTTAATAAAATGTCATGCTCCCTTGTTCCTCGTTTTATACTTATCCTTTCATGTACAACGTTTTTCCAATAATAAATAGCCTCATCTTTTGAAAGATACGTCGTCCACGGTGCATTGTTTTTTTCTGAGTACCTTTCTGCTACTGCTTGCTCAGCTAGCCCTTCCATAATCATCGTATCAAGTAATGTGTATTCTGTTTCTTTCGTCTCAATTTGATGCAACCTGCATATGTGATGATATTCATGCGCCAATAACACTTTTAACTCTTCCACCGAATTCCGTCCACATACGAATAAGAAAATAACGTGACGCATAGATAATCCTGCCCTACCGTTATACTCTTCTTGTACAGTTCGATTATAGGGATCTGATAATAAAATAAAGACAGGGACATCTGGACCTTTTAACCAATCTTTCAGTTTCTCATACTCCGTACGAAGCTCTCTCCAAATCTCCTTTTTCTCTAACTCTTTAATTTCTTGTTCTCCTCGCATAACCGGGCGATACATACCTTTAGAAATTAAAAAGCGATACAACCTTTCTTTTGGCAGCGGGATATACTTCGTAAATTTCTCACAGAGCTTTTCTGGCCGTCCATAATATAGATGTAACCACTCAGCAGTTTCAACAATCCCCATCTTTATCCCTCCTTTTTCTTATGTATATGCAAAAGGAGAAAAAGGCGTAAAAATAAATAAGGAGTTTTTTCGCAATATATTGCGAAAAAACTCCTTATTCTATCTATTATTTATACGATTTAAATACTAATACTGCGTTATGACCACCGAATCCTAATGAGTTACTTAATACTGCATTTACTTCTTGTTGTCTCGCTTTATTCGGTACGTAATCTAAGTCACACTCTGGATCTGGTGTTTCATAGTTAATTGTTGGAGGAATTACTCCATCTGTAATTGATTTAATTGAGAAGATCGCTTCAACAGCACCAGCTGCTCCTAATAAGTGACCTGTCATTGACTTCGTTGAGCTAATCGCTACTTTATACGCGTGCTCACCGAACGTTTCTTTAATTGCCATCGTTTCATACTTTTCATTCGCATCCGTACTTGTACCGTGCGCATTAATGTAATCAATATCTTCTGGCTGTAGACCTGCATCTGCTAAAGCTTGACGCATTGCACGCACGCCGCCTTCACCGCCAGGAGCCGGCATTGTAATATGGAATGCATCACCAGTTGCACCGTAACCAGCGATTTCCGCATAAATGTGAGCACCACGAGCTAATGCGTGCTCTAATTCTTCAAGAATTAAAATACCTGAACCTTCACCCATTACGAAACCGCTACGGTTTTTATCAAATGGACGACAAGCTGTTGCTGGATCTTCATTGAATGTTAATGCTTTCGCTGAGCTAAATCCTGCAAATGCCATACTTGTTAACGGCGCCTCTGCTCCGCCTGTAATCATTGCGTCAGCATCACCGCGCTGAATCGCTTTAAATGCATCACCAATTGAGTTTGCACCAGATGCACAAGCTGTTACAGAACAAGTATTGATTCCCTTCGCCCCTGTTGCGATCGATACTTGACCTGCTGCCATATCTGGAATCATCATAGGTACAAAGAATGGGCTCACGCGGCGCGGGCCTTTCTCAGTAAAAATCTTAAATTGTTCTTCGTATGTTTCCATACCACCAATACCAGAACCAATCCACACACCAATTCGAGGTCCGTTTTCTTCTGTAATTTCAAGCTTTGCATCCTCAACTGCCATTTTCGCTGCTGCTACTGCATATTGTGTAAAGCGATCCATACGGCGCGCTTCTTTTTTATCAATATATTTCTCGACTTCAAAGTCGTTAATTTCTGCTGCTACTTTTGCTGGAAATAGTTCCGGATCAATTCGTGTAAGTCGTCCGATTCCAGATACACCCTTTTTAATGTTTTCCCACGCTGTTTCAACATCTGTTCCGATCGGTGTAACAGCTCCTAGTCCTGTAATTACGACCCTCTTTTTTTCCATACAAAATACACTCCTTTTTTTCTCTCAGTCCTTATTTACCCCAACGAAGAGCGACTGCTCCCCATGTTAATCCGCCGCCGAAACCAACAAGTATGATTAAATCTCCATCTTGAATACGTCCATTTTGCAATTCCTCGACCATTGCAATTGGAATAGAAGAAGCTGATGTATTACCAAACTTCTCAATTGTCATACTCATTTTTTCTTGTGGTAAATTTAATCTCTCTCTTGCAGATTCCATAATACGAATATTCGCTTGATGTGGTACTAAGAAATCCACATCCTCTTTTGTAAGACCAGCTTTATCCAGCACGCGAAGACAAGATTCACCCAGTTGACGAACAGCAAATTTAAAGACTTCTCTGCCATTCATCATAACATACTCGTCTTGATAAAGATGCTTACCGCCACTTCCGTCTGCTCCTAATTCGAAAGATAGAACTCCTCTTCCTTCTGAAACAGCTCCCATTACGATAGCACCAGCTCCGTCTCCAAATAATACTGCTGTATTGCGATCATTCCAGTCTACAATTTTAGATAGTTTATCACTACCAACTACTAATACATTTTTATAAGTTCCCGTTTGAATAAATTGCTGCGCTGTAATCATCCCGTACATAAAACCAGCACATGCTGCACCTACATCCATTGCAGCTGCATGTTTCGCTCCAATCGCTTCTTGAATGACACAAGCTACTGCCGGGAAAGCACGATCTGGCGTTACCGTCGCTACTAAAATAAGATCGATATCCTCTCCGCTAATTCCTGAATCTTCAAGCGCTTTTTTAGCAGCCTCTACGGCCATATATGAAGTATCTATTGTATCATCGGCAATGCGTCTTTCCGCAATCCCTGTTCTCGTACGAATCCATTCATCGGATGTATCCATTATTTTCTCTAAATCGTGATTTGTGACTACTTTTTCCGGCACATATCTTCCGATCCCTAAAATGCCCACGTTCACATCGCAGCCCTCCGTTTTATATCAATTATTATGACTTGGTACTAATTTTAAAACATAAATGTAATTTTGTCTAGAATATATTTCAGCTAAAACATAAAGCGAGCGCATTATTCACCTTATTATTTATGAAAAGAAACAGAAACATACCTTTCCCTGTTTCTTACGAAATATAAAAAGGCCCGAACCGCTTCTATCCGCGGCTCGAGCCCCTCTCCCATCTAAAAAGATGCTTTTATTCTTTGCTTTTATTCTTTTTCTGCTTTCCCAAGTTCATATGCTTCGTTCATAACTTTCATCAATAACTCTAATACTGGTTGTGCTTTCTCCATATCAAGCGCAATTCCATTATCGTCTAAAATGGCCTTTGCTTCTGGTAAATGCTTCATTGCGATTTGTAAAAATTGCATGCTTTTCTCATTCATATTACGTTCTTCCTCTCCATTAAAACTTTCACATACATAGTGTAACACGCTCGCTATCCTTCGTATAACTCTTTATATTTTTTCATATGTGCCAATTGTTTATTTAAACCGTATTCTAACGGAGTATTTCTTTTTATCGAAATCACCTCTACAGCTTCCTCTCTTTCTTCTTCATCCTCTTTATTTACTTTATCCTCTGCACGTAAAAGATTCATACCTTTTTTCCATAATGATTTTTTGCCACTAAGTAAATTGTATATACCGAGATACCCTTCGTTCATTCCATTTTCCCATAAGTATTCACATACATCTTCAACGTACAGTAGATCACTGGCGTTTTCCTCAGTCGCATAATGGCACTCTTTCTCACCCAGTTCTGATAAAATAAGCTGATGATACATCATAAAAGATGGTTGCCATGGACCGTATAATGTAGGAACTCGAAATACACTATATTGTACCTCTCCTTTTTTCAAGCCTTCTTCTACTTTCGAAAATAGACGTTTATTTTCGGACTCATCTGCGTTTCCTACTTCAATAGAAGAAATTAGATTTAATTTCACTTTATGTTCTTCACACAGTCGTATAATTCGCTTTAAATACTGTAATATAACTCTTTCATTCCGAAAGCCACTTTTTTGATTTGGCTCATATAAGCAAAAGTAAACTGTATCGAACGTCTCTTCTTCTACCGATCTCCACCCATCTTCATCTCTTATCGAGTAATACGTAAATAACGCATTTCGCCCAATTAACAATAACTTTTCTTCATTAATTTTTGTCATATTCTCGAATTCATCAAAATCAAGACCGTACACTTCTACTTCTTCTGCAATCATTTTATTCACAAGGTGATAACCTACAAACGTAAGTGCACCTATAATTAGCACGCGTTCCATACCACCAACCCTTTCTCCTTGAAACAAATAGCTCCTCATTTATGTATATGGGAGCCTCACAATTCTTCTTCATATTTTTTAAAGAAATCAGTCGTTTGCCTAACCATTTTATATTTCACATCTTGCAGATGGAATAAGACAGAAGTATCACATTGATTGAATTGCCTCATTTTCTCGTATTTACGTAACAACTGTTTTCTTCCTCTTTTTTCTTGTGTTGATACGAAAACTTTAACAGGTACACAAGATGGAAGAAGCGTAAATGATTTCTTATTTATTTTTGATTCCAATTCTTCTTCTTTGGAATCATACGCCAAACTTAATTCCTTCACGAGTCTCTTGTAAAAAAACTTATGCTCTTTCTCAAACTCCACATATTCTGGTAAATCTAAACATGGATTTAACATAATGACAGAGCGTATACATTCAGGGTATTTGTTCATCATTTCAAGTGCTACAAGTGCCCCCATACCATCCGCCATAATGTGCATTTTCGCATTCAATGTCTCTTTTCTCAAAACAACGTCATATAAGCGTTTTGCTAGACGAACAGATTGGTCGTTTCCCCAATGTCTTCCGTATAAATTAGAAGAAAAGACCGTGTAGCCTTTCTCAATAAGGCCATGTAAAAAATAAGATCTACCCGCATGCTGTGTCCATAAACTTGTACCATTCTCAATAAAGTAGTTGTAATCACCAAGAAGCATTACAGAAAATCCATTTGGCTTCTCCGGTAAATAAATGACACATGGTTCTTTTTCTAAGTAAAAAAAACGTTCCGTAATACTCATTTTTCCCCCGCCTTATTTTCTAAACGTATAAAAGTACTCTTTTATAATGTATGAACAGAATGCAAATTTGCGTTGAAAAATCTACAAATATTTTTCTATATTCTTTTTTCAATTGTGTTACAATAAGGACAGATTGAACGAATAGAGGTGTAAAATATGCGTTTCATTTGGGCATTAATTTGGTCGTTCTTGCTTGTACATATGATGAGCTACGTAATCGGCTCTATGACTGGCGGTACATACGATTTTAACCAAGCGTCTATTTTCTCAGTTGTTCTTGCGGTATTAGTACTAGCAATTTCAGCTGCAATTCCAAACGAGCCAGTAGAACAACACTAAAAAAAGAGTCCGGATTTTATCCGAACTCTTTTTTATTTTACTTTACATGCACGACTAATTCGTTATTTTCTACATCCACAACTACATGACTGTTATCAGTAATCGTTCCTGCAATTAATTCTCTCGCTAATTTCGTCTCAACTTGACGCTGTACATATCGTTTTAACGGACGAGCTCCGTACATCGGATCAAAGCCCGCTTCTACAACAAATTCTTTTGCTGCGTCTGTTAATTGTACTGTAATATGACGGTCAGCTAAACGACCTTGTAATTCTTTTACAATTTTATCAACAATACCTTTAATTTCATTCGTTGTAAGAGGTTTGAATAAAATAATCTCGTCGACACGGTTTAAAAACTCTGGTCGAAAATGTCCTCTTAATTGCCCCATTACAAGTTCTCTTGATTCTTCTTTAATGGAGCCATCTTCTTCTAATCCATCTAACAAATGAGCAGATCCAATATTTGACGTCATAATAATAACCGTATTTTTAAAGTCTACTGTACGTCCTTGCGAATCTGTAATGCGCCCGTCATCTAACATTTGTAATAAAATGTTGAATACTTCTGGATGTGCTTTTTCGATTTCGTCTAATAAAATAACGGAATACGGTTTACGTCTTACCGCTTCTGTTAATTGACCGCCCTCTTCATATCCAACATATCCAGGAGGCGCACCAATTAAGCGTGACACAGCGTGTTTCTCCATATACTCAGACATATCGATACGAATCATTTGCTCTTCACTATCGAATAAAGACTGCGCTAACGTTTTTGCAAGTTCTGTTTTACCAACACCTGTCGGTCCTAAAAAGATGAAGGAACCAATTGGACGGTTCGGGTCTTTAATACCAGCGCGTGCACGAAGAACTGCGTCTGATACTAGGCTTACCGCTTCCTCTTGTCCGATGACACGCTCTGATAAAATTTGCTCTAAGCGTAGTAATTTCTCACGTTCACCTTCAACGAGTTTCGCGACAGGAATACCAGTCCAACGTGAAACAATATCAGCAATCTCTTCTTCACTTACTTCCTCACGTAATAAACGATTTTCTTGTTTATTATGTGCGCCCATTTCTTCCGCTTCTTTTAACTCTTTTTCAATCGCAGGAATTTTCCCATGGCGAAGTTCCGCTGCTTTATTTAAATCGTAATTCCCTTCTGCCTCTTCTAATTCACGGCGCAGACGCTCTAAATGTTCACGTAAGTCACGAACCTTGTGAATATCTTCTTTTTCTTTCTCCCATTTCGCTCTCATACCAGTTGCAACTTCTTTTAAATCCGATAATTCACGTTGCAACGTTTTGAGGCGTTCTTGGCTACCAAAATCCTTCTCTTTTCCAAGAGCCGCTTCTTCAATTTCCAGCTGCATAATGCGGCGCGTTACTTCATCTAATTCTGTTGGCATAGAATCAATCTCTGTTCGAATCGTTGCACACGCTTCGTCAACAAGATCAATTGCTTTATCTGGTAAGAAACGATCCGAAATATATCGATCTGATAAAACAGATGCTGCTACAATCGCGCGGTCATGAATATTTACACCATGATAAATTTCAAAACGCTCTTTTAAACCACGTAAAATGGAAATTGTATCTTCAACAGTTGGTTCTTCTGCTAATACTTGTTGGAAACGTCTTTCTAACGCTGGATCTTTCTCAATATATTTACGATATTCATCGAGCGTCGTCGCTCCAATACAATGCAGTTCACCGCGAGCAAGCATCGGTTTTAACATATTCCCTGCGTCCATCGCACCTTCTGTTTTACCAGCGCCGACGATTGTATGAAGTTCATCAATAAATAATAAAATGCGGCCTTCACTCTTTTTAATTTCATTTAATACAGCTTGCAGGCGCTCTTCAAACTCACCACGGAATTTCGCTCCAGCTACAAGCGCACTCATATCTAATGCAAAGATGGTTCTATCTTTTAATCCTTCAGGTACATCCTTCTTCACAATACGCTGCGCTAATCCTTCAACGATTGCTGTTTTACCAACACCTGGCTCCCCAATTAAAACCGGGTTGTTTTTCGTTTTACGCGAAAGAATGCGAATTACACGGCGAATTTCACTATCTCGGCCGATTACAGGGTCAATTTTCCCCGCTCTTACTTCTGCCACTAAATCACGGCCATATTTTTCTAACGCTTCATAAGTTGCTTCTGGATTTTGACTAGTCACTCTTTGATTCCCCCGAACTGTCATTAAAGACTGTAATAAGTTATCTTTCGTAATATGAAATCTTGTGAATAATTGATTGATATCGCCTTTTTCTTCAGAAAAAGCAAGCAATACATGCTCAACTGAAATGTAGTCATCTTGCAATTTCTCTGCTTCTTTTCCTGCTCTTACAAGTAGTTGTTGCAGAGCACCTGTTATATATAATTTGCCTGCTTCTGCACCGCTTCCCGTTACAGAAGGCTTTTTCTTAATTAAACTTTCCGCGCCTTGTTTTAACGCTTCTATATCGACATTCATTTTTTGAAAAATACGTACTGCTAACCCATCTTGCTCTTCTAATAATGTAAACAAGAGATGAACAGTATCTACTTCTTGATGATGATGAGATACCGCTAAAGATTGGGCACTCATAATCGCCTCTTGTGTTTTTGTTGTCATTTGATTTAAGTCCATCTTTACAGTCCTCCAAATGTTTGACTTTCTTTGACCTTTGATTTGATTATACGCCAACTGACTTTTTTATACAATAATTTTGCTTATGTATTTTCAAACTTATTATTTGAAAAAGAAAAAGGGAACATTCATTGTACAATTGAAAAACATACGGTAAATGAAATTATAACGTGTAACGACAAAAAAGCCGCAATAATGATTGCGGCTTCTGTTACGGTTTTCTTTTATATGTCCACTGGCGATTATGATTCGTGTTATCTGGAAACTTCTCACCAGCAGTTAGTTTTACCATTTGCGGATCTTTCACCATACTTCCCGTTTCACCAATTTCTACGTAAATGCCATCATTCGGCGCTTTTTGTCCAGAACGAAACCTACGATTTTGTCCCATTTCCATTCTCCTTCCATGACTTCTTTGCCTCATTAGTATATCCATTTTAAAAGAAAGCTTTTCTGTCATGTTTAGGAAACAAGTACTATATTTCGCCCTTGTACATATACATGAATGACACAAGCTTAGGAAGGGATTTCTTTCCTATTTGTAGAAAAAAAAGAAACCAACCTACTATAGGCCAGTTTCAAAGGAGAGTCAAACATATACGAGAAGATTACATGTTCATTATAAGCCTCATCATGCGAGCGATGTAACCCTTTTCACAATTTGTCCATAATGAAAGAAACATTGTTTGAACTTTCTAAAAAGATGTTGACTTTTCTTAATTTCCAGCGAGAAATAGTAGACACCGCATCGCTTTGCGACGTAAGATGGATATATAGTGAAGTTTCCATCTTTGGTGGTCTCACCCAGATTAACCTCTTATTTCTGCATATTAAAACGGAAATACAGATAGAAACAAAAATACATTATTATAAGAGGTGAAATTATGAACAAACAACATTTAATCGCATTAGACTTAGACGGCACTTTATTAACAGACAACAAAATAATTTCCACTCGCACAAAACATACAATTGCAAAGGCAAAGGAACAAGGACATATTGTTGTCATTTCAACAGGACGTCCATTCCGCGCTAGTTTTGATTACTATAAAGAACTTGGTCTAAATACACCAATCGTAAACTTTAATGGCGCTTACGTACATCATCCTCTTGATTCAAAGTGGGGTACACATCACTCTCCTCTTGAGCTAGCAACAGCACAAGAAATTGTCCGAGCTTGCTTTGATTTTGGCGTAAAAAATATATACGCTGAAGTAATGGACGATGTGTATGTTCGTGAAATTGATGAAGATAAAAAACATATTTTCGAATTCGGTTCTCCAAAGATTTTTACAGGAGACTTATTAAATATTTTAAACGATCATCCAACTTGCTTATTAATTGACGCACATGACGAGCATTCCAGTGCAATACGTCAACATTTAACTGATATGCACGCTGAAGTAATCGACCATAGAAAATGGGGCGCACCTTGGCCAATTATTGAAATTGTAAAAAGCGGATTAAATAAAGCTGTTGGACTACAAAAAATTTCTAGCCATTACAACATTCCACAAGAGCGAATTATCGCTTTCGGTGATGAAGATAACGACTTTGAAATGATTGAATTTGCTGGCCACGGCATCGCAATGGGAAATGCCATCCCTGAATTAAAATCACTCGCAAACCATACGACGTTAACGAACGAAGAAGATGGTATTGCCCTATATTTAGAAGAGGTTCTTGGATTGTAATCTAAAAATTCCCTGCTTATAGTTTCTCGCCAAACGCTCATACTATAATTAGACGCAAAAGTCAGTGCGTCGATTGTTTTCAGCTAAATAAAGGGGGTTTTTCGAATGGGTAAAAAGAACAAATCAAAACGTTTTATCCAACAAGGAGCCGATGCTGTTATGAAGCATGATGCAAGATTCCCGTACAGAGGTACATTAGCTGAGGCAGAAAAAGCGAGAAGTAACTCTTCTTTTGGAGGGGTCTAAATGGGGAACTTACTATTCCAACAAGCTAGAGATGCTGTTGCAAATGCCGTATCTTGTTCAAGCGGCGCCGAGCAACAAGATCTCGTATATAGAGCAAAAAACGCGTTGCACTCTGCTTATGCAAACTCTTCAACAGCTGAAAAAGTTCAGCTACGTGAAATGCAGGAGCAGTTGCAAAACATTACGAATTTGCATTAAAAAAGAGGACCAGCTTTGGTCCTCTTTAATCTTTTCGAAACAATCCAAACACCCCAACTGTTTGCAGTACGTTTGTAAATGCACCCGGGTCCACTTGTTTAATAACCCTCTCTAATTCATACAGTTCGTAACGAGTAATAACAATCATTAACATTTCCTTATTTTCATTCGTATAAGCACCTGTTGCCGGTATAGTTGTAATCCCCCTCACTAAGCGTGAGTGAATCGCCTTTCGTACATCCGCCCCATTCTTCGTAACGATTAATGCCGTAATCTTTACATGACGCGTATGAATTGCATCGATGATTCGCGTTGACACATACAAAGTTACCAAAGTATATAATGCTTTTTCCCATCCATACACATAGCCAGCAGCAATAATAATCAGTGCATTAAAGAAGAAAAAATACGTACCGACAGGCTTGTCTTTAATCTTTGATAAAATCATAGCGATTATATCTAAACCACCTGTAGAAGCCCCCCACTTCAACGCGATACCTACACCTATTGCCGAAATAATCCCGCCAAAAATCGCATTTAATATGATGTCGTTCGAAACTGCTCTAACTGGGATAATTTCTAGAAACAAAGTCATAAATATAACGCAAAGAAAACTAAAGAAAGTAAAGGCCTTTCCAACCTTTTTCCATGCTAAAATAACGACGGGAATATTAAATAAGCTAAACAATACCCCTGTTGATATATGAATGGATAAAAAGTCACCTAATATTTGTGATAACAATTGAGACAATCCAGCAAAACCACTTGCGTACACTTTCGCTGGCGTTAAAAATAAATTCATTCCAATCGCATTTAACAAACCCGCGACAATTACAACGATTAACTTCTTTATAAGTTCGGCATAATTCAACTTCAAATCCATTTCTAATCCACCCTTATTATTCATGAATGCACTGCTATACATAGTCTTTACGAAAAAGGAAATGATAAACGTACAACGTTTAGAAATGGAGTTGATACATATGCCACATACGAGTGATAACGACAAAAAAGCACGCGATAATAATGCAAAGCGTACGCAAAAAAATGAGCAAGAACAAAAAAATATTCAGCAAGGTAAGCGTGCCTATTCTAAAAAGACCGATCACCTTTGATTCCATCGTACATCAACAATATTGTTGATGTACTTTTTTTACATTTCATAGGAAAAAACATTAAAAATTCACTTCATGTTCACTTCTATATTCTACAATAGCGATAACATATTCGGATGAGGTGTTGGCATGAGAGGGAAACACATTTTCATTATTACTGCACTACTAAGTATATTAATGCTATCTGCTTGTGGACAAAAAAACGACTCAGATACAGTCGCTACAGCAACAGACTCAACCATTACGAAGGGCGACTTCGAAAAACAGTTGAAAGATCGTTACGGAAAAGACATGCTGTACGAAATGATGGCGCAAGACGTTATCACAAAAAAATATAAAGTATCTGACGATGATGTAGATAAAGAAGTAGAAAAAGCGAAAAATCAATACGGAGACCAATTGAAAAACGTATTGAAAAACAACGGTTTAAAAGATGAAGCTGATTTCAAAAATCAAATTAAATTCAAACTCGCTATGAATGAAGCGATTAAGAAAAGCATTACAGAAAAAGACGTGAAAGACCACTATAAACCAGAAATTAAAGCGAGTCATATTTTAGTAAGCGATGAAAACGAAGCGAAAGAAATAAAGAAAAAATTAGATGCTGGTGCTTCATTTGAAGAATTAGCAAAGCAAGAATCACAAGATCTACTATCAAAAGAAAAAGGCGGAGACCTTGGATACTTCAATTCAGGCAAAATGGCACCTGAATTTGAAACAGCTGCCTACAAACTAAAGATCGGACAAATTAGCGATCCCGTTACATCACCAAACGGTTATCACATTATTAAATTAACTGATAAAAAAGATTTAAAGCCTTATGATGAAGTGAAAGACTCTATTCGCAAACACTTGGAAGAAGAACGTATCGCTGACCCTATATTCAGCAAAAAACTATTACAAGACGAATTGAAAAAGGCAAATATTAAAATAAATGATAGTGACTTGGAAGATACGTTTACTCTTGTGAATGAGCAAGGGAATTAAAAAAAGCACCGCCTTATTTTTATAACAAAATAAGGCGGTGCTTTTTATTTAATTTATTTCTTAAAATACGTCCAACCTTCTTCTTGGTAAATCTTCTCTTCTTTCATCATTTTACCAAGCGCACGCTTAAATGCAGCTTTACTCATGTTGAAGCGTTCTTTAATGTCTTCTGGGTGGCTCTTATCCCAAAACGGCATTGCTCCGCCTCGTTCTTCCATATATGCATAAATTACAGCAGCATCATCTTCCATTCCTTCTTCTTTACGAGGAAGAAGTGAAATGTTAATTGTACCGTCATCTTTCACGTCGATAATACGACCAGTTACACGTTCACCGATGCGGACTTGTTCTTTTCTTTCCGTATGGTGTAAGAAAGCACGGAAATGCTCATCAGTTAGTATGAATGAACCAACTTGAAGTGAACGATACACACGTCCATTTACGTTTTTATTACGCATAGATGGCGTCGCATCTACGATAATTTCCTGCATATCACTGTCTCTTGCTGGAAGAGCGATAAGGCGATCACGATTCGTTAATTTTAGCGTACAATATAATTCATCTCCAACTTCTGGCCATACCGGCATGTAAATTGGGAACTCATCAGCTGGGATTAGTATATCTTTTGATACACCAATATCAACAAACACACCTAAACTAGGAATAACTTCTACAACCTTTACCCAGTTCCAGTCAAAAGTTGTAATAAGTGGCTCCTTCATTGTTGCCGAAACACGATTTTGATGATCAAGGTATAAGAATACATCAATCGTATCGCCTTCTGCAATTTCTCCAGCTAATTCGTTTTTATGTAGGAAGATTTCTTCTTCTTCATTCCCAACCATATATCCGATTTCCGTTTCACGTAAAACAGTTACCTGTTCAATCGCTCCTAATTGTAAATACATATTTTTTAATTCCCTTCTATATATATAAAATTAACTTTTTATCTTTTTATCATTCCAAACAAAAGTTAATTATAACACGATTCTTCCTTTATTTGTCCAACTGCCCAAAATTCACTATAATAAAATGAGGTTACATGAATATAAGTATGAAAACACTTAAGTCTAGACTCGTTTTCAGCTATACTTTAGTATGTACAGTACATAAAAAGATTAGAAATTTATTTGGAGGTGCTAACTATGGCAAAAGATAGTTCTTTTGACATCGTTTCGAAAGTAGAATTACCTGAAGTAACAAACGCAATTAACATCGCATTAAAGGAAATCCAAAACCGATATGACTTTAAAGGAAGTAAAAGTGATATTAAATTAGAAAAAGAAGTACTTGTTTTAACTTCTGACGATGAGTTCAAATTAGACCAAGTAAAAGACGTTCTAATTTCTAAACTTGTAAAACGTAACGTTCCAATTAAGAACTTAGATTACGGAAAAGTTGAAGCTGCAACTGGTAACACTGTTCGCCAACGCGCAACACTTCAACAAGGTATCGATAAAGATAACGCGAAAAAAATTAACAACATCATTAAAGAAATGAAATTAAAAGTAAAAACACAAGTACAAGATGACCAAGTACGTGTTACAGCAAAAAGCCGTGATGACTTACAAGCAGTTATCGCTGCAGTTCGCAGTGCTGATTTACCGATCGACGTACAATTCATTAACTACCGCTAAAAAGAAAAACATCCTCTACACAGAGGATGTTTTTCTTTTTAGCGGGTAGGGAAACTCACAATCGGATAGTTAGAATAGGGATTTGATTATTATGCATAGAAAATCGGCGCAAGACCACTCTCCCCGCTCAAATGTAACAAATTATGAGTATAAGAATATTTTCCACCCTTTCATGTAATGTAAAATTAGTAAGGAATTTGTTTTATGAAAAATATTCATTAAAAAAGAGTTAGAAGTGGTTATTTGAAAAAATTAATACTATGGTTTTTATTAACTACATTCTGTCTACATATTGCAGGATGTTCTAATAATATGACTACACTCAAGGATAAATCTAAAACTTCAACACCAGCGAAGTGTAAACACATCAACAAAGCTTGGTATAAGAAACATATGTAATGCAATAATCGAATCACCTTAATTTTAATACTATATAGACGGAAATATAAATTATTAACAAGGATACAAACTTCAAGAATTATTTTAGAATCAAGTGTATAGAAAATAATAAGATGTTTATAAGCGTAAAACCTACAGAGATTTTTCCTGTGGGTTTTGTTCTATGTATAAGTAATTTTCAAGAATTTATAAATGTTTTTTTAAATATTTTTCTTTAATCCTTTTTATATAATGCTCTTTTTCTGTTAGTTCAAATATAAATAATGCTTTTTTCATGTTATCAACAACATCTTCTTCATTATGTTCTTTAAGCCTTAATAAATTCCAGCCCTTTAAATAGTATAGTTCACCTAATAGATATAACGTATTTAAATTAATAGCTAATTTGATGCCCTTATCAAGGTATTTCATTGCCTCTTCATGTTGATATGCCTGACCTAAACAGTTCGCTAAATTAAAAATGATTTTTAATTTAATTTCTCTATCTCTAGGAAAATCTAACTTATTAAAGTTAGTTAAACATTTTCTTAATATATCAATACTTTTTTCGTATTCTTTGTTTTCCGCATAAAATATAGACATTGTCTGCATAATATCTATTTCCCTTTCTGATAAAAAATCAACATTGGTTAACGTTAGTTTTAATGCATTATTTAAAAGATCTAAAGCCGTTTTTGTTGATCTATTCACCATAAATATAGCAATTGCTTCATGCCATAGTAGAAATTGTTTATCTTCTTTTGTCCGGAAAGCATTTTCATCTTTTTCTTTTTTTACTATCTCATAAAGTTCTGTATATTGTTTTTGCTTTATGCAATCTCTTATTACACATTTTACATTTTCTACATATTTCAATCTTTTATTTTGAGTTAGTGCAAATATATTATTCGGATCAATACCAAGTCTTTCAGATAGTTGATATAACAATATACTTGATGGAAAAATCATACCTTTTTCTATTTTGCTAATTTGACTTTGTGAACATATTCCATGACACAATTCAGATTGTGATATATTCTTTTTCACCCTAAGTTCTTTAATGGTAATACCCAAATCGTAAAATTCCATTTTTCCTCCTCAAACGTGTAACCCTTAATGAGTATAAGACTATTTTTCATCCTTTAATGTAATGTAAAATTCGTATAGTTGCAATTATTGTTTGTTCTAACATACTTTTCACTTCTTTGCTCAGCTGCATTTCGAGGCGAGAATCTTACTTCACAGAAAAACAGACTAGGGAGAAAGTTTTCCCCTTAGCCTGTCCCACCGAGATTTCGCATTCATTAAGAGCAACACCATATTGCTTTATCAAATGATTTTTCAGGAATGTATACTTTATCATTTTCAATTTTGTATTTTATATCGTTTCTCTTCAGAACTGCCGTATCAACAGAATGAACACTATCGCCCCACCGAACAAATTCTCCTTCATCACGGTTGTCCCAAAAATAAAAACTTACGAATAGGATAAGAACACATACGCATAGAGCGAACCACTTCTTTTTCCGCAAATACCTCACCACCTTAAACTGAAGAAGAATTACTAAAAAAACGCGACTCATTTCCGTCTCTTTTTAACCACAATTAAAAATGCAATAAACAATACGTTCACACCGACGATTAAAGAAATAAATAGCCAATTCACGCCTGTTTCCCCGTTAACTTTATACACATTTGATTCTTCACGCTTTAAAACAAGATAAAAGTTTCCGTTTTCTTCTCTTATAATTTCATCTTCTAACAATCCTCTTAACTCTTGTTTTTCGCCAATTGCACTTACAGGTAAAGCAACCTTTTGTGTTTCTTTCGTATTATTAATCGCTACTACTGTCACTTCATCTTTATACTTTCTCTTTATTACACTCATTCCATTTTGATCGTATAGAAGCTCAAACGTACCCCTACGTAAAGATGGTCTCGCTTGTCTAAGCTCACCGAGTTTCGTTATGTGCTGCATAAATTTTTCATCTGATTTGAAATCCATTAATCGTCTATTATCCGGAGTATCTCCTCCATCTAATGCAATTTCAGTTCCGTAATAAAAATTCGGAATGCCTGGTGATGTTAATAAATACGTGAGAGCTAGTTTCAAACGAGGTGGCGGATAATTCATATTCTCTTTTGCAATACGAGCAAATCTTTTCGTATCTTGATTATCTAAAAATGTAGCGGATTCTCCGTCTTTTTTACTCACATCATATAAAGGTTTCACTGATACATCCGCTTTAGAAAACGATTCTACTATTTTTTCGTTGTATTCACTATCTTCTTTTGTCATAATACGAAAATCTTTCTTTATCGCTTGCATATCTTTTTGCACATCATTCCAGAAAGAACGCGACTTTTTTTCACTATGTATTACATAACTTGCATCTAAATCGACTTCTTTGATCCACCATTTCATCGCGTCGATGACTTGTCGTTCATTCTCTCCAAACGGAAATTGAAGTACAACTTTCATTCCTTTTGCGTGAGCTGCTTGTACAAGTTCTTTCACATCATTTTCTGTTCCGAAATGTTCATTTACCTTTTGAAAATTGTGCGCGTCTAATCCATCGTACTTTCCACTTTCAAAAAGCGGAGAAAGCATAACAGTGGTAAATCCCATTTCTTTTATGTAATCCAGTCTTTTTATAATCCCTCTTATATCTCCGCCTTGATACCCTTCTAAATTACCAACTTCTAACTGTTTGTCATTTTTCGGTTCTCCATTATTAAAGCGATCAATCATAATAGAATATATAACTTCATCTTGCCACTCTCTTTTTTCATCTGCAAACGTATGTATTGGTACAAATAAAACGACAGCTAAACAAAAATAAATGAACAGTTTCCTAGTATGTATTTTCCCCACACGCATCCCCCATATTTTTTAATTGTAAGAATATTATACCAATTATCCAAACGAATCGCATACGATGATTTCATTCTTCTCAAATTATCTCACGTTAGATTTTCTAACACGAATCAAAAAGTTTTCTGAATTTTTAGTTGATTTTTCTTTTTATTTCGAATATGATATGAAACATAACAAATTGATGTTATTTTTTCTAACATTATAGGAGGAGAGAAAATGAATACGGGAGATACTGTTTTTATGTTTGTAACGACAGTAATGGTCATGTTAATGACACCAGGATTGGCACTTTTTTATGGGGGCATGGTTCGCAGTAAAAACGTACTTAGTACGACAATGCATAGTTATAGCGCAATGGCTATCGTTTCGATTCAGTGGATTGTAATTGGTTATTCTTTATCATTTGGAACAGATTGGCACGGACTTATCGGTACACTCGATTGGTTCGGTTTAAACGGAGTTACCTACGCACCAAATCCAGACTACTCATCTACTATTCCTCACAATTTATTTATGATGTTCCAGCTTATGTTTGCTATTTTAACTCCCGCTTTAATTTCAGGTGCATTCGCCGAAAGAATGCGATTTTCAGCTTTCCTTGTTTTCATTCTTCTATGGACAACACTCGTTTACAATCCTGTCGCTCATTGGGTATGGGGCGTTGGCGGTTGGCTAAGAGAACTTGGTGCGTTAGACTTCGCTGGTGGTAATGTCGTTCATATTACATCTGGTGTCGCTGGCCTTGTATTAGCTATTTTCCTTGGGAAACGAAAAAACATAAACGGTACTTCTCCTCACCATTTACCATTTACGATGTTAGGCGCAGGTTTACTATGGTTCGGCTGGTTCGGTTTTAACGTCGGTAGCGCATTATCTTTAAATGATGTAGCTTTAACTGCATTTATTAATACAAATATAGCCGCTGCTGCCTCCGCATTAACTTGGATGCTTTCAGAATGGTTCTTTCAATCAAAACCGACTGCGATGGGAGCTGCTTGCGGAGTCGTTTCCGGTTTAGTCGCTATTACACCAGCTTGCGGGTTCGTTACACCTTTCTCCGCTCTTCTTATCGGAGCGATCGGCGGCGTATTATGCTTCGGAGCGGTCTTTTTCTTAAAAACAAAATTCGGATACGACGACACACTCGATGCATTCGGATGCCACGGCATCGGTGGAACTTGGGGCGGTATTGCGACAGGACTATTTGCAACTACTACTGTAAACGGCGATGGTGCGAACGGATTATTTTACGGAAACGCCGCTCTACTGTTCAAACAACTTGTAGCAATCAGCGCAACATATGCATTCACGATCATCATGACGTATGCCATTATTAAAGCGATTAACTTCTTCCTCCCTGTTCGGGTTGATGAGCACGAAGAACATATGGGACTTGATATTTCGATGCACGGGGAGAAAGCTTATGAATATACGGAACGAGTAAACTAAAAAAGAGATGCAATCTATTCTTAGTAGATTGCATCTCTTTTTATTGTAGTTGTTAGCGTTGTATACCCCACCTAGTATTCTGGAGAATATATCAGCGATTATTTCACTATATCGACGTTTCGACACGATATATCGATTCACCAACAAATTCCAACATGACAAAACTGAAGAATACCCCGGCGTAAGTTACGAATCACCGTATTTACTTTTATTCAAACTTAATATAATAAGAAACGCAATCGCTATTACAGCTAAAAAGCGAACTGGATTAAACGGTGTTCCTACCGTTTCATTAAAACGATGATAAATAAACGGGATCATCTCAAGTACCATTAGCCCCATCGCGATTTTAAATGTCTCAGCCATCGCTTTATTTTTTATAAACGTAGCACGTTCATCACCTTGTTTCCCAATTGCTACAAACATTTTTATAATAGCAAACACTACAAATAAAAAGACACTGAGCGCAATAATGAAAATCAAAACATCCATCAAAAAACACCTCGCATATGTAAAACTTATTTGACAAGAGTATAACATCTTTCGAACCTAATGTAAAACATCTTTTACAAACAAAAAAAGACGACCGTTTAACAGTCGTCTTTTCCTATTTATTTCGGAGCATTTCCCACATATTGCGTAATATCAACATTTAAAGATTGCGCTAAACGCATTCCGTACTCTTGATCTGCACGGAAGAAGTTACAAACGGCTAGTAATTTCGTGCGCTCATTTACGTCTTTTAAGTCATTTGTTAAGTTTGCAATTAAGTTGTCTTGCTCTTCTTTAGAGAATGAACGGTAACGCTCACCTGCTTGTTTGAAGTCATTTGGTTTGTCAATTTTTTCACGAGATACATAGCCTTCAACTTTCATAGTTGAATCGCGGTAAGTCGGGTCTTCAACTGGATTTTCAGCATGACGGCTCGGTTCGTAGTTGATTGTAGATGGGTTTTGATTGATTTGCATTGCACCATCACGTTGTTGGTTATGAACAGCTGCATATGGGCAGTTTACAGGAATTTGTAAGTAGTTTGCACCAAGGCGGTAACGCTGTGTATCTGGGTAAGAGAATAAACGACCTTGTAATAATTTATCTTCAGATGGTTCAATACCATTTACAGTTGCACTTGGAGAGAACGCCACTTGTTCTACTTCTGCAAAGAAGTTTTTCGGATTACGATTTAACGTCATTGTTCCTACTTCGATTAACGGGAAGCGATCTTCCGGCCATACTTTCGTTGGGTCTAATGGATCAAAGTCTAAAGAATCCGTTTCTTCTAGTTGCATCACTTGTACGTGTAAATCCCACTTTGGATAATTTCCTTTTTCGATTGCATCGAACAAGTCACGAGTTGCATGGTTGAAGTCTTTCCCTTGTACTTCTTGCACTTCTTTTGCATTTAAGTTACGTACAGCTTGCTGTGGTTTCCAGTGATATTTAATATAGACGATTTTACCTTCTGCATTAATCCATTTAAATGAATGGACACCGAAACCTTCCATTTCGCGATAGCTTGCTGGTGTACCGTAATCAGAGAACACCCATGTCATCATATGTGTAGATTCTGGACTTAACGTCATGAAATCCCAGTAACGATCTGGCGTTTGAATATTTGTATCAGGTGCTGGTTTTAAAGAATGCACCATATCAGGGAATTTAATTGCATCACGAATGAAGAAGACCGGTAAATGGTTACCTACAATATCGTAATTTCCTTCTTCTGTATAAAATTTAACAGCGAACCCGCGTGGGTCACGAGCTGTTTCTGGAGAACCTTGACCATGAATAACCGTTGAGAAACGAACAAATACAGGCGTTTCAGTTCCTTCATTTTGTAAAAATGCTGCTTTCGTATATTGCTTCATGCTGTTTTTCGTTACGAATACACCGTGAGCACCTGCACCACGTGCATGCACAACACGCTCCGGAATACGTTCACGATCAAAGTGAGCTAGTTTTTCTACTAAATGATAGTCTTCTAATAATACCGGTCCACGGCGACCAGCTGTACGAGAATTTTGATTGTCTCCAACTGGAGCACCTTGGTTTGTTGTTAAGCGATTATTTGGATTCATCTAGGGGGATCCTCCTCTTTCTTTCATGGTAATTATTATTTATTTAAAATTATTATAAACTAATTATTATTCAAAACTAAATTCTTGTCAACTATTTCCTTCATTTTTTTGGAAACAATTTCAGCTAAGCAATCAATAAATACAGATTGTGAATTTGGCATATTTGGTCTAAAATATGCGGCATTTAATTCATCAGTAACAACTTTACACTCATAATCGTTGTCATATAAAACTTCTAAATGCTCTGCGACAAAGCCAACTGGGCAATATATGAAAGATTCATATCCATGCTCTTCAAATAAATCTCTCGTTAAATCTTGCACATCTGGACCAATCCATGGATCCGGTGTATTTCCAGCACTTTGCCAACCCGTTGTGTAGTTTTGAATATCGGCAGCCTCCGCAATTAAATCTGCTGTATGCTGCAATTGCTCCACATACGGGTCACCTGCCGCAATAATTTTCTCTGGTAAACTATGCGCTGAAAAAATTACGACTGCTTTCTCTTTATCTTCAATCTTTGTAAATGTTTCTTTTATTTGATCTGCCCAATAGGAAATAAATTTCGGTTCATCGTACCATTGTTCAATCGGTTCAATAACAGGACCACCGATTTCTTTTGAAAGACGAATCGCACGGTCATTATACGCTTTAATGCTAAATGTAGAATAGTGTGGCGCTAATACGATACTAATCGCCTGCTCAATTCCATCGCGCTTCATCTCTTCTACTGCATCTTCTATAAATGGAGCAATATGTTTTAAGCCTAAGTAACAAGTAAATTCATACTCTGTAAACATATTATTCATTGAATCTGTTAATTTATGCGCTTGCTCTTTCGTAATTTTTGCAAGTGGTGAAATTCCACCAATCGCTTTATAGCGCCCGATTAAGTCTTGGAGTGATTCTTCGGAAGGTTTACGACCGTGGCGAATATGTGTGTAGTACGCTTCTACATCATCTAATGATTCTGGCGTTCCATACGCCATTACGAGTAAACCTATTTTTTTCTTTGCCATCTATATAACACCTCGATTTTGTAAATGAGAATCTTTTTCAAGAACATTTGTTTCCAATTATAACAACTAATAATAAGTACGTCAAAATAATTATTCTAAATAAGTATTTTTTCTAATATGATTTTGAATTTTATTTGACAATTTATTTAATAAAAAGCGACTTACATAAAAGTAAGTCGCTTTTCTTCTATTCTTTAATATTTACCCCGTATTCCTTAAACCAAACATGAATTTGCGCTAAATGTGCTAAAAGTTGAGGGCCTGTCATTAATTGACCGAACCAAGGTGATTGAAATGCACTGCCGCCTGACTCAATTAACCCGCGCAGTTGCTCTTTATCAAATAGTTCGTGTAAAATTGATCCTTTATCCGTTAATAAATCTTGTAGCCATACTGTGACTGCTTTCGTATAGTGCGGATTATGCGTTTTCGGATACGGACTCTTCTTTCTATATAAGATGTCATTTGGAAGTAATCCTTCTAACGCTTTACGCAATAGACCTTTTTCGCGGTTTTTATACATTTTCATTTCCCAAGGAATATTCCACGCATATTCGACAAGTCGGTGATCCGCAAACGGAACGCGCACTTCTAAGCTTGCTCCCATGCTCATACGGTCTTTTCTGTCTAATAATGTTGTCATAAACCATATCATGTTCAAGTAAAATAGTTGTCGTCTCTTTGCTTCAATTGGGCTTTCTCCCTCTAAAATAGGAACTTCTTGAATGGATTCTTCATAGCGCTGCTGTACATATTGTTGTAAATTTAATTTATTTCTCCATTCTTTCTTTAACAGTTGTTCACGCGCTTCTGTAGAGCGCATCCACGGAAACGCACTCGATTGTAAATCATCTTCTCTATAAAACCAAGGATAACCACCAAATATTTCGTCTGCACATTCCCCAGATAAACCGACGACAAAATCTTGTTTAATTTCACGGCAAAACCATAATAATGACGAATCAATATCTGCCATACCAGGCAAATCACGAACGAGTACAGCTTCTGTTAAATACTGCGCTAATTTTTCATTTGAAATGACGCAGCGATGGTGAATCGTTTCAAACGTATCCGTCATCAAATGAATAAATGGCGCATCTGAATTTGGCTGAAATGCATTCGCTTTAAAGTATTTGTCATTATCTTCATAATCAACAGAGTATGTGTGTAATTGCCCTTTTCCTGACCGTGCGTATTCTTTCGCAGCAATTGCTGTAATCGCACTCGAATCTACACCACCTGATAGAAAAGTGCACAGTGGTACATCAGAAACGAGCTGCCTTGTAATCGCATCTTGTAATAAAAAGCGTGTCTTCTCTACTGTTTCTTCAAAGGAGTCTTCATGTTTTTTGCTTTCCACATTCCAATATCTCCATATACATAAACCGTTCTTTGAAAATGTCATCGCATGACCTGGACGTAATTCTTTTATACCAGCATAAATACCGTGACCAGGTGTTCTAGATGGTCCAAGGCCGAATATTTCGGATAACCCTTCTAACGTTACTTCCGCCTTCACATCAGGATGAGCCAATATCGCTTTTAACTCTGAACCAAATAATAACCGCCCACTATCATATTTAAAAAATAGCGGCTTTACACCTAATCGATCTCGCGCAATAAATACTTGTTCTTTCTGTTCATCCCATACAGCAAACGCATATATACCGTTTAAATGATCGACACATTCTTCTTTCCATTCAATATACGACGCTAATAGTACTTCCGTATCAGAATGACCTTTAAACGTATATCCTCTTCTTAATAGTTCCTTTCGAATATCTTCCGTATTATACAGTTCGCCGTTATAGCAAATCGCATAATTCGTTTCATCTTTTAAACAAGTCATCGGTTGTTTCCCACCCTCAGGATCAACTACAATTAACCGTTTGTGCCCAAATGCAACATTGCCTTTAATCCAAACTTTATTATCATCTGGGCCACGCTTCGCTAACGTCTCAGCCATCTTCGTAACGACGTCCCGCTCTCCTTCTAATGAGCGTTTATAATCCACCCATCCTGTAATCCCGCACATATAAATCATCCTTCCATCTTATTTCTTTTCTTGAACGTGCAGTAATCCCCACCCTAAGGGGTGCGGATCAAAAAATGAAAAACTTGACGATAACCTACTATCCACATATGGAATAGCATTTTCACTCAGTAAAACGTGTTTTATTGTATGCCCACCTATGTCTAGATGTGTCTAGTTATAAAGAATGCGCGAACTGTCTATAACAGAAGTAACTACTTTTCATAAAGGAGAAATCATGTATGATACAACGTAACCATATTTTATATAACCAGCCTCGTGCTCATACGGTCGGTAATGTAGAATA
This sequence comes from Bacillus sp. Brlt_9, assembly GCF_051948935.1. Taxonomy (NCBI): domain Bacteria; kingdom Bacillati; phylum Bacillota; class Bacilli; order Caryophanales; family Bacillaceae; genus Bacillus; species Bacillus sp. Brlt_9. The sequence goes on along the minus strand of NZ_JAYJLO010000001.1, from coordinate 39,378 downwards.
TATAAACAATGAATGGGTATTCTTTGATGATGAGAATGATGAAGCATTTTTATTAGAAGATATTGCCGAAGATGGCTTTGAGATTTTATATAACAACAACTGGCTACCAGCTCGTTTCTATGAACAAGATGTATTACAAATCGCCAACGAACAGCATCACCTGCAAAACGGGGAAATGATACGAATTCGAAAGAAATTACTTCTCAGCTATACGGAATGGCTCGAGGAATTACCTGACTCTGTCTTTACATTATTAACGGAATCATTGCAATCACTTCATTACTCTTTATATGATTGCATGTATTGTCATAATTATTTATCTTTCTTACCGAAAGAGGAAGCGTGCGAAGGAGTAAATATTCTTTTGTTTGATAACGAAGAGATGATTTGTACACTGCAGCACCATTTCGTTCGTCACGCTACGTCAAATAAAAATATGTTTCGTTTTACGAAAGTAAACGGAGAAGAGTTGCATATCGATGCGACATAAAACTAAAAAACCACCTTATCTCCCAAACAATTGAGATTATAAGGTGGTTTTATTTTTTATTAGAATACTTGCCAGCCAATCGGTAATTTCAGTCCAAGGTAAAATACTGCTACTAGCGCAACAATAAATAGCCCCCAAACTGCCCCTGTTGCTTTGTTCTTGCTCATTTTCACAAGAACCATTTCCATTCCACCGATAACTAAAATACCAGCTATCATTTTTAAACCATACCACATGTGCATGTTACTTGTTGCAGTCTTCATAATACCCATGTACAACATGAAACCTGTCACAATAATGATAATGTACATAAGACGAAGCCCCATATGTACACCTTTTCCTTTTCTTCCTGCTGAATAAAGTGAATACGCAACGAAGAATAAAATTAAACCTAACGCCCATGCTGTAATATGCATATGTACCATCGTATCCCTTACCTCCTCTTTTCACACTTTTTCACTCTATATGATAACATGTTCATTTATTTTCAGGAAATGTTTCGCTTTTTTACATTTAAATGCTATAATATTTAGAGTATTTACAAACTTCTTGTAATAACAAAAGGGGGAACAATCATGATTCAAACTAAGGATATTATCGAACTTACAGACACATACGGAGCAAATAACTATCACCCACTTCCAATCGTTATTTCTAAAGCAGAAGGCGTTTGGGTAGAAGATCCTGAAGGAAACCGCTATATGGACTTATTAAGTGCATATTCTGCAGTAAACCAAGGTCATCGTCACCCAAAAATTATTAACGCTTTAATTGACCAAGCTAATCGTGTTACGTTAACTTCTCGTGCTTTCCATAGCGATCAATTAGGTCCTTGGTACGAAAAAGTTGCGAAACTAACTAATAAAGAAATGGTACTTCCAATGAATACAGGTGCAGAAGCTGTTGAAACTGCAATTAAAACAGCTCGCCGCTGGGCTTATGATGTGAAGAAAGTAGAAGCAAACCGTGCTGAAATTATCGTTTGTGAAGATAACTTCCACGGACGTACGATGGGTGCTGTTTCTATGTCTTCAAACGAAGAGTACAAGCGCGGATTCGGTCCAATGCTTCCTGGTATTATCGTAATTCCTTACGGTGATTTAGAAGCGTTAAAAGCTGCTATTACACCAAACACAGCTGCATTCATTTTAGAGCCAATCCAAGGTGAAGCAGGAATCAACATCCCACCAGCTGGTTACTTAAAAGAAGCTCTTGAAGTATGTAAAAAAGAAAACGTTTTATTTGTAGCAGATGAAATCCAAACAGGTTTAGGCCGTACTGGTAAAGTATTTGCTTGTGACTGGGACAATGTAACTCCTGACATGTACATACTTGGTAAAGCACTTGGCGGCGGCGTATTCCCAATCTCTTGCGTAGCAGCAAACCGCGACATTTTAGGCGTATTCGAGCCAGGTTCTCACGGTTCTACATTCGGTGGTAACCCACTTGCATGTGCTGTTTCTATCGCAGCTCTTGAAGTGTTAGAAGAAGAAAAATTAACAGAGCGTTCTCTTCAATTAGGTGAAAAATTAGTTGGGCAATTAAAAGAGATTGATAACCCAATGATCACTGAAGTTCGTGGTAAAGGTTTATTCATCGGTATCGAATTAAACGAGCCAGCTCGTCCTTACTGTGAACAACTAAAAGCAGCTGGTCTATTATGTAAAGAAACACATGAAAACGTAATTCGTATCGCACCACCTCTAGTAATCTCTGAAGAAGATTTAGAGTGGGCGTTCCAAAAAATTAAAGCAGTATTATCGTAATAATAGAGAGGTTGTCCTACATGTTGGGACAACCTCTTTCTTTTTATATTGATTTATACTAAAATAAAATTGTAATTTTCTGTATTTTAAAATCGTAAAGGAGATTCGATATGTTATTAAGGTATGGCAAACATATTAACTATTTGGCTACATCTTTTCTTTTAGTTACATTCTTTGGCTTCCTACTTTCCGTAACATCGCTTAGTCACTACTCCACTTCTACTACATTCACACTACTGAAAGCATCATTTTGGACTGCTGTTATTCTTACTATCATTGGTTTTGGACGAGAAAAAAGCGCACTTACCGTTATACTATTTGGCATTTGTACACTTGCATTCATTGGTCTTTACACTTTTTCGGTTATCGATTACCTCTATAATCCAAGGCCATAGAAAAGAGCTATCTTCGATAAGATAGCTCTTTTCTCATTTCACGACATTTCGCAAAGTACCAATTCCTTCTACTGTAATGACCACTTCATCACCCGCATGTAAAAACTTCGGTGGTGTGAAACCTTTTCCGACACCAGCTGGCGTTCCTGTTGCGATAATATCTCCTGGTTCTAACGTCATTCCTTTACTTATCGTTGAAATGATTTCTTCTATTGAAAAAATCATTTTATTTGTATTTGAAGTTTGCCTTACTTCCCCATTTACTATCGTTTCAATGTGTAACGCATTTGGCCTACTAACCATTGATTTATGAATTAAATACGGTCCCATTGGACAAAATGTATCGAAACTTTTTCCAAGGAAAAATTGTTTATGCTTCCTTTGAATGTCGCGAGCAGTTATATCATTTATAATGGTGTAACCAAAAACATGCTCAAGTGCTTTTTCTTTTTTTATTTGTTTCCCTCGCTTACCGATGATGATAGCTAGTTCCCCTTCATAGTCTAATTCATTCGTTGCGTGGGGATGACTATTAATTTTTTCATCCATTCCAATAACTGTCGTTGGCGCTTTCGTAAAGATCATTATGTTTTCTGGAATTGACTCTACTCCGCCCATTTCTATCGCATGTTCACGATAGTTTTTTCCAACGCACAAAATATTCTTTCTTGGCCTTGGAATCGGCGCTAATATTTTCACCTCAGTTAACGGATAATATGCGGTTTCCCCATGCTCTTTTGCCCAATGGACAATATCACATATTTTTTCAAAACATTCGGTTCCTCTTTCAATACACTCTAACATTGTAATCGGAATCGTAACCTTTTCCCCTTTTTGTCTTTGCGCTTCTCTTACATGCAATACCTTTTCTTCCTCTTCATCCACAATACCTACAAATACCTTTTCATCTTTTTTCGCCGTTACCAAACGCACTATTTCCACTCTCCATCCTAAAACTCATACCATTTAATTGTATTCGCATCCGTAAGAAAAAAACCTTCTCATGCACGCTAATTTTTACAATATTCTTCTCATATCCTATTCGCTACTGCTTTATATTTGGCATAAAATGTAGAAATTTTACTTTTTTTAGCGAAGGTGTTTCTTTTTTATGGGGTTTTTGTATAATATGTACTACATATATACTAAAAATTTCATTTAGAGATGGAGCCGATTTCAATGTTTGAGCAAGCGATTGAAAAAAAACGTGAAAAAATGATTTATTTTGCTGAACGCTACGGAATGACTTCTCAAAAAACAGTGGATTGTAGCCAAGAACTGGACAGGCTCTTAAATGCAATTTGGCATGTACATACGGATTTTCACCCTAATCAAACACTCGATACACACACACAATAACGTGTGTGTTTCTTTTATTTCAAAAAAATACACATTTTATTGAAAACGCCCATAGAATAGTAGAAAAGAAAATTTTAAAAACGAAAGGTGTTTTGTATGCCAGCTATGGTCGGACATATTCGTATCGTCAATATTGGATCAAGTGGTATTTTTCATATTGGAGATGTATTTGCGATTAGGCCTATTAGTTATTCACGCGCTTTCGCCGGAGCCGGCTCCTTTAATGTTGGAGATAACGTTTCTGTCTACAATTATCAAAGCGCAACAACTGTTAATGATTCAGATGTAGTTGACCAAGCGATAATTGGTTCAACTTAGAGGAGGCGATTGTATTGAATTTTTACGTAAACCAAAGCATCATCATTAACAGCATTAGAATTGATAGCATTACAACCTCTTCTGTATTCCAAATTGGTACTGCTGGAAGTATTAAAGCCCTATCTAAATTCTCAAATACTGGTGGATTTACAGAACCCCTTCGCCCATTACAGGCGAAAGGACAAATTATTTCTATCAAACCATCAACTAGTTCTTCTTAAGACATCCTCGTCATAAATATATAGCAGGAATATATTTACCCTCCCTATTGAAAAGGAGGTTTCACAAATGAATCAAGATATATATACTTACTTACACCAACTTCAACAAGCTCTTCAAATACAACAAGCATCCATCCTGAATTTAGAGGATCAAGTGCGCCAACTACAAGAAGAGCTTAACGAATTAAAAAGTCGCCCCTCCTCTTCTATAGGAAAAGTGGAATACAAATTCGATCAATTAAAAGTAGAAAATTTAAATGGCACTTTAAATATTGGCTTAAATCCATTTTCAACAAAAGGACAGCAAATTGAGGATTTTCAAGTTGATACAGAAACTTTGAAGGTCAATCCTGAAACTGAAACAAATCCAGACTTTTATCAAGGAATCCTTCAAGAAATGCATCGTTACTTAGATGAAGAAGCATATAATCGAATTCTCCATTTTGAACAAGAAGAGAGAACGCCGCTCGATGAAATGTATCGACAAATGATGGTGGATGACATAAAAAAACAGATGGAGCATAGACTTCCTTATTATTTAACACAAGCGCAATCCTATGAAGGGATTTCAACAGATCCAGATTATTTACGAGATATCATTATTCAAGCAATGAAACACGATATTGACAAAGCCTTTCTATCTTTTATTCAACACATACCGGGCAATTTCCGAAAGGAGTAAGTATGTATGAATGTTAACGTTGTAAATCGTGAATTAAAAGTCGGTCAGATTAAAATGAACGGTGTATCATCATCCGCACTCTTTTTAATTGGGGATGCGAACCTCCTCATACTATCTTCTATTCTTGATACACCATTTGAAACTGTTACCGAGGGGCCATTTGTACCATTAGTCACAGATGTCCCTCCTACTCCAGGTTAAGGAGACTGAGAAATTATGTTACATCATGTATCAGTTGTCCAAAATGTTTCGATTATTTCTTTAGGGATTACTGCCGTATTTCAAGTTGGAGATGCAAACCAAATGGAGTTAAAAAGTAGGGCTCTTGCCGTCCACAGAGAAATTCCTTGTTATATAAAAGGCGAAGGTCGCTTCGATGCATTTGAAATATTTACAGATGAACACGTCACCATCCCAACGCGAACGACAGATGTAAAATTAAACATTGTAAATGAATGCCCTTTTATTGAAGTAAACAATGTTGAATTACGATCACTTTTAAATTCTGCTTGCTTTCAAATCGGAAACATTGATTATGGTTTTAATAACTCTCGTATTATGCAAATCCGTCAATATATTACGGATGAACCTTCCGCTCCATAATTCATATAGTAATTAAAAAGCTTAGAAAAGTAGGTGGATGGTATGCCCTCTGTTGTTGGAAATCTTGTCGTTCAAAACAGTAATGGCTCTTTTAATTTAGGGGATTTCTATAACGTATCTCCGAAAGAAAATACGAAAGCTTATAATGGATCTGGCGCTTCCAATGTTGGATTTGTCGTGAATACGTTTAGCGGCGTTAGTGCAACAAATACGTTTGATTCTGATGTGGCGGATCAGGATCAGATTGGAACAGCGTAAAAAAAAAGTAGGAGATATTCTCCTACTTTTTTCTTATTACAATTTCATTTTATTTAAACGATAACCCAGCTTCCTCCAAAGCCTTTCTAAGCTTCGGCATAGATGCAGGACCCATACCATGCAGTTTTAAAATTTCTTTTTCACTATACTTTGAGAGTTCTTCTATTGTGTGAATTCCATGATGCTCTAGCGCATTTCTTGCTGGTGATGAAAGAAGTGAAAGAAATCCTGTTTTAGGTTTCTTTTCTTTCTCGCAAATCGGGCAAGTTGGACAATCACTACTTTTATAGTATTCATGACCTTTTTCACACGTTCTTAACGTTTTTTCCGTTGCCATTTTCAAGTCCCTCTATTCTTCAATTTTTACAACATGATTGCCATCAAAGAAGTATAAGCATTTCTCTTTCACAGGATGTTGTAAGCTTTTCTCAAGTGCCTTTGCATACAACGAAAGCTGTACTTTGTATCGATCTTCTAAAATTGGTTTTGCCTGATCGAATCCGCCTGGGAACTTCCCTTCAATCGTATCCGTTTTAAAGTCGATTAAAGTGATGCCGTCTTCCTCTTCAATCATGCAGTCAATAACCCCTTGGACAAGAATTGATTCTCCGCTCTTCCCTTGCCAATCTTGATATGCTTCTTCTGCTGCAAGCATCATCGTAAATGGTACTTCACGCTCCACACTTTTCGCCGCTAGTACCCTTTTACCTAGGTCACTATCAAAGAATGAAATGACTTTTTCGATGGCTATTTCTTCGGCTTGTTCGAATGTTAATAGTTCTTTATTAACCATGCCACTAATTTGCTCCCGAATCACTTCTTCTGTAATCGGCTTCTTCAAATCAACATGTTGCATGACAGCATGAACTGCTGTACCTCTTTCAGCGTACGTTAATCCTTTTTTCTCCATAAAACGAGGACGCGTTTTAATTGGCGCACGCATTTTTTTAATAAAGGCGTTATCGCTACCTTCTTCAGATTGATAATTTCTCTTTATTTCTGTAACAGATTGCTTCGCACGATGAGATGTCGCTTCCTCATATCCATACTTCCACATTAATCTATCATACACTTCTTCTTTTCGTTCACTTTGCAGGGGAACAGCTTTTTTCTCACGAAGTGCTTCTAGTAATTCTTGTTTCTCTTCTTGAACTGGTTCTGGCGCAAGTAATGTGTTACCGTCAACAACTTCTACTTTCCAGCTCGCACTATATCCATAAATTTCATCCGGAACACTTCCTTGACCTAACTCAAGAAGCATTTCACTATCACGATGTCTATATAATGAAGGTGCAATCCAGTCTAAGTAGCAAGACGCCCCGGCACGTATATGGTCTGGTAATAACCATTCACTATGCTCTCTTGCATCAAGCCATTTTTCCATTTCTTTATTTGCATCCTTAACTGTTCCGATTAAAATTAACTTCTCTTTTGCACGTGTTAACGCTACGTATAATACACGCATTTCTTCCGCGATTAATTCCATTTTCATTTTACGCTTGATCGCTAATTGCGATAATGTCGTATACTTAATTCGTTTACGAGGATCGATAAATTGGGAACCGAACCCGAAGTCTTTATGAAGTAAGAAGCGTTTCATTAAGTCTTGTGTATTAAAACGACGACCAAGTCCAGCTACGAATACAACTGGGAACTCTAGTCCTTTACTTTTATGAATCGTCATAATACGAACGACATCTTCTTGTTCACCTAAAGCTCTCGCCGTACCCATATCGTCACCGCGTTCTAAAATACGCTCAATAAAGCGTAAGAAGCGGAATAATCCTCTAAACGATGTTGCTTCATATTGTCTTGCGCGGTCATAAAGTACACGCAGGTTTGCTTGTCTTTGCTTTCCGGCTGGTAAACCGCCAACAAAGTCGTAATAACCAGTCTCACCGTACACTTTCCAAATTAAATCAGAAAGAGACTGTTGACGCGCGAATTCACGCCATCCTTGCAGTAAGTTATAAAACCACTCTAATTTATCATGTAACTCTTGTTCTTCTTCAAGCGGTTCCCCTTTTAGGAATGAGCTCATTACTTCATAAAACGAACCTTTCTTCCCATGAGCACGAAGCGTTGCAAGTTCTTCATCATTTAATCCAACGATTGGTGAACGAAGCACAGCTGCAAGCGGAATATCTTGCATCGGATTATCGATCACTCGGAAGACGTTCATCATAATATTTACTTCTGTCGCTTCAAAGTAACCAGTCGCAAGATCAGCGTATACTGGAATTCCTTGCAGTTTTAACTCTTCCATAATTTGCGGCGCCCATGGCATGGAGCGAAGCAAAATAACGAAGTCTCGATATTGTACAGGGCGCATACTATTCGTTTTACGGTCATACACTTCATAACCTGAATCAACCATCGCTTTAATGCGCTGCGCCATAAGGCGAGCTTCAAGCTGGGCTTTTTCGACTTCTGCACCTTCTTCTCCGTCTATTACTTCTTCTTCCGTTTGCTGAATGCATAGTAGTTCCGCCGCTACATCTTCACCTTCTGGATAGGTAGCACCTAACTTCAATTCAGCGTCAGCATCGTAGTCGATTTCTCCGACTTCTTCGCCCATAATTTGTTTGAAGATAAAGTTCGTACCTGCTAACACTTCATGACGACTACGGAAGTTTTTTGCCAAATCAATCTTCATTCCGCCGCCTAATCCTTCTTGCGTGAAGCGTTTATACTTTCCTAGGAATAAGCCTGGTTCTGCTAGTCGGAAACGATAAATCGACTGCTTTACGTCACCAACCATGAATAAGTTTCCTTCCCTCTCAGAATCTTTCGTTACGAATTTAATAATCGATTCTTGTACGAAGTTCGTATCTTGATATTCATCGACTAGTACTTCAGCAAATTTATTGCGATATTGAAGCGCTACTGCAGATGGCTTCATTTCACCATTTTCACTTTGTTCACTTAAAATTTGTAAACAGAAATGCTCTAAATCTGTGAAATCGACCATCCCTTTATCACGCTTCATCGCTTGGAAACGCTCTGTAAATACTTTTACAAGTTGCACGAGTTTTTCTAACACTGGATGCATATCTTGAAAATCTCGTAAGAAACTTTCAGGTTTGCGGCTAAATAACTCTTCTTGTAATTTCTTCACTTCATCTTTCGCTTTATTACGAAGAGAGTCTACTTGTTTTACAACATCCTCGTTGTAATCACTTTTCTTAATACGCTTTAACGTTTGCCACGATACGTTTTGCATCGCTTCATACACGCTTGTCCACGATTCACAAGCTGCTGACGATAACGTTCCAAGTAAAACTGCATCAGCTTGCAAGGTTTCAACGCGAGGCGCTGGACCGTCAGGAAGCATTGCGAGTTCCGTCGCTTTACGAATATGCTGTTCCGCTGTTTCAAGCTGGAATTTCACATCTTCTAATAAGTAAGACGCGTACACTAAATCTTCAATTGTCTTTCCTTCTACGTCGTATGCTTCTACTAATTTATCGAGCCATTTTTCCGGATTTGGATGCGCTCTTGATTCTGTATGCAGCGCTAAAATCATACGCTGTAAGTCATCATCGCTACGGTCACTCGTATAACGATCAACGAGTTCAAAGAATATCGTATTATCTTCAATTCCATACTCTTCTTCTAATATGTCATCTAGCACTTCTTCTTTTAATAATTCATTTTCCGTTTGATTCGCAATACGGAAACGAGGATCAACATCAAGCATGTAATAGTATCCTCTAATAACTTGTAAACAAAATGAATGGATTGTCGAAATAGAAGCTTTATTTAATAAGCTAAGCTGCTTTCTTACGTGCTGCGACCCTGGCTCATCAATTAATACTTTTTCTAACGCTTCCCCAATTCTGTTTTTCATCTCTTGCGCCGCTGCATTCGTAAATGTTACAACGAGCAGGCGGTCGACATCGACTGGGTTTTCTTCACTTATAATCTTTTTAATAATACGTTCAACTAATACTGCTGTTTTCCCTGATCCAGCTGCTGCTGCGACTAAAATATCACGTCCGTTCGCTACAACGGCTTTCCACTGGTCATCTGTCCACTGACTACCTTCTGGTTTTTTAGGCCAATTTTCAATCATTCTCCGCCAACCTCCTCTCTAATTTTCTCCATCGCTTCGCTATCTTTCATATCTTTTAACGTACGGAATTGATTATCTTCAAGTGATTCATCGAACTGACAAACAGATTTGAAGTTACAGAACGTACATGCCGCTTTATTCCCTTTTTTGTAAGGAGCAATATCGATCACGCCTTCTGTAATGTCTTTTCCGATATTTTCAAACGTATGGTGTACGTATTTTTGCAATACGTTAAACTCTTGTTCACTTGCAACGCTTGAACGCGCACTAAAGCTACCGTCTTTTTTCAGACCAGCAGAAATAATATCTGAGCTTCCTGTTGAAAGTTTGTTATCCATTAAACGAACAACGTCAGCGTCTCCTAGTACGAGCCCTTTCATTTTGAATTTCTTTAAAATTTCTTTCTCAATTTCTGCTTCAGATGCGTCACCTTTCATCTCAACGATCGGGTTATGAATATGGAAGTACAGTACACCAGCCGGTGATGCCGTGCCACCTTTTTTCATCCACGTATGTGCATTTGAAGTAACAACATCTAAATACGTTAACATTTGAAGTGCTAATCCGTAATACACTTCCGTTAAATCTAACGCCTTTGAGCTTGATTTATAGTCAATAATACGGAGGAACGTCCCGTTTTCATCTTCTGCCTTATCAACACGATCAATACGGCCGACAACTTCCATCTTCACACCATTTGGTAATGAGAATTCCATTGGCGGAAGCGATCCTGTACCGCCCATACCGAATGGTACTTCTAAATCAACTGGTACGAAACCACTTGATTTCGCGTGCTCACGAAGAATGATTGACGTACGGAAAATGATTTGTTGTAGTTTTTGTTTTAAATAGAAATGACGATTTGAACTTAATAAAATTTGTCTTTGTAATAACGGTGCAATCTCTTCTATTACTACAGCCGAAAGATGCTCACACTCTTTTATTGATAAATCTGCCCAAGTACGGTTTTCACGTAATAGCCTGTCTGCAATTCTCTTCAGCGCTGCATGGAATAGTTCTCCAATATCTGGCGCATCAAGTTTGAAAATATCACGCTCTCTTAATGCTAAACCGTGCTGCGCGAAATGAGCGTACGCACAACGGTTAAATAATTCCATACGAGAGACGCTTCCTTTTATTTTGTCTCCGTATAAATCTCTACTTACAACTGTACTTAGCTTTTGCGCACGATTTCGGTAGAATAAGCTTGATAATACGCGGCTACTTTTTTGCTTCCATTCATCTGAAGTAACGTAGAAGTTATATACATCCCACCAAAAATCTAAATTCCCTTCAAATCCGTATCGCTTCCACGTTTGAAGTTGCTGCATAACGTAAGATAACGTTACTTCTGGCGTTGCTACGTATGAGATTTGTTCCGAACGGGATAAATCATTTACGTCATTCGTAATAAATGTATCTTTCACATCAGGGAACATTCTTTTTATTTTCTTAATAAAGCTAGAAGCAAGTAACGTCTTCCCTTCCTCATCTGCTAGCGGACAAGAAATGTATAATTTCTCAGTTGCTCTCGTTACCATTTGGTACATAACGAACTGTTCTTCTAATAAAGTTTGTCTCGTCGTTGGTGCGAGTTCAATACCTGCGGCGCTAAGAACATCTCTTTCCTCATCAGAAAGCATACCTTCATCCATCGGTGCTGCTGGAATCACACCTTCATTCACGCCAATGACAAATGTTGCTTTCACATTTGATAATCTTGAACGATCAATATTCGCAATTAACACTTGGTCTAATGACGGCGGAATGTTGGCGAATTGAAGCGCCTCAAGACCTGTAGACATAACGTCTGTGAACATAGAAAGTGACATTTTTTCTTCGCCAAGCATCTCTACGAACGTATCAAGAAGACTCATTACTTCTTCCCATACTTGTTCATGATCTGTCGCAAATAAGAAATCTCCACTCTCTTCTGCACGAATACGTAATGCTTCTAGTTTTTTCGGAACGTCAAGCTCTTCTAAAAATAAGTAAACAGCTTCGCACATTTGCATAACTGTTCCCGCACGCTTCAGTCTTTTTTGCATACGAATAACTGGCGTTCTTACAACGTCACGCAATCGATTTATTTTCTCTTCCATTTCACGTTCACTGTCTGTAATCATCCCGTCCGTATCGTCAAGAGAACGATAGCGGCGATACATCCACGGATCTTCAGAAGTCCATCTCTTCCCTTGTACACCGTACGCTAAACAGTAGTTTTCAAACTCATCCATCTCTTCACGCATCGTTTCTTTTCTTACGTCTAATGGATATAAAAGCTCTGTTTTCACGCAGCGAAACACTGCATCATAACGCCAATTCCCGCTAATAATCTCGAGTGCAGAACGAATACATTCTACTAGCGGATGATGTGACATCGGGCGTTTTTCATCGATGAAATGCGGGATATTATAATCTGTAAATAGCGTTCGCATTACATCGTAATAACTTTCCCCGTTACGAAGAAGAACCGCGATATCTCGGTAACGATAGTCTTCATCTGCCACAAGTCTACGAATTTCACGCGCAACGCCTTCTACTTCAGCTCGTAAATTCGCTGCTGTACGAATCGTTACACTTGTTTCTCCGTGAAACTTTTCATTTGGACGAGCTTCGTAATGCGTTTCTAAATGCGCTAATGATTGCGAATGAAAACGCGGTTGTTCCATAAGTGGAATCGTTTTTTCAATTTCTATCTTCTCTTCACGTGCTACTTGTTTTATTTTTTCATACGTTAACGTCGTTTCATAAAATAAATCTAGTTCATTTACTGGCTGCGCTAACGTTTTTTCATCTAGTGTTAACGTAATTGTAACTCTCGCGCCGCAAATCATAAGCTGTCTTACAATTTCTAGCTCTTGCGGTGAAAACGAATGGAAGCCATCTATATAAATTTCAGCTCCCTTTACATATTCAGACTGTGGAAGCTTTTCGACTAGTAATTGCAAATAGTCTTCTGAATCTAAATACTTTCCGATTAAAGCACGTTCAAAATCATCATATAGTAGTTGTAAATCATACACTTTATTCGCTAATAGCTTTTGCTCGGCACTGCTACTATGTGCATCTAATTGTTGCCACATTTCATATACGTTAGATGGCGTCACATTGTAACGTTTAAACTCCGCAATCATACTACCAAGATGTTCAAAAAAACCGTTTTGCTCCGCTGCTTTTTGGAACACTGATAATCCATCTTTACGAGACTCTACAATTTTACGAAGTAACATATGTACGCCCGCTTCATCAATGTGAAGGCGACTCGCTCCGCCAACTTCTTGCAGTACCTTCCACGCTAATCGTGAAAAACTAAAAACTTGTGCCCGAATAGAACCTCTAACATCCTCACTACCAATTAACGCCTGCTGCGTTTGGAATGTCATCTGTTCTGGCACAAGATATAATATTGTTTCCCCTCTTGGACGTTGCTTTAACTCTTCTTGCACTTCGTGTAAACAAAGTGTACTTTTTCCACTTCCCGCTCTACCAATCACAAATCGAAGTGACATGTAACCCCACCTTTCACTTACATAACGAACGTTAGTTTGCTACTATAATTGTATTATAGGACACGAAAAAAGACAAACGGAGTAGTTTGTCTTTTTCTATACTTCTACCTATTATATCAACCTTTTGAAAAATTCGTTTGCACCTCTTGAATTGGCCAATATCGTAAATCAACTTTACCGACAACTGTATCAGCTTTTACAAATCCAAAGTGTCTACTATCCCAGCTCCCCAGGCGGTTATCGCCCACTACAAAAATATATCCAGGTGGCACCGATTTTTCTTTCGTTAACTCTTCTAGTTTAAAATCACCTGTTAGTTGTCGTCCATTTATCTCTTTCTTATACGTTTCTAAATAAGGTTCATCCACGAATTGTCCGTTTATATATAATTTATCATGCTTATATTCAATTTGATCTCCGGGTAAACCGATAATTCGTTTTACGTAGTCCTCTTTTTTATTCGCATGAAACACAACAACATCAAACCTGTTCAAGTCCCCCACTTGATAACTCACCTTATTTACAACGAGCATATTGCCATCTTGCAATGTCGGCATCATTGACTTCCCCTCTACAACGTACGTCGAAAAGAAAAACGTTCGAAAAAATACAGCTAATAATACACCAATTAAAATTGTTCGTATCCACTCTATGCCTTCTTTTTTCAAAGTTTTCTTCATTCGCTTCTCCCCTTATCCTTTAATAATGAAGCCTGCAATTGCAAAGAAGACTATTCTTAATGTAGTTCTAACTTTACTTCAATTTTCTTACCGACATACCATAAAATAAAAATACCAATTGCTACAATAACTGATTTCACCGGATTATGAATAAATGACATTAAATCATGGCCGATATACGTTAAAATAAAAATCATCACAAGCTTTCCGAACGCAAGCGCAAGGCCAAACTGTTTTACACTAATGCGTGATAGACCCGCGACAACATTTATAAGCGCAGACGGTGTAAACGGAAAACAAAATATGACGAAAATCGGCGCGAAACCTTTTCTTTCAATCCATCCCATAGCCTTTCGCACTCTCTCATGCTTATTTACAAAAGAAAAAAAACGACTTCGGCCAAAATGGCGGATAATGAAAAAGACAAGTAAGGCACCCATTACTGATCCAAGCCAAGAATAAAGAAAGCCGAGCCAAAATCCAAATGCAACAGCATTCGCCAATACAAATACGATGAGTGGCAATGCCGGTATCAACGCTTCTATCATCGGTAAACCAATACCAAGCAGTGGTCCGAAAGCTTTATAACTTTCAACAATATGATCCATATTTTCTGGTGAAAAATACTCTTTGATTGTCTGAAAATCCATTCTACACTTTACCCCTTTACTCTAAGTACTACCTCTACTGTATCATTGCCTATATGAAAGAGGAAATGGTAGATACGACATATGGAGATGTAATTATTAAGTTTCCATATCTTTCATGAGAATTCCTTCATTATTATGCTATGATAATCTATCAATATTCGACAGGATATGAAGTTAATTTAGACAACGTACCCAGATTATCAATCAATGGTTATTATAAAAAAGAAGAAAATACAGAAATTTATATTTTGAATTTTTAGAATTTTTTACGAAGCTTACAGCGTGATGGTATATAATAAAATCAAAAAGGATGAGTTCCCCCATCCTTTTCCTCTCAAACATCCTCTTCTTTAACAAAATACACTTTCTCATAAGCTGGTCTTAATGTCGATTCATCCCTTTGATCAATCTCTTTAAAACAAGGGTTCCCTTGTTTTTTTCTACGATCTTCATATTCAGTACGCAATTTTGCTGTACGATTTTGTTGATTTTCAAAACTACTTTTTGATATTTCTAATTTCACAGCAAAGCCATTTATAAATCTAACAATGACATTTCCATCTTTTAACTCTTTATTACTTTCAATATAAAAATGAGATAACCAAGCGCACTCTTTTCTAGAGTATGAATAAGTAGGAAAAAAATAAAGTTGATCTGTCGGACTAATCGCAATCGGTGCTTTATGTGTAATATGAGTTAATTCTTTCGTTCCTTCTTTTCTACCTAAGAAACTAGAGCCATGCTTGCGGCAACTTCTCTCTATAATATCTAGAGGCTTTTGAAATACGAAAAAAGAATCTTCCATCTCAACAACTCGTGTAACAATTTTCTTCTCACTTAGAATAACTGGAAGTAAGGCCATTGTATTTTTATTTACCACATAGTTTTCGACATAGCGTTCTACTTTACTTTCCATATTCTACTGTCTCTCCTTTTTCCATTTATATTAGCAGCTGCATATATAATTTTAGCATCTATGAAAAGGAAACGGTTTACAAATTCCGCTTTTTTACAATACTTTATCATTTGTCAAATATCTTTTAAATTATAAAATAAACATATAATAATTATAAGATAAAAGACCTATACAAAATGTATTTATACTACCTATAAATATTTACAACTACTTCCTCATTTTGCATCATTACGACAATTAACTTTGCTATAATTAAAATAAAAATCCAATATATGGAGGTCCACTATGGAAGAAAAAGAAATGCAACCAACGATTCAAATGAAAAATAGTAGCATTGTAATCGTAAAAAACTCAGCTAGCATTATATTCGGACTATTTTTCATTCTACTATTCTTCGCAAAGCCTCTTCGTAAATCGAAATGCTCTGAATGTAAGAAACGGGAGAAGAAACAAGTTGAAAAAGAAGAGTAAAAGGCCTTCCAATTTCGGAAAGCCTTTTACTCTTCTTCATTTTGTATACTTTTCCATCGTATATTACAACAAAAAAAGGATGGCAGCTGCCATCCTTTTTTTCATAATAAACTATAAAATTATAGTTTGATTACGTTTTTAGCTTGAGGTCCACGGTTACCTTCTTCGATTTCGAAGCTAACTTTTTGACCTTCTTCTAAAGATTTGAAACCTTCAGTTTCGATTGCAGAGAAATGTACGAATACATCGTTTTCGCCTGGAACTTCGATGAAACCGAAGCCTTTTTCGTTGTTAAACCATTTTACTTGTCCTGTTACTGCCATGATTATTTCCTCCTAAGAAAATACAAATTTTTAATTTTTTAGTCTTCCTGTCTAAAAAAAGAATCCACACATTATCAAATACGAAACATAAACTAGTTCTCACATACTTTTTCTCGTTCGTTTTCAGCACTTGATAACATATGGATTGCTTAATTTAACTATTCAACTGGGACTATCATAGCACATTAAAATAAAATGTACAATCTTTTTTGAAAATAACTGACAAATTAAATTGATTGTACATTCGTAAATATTCGATTTTAATACGTGCAGGATTCACTATAAAATGAACACACACATCATTTGAATGCGTTCACATCCCTTATTCTGAGGTGTTACAATATAATCACGAGTTCGCACTAATGGAGGGAATTATATGTCAAACTACACAAACGAAGAAAAGCTTACTGGGGGAAATGTATCAAATGTATATCGTTCTGAAAATACTGTTCGGCGAGAATCAAAGCCTGGCAGTGCAAAAATTCATACATTATTACAACACCTAGAAAACAAAGGCTTTCATCACGCTCCAAAGTTTTTAGGGGTAGATGAAAAAGATAGAGAGATTTTATCCTTTATTGAAGGAGAAGCTGGGAATTATCCGTTAAAAGAATATATGCGGTCTAATGGTGTTTTAAAAGAAATAGCGAAGATGCTTCGCCTTTATCATGATGCGGTAAGTGATTTTCCGTTATTAAATGAATGGAAACCGATGGATCGTACTCCAAATGATATTGAGGTTGTATGCCATAACGATTTTGCCATATATAATATTATTTTTCATGACGAAAAACCAGTAGGTATTATTGATTTCGATGTTGCTGCTCCTGGCCCAAGAATTTGGGATATCGCTTATACGCTTTATACTTGTGTTCCTTTAAGCAGAATGCATTATACAGAATCAGGTGAGGCAGTTCATTATGAACCTGCACAACATGCTGATCGTACGAAAGAAAGAGTGAAATTGTTTGTCCAGTCCTACGGGAAAAGTATGGACGAAGATTACATAGGTATGGTACTACTACGCCTAGAAGCTTTATGTACGTATATGAAAAGGAAGGCGCAAGAAGGCGACGTAAATTTCCAAAGAATGATTGATGAAGGACATTTAGAGCATTATGAGAAAGATATACAATTTATTCGCGATTATGGAGCTGAGTGGATTTAATCATATTGTCTTTTTTTGTCGAATCGTCGATATATTGAACAAATCGTTGATATATTTCAAGTTATGGTAGATATATCGAAAAAATCGTTGATATATTTTTATTTGCTCCTCGAATCGTTCAAAAAATAATAAGGGGCACCCTTCAAACAGGTGCCCCTTCCTTTTATTTCGTAAACTGCGCTTCTTCTGTAGATCCTTTTAGCGCTGTCGTTGATGAAGTACCACCTGTAATGACTTGCGCTACTTCATCAAAGTAACCTGTTCCTACTTCTCGTTGGTGACGAGTTGCAGAGTAGCCGTGTTTTTCTGCTGCGAATTCTGCTTGTTGTAGTTCAGAGTACGCTGCCATGCCGCGCTCTTTATAGCCGCGTGCTAATTCAAACATGCCGTAGTTTAATGAGTGGAATCCAGCTAGTGTTACGAACTGGAACTTATAACCGTAAGATGCGATTTCTTTTTGGAAGCTCGCAATTGTTTTCTCATCAAGTTTTTGTTTCCAGTTGAATGAAGGTGAACAGTTATATGCAAGCAATTTCCCAGGGTGCTCTTTATGAATCGCGTCTGCAAATCGTTTTGCATCTTCTAAATTTGGTTCAGACGTCTCGCACCAAACGAGGTCTGCGTATGGTGCGTATGCTAAACCACGTGCAATTGCTTGATCAAGACCTGCTTTCGTACGGTAAAATCCTTCCGGTGTTCTGTCCCCTGTAATAAACGCTTTATCAACAGGATCGATATCGCTCGTAATTAAATCAGCTGCATCCGCATCTGTTCTTGCAACGATAATTGTCGGCACTCCCATTACATCTGCCGCAAGGCGTGCCGAAATTAAATTACGTACCGCTGTTTGCGTCGGTAGTAATACTTTTCCGCCTAAATGCCCGCATTTTTTCTCTGAAGATAATTGGTCTTCAAAGTGTACACCTGACGCACCTGCTTCAATCATACCTTT
This sequence comes from Bacillus sp. Brlt_9, assembly GCF_051948935.1. Lineage (NCBI taxonomy): Bacteria > Bacillati > Bacillota > Bacilli > Caryophanales > Bacillaceae > Bacillus > Bacillus sp. Brlt_9. The sequence continues at coordinate 20,539 of NZ_JAYJLO010000001.1, read as the reverse complement.
CATTAGTTCAAATACGTTTAATTGTCCGCCAAATCCAGCTTCTGCATCTGCTACAATCGGTACGAAATAATCTGTATCACCGCTTCCTTCCATATGCTGAATTTGATCCGCACGTTGCAGCGTTTGATTAATTCGTTTTACTACAGCAGGTACGCTGTTCGCTGGATATAAACTTTGGTCTGGATACATATGTCCAGAAAGGTTCGCATCAGCTGCTACTTGCCATCCACTTAAATAAATTGCTTTTAGTCCAGCTTTCACTTGTTGCATCGCTTGGTTTCCTGTTAATGCGCCAAGTGCGTTAATGTAATCTTCCGTATGAAGTGATGACCAAAGCTTTTCAGCACCGCGGCGCGCTAACGTATGTTCAATATCAATTGACCCGCGCAGGCGAATTACATCTTCTGCTGAATATGGACGTGTGATTCCTTTCCAACGCGTATCTAGTTCCCAGCTCTCTTGTAATTTCTCGATTCTTTCGTTTTTCATTTGTTCCATCCCCTTTTCATTTTTTATCCCACTATTTGCCGGGCTGTAAGACTCCCACCTCAAAATTCAGCGAATGCAAGGAAGTTAGGTGGGAGCCAACTGCCCGTAAAAGTCCAATTGGTGAGGGCTAATAATCAATGGGCGATACCCCTCTCCCCACTGATTAAAGTTTCACTTTATAAAATTTCATAACCCGGTAATGTTAAAAATGGTACGAATTCATCATTCCTAACGAGATTTGTAAATAACGTTGTCGCCTCTTGGAATCTTCCCTTCTTAAAGGCTTCTTTACCAATCTCTCTTTCTATTTTTGCTAGTTCTTCTTCTTTTAGCTCTTCCATCAATTCAAGCGTAATATTACGACCATCATGTAGCTTTCCGCCTTCATGACGAATCCATTGCCATACTTGTGCTCTAGAAATTTCCGCTGTTGCCGCATCTTCCATTAAGTTATAAATTGGTGCTGCTCCCCGTCCACTTAACCAAGATGCGATATATTGAATGCCTACGCTAATATTTAGGCGAAGTCCCTCTTCTGTAATCGTTCCCATTGGTACTTCTAATAAATCCTTTTCTGTAACATGTATCTCTTCACGTTTTCTAAAAATTTGATTCGGTGTTTTCATAATGTGATTAAATACTTCCATCGCGACTGGTACAAGTCCCGGGTGGGCAACCCAAGTCCCGTCATGACCGTCTAAAGCTTCGCGCTCTTTATCTGCACGCACTTTTTCAAAAGCCGCTTCATTCGCTTCTGGATTGTTTTTAATCGGAATTTGTGCTGCCATTCCTCCAATAGCTGGCGCATTACGGCGGTGACACGTTTGAATAACTTTCAAAGAATACGCGCGCATAAACGGCGCCGTCATCGTGACTTGCGCTCTATCTGGAAGTAAAAATGCATTATGATTACGGAAACCCTTTAAAAAACTGAAAATATAATCCCATCTTCCGCAATTTAATCCAGCAGAATGATCTTTAAGCTCATACAAAATTTCATCCATTTCAAACGAAGCGTGAATCGTTTCTAGTAGCACCGTTGCTTTGATCGTCCCGTTTGGAATACCGATATATTTTTGAGCAAATACGAAAATATCATTCCACAACCTTGCTTCTAAATGGCTTTCCATTTTCGGTAAGTAAAAGTATGGACCGCTTCCTTTTGCTAGAAGAGCTTTCGCATTATGGAAAAAATAAAGCCCGAAATCTACTAAGCTACCAGACATATTCTTCCCTTCAACTTGCATATGTTTTTCTTCTAAATGCCATCCTCTTGGACGCACAATTAATACAGCTGTTTTACTATTTAAACGATATTCTTTCCCGTTTTCATTTTTATGTGAAATCGTTCCCTGCACAGCATCTCGTAAGTTTATTTGACCTTCAATCGCATTCTCCCAAGTTGGTGAATTCGAATCTTCAAAATCCGCCATAAAAAGATGTGCTCCTGAATTTAAAGCATTAATAACCATCTTTCTATCTACTGGCCCAGTAATCTCTACGCGGCGATCCTCTAAATCTTTTGGCAACTTGGCAATTGTCCAATCCGCTTCACGTATGTGCTTCGTTTCTTCTAAAAACTTCGGAAACTCTCCTGCATCAATTCTCTTTTGTTTCTCCGCACGCTTTTGTAAAAGTTCTATGCGGCGCTCATTGAAATTCTCATGTAGTTTCTTTAAAAAACTAAGCGCCTCAGGTGTCAATATTTCGTTGTACGCTGGTAACATTTCTCCGGGCAATGTAACCCGTGAAGTTTGCGTCGACATATTAGCATCCCCTTCTTAAACTGTTTTATAACAGATTTGTTTTTATGTTTTATATTATATAACAAATCTTCAGAAAAGGAAGTTTTTTTTGAAAATTTTATTGTTTCTTTATGCAACTGTATTCTTTCACCGGCATTACACATAAAAAAAGAAGCCAGTGTTATACAACACCGACTTCTTTTTTATTATTTATTCAAACATTGATTTAAATAAGAACTGCGCATATTGTTCACGTGTTACCTTCATGTTCGGAGCGAAGTTACCCTTGCCATCTCCTACTGAAATACCATTTGAACCTACTGCATTAATCGCATTTTCTGCCCAATGTCCTTTTGGTACATCTTTAAATCCTTGTGTTCCTTTTACTTCTAATCCAAACGCTTTCGTAAGAACTTGCGCCATTTCTGCACGTGTTAACGTAGCTTTTGGTCTGAAGTTTCCATTCTCGTCACCTGTAAAGATACCTAATTCTGTTACTGCTAACACTTCAAAAGGAAACATCGTTGATTTGTCATCAACAATATCATTGTATGGGCTTTCTAATACCTCATCTTCGCCAAATTCTTCATCAAGATCCAGTGCACGATAAATTAAAGCGGCTACTTGTTCACGAGTTACGTTATTTCCAAAACCGAACACACCATTTCCATAACCAAGCATAATTTCTTGTTCTGCTAAAGTTTGAATTGCTTCATAAGACCAATGTCCTGCTGGTACATCTTTAAAGATTACCTGGCTTGCTTGTTGTGGCTTTGCAGCTAATTCAGCTTTTGCTATTGTCCCTTCAGCACTAAATGCTACTCCCCCCATAATTGTTAAAGCTGTTGCTACTTTTAAAAACTTTTTCTTCAAAGTACTCTCTCCCTAAAAACATATTTTTTTCTAATATAAAGAATTAATGGAAGCGTAACAATACAATTCCCATGTGATTTTTGTCTAATTTATGAACTATATTTCATATACTTTTATTTACACTCTATTAACAATAAAGTTACTAAACCTTATATTTAACCAATAAAAAGTTACTTTATTCACCTTATTATTATCCATTAAATCCTAATAACTAAATTACGAATAGCAAATCGATATACTTATAAATAATTTAAAATAAGAAAAAAGCGTGGAATTCCCGCGCTTTTTTCTTGATATATATTATGTTGATATAATTTAAACATCCTTATATTTTAACTTTTATTCATAATCCTCATCTTTTACTGGAAAATAAAAAACAGCTTTATTTAAAAACGTTGCATATTGCTCACGTGTTACAACTTTATTCGGTTCAAATTTCCCATTTCCTGTTCCTACTATGACATGATTAGACTGCAGTGCACTAATCGCATTTTTTGCCCAATGATTATTTGGCACATCTTTAAATGTATGATTCTTCTTCACCTCAAATGTAAATGCCTTCGTAAGAATTTGCGCCATTTCTGCACGTGTTACAGGTGCTGCTGGTCTAAAGTTCCCTTTTTCATCACCTTGAAAAATACCATGCTCTGTTAATACTAAAATTTCATCTAAAAACATTGTTGCCCTCTCAGAAATATCTTTGTATGGATTTTTTAAAGGTCCTTCTTTTTTCAAATTCAATGTACGATAAAGTACTGCTGCTACTTGTTCTCGTGTTACATTATCTCCTACACCAAACTTACCATTTCCATATCCTAACATTACTTTATTGTATACTACGTCCATTATATCGTCATATGCCCAGTAGTTTACTGGAACATCATCAAACACAATCATTTCTGGATATTCTTCTGCCTTTACATTCGGGACATTCGTACTTACAAACAAGCCGCCCATAATAGTTACCGTTGCCATTATACGTAACATGTTCTTCTTCATTGCCCTCTCCCCTTTATCTCCATTTGGAAAAACGGAAAATAATAGACTGAAATCCTTTCCAATATTACATATGTTGCCTTCGCACCCATTATGCAATATATTACATTTAAAAAATCTATTATTGTGAAAATCACTACTAAAGGAGAGCCAATTCGCTCTCAATTTCAATCTTTATACCGAATTGTGCGCAAATCACTTCTCTTTCTTATGGTCATTTATAGGTGTTTCTATACATTAAATATTCTACTTTCTAAAAAAGAAATCCTTCACATTTTAAAAGTTCATTTTCTAGACAAAAAACGATAATATATGTTGGTACGCCTTATATATCGACGTTTCGACAAAGGATATCAACTGAACTGTAAAATATGAAACTATCTATTAATAAAAGCCCATAATGAGCGGAGGATGTCTCCTCTACAAATTATGAGCTTTCTCTTTCTCTATTCCATTTTCCCTGGAGAATTATCAATTGCTCTTTGTAAAAACTTCGCAAATTGCCCGCGTGTAACGCGCATTTCAGGCTCGAACTTGCCATCTCCCGTTCCAACGACAACTTTATTAGACTGTAATGCACTAATTGCATCTCTTGCCCAATAGTTTTCTTGTATATCTGTAAATGTATGCGGACGCTTTGTTTTCAACTCATATGCTTTCGTTAAAATTTGTGACAACTCTGCACGAGTCATTGTTGCTTTCGGACGGAAATTCCCATTTTCGTCTCCTTTAAAAATACCAAGCTGTGTTAAGCGTAAAATTTCGTAAGGGAACTTAGTTGATTTCGCACTAATATCTCCATATGGATTTCCATTAAGCGCACTTCCTTTTACATGAAGTGCGCGGTATAATACGGCCGCCGCTTGTTCACGTGTTATATGATCTTCTACACCAAACTTACCATTTCCATATCCATACATAATTCGATGATATACTAAATTCGTAATTTCATCATATGCCCAATGACCTGTTGGTAAATCATCAAATTCTATCATAATATTAGGGCTAGATTTCTGGATAACATCTGTATTTGCTGACACACCATTTGCACCTACAAATATTCCTCCCATTAATGTTAACGATGTCGCTATCTTTACTAGCTTTTTCATCTCTCTCATCTACCTTTTCCTTTATTTTCCTACCATTTATATTGTACAAAAAATAAGGGGATTTTCAATAGAATGCGAATTAAATTATTTAAAATTCAGAATACAAATTTTCTTTTATCGCTATTTTTTCCTCCTTCGTTTTTCGAAAAGTAAATGCCATCCCTACAAATATAAGAACAATCCCTACTATTTGCATACTAGTCGGTCTAAACCCGGTAAAGACTGTATCTAATAGTATTGCAACCGCTGGATCTAAGAACACTAATACAGAAATTAATCTCGTCGATAAATCTCTTAAACTGTCAAAAAATAAGTAATATACAAATCCAGTATGTATAAGACCTGTCGCTGTAATCATCATCCAGTTCATCTCTGTTAACCCTTGAAACTTGCCAAAATCTACGAATGGTAGCAATAAAAATATACCTAAAAAAGTTTGTAAAAATGTCATCGCATATGCGCTCGTATGCTGAATTCCTTTTCCTAATAAAGTAGTAAAAGCATAAAATAATGCTGCAAGAAGTGCCCATACCATTCCAGACGACATCAATTTTTCGAGCGATAGACTTCCATCTACTCCAGCTACTAAAACGGTTCCGATAAAACAAATGACAATGGACATAACTGCAAACACTGTAAGTCTCTCTTTAAATACAATACTACCAATCATTAATACGATAATAGGTGCAAGATGGTAAACTGAAATTGCAATTGTAATCGACATAACTTCAAACGCTTTAAATAGAAATACCCAGTTAAAAACGAGAAATACACCACATGCTAAAATTTGAACAACTTCTTTTTTATTCCATTTCTCATTTTTATACTGTCCTGTTACGAGCCAACATAATGCTAAAAATATAGTCGCACAAATGCAACGAACGAATACTAATTCAAAAGACGGTAAACCTGTTTGAACAGAAAAAAATCCAATTGATCCGAAAATAGACATCGAAAGGATCATTTTTATAGCCGGCATTGATTTTTTATTGAACACCCTTTCTCTCCTCCTATAACCTATCTTTTAAAAATGAGAAATCTCCAAAACATTACGTATTATTATATATTACAATCGGAAAATTGTAAAAAATTAGAATATAACAAGTGACAGCTGCACAAAATTCCCATAAAAAAATCATCCTTTTTTATATAGGATGATTTTTTTATGGGAATTTCTCTATGTTAAAACTTAAATATACTACTACTTTTGAAGAGTAAACTGAGCAACTATTTGTTTTAATTCTCCTGCTGCGTTATGCATATGTTCAATTGAAACCGAAATCTCTTGAACAGATTTTTCTTGTTGTTGAATAGACTCTTTTACCCTATCAGTTCGGTCAGATGATCTTTGGGAAATTTGAGCTATGTCTTCTGCAGAAGCCGAAATCTCCTCACTGCTCGCTGCAATTTCATCTGTAGACATAGATACCGTTTGAATTTGCTCAGATACTTGCTGTACTTTTTCTGTAATTTTTCCAAATACTTTTTCTGTATGTATTACTACTTGTGTACCTGCCTGTACCTCATTATCTACTTTCCCCATCATATCTACGGTATTGCTCGTTGTTCCCATAACTTGAGTAATAAGCTTCTCAATTTGTTTTGCAGAATTACTAGATTGCTCCGCTAATTTCCGCACTTCATCTGCCACGATTGCAAACCCTCTACCACTTTCCCCAGCACGGGCAGCCTCAATTGCGGCATTTAATGCTAATAAGTTAATCTGAGAGGCAATACCTTGCATAACATCAATGATTTTAACAATTTCTTCTGATTGTTCTTTCATAGTCTCTACTTGTTTAACACCGCTATGTACTGAATTTTGGATTATATTCATCTGTTGAATCATTTGTTTCATTAACTTATTACCACTCTCTGCATCTAATGCTGATTGAGCAGACAATTCATTTACAGATGATGATGTATTCACTATACTCTGCATTCCTTGTGTCAACTCTTCCATCGCACCTGCAGTTTGTTCCATTGCTTGCATTTGACTCTCTGCACCATTTGCAACTTCTTCAATATCCATCGTTATTTTCTTCGCCGCACTGTTAGATACTTCTGATGCAGATACCACTCCGTCTGCATGTTGGAATAAAAGCCGAATATTATTATCTACTTCTTTCATATTTGTTCTTAACCCTGTAATCATTTCATTAAAATCACTTACTAATACACCTAATTCATCTTTAGCATTGTACTCACCATGTACAGTTAAATCCCCATTTTTTGCTCTTTCCATCATACGACTAACAGTTTGTAAAGGAGCAACTATAAGCTTACCAACAATATAACTTACTATGCATATAATGATTGTAGTAACTACTACAAGAATGATAAAAGTGACAACAGATCGATCTATCATTTTTTGAGAATCTTTAAATACTTGATCAGCTAAGTTTGAAACATACGATTCTAGATCTACCGCATATCCAGCTAACTCTACCCCCTTCGGTTTTAATTCCTTCTGAAATTCGTTTACCATTTGTGGCTCGTTTGTTACCTTCGCTTTTTCAAACAAATTTTTATATGCATCTATATAACTTGGTAAAAATTTCTTCATCTTCTGAAACAGTTCATCCTCTTGCTTACTTAAATTAAAGCCATCATCATATTCTTTTAATAAAGACTCATATTTTTTAAGATCCTTTTCAATATTACCAATAATACCTTCTTTATTTGCCCCCTCATTTTGTGACGCTGTAATTAATTCTAGCAAGTTATATTCTAGTGAATTTTGTGTACGAAGCATTCCTTCTAGTAAAATTGCAGAATATTGATAATCATCGACTACAACCTCTGTATCATGCTTAATCTTATTAATAGAATTAATTGCTACGCCGCTCATAATTACCATGCTCAAAACTGCTAATGAAATAAGCGATAGTAATTTATATTTCACTTTTAAATTTTGTAAAAAATACATTTTTTCACCTTTATTCCTTTATATATAGATTTTTAGAATTTTATAGCTTATTATTTACAAAATCACAATAAAAAGCAATGATAAATATTCCCAATATAAACTTATATCTCTATAAAAAAGAAGTAGCATAATAGCTACTTCTTTTTGCTTTGTTTCTCATATTGTTCAAACGTATGAATTCTTTCGAAAATTGGTGGATGTGTGTATAAGAAAAACTTCACTAACGCAGGTGGATTTACTTGGCTTAAACTCGTTTTTGATAAATATTGAAACGTTTTTACACCAGATTTCCCGTCCTTCGTCATATCTAAAGCGTATTGATCCGCTGCTCGTTCTTCTATACGAGAAACATAGTTTGTTGCTGGCTGTGATGCAAAAGAGAGTACAGAAGAAATTAAGAAAAATAAAGGTAAAATCGAAAAACATGCTGCTTTTGAAATTTGCAACGTATTCCCCCATTTTCGAATACACATATTGATAATACGACTAATGAGAAACATCCCTATAAACGATAGCAACATATAACTCGCTACGCCCCAATATATATGTTTCATAACATAATGCCCCATCTCGTGGGCCATTATAAATAAAATCTCTTTATCTTTTAATTGCTTAAGCGTTGTATCCCACATTACAATACGGGCGTTAGGGCCAATTCCTGTTACATATGCATTTAATGCATTCGTTTTCTTCGACATATTTACTTCATATACATGTTTAGCAGGAATGTCAGCTTTGTCTGCTATCGCTAAAATTTTCGTTTCTAATTCTTTATTTTTCAGCGTCGAAAAATCATTATAAAGTGGATCAATCACGACCGGCTGTATAAATGTTAAAAAGATTGTAAATGGAACAGAGAGTGCCCACCCTGCTAGCCACCATCTCTTCGGGAATTTACGGATGAGCCATAAAAGAACGGTAACTACAATTAACATAGTCGCATAACTTTCCCAAAAGCCGATAACGTGATCTTTTATCCAGCTTTGTGTACTTTGCGTTGAAATGCCGTAATCAACGGACACTTTTCGGCTAATCCATTGCATCGGCAGGGCAAGAACTGTTGTGAGTAGCGATAAATAAAAGAAATAAATCGCAACTTGCAGGACACTTATTTTCGTCGTTTCCTTCGACCATTTCTCAAACTTTCTTGAAACACCGAGCACAAGTACAAATAATAAAATAATCCATTCAAGAGGCGTCGCTAAAAAGTACAGTAAATTTTTCACGCGCGAATAATCTTGGCTTAGCGTAAGCTCTCTTGCATTCATAAACGTTTCTGGATCTGCACTCGTTCCTTTATACATGTCCGGAATCAGTTCATGATTCCATCCAAATAAATACCAATATATAAGCAACGCAAACCCAACGTACAAAAAAAGCGACCACCCAATAACCTTCCTCACGCTATTCCCTCCTCTATGCTGCCTGTCTATTATTATTGTAAGTTCGTACATGCTAAATTAGAACAAGCTTATTATGCGAATTGCTCGAGAACCTTCTATTTATATAAAAAAACTCTTCTACAAAAAGAAGAGTTTTACCTACCTTTAGACACTTTCTTCGGTTCATAATCTGGGATAAGAAATATACTTACAACCCAACATATTAAACCAGCACCTTTTATATAGCGTATATATTCATAGTCTTGAAAAAATAAAGTCGTTACAATAAGCGTAAAAAATCCAATTAAAACTAGTACGTATCCTATTTGCTTCTTAGATAACATAACGCGCCCCCTTAAGGAAGTACATCCATTAATAAGCTAAAATCTTGCAGAGAAAAAGAACTATATTTCATAATACCTTGTACTGTTAATAGTAAAATTAGACCGGTCACACACATATAATTAATGCTTTCTTCACTCTTTTTTTCAGCAACTATTCCGCCACTTATACATAATATCCCTAATAAATGGAGTGCTAAATACATAAAGAAATACGCTTCCTCCCAGCGAAGAATAACATTGACTGTCGTTATCAGCACAATACTAAGCAAAATCAAATAAAAAAACTTATTTGATGATATTGTTTCATTCATATAATTTTATACATCCCTTTCAATCATTTTCTTCATCTTACTTGCCCTCCACTACGTCTGAAAAACTCTTTTCTTGCTCTACATATATAGCTGGCATTTCTTTATTCCAATATTTGCGGTTAACAAATAAAAAGATGAGTACTAAATTTAATCCCATTATAAAAATAATAAGTCCCGGAAAGAACGTCGTATAATTTGAGAAATCTGCCAAACTCATTATCTCTTCTTTATTTATTAGAAATGAGACGCCGATTACAAGCGCATTGTTTAACATGTGAATAGCAATTGGCATGAGTAAGCTATTCGTACGAATATATACGATTGATAGTACAACGCTAAATACAACTGCACCTAGGAAATCAACGTGTAATAACGCAAACAATATCGCTACAACAAAGATCGCTATACTCGTTCCCCATTTTGCCGCAAAGCGTTGCAGTAAAAATCCCCGAAAAACAAATTCCCCAATAATTGGTGCGATAAATACGACCATAATTACTTGATAGACATATCCCCCTGTACTATCTATAATTGGTTCACGTAGTGCATTCATAATAAAATCCGGTGTAATCCACGCAAAGCTATACATGTACAAAATAAGATACCCATAACTAAATATGCATAACATAATCGCAATGTATAAAACTTGCACCAGGTTAAATGTTTCATTTTTATTAATAAATAATGAAAAGGAAACACGGTGCTTTCTATACTCAAAAAAAATCCACGTAATCGGCAGAATATAGAATATAAGAATATTTATAAAAGTAGAATTTTGCATATGAAATGTATTTTCTATCAATTCATTACTGGCTCTTGCTACTAAAGTTAATAGTGCAAATACAATTAAAAAATATCTTGCTCGCATCGTTTGAAACGGATTCACACTCATCTCCTCCCCTATGTTCTTTTATCATATCATTTGATTCTTAATTTTTTGAGAAAGAAAACCTTAAAATTTCCTTAAAAATTCCATAAGTTACAGAAAGATGATATGATATTCGAGGAAATTAGGAGGGATTTTTATGTATGAAGCAAATATTTTGCTCGTTGATGATGAAACAGCAATTTTACAATTACTAACCACCATTCTTGAAAAAGAAGGTTTTTCTCATATTACAACTGCAACATCCGCTGAAATAGCTTTATCTCTCACCGAGCAAAACGATTACGATTTAATTATTTTAGATGTCATGCTTCCTGGACAATCTGGTTTTGATATTTGTCCAATCATTCGCCAAAAAACAGATTGCCCTATCTTCTTCCTCACAGCTAAAACATCTGATTTAGATAAAATATCTGGATTTTCACACGGTGCAGATGATTATATTACGAAGCCATTTAATCCACTTGAAGTAGTAGCTCGTATGAAAGCACAACTCCGTAGACATATGAAACAAGCAGTACCACACGAACAAAAAGCACACGCCAGTTCATTTGGCACATTTGAAATTGATCGATATTCCGCAGAACTTACAGTAAATGGACATGTTGTCGAATGTTCCGCCCAGCTATTTCAGCTACTACTCTTCTTTTGCGAGAATCCAAACTACGTATTTTCGAAAGAAGAAATATATGAAAAAGTTTGGGGAGCACCTGCCTATAACGGCGATGATAATACCGTTATGGTCCACATTCGAAAACTACGTGAAAAAATTGAACAAGATCCAAGTAAACCAGAATATATAAAAACTGTGCGCGGACTTGGCTATAAGTTCATTACAAAGTAGGGTGACGATATGAACTTTAATAAACGACTTATTATCCAGTTTATTATGCAACACGTATTTGTTTTAGTTACATTACTGATTGCTGTAGTAGCGGCTTTCACTTATTTGATTTTTCTTGTTACGAGTACTTCATACGAACCAAACATTCCAGATGCTGATAATTTTATGATTTCAAGATATATCTCTTCAGAAGATGGCGACATTTCGTTGAAGGCTGAAGTAAAAGACTTAATTAAAGAGAAAAATGATTGGATTCAAGTTGTAGAGGAAAATGGAAAAGTTCTCTATCACTTTAATACACCAAGTGACGTGCCAACATCTTATACGAAAGTATCTTTATTCTCATATATACAGAATCACATAGAAAGCCCTTATACATTTACATATTGGGAAATTGAATTAGAAGAAAAGAACGTACTTGTTATTTACGGCGGTACGTTAAAAAGCAATGTATTACTGAAAACGATCCAAAAGGAGCACCCTTCTGTATCTACGGATACGTTCGCATTAACAGAAGAAGAAAAACAGTTACTTTCTAAAGAAAAGGCTACTCTTCAAATCTTTAATAGTGGCGGTGAAGAAGTATTCTCCTATCCAGATGGAAAGAAAAAACCGTTTTCTGTCATACAAGCTGCTCTTAGCGAAAAGGAACCGTGGAATCATAAAGAAAACACGTCTAGCTTTTACGACACAAATAGCAATCATCTTCTCGTTGTAACTGCCAAAAATGAGTACTACTACCCAGATGATGAAATAGACGATATATTTACTAAAAAGTTTCTAATCGGATGCGGACTAATCCTTCTTATCGTATTTGTTTATTTAGTCATTCTTTCTATTTGGTACGGTAATAAATTTGGAAAACCATTATTACATGCGATGCGCTGGCTTAAAAATATAGCTGGTGGAAAGTACGAAGAGCCTGTTAGTAAAAAAGGGAAACCTGTCAGGTTCCGGCGATCTGGTAAAGAGAAATGGTCATTCCGCTTATTTAGTGATGTAACAAATTCACTTGAGCACCTTTCTATTACACTCAAAAAAAACGATGCAATGAGGCAAGTATTGCAGCAAACACGTGAAGAATGGATTACTGGACTCACACATGATTTAAAAACGCCACTTAGCTCTATATATGGCTACGCATTATTACTAGAATCAAAGCAGTACAACTGGACCGATCGTGACATTCAACAATTCGGCAGCGTTATGAAAGAAAAATCTCAATATATGACGACATTAATTGATGACTTAAGCTTAACGTATCAATTAAAAAATAACAGTCTTCCTGCGCAGCACGTAAATATTGAAATGAATCAATTCGTCCAAAAAGTATTATTACAATTCATTAATAATCCGACACTTCAAAATCAAAATATTGAATTCGTACCAAGCTCAAATAAAATTCAATATTTCATTGAAGAAAAATGGTTCCAGCGTATTATCGAAAACTTACTCGTAAACGCTGTAAAACATAATAATGAAACGACTAATGTCATCGTAAAACTTTCGCAAAACGCCACTTCATTTACACTATCTATTTCAGATAATGGAAAAGGAATGGACGATAAAACGAAAGAGCTTTTATTTGAGCGATATTACAGAGGAACAAATACAGAAGAAAGCAACATCGGAACTGGACTTGGCCTCGCTATTACAAAGCAGCTCGTCCATGCTCATAATGGAACGATTTCTATCGATAGCGAACTTGGAAAAGGAACGACGATTATTCTTGTGTTTCCGTTTCGTTCGTAGAAAAGGCGCTATGTGGCGTCTTTTCTTTTTTGATGAATGAACCCTATTTTCTCGATAGTTCAGTGATTTTTCAATTATATCGATTTACCGAAAATAACAATTCTCTCTCCTTACCATACAAAATAACCTTTCATAACTCACTATGAAAGGTCACTCCATATTTCAGCTATTTTCCTACTAACACAAACACATTCTCATCAGGTGCTTCCATTACCGCAACGTGTCCTGATTCTGTTGGAAATGGTTCGCGGATCCATTTTACATCCTTATTATCTTTTAAACTTTCATACGTTTGTTGCACATCTTCTACTAATACTTCGACTTCCATAAAATTAATATCTGGATGATTGCTTATTACTAACTCCGAACTTTTCTCATCTGGAAACTTCAATCCGATTAACGTCCAAATAACCCCTTCTTCTAATTCTCTTTCTATAACCCAGTTTTGCTTCATTCCCATTTCTTTATAAAAAGAAACGGATCTTTCTATATCCTTCGTATGTATAGATACACATTCTAGTTTTTTAAACATCGTCCCATTCCCCCTTTATAAAAAAGCGAACCATTTCTCAATGACTCGCTCTCAATCTATTACTTCTTCTTCACCGGTATCCAAAGCTCTACTTGAGCGAACTCACTCTTATCTTCATGGCAGCGCTCATCGTATAGTTCAAACTCTGTAACGCCGCAATGTTCGTATCCTGAATGCGGGAACCATTCTGAGAATACAGCATTCCACGTTTGGTGAATAGACGATACCATTTCTTCATGAGGCACTTTCGGCGTTGTAAATACGGCATATGTTGCTGCTGGGAAAGTACGCTTTGCAACTTCATTTGGTACATTTTCAAAGTCTGTAACTTCCATTCCAATTATATAAGTGAAGTCCCCTGTTTCTAAATTAAAATCAGTACATAATCCAAGCTCTACCCATTGGCTCGTATCTTTACGATTCGGAATTGTCGTTCCAAGATCTTTCTGTAAATATTCTTGCCAAAATGCTGGGATGTCTTGATGGTTTTTCCCTTCTTTACTTGTCGTCTTCAGTTCATAACCCGCCACTAAAAATTCTGGTTTATTTACAATACGATATTCCATTTGTATGCCTCCTAAATACGGATTTAATTTTCTTTGTTTTACATTTACGCTGTAATACATCGGTGTTTCAATTTCTTGTTTTCGATATTCACTTGGTGTCATTTGAAATAATTTTTTAAAGGCTCTCGTGAACGTTTCATGAGATTGAAAGCCATGCTCAAACGCGATATCAATAACTTTTTCATCCGTATGAGAAAGTTGATAAGCTGCCCGGGCTAACCTCCTCTTTCGAACATACTCCATTACTGTATCGCCTACTAACGCCTGAAATACACGATGAAAATGCGACTCAGAAAAACCAGCAATACGTGCTAAATTACGCAGCGTCTGTTTTTCCATTACATCTTCCTCAATATAATCAATGGATCTTTGAATTTGTGTTTCATAGCTTTCCATCTCTGTTCACCCGCCTTATATGTATTATGATAAAAGAGAATACAATCCAATTCTTGACGTTTTTTACTATAATTTTAAAAACAAATGTAACTTTTTTACATGTATTTCGTTGTTATGTATGAAGGGAGGGAAATGTAGTGAAACGCAAACAATCATTAGAAGAGATTTACTCCGAACATATGCAAGATTTATTTCGCTATCTTCTCTCCCTAACCGGAGATTCCCACTACGCGGAAGATCTCATGCAAGAAACATTTTATCGAATGCTCGTCCATATTGACTATTATAAAGGAGAAGAAATTAGGCCGTGGTTATTTACAATTGCCTACAACGCCTTTATCGATTGGTATCGAAAAGAAAAAAGATATAAAACAACGACAGTTGAAGAATTCCATTTACCAAACGTGCCAAGTACAGAGCACTCTTATTTCGTAAAACATGAGATTGCTAGTTGGTTAAACAGCTTATCTTCTCTTCCCCTTGAAAGACGAAATGTCCTGCTACTACGAGATTACTACGGATTCTCGTATAAGGAAATAGCAGAAATGACTAGTCTCTCACTAGCGAAAGTGAAAATTGAATTACACAGGGGACGAAAAGAAACGAAAAGCATAAAGGAGTGATCAGGATGGGTTGTACAGAGTTTAAAAAGCTATGGGAGAAATACGAAAACGGAACGCTCACGCATGATGAACAAGAGCAGTTAGAAAGTCATATTGAGACATGTGAAGAATGTGAGGCTTACTTAGATGAGTTGCTTTCGCAGAGTGAACCAATAAAGAAAAGACTACCACCACAAAATCTTAAAGTCCCGTTTTGGAAAATAAAATGGAAACAGCGTTGGCAAACCGTTAGTTTTGTCCTTGCTGTTTGTATAGCAATCTATTTTGTTGGTCATTTCTCATCTTCCCTTTACTTCTATTCGAACAATATGAAAAACTTAACTGGAGTAGATAAGATTCCAGCACTCGCACTAGAAGCGACAATGCCAAATAGTCGCTCCGCTGGAGGCAGTACAAAGATTAAACCCTTTTTCCGTACAGAAAATGAAATGAATTTATTTAAAACGGTCGGAAAAAAAGAAGTTCAAATCGGTACAGTAACAACGAAAAGTTTTTTATCTTCTGTAACTGTTACAAATAAATCGTGGGCAAACACATTGAATTACTCCAATCTTTCCTTTGTTCATCCAAAAATCAAGCAAGGTGATCATTTGAAAGAATCATCTAAAAAAGTTTGGGATACACTTGGAAAAGTACATGAGGGAACCGTTGCAGAAGTAGCGCTATCTTTTGACAAACCTTACACATTACAAGAATTAGAATCTCTTTTATATAACGTATTTGAAGCACAAGAAATGCCACCAACTCCTATTTGGTACGCTTTAGACACAGGGCAAGAAAGAATAAACGCAAATGATTTTATCCTACATGGCGGAGAAATGATTGGATTTCCAGAACATATAAATCTCCCTGATAGTGAAGCAGAACAACCGAAGACAAAAGAAGATGAAGTAATAGAAATGATGCGCATTCTTTCTGAACATAAAAAAACTGTAAGTAAAGCTACTTGGACTCGTGAAAAAGATCTGAACTTAGATAAGCGCTATCAGTACGTAAAAGATAACGGCGTTAAAGTATACGGCATGGTCATTACTGGCCCCTCGAAAGAGTTATTAAAATTACAAAACTCGCCTCACGTTCGTTATGCGACTCTTGGAGATATTGAGGTTTGGAATTGGTTTGATTATTAATGAAAAAAAAGAGAGCATCAAGAAAAGATGCTCTCCTTTTTTATTCCCTCTCCACAAACTTCCAAACTAAAAATGCTGCACATAGATAGGAAAGCCCAATAACTAAAAAACTATAGCTTGCCCCTCTGTACCAATTGGATGATTCATTTAAAAGGATTCCCATAATTGCTATACCGACTAATGCACCAATTTGACGATTTACATTTAAAATTGCCCCAGCCATATTTCCATTTTCACGATCGGCAGATTTCATTACAATTGTAGTCATGGCAGGTACTGCTATACCGATTCCAAGGTTAACAATACTATAAATGATTGCAATTCCTATATAATTCACATTTTTCACTAGAAACATTAATAATACAGATCCTATACTAGCTATAAATAACGCTATGAATAATAACGATTTTGAGCTAAACTTAGTCACCATTTTTGCAAATAATATATTCCCAATAACAAATACGCTCATCATCGGCAATAGTTGTAATCCTGCTACAAACGGGCTTGCTCCATATGCTTTTTGTAAAAAGAGTCCAAACATAAATATGCCGCCAAATAACGCAAAGTTTATTAGAAATCCAACTATATTCGCCGAGGTAAATGTCTCGTTTTGGAACAACACTCTTGGCACAACCGAGTTTTTTGACTTTCGTTCTGCATAAACAAAAAGAATAGCGGTTAATACCGTCCCCACTACGCCTCCTAAAATTTGAGGCGAGGACCATCCATAACTTGGACCTTCAATTAGAGTAAACGCCAATAATGTTATTGCAATTATACCGATTAGATGATTCGCTACATTTATTTTCTCCTTTTTCGGTAAAACATTTGGAATAATTACAAAAGCCATTAAAATACCAATCATCCCGATTGGAAGGTTTATAATAAAAATGCTTCGCCAACCAAATGTATTTACTAAAAGGCCACCAATAAAAGGACCCGTACCAGAAGCAATAGATACAATTGCAGACCATATACCAAACATTTTAGCTCTCTTCTTTTCATCCGGAAATGATACTACTAATAAACTAAGTGAACTTGGCATAAATAAAGCCGCTCCAACACCTTGAATTGCTCGCCCTATAAAAAGAGCGTCCCCAGTTGTAGCAATCGCACATAAAAGAGATGCGAGCACAAAGATAATTAAACCAATCATATATACTTTTTTTGCTCCAAATCGATTGGCTAATGCCCCTCCAGCCAATAATAATGCCGCAAAAGATAAAATATATCCGTCGACAATCCATGCCGAACTATATAATGTCAGTCCTAATGTTTCTTGAATATTCACCACCGCAACATTTACTACTGTCACATCTAAAGTTGCCATAATGAATCCCATTGCCAAAGCGATTAAAATGATAATACCCGAGTTCTCCTTTGTTTGAACATCTAAATTTCTACTAGCCACTCCACTCACTTGCTTACTCCCCTTTCAAAAATTAGTAATTTACCTATATATTCCTTTAGGACTATAATAAATAAAGTACTTCATTTATAAAAGTACTGATTTTTTATATAGTACCTATACTTTTATATAGTAAGGAGTGTTTATATGGAAAATACAAATGAAGAAACTTTATTAAAATGCCCTATTGAAAAAACAATGTCTGTAATAGGCGGAAAGTGGACTTTCTTAATTTTAAGAGATTTGTTTTATAGTCCTAAACGTTTTGCTGAGCTTGAAAGATGCCTAAACGGTATTAGCCCACGCACTCTATCTCTTCGCTTAAAAGAACTTGAACAAGAAAATATTATAAAGAGAACGATCTACTCAACTATGCCACCTCATGTGGAGTATTCACTTACAAAAAAAGGGGAGACACTCCGTCCTATTTTTGACGCAATGAAGGATTGGGGAAATGAGTGGAAAATATTAGATGAATAAAAAGAAGGTATCATCTTATGTGATGATACCTTCTTTCTATTAATCTGAAATCACTTTCACATACATCCCTCTCACCGCTTGTTCATAAGCGATTTCACTCATCTTCCTTATGTTTTCTGACACAGCAGACGCTGGAACAACCTCACCTTCAAAAAGTAACAGAGGATTAATAAGGCGGACTTTATTTTTCTGATACAAATCATAATCGTTTCTATCTTCTTTTACTTCTACATTTGGATGAACTTTTCTTAATAAAGCTTCCACTTCTGGATTGTTACATTGCTGTAATTTCACTATAAGCTCGTCATCTTCAAGAAGGAAATCGTCTGCATGAATGATCTTTTTATGAAGAGCCAACTTTAACGTTTTCGCTAACATATCATTTCCGTATATATTCATTGGCTTCATAAAGAAATCAATTACCTCTTTGTAATACGTTTTTGTAAACCATTCTGCAATTTCGATATTTTGAAGCACCATTTTCCCGTCCACTTCGATGACATCCTCTAAAAAGCTATGAACCTCTTCTAAAGAAATATATCCGTATGTATACATATCTCGTAACGTATAATCCACTCGGTCTGCACATAATTCTGGCGCGGACCTTTCGAGTAACGTCCACTTCGAATCATCTAATAAAATATCTTCATAGTTATAACCATGCTTCGCAAGAATCGCTGGAATTTCTGAGTTTTTCACAACAGAGCTAAATATTTCTTCATGATAACTTTCATTTTCGCTATCAAAAACGTAATCAATCACGTGAGAAAAAGCGGTATGCGATACGTCATGTAGTAAACCCGCAATTTGTTCTTCTACTGAACAACCTAGTTTTTTAATTAACAACATAACACCAACTGAATGATCAAAGCGCGTTACATTCCAGTTTTCGTTTATTAAGTAACTCGCTCCGTTTTGATGAACGCCTTTCAATCTTTGCACAGGCTTGCTTAAAATTAACTCTTCTACTACTTGATCCACTTTAAACTCACCGTAAATAACATCTGATATAACCACTTATAATCCCCCTTTATCCCGCTTTAATGGGCAGTAAGACCCCCACTGATTACAGTTTCACTTTATTTCAGCAAGGTCTTTTAATCGTACCTTTTTTATAAAATCAATACCAATATAAATTGTAAATCTAAATATATTGATACAAAATTATAAACGTTGTATATTATATATGTCTGTTATTTCTTTTAATTTATTTATTTTTATTGAGCGCTCCTTATGTGGAGCCTTTTTTTATTGAAAAATGTGGGGACTTTCATTCCAAATCGTGAACAGAACGCTAGAAATAGAAACGTACATATTCCGGTGAGAAAAAGGAGAACATTTCCAGTTTTATCATCTCCCGACAGAAAACTCCCACCTCAAGGAATGGGTAGGACATGTTCCAATGAGTAGGTGGGAGCTGAATGACGGTTAGGCAACAGCCTAAAGGTTCTTCTTGCTGAAGAATCAGTATAAGGTACCGGTATCGTAATCAGTTCGTTCCTATAGAAAGAAAATGTTATAGCTCAGAGGCATTTTTACATCTGCAAAATTGTTTCATTGTAAAAGTTCTTTCATTTGTATTTTTTTGAAAGAGACAGAGGACTTTCGACAAAAAAAGAAGAAATAATACGTGATCAGTATTATTTGGTTATATCATGATATCGTTCCCATTCATATCATGAAAAAGATTGTAAACAAATAAAAAAAGGAAGTGAGGTGAAAAGCGGTGCTTATCCATAAAGCC